>NZ_JBHURZ010000001.1:801928-1851583 GCF_042673825.1 Streptomyces sp. NPDC057002
GCGGGGGGGGGGGGCGGGGGGGGGGGGGGGGGGGGGGGGGGGGGGGGGGGGGGGGGGCGCGGGGGCCGCCCCCCCCCCGGGGGGCGGCCCCCCCCACGGCCGGTCCTGGCCTCGATCCCGGGCCGCCGTCCGGTCTGGGAACGAGGGGTGGGCCCTGCCACCGGAGAAAGGGGGGCCGGTGGCAGGGGGCCGGGCCCGTGCACGTCAGTGGAAGTCAACGGGGCTGCCATGCACGGGGGGTCAAGGGTGGGTCGGAGTGTTCAGGCGGGGGCTGGTCGGGGGTTGGTCGGCTACGCGGTCTCGGCGGCGTGGCGGTCGGACCACTGGATGTGCGCTGTTCCCAGGGCGGCTTTGGCGAGGTGGATGCGCTGGAATTCGCCGGTGCCGGCGGGTGGGTAGGTGTGCTGGATGTCGCGGAACAGGCGCTGGAGCGGGTAGTCGGCGTCCAGTGCGCGGGCGCCGTGCAGTTCCATCGCGTCCTGGGCGCTTTGCGCGGCGAGCTGGTGGCCGGTGTGCTTGGCCCCGATGAGCTGGCTGTCGCAGGCCAGGCCACTGTCGAGGAGGTGGACGGCGCTGTAGGCGGTGGTCATGGCGGTCTGGAGGCGACCCTGCATCTCGCCGATGCGGTGTTGGATGACGGGCTGGTCGGACAGATGCCCGCCGTAGCGGCGCCGGGTGCTCAGGAACTGCACGGTGGTCTGGACGAGTGCTTCGTGGATTCCGAGGCTGAGGGCGGTGAGGTTGGAGCGGCCGTAGAGGATGCTGGCGCTCTGCGCCACATACAGGCCTTGGCTGACCTCGCCGAGGACGTTGGCGGCAGGGATGCGGACCCGGTCCAGGATCAGGCGCCCGGCCGAGAAGCCGTGCAGGCCCAGTCGCGCCCGGTGCTCAGCGACGGTTACCCCCTTGCGGTCGTTCTCGACCAGGAACGCGGTTAGGGCCTGCGATGTGGGAACACCGGGCAGAGCGGTGCGGGCGACGACCAAATGGAGGTGGGCCAGGTGGGAGTTGCCGATGTGGAGCTTCTCGCCGGTGATGACCCACTCGTCGTCCCCCACCCATTCAGCGGTGGTCTCGATGCCGCCCATGTGACCGCCGGCGTCCGGTTCGGTGACCGCGATCGTCAGCAACGCTGTGCCGTCGGCCACCTGCGGGAGCCACCGTTGCTTCTGCTCCACCGTGCCCCAGTGCTGGAGGGCCCCAACGGGGATCAGGGTGGCCTGGAGGATCGCCGCCGCCGAAGCGGAGACCACCCCGAGGCGATGGATCAGCACGGTCTTGGCGACATGCCCCGCCTCCATCCCCCCGTACCCCTGCTTGGGAAGGGTCACTCCGAACCAGCCCCTGTTGGCCATGAGTTGGGGCAGCTCGCGCTCCACCTCGTGCGGGGAGGCCTCCATGAGCGGCACCCGAGCAGCAACGTGGTCCGCGGCGAACGCATCGGCCTCGCACCACAGCTGCTCGTGGGCAGCGGTCAGGTAGGGGCGCAGTTCTGGGGGTGTGGTGTCGGTGGCGGTCATGGTCGTCTCCCTCTCCCTGTGCGGAGTGCAAGGCGGCGGCCGGGTCCCCGGTTGTGGGGGTGCCGGGTGGGGGGGTGATGTTGGAACTCAGCGCGCGGACGTACCTGAGGTGAGGGCGTGCATGACCTCGGCGGCGTCGGCCTTCACGGCCTCCAGGAGGCGGCGTGCGTCGCTGCGGGGCCGGGCTTCGGGGTCGATCGCGCACACGGTGCCCAGCGTGATGCCGGTCTCGGCGTGGATGAGCGGGGCGCCGAAGTAGGAGCGGATGCCCACCGCATCGACCACGAAGTTGCCGGAGAAGCGTGGGCTGGCGTGCACGTCGGGCAGGGGCAGCGCCTTCCTGCGTTTGACCACGGCGGGGCACCAGCCGTGATCGCGGTTCATGGTGCGGCCGAGAATCAGATAGCCGCTGTCCGGCGGCGGGTTGTGCCGGCCGACGAAGGTCTGCTCGGTCAGGAAGACGTTGACAAAGGCGTAGAGCATGCCGGTCGTCTCGGCAAGATGGGCCGCGAACTGGTCCATCAGGTCATCCGGCCCGGTGGGCACGCCGAGGCGCTGGATCAGCTCTTCGCGGGCGCGTTGCTCGGCCATCGCCTGGGCCGTGGCCGAGCTGACCGTCTCCTGCCCCGCGTGGATCGCGCCCGGGCCGGAGACGAATACCTCCTGCCGGGTGGGGACGGGCTGTAATCCGGGCTGGCGGCGGGCGAGTGCCGGTGCGTGGGTGGCGGGCGTGTGAGGCGTCATCAGGCGTCCAGGTGAGTGAAGGCAGGAGCCGGGTTGGGATCCGCTGGGGTGTGTGCGAGTGCGTGGTCGACGAGGCGGAGCAAGACCTTGACGACCGCTGCGGGCACTCGGGCGTCGACGGTCACGACGGGGATGCGGGGGGCCAGGGCCAGGGCCTGGCGGATCTCGCCGAGGGGGTAGCGGTGGGCGCCGTCGAACTCGTTGACGGCCACCACGAACGGCAGCTCTGCGCGTTCGCAGAAGCTGAGCGCGTCGAAGCTGCTGGCCAGGCGGCGGGTGTCGGCCAGTACCACCGCGCCGACAGCTCCGCGGGCCAGGTCGTCCCACAGGTCCATGAACCGGTCCTGGCCCGGCATTCCGAACAGCATCAGCTCGATCGGCATCGGGACATCGAAGGTGACCCGGCCGAAGTCGAATGCCACCGTCGTGGTGCGCTTCTCCGCCACGCCGTCCAGGCTGTCGGTGGGAGCGCTGGCCTGGGTCAGGTACTCCTCGGTGGACACCGGTTCGATCTCGCTGATCGCGCGCACAGTCGTGGTCTTGCCGACTCCGAAGCCCCCCGCGATGAGGATCTTCAACACGGACGGGGCCTCTGGGAGGGCGCCGTCGGCCGGTTCAGCCGGCATGGCGGACGAGGCCGACACGGAGTGCCTCCAGGAGCTGTCGGGGCGGGCGATCCCCCACCGGGGACGGGGAGTCGGTAGGCGTATAGGCAGCGGTGGCGAGCGACACCACCAGGACGCGGGCGTCGACGAGGTCGGAGATGAGGACGCGGGTCGCGCTGAGCGGGAGGCGGATGGTGCCCGCCAGCTCGGCCAGCGACCGGCGCCGCTGCCGGCACAGCAGCACGATCTGCTCGTACTCCCCCTCCCTCAGTCCCGCTCCCGCTCTGCCGTTCCCGGCTTCCAGCTCGGTTTCCGGGCTCATCCAGTGCCGGGCCCGTGCACGGCCCCGTGTGACGAGGTAGGGCCGGACGAACGCGGGATCGGGTGGCGGGGTGTGGCGAGAGGGCCTGGTCATCAGGCGCTGCGCACGGGCGCGAGCATGTAGGGGGCGAAGCGGTCCACCAGGACGCCCATCTCGTATCCGACCGTCGTCACATTGGCGTCCGGTCGGGCAATGACGGCGAGCACGGTGTCGACTACGCCCTGCGTGTTGCCCGGATGGGTTGGGAAGGCCACGCTTTCTCCGGCGATCGACGCGAGGATCACGGCGTCCTCACGCTCGACGAGTACCAGCTTCAACGCCTCCCTGCCGCCCGTCGGGCCCGGGATGCTCTCGCATAGGGAGGCCAGCGAGCCCAGGGTGGCCGCCCACGTGTCGGCCCAGTCCCTGTGGACGTCACTGTCTACCAGCTTCAGCCCGTCCCGCGAGATCAGCAGCGTGTGCGTGACACCGGGCACGTTCTCGACGAAATCCGTCAGCAGCCCGGCCATCTGCGCCAAAGCCTCCTGCCCAGGCGCAGCAGCCGCCACTACGCTGCCTTCGGGGTGGGTGGTGTCGTAGGTCATGGGACTCGCTCCTGCCGATAACGGACCGGCCTCCGGCTCGGGGCCAGTCAGGGGTGGGGGTTAGGAGTGCGTGGTCGGAGGCCCGGAAGGACCCGAGGAGGCGTCCGGCCTGGCCGCGGGGGCGGTGTGGTCCTGAGCGCGGGCGGCTTTGATGCCGTCATGGAACGCACCCGCTAGGCCGTAACGCGGCCCCGTGGACGGCGGGTTGGCACGAGAGGGGCGGCCGGGCCGCTCCGGCGACCCACCGACCACACGCTGAGGCAGCGGGGGAGCCTCCAACGTCTTCCGGATCCGAGCGGCCGACGCCGCCTGCGCCTCCGAGGCAGAGGCCTGGTTCGCCCGGCCCGGCGCGGATGCCTGCGCGGGCGTGGCCGCCGGGGTGGCGGTCGGCGGCCCGGCAGGAGCGGCGGCCACAGGAGCCGGCATCGTGACGAGCAGCCGTTGCGGGACCACGACCAGGGCGGTCGTCCCCCCGGTCATGTTCTCCGTCAGCTTGACGGATATCCCGTAGTTGCGGGCGATCAACGCCGTGGTCAGCAGGCCGAGCCGTCCATCGCTGACCTCGGCACTCACATCGACCTGATCCGGTTCGGCCAGCAGACGGTTCCACCGCGCCCGGTCGGTGTCACGCATCGGAATCGCGACGCGGTCCTCGACCTCGATCGCCAGCCCCTTGGCCACCCGCTGGGCCCTCAGCTGCACCTTGCTGGCCGGATCGGAGAACTGCGTCCCGTTCTCGACGAGTTCGGCCAGCAGATGCGTCAGGTCAGGACCCACATGCCGGGGAAAGCCGAGCTCGATACCTACCGCTCCCTGGGTGACCGTCACCCGCGAGTAGTGCAGGATCTCCTGGACCGCACCCCGCAGAACCTGCATGACCGTCACCGGCTCCCGCGCACTGCGCAGCGACCGCCCACCGGCAACCGCCTTGCTCTCCACCCAGCGGCGCATCCTCGTCACCAGGTGATCGAGCCTGTAGAGCGTGTCCAGCTGGTCAGGATCCTCAGTCCGGTCCTGCAGATGATCGAGCATCTCCAACGCCCGGTCGATCAACGCGTGCTCGCGCTTGGAGAACTGGTGCAGCATCGACAGCAGAACCGCCGACCGCGATTCTTCCCGCACCCGGATCATGGAGGCAACGGCCTGCAACTGCACCTCACCCAGCCGCTCCACCACCTCATCCGCCTGGCCCGTCTCCCCCAGCAGCGGAAGGCTGTCGGGCAGGGCCGGTGTGCCGCCCCGGCACAGCTCGTCCGCCGACCACACCACCGCCTTCTCCAGCGCCTCTGCCGCCTCAGTGACCTGCCGTAGCTGGGCCTGATAGATCCCCTCAACGGCCCTGGCCACGGTCCGCGCTCGCACCGGCCCGACCACGGCGGCCACCAGCAGTCCGCCGGTCAGCCCGGCCAAGAGCCATCCAGTTCCGGCGTGGACGGTTTGCCAGGCTAGGACGGCGCCGCACAACACGGCCAGGACGATCACCAGAGGGGCAGCGACCGCCAACCGAACCTGCTTCAGCACATCGTGGTCTGTATGCGAGCGGTTCCGTGGGCGACGGTGCGTGGCCGGGCGGGTCGGGGACACGCGGGCAGGCATGGTGGATTCCTCAAGAGTCGGGTTCCAACAAGGTGAAATAGAGTGCAAGCAAGTGGAGGTGTTCGCCCCTCCAAGTCAGCGGTCGGCTGACTGCATCCGCACCTGGACCGTCTTCCCACTGTCGACGTCGGGTGTCCCCCAGGTGATCTCGCCCCCGAGGGCTCGTACGAGCCCGAGCCCAGATCGCTTCTCCGCAGCGACCGCCTCAGTGAAGCCTTCGAACTTCGGGTTCGGATCCGATACGCAGATCACCAGGTTTTCGTCCTCATCGAGGACCAAGGCAAGCTCGACGCATCCCTGCGCGTTAGCCGCAGCGGCGTATTTCACGGCGTTGTCCATCAGGACAACAACGACGATCAGGGCCTCGTCTAGGTCGCCGGCCCAACGCCAGGTCGTAAGCCACGTGCGAGCATGGATCCGGGCCAGTCTCACAGCTGTGCGCTGTAGAGACCATCGACGCGCGAAGTTCTGCGGGCGGCGAGCTAGGGGACCGGACGCGGTATGCCAAGACGTCACCTTGACCTCTTCAGCCTCAATCGGTTCGTCGTCCGCCGGAGGAAAGGCCAGGGCGACGCTCACCATCTGTCTCACAGGAAAACCCCCTGATTCGGCATCGGCGGGCAGACCCGAACCTCTCTGCGAGTTCTCGCCCGGCCCGCAGCTCGTGTTGGCGGCGGTCATGCAGCAGCGCATTCGCTCCTGCATCCGCACGTGACGACCTGCCACACGCGACCACTGCTGCGGACTACGACGTTTCCCGCCGCGCGCAGGGTCTTGTTGACAGCACCGCAGCCAAAGCACGCCTCACCGTGTAGTCGGGCGATGCTCACGCGTCCGACGACGACCGATTGGGTGGGCGAGAGTACGTTCGACATCCCCGACTCCCATCTGCTGGCTCCTGCGGGTGCAACAGATGGTGAGGGTTGGGAAGTACGACAAGTACCCCTACAGGGGGTAGTCGGGACTGCTCAGGTCGCAGCGCACCACTCGGCGAAGTTGGTGAGGGTCTCGGAATCGGCCCGCTTCAGACGGCGCAGCGTGGCGGCGTCTTCACGAACCCACGGGTGTTCCCGGGTGTGCTGGGGAGCAATGTGCCGGGCGACCTTGAGTGACTCGAAGGAGTCTTCTGCGAGCCCGGACCACAGTTGTGCACGGGCGAGTTCGATGTAGAAGCCGGAGCGCCTCTCGGCTGGCAGGTCTCGGGGAGGCTTCCATTCATCGGCAACATCGAGGGCACGGCCAACGTGCTCGTCGCCGAGGCTGACAGCTACGGACACCTCATGGATGCGGACGGAGTCGGGCCCGAAGGCCGTGCCGTAGTACACGTGCTCGTGCACTTGATCCGCCAGAGCACGGGCCTCTCTGAGGTGCGATACCGCGGCCTCCTTGTTGCGTACTCGGCCGGCGATGACCGCGGCCCGCATGTGGAGTGCCCCCCGGGCCGCCACCTCAGTCCTGCTGACGGGCGAAGGAACGGAGTCCAAGGCCTGTTCCAGGGCTTGCAGCCCTGATGTATAGCGACGGGAGGCGAAAAAGGTCTCTGTACGTACGTAGGCGACGGATGCAGTCAACAGCGGATCGTCAGCTTCGGGGGCAGCCCAGCGCATGAGTTCGATAAGGCGGGCAGAAAGGTCGTGAGCCCCGAACTTATAGGCGACAGCGTCCGCGGATCGGTAGGCCCGGACCAGGAGCTGAGCCAGCTCGGACCGTTCTTCTTCGACGGACAGATGGTACGCACGAGAGAGATCGACGAGCATCTCGGGGATCTTGCGGGCGATCCGCGTGTACTGGGCTCCCAGCCGCCACCTGCCGACCTCGTTGACAGCTGACCGCAGCTCATGCACAGGACGAAGCGGCCCGTCCTCGGGAAGGTCGTACGCCGCGAGGGAGGCCGAGATCGCAGGGAGCGAGTCGTGGACGCGGGTGTGAGTCGGAGCGCGGTCGGTGCGCAGACGAATGGGGTCAACTCCGAGGGCGTCCGCGATGGACTCGAGCGTGGCGTCGCTGACACCACGCTCCCCTCGCTCGATCTTGCGAATGGTGCCCAGCGCCACGCATGAGGTTTGTGCAAGCTGCTGCTGCGTCATCTTCGGACGCATGACGCTGCGGTAGTAGGCGATTCGTGCGCCGACTCCGCCCTTGCCGCCTGTGGACATACCGACTCCAGTTCCACCCTTCCAGATGCGAACCGTACCCGAGTAGTTGCCCTGCGTGCACATCAGTACGGCGGTCAACACTTCGACGGAGGAGGTACGTTGTTGGTCAACGTCCAACGATGGCGGTGAGCTGAGTAAGGCTGTCGATTCGCCAGTCCGACGCCTCTACGACCTCGCCGGAGTCCGCCCAGAGGTGCCCCCATGGGCCGCGGCGAATGTGCGCCGTACGCAGCCCGGCCGCCTTCGCCGGGAAGATGTCGCTGGCCGGATGGTCACCGACATACAGAGCGGTGCTCGGAGCAACCTGAGCGGCCGACAGTACTCGTTGAAAGAACTCCGGCTGGGGCTTTGCCACGCCCAACTCCCCTGAGGTGATGACGAAGTCCGCCGGAAGGTCCAAAGCACGCAGCAGCTCGCCCGCACGAATCGTCTGATTGCCAGCGACGATCACGCGTGTACCCAGTTCTCGCAGCGAGGACAGCGCCGGGCGGACATCGTCGTAGAGGTCACTCTCGTCCAGGTACTCACCACGGCCGGCGGCTTCTCGCGCGTTGTACTCGGCGGCCAAGTCGACGGCCGGTCGCGCGAGGCGGATGGCATCGGCGTTATCGCGCCCCTGGGCGACCACGGCCCCGACGAGCGCAGACAGGGTGTGCCGAGGAATGTCCAACCAATCCGCCCAGGAGGCCCAGTAGCGATCGTCTCGGGTAATCGTCTCGCCGACGTCGAACACGATGGTCTCAATCACCCTTGGAGCGTACGAGGCGGCGCCTCGACTTCGGCCCTTGGGCAGGTCCTTCTACTCAACCACACGGGTGATTGCCATCGCTGAGTCGTGCCCGGCATGGTCCCCCTCGGGGCCCGGTGGCGTCACCGCCGAGAACGCCTGCCGGGTCTACTCTCGAAAGGTTCGCTGGTCCCCGCTTGTGCTGCGCCCAAGCCCTGCACTGGCTCCACGCCAGCGCATCGGTCATCCTGTTCGGCCCGGTCGGCGTCGGCAAGACGCACATCGCCCAGGCCCTCGGCCACCTCGCGATCCGTCAGGACGCCCACCTCCGCCTAGCCAAGGCCAGCCGGATCCTGGCGGAGCTGGAAGGCGGCCACGCCGACCGCACGTGGGAGAAACGGATCCGCGAACTCGTGCGGCTCGATGTCCTCAGAGTCGCTGGCAAGGCCATCGGCATCCTCCGCTGCGGCCCGGTCCGGGCCATCCGCAAACGGGTCCACGCTTACTCAACGCACCTGGGTCGGCATTCCAAGGAAAGGCAGCAGTTCTTGAGCCAGGGCGATTAGGGATCGGTCGTCGTACGCCGGGCCGACAAGCTGCACGCCGATCGGGAGACCTTCCTCGTTCCGCGCAACAGGTACGACCAGGCTGGGCAGGCCGATGTGGCTGGTGAGATTGGCCCAGCCGGTCTGGTCGAAGAAGCTCCGCTCGATGCCGTCGACCGAGAGCGAGCGGCTGCCTGCTGGGATCGCCGGGGTGGGCGCGGCCGGCGTGATGAGGACATCGTGCTCTGCGTCGGCGAAGAACCGCTGCCAGGTCCCCCGAAGCCGGAGGCGTTCCTCGTTAGCGCGGAGCCAGGCGCGGTGTGTCTGCGTCCGGTGGCGCAGAACAGCGGCCCGTGGGCTTGCATCATCGCCCGGAAGGTCTCGCGCTGCCGCGAGCTCGGCCGCGCCGGACTCGTCGTCGGTGGCGGCCGTCGCGGTGGCGTGGAGGAGCTGCTCGAACAGTCGGAGGGAGTCGGCGAAGCTGACGGGCCCTGCGGTGCGGCGGATCTTCGTGCCGGCGGCGGCCAGTGCCTGCTCGACGGTGTCGAGAGCCTGGGCCGTCGCGCGGTCGACGGGACAGCTCGGGTCCTCGGCCCACACCGCGACGCGGAGCTGGCCGATCCCTCGGCGCGCGGCAGGCAGCCGGACGAGCCATGGACTGTTCTCGGCGGGCGACGGTGTCGTGAGTGCGTCGAGCAGCAGGCCGAGGTCACGAGGGTGGCGGGCCAGCGGGCCGGGGGTGAGCATGTCGCTGCTGGTGATCCACCCCGGCGGGCGCGGGATGTGGCCCCGGGCTGGGACGAGTCCGAGTGTGGGCCGCAGGCCGTAGACGCCGCAGTAGTGGGCCGGAAGCCGGAGCGAGCCGGCGAGGTCGCTGCCGAGGTCGGCGGGAGTGAGGTGGGCGGCGACGGCCGCAGCCGGGCCGCCGGAGGAGCCGCCGGTGGTGTGGTTCGGGTCGTGCGGATTGAGCGTGGGGCCGAACAGGCTGTTGTTGGTGTGCAGGTCCTGGCAGTACGCGGGCATGTTGGTCTTGCCCATGATCACGGCGCCTTGATGGCGGAGCCGAGCAACGGCGTCGGCGTCGCGCGCGGGGACGTGATCCGCCAGATCCTCCGCACCACTGGTGGTACGCAGGCCGGCCGTCTCGAAGCTGTCCTTGATCGTGATGGGAAGACCGTCGAGAGCCCCACTGTCCTCGTTGTGGGCGCGGCGTTCGTCGGCTGCCTGCGCGGCGGCCCGGGCAGCGTCGTCGTCGCGCGTGATGACGGCGTTGACTTGGCTGGTGTTGATCTGGTCGAGGTGGAGGTCGAGCAGCTCGCGGCTGGAGATCTCTCGGCGGTCCAGCGCCTGGAGCTGGACGTGAGCGGGCTGGCGGGAGAGGTCAGTCGTCATGTGGAGACTCGCTCAAGGTGGGGGGCTCGGGCGGGTTGGCGGGGCAGGTGACGTGCGACGTCGAGGAGGGCGTCGATGTCGTCCATCGGGCGTACGGTCTGACGTTCGGCGTCGGCGTAGTCGGTGAGCTGGTCGGGCGCTGGACGGGTGCCTTCGGCTCGGGCAGCGATGCCGGCCATGATCTGGTCGGCCGTGACGGCGGCGGATAGCTCCTGGCCGTGAAGCCCTCGTGCTCGGTGGTGGTCTTCGCTGCTCTGGCGGACTGCGGCATCGAGGTACTGGCGGATCACGAATCGGCCGTCGTGGATCTCGACTGCCCGCCGGTAGAGCTTGATCGCGATGCTGCGGAAACGTCGCCGCTGAGCCGGATCAACTCGGTCGACCGGCAGTTGGATCTCGGGGGCTTCGGTGTAGAAGGCCAGCCACAGGGAGCGCAGTCGGTAGTAACTGCGGTACTGCTTGATCCGGTAGTGAATGCCTTGGGCTTGGTCACTGATCGTTGGGACGAGCCAGCCGATGAGCGTGAGCATGGCGCCGACGTCACCGCAGGTCCAGGCGAAGCCTTCCCAGTTGGCGAGGGAGGTGTCGAAGACGCCGGCGATCACATTGCCTATACGGACCGCGCTGTATCCGAGCGTGACGGTGGCGCCGAGGGCGACGAGCCGCAGGCCGAGTCGGACGGACCCACGAGGGCTGCGGCGGGCAAGGCGCCAGCAGGCGCGGGCGAGGAACAGCTCTCCAACGGTGTAGGCCGTGACATACAGGGTGAGGTACGCGGCGTACCAGTCGTCGTGGGCGTAGTACAGCGTGAAGTCGACCGGTCGCTGCGCGCTGGGCGTCAGCAGGGCGAACAGCACCAGCAGTCCTGCGATCACCGCGAAGCCTGCCATGAGCCAGTTTCGGCTCCTCCTGCGGGCGACTTCGGGCGGTGACCCCCAGTAGGTCAGGACCACCTGCTGGCAGGCCAGCAGCGCGACCACGCATCCCTGCGCCAGGGGCACCGAGAGGTTGACGGTGCCGAGCACGTGGTCGAGGTACTGCCACATCGGCGTGATGGAGAACAGGAACGACAGTGCGGACAGCAGGAAGACGGCGGCCAACGCAGTGGAGGCGGGGTCTCGGCGGCGTGTCGGGACATCCCGCAGGAGGCAGAGGAAGCCGAGAGCGGCGACGATCAGCGTGACCGGGTGGAGCAGATCCTTCACTGCTGTGCCTCCCGCCTGCGCAGCAGTGTGTGGGTGACCCGGTCTTGGACCGGGTCACCGGAGGCTTCGTCGCTGCGCAGCCAGCGGTCGATGATCTGGCGCTGGAGCAGCGAGGCGAGGGATTCCGTTTCCCGCTCTTCGGCTTCGTCGTACTTGGTGCGGCCCAGCATCATCTGCACGGTGGCCGGGTCCACGCTGGTGATGAAGGCCGGCGACAGGGCGGCGACGGGGCGGGTTTCGTGGTGGCCGAGCAGGAGGTGGCTGAACTCGTGGGCGATGATGTGGTCCTGGTGGAAGCGGCTGGTCCGCGGGTCGTAGAACACGTGGACGGCACTCTCCGTGACAGCGCAAGCCCCACACACCGAGGGCGCCTGCTCCCGGGGCTCCAGGATCACCGTCCGTCCTGTGCGGCGTGAGACCTCGCCGCACAGATCGCGGATGTTGGTGACGTGCGGGAGTTCGGCCAGGAGGTCGGGCTGACTCCTCCTGCGGGCAGACCACATTGCATTTCCTTGATCATTTACTGAACTGAAGCCGTTTACGTACCAGTTGAGGGCGGCAACCCCTCTGACTTCCGCACGCTGTCGACGATCCCCAGGACGGCATCTTTTCCATCCGCGGACACGTCAGAGAGGCGCAGAAGTACGTTCTTGATCTTCGAATCGCGAATCAGGGCGAGCAACTCAAGCTCCTGAACGGTCTTTTCAGCGACACCTTCGTCGAACCAATAGGCGGGGTCCACTCCGAAAAACGCTGCGAGCGCTTCCAGATGACGCTTCGTCGGATTGTCCCGCTGCCCGGTCCGCAGGAGCCACAGGTACTGACCGGATACTGTCCCGAGCCCGCGCTTTGCCATCAGCTCGGCCACTTCGGCATTGCTGTACGGACCGCGATCGGGTGGGTGCACCGTGTCGAACAGGCGGTTTAGCCGGTCCATGAGCCCTTGGGGGCTCACCTGGCCTTCGGTCGACTCTTCCATGATCCTTCCCCGGCGGGTTTCATCGTCACTCTAACCAGGCTACCCCGCGATAAACACCAGTTTGACGACCCGATCCCGCGTATGGAAAGTTCTTCCACACCAGCGCGTTTCCGCGTGGCCTGCACAACCGGCTTCAGCCTGACTATTTCCGCCGGAACGGAGCCCGCCGGGCAACGTGTCAAAAGCCACATGCGTCACGTCTGGTATGCAGGGTCTTGATCTTCGACTGGAAAGCGCGTGGCGGCCGTGGGAACACCTCATCCACATCGCGGTTCCGTCCCGGGCAATACCAGGCACCCGCTCAAATACGGACAGATTGGCACGCTTCCAGTCTTCAGGCTGACTGCCGGAACAGAGCCCACGGGTATCGGGGAGCAAGTTGCGCCCGCCCTCGCGAGCACCTGCGGCCACGCATCAGCCGGTTACTTTCTGCAACCACTACAGAGTTTAAGAACCAAGTCTGGATCTTGACACGGGTCCGTGCGTATGTTCGTCGTCCCCGGGCAGCCCGCCCACGGCGACGAACATGAGGAGACCGCAAGCACGGACCGGACCCCGAAGGTCCACAAACAGCGACGGCGCCCGGGAGCGGTAACTCACGGACGCCGAACGCTAAGCGGCATACCCGCCCCGGCAAGGGCGGTGATTGCCCACCATCACCACGCTGAGTCCTTCCGAGGGGCGCGTCAGCGTGGCAACACTGCAAAGGGGAGTATCGCATGCCTCCTGTCCTGCGCAAAAGGCCCTTCGGCCTGGCCTGCGCGGCAGCCACCTCCGCCTCGGCGCCTCAGCACTCCGAACCGGACCGCACCATCCTGGCCCCGGCAAGCCGCCGGACCCGCCCGCTCGTAGGGAGCGGCCGATGAGCAGCGATGCCCGCGAGTGGGTGTGGGAACACAGCTCAAGCCGGGGGAACGCGCGCCTGGTCCTGCTGTCGATAGCCGACCGGGTACCCGACGAGCAGTGCGTGTCCTGGGCCTCGCTGTCCAGCCTGGCCGAGCGCACGCGCGCCTCCGTGTCCACGGTGCGCGAAGCCATCAGCCGCCTCCTCCTCGATGGTGAGCTGGAGCAGCACGATGACCTCACCGGCCCCCGGCGCAGCACGGTCTACCGCCTGCCCCTCGCCGCCATGGCCGCCGCCGCGCGGGCCTCGGAGGAAGAGCAGGAGGACAGTGACGACGCCTCACCCGATGAGCCCGAGGGCCTCCCGAAATTGCGGATCTCAGCCCTGCGACGGTACGGAATCCGCCCGCGCGAGGAGCCGGAAACCCCCGCGAGGGTCCGGAAACCGGCACTAGCGGAAACCGGCAGGTCCCGACGGAAACCGGCACCTCGACGTAGCGGGAACCGGCACAGCGATGTAGCGGAAACCGGCACACAGAACCGTAGTGAACCGGAATTGAACCGTAGGTACAGCAGTAGTGGTGCTGCCGTCCTCTCGGCTGCCGAGTGGCAGGTCGACCCAGCCAGCCACACCTGGGCTCGCCAGCAGGGACACCTCGACCGCCTCGGCGAGGAGGGCCTGCAGGCCGCCGACGCGAAGTGGCGCCTGCACCGAGCCGACTTCAAGCCCCGGCCCTCGGACGCCTGGGCCGCCGACTAGCGCTCCTGGGTCGCCCGAGAGCACCCCCCGGCTCGCCGGAGCATCTCCGCCGTGCCCGATGGCGGATTCCGACCAGCGCACGGCATGACCCGCGCTGAGGCGCACCAGGCCGCCCTCCTCGCTGCCCTCGACGAGCCGACCGGAACGGAGGGCTGACCGTGGACCGCCGCGAAATCGCCGCCCTGCTGGCCTACATCGGCCGACTCGACCCCCGCACCACCCGCACCGACCAGGGCGAGGCCCGCGACCAGCTAGCCCAGTGGCACGAACTGCTCGGTGACGTGCCGATGGCCACGCCGTACGGCTGGGACGCCCGTGTCGCCGCCCGCCAGCACATCCGCGTCTCGCCGTACCAGATCCTGCCCGCAGACGTCGTCCGCCCCTGGGAGAGCTACCGGCGCGACCGCCTCAGTCGGCACACCGACCCCACGCCGTCCGTCGACCCGGACGACCAGGCGGCCTGGACCGCCGAGCTGGTCGGCACCCGGCGCGCCGTCGCCGCCGGCACCGCACAGCCCGCGCAGTCCCGGGCGATCACCAGCGGTCGCGACGGGATCGACCCGAGGTTGGAAGCGAGGCTGCAGGAGATCGGTTCCTGTATCCCGCCCGCCGCCCGCGCCGCTCTCGCGCCCTACCGTCCCGCCCGAGCAGCACGAGAGGAGGCCGTCGCCCAGGGACAGAGCGACGCCCTCAGCGTCCACTGCGAGTGGTGCTTGGCCCAGCCCGGTGAGCCGTGTCGCCGCCGGAGGCTCGGCCCCGACGACGGACCACGGGGAACCACCCCGCGTGCCGCCCCGCACCCCGGCCGCCGCGACCTCGCCGTCGCCCAGCAGGCCCAGCCCGCGATGGCCTGACCGGCTCTCAAGGGTGGTGCACCTGTTCGGTGCACATCCACCACCACCGTCCCGCCCCGGCTGCGGCACCCGCCCTCGCGCCGCAGCCGGCACCCGACGCCGCACCCGCCGAGCACCGCGCCGGCCGGCCGGCGCGGCAGCACATCGGAGACCCGCCTTGCGCCACATCACCACCCACGACGCGCCGGCCACCGGCCTGCGCGGCATCGGAGACACCAGCTGGCACACCCGCGGAACGTGCCACGGCATGGACGTCGAGGACGCCGATGCGGTGTTCTTCCCCGGGCCCCGGGACCACGAGGAGATCGCGGAGGCGAAGGAGCTGTGCGGCTGGTGCCCCGTACGCCGCGAGTGTCTCGACTTTGCTCTGGAGAACGTCCTCAAGGAGGGCGTCTGGGGCGGACTCACCGAAGCGGAGCGGCGCCCGCTGCACGACGGCCTGCACCAGCGCCTGGACTACCGACGCGTGACCGCCTTCTTCCAGGGGCGCGACGTGCACCTGACCGAGGCCGAGCGCCAAGTCGTCGTCAATCACGCCTACGTCCGGGGCTGGCGGCCCGACCAGCTCGCCGCCGCCCTGCAGATCAGCCACAAGCACGCCCGCGACCTGCTCCGGCAGGCCGCCAACAAGGTCTTCGACCGCGACCGCAACTACGGCGTGCCCCGCCCCAAGAAGAAGCGGAAGAAGACCTCCAACGCCAAGGGCACCCCGACGCCCGTAGCTCCCGGCACTCAGCAGCCGGCAGGCGGCCCGGCAGCGTCGGCCTCGGCGCACGCCCCTCTCGGAAAGGCAGCATGACCCACGCCGTCCTCGCCTTCGGTGCCTCTTCGGACCATCCTCTCCTCCTGGCCGCCGTCGTGCCCGCCGCCCTTGCGGTCGCATTGACCGCCTGGACCGTCCGGCGCAGGGGAACCCGTTCGCAGAAGCGTCTCGGCGGCCCGGCGGTCAAGGTCGCCGCCGTTGCCGCCCTGGTCTGCACCGCCTACAGCGCGGACACGAGCTGGCGCTTCGCCGCTGACTACCTCGACATGGCCGGCACCGTCGAGCGGGCCGGCATGTTTGCCGCAGCCGAACTCGCCTTGTTCGCCACCGCGCTGATGGCACGGCAGAACCTCGCTGTCCAAGGCGCTCCCGGTCTGCCGGGCACGCTGGTCTGGGTGATCACCACGGTACAGGTGATCCCCGCCTACGCCGAGAGCGGCCCCATCGGCGGCACGGTCCGTGCCTTCGTCGGCCCGGTCATGGCGGCGATGCTGTGGCACCTGGCCATGGGCATCGAGCTGCGCCTGCGCTCCCCCGGCGCCGCCTCGAACGGGCTAATCGCCGTCCTGGGTCGGGAGGCACGCGAACGGCTGCTGTCCCGCCTGGGCATCGCCGCGCGAGACCGCGAAGCTGCGCAGATCACCCGGGACCGGGCCACCGCCCGCGTGGTCACCCTCGCCGCCCGCCTCGCCGAGCGCACACCCGAGCAGCAGCGAAGCCGCCGCGGTCGGCGGCTGACCCGACGCCTGTCGAAGGCGATCGGCAGGGCCTCGGTCGGCACCGACCCTCTCCAGCGGGCACAGCTGCTCGACCAGCTCGCCGCCCGCCGACACGCGCTCGCGCTCGCCACGGTCCCGCTTCCCTCTCCCTGGTCCCCCGCGCACAGCAGCGCATCGGTGGTCACGGTCCCCGCACAGCCAGCATCGAATGCGCCGGTCCCCGTCCCCAGTGCCGACGGTTCCGACGAGCCGGTCCCGGACCGAGGACCGACGGCTCAGCGGGGACCGGTCCCCGAGGAGGCGGCCCCGGAAGCCAAGGTCGGCGCAGGGACCGAGGGCGACGAAACGGGAGGTCTCGCGGGTACCAAGCCGCCTGAGGTCGGCGCGGTCCCGGGGACCGGACCCGCCGATCCGGAAGCCGCAGCACGAGGCGCCGGGACCACGGGGGCCAACCTCAATGTGCGAGAGGTACCAGCTCAGGGCGCAGATTCCCGCCGGGGACCGTACCTCGCGAAGTCGGGGACCGAGAGCACCGAGGACCGAGGACCGACCGCCACCCAGTCCGGGACCGAGACCACCCAGGACCGAGGACCGACCGCCACCCAGTCCGGGACCGAGACCACCCAGGACCGAGGACACCAGGTCCCGCTCCACCGGAAGCCGGCGAGGAAGTCCCGGACGAAGAACAAGGGCAAGCGCGCCCGGTCTCACTCTCCGCAGACGGAGCGCCAGCCACGTGAGCTGGGCGAGTCCGAGCGCCAGCTCGTCCACGAGGTACGTCCTCACGTTCCTGCCCTGCTCGAACGGGACGGCAACGGAGCGATCACCCGAGTACAGCTGCGCGAAATCATCCGCCGCGAGGGCCTAACCGGTGTCGGGAACGACCGAATCGGCCTCGTCCTCCAAGAACTGCGGAGCGAGGACATCACGACGACAAGGAACACCGCGCGATGAAGACCTGCCACCAGTTCAACACCGTCCGCGCGGAGTACGAGCGAGAGATCGGATTCATGGTCGCTCACTCCGAGCGGCACGCGGGCAGGCCGGCGGCGAAGTCCAGTGCGAAGCAGGCTGCCTCGGCGAAACAGCGGATGGCTCGCGCGCTCAACAGACACATCGGGCGCTGCCCCGAGTGCGGCTGAGCCGGAAAAACCCCAGTTCAAACCCCATACCCGTAGAGGTGGCCCGGATCCGTTCCGGGCCACCGCCCCGCTTAGGAGGTACGCCGTGATTCCGCGTCCACCTCGTTCTTCCGAATCCACCGTCGCCGAGGCCGATGCGTGGGCGGACGTCCTAGTCCGCCGACGACTCGTCCACGCCGTCGTCCGCACGCCGACCGGGCAGTGGCTCGTCCAGGACCGCCACGGCGGATCGGTCCACGTCCTTGCTTGCCCGGCCGACGTGCTCGCAGTGGCCGCAACCATCCAGCAACGCACCCACTCCATGAGGCCCGAATCCCGATGACGAACGCCAGCAAGAACAGCACCACCCCGGAACCTGCTCCCGACTCCAATTCGGTCTCAGGGCGAGCAAGATGGAGGTTCGGACACTCCCCCGAGGGGGCAGCGTCCGAACCTGTCCCCGCCCCTGGGGTGGCGGGGCCTGTCTGGCACCGGGGGGTGCCAGACGGGAAGGCTGCGACCGAGGGCGGATCGCAGCCACGAGCCGCCCACACGGGGCGGCCCAAGGGGCGAGCGCGTCCGCGCGACAAGAAGCAGCGCCGCGCGCACAGCGTCCGCCTCAACCCGTCCGAACACGCCCTCATCCAGACCGGAGCAGACGCCGTCGGCATGAGCGTGGCAAGCTTCCTCGCCTACGCCGGGCTAGCCATGGCCCGTGACCAGTCCCGTACCGCCGTCGCCATTGCAACCGAACGCGATGTGCTCACCGAACTGTTCGCGATGAGGCGGCAGCTCGGCTGGGCCGGGAGCAACCTCAATCAAGCCGCCAAGATCCTCAACTCCGGCGGCGACGTCCCCCAACTGACTCAAGTGATCGCCGACGTTCACCGGGCCGCCGACGCGGTGAGAAGGGCCGCCGAGAAGGTAGCCAACTGACAGACGGACGAGGCACCTTGATCCCGCAGATCCACAAGCAGGGCGCCAACACCTTGGGCCTGCTGTACTACCTCTACGGCAAGGGAACCCACGAGGAACACATCGACCCGCATCTCGTCGCGTCCTTCGACGGCATGTCGCCCGACCCCGGACGCGATACGACCGCGACCAAGAAGGACCTCGGGCAGCTGCTCGACCAGCCCCTCCATCTCCTCACCGCAGACCAGCGCCCCGACAAGCACGTGTGGCACTGCTCGGTGCGGGCAGCGCCCGACGACCCGATCCTGGCCGACGAACAGTGGGCGGACATTGCCCACCGCATCGTCGCCGCCACCGGCATCGATCCCGGCGACGGCGCGGGCTGCCGCTGGGCGGCCGTGCGGCACGCCGACGACCACATCCACATCGTTGCCACCCTCGTGCGCGAAGACGGCCGGCGCCCCGACCACCACCGGTCCGGTAAACGGGCACAAGCCGAAGCCCGTCTCATCGAGAAGGAAGTCGGCCTGCACCAGGTCGCACCCGGCGACGGCACCGCCGCACAGCGGCCCACCAGCGCCGAACGCCACAAGGCCAAACGCCAGGGCCGCGAGCGCACCGCCCGCGAGGAACTGCGCGAAACCGTACGGCGCGCGGTGACCGGCGCGACGAGCGACGAGGAGTTCTTCGACCGGCTCGCCGCCGCCGGCCTCCTGATCCGCAAGCGCGCAGCTCCCTCCGGCGACCTCCTCGGATACAAGGTCGCCCTTCCCGACGACCGCAACGCCAAGGGCGAACCGGTGTTCTACCCCGGCGCGCGTCTCGCCCCCGACCTCTCGCTGCCCCGCATCCGCGAGCGCTGGTCCGGCGACGCCCAGGACGTTCCGGCTGCAGGGCGGGAGGAAGCGATCCGTACGGGGCCGGGCACTCCGGCCGCCGCACGCCGCAGGACGGCATCGGCCGTCTGGCAGGCCGTACTTGTAGTCGAGCACAGCGACGATGCGGTCGCCGCCGCCCACATCGCAGCGGCCGGCGAAGTCCTGGACGCACTCGCGAAGACATCCGCCGCCCATACCCGCCACGAACTGCGCGACGCCGCAACGGCCTTCGAAAGGGCCTCGCGCTCGCACATCCGCGCCGTACGCGGGCACGATCGAGCACTGAGACAGGCCGCCCGCGACCTCGTCCAGGGCGGCCCGGCCCTCGGCCTCGGCGAGGACGGCGCCACCACGGCGATGGCGATCGACATGCTGTTCTTCCTGATCACCGCCGCCGCGCACTGGCACGCTCGCAGGGGCCACGCCCAGCAGGCCGAGGCCGCCACCCGGGCCGCAGAGCACCTGCGCACCGCCTACCAGGCCGCCGCCGCCCAGCCCCTCAGCGTGCTCTACCAGCGCGGTCGACGCCTGAGCCGGCCGATGCTCCAGCGGCAGACCGTACTGGTCCGTGAGGCGCTGCCGGAGCTGGCCGAGCAGATCCTCGCCGAGCCCGGCTGGTACGCCCTGGCCGCCACCATCGCGGAGGCCGAAGCCGCCGGCCACGACCCGGCCGCCCTCCTGTCCAACGTTGCCGCACGTCGCGAACTCGGCACCGCGGACTCCGTCAGCGACGTACTCGTGTGGCGGATGCGGCGAACAGCCGGCCTACCCGCCGATACCTCCCACCTGCCCGAGACCAGCACCGCAGGGCGCCGGTCCGCAACGCGCGGGACGACCACCGGGCCCTCCGCCCCCGGCAGGCTGCGCAGCGGTGAGGAGAACTCGCGTCAGACCCGGTAGGGCTGCCGGATGCCGGCACGCGGCCTCAGCACATCACCGAGAGGAGGGGGACAGCGCCACCGCTCCGCCCGCCATCCACAGCATGGTCATCTGCCACATCGGGCCTTGGTGGCGACCAGGCCCAATGTTGAGCCAGTAGACGTCGCGAAGTTGAGCAGTCGAAGGAGGCGACGGCGTGTCATCGGGCACACCGCGGCAACGCTGCAGTGCCGTATCGAGACACACATCGCGCCAACTCGTCATCTGGGCAGCCGAGAAGCCGAGTACCCCTGCCGAGCGTGCCGGAGGGGACTGTGGACTTTGTGAATTGAAACCGCCAGGGGCGTGGGGCACGATCATGAAACGCGCAGGACAAGGTGACGAGGTAGAGGAGGACGCCAGGGTGTTTCACCGAATACGCCGCCGTGCCAAGGAGCCGTGCGAGGCTCAGAGGCGGTTCGCCGAGCTGCACGCACAACTGCAGGACCAGGTCCCGCCCGGCTTCGGCGTACGGGCGCCTGAGCCGGAGCTCGCGGCGCCAGCCGCCGTCGGGGACGACTTCCTACCGCCGGAACTGCGCGTGCCGAGCCACGACCAGCTCAGCGGCAGGATGATGCCGTGGAAGCAACCCCTCTTCCTCGACAGCGAGATGGCCGCCTGCGCCGAGTGCGGCGCGTACCGGGACTGGCTCATCCTCTCCACCCGCGGCGAGATCTGGCTGCGCTGCAGGGCCGGCCACCAGCAGCAGGAGACCCGCATCGACACCGCCTGGTACAACCGGCACTCCGGGCCGGCGGACGCGACGCACGCCACGTTCGAGGAATGCCTGCGCCACCTCGGGCACTGACCCCCACTCCTACGACCCCACCGGGCCCTCGGGCCCGCACTGACCACCCGTCGCCTAGCACCAAGGGGTCAGTTCCGTCATGCGCGTTCGCGTCGCCACCATCGCCCTCGGGATCACCGCCGCCATCCCTTGCCCTGCCCGCCTGCTCGACCAGAGCGACCTCGGCAGCGGCTACCTGCCCGAACCGGAGCGTCCGGCCCAGCACGACGACGTCACCGTCCTCGGCTGCCCGGCTCTGAGTGAGCTGGGCGGCGACGCGGCGACCGGCGGCACGCTCACCTTCCCTCACAAGGCGAAGGCGGTCTTCGCCTACGGCGGCAGTTCCTCGGAGATCTCTGAGGACCTGTACAGCAACAGCGCGAAGAAGCTGTCCGACGGGGCCAGCCGGATCTTCGACGCCATGACAGGCTGCCCGACCTATCAGGTCATCGCGGGTGGCACGCCGATCGACATGGCCGCGCAGGAGCTGTCCGCACCCCACGGCATCGGTGACGAGCAGTGGAGCCAGCTCCTGACGTTCACCGCCGGAGGACGGAGCACCGTGGTCAAGCAGACCGCGATCCGCGACGGCAGCCTGCTGCTGATCGTCTCCGGCTCCCCCGCCCTCGTCGACCGCCACCTCGAGACGGTCCTCGCCAAGGCCATGACGACGGGCTGACACCGAATCGACTGCCCCGGCCGCCACCGTGCGGGGGCCCGACATACCGAAGCTTGCGAATTGGAGTTCACGCGGGATCCTTGAGTCGTACCTCGGTTGCATCAACGCAAGTATGCAGGCGAGCACCCTGCACCGGGCGAAACAGCGAGCGTGCGAGGTTCTCGCACAGCCAGGCAGATTCCGCGAACGGAGTCAGGAACTTGCCCGTGCGCTCGGGAATTCAGAAGTCGCGCGTCAGGCAATCCACGCCTCACCGTGTCGGTGCCGGTCCAACCCCACTGCTGAGAACTCGTCCTCTCCAGCGCGGGCCACTACGCCCAACCGCCGCAGCGCTTGAGAGATCGGACTGCCAACAGGCGGAAAAGGCTGTCCCTCCTCCATGTGGAGCGGTCCCAGCACTATGGTGCCGCCGCTCCACACGGCAGCCCGCTGCTCGCCTACGCCGCCGAAGTACTCAGCTTCCATGTACGCCACCGGCCCACCGGCTGACCAGGCAGCGAGGGTCTTCTCGAACCCACCCGGAAACCTCCAGAACCCCAACGTGCCGACACCGCTGCCGTCTGCGACGGAATCGAACAGCGCGTCCGTCATCGGCATCAGTGAAAGGCCCTGGCCGATCGACGCCAGTCGGGCGGCAGGCAGGTCCCGCGCCGCGCCACGCAGCGCCTCCCCATCAGCGATCACTGCTCGCAGGTCGTAACCCATCCCAAAGCCCCCTCCAGATCGGAGGCCCCATCTTGTCCCACGCGGCGAAGCGGAACCCGCACGGTACCGCCGCCCAGAACCACCACACCCCCAGCAGGTTCTCAGCGGAGCACCGGCAAGACCCCCCGAACCCGCTGGTTTCCGTACACGACCCGCCTGAGGCGCACCGTGCCCCGCGTCCATGCCCTTCACTGGCGACGCCACCATGCACGAAGCCCGGCCTCCCTGTATGGAGGCCGGGCTTCGTTGGGCTCGGCGAGGCGGGCGGGGCAGTGGGCGCCACTCCCACGTCGGGGCTCAGGGCCGAGGGGAACAACGGGCGTACTGCAGTCCGCCCGCCTCTTCCGTTCTGGCCGAGAGTGGAGTCTTCACCGTCCGGCGGTGAACACCTCCGCCCCCGGTTGGAGCGGGCGCGTGTCGGCGGACCAGTCGCATACGGCTATAGGCAAGCAGCCACCTCCGATTGGTAGGAGAGAACGAAGCGTCCGAGTCCTAGCTGGCCGGGGCGCGCAGGAGGCGCTCTCGGGTGGCCTCGGGCAGCACCCGGCGCAAGACTGGTGCGGTCGAGCTGAGGGACGCGGCGAAGGCGGCGACGAGATCGTGCGGGACGCTGGCGGCGAACGATGCCGCCCACAGACACGGTGCGCTGAGCGCGGGCTCAGCCCACGCCTGCCATCCTGCCGGTCTCGTCTCGTCGGCCTCGGCGGTCAGGGCGCGCGGGTCGGCGTCCTGGATGAGGGGCGGCACCTTACCGAGGCTGATGTGCGAGGTGAACGTCGGGTCCGTCGCTGCCGCTTGGGGCCGGTCGATGTCACGGATCCATCCGTGGGCGGCGACAGCGTCGAGGACGAGCTCGGATCCGGCAAGCTGCACGGCAGGCTGATTGCGGGCGTCGAGCGCGACGAGGAAGTCGGCCACCGCCTCGCCGGGAACTTCGCGGGTGAAGTAGGCCGACCATTGAGCGAGCGGGCTGCTCGCCTCGGCCCGGGCGGAGATCTGCCAGGCGATCGGCAGCTCTCCCAGGTGGAACGGCTCGTCCGCCAGGCTCCACTGGGCCCAGCACAGGGAGTCGGGGCTGATGTGCAGGACGGTGCTGCGCAGAACCTGACGGTCCTCCGGCGCCTCGCCCGGCTCGTGCCGTCCGCGGACAATCGTCAGGCTAGTCCAGCCCAGGTCGGCGAGCGCGTCGGCGACGACGTCGTAGAGGCGTCCATCATCACCGGCAAGGTGCCGCGGACCGACCCAGAATGCGGGCTGGCCGCCACGCGGGGTGGAAGGGTCGGGCGGGACATCGGGGTACAGGGGCGCCTCCAAGGGCTCGGTGCGTATCTAGTTGCCGCCGGCACGGCGGCGGGGACGGCGCGGGGGCGCCTGGACAGGGCCCTGCCACGTCAGGGCGATGGCGACCTCGGGCGGCAGGTAGCCCAGCTGTGCGGCCGCGTCCCGCCCTTCGGCGAGATAGACGACGGTCCGGCCGGTCTCGTCCACCGACTGCACGACCTGCGCCAAGCGGTGTGCCATCGGGAAGAACGGGTTCATGGCCTGGCAGACGGCAGCACTCCGGTCGCAGTCGGACAGCAGATCGATGAGATCGCTGACGGTCATCTCCGGGGACGTCACGAACAGCCTCCTGGGTTGCGGGGAAACGAGGAGCGTCAGAACGGGCCAGCCGTCGGTATAGCCGGCCGCTCACAGGACAGGCATCACACCTCGGTGTCCGCTGTCAGGGGCGGCGTGAGGTCTCCAGCACGCGCGCTACGGCGGCGGCGACGATGTCGGCCGGTGTCTCGGTGTCGAACGACAGCTGGTAGCCACGGACCTTGGCGGTGCCCGTGACGGCGATCTTCCATCCCTCGCCGTCAGTGCCCTGGCGGCCGAGCGGGAACCAGCCGAGGTAGAACCTGCCGTCCTTGGAGCCGACGTGCACGTCCCCGCGATCATCAACGATCAGATGGAAGTCCTCAGCGGAGAACTGGTCCAAGACCAGCGTCGGCTGGCCGGGGCCGAGCTGCCACTCCCGCAGCCGCAATGCTTCGACGGTGGTGGAGAAACCGGGGCCCACCGGGGCTACGGCCACAGGCAATCACCTCTCTGACCTGGGGTTTCTTACAAGGTCGTCTACGTTGACATGCCCTCGCACCCGTTGGCCAGTCTTTCCGCGACCTTTCCTATCTGCCCCCGGCGAACTGCTGGCCCTTGTCATCTTGTGGGATCTCAGATCCGGCTGCACAATCTCACGGCCCGCTTCATATCGACCGCACTTGTGAAGCGGGCTGTGAGACACCGCAGGTCAGCGGCTTGTCCGTCCGGCACCGTCTCAGCGACCGGCGAGGAAATGCAGCGGAGCTGAGACAGCGGGCCGGTGAAGCACCGTGAGACAGCCAGAACAGCGCAGGTCTCAGCACCGCCGCATGAAGCAGAGCCCGAAAACCTACACATCTGGGGATCTCAGACGGCGTGGCTACGTCTCACGGTCCTTGGCCATCTTGTGGCCGATTGGCCACGGATGTGAGACTTCTGGTCGCCCAACGTTGAGATCCCACACAAGCAGTGGTCGCCATCACCGTAGTTGGCGGGCCCCGGGCCGGTAGCGCTTCACTGAGCCCACGGTAACCCCGAGGTCGCACGCGGCTGCCTTCGCCCTGTCTCGGTAGGCGCGGTCAGCGCGGGCGATCATTGCCGGGGAAGGCCGGCTGGCGGCCGGGGTCTTCGGTGCGGAGCCGATCCCGTGTCTCTCTGACGTCAGTCGGCGCTGAACACGTGGGACGGGCCGCCGCGCCATTCCACCCGCTGCGGGTCGTCCAGGATGGCCTCGGGGGCGGTGATGCCTGCGCCTTCGAGGAACACCACCAGGTCGTGGTCGCTGTAGGCGGTGCCGAGGATCTCGTCCCGGCCGCTGCTGTGCACGGTGACCCTCCGGCCGCCCGAAGGGGAGGGCCGGTGCACGACGATCGGTGCGCTGGTCACGCCTTCCAGCGTGCCCGGGACGGCTCGATGAGCCAGTCAGCCCAGGGCATCAAGGAGTGTCGCCGGTCCGGTCGAAAGGCCGGTCGTCGCTCGCACCCGTCACCTGCCCCCGTCGTGGACCGCCTCTCGCACTACCCCGGCCTCGTAGTCTGATGGCGCGTCAGTGGGCGTGCGGGTCAGGCGGTGAGGTCTTTCCTGACGAGGGGCGTGAACGCGGTGGCCGACGCCTCCTGTTGCACGTCCACGCTGGGAGCAGCTCCGCTGGCCGAGGGGAGCCTGAGCGCTTTGACCTCGGAGGCGGGGAAGTCCTCCCGGGCCAGGCCGAGCGTCACGTGGGGCCAGAAGCCGTCCTCCACGATGTTCAGGTGCTGGGTGATGTCCTGCTGGATGCGGGCCAGCTCAGGGCTGTGTTCGACGCCCAGGCGGACTTGTTCCCCCTTTTGCACGGTGGCCTCGTCGTACCGGTAGGCCGGGTTCTTGGCCAGGGTCCAGCTGCCGTGGCGTACCTCGCCGGTCAGGCGGACAGCAGGCGCAGACCATGTTCCTTCGCTGATGAAGGAGCGGGCGTCGGCCAGTCTCCGGTCGTCCGCGCCGTGCAGGAAACCCAAGGTGATGTGAATGTGCTCCGGGTTCTGCGGATCGACGCGGTCCTGAAACCCGCGTTGCAGGTCGACAAGATCGTCCACCAGCTCGGACGGGACCCTCAGGCAGATGAACGCATTCGTCGTCCGGCCACTCACCATTGCTTTCCTCCGTGTTCACTCTCCACGCCCACAGCGGATTCCCGCCCGCGGGCGATCTCCTCACCTCGGCTTCACCATGCGAGCGCGCCCATCCTGAGCTACGGCCCTGGCCGTCAAGCGCCGGATCCGCCCGACCGAGGCGGACGAATGTCCCTCCAAGAAACCAGCCCCGCCGCCCCCACGCACCTCGGACCGTCACGCTGAGTTATGGGCCCAGCCCGCCGGTCGAACAATCCCCTGCGGATTGGCGCACGGCCTCGCGACGCCGTTGCGAGGCGACGTGAGATGTGGGCCCATGTAGTCCTAGGTTGCTCTAAACCGGCTCGGAGCGGCGAGATGTGGGGTGCCGGGGCGCGGTGACGCAGTGCGTCGACGACCTTCGGAGCGATTCGTTTCCTTGCCGGTGCCTCCGCCCTCCGAAGCAGTGCCGCTCCGCCAGCCTGATCGGCTGCAGCGTCATGGGCTTTCTGGTTACGCCACAGCGCGGGCCGATGAGTTTGTGGGTCCCGGCCGGTCCAAGCTCGTGACACCCCAGGAAAGGACACCGCCATGTCGGAGCTTCTCGTCGACTTCATCACCTCCCTCGATGGCTACGCATCGGGAGAGGGATGGCCCGGGTTCTGGGGCCTCGAGGGCCCGGAGTACCTCGCTTGGCTCGGCGAGCAGCCCGAGGCCACCTACCTGATGGGAGCGAAGACCTACCGCCTGATGTCGGGCTTCGCCGCAGGCGAGGTCCCGAGTGGCCAAGACGAGTTCAGGCCCGAAGAAGAGGCGTCCGTCGACGAGCTCACGCAAGCGTCCAAGGTGGTGTTCTCGTCCTCACTCGATGAGCCACTGACGTGGGCCAACTCCACGCTCGTCCGCGACGATGCCGTCGAGGCGGTCCGCGCCATGAAGTCGGATGGCTCGGGACTCCTCAGCACGATCGGCAGCCTCAGCCTGTGCCGGTCCCTGCTACGAGCCGGACTCGTCGACCGCTTCCGGGTCGTGATGCTCCCGGTGATCACCGGGGCCACGGGCGAAGAACGCATCTACGACGGCTATCCGGACGTTGCCCTCGAGATGATCGAGCACCGCACTTTCGACGGCCGCATCCAGCTGGTCGAGTACAAGCCTCGCGTGCTCGAGCACCCGCCCCTCGGCGTCCCTGCGTAACGTTGCCCCGTCCACCGGTCTGGATGGCCGCCCGGGGCCGGACTCGTTTATTCGGAACGTGGGTCCGTGGGGCGTGTTGAGCGGAACGGGACGGGCGGTTGCCCGCGTTCGGAGAACTCGACGAGTCCTGAGCAGACAGCAGGCGCCTTTCCTTGGAGGTGGGATTACGCCGTAGCGGGCGCGGGTGAGCACCGGCGAGGATGCCCACCCTGACCGCGGACCAGAAACTTGCCCCGCTCCGCTCCACCCGCGGTGTTCGGCGCGAGAGCGGCCATCGGGCTGCTGGGCGGGATGATCGGGCTGGACGGTGCCGAGTTCCCCCTGCCACTGCTCTTCAACCCCTTCGGGCTCGCCGCACTCTCGGCGGTCATCCTGAGCAAGGCGATGAGCCTGGTCGCGGTCGTAGCCGCGCTGCCCGCCCGGCTGGTGGCGGTCCCGGACGGCGAGGCCGCCGCCCGCTGGCCTGTCGCGGTCAACCTGCTGGCCGGCGCCCTGCTCGGTGCGGGGCCGGTGCGTACCCCCGGTCCACGTACTGCTGCCGCACGGCGACGCCCTCGGATCCTGTCACCGACACCTTGCCCAGCATCACGGCGCGGAGGGTCGCCGGGCAGCGACGAGGGCTCGATCACTGCGGCAGCCTCACGAGGCATCGACGTGTTCGAGGACGACAAAGCCCCTGGACTCCAAGCTATGGAATCCGGGGGCTGTGTCGCAAAGAGGGCGGGGTGGGGGTCAGCTCTCGGTGGCGTCGTCGGTGGGGCCGTCCGTGCGGCTGCGGCGCACCATGGCGAAGGCGCCTGCGCCTGCCGGGATCAGCACTGCCGCACCGCCGATCAGGGGTTCGGGACGAGGGCTCAGCGCGTGCGGGCCCCTGCGGGAGTAGCCGGCTGGGCTGGAGTGCTGCGCGGGGTACGGCCGGCTGCGCGCCTGGGCGCGGACGCGGCCCGGGCGCCGGGGAACCAGACGGCGGTGTACTGCTCGATGGCGTCGCGCAGCCCGGCGGTGACGGCTCCCTTCCACGGCGGCTCGCCGGGACGGTGGTGCTTGTCGAAGGTGCCGTACTGCTTGGTGTTCGGTGGGGTGTTGGTGGCTTCGTCGCGGCGGTGGAAGGTGCCGTGGTCAAGGAAGCTGAGGGCCACCGCGTCGATCTCGCCGCGGTCCGGGTGGACGACTGCCAGGCGCAAGCCGCCATAGGTGTCCTCGTAGATGGTGCGGCTGAAGTCGATCCGCAGCCGCAGGGGCGTACCCGGGACGGGGGCGGCGTAGTAGGTGTTGGCCACGACGGTGTGGTCGTGGAAGGGGAGGCACAGCTCGGCGAAGAACTCGGGCGCCATCAGGGACATGAGGGATCTCCAGTCGAGGTCGGGCCAGTGTCAGCGGCGTGGGCCGGGAAGGGCTGGCCAGCTGGTGGTGCTCCAGCGCGGGACGCTGGACGCGGGGAGCGCGGTTGGGCGGCGGGATGCGGCGGCCCGCTGCACGTCGAGCGGAGTGGGGGCCGGCGGGCCGGGCGGGATGATCGGGGTGAGCTGGGCCATCCCCTTGAGGTAGCTGAGGGTCTCCTCGCGCCATCGGGGCAGCGGGGCCGGGTCGGCGACGCACTCGGTGACGGCGGTGAGCAGGGCGACGGGGGTGTCGGTGCTGGCCGTGGCGTACCAGGCGGGCCGGTCGATGGACGTGCCCGCCCACAGTTGCCAGCGGGCGTCCCGTGTCGTCAGTTCGGCTTCCGGGTCGAGGTCGCCGGTGGTGAACTCCATGCTGGCGAGTCCGTCCGGGGCTTGGACCGCGAAGACGCCCCAGCGCGGTCGGTTGATCTCCCAGCCCTGTTTCAGGAGCGGGACGATGGCGAGGAAGGGATCGTGCTCGTCGACCCCGGAGACAGGCCGGGCGAGGTAGGCATCCGGCCCCTGCCCGTACACCGCGGCCAGGACGGTGGTGAACGCGGTCACGAACTCGGTGGGGACACGGTCGTTGAAGCAGACGCCCCATGTCGGCGGGCCGAACGGATCCTTGTAGGCGTTGATGCGCCAGAGCCCGTCGTCCTCGCCTTCGGGCAGGTAGCCCAGACGTACGCGCCGGTCGGGGGCGCTGACGTAGACGTTAGCGAGTTCGTCGTACTGGAGGTCCCAGCCCAGGTCGAGCAGCGGGGTGAGGGCGGGGTCACCGGTATAGGTGCTGCTCGCGAGGTGGCGCGGGGAGACGTAGACGTCGCCGTCGATGTCGCGGCGTGGATCGGGCCGGGTGTTCATCGGTCCGCCCTCGTCGTGACGGTGATCTCGTCGGCGGCGGTGTCGAGGCGCTCGGTGACCTCGGCGGTGTTGCGGCCGGTGACGTTGTAGAACCCGGCCCGGGCGGTGAACAGGTCGCCCTCGGGTAGCAGGACGAGCTGGTCGCCGATCTCGCGGAGCCACTGCACCTGGCGCAGCCAGGGGGTGTGGGCGGCGAACGGCTGGTTGATCTGCCGCTCCATGAGCGTGCCGGAGGCGTCCGGGTAGAGCATGCGGATGCCCGCGGCCCCGTGGCGGGTCGGGGTGAGGTCCGGGGCTCGACCGCAGGCGAGGTCGGCTGCGGCCTTGAGCAGGTCGATGCCGGTGGCGAGGCGGACGAGGTGGCCGATCATGTCGCCGCCGACGCGCGCGTTGACTTCGATCAGCCGGGGCCGGCCGTCAACGAGGCGCAGCTCGACGTGCTGCACTCCGTCGGTGATCCCCAGCGCCTTGACCGCGGCGACGGCGGCCGGGGCGACCTGTGCCACGAGCGGGTCCGCGGCATCGACGGTATGCCCGGTCTCGTCGAAGTACGGTGCGGGACCCAGGTGCTTGCGGGTCACGGCGACCGCCGTGGTGACGCCGCGGTGGGTGACGCACTCGACCGAGACTTCCGGCCCGTCGAGGTACTCCTCGACCAGGACGCCGGTGTCCTCGCGGCTGCGGCTCGCGCCGAAGGAGGCGAACGCGAAGGCGGCGGGCAGTTCTTCGGGCCGGTCGACGCGGATCACACCGATGCTTCCGGCGGACGCGGCGGGCTTGATGACAGCGGGATAGCCCAGCGTCGTCGTCGCCAGAGCGGCTTCCCGCAGGGTCCGCGCCTTCATTGAGGCGGCCGAAGGCACCCCGTGGCGGGCGAACAGGCTACGGGCGATCGCCTTGTTGCGACAGCCGCGCACTGCCTCGACGGACGTCGAGTACCTGCCGAACGCGCGGGCGAGGCGGGCGGTGGGGACGAGACACCACTCGTCCCAGGTAACCACGCCGGCGAGGTCGTGGCGGGCCGCCAGGCTCCGGGCAACAGTGAGCAGGGCTTTGGTGTCGTCCAGATCGGCGACGGCGTGGTCGACGATGTACGGCCTCTCCCACGTCGGCTCAGCGCCGGTGAGCAGGACAATGTCGTACTCGGCGGCCACCTGCTCAAGGCAGTAGCCACGGTAGGTCTCATCGCCGGGCGAGACGACGAGAACACGGGGGCGTGCGGACAAGAAAGGTTCTCCGAATTGGTGCGCGGCGGGATATGGGACGGGTCCTGTCAGTCGGCACGGCGGCGGCGCAGCTCGAACGCGCCGGCCCCCTTGGGGTGGGACCCGATCAACCGCCAGGCGTAGAGGGCGGTGACGTTGTTGCTCAGCCCAGCCACGCCGTACGGGAGCTGGCGGCGCAGGTCCTCGAACAGGTACTTCAAGCTGACCCGAGTTGCGCCAGCGGCCAGGCGTTCCAGGGCCTTGGAGACGAGCGGGTTGTGGGCGTCGAAGGCGTGGAACTGCTCGGTGATGGTGCGACCGGTCGCGCGGTGCGATCCGAGGGCGGCGATGGACATGCAGTTCTCCACAGGCTGGGGGCGCAGCGCGGTCAAGTGCGCAGGGCAGGATCGGTGCGTAGGCGGGCGAAGGCGCAGAACAGGCCGAGGGCCTGCAGCGCGGCGCAGATGGTGATGACGTGGCCCAGCGCGTCGGGCGAGGTGATCGCGGTCAGTACGCCGGCGATGGGGAAGGGCAGCAGGAGGATGAGGATGGTTGCCGACAGGGTGCTGGCGAACCGGTCGGGTGGGATCAGGCGGGAGCGCAGGGTGCGCAGGACCACCGTCATGCCGCCCTCTGCCGCCATCAGAACCGCGACCATGACCAAGTAGCAGAGGTAGTCGGGGGCTTGTGCGGCTGCGAGGCAGGCGAGTGAGGCGACGGCGGCGCAGGCTGCTCCGACCGGCCACAGGCCCAGGCGGTCGATCGCGAACCGGCAGAGTGTGACGCTCAGAAGCGTGGCTGCCGCGGCTGCGGACCAGACCAGGCCGACGGCGGTGGTCGAGTGCCCGAAGTGCTTGACGACGATCACCGGACCGGCGGCCTGGAGGAAGCCGATCGCGAGGTTGGAGAGGGTCAGTCCGGTCACGAGCCAGCCGAGCGCGGGCAGGGACCGGATGGTGCGCCACCCGGTGAGCAACCCGGCACTCGCGCCGTCCTTCGAAGCCCGGACAGGGGCATCGGACGAGGGCGGTGTGCGCAGGGCGAGCAGCGCGGCGAGAAGCGAGAGCACCGTGATCACCGCGAGCATCTGCGGCGGGCCCGTGAGCAGGAGCAGTCCGGCGAGCGCCGGTCCGGCCAGGGTCGCGGTCTGGTCGATCCCCAGCAGGACGGCCTGGACACGGTGGGCCCGCGCCCCCGCTCTACGGCCGGCAGCGGCGCCTGCGGTCTCGGCCGCGATGTAGCTGAACTCGGTGAGTACGCCGGTGGTCGCCGCGAGCACCATCACGGTCGCGCTCGCCACCATGCCGGACGGATGGAGGCGGAGCAGGGCCGCGCCTGCGGCGAGGGCCAGCGCGCGTCCCAGGGAGGCGAGGTGGAAGACCCTCGCGGCCCCGCGCCGCTCGACAACCGGTCCGGCCCACCCGAACGCAGCCAGCCGCGGGAGCCACTCCAGGGCGAACGCGAGGCCCGTCAGCGCGGCGGAGCGTGTCGTGGCCAGGACGAGCAGCGGAATGCCGTAGGTGGACATCGCGAACGCCAACGCGTCCGCCGTGCGCGGCAGGTAGATGCTGCGCATCAGCCCGGTGGTGTGGCGTGCGGGCCGGGGTGTGACCGCTTGGCTCACGCGACCGGCTCAGGTTCGAACATCCTGGCCACGTGGGGGTTGTCGGCCAGCCACTGGATCAGAAGCGTGTGGAGACGGGCCAGGCCCACCTCCGCACCATCGGCGCGCTCGGTGGTCAGCGATGGTGCCAGCAGGTCGAGGACGCACCGGATGCGGCTGCTGAACTCGCTGACGAGGGCCGGGACGGCGTGGCGTCGGGCCCAGCGAGCGATCGCGTCGTACAGGTCGGCCAACTCCATCCCCGCCTCAGTCAGTTCCAGACCGGCGCCGGGCGCCAGCCGGACGAGACCGAGGGCGCGGGCCGTGTCGGATGCGCTGCGAAGTTGGTGCGTGGAGAGGTCGGGCAGGGTGCCGGCCAGCCGTCGCGGCGCTATGGCGCCGTTGTCGTCGATCTCGGAGACGAGACGAACCAGGGGCCGCGAGGCGAGCACTTCGACGATGCGCTGCGCGTCGGCCGAGGTGAGAGGGGTGCTCATCGGCGCGGGCCTCCCGCCGGGATGGCTGCCTTCGGGCGGGCGGTCGTGGCGTGCGAGAAGAGATCCCCGTTGTCCCAGGCCGGAGAGGACGGGGCTGTCCGTGCGGGTGGGAGCGCCGTGCGGGCCGGCCGGGACTGGCTGCTGACCCACGGCCTCGGCGCGGGCTTCGCGTGCGGGTTCCCCCAGATCGGGTGCTGGGCCGGCCGGTCGAGGGGCTGCCCGGCGGACCAGGCGGACAGGGTTCCGAGCAGGGGGCCAAGGCCGTCGCCTGCGGAGGACAGCCGGTAGGGCCTGCCGATGCCGTCCGTGTCGACCAGGCCGTCGGCGACGAGTTGCCGCAAGGGCGGATAGACGTTGGTCCAGTCGCTGCGGGGCATCACGAGCCGGGCCAGGGCCCGGCCGCTGACCTCCTGGCGGGCCTTGAGCACCCACAGGATGGCGGCGGCGTGGCGCCGGGTGAGCAGAGTGAGGGTGTCCTCGATCTGCTCGATCGCGGGCAGCGGGCGGTCCGTCTTCTCCAGGTGTTCCTCGGCCCAGGTGACGCTCATCGGCAGGATAGGCAGCAGGGCAGCGCCACGTTCGGTGTGGCCGTAGGTCACGTGCCGTGCGGTGTGTTCGGTGCGTTCGACGAGTCCGGCCTCGCACAGCGCCTTGAGCTTGAGGTGGGTCTGGCTGTTCTGCAGCCAGGACACCTTGCCCGCCAGTTCCCTGTAGCGCAGTGGCGGGCCGGAGAGGGCCAGGAGGATCCTCACGTTCCAGCGCGGGGTGATCATGGCGAGGGCCTCGGCGACCCGGGCGATGTCGGCGTCGGTGTCAGGAGGCAGAGCGGTGATGGCCAAAGGAGGAACTCCTGGGTGAAGGAGAAGGGGGATCGCCTGCGGGTCAGCGGCTGTGCGCCGGACTCGGCGCCGCATGAGGCGGAGCCGGAGCTGGCGGCAAGGGAGCCGGCGGGGTTGGCATCGGGGCCGGGACGCGGGCCAGGCTCTGCAGGACGGCGGCGACCGATTTGGCCTGAACCTCGCGGACGGCGACGGCTTCGGCGAGGCGGCGGGTCCCGTCGAGGAGGTGGGAGACCTCGTGCGGGCCGATCTGCCGCTCGGGGTGGATGAGCCGGGCAAGGCGGTCACGCTGGAAGTCGATGCTGCGCTCGGCGAGGGCGAGGTCGTCGTGCATGCCGAGCAGGGCGGAGAGCATGCCGGGCGGCTGGTCCTGGGCGTGGGCTTCGAGATCGGCGAGCGGTGCGCCGTACAGGTCCTCGATCCGTCCGGCTATCTCGGGGGACGTCGGATGGGGCAAGCGGTGGCCTTCACGGTCGGCGGGGCCGGGCCGCCCCGGCGCGCGAGGGTGCCGGGGCGGCCGGTCGCCGGGCGGCCCCCGATCGGGGCAACACGGCGGTGACACGCCTTCAGGTAGGTGTCACAAGGTGGCTTCAGGAGGAGGGGCAGCTCCTACTTGATGAACTGGTGCCAGGCCCCGCACCCCGTGGGCTTGTGGCCGCTCTTCACCACGCAGACCCGCATCTTGAAGTTCACGCCCGAGTAGATCGTCGGCGTCTTCCAACTGCCCCGACCATTGGCCAACTTGTCCGTGACGTCGGTGACGTAGTAGCCGTCGCGGACGGTGCGGACCTGGGTGATCGCGCTGTACCCATCCTTCTTGAGGTCGTTGGCAAAGACCTGGCTGGTCGCGCTGTTGTAGTAGCCCTCGGCGCGGTTGCCCGGGGAGGTCCACCAGCCCGAACTCGCCGCGGAGGCGGGCGTGGCTGCCAGACCCGCGGTGAGGGCGAGGCCCAGGGTCGCTACGGCCGCTCCCGTGCGGATACGCGGGTTCTTGATCAGGTGTGACATGGGGATCTTCCGTTCTTAGATGTTGTGGCGCGCAGCTCTGGACGGCTGCGGATGTCCGGTCAGTCCGGCTGCCGTGGGAGGGGGCAGGGTCGTGAAGACGCTTGCCTGCATGAGCCGGACAGGCCGGGGCCGCTGGCCGGGGGGCATGGTGCGCAGCAGGTCGTCCAGGGCGGCGCGGTAGCTGTCGCGGGCGACGAGGCCCGCGTCCAGCCACTGCGCGTCGAGGCGGAGCTGTGCGGCTGACAGCTCGGCCATGTCGCGTTCGGGTGCCATGTCGGCGTGTACGCGGTCGCGGACTCGGGCGACCTGTTCCTCGGCGAGCGCGAGGAAGGAGCGCAGTTCCAGGGCGCGCGTCAGCGCAGGAGAGCAATCGGCGCCGGTCGCAGCCGCGTACAGCTCGGGCACGGGGGCGCCGAAGACCTCGGCCAGCCGGCTGTCGATGGTGCTGGGCTTGAGCCGGACGCTCATCGCTGCGCTGCCCTGCCCGTTCGCGATGCCATTGCCGGCTCGGTCGCGGGGCGGCGCGGGGCACTGGTCTGCGGGGCCGGGCCCTTGTGGGTGGCGCGGTTGAGTCGGGCGAGCCGGTCGGCGGCGAGACTCTGCTTTCCCGGGGCGTTCGGGTCGAGGAGCCAGCGCACGACTAGGGCCCGTCCGTCCCGCGTGGTCACGGCCGCGTTGACGCGGTGGGCGAGGTCCATCGTCGGGTCGTCCACCTCGCTGGGCTGTGTGTGCAGCGCGGCGACGAGGGCGTCCTCGGCACGGTCGAGTGCCGCCTGGGACTCGGTGAGCAGGCCGTGCCACCTGACGATGTCGGTGGCTTTACGGTTGGCTGCGGGGGCTGCGGCGACCGCTGCCTTCAGCCGGTCGAGATCCATCCCGAATCGCGTTTCGATCTGTTCGGTGAGCACCCCCACGATGTCCGTGGCGGCTTCGGCTATTTCGTCAGGCAAGGAGAGCTCCTCCGAAAAGGGCTCAGCGGCCCGGTCGTTCAGGTGTCGGGAGTCGTGAATGCGATGAACTCGGCAGCGCCACATTCCGGTTGTCGCGAAGCCAGTGACGTGGTGGTTGGGGGCGCCGCGCAGCTGGTGGTGGGGCCGCCCGCAGGGGGAGAGCGATCGCGCCGATCACCGCGGCGGTTTTGAAGGGTGGGGTCGTGTGCATGCGGAAGAGATCTCCGTGCAGGCATAGGGATTGCGTGGAATGGTGCAGCGGGGGTTTTCCCTGCGGCCCCATAAGAGTCCGGAGAATCGCCGGTTTGGCTAACCGGCGATCGTCGGCTATGTTGCGCCGCTCTCCTCGGCCTCGGCGCTCAGCGCGAGCGGCCGGGAGGGCGCGGAGCAGGGGCCTTCGGCACGCCGGCCGGGCGGCTGGCTGCGGCTGCCGGGCGGACCGGAGGGAGAGGGCTGACCTCGCCGGCGAGGCGGTCGCGGCACCACTGCAGTGCCTCGCCCACCGTGTCGAAGCCGCCCTCGCGCAGGGTGTAGGACCACACCTCGGTGTCGACCTCCTCGACCACGACACGAAACGGGGAGAGGGTTCGCTCGTCGAGGGCACGCAGGGCCACCAATGTGACCATGTCGTCCAGGTCGTCCCGGGTGTAGGAGTAGCCCATCGCGAAGTGGTCTCCGTCGCCGACAAGACGCTGTTCCAGGGCTCGCGTCATCTCGTCTGCCGGCGGCGGGCCCAAGTCCGCCGCAGGGTTGAGTCCGATGGCATCGGGAGGGCATCCGCGGTGGATCAGCCAGGACTGCGCCATCGCGGGCAGCGGCAGCAGAGCATGATCCCAGTCGAACGTCTTCCTCGTCTGGTCCCGCTTCAGGTGCACGGCGATGTACTGAGGAATGCCTGGGTGATCGTAGGTGGCGGTGCGGTCGAACAGGACGTAGTAGCTGTGCACGCCGTCAGGGGTGTGGTGTTCGGCGAGGGGGACGAGCATGTCCTCGCGCACTGCGACATGGCGGTAGAAGTCGCGGTAGACCCCTAGGTCGGCGTCGAGATCGTCCAGGTCGAAGACGACTTCGGGGACGTCCTTCCCGGTGAGTGCAGGGTCGATGGGAGGCAAGAGGAATCTTTCGGTGCGGGGTCAGCGCCGGGGTGCCGGAGTGGATGGCCATGAGCCGGGGCGAACTGTCCTATCTGGCAGAGGGGTTGGAGTCGGCTGGGGGCGAGCGGCGCGCAGGGCGGCGCGTCCGGCGTCGGTCAGGACAACGGGTTGTCCGGCGTGTACGGGATGGGCGGTGTCGCGAGAGGCGAGTCCGGCGTTCTCCAGCCGCTGCAGCTCGGCGTACGGGATGCGCGCGCCGGAGGCGCACCTCACGGACATCCGGTGGGTGAGCAGGTGCTCGTAGAACTTGGCGCCACCCGCGATCGCGAGCAGGGCTGCCTGGTCAGCGGCCGATAGCGCGTCAGCCTTGACCGTCGGTGAGGCGCTTGCGGCGGCGGCCTCGATGAGCTCCAGGGCGGCCAGCACCCGCTGCACGGCGGCGGCGCGTACGTCGGCAGCTTCTTCCAGCTGGTCGACCGTGCGGTCGAGGCGCTGGAGCAGAGCGCGATCGACGGGGAACTCGCCGCTGAACAGACGGTTGAGGAGCTGCCGGTGGAAGGTGACGCCGGTTTCGGCCTGGGTCAACTCGCGATGCTGGTCGACGAGGCGGGCGTGGTCCTCGTCGAGGACGCCGCGCTCGCGATGGGCCCACAGGGTGTCGACATCGTGGCCGGTGGCGGCCTCGATGCGGTGGTCGAGCGCGGAGAGCGCACGCCGGCCTTGGGCCGGCGCGGGATCAGGGGCCATAGGCGAGATCTCCGGGTGGTCAACGGGATTGGTCGTGCGAGGCGTTGTGCGGCGGGCGGGGCAGGCCAGGTTCTACGGAGGGCGGCGGTCCCGGCCTGGGTGCCGGTGCGCGGGTGGTGAGCTGGGGTGAGCGGGAACGGGCCGCGTGCGTGCGGGCGCTCAGGGGCCGGCGGGGCATTCCCAGGCGGCGGCCGACCTCGTCGTAGACGTCGTTGCCGGCCCGCGGGCGGACGGCGACGACGTGGATCTCCCGCCGGTAGCCGGACTCCGCCGGTGCGGGGCGCACGCCGTAGACGACGCGCCAGTCCTTGCGGGAGTCGACGAACAGCTTGCGGTAGTCCTCCAAGTCACCGGTCAGCCGCAGCCCGAAGCGCTCCGCGTTCACCACTTCCTGCAGGTAGGCGAGGGTGAGGTCCCGGATGTCGCTCGGGGCCTGGAGGAGATCGCTCAGCGCGCGCGGGTCGAAGCTGAGGCCGAAGGCCGCCCGCTGCTGGCCCCCGCTCACGCCGTCAGCTGGTAGGACTCACCGGACCCGGAAGGTGCCGCATCGCTCGCCGGCGCCTTCTCGCCACGGGCTGAGGGAGGCGGGCCGGGCAGGAGGCGGTGAGCCGGGCGATCCGGGGAGGTCATGCATGCCGACAGCGGCCCGCCGGGCGCACGGATCGCGGCCATGGCGTGGGTGAGGAAGTCGCGGTGCCACACGAACAGCCCGGACAGGCCCGACTCGGGGTCCCTGTGCTGCTGGTAGGCGAGCCACAGGGCGTGCAGCCACGCCACCACCACGTCGTGCTCCTGCCATTGCAGGCACCAGGGCGCCGCGGTGGTGACCTCCGCCCCGTAGACGGGAAGGAGGAAGTCGTCGACCCAGTCCGACAGGGAATCGAGTTCGTCCTCGCGTTCCTCCCCGTCCAGCTCCAGGATCGGACGCGGCTCCGGCGGCGCGGCCGGGGGCGGTCCGGTGAGCCCTGGCATACCGAACGCCGCGAACGGCTGGGCGGGACCGGGTGACGGGGCAGAGGCGAGGTGGTCGAGCTGCTGGGCCTGCTGCGCCGACTGCTCCATCAGCCGCCGGACGCTGGCCTCGATCCCCTCCAGTTCAGAATCCGGAATGCGCACCGGCTCCGACTCCCCATCAGCCGGGGGTTCTACGGGTTCAGACACGAAAGGATGACCTCCTGGCAGGGTTGGAAATAGGAAAGCGGACACGGCGCGGGGCACCATTCACCCGGCCACGAGAAGGGCGTGTCGCAGCAAGGAGTCCCGGAATGGGCTAAAGGGGGGCCCTTGCCGTTCCCGCCTCAGACGGTGAGAACCACGTCGTCCTGCGTGAGGGTTTCGCGGATCGTCTCGGTGAGCCGGTCGGCCGCGATGGATGCGTAGTGCTCGGTCTTCTCCACACCGATGAAGTCCCGGCCTTCGAGCAGGGCAGCGACCCCGGTCGAGCCGGATCCGGCGCAGAAGTCGAGCACCGTGCCGGCTTCGGGGCTGATCTTGACCAGTTCGCGCATCACCTCGACGGGCTTTTGCGTGATGTGCTGGCGCTTGACGCCGGAGGGCTGCGATGCCGAGTACATACCCGGCAGATAGACCGGATTCCGGGCGCTGTCGATCGGACCCTTCGACGCCCAGACGATGAACTCGCAGTTCTGGGTGAACCGGCCCTTCTGGGGCCTGGCCTGCGGCTTGTGCCAGGCCAACACACCTCGCCAAAGCCACCCGGCCGCCTGGATCGCGTCCGTCGTGGTCGGGAGCTGGCGCCAGTCGGTGAACAGCAGAGCCGTCCCGCCGGTCTTGGTGAGGCGGTGGGCTTCCGTCATGATCTGCGTCAGCCAGAAGCCGTAGCTGCGCTGGTCCATGTTCTCGCCGGTGAAGTCGGCGAGGCCGTTCTTGGAGTCGGCGGAGGTGTACTTCTGCTTCGCGGAGCGGGTGGTGCGCTCCTTCGCTGTCCTACCGCCGGAGTTGTACGGCGGGTCGGTGATGACGGAGTCGACGCAGCCGTCCGGAAGGCCGGAGAGAACAGCCAGAGCGTCGCCCTGGTGAAGGGAAAAAGGCAAAGAGGGACCCCGATTCGGGTGCGGAAACGCGGAGAGAGAAAACCGCCTCGCACAGGAGTCCTCTCGGGCCGGAATTGGGCATGCAGAAACCCAGGGCCGCATACCGAGGACGGGCGAGGGGAGTCCAAAAACTGTAGAGGCGAAACCGCCGACGACCAAGAAGTGCCCTATCGAAGTGCCGATTTCCGGCACCTCACGCCGACTTTTTGGTCAACCGCCAATCCGCACCTACTGTTTTTGAACCGCCCGGCGCACACCGCCGCTGGCCACTCCCCCGCCAAACCTCACGGAGGTACCCCCTGCCCCGGCACACCTAGCTCACTACCCAGCCACGCGGAGCAAGCGGCAACTCGCCCCGCAGCGGCCCGCCTCCGATCGCCCACCCCGGCCGCCGCGCCCTTCCATCTCGCCACGCGTACGCGGCACGCCGGACACCGCACCCCGCAAGGACACATTCATGACGTCTCGCTACCCACCCACGCCCGACACCGCTGACCGGCGAGCGGTCCGCTCCGGTTGAAGGCGCTCGCCGCCGGCATCGGCGTCGTCGTCATCACTCCTTTCCTCCTCGGCGGCGCGGCCATGATGATGGTCAGCTCCAGCGCAGCCCCCACCAACTCCAGCGCCGTCGGCCCGTGCCTGCCGGGCCTGGACACGGACAAGGTCACCGACCAGGTCACCAAGATCCTCGACGGCGCCGACGCCTCCGAGGTCCGCATCAAGGGCCTGGACCTGCCCGGTGAGCAGATCCCGCACGCGCAGACCATCGTCGACACCGGCATCAGCCTCGACGTTCCCAAGCGCGGGCAGATCGTCGCGCTCGCCACGGCGATGCAGGAGAGCCGGCTGCGCAACCTCGCCTACGGCGACCGCGACTCCCTCGGCCTCTTCCAGCAGCGCCCTTCCCAGGGCTGGGGCAGCGCCGAGCAGATCCGCGACCCCACCTACGCGAGCGAGCAGTTCTACCAGCACTTGCTCAAGGTGAGCGGGTGGCAGCAGATGACCGTCACCCAGGCCGCCCAAGTCGTGCAGAAGTCCGGCCTGCCGGACGCCTACGCGCAGTGGGAGAAGCTGGCCACCGCGCTGCAGGCCGCCATCGCCAAGACCTTCCCCGGCGGCGGCAAGGACGCGGCGCAGGACAAGGGGCCGTCGACCCGTACGACCGGCTGTACGCCGGGACAGGACGGTTCCGGGTTCGGCCGCATCCCCGAGGGGAGCGTGCCGAAGGGCTACGCGATTCCCGAGGACGTCGATCCGAAGGCCCGTAAGGCCCTCACTTGGGCGATGCAGCAGCTCGGAACCCTCTATCAGTGGGGCGGGTCCTGCACCAACGCGCACGGCCCCGATCCCATGGGCCGCTGCGACTGTTCCAGCCTGACGCAGCAGGCGTACGCGCAGGCCGGCGTCACCCTCACCCGCACTACGTACACGCAGGTGGGCGAGGGAAAGGCCGTCTCGCCCGCTGATCTCACGCCCGGTGACCTCATCTTCAGTCGCGGTACCGCCGCATGGCCCGAGCACGTCGGCATGTACATGGGCGAGGGCCTCGTGATCGAGGCGCCGCGCACCACCAAGCCGGTCCGGATCACCCCGGTCAAGGACTGGACGATTCTGGCCGCCCGCCGCGTCCTGTGACCTCGCCCGCGCCCCTCGCGCACCTCCCCCTTCGTCTTCCCTTCCCGTCGGCCCTCGCGTGGCCGCGTATGCAAGGAGCCCCGCCACACGTATGTCCGTCCCTCTCGCAGACCGCGTCCTCCAGCTCGCCTACGACCCAGGAATCTCGCCGAAGGGCGGCGGCCTGCCCGGTTTGAGCGTGCTGAAGAACGTCGTCAGCAGCATCAACATGTTCGGGATCATCGCCGTCGTCGGCGCCCTCGCCGTCTCCCTCGGAGTGTGGGCCTGGGGCCACCACACCGGTGGCCACCAGGCCGAGGCCAACGGAAAGAAGGGCACGACCGTCTCCGCGGGCGCCGCGCTCGGTCTGGGAGCCGCGAACGGAATCGTCGCGTTCTTCTCGAACCTGGGCTCACAGGTGCACTGATGCGCAAACGATCCCCCGCCCTGTCCCTGTCCTCCTACGGCACGGGCTGGTCGGCCAACCGGCGCATCGCGATCGTCGCCGCGGTCGTGGCCGTGCTGCTGGTCATCGCCGGGATCGCCGCCGTAGTGACCGGCAGCGGAAACGGCCAAAGGGCTCCGGACACCGCCGCGCCCGCCCCGGCCGGCAGCCCGTCCGCCTCCGAGGCCGCCCCCGAGCCCTCCTCCGGCCCTGGGTCGGTGCCCACGCCTCCGCAGATCTCCGAGCCGGTCGCCTACGCCAGGGCAGCCGCCCAGATGCTGTGGTCCTACGACACCCGCGACACCAGCCGCGACCAGCAACTCGCCGGCATGCGTGCCTGGATGACCAAGGAGTCCACGTACGCCGACTGGGCGTCCGTCTCCGGCCACGTTCCCGACCCGCTGCTGTGGTCGCGGATGGCCGACCAGAAGCAGCACGCCCGTGCCACCGTCGCCGAAGCCCACTATCCCGCTGCCTTCCAGCAGGCCCTGGCGGAGAACCCCTCGGAGATCACCAAGGCGTACATCTACGCCGTCACCGTCACGGGCAAGCAGAGCATCGCCTGGCAGAAAGGCGGGGGCGGAGCCGAGGAACGGGCCGTGACCCTGGCCATGCAGTGCCGGCCCTCGTCCAACTGCTCGCTCGTCGCCATCGCCCCGCGCGTCGCGCCCTGACCGAAAGGAGCTGCTCATGGGGTTCTGTGAACTCCCCCTGGCGGACAAGGTCTGCGCGGTCGGCCAGGCCGTGGACTTCGCCTCCGACCCGGGCAAGGCGATCGGCGACTGGATGGCCAAGAGCGCCGGTGAACTGGCCGCTGCCGCGGCCGACCTTGCCGCCAGGACCGTCGATGTCACCACCCGCGTCGACCTCAACGCGGGCTGGTTCCGCGACAACTACGAGATGATCCTGCCCATCGGTCTGGTCGTGCTCGTGTCCACCTTCTGCGCCCAGCTCGTCCGCGCCGCGATCCGGCGTGACGGCCAGGCCCTCACCCAGGCGTTCACCGGCACCGCCTCCGGGGTGATCTTCGCGTTCGCCGCGATCTCCCTGACCACCGTCGCGATCGAAGTGGTCGACGCCCTGTCCGCCGGCCTCTTCCAGGCCGCGAACACGGACATCGCCTCAGCGGTGCGCCGCATGGTCAAGGTCAACCAGATCCCGGGACTGGCCGGACTGGGCTGGCTCGTCGCCGTCTTCACCGCCCTGGCCGCCGCCGTCGGTGCCCTGCTGTACTGGTGCGTGATGATGGTGCGCAAGGTCGGCATCCTCGTCATGGTGACCCTGGCTGTCTTCGCCGGTGCCGGAGGCGGCTGGGAGGCAGCACGCCGCTGGCGCCGGGGCTGGATCGAGGCCACCGCGACCCTCGTCGTCTCCAAGCTGCTGATGACGGTCGTCTTCGTGCTCGGGATCGCCGCGATGGGCAAATCCGAGGCCAAGGACGGGCTCTCCGCGCTCGCCGATGTGATGGCGGGCATCGTCATCATGATCTTGGTTCTGTTGTGTCCGTACGCGACCTTCAAGTTCGTCCACTGGGCAGCAGACGGCTCCGACGGCGAGTCCCTCCACCGCGCCGGTGGTGCCGGAGCCCAGCTCGCCAAGGCGCACGCCGAAAACGGCGCCCGCAAGGCCGCGGCAGCAGCGGCCACCGCAGGGACCGGCGGTGCGGCAGCAGGCGCAGGCGCCGCACTGCAGGGCCCCGACGCCGCGGGCGGAGGGGGCTTCCCCGGCGACATCGCCGCCAACCCGACCGGCGGAGACGCAGAGGGCAAGGACGGTTCACAGGGCGGCGGAACAGGCGTCTCACCCGGTGGCAATGCCATCAAGTCCGGTCTGGACAAGGCCGTCCAGCCCGCACCGACCAGCGTGTCCGACGACACCAGCGGACAGGTGGGCGGCAGCCCGGGACCGGGCGGACCCGGGGCGAACACCGCCTCCGGCCAGGGCAACAGGTGGCGATCCAGCCCGCCGACCACGACCCCGCCGCCGCAGGGCGCTCCGCCGTCCTCCGGCTCACACAACGCCGCGAAGAGCGAAACGGCGGGACCGCCGCCGCCTCCGACCGGTCTCTGATTCCCTGCCCGTCTACCGGGGGCGGGACGTGCCCTGCACTTCCCGCCCCCGGGTTCCACCCGCCTCCCCAGGACCCGTCCTTTGACTGATCTCTCCCTCGCCCCGGTCACGGTGAAGTTCCCTCACCGGTCACGCCGCGGCATCCTCCTCGGCCTCTCCCTGCCCCAACTCATCCTCGCCTCCAGCACGTTGGCGCTGCTGCTGATGACGCTGATCTCCACCGGGCTGCTCGGCGCCGTGGCACTGGCCCCGCTGTGGGCGGCATCCGGTGCCCTCATCGCCATCCGCCGGCACGGCCGCTCCCTGATCGACTGGGCACCAGTCGTCGCCCGCTACGCACACCGCCGCCGTACCGGCCAGACGCTCTGGCTCGCCCGGCCTGTCACGCGGCCCCGGCAGGAGGGAGTCCTCCACCTGCCCGGCAGCGCCGCCTCGCTGAAGGTCGTCACCCCCGGCGACTCGGCCACCGGCGCTGCCGCCGTGCACGACCCTCATCAGCAGACCCTCACGGCCGTCGCCCGGGTCAGCAGCCGCGCCTTCGCCCTTCTCGACCCCGCCTCACAGAACCACAACGTCACCAGCTGGGGCCGCGCGCTCGCGGGCATCGCCCGCACCGGGCACATCGCCACCGTGCAGGTGCTGGAACGCACCGTCCCCGACAGCGGCGACACCCTCACCCGCCACTGGACCCAGCACGGGCAGCCCGAAACACCGGTCGCCGGACAGATCTACTCCGAACTGGTCACCTCGGCCGGCCCCGCCGCCGCACCCCACGAGACCTACCTCGCCATCTCCCTCGACCTCAAGGCCGCCCGACGCCTCATCCGCCAGGCCGGCGGAGGGCTGCCGGGAGCCTTCACCGTCATGGAACAGACCACCGCCTCCATCGCGCAGGCCGCCCGCAACGCTGGGCTGATGGTCACCGGGTGGCTGACCTCGCGGGAGATCGCCGCCGTCATCCGCACCGCCTACGACCCCAACGCGCTCGCCGCACTCCAGCAGTGGTCCGACACCGGCAGCGCCGAGGCCGATCCCGCAGCCGCCGGGCCCGTCGTCCAGATCGAGGAGTACAACCGCCTCGCCACCGACAGCGCGCGGCACGCGACGTACTGGGTGGAAAACTGGCCGCGCACCGAAACGAACGCCGGGTTCCTTCACGGGATCATGTTCACCGCCGGCGTCCGGCGCAGCCTCTCCCTCATCTACGTGCCGCAGGGGCTCGAGTCCGCTCTGCGGGACGTACAGCGTCGGAAAGCCGCCATCATCGCCGACGCCAACGAGCGCGCCCGCCGCGGGCAGGTCGATTCCGAAGAGGATTCCGTCGAGTACACCGACGTCAAGACCCGTGAACGCCAGCTCATCGCCGGCCACGCGGACGTGGCCCTGACCGGACTGGTCACCGTCACGGCCGCCACCGACGCCCTCCTCGACGCCGCCTGCGCACAGATCGAGACCCACGCCGTCACCTCCGGCGTCGATCTGCGCAGGCTCAACTACCAGCAGCCCGATGCCTTCGCCCTCGGCGCGCTCCCCCTCGCCCGGACCGCTCTGTGAGCTGGCCCCATCCCACCGGCCGGCCCCCTGGCCCGCCGTTCTTCGCTCATCCGCGTCGGACCACCCGCCGCCAGCCCTGCCGCCCGGCAGGAAGGACCGCCACCCTTGACCTCACGCACACCCGCGGGCGACGCGCACCCCTACCTGCGCGCCGCGAGCGCCGGAGTCCGCCACCACACCCGCGCCCTCGCTCCGCCGGACGCCGCCCCGCCCCCGCCGGCGGACCGGCAGCACCTCGACGTGCTCCACGCCCACCTCACCGCCCTGCTCCACCTCCTGGACCGGCTCGCCGAGACCACCCGTCCTCCCCATCCCGCTGCCAGCCGCCTCCTGGCCGCCGCGCACACTCGCCTCTGGCAGGCCACCAACGAAGTCCACAGCGCGTTCCACCTGCTGCCCACCGACACCGCGGCGGACGCCGAGGCACGCACATGCCGACCCGAACGGCTGCCCGAAGGGCCGCCTGTTCTGACGATCTGCCAGCGCCACCTCGCCGCCGGGCACAGCATCCGCCGCAAGACCACCCCCACCGACCTCCGCCCGCACACCACGGCCTGCGCGCGATGAGCACCACCCGCAGAATCGAGGGCCCCCGATGAGCCACCGGCCCGCCCGTCGCGCCCGCCGCGCTTCCGCCTCCCCCTTGTTCACCGCCCACGGCACCGACCGCGCCAGCCGCAAGGCCGCCCGCCGACAACTCGCCGAAGCCACCGCCAAAGCACGCGCCGAAACCAGCACCCACCCCGCCCAGGCCACAACCGCCGAGCACGAGACACCCGCCCCGCTCTACCCGACGAGCGGCAGACCCGGGCCCGCCTCCGCCCGCGGGACCCGGCTCAAACTCCCCGCCCACCGCATGACGACAGCCGTAGCCGCCGGCGCGTACCCGTTCCTGGCCGAAGGCGGCCTCGGCGCCGAGGGCATCTACATCGGCCGCGACGTCCACGCCGAAGCGAGCTTCGTCTTCGACCCGTTCGCGCTGTACGGCAAGGTCGAGGGGTTCACCAACCCGAACCTGCTGCTCGCCGGCGTGATCGGTCAGGGCAAGAGCGCTCTGGCCAAGTCCTTCGCGCTACGGTCGGTCGCCTTCGGCTACCGCGTCTACGTACCGTGCGACCCGAAGGGCGAATGGACACCGGTGGCGCAGGCTCTCGGCGGCCGGTCCGTCGCTCTCGGGCCCGGACTGCCCGGACGGTTGAACCCCCTGGACGCGGCCCCGCGCCCACAGAGCGTGTCCGAAGCCGACTGGGCCGGCGAGATCCGCAAGCGGCGCCTGCTCTTGCTGGGCTCCCTGGCCCGGACCGTCCTGGGCCGGGACCTGAAGCCCATGGAACACACCGCCCTGGACATCGCTCTCGACTCGGTCGTCACCCGCGCCGCCGCCACCGGCCGTACTCCTCTTCTCGGCGACGTCGCCAGCGCCCTCAACAACCCTGGCGCGCTCGACGAAGCTGCCGGGATGATGTCGGGCCGGCTCGGCGACGCCGCCCGCGACCTCGCCCACGCCATGCGCCGATTGGTCCACGGTGACCTGGCCGGCATGTTCGACGCCCCCTCCACCGTCGCCTTCGACCCGAGCGCGCCGATGCTCACCATCGATCTATCCCGGCTCGGCGGCTCCGGCGACGACACGGCCCTCGTCCTGGCGATGACCTGCGCGAGCGCCTGGATGGAATCCGCCCTCTCCAACCCCGGAGGCGGCCGGCGCTGGATCGTCTACGACGAGGCGTGGCGCCTGATGCGCCACGTCGGCCTCCTCCAGCGGATGCAGGCCCAGTGGAAGCTCTCCCGTGGCCTGGGCATCGCCAACCTCATGGTCATCCACCGGCTGTCCGACCTGCTCACCGCCGGCGACGCCGGATCACAGGGCCGCGCCCTGGCCGAGGGCCTCCTCGCCGACTGCAGCACCCGGATCATCTACCGCCAGGAGACCGACCAACTCCACGCCGCAGCCTCCCTGCTCGGCCTGACCTCCGTCGAGATGGACGCCATCGCCCACCTCAACCGAGGGCGCGGCCTATGGAAAGTCGCCGGACGATCTTTCATCGTCCAGCACCTCCTGCACAGCCACGAACTGGCGCTCTTCGACACCGACGCACGCATGCACTGAAACAGCAAGAGGCCCGTGAAACCCGACTCTCAACGCGACCTGATACCACGCGACGACGCCCTCCACCTTATCGGCGCACTCAACGCGATGAGGGACAAACTACACAACGCCGCCCAGCAGTGGGAGCTTCTCGACGAGAACGGACGCGTTCCGACCGCGCCCTCCTACACCGCACTGCTCCAGCACGCCGCCGGCGCACAGGACCTCTCCCGCCACGTGGTCCGGATGGCTGCTGACTTCGCCCGGAGCCCGCACCGCATCACCCGCACCGGCAGCACCCTCCTACAGCATCTCGCCACGGCGGCGACCATGTCGAGCCACGCAGCACCACACTTCGCCGAGACCGCAGAGCGCGCCCTGTCCCTGGCACGGTCCGCCAACCCGACCGACCGGCACTACCTCAGCGACCGCATGGTTATCGATCACGCCTCAGCGCGCGCCTTCCTTCAGCGCACCTCGGAATCCCTGCGCGACGCGGCCAAGGAACTCGACGAACACCTCGGTTTCCAACGCTTCCTCTCGACGCTCACTCGTCGGGAAAGCCCGTTGTCCCTGCCTCCGCCCAGACCAGGCGGTCGCCACCGCTAGCCGCACCGGGTCCCGAACCGTTCGTGACGCGCTCGTACAGCGTGCGAGACAGCTGCGCAGTGGCTGGACCTGTTCCGTTTCGGACACGAAGACCGTTCCGAAACGGAACATCCCGCGCGTTCCGAACCGGAACGAAACAGGCAGCGCAATCCGGCAGCCGAGCGTCCGCACGACCCGCCGCCCAAACGCGACGTCGCCACGCCAACGAGCCGCCGCCCCACTCATTTCAGCGACGCCGACTGGGCCGAGTACCAGCAGTGCCAAGCCGAACACGACGACCTCTTGGCGCAGGTCGCCAACCGTGAAGCCCAGCAGGAACACGACCTGATCGCCGCCTACGACGACTACGACATCGACTTCAGTCTGGTTCCGAAGCAGGAGGACGACCCCGCTCGCCGAACGCCTCCGCCACATCGGACACCCGTGTCCCGCAGGAGAAGCCGTTGACGCTGACGAGGCGAACGCTACAGACGCCCGCACGGCTGCTCTCGCGCCGCTTCCCGACCACCGCAACGTGAACACGCCGTGGTGGCAGGAGCTGTGGCGTCGCCACGCGCACATCACCACGCCGCTGCGAGCGCGCGGACTGCAGTGCGACATCGAGTTCGGCCTCAGCGCCTACATCGTGCGCGTCTCGCTCCCCGACGACAGCTATCTGATCATCAGTCCGCCGCAGGAACCGCCCTCGGAGCGCACGCCCGGAGACCCCAAGGGCTGGATCGCGACCCGCGAGCACCCTGACGACCAGACGCGGTTCGAGGTCCTCTACGACTCGGCCCCCTCCGACGACCTCGATGCTCGCCAGCGGCCCGAAGCCCGCCACGGCGGCAGCGCCCAACCCCTGATCGAGGCGATCGACCGCCGCCTCGCCCAGCTCGGACTGCTACCCCACGCCTCCCTGCCCCACGAGAGCCATCACGTGAAACCAACCCAACCAACACCCCCTGCCCGGGACGTCCCGGGCACATCAAACCGTGGCTCCGACTACGTCTACGGCGACGCGCTGCGCGCGCTGACCGATCGGCTCAACGGAGCCGAGTCGCACGCGGATGCCGCTGACCTGCTGCATCAGATCCTGGAGCCCACCGACGGCCTGCTGGCGCAGCTCGGCGAGTTCTTCGAAGCAGCCGGCGAGAAGGCCAAGGAAGCCGAGGAGGACGACGGCTTCGACCTGTCCTACGACCTAGCCGAAGCCGCCGCCGAGATCCGCAACCTCGGAGAGGTCCTGCACGTGGCTGAGGACCGGATGCGGGCGCTGACCCCGCAGGAGCCAGCACCCCGAAGGCCGGCATCGCCGACGCGCCAACCGGCCCTTCCCCCGCCTGTCCACCCGCCGGGCACGCCGCGGCACATGCGCTGACACCGCGCTTCCTCTCCCCGCTTCCCCTCCCCTACCTCAACCTTGGAGCCTTCCATGCGCATCCCCCGACGCACCCGGCCGCTGCTGGCCGGCACCGCCTGCCTCGTCTTGGCCCTGACCGGCTGTGCCACCGACCACGCCACCTCCTCCGACACCAGGCAGTCCCCCAGCGCCAGCACCGCGCCGAGGCCCGCGCCCGCCCTCACCGCCGCCCAGGCCCGCGACGTCATCGCCCGCTACTCGAAGATCAACAACAAGGCCAACGCCACCCGGAACCGGCCCCTGCTCGACACGGTCGAGGACCGTCCGCTGTACGCGATGTCCGTCTCGGACTACACCGAGACCGAAGGGCTCCCCGCAGCGGACCGCAAGCCGTACAAGCCGTGGTCCTACGACTCGGCCAACGCCAAGCTGTACATCCCGCGCCTGGCCGTCGGGCAGGACCGCTGGTTCGCCGCCGCGCTCTCGTCGCAGAAGGGCAAGGCCCCCTCGCGGCTGGCCGTGTTCGCCGAACGCCCCCAGCCCAAGCGCTGGGAGATGGTCTCCGTCATCGACCTGGACAGCCGGAAACTGCCAGACATCGCCCGCGACCGGGACGGATACGCGACGGCCGTCGCCGCCGACGGCAACAAGCACCTCGCGGCCGACGCCGCCCTGCTGCGCACAGGCGTGCTCGACAACTTCTCCACCGGAGGTGTGAAGACCGGGACGAAGGTCTTCGCGCCGACCAAGGCGAGCAAGGAGCAGATAGAGGTCCACAACGAAACGGGCACCCGCTACGGGGACCAGGGCACGACCGTCTTCGCCGGCGCCGACAACCGCTACACCGACGCCTACGCCCTCAAGACCACCGACAGCGGCGCGCTGATCCTCTTCTCCCACACGCACACCCAGACCGACGCCGTCGCGCACTCCGGCCTGCAGATCAACCCCGGCAAGGACGACCGGGCCTGGCTCCACGACGTGCCCCGCACCTCCATCCGCTACACGTTCGTGTGCAACGACGCCGCCACTGTCCCCGCGAGGAGCAAACCGTCCCGGCTGATCGGCTACAACTGCGCCCGCACCGACGCCTCCGGCCCTCCGGTCGCCATCCGCATCTGATGCCGAAGCTGCCGTCGTCACACCCACGCGACTGGGCCCGGACCGGATCGCCTACCTGCTGGAGCGGGCAACTTCCCGAGCTCGGGATTTCGTTGCCGGGCCCGCCTGTGCGCGTTCGGTGGCGCCGGCACAGTAGCGGACGGGCAGAGCCGGTCGCCGTCTGTCGCTGTCTCCTTCGACCTCGTCGTGGATTACTGGGTCGCGGCGTCCTCGGCTCCTTGGGCCTGGTCCGGTGCCGTCTGATCGGCCGGAGGGAGTCCGGCACGAGCGCGCACAGCGTCGTTTCGCGCGTGGATCAGAAGTGCGACGGCTCGGATGACGGCAGCTGCACTCATGCCCACGGCGGAAACCAACGCACCGATGGCCGTGACGACCTGGGCGGTCTCTGACGGGCTGAAGGCGTCTTGCGTAGGGCGGCCGACCACCGGTTGTCCGGTGAGGTACGCAACGACGTACCCGAGCAGGGCGGCCTGGGCCAAGGTCTGCACGCGGTGCCACGGTGTGGTCGTGAGAGGGCGCCGAGTGCTCCACAGCATGTACCCGAGGATCCCGAGCGCCGCCGTGCACACACCTCCGGCGACGGCAGTGGCCAGTGAAGCTTGGCCAGAGCCGACAAGCCGGTTCCCGATCAGCAGGCCGCCCGAGGCCGCCGCCGCGGCCCAGATCCATCGGCACTGCCGCCATCGGTGGTGAACCCGGCGCCGAACACGTCCGGCCTCCAGATAATCGCATTCCTCTGCACTCAGTTCGCTGCCACGCTCACTCAGCCAGCCCAGAGCCGCCTCCAGCGTCTCGGGCTCCGGCAGGAGGCCGGGTGCGCGACCGTAGCTCTTCCAGCGCTCCATGTCGTGCCGTAGGGACTCCCGCCAGGTGAGAAATTCACGGTTCTCCGCCACCCACCTGGCCAGCCTAGGGCAGTCGGTGATCAACGATGCATGAGCGAGTTCCACGGTCGCAGTGCCCTCGGCGTCGCAGCCGATGACCAGCAGTCTCGCGTCCACGAGCCGCTGGGCGACGTGCCGCTCTTCCTCCCCCAGTTCGGAGCACAGCGCCGTGCGGGGCATCGCAGTGCCGGTGCCCCACGGGATCCGGACCAGCCTGGTGAACAGCCGTCGGGTTTCCTCCATATCGCCCGACCGCGCGAAACGTGCCAAGATCTGCTCAGCGTATGTACTCAACGCTCCTGTAACGCCGCCGAGTTGGTCGTACGCCTGGTGCGTCAGCAATCCATTCCGCTGCCGACGCCACAGCTGCTCAAGGAGGAGGCCGAGTGACGGCAACCTGCCCGGCTCCGCTCCCACGTGGCCAAGGATGCGCTGCGAGAGACCGGGTTCGTAGCGGAGTCCAGGAACGGAGTCGTTGGGAGCGTCCACGACTTGACGGAGCTGGTCGGCGTCCATCTGCCCGAGCTGATACACCTGCTGCCGGGTGAGGACGTGTCCGAGACGCGGATGGGCCAAGACTGCCTGGACGGCGTCGCTGCGCAAGGTGGTGAGCACGCGTACCGTCTCAGGGAGACTGTCGGCGAACAGGACGTGGGCCGGCTCGTCGGTTTCTGTGCCGGATCTTCTGAGCGCGAGCAGCTTGTCCAACTGGTCGATCACGATGAGAAGGCGCCCACTGCCGGTGCGCGTCAGGAGGTCGGTCACCACCGGGGCCAGACCCTGACCGGCCAGGACTGCGGCCAACTCGGCAGTGCGGCGGATCCGGTCCGTCTCGGGCAGGTCGGGCGCAACCAGCGGCAGCAGCGCTGCGGCGAGCGCGATCAGCGGCTGGCTTGAGGCGGGATCCAGTACGGCCACCGCAGTGCCGGTCTCCCGCAACCGCGGGACCACTCCCGCCAGGACCAGTGAAGTCTTGCCTGAACCGGACGGGCCGACGACAGCGGTCCACTGATGGTGGGCCACCATACTCACGAGCGCCGAGCACTCGGCCCTTCGGCCGTGGAAGACCGTCGCGTCGGCCTCCGTAAACGGCGACAGCCCCCGGAATGGGAATACGTTGGGCAGCAGCCGCAACAGTTCGGGGAGTCGAGCAAGTAGATCAAGCGTGGTGACCAGGAGGATCTGGGGACCGCCGGGGCCATTGATTACTTCGGCCATGCCGATCACGGCCCCCAGCTCTGTGTCCCAGACCGGGCTGCCGTTGAACCCAGCATCCACGGGCGCTGTGTCCGGTGCGTCCAGCAACAGGTGTGCCGGCCCCAGCGCGGTAGCGCGGTCCAGGCGCCCGGCGAACCAGCAACCGCCCGGGACATGGCGTGGAAAGCCTGGCACTCGAAGTGCGTGGCCCGATGGCCAGCCGGCGTCGGCCATCCCCAGCGGACGCCCATCCGGCAAGGCCGCCTGCAACCGGAGAAGCGCGATGCCGCCCACCTCATAGGCGCGCTCCGGTACCCGATACTCGACCACATTCGCCCGAACCTCGGTCACCGTGCCTGTCGCGGTGAAGGGCACATCGACGCTCACTCTGCTGCCCGCCACCGACTCGTTTCCCAAGGGCAGGCCAAGGGCGCTCCCGACTGCTGCAGCGCTCGTCAGCACTATGTCGGGGGCAATGAGAAGACCGGCACCGGCCGGGGATCCGTCGGGACGCCGGAGGCGCACCACCGCTGAGTCAAGTGCTTCCAGCCCTCGCGCCTCGGGCACTGTCCCGAACTCCTCCCGTGTCACACCGCCTCCACACAGCACCGTCACCAGATCAACCCTGTCCGGGTCATTCATAGTTGGGCGCCGTACGCCATGCAGGACATTTCCCTGCCATACACCCAGACGGACTGGCTGGCACGAACGTGTCTTGTGTTCCTGACTGAGCAACGTCACCGCACGGGCGGAGGAGTCGGTGGCAGCCTCCCGAGAGCAGGTGCATGGAAATCTAAAACCCCGATCGCCAAGGAGTGAGACTACGGGCCGCTACTCGCAGTGACTACCAAGGTGCCCAGGCAAGGAAGTTCTACCGGGCCCGTTCGCGGCCACCGCCGCGGTCGCCGTGCCCGGCGCCATCCTGACCGTCGTGGTCACCTGCACCTACGTGAGCACAAACGCCCTTACCCCGGCGGGCCGGACCAGCGAGGCGTACGCGTGCCTGATTCCCTCGATCGGCGTCGGACAGTCCGCCGGTACCGCCCTGGCCGGACACCTCGCCGAGCAGCCGCTCGCCATCGCCGCGCTCCCCGCCGCCGGCGCGGCCTTCGTTCTCGCCGTCCTGCTCGCCGCGCACCGACAGCTCCGCCCCGCGGTGGAGCTGCCCCGCGGCCGGCACCGCCGCCCACTCCGAGGCCGGCACAAGACGCCCTGCTCAGGGCGCAACCCCACCACTTTCGAACGCCTTTGAGGAGACCGATATATGGCCGTGCGTACGCACTGGACCGTGGAGCACGCATGCTCCCACCGTGTGGATCATGACCTGTCCAACCGTCCTGCCGACAAGCGGGCGGGCTTTGCCCGCTGGCTCGCGTCGAAGGACTGCACCGACTGCTGGAAGGCGGCACGCGACACCGACACGGAGTCGAAGGAGGAGTGGCTGGCGGCGAGGCGCGCCGCCGAGCAGGAGGCTGCCGTCGCGTGGGCCGAGCAGTTCGACATGCCGCAGCTGGAGGGCCCGGAGAAGGCCCGGGACTGGGGCGAGCGCTCCCGCCATCAGCTGATGACGTCCGCGCACACCGCGCTGGTCATAGAGGGCAGTTGGGACGAGGCGGACTGGGCCGAGCTGGAGGAGAAGGCCCGCTGCCTCACCCGTGCCGGATGGTGGATCGACCAGCGCGACGCCGAAGGCATTGACCTGCTCGAACTCCTCGACGCAGCCGCCGAGGCGGACCGCGGGACGGAGAACCCGTTCCGCTGACAGAGACGGAACATAGCCGGGAAACGCCGGTTAGCCAAACCGGCGTTCCTCAGGACTATTGATGCTCCCACCCCGCTAGCAACTGCGTGGAAGGAACTCATGTCCCATCCCCCATCCACCTCGGCGTTCGCACCGACGCCCGACCCTCTCACCCCCGACCGGGACATCACCCACGCGCACTTCCAGGCCGGTGACACCGTCGTCGTCCTGAAGGGGATGGCCGGCGGGGAACTGTGGGGCGCCGCGATGCGCGTCGTGGCCCCGTCCTGGCACACCCCGACCGACGAGGACGGATGGCGGCTGCGGGATTCGACCGGCGGCGCCCAGTCCTACGTCACCGCCCACCCCCGCTACCTCGTTCACCTCTCGCGCCGCTGCCCGGACTGCCTGATCCACCTGCGGGCCATGGAGAACGCCCTCCTACCGAAGTACGCCGGCCGCGACGAGCTGATCGACTGCGGCTGGTACACCACCACCGCCCTGGGCCAGCTCGTGCACATCGCCGACGTCCGGGGCGGCCGGTGATCCCCCGCCTGTACGAGCGGACACACACACCGCACGACCCGCTCGAAGAAGCGCTCGGCCGGCCGGTCTCACCCCACGAGGGCCTGACGCTGTACACGGTGGTCGCCCACAGGCCGGGCCTGGATCGCTTCGCCCTGGACGAGGAGCAGAAGACCTGGACGTCCCTCCAGTGGGCCAAGCACCTGGAAGACCCCTACGCGGAGCGTCCGTTCGCTACCGGCCCGGACGGTGACCGGCGGGCGATCCTCCACCTCGACATCCGCCTTCACCCGGACGACCGGGTCCTGACCGGACCGGAGTGGGCCGAGGTCGCTCACCGGCTCGCGCGGGCCGCGGGCATTGAGGTTCCCGGCAAGGAGCATGGCTGCCGTTGGATCGCCGTTCAAGCCCAGCACGGTCGCCTCGATCTGATCGCCAACCTGATCCACTCCGACGGCGCGTGGCACGCCCCGCCCACCGACATACTGCGGCGCCTCTCGGACGAGGCGCGCCGTAGGACCTCCACCTGGTCCCCGTACGCTCCGGACCCGCTCCGCGGCATGCCATCCGCACGGCACCGACGGCATCGGCCCAGCTCGCGAGCGTCCTCACTCAGCTCGCCGACGAGCAGGCCGGGCCCGCTGGCCACGGTCCGCGGGCTCGTGGAGCACACGGCGCACCGGATCGCCCGCCAGCCGGGAGCAGTCGGCAACGACACGGCGCACCGTCTGGAGCTGATCGCCCGCCGCCTGCACACCATCCAGCAGGACCTGGACACCACCGCAGCCCGCCTACTCCAGCCCCCTGCCGCCGCCGTACCGCCCGCCGTCCGGCACACGGCCCACCGATCGCCGTAGGAGAAACGTCTCTTTGCCCCGTTCCGACCGCGTCCTGGACATCCGCCGCGACCCGCACTCCGACGAACTCCTCGCCCGCGGCGGCGACTCCGAGGCACACAGCATCCTCCAGCGCACCGGGTTCGTCGACGTCGTCCGCGTCCACGAGACCTACCACCGCGCCCCCACCGGCCTGACCGTGGACGACGAAAGCCGCCTCGCCACCGACGCCGTCGCCCGCCTCCGGGTCGCCGGATATCACGTCGACTGCGACACGGACTTCGACACCGACGCGCGTCCCGCCAGTTACCTGCCGCTGGGCGCCTCTGTCACTCACCTCGCCGAGCGGATCCGCGAGGCCACCACCACGGACGAGGCCGCCGACGCGCTGACCGAGCTGACCGCCGCCCACGACGGCGTCCTCGCCGCGCTGGACGAAGCGGCTCCGCCACCTCGCCGACGAGCATCTCCGCGTCATCCACGGCGACCTCTCCTACCTCCGCAACCAGCTCGCCGACCGGCACGCCCCACACCCCGGCCGCAGCACCTGCACCGGGGAAGTCCCCGCCACCGAACACGAGCGCTCCGCCGTGTGCGCCTGCCCGCCCCCGCCGCGCAAGCTCCCGGCCCCGCCACGCCCGGTGGCCGCCGGACTGCGGCGCTGATTCCCACCTCGCTCAAGGACACCATGCACGACCACGAAAACTCCGAGCGCCTCGCCTCGTACGCCGACGTCCTCGCCGGCGAACTCCCCGGCACCTGGACCAGCTCCCACCTGCCGCCAGACGCCAAGGACGACCTGATCGAACTCGCCGAGCGCATCTGGGACCTGGACCTGATCGCCGCGTCCCTCGCCGAGCATCCGCTGAAGCAGGCCGCCGTCCTCACCCGCACCGACGGCGCGCAACTCGTCCTCCTCGACCGCCATGACGGCCGTGAGGGCTTCCTCATCGCCGCCGTCGCCCCCAGTGAACTGCCCGACGAGGCATACCGAGGCGTGAACGAGCCGAACGGCATCGCCCTGGCGGACGACCCCTTCACCGGCGCCGAGCTGGTCGCCGGCGACCTGCTCGCCCGCTACGACGCCGCGCTCGCGCAGGCCCGCCTGAACGCGACCGAAGAGGTGCTGCCCTCGCAGGCGGACCGCCTGGTGCTGACCTGGCAGCCGGACGGCAGCGTCGCCACCGCGCCCGTCGACGACCGTGCCGGTGCGATCCTCGTCGCCAACGGCTTCGTCCAGGACCCGCAGAGCGGCGTCTACCGCCTCAACGGGGATGACACCCAGGCGCAGGCCCGTGCCCTGCGCGAGCTCGGCCCGCAGCTGGAAGCGATCGGTATCGGGACCGGCCTGCAGCATCCCGCAAGCCGGACCGCTCCCACCTCCGTCCCGGCTTCCGCTCCGCCGGTTCCAGCGGGCACCCGCACACCGGCAGCCCGAGGGCGATGAAGCAGACGGAGCCCGACTTCTGGGTGCTGGAGTACGTCACCATCACCAAGGACCCCCGCACCGACCTGGTCGTCGCCATCGGCGGCACCGAGCAAGCAGCGGACATCCTCCAGCAAGCCGGCGGCTTCCTGACCGCACCCGGACCCCGCGGGGACTACCACCGGCTACCCCACGGCCTGCCCCTCGAGCAGCAGCGCCGGAAGGCAACCGCCGCCTCATACGCCCTCCTCGCCACCGGCCACAGCGTCCACCTCGACCCCGCCCTGAACACGCTGGCCACACCGGACGCAGAACGCGACGCGACCCTGCACTACCTGGCCCGGCTCGCTGAGCGGGCCTCTGACGCCGAGACCAGCAGTGAGGTGGCCGAGGTCCTGACCGAGATCGCCGCCCCGGTCCACGGGCTCCTGCCCCTGACCAGGGAGGTGGTCGTCCGGGCCTGGATCGCCGCCGGCGGCCTCCAAGGCGCCGCCCCCGGCGAGGAACCCGAACCCCCCACCCAGCTCGGCGACACCGCCAACTCGCTCTCCCGCACCGCGTACCTCATTCTCCTCGCCCGCAACCACGCCGCACACGCTGCGCACCGGCATGAGGCCGCCCTGGTTCCCCCAGGCCCTGCGCTGCCTCCGGCCACCCCGGCGGCCCGCCGCCGCTGAACCGAAACGAGGTCCATGGCCAACCTGGCCGACGAATACGGCACCGATGTCGAGATCTACATCAAGCCCCTGACCACCACCATCCACGCCGACACCGCCTCCGGCTCCCCCGCCGCACTCCACGACCTGCTCGACCAGCTCGGTCTGAAACGCCACGAATACCCGGCCGACGCGCCCCTGTATATCTGGCACACCGTGCCCGAACGCCTGGACGCAGATCAGCAGAAGCGTCTGGCCAGCAGGGCGATCCCCGCTCTGCTGATGGCCGGATACGAGGTCGACTGCACCTCCGAGGTCTTCGACAACAGCGCCTACCAGCAGGCCGTGCACGAGATCCGCTCCCGTACATCCCGCCCCGCCCCAGAGCAGGCCCCCGCTGCCCCGGCCGTACAGCCCGCACCATCCCGGCGCGCCCCGTAAGCGCCTTGGCGGCCCCGGCAGCGTGCCGGGGCCGCCCACCTTCCCGACCGAGTCCCGGAGAAACCCGTAGCAACCCGCACACCCCCACCGATCAGCAACCGGCTCAAGCCCCGACTCGCGACCGCCCTGATCCGCCGCTATCTGCGCGCCTGCATCCCCACCGGCCCCGACCGAGCCTCCCCGCTGGCCGGCGCCCGCCCGGAGGCCGTCCTCGCCGAGGCACAGCGCGTCGGGCAGCGCCACCACCACTGACCGTCCACCGACCCGGAGGAACATGACCCACCCCGCCCCCGATCCGGTGAGACTGGCCGGCGAGATCACCCGCCAGCTCGGCCAGCTCGCCGACCACCTCTCCCAACTGCCCCCTCGCGAGGCCACCCAGGTCATCGCCCGCATCCTCGACCCGGACAACGGAGTCCTCGGCGGCATCACCCACCTCGTCGCCACCGGCAGCGTGTTCGCCAAGGACCAGGCAGAGCGAGGCGCACTCCCCGCGGAGGTGTGGCTCGCTCTGGGCCGTGCCGCGAACGAACTGCACGACATCACCCTCGACCTGGACGAACACAAAGACACCCTGCAGCGCATCGGCGCCCATCCCGCTACTACGGCGGCGAAGCCCCCGGCACCCGCTCCGCTCGTCGTCCGGCGGCGCCGGTGAAGAAGAAGCAGTGGCAGGGCTGGGGGCCCGGCGAGCAGGCTGAGCAGCACTACCTCGTACAGCCGCGCGCCCTCGCCGGCGGCGGCGATGTCCGGCACGTCTCGGAGTTCCTGCGCGCCTCCGGCTGGCGGGACAAGTCCAAAAAGGGCGGCCCGCTCACGATGGAGAGCCCGGACCGCGCCGTCCGGGTCGCCTACGACCCCTACGTCCTGCCCGGCGGGTGGACTATTCACGGAACCGCGGACGGCCCCGGCGACGCGTGGTCGGCGCACCTGGGCCAGCAGGCGCCGGTGGAGATCGTCGCCGGCCTCACCGACGCTCTCACCCGTCCCCAGTCCGCTCATGCCCCCAACGTCTGGGGGCCCTTGGAGGAGCAGAACTGGCCGACCCGTTTCGAGGGCGGGCACTACATGGCGACCAGCCCCGACGGGACCGTGTGGATGCAGTACCGCCAAGGCGCGGACGGCGAGGCGATGTGGTGGACCGGAGGGAAGGACAGCCAGGGCTACGGCTGGGCGGCGAGCTTTACGCCGAATACGCCGATGTACCTGGTGCAAGCCTTCTCCGCCGAACTCGCCAGCCCCGAGCCCGTGATGCGCCCGCGCGGACGCGTGCCGCAGAGCCCGGAGATCCGCACCTGGTCAGTCTCCGTCAGACCGTCCCAGCTCAGTGCCTGGCAGCAAGCCCGGATCACGGCCGCCCGCGCAGCCACCTGGGCACGCACCAGCGCCCGACGTACCCGGCCGCGCACCACAGCCCGGCCTCACACCCCGGCCGTCAGCGCCCGCACCCGCCGCTGATCCGACGCCCACCGTCTAGAGGAGCCCGATGCCCGCACTCACCCCGAACGCCATCCACGCCTTGACCGAAACGCTGGCGGACCTCACCGACTACCTGCGCGAGAACCCCGACCCCGCGGAAGCCCTCGCCCTCGTCGAGCCCCTCCTCGACGAGTACACGGGCCTGCCCGTCCAGCTCGCCGACACCCTGCGCGCCCTCGCCCGCGCCGTACAGACCCACCCGGACACCCCGCGCACCGCAGAACTCGGCCTTCTGGTCACGGAACTGCGCATTGCCGCATCGGAGCAGGCAGACCAGCACACCCTCCACTACGTGCTCGACCAACTGCGCGCCCTGCACGGCAGTTCGCCGGCGAGCGAGCAGGAGGGCTGAGGGTGCCGCTGAGCCAACGGCAACTCGCCGCGTTCGCCGACAAGCACGCCGGACGCATCCCACACGACACCAACCCTCGCCACCTCGCAGGTTTCGGCGACGCCCGCCACGTCACCCACGGCCTAGCCGCCGCCGGCTGGTCCGCGGTCTCCGACCCGCTGAGCGCCGAGATCGTCCTGCGCAGCCCCGACCTGCGCCACCGGCTCCAGTTCGACCCGCAGTCCACCACCTCCGCATGGTGGCGGCTTAAGGCCGAGCCCACCGACACCGAGCCCGGCTGGTACGCCGAGTTCGGCGAACACGTCCCCGCCGAAGTCCTCGCCGCTCTCACCGACGCGCTCATCGCTCCGCCGCCCACCGGCCCGACGAGTCCCCTGCCCGTGCTGGAAGCCGCGGGATGGCTCATCGACGGCCGCGGCATCGCCTACAGCGCCCCGCCGGGATGCAAGGTGTTGCGCCTGCCCGAGAACAGCGCGGGCACGGTGCCCTGGCGCGAACAGGCGCACGTCACGTGGCACATCGACGTCCGCGACCGCTACGACGACGCCAGCCGTGGCACCCACCTGTGGCACGCCGCCTTCAACCGCCACACCCCCGAGCACCTCGTGACCGCCTTCGTCGCCGCGCTCGCACATCCCGCGCCCCTGCAGCGCGGCACGTTCGACCACACCGCTATCCACCACGTCGTGCAGAACCCCAGCTCGCTCACCGCGCAGCAGACCGTCGACGCGCACACCACCCGAATCAAGGCACTCCGCGCGCAGGCACGCTCCGCACGCCGGCAGCAGACGAAACCCACGATGCCCCCGGCACACGCCGACACCGCCCAGCCGACCTCCCGCCGCTGAACCGACAGGACCCCCCGCCCATCTCTAACGATCACCGCGCACACCGGGCTTTCCTCCGCCACCTCGACCGCTACGTGCGGGACAGCGAGAAGATCCTCGACGCCTGGGACGTCTACTCCGACGAGCACACCGACCTCGACGGCTGGCCCTACGACGACCACGCCTACGGCATGCGCAAGAGCCAGCGCGACGCCGACACCGCCGAAGGCTTCGAGCCGCTCCGCTACGGCGCCCGGCACCTACTGGCGACCGCCGAGACACAACTGGCCCAGCTGCCCAAGAACACGGTGCAGAGCCGCTGGGTCTACCAGCTGGGCGTCCTGCGCTATGCCCTGGACCGGCTCGACGCACTGCACGAGCAGTGGCTCATCACCCGCGACGCCCTCCCCGCCACCGCCAAGCCCGGAACCCCAGCCTTCGACGACGCCCTCGCCGGACATCACGGCGAATCCTGGAGCTACCTCGACGACTGGGCCACCCACGGCAAGGCACTCCGCGAGATCAACACCGCCGCCCGCAAAGCCCCTTCGCCACTGCTCCCCGGCCGCCACGCCCGGCCGCCGAACCACGGCACGGAAGTGACCATGCCCCCGACCCCCGAGACCGTCGAGTCGACTTCGTCATCCCGCGCCACCTCGCCGACGGCGGTGACCCCGCCTGGATCACCGTCCCGGCACGGCCACAGCCACTGACCCTCCCCGCCCGGAGTACGTAGCCCTTGCCACCTTCATCCTCCAGCAGCAACACCGACGGATACGACCTCGTCCTGCGCCTCCTTCTCGGCGTGCTCGCCGTCGCCGTCCCCCTGTCCCACCTGGCCTGGCTGTCCGGCAACATCACCGCCTATCTCACCGGCACCAGCTGGGCCCGGTACCAGCCGACCAAGGTTCTGCTCCATCCCGAGCAGGTCTGGCCCGCCGCAGGCGAAACGTCCCTGCTGATCGGCGTCCGCATAGTCCCCGTTCTCCTGCTCATGGCCCTCGGGGCGGGGGCGGGCGTCCTGTGGGCCCTGCACAAGAACAGAGGCGGCGGCCGTAAGAAGATCACCGGCATGGCCAAGGCCCGGGACATCGAGCCCCTCATGGCCAAGGCGATCACCGACAAGGCCCGCTCGCTGCGGCCAAGCCTCAAGGGCACCAAGCACATCGACGCCAAGGACACCGGGATCCTCCTCGGCAACCTCCAGGGGACCCGCCACGAGGTGCGGATGGGGTACGAGGACGTCGCCGTCGCGATCATGGCCCCGCGATCAGGCAAGACCACGAGCCTCGCGATCCCGTCCATCCTCAACGCGCCCGGACCCGTCCTCCTCACGTCGAACAAGGCGGCCGGAGACGCCTACACGGCGACGCTCGACGCCCGGTCGGAGGTGGGGCGGGTGTGGTCGATGGACCCGCAGCAGATCGCCCACGCTGAGCGCGCGATGTGGTGGAACCCTCTTGCCAGCGCAACCACCCTGGACGGGGCGAACCGGCTCGCCGGCCACTTCCTCGCCGCCTCGGTGGACGCCTCCCAGCAGGGCGACTTCTGGTCGAAGGCCGGCAGCAACATCCTCTCCCAGCTCCTGCTGGCCGCCGCGCTCGACAAGCGTCCGATCACCGACATCATGCAGTGGCTGGCCTTCCCCGCCGACCGGACCCCGCTCGATGTCCTGCGTGATCACGGTTTCGCCGCCGTGGCCGCTCAGCTCAAGGGCACCGTGGAGGGGCCGCCCGAGACTCGGGACGGCATCTTTGAGACAGCCCGGCAGTACGCCGCCGCGCTCCTGAACGCGGAGATCGCCGCGTGGGTAACCCCGCAGAAGGACGTCCCGCAATTCCGGCCGGAGCAGTTCGTGACGTCCACCGACACGCTGTTCCTGCTCAGCAAGGATGGCGGAGGCGGCGCCTCGGCACTGATCGCCGCGTGCGCGGACTCGGTGATGCGGGCCGCGACCGCGCAGGCCGAACGAGCAGGCGGACGCCTGGACCCGCCCATGCTGGCGATCCTCGACGAGGCCGCCAACGTGTGCAAGATCAGCGATCTGCCGGACCTGTACTCCCACCTCGGCAGCCGCGGGATCATCCCGATCACCATCCTGCAGTCCTACCGCCAGGGCCAGAAAGTCTGGGGAGACGCAGGCATGGACGCCCTGTGGTCCGCCTCGACCGTGAAGGTCATCGGCTCCGGCATCGACGACCCCGACTTCGCCGACAAGCTCTCCCGCCTGATCGGCGACCACGACGTGGAGACCACCTCCACCTCGCACTCCGAGTCCGGGAAGTCGACCTCGGTCAGCATGCGGCAGGAGCGAATCCTGCCCGCCGACGCGATCCGGGCCCTGCCCAAGGGCACCGCGCTCTGCTTCGCCACCGGCATGCGCGCCGCGATGCTCAACCTACGCCCCTGGTATCTCGAGCCCGGGGCCGACGAACTCTCCGCCGCCTCCGCCCGCGCCTCCAAGAGCATCACCGCCCGCGCCGTCGCCAAGGCCGCACCCCAGCGGACCGACTTCACGAAGACCGCCTGACCGCGCCCGCCCGAGCGGCTCCGAATCTCCCGGGCAACGCGATCCACATATCCAACTGCCCCGCATTTCGCTGGCAGTTGTTCAGCAGAGAGATACCCCCGCAGAATCACATGGCTTTTACCGACCATCCTGACGTCTTCGTCGGCTCGACCGACGACGCCTGGACCTTCGTCATCCTCAACGGCCGTATCCCCGGCGCCGCCCGCATGCTGACCGGGGCGGGCTTCACCGCCCGCCAGCACCTGGGCCGCACTATCTACGTCCTGCCACCCGAGACCGCTGAGGACGCGCACGAGCGTGCCGGTGTCGCCGTCTACGGGCTGATGGGCCCACACGATGAACCTCGTCGACCTCGCCTGGACTACCCACCACCACGGGCCCCAACGGGCCGAACCCGACGTGTCCATCCGCTTCGCCGACGGCACCGTCACCGCGACCGCGGCCACGGAACAAGCCGCCCGTGTCCTCGCGCAGGGTGGCTTCACGTCGGCGGGATCCGAGGCACAGTACGCGCTGCGGCCCGGGCAGGGTGAAGACGACGCGCTCGGCGCTGTCGTCCGCGCCGAGTCCCACCTCTTCGCCAGCGGCATGAGTGTGCGCGTCGACCTCGGCATCGCGACCTTGCGGGACATCCCGCCGGCCCCCTCCCACGCCCAGGTCGCTGCCGCGAAACCGTCCACCCCGCCGGCCAAGCGGCGCAGCCGCTGAACCTCGTCCGCCTCCCCAGGAGTAGCACTCTGCGTCAGATCGACATGACCGCCGAAGTGGGCCGTCTGCGCCACCTCGGCAGCGACTTCGAAGTCCTTCTCGGCGAGATCCGCTCGCTCACTCTGGCACCGGGCACAGACGCCCGGCAGCAGCTCACACGGAGGGTCGTCGCCACCCACGACCCTGTCCAACGCGCCATGGAACGCCTCGCCGCCCTCGATGGCAGTCAGTACACTGCCGTCCCCGGCAGCCGTCCGACCATGGAAGCGCTCGCCTCCGTCGTCGACGCCGCCAGTGTGGCCGCGTCCGACCTGGCCAGGGCCCTTCTCGCCAACCCGCTCGAGGGCGCCCCGTTTCCCGGCCCGCCCACCGATGAAGCCGCAGTGCGCCGAGCACGCCACGCGCAAGCGGCTCCCGCCATGGCGGAACATCTCGCGGACGCCGCCCACCAGATCGACCTCGCCCACACAGGCTGCTCCTACCTCGCCAACGGCATCACCCGCGACCTGAAGCATCACACCGAACGCAACCGGTCCGCCTCCCCCCTCCTCAGGGCCAGCCACAGCCCTGCCGTCAAAGACGCAGCACACGGCGCGCCCCACCCGATGACCCTTCCCGCGTCTTCCTTCGCCAGCGGGTCAGCGGCACCCGACGAAGCGGCACCGAACCCGCCCAGCGGTTGGCGCTGACCGCCGGAGTCGCGTAAGCCCTCGGGGCGCCGCTGCGACAGCGCGGTCCGGCGCGGTGTCCCGGCAGGCATCGACCAGCCCGGCACGGTTGCCTGCAGCGATCACAGCCCGGAGTTCCCTCCCCCATGCCCAAACCACTCACCACAACACGAGTGTTGCCGGTCCTCGCCACGGACGGCACACCCCTGTCCGTCTACCGCGATCCGCCGGCGCGCCCTCGTCGCAGCAGCGCAACGGTCGTACTGGTGCACGGCGCGTCGGTCACCGCCGACCTGTGGCGCCTGCACACCCGTCACCTGAACGAGCTGGGCCTGGACGTCCTGCGCTACGACCAGCGTGCCCACGGCCACACGCCCCGAGGCACGGCACCACTGACAATCGCGCAGCTCGCCGACGACCTGCACCAGATCCTGACCCACCTCCAGCTCACCGGCCCACTCGTCCTCGCCGGCCACTCCCTGGGCGCCCTCGTCCTCCAGGAACTCGCCGCCGCGCACCCGCAACTCCTCGACCGCGTCCGGGGCATGATGCTGCTGTCGCCCACCGCACGCGGTGCGACCTTGCTGCCCGGCCGCGGCCGCGGGCCCTGCTGCTCGCCGCCGGCCGCAGCCTCACCGCCCTGACCTGCGGCCACGCACCCCAGCTCGTGGATCTCCTACGCCGCGCACTGCCCGCCACGCACCCTCATAGCCTCATTCCACGCCCCGCACACGGGGCCTACGGGCCACCACCGTGCCGCCGCGGCGTCCGCCACACCTCAACCGGTGATCTCGCCGCCCTGTGGAAGGGCCTGCACGAATACACCCCACGCGACCTGACCGCTCTGGACAGGCTCGGCAACCGACTGCTGCTCATGGCGGGAGCCGACGACCAGCACATCCCCGCCGCTCACACCCGGCAGATGGCAGCCCAACTCTCCGACGCTGGGCTGGAGGTCCTCCCCCGCACTACGCACGCCCTGCCCATCCGCCACCCGGCTCTCATCAGCTCTCACATCGACCGCCTCGCCGCAGAACCAGGCGGCTCGCAGCCGTGGAACCTTCCCTATCCAAGTTCCCCGCTTTCCGCACCACTTCGCTAGCTGCTGATCTAGAACAGCGCCGGGGCCACTCCGCCACGCACCAGCCACCCCTCACCGCTGCGCGGCCCCACCTCAAGACCAAGAGCTACCGGAATCCGGTCGCCCATGCTGCAAAGCCGCACGGCGCGCTGACCGGTTCTGACGCTGCAGCCCATCTTTCCGGACTGCCCTACCCCCACGCCCGCGCAGGGGCGCACGTCCGAACGCAAGGAATTAAGATTTCCACCTCCCCCACAATCCGCTGCCTCTCTCTCGGCGCCGGAATTCAGTCCAGCACCACGCTAGCCCTGTCGGCGGAAGGAATTCTCCCGAAGGTCGACTATGCGATCTTCGCGGACACCGGCTGGGAACCTGCAGCCGTATACACCCATCTTGACCGCCTGGAAAAGGAGATTGCCGGACCCGCCGGAATACCCGTGCTGCGCGTGTCCTCCGGAAACATACGCAACGACGCACTCGACCCTGGCCACAGATTTGCCTCCATGCCGCTCCACATTCTGAATCGGGACGGCAAGGCAGGAATGACCAGAAGGCAATGCGCCGGCGAATATAAGGTAAAGCCGATCAAGCAGAAGGTTCGCGAACTGCTCGGGTACCCCTATCCGGCCCGCATCCCGAAGGGGGTGTTCGTCGAACAGTGGGTAGGAATCTCCACGGATGAATTCCACCGCGCGAAGGACGCCGACGTCAAGTACATGCGCAACCGGCATCCCCTTCTGGACATATCCTGGAGCAGGGCCGACTGCGTGCGATACCTGGCCTCGCTCGGTCTCGCGGATACGCCGAAGTCGAGTTGCCTGGGATGCCCGTTCCACGGAAATGCGCAGTGGAGGCATATCAGGGACACCTCTCCGTCCGAGTGGGCGGACGTCGTCGAATTCGACGCGGCCATCCGGCAGGGCAATGCACGCGCCAACGCATCGGGCAGCAGACTGCTCGGCCAGGCGTTCCTGCACCGCTCCCGTGTCCCGCTGAGCCAGGCGCCGATCGACCACGTCACCGCAGCCGAGCGGGCCGCCCTGCGCATCAGCGCGGACGAGGCAGACGCACTGGAGAACGGCGTCGAGGACGGCTGCTCTCCCTGGGCGTGCCGCGGCGACGCCGACGCGCTGACGCAGGACGACTTCGGGCTGGCCACGTGATACTCGACCTCTTCGCGGGGCCGGGCGGCTGGAGCAGGGCACTGCACGTCCTCGGCGTGCGCGACGTCGGGCTGGAATGGGACCAGTGGGCGTGCAAGACCCGTGCCGCGGCTGGGCAGTTGACCATCCAGACCGACGTGGCGATGTATCCGACCTGGCACTTCACCGGCCGCACCCGCGGTGTGATCGCCTCACCGCCGTGCCAGGCATGGAGCATGGCCGGCAAGCGCCTCGGCCTGCTCGACCAGCCGCTGGTGCACGCGGCGGTCGAGGACCTGGCCGCCGGGCGCGACACCCGCGAACGCCTCCTGGCCGCCTGCCGTGACGAGCGCTCCCTGCTCGCCGCCGAGCCAATGCGCTACCTCTACGCCCTGAACACGGCCGGCGAGCCCGACTGGGTCGCCATGGAAGAAGTACCCGACGCACTGCCCCTGTGGAAGCAGTACGCGGCCATCTTGCGCGGGTGGGGGTTCTCCGTCTGGTCCGGGATCCTCAACGCCGCCGACTTCGGCGTCCCCCAGACCCGGAAGCGAGCGATCCTCCTGGCCTCCCGCGTCCGGACTGCGCAACCACCCACGCCCACGCACGCCCAACTCGCCGAGCCTGAATCACTGTTCGGCCCGGGCCGCACCCGCTGGGTCAGCATGGCCGAAGCCCTGGGATGGGGCGCGACCGACCGCCCCGTCCCCACCGTCTGCGCGGGCGGCGGCCCCGGCGGCGGACCCGAACCGTTCCCGTCGGGCTCCCGCAAAACGCTGTCCGACGCCCGGGAGCGCGGCACCTGGATGCCCCGCCCGGACGAAGTAGGCCAGCAGTCCCGCCACGAAGGCACGGGGTGGGCAGCCCGGCACGGCACCCGCGAGAACCGAGCCGCCGACGCTCCAGCGCCGACGTTCACCGCCGAGGCCCACCGCTGGTCCTGGTCCCTGCGCAACAACAACCAGGCCAACGCCACCGTCCGTCCCCTGTCCGAGCCGGCCGGCACGCTGTTCTTCGGGCACCGCGCTAACGAGTGCACCTGGGTCGCCGAGCCCACCGCACCTCCGGCCGAGGACGCCGACACGCTGGCCGTTCCAGAGCCGACCCGGATCACCGCCCGCGAAGCCGGCCTCCTGCAGACCTTCCCCGCCGACTACCCCTGGGCCGGCAACAAGGGCCAGCAGTTCTCCCAGATCGGCAACGCCGTACCGCCGCTCCTCGCCGGCCACCTCCTCGCCCCGCACCTCGGCCTCACCCTCGACCCCGACGACTTCACCCTCGCCGCCTGATGCCCCACGCCCCCGAACCCGATCAAGACGACCTCGACACCATCGCACCGCCCCAGCCCGTGTTCCACGTCGAGCAGGCCCTCCTCGGTGCCCTCCTCCTCGACCCGCACCGTCTGGACGACGTGAGCGGCATCGCCGCCGACTCCTTCTCCACCGCCGCGCACGCCGCCCTGTACTGCGCGATCACCACCCTGCCTCGGCCCGACCCCGCCCAGCACGCGAAAAACACCCAGTGGCTCGACCACGTGCTCGCCACGAGCCGGGAGCAGGCGCGCGGACTGACCGCCTCCTACCTGCACACCCTCGTCCAAGTCTGCCCCTGGCCCTGCCACGCCCCCGCCTACGCCCGGATGGTCGAGGCCGAACACGCCCGCCGCCGCCTGCAGACGGCCGCCGAACGCCTCGTCCACGCCGTCCACGACGCCTCCCTCCCCCACCCCGTACAGACGGCGCTCGCCGAGGCCGACGCACTCGCCGCTGTCGTGGACGACATCGCCAACCGCTTCCCGCCACGCGCAGGCGCACTGCCCCGCACCACGGCACCACCACCTCCCGCCGCGCCCGACCCCACAGAGGCAGTCGAGGAGGAGCAGATCCTCCTCGCCACCGCCACGGCCTACCCCTCCGACATCGACGCCGCACGGTGGCTGCTCCCCGACGACCTCACCCTGCCCCTGCACGCCGGCCTGTGGCAGTGCCTGACCACCCTGGCCCGCCGCCACGAGCCCGTCGACCCCGTCACCGTCCTGTGGGAAGCCCAGCAGCGCGGCCTGCTGGACCACGGCAGTGAACCCGGTGAGGTCCTCGGCATACTGGCCGAACCCGCCGGCTCCGTCGAGTACTGGGGCGAGCGCGCCCTGCAGCGCTCCCTTCTGGCCACGGCCGAGCACACCGGCCGACGCATCAAGGCATACGCCGGCGACCCAGCGAACACCCCGTTCCAGCTCGTCGTCGGCGCCCGCCGCGCCCTCGCCGACATCGCCGCCGTCCGCACCCGCTGGCAGCACACCACCGAACCCCTTAGTTGCCCGCCCCCACGCCGGCGAGCGGCGCCCACCACCCGCGCCGGCCCGCCAACCACCACTGCCGCACACGCCGCCCGGACCACACGAGCAACCCGATAGCCCCCGCGCACACCGGTGGCCGGACCCCAAGGCCCGGCCACCGGCACAAGAGACGAGACTTCCACGTGACTACCGCCGTCGACGCCCAGGTCCGCCTCGACACCCACCCCACTCACCCGAGCGCCGTGCAGGCCGCCCTAACCGGCAGCCAAGCCCGCGTCGCTCTCAGGGCTCTGGAGGCTGCCGACTGGACCGTCGCCGCCACCAACGTCCTGGTCCTGGCCCGCATCGATCACGAGGAGCCCTACTGGGCCGCCGACGCCGCCAAGCACCTGACCGCTGAAGGCATCACCGTCGAGATCACCCCTCGGCTCCAAGAAGCCATCGACGAGGAATGGACCTGGGCGAACTACCCGATGTCCTGGTGCACGCGCAGCGAAATCCGCGAGGTCTCCAACCAGGCGCAGAAGATCCACGACGACATTCGCCACGGCCAGCTCCTCATCCACGCCTACGCCCACGACGGCCACACCACCGTCGCGGTCGGCACCTACCTCCACCTGGGCGGCAAGTCCGTCTACCTACACGGCGAGGACCACATGCGCCAGATCGCCGACACCTTCGACTCACCCGCCCAAGCCTTGCTCGCCTTCGAGAAGGTCCACGCAGCCGAGATGCGCCCCGGCCCAGCTCCCCTGACCGATACCGAACGCGCCGCCATCGAAGCGCGCTCCGTCTTCGACGTCACCGCGGCAAAGTCCGAACCCTTGCGCCCGGAGCCGGAGACCGTCCCCGTCTACCTGGCCGATGCCGGCGACCACGACGCGCTTCTCGACACCTTCCTCGACGCGCACGGCGAGTTCGAGAAGTGGCGGACCTGGTCGGATGACACCACCCACGCCATCCACGAGTCGCAGACACTGCGCATCGAGCGCGTCCACGAAACCGCCGCCCACGAGACCGCCTGGACCGTAGCCGCCTATGAGACACCCGTCTCCGACCGCATGTGGGTCCTCACCGCGACCGGCGCCACGCCCGCCCCCGTGCTGCAGGATCTGCTCACCCACCTCGCCGACGGCGACGGCTGGGACACAGCCATCAGCACCCCGGTGGACGAGAAGATGGTCACCGCCGCCACCGAGCCGCTCTCCGGCACCGGATGGCAGCACACCGTGGACGGGCGATGGATCCGCTGGACGTCCCCTGACGGGGACGCGGGCGTCCACTTCGACGCCTTCGCCGCACAGCACCCGAATCAGAACCTGGCCACCTGGACCATCTGGTCCGGACCCGGTCCGGACCGGCCCATTTGGGCCATCACCGCGTCCCCGCACACCCCGAGTTCGCTGCTGACGGGTCTCTCCGAGTCCCTCGCGCACGAGACCGGCACGCGACAGGCCCAGCCGGGCCGCGAGCACAAGACCCGCCTCGCCACCAGTGCACCGGCAGCTCCGGCGGTCACGGCCGGTCGCCCCGCCAGTCGTTCACGCTGATCATCCGCCCCCGCGAGCGGGGCAAGCGGTGCACAATCCGGGCGACGTGCTGCTGGATGTGACGTTCGCCGTCGCTTGGGCTGGGTCTGCCTGGCCGACGTTCGGGTCGCCGCGGGCCGAGCAGGCGGTGTTCGGGCCGGGGGCCTCCGACCCGATCGTCTCCCGGCTCATCGGCCCACCCGCCGCCGGCGGCAAGCGCTCCCTGGTAGCGATCAGGACCGCACGACCGAACTATGCCAACACGTCTGAACGTTGGCCGACGAGGCAGTGCCGGACGCGGACACACCGGATGCGTACCCTCCCGCAGCCTGCGCCAGCAGTCATGCCCGAGCCGAAGCCCAGGTCCTGCCGCAGGTACTTCCCTTGGACAGCGTGGGCCAGGGGTTGCTAGATCAGAAACGAGGAGAGTTCGACGACGGTGATGTCGGACGGTGCGCCTACCCGGGTCGGAGGTCCCCAGGCGCCCGCGCCGCGGCTGACGTACAGCTGGGAGTCGCCATAGCGTTCGAGGCCGGCGACGGTAGGGTTCTCCTCCGCGGCGATGAGGTTGCCGGGCCAGAGCTGGCCGCCGTGACTGTGGCCGGACAGCTGGAGATCGACTCCGTGCTTGACGGCTTCGTGGATCTGTACGGGCTGGTGGGCAAGGAGGACGGCGGCTCGGGAGGGGTCCCGGTCGCCGAGGGCCTTGGTGTAGTCGGGTCCCTGGCCCTCGTCCTCGCCCGTCAGGTCGTTGACGCCTGCGAGGTCGAAGCCCGGCATCTCCGTGCGTGCGTTCTCCAACGGGTGCAGCCCCAACCTCCGTACTTCCTCCACCCATTGCTCGGCGCCGGAGATGTACTCGTGATTGCCCGTGACGAAATATGAGCCGTGGCGGGCCCGCAGTTGAGCCAGCGGCGCGGCTGCCGGTCCCAGGTCTTTCACGCTGCCGTCGACCAGGTCGCCGACCACCGCGATCAAGTCGGGCTGAGTGGCGTTGATGGTGTCGACGACTGTCTGGGCGAAGCTCCGGCCCAGGATCGGACCAAGGTGGATGTCACTGACAACGGCGATTCGGAAACCGTGGGCGGAGCGGGGCAGTTTTGCCAGCGGGATGCTGAGGCGCTTCACCCTGGGACCGCGGAGCACGCTGTAAGTGCCGTAGCCGACGGTTCCGACGGCGACCGCAGCGGCGGTGCCTGCGACGGCGCGGGAGACGAACTGACGGCGTGACGGCGCGGTGTGCGGACGCGCCCCCAGCGTATCGGACTCGGCCGTGCCCGCCAGCCTATCGGAATCAGATCGATCCACCCTCGCAGGCGAGGGTTCGTCCACCAGCGCGGGTTCCCCTGCCTGGCCCGCGCCGTCCGCGCCCGTCCCCGCGTCCCGCCGCGCGATCCAGCGCCGAAGTAGCGGGCGCACTGCCTCGCCCACCAGCAGCCCGAGCATCAGATAGAGGAACGTCGCCAACCACAGGTAGCCGGGCCAGGCCAGGATCTGTTCGAGGCGGAACGGCGCGCCCATGACGGAGGCCCCCAGGGTGGCCGCCGTGAGCAGCGGACCGGCCACGAAAACCACGTTTCCGGCACGGCGGAGGACCGACCCCTTGGCTGTCGTGTCGCCTACGCTGCGGCGCCACGCGTACCAGTGGAGCGCGCCGAACGCCGCCAGTATGGCGACTACGAGGATGATGACCACGGAAAAGCCGACCTTCTTTCGGGGGTTCAGGGCGCTGTGCTGTTGAACGAGGAGGAGAAGTCGGCCCGGCCCTTCTGGTGCTTGGCGTCGCCCCTGGACGTCGATCGCATCGTGACTCTTGGCTGACCACGGAAACTGTGTGAGAGCGGGCGCCGGCAAGGAGTGCGACAGAGGGCAGGGGCCCACTTGCCTCTGGAATGGTTCGTCACGCCACAGCCCTGCGGGAGCGGGCGGTTGCCGCTCGGGAGGGCGATTTCGGCGGCAGCCAAAGGGGTAGGGAGCGCCGCCATCTGGTCCTCTAGGCCAGGGACACAGATCGCTTCGCCCAGCCGCGCACCGGCCAGACTGGCTTGGGCCACAACCTCCACGGTCATGGCAGAGGCAATGTGACATGCCTGAGCGTCGACGAAACACACGCGGGCGGACCGTCTGGATGCTTAGGCCGGTGTCGACGAAGCCTAGGACGAGACGGGCGAAGGCCATCTCGGAAGCCGTCGCCGCCTCGTACAGGGTGCGGGGCGGCATATCCGCGTCGGCCACTCCGGCGCTCAAGGCCGGCAGTGAAGCAGCAGGAGCGACGGTGCCCTCGCCGACGGCCCGCATGCCGGGAAGGGCGGCGGGGACGAGTTGGGCGGGCTCGACGGCCTACCATGGAGTCGATCTTGTCCGGAGTGGCCTCGGCAAGGAGGCCACCGCCGCCGACTCCCGCATCGCTGATCAGCAGTCGGACATCGCCGACCTTCACGCGCTTGGTCACTGCGGCGAGGCCTTCAGCCGTCCCGAGATCCGCAGCCAGGACCTGATCCCCACCATGGCACTGACCGCGCCGGGTTCGTCCGCCAGATCTGCAGGGCGATCGGGCCTCCGCGCGGCCGGCACGAGTTCGTGGTCCGGGTCGCGATGGCGGGCGCGAGCGGCACCCACGCCGGAGGAGGCGCCGGTAGTGAGTGCAAGGGTGCGAGACACGAGCCTATAATTATTCAGATGGCTGTCTAGCGTCAACATGGTTGATAGCTACCTTGTCGTACCGTCCCGGCCTGAGACAGGATGACGAGGGATCGACCGCTGCCAATACGCCGGGCAGGGGGACCTGGGCGCTGCGGCGGGCTGAGTGGGCGTGCAGGCCCACAAGGACCAGCGGCTACAGCCGCTGGGCATCCCAGCCGCACAGCGCAGGCAGCGGCCTCCCGACCCGCCCGCCCGGAGGCATTGATGCCCCGGCGGGCGGCCTCGCCCTACAGGGCAGCCTTGAGCTCGCCCTGACGCAGGCAGCGATAGAAACGTCGAGATCGTCACGCTGTCGCAGCCTCCTTCCCCGACGAGTAACGGCTGCTGCAGACCGAGCTCGTGCGGTCGCGGATCCTGGGCCGACCATGACCCGGGCCCACTGAAGATCGGTCCGATCGCCACCCTTACTGCCGTCACGCCGAACACCTAGCCCCATATCACCGGCAGTCTCGCCTGACGACACTCGACTTCAGCCCTGGGGAAGAAAGAGCTCAGCGTAGGGCCGCTTCGCGGACAGCCTCCTGCCGTCAGTGGTGAAGTCGAGGAGCGTCCGCCACATCAGCCCCACCCGGTGGTCCGCCCACACGGCTTCTACGGGGTCGATTCGGAAGAAGACCTGCTGCCCTCCCTCCGGTCCCCGGACATTCTCGAACATCCCCGAGTGGGCGGCCCACGGAAACTGCTCGCGGCTGCGCCGAGCGGCCAGAGCGATCTCGTCCGGATCGGTGACCAGAGTCGCCCGTCCCTTGACCTGAAGGGAACGGGTCTCGAAGCGATCGTCGTAACCGCCCGGCGGGAGGTGGTCGACGGCGTAGCTGACGCGCTCGTCGGCGATCATCTCCGTCCGTTTCCGGGTCCGAGCGAAGGTGTGCATGTAGACGCGCAGCCCCTCGGCTGCGATGTGCATCGTCGACGCAGACGGCGCACCGTGCGGGTCCAGGACGGCCAGTGTGGCTATCTCTTGCGTGCGGAGCAGGTCCACGATCGCCGCCTCGATCTGTTCCAGGCTCGGCTCGGTCCGCGACATTGGGGCGCCTCCAAAGGTGTCTGTGGGCCCGACTCTGGCCCTATGACCGAGGAAATAGGACAATGGTCCTCCTATGCAAGACGCATGCAGGCACCTATTCCGACAGACCGCCGACATCCAGGGCTCACCCCATGTCGACGGCCGTGGTCGTGTCGTGTTCGGCGACGAGTCGCATGAGCTCCTCCTCGTCGCGTTTGTCGAGGGCGTCGATCAGCGCGGCGTGGAGCCTGCAGCGATCCCGGACATGCTGCGCGAGCGGAACGCCCCCTTGCGGCCGAACCCCGAGTGCGTGCCGCTCGACCAGCTCCAGGAGTGCCACGTACAGCGAACACAGCAGGGCGTTGGGGGTGATGTCGGCGACCCGGGCATGCAGCCGCCAATTGGCCCGCACGAACCCGTCCGCGTCGCCCGCCTCTACCGCGCCGTCCATGCGCTCGAGATGAACCCGCAGGTCCCTGATGTCGGCCGGCGACGCGTGCCACAGCGCGTCCTGCCACAGGAGTGGCTCCAGCGCGTTGCGGATCCGCAGCGCCTCCGTCACGTCCGCCCGGGAAGCGTCAAGGGCCAGGACGGACTGCGCGAGCCGCGCCATCGGGGTCTGCTCGGCGGCGAACAGTCCGCCACCCGGGCCGCGCTGCACCGTGACCACCCCCCGCGCCTGGAGCAGTCGGAGGGTCTCGTTGAAGGTGCCGACCGATACCTCACAGCGAGCGCGGAGCTCGTCCTTGGTACCCAGTCGAGTACCGGGAGGAACTCGCGCGGCAAGTTCGGCCACGATGTCCGCTGCCGCCTCCGCGCGCGACGCGCTGGCCACCTGACCCCAGTCCGAGCGCCTCAGCGCCGGTGGGTCCGCACTCCTGCCCGCGACCACGTCCCGCTCCCCGCGCCGAGCGCCTTCGCCCTGTGCCGCCACAGCCCCTCCAACCTCCGACCAAGCACTGCCAATTCATTATGACGAATATCGTCGCACCTCTTGACGTCCTCCGAAACCCGGATGCAACATCGCCATAATCATCATGATGAATGGAGTGCCTATGGCCCCCCTCCTTGGTGAGCAGGAGTTCCGTGATCTCATGGCCGGAGTCTGCGCGCCGGTCACGATCGTCACCGCCACGGCCGAAGGCCTCCCCCACGGCACGACGGTGAGCGCCTTCTCGTCGTTGTCGCTGCGGCCCCCCATGGTCACTGTGGCCCTGGACCGGGCGTCCGGAGTCCTCTCCCGCATCACTACGACCGGGCGCTTCGGCGTCAACGTCCTCGCCCAGTCCCAGGATGACCTCGCGCTGGCGTTCGCCCGCCGCGGGGCCGATCGGTTCGCCGGTGTGGACTGGCACTTCGATCACGGTCTGCCCCGTCTGGACTCGGCAGCGGGGTGGCTGGTGTGCGAGGTGAGCGAGGTGGTGGAGGGCGGTGACCACCTGCTGCTGCTCGGCACCGTCACGCACGCCAGGACCACTCCCGCGGCGCCACTCGTCTACGGATTCCGCACGTTCGGCACGCATTCGGCCTATGCGAGCCTCACCCGCCGCGGCATCCGCGAACACGTCGCCGCCTGCGCACGCTGACCCTTCTTCCCGCTCCGGCACCACGGACCCCGTCCCGCCGACCAACAGAAAGAGCGCACCACGATGACGACCAACGAAGACCTCGTCGCCCGTGCCGTGGCCCTCCAACCGCTGCTGCGTGAGCACGCGGCCGCCACCGAGACCGACCGCCGGGTGCCGGACCCGGTGATCGACGCCATCGCCGAAGCCGGACTGTTCAAGCTCGCCACTCCCCAGCGGTACGGCGGCCACCAGACGTCCATGCGCACCATGCTCGACGTGTCGGCCGCACTGGCCGAGGGCGACGGCTCCACGTCCTGGGTCGTCACCCTCGTCAACGTGTGCAACTGGCTCACCAGCCTGTTCCCGTCCAAGGCCCAGGACGACGTGTTCGGCGCCAACCCGGACGCCCGCGTCACCGGAGTTCTCAGCCCCACCTCCACTGCCACCAAGGTCGACGGCGGCTGGCAGGTGTCGGGCCGCTGGTACTACAACTCCGGCTCCCCGCACTCCGACTGGGCCGTACTCGGCGTACCCCTCACGGACGAGGACGGCACCGTGGTCGACCAGGGCCTGGTCCTCGCGCCCCGCACCGACCTGTCCCTCGAGGACACCTGGTTCGTGGCCGGCATGAAGGGCACCGCGAGCAACTGCCTCATCGCCGAGGACATCTTCATACCCGAGCACCGCGTCATGTCGGTACCCGCCGCCATCGAGGGCACATACCCGACGGAGCACACCGACGAGGTCCTGTCCCGCTCGGCCTTCGTGCCGATCCTCGCCCTCGTCCTGGCCGGCCCCCAACTCGGCCTGGGACGTGCGGCGTTGAAGTACGTCACGGAGAAAGCGACCCGCAAGCCGATCTCGTACACCTTCTACGAGACCCAGGCCGAGTCGGTCGCCGTGCAGATGCAGATCGCCGAGGCCGCCCTGCGGATCGACACCGCCACCCTGCACGCCGAACGCGCCGCCTCGTCGATCGACCGGGCAGCACAGAACGGCACCTACCTCGACTTCACCGAGCGAGCCCGCGTGCGCGCGGACACCGGCTGGGCCATCCAGAACGTCCTCGAAGCCATCAACACCCTCGTCAGCGTGCACGGTGCCGCTTCCTTCGCCGAGGTCAACCCGCTGCAGCGGATCTGGCGTGACGCCAACACCGCCGGCCGCCACGCGGTTGCCGCCCCGACGGTCGCGATCGAGGTCTACGGCAAAGCCCTGCTCGGCATCGAGGAGAAGATCACCCCCCTGGTCTGACCGCCTCACCCTCACCTCACTCAAGGAGCAGCACGTGCGTACCGCCAATCTGTCCGGGCGTCTCGTCATCGTCACGGACGACGACACCGCCGTCGATGTCGAGGAGGCCAGCGACGGCCGGTTCGGACCCGATCCTCAGAGCGTCTACGAGCACTGGACCGCATTCCGCGTCTGGGCCGCGAACGCCGACCTCTCCACGGGACGCCCCTTCGCCGGCACGGACCTGGGCTCACCCGCCCCGGCACCGCGGCAGGTGCTCGCCGTAGGTCTCAACTACCGAGCGCACGCGGACGAGTCAGGCTTCGGGGTTCCGGACACGCTGCCACCCACGTTCACCAAGTACGTCTCCAGCATCACCGGGCCCGTGACCGACGTACGGCTCCCGAAGGACGGACACACGGACTGGGAGGTCGAACTCGTCGCCGTCATCGGCGAACCGGCCCACCAGGTGAGCGAGGACGACGCCTGGCTGCACGTCGCCGGGCTCACCGTCGGCCAGGACATTTCCGAGCGCATCACGCAACTCTCCGGGCCCGCACCCCAGTTCGGCCTGGGTAAGTCCTTCCCCGGATTTACCCCGATGGGGCCCTACCTGGTCACGCCGGACGCTCTGGCCGACAACGACGACCTCGAACTGGGCTGCTCCATCAACGGCGAAGAGGTTCAGAAGGGCCGCACCCGCGACCTCATCTTCTCCGTACCCGCGCTCATCGCCCGCCTGTCCGCCGTCCTGCCGCTGCTGCCTGGCGACGTCATCTTCACCGGCACCCCAGCGGGCGTGGGGATGGGACGCACCCCGCAGCGCTGGCTCGCCGACGGCGACGTCCTCGTCAGCTACGTCGAGGGCATCGGCGAGCTCCGCCAGACCTTCCACGCCTGAGCCCGGTCCCACCCCAGCAATCGCGTACTTCCCGCGTCCAGGAGTTCCGAATGGCTTTGCACCGTCTGTCCTCGATCGTCATGGGAGTCCCCAATACCGCCGAGACGGCCTCTTACTACACCGACTTCGGCCTCAGCCCGGAGTCGGACGGCTGGTTCAGCACACGTGACGGCGGACGCCAACTCCGCGTCGTCCACGCCCCCACACGCCGCCTCGTCGAGATCGTCATAGGTGTCGACACCCCCGACGACCTCGCCGCGGCCGCCGCCCGGCTCGACCGGCTCGGCATCCACGCCCAGCAGGAGGCCGACACCCTCACCGCCTACGAGAAGATCACCGGCGTCCGCGCCGTTCTGCGGATCGAACCCCGAGTCGAGCAGCCGAAGACCCCGCCCACCCCCTACAACGGTCCCGGCCGCGCCGAACGCGTCGGAACCCGCGCACCCGGCATCCTGCGCGACCAACCGGTCCGGCCGCGGAAGCTGGGGCACGCAGTCCTGGGGACCACCGACTTCGAGGCCACCACGGGATTCTTCCGCGAGGGACTCGGTTTCAAGGTCTCCGACCTGATGGGAGACATCGGCGCGTTCATGCGCTGCTCGACCGACCACCACAACGTCCTCGTGCTCTCCGCGCCGGTGGCGTTCCTGCACCACACCTCCTGGCAGGTCGACGACGTGGACGAGGTGGGCCGCGGCGCCGCGGCCATGCTCGAGGACCACCCCGAACGGCATGTGTGGGGCCTGGGCCGACACCACGCCGGCTCCAACTTCTTCTGGTATCTCAAGGACCCCGCCGGCAACTTCTCCGAGTACTACTCCGACCTTGACTGCATCCTCGACGACCAGTTGTGGAAGCCGGAGGTCTTCCAAGGCGCCAAGGGCCTGTTCAACTGGGGGCCGCCCCCGCCGCCCTCGTTCATCAAGCCCGACGACCTGGCCGGGCTGATGACCGGCTCACACAGCAACTGACCCTACGTCCCAGTGGAGTTCACGTGATAGAGCTCAGAGATCTCGACACCTCGGCACCGTTCCTCACGCAGCTCCAGGGCCTGGACGACGGACAGCCCATCACCTTCGTCAACACCTTCATCACCCCCGAAGGGCAGATCGACAAGGTCATCGACGTCTGGCGCCAGGACTCCCTGATCATGAAGGCTCAGCCCGGCTTCGTCTCCGCCCAGCTCTACCGCGGCACCGGGGACAGCCGCGTCCTGACGAATGTAGCCGTCTGGGAGACCCTGACCTCCCTCAAGAACGCGTTCCTGCGCGAGGAATTCCAGAACACCCTGCCGCTCTACCCGGACGGCACACTCTGTCACCCGCTCGTCGTGCGCGCGGCGTCGGTACCCGGAGTATGCGTCGCATGACTTACAACGTCCGCGACACCTATACCTCTTCGACATCCTGATTGCCCGCCGGTGGCATAAGGCGAGATCATCGAGTGTCGGCTCCGGCACACTCAATACACGAGACCTGGCCTGGCTTCATCAGGACTCAGCTACACCGCGTAGTACGTCTTCGTAGCGTGACCGCGGCGTTCGGACGGCGGCACAAGCACCACCCGGACGCCGCACTTCGTGAGCCCGCGCATCGAGCCCTTCTCAACTCCACCGCACGAAGACAGCCCGATTTCGCCAGCCGGCGATCACGGTCACCGGCAGCGATTCCAGGTCTCGCAGCACATTGTTGAAGTGACGGACCGGCTTGCCCGCCTCGACTCGGGCGATCCTGCCGAGCAGCGCTCGCAGGATCGCCTCCCCCCTCCAGGCGCGCCTGGTTCTGGGAGTGAGTCTTGCCCCCACGTACGGGCTTGGGTTCTAGAGGTGGTCGCAACACCATGCCCTGAGGGGTGTTGCATTGACCAAGCCGCGGCGGACCTATAAGAAGCGTGGACCTGCCCCGTTGGCGGAGAAGCGTGACCAATACCGTCGGCTTATGGCGCAGGGATTGAGCAACTCGGCCGCGTGCCGAGGGGTGGGCATCAACCGCAAGACGGGGAACCGGTGGAGGTACGGACGGAAGGTCGTCGACCGGTCCGGCCGTGAGCACGTCTACCTCCCCGTCACCGAGGAGCGGGACTCCGGCGCGGGCTCGCCGGGGTTCCTGTCGGAGGACGAGCGGATCGTCATCGCCGACCTGCTGCGGGCCAGGAAGTGTTTGCGCGCCATCGCCCGCGAGCTCGGCCGGGACCCGGCCACGATCAGCCGCGAGGTGCGCCGCAACCGCGATCCGCGCACCGGCAAGTACCACCCGTTCCAGGCCCAGCGGCGAGCCGCCGTGCGCCGCGCCCGCTCCAAGGAAGGCAAGATAGGCCGCGATCCGGAGCTGAAGGAGTTCATCCAGCAGCACCTCGACCGGCGCTGGAGTCCGGAGCAGATGAGCCAGGTCCTGCGCTCGGCCTTCCCGGATGAGCCGGACCGCCACCTGGCCCACGAGACCATCTACCAGGCGATCTACCTGACGCACCGCGGCAGCGTGGAACGCACGCCCGGTGTGCTGCGCACCGGTCGTCGTGCCCGACGCCGCAGGCGCCGCCTCGACCAGCGCACCACCCGGTTCGTCTACCCCGGCGAGTCGGTAGGCCAGCGCCCGGCCGAGGTCGCTGACAGCCTGGTCGCGGGACATTGGGAGGGCGACCTCATCGTCGGCCAGGGCAACCGGTCGGCCATCGGCGGCACCTTGGTCGACCGCACCACCCGCTACGTCAAGCTCCTGCACCTGCCCGACGGCCGTACCGCCGAGCACGTCCGTGACGCCCTCGTGCACACCTTCGCCGGCCTGCCCGCCCCCGCAGCGCGGCAGCGCAGGCACATCTCGCTGACCGGTTCGTCGTCCTCGTTGAGATGCAGAAGCTGGGGTGCGGCCTGCTCACACATCCCGTGGCCCTCGCACCGGACCCTGGCGGCCAACAGCCGGCCTGCTTCCCGTTGCCCCATCGCAACTCCCCGCACAGCCCGTTCCGGCGCCGGCGCATGCCCTGAATCTGAATCACTTCGAAAGCCACGATCAGGTGACCTAAGATCAATGCGTGCGTCGTATAAAACAGGACACCGTCAGTGAGCCCTTTCCATCTTGATCAGGTGGCGAGTTCGAGGGCGACGACGGCACGGACGGCGGCTGTGATCCGGGGGGTGCTGCAGCGGAGCTTCCGCAGGAGCCGCCAGGACTTGAGTATGGCCATGGCGCGTTCGCCGAGGCTGCGAATCTTGGCGTGATCGCGGTTGTGGTGTCGGCGCCAGCCGCGGAGGTGCTTGCCACGGATCGGGACACGGAGCGCAGGGCCGGCGCCCTGGTACGCCTTGTCGGCCCAGCACTTGATGTCGTCTACGGCGAGGGCGGCGGGTATGCCGTGGTTCCGGGCCGCGGTCAGGTCGTGTGTGGCTCCCGGCAGTGCGTCCGAGGCCCAGATCAGACGCCCGGCGGGATCGGCGAGGACTTGCACGTTCATCCCGTGGTGCTTCTTCTTCCCGGAGTAGTACGGCTGGTCGGCGGCGATACGGTCGATGGGTAGCACGGTGCCGTCGAGGATCACGTATGCCTTCTTCCGGACGGTCGTCATGGCCTGTTGCAGCGTGGGCGCGAGGGCGGCCAGTAGGTCGACGGCCTCGCGTATGTAGCGGTAGGCCGTGGCGATCCCGATGCGGAAGCCCGCGGCAAGGCGGGCGTAGGTGTCGCCGCAGCGTAGGTGGGCCAGGACGAGCAGGGCCTGCCGACCGCAGGTCAGGCGACGCCAGCGCGAACCGATCCGACGACGGTGACCTGCGAGAAGACCGGAAAGATGCCGCAGAGTGCGGCTGGACAGATCGATGCCGGACGGGTAGACAAGCAGCGAAAGCTCCTGGCGGACTGGTGATCTTGGTCGTGAACCCGTGAGCCTCTTCCAACCTGAAGTGCCATCTCAGGGAACTCAGCTGACGCGGGCTGAACCCTGATGAACCTCCGTGGACGGTCTCGCCATAGGGAGTCGCCATCACACACCCCGTCCGGTTGTGTTGATGTGCGCCAGACCCTCTGGCAGGGTGCGGACATCAAACGGGGAGGGACCCATGCTGAAGCAAGTCGCCGAGGGTGTGCTGATCCACCAGAGTGAGTTGCTCGAGAACAACACCGTTGTCGTGCAGGGCAGGGACGGCGTGCTACTCGTAGACGCCGGGATTACCGGTGCCGAAATGACCTGCCTGGCGAACGACCTTCGAGAGCTGGGCCGGCCCGCGGTGGCAGGGTTCTCGACGCATCCTGATTGGGATCACGTGCTCTGGCACGCCGAACTCGGCGAAGCGCCCCGTTACGGAACAGCCCGCTGCGCGGACTTTATGCAGGATGTGTTGTCGAACGCGGACTGGAAGGCCGGCGTCGCCGAGGGGCTGCCGCCGGAAATCGCCGAGGACACACCGCTCGACCTGTACGGCCTGATCACTGGTCTGCCTGCTGAAACCGCGCAGCTTCCCTGGGACGGCCCCAAGGTGCGGATCATCGAGCATCCGGCACATGCCCCGGGCCATGCGGCCCTGTTGATCGAAGAACGCCGAGTTCTCATCGCTGGCGACATGCTCTCCGACGTCTTCGTTCCCATGCTCGACGACACCGATAACCCGATTGAGGACTACCTCGTCGGGCTGGGGCTGCTTGAGGGAGTAGCGGACGACGTCGATGTCCTCATCCCCGGACATGGGTCCGTCGCCAGGGATGAGGAGGTACGCGCAAGGATCAAACTGGATCGAGCGTACGTGGAGGACCTACGTGACGCCCGGGTTTCCAGCGACCCACGGGTCGTATCGCCCAAACCCGGCTGGGAGTGGGCAAGCGACATTCACGAAGGACAGGCCCGAAACCTCGCCCGACGAAGCAAGCGCGAAAGGACGCCCGACCAGAGAGCTGCTTCCGCCACAAGACGCCCCTGCCAGTGAGCCTCTTCTCAGCTGATGGCGAGTTGGACCGTCCTGCGCAACCGTGGCACGTCAGGCCCTGCTCGCCCTGGCCCACCTTCGGTGCGGTGACACCTACGCCCAGCTCGCAGCCGGGTTCGGCATCGGAATCGCAACCGTCTACCGCTACATACGTGAAGCCATCGAGGTTCTGGCCACCCTCGCCCCGATCTTGACCGAGGCGATGAAGACCATCCGGACCAAGGCGTTCGTCATCCTCGACGGCACCCTGCTGCCCATCGACCGCATCGCCGCCGACACCCCGTACTACTCCGGGAGACACAAACGCCACGGCATGAACGTCCAGGTCCTCACCGATCCGTTCGGACGGCTGCTCTGGGCCTCGCCGGCTCTGCCCGGCTCGACCCACGATCTGACCGCCGCCCGGCAGCACGGGATCATCGACCCCCTCGCCGCAGCGGTGCTCAGGTGCTGGGCGGACAAGGCGTACCAAGGAGCCGGTGGGCACGTCCGGGTCCCGTTTCGGGGCCGTCGCCTCAAGGAGTGGAAGCGCCGCCACAACACCACCCACGCCAAGATCCGTTGCCTTGGCGAGCAGGCCATAGCCACCCTCAAGGGCTGGCGGCTCCTGCGGAAACTCCGGTGCAGCACCAACCGCATCACCAACGTCGTGAAGGCAGTAGTCGTCCTTCACCACGCATCAGCGTGAGGTTGGAAAACGCTCCGTCTACCAGGAGCTTTCTTCATGCCCTCCGCCAGGGCTGCCAGCCCAACCACCCGTCAGGTTGGAAAGGCTCACTGCCCAAGATCCACTTTCGATACACGGCCTAGCAGGCCGGGCCGGTTCGGTGGACCTCGGCAATCCACTGGCGCGAGGGCGCTTTCGGCTCATATCCTGATCCGTTCTTCGATGATCAACTACCACACGGAGGCTGCGAGTTGATGGACGTAGCGAGGATGATGGCTCAGCTTGATGAGCTTATTGCTGAGTACCGAGAAATGATCAGCACCCGTACCGAAGGAGTACTGGCCTCTGATCGAGCCAAGCTCCTTGTGAGCCGTCTCGAAGCCGCTATCGATCGCTTGGCGCCTCCTGGTAGTAGCTACGTAAGGCAGCTAGATGTCTATCGGGAACAAAAGCGAACCTCGCTGAAGATTCGCGAGGTCTTTAGCATTGCTCTTGGCCTCCATCACGATCTGGCATCCGGATGGGTGGAGACAGTTCTTGAGATGGTGCACGCTGACACCCATAGCGATTACCTGGATATGGCAGAGACGTTGTTGCAATCGGGGTACAAGGACGCCGCAGCTGTCATCACAGGTACGTCATTGGAAGTTCATGTGCGAACGCTCTGTGCTAAATATGGCGTAGACACCGAACTGGCCAGTGGTGTACCGAAGAAGGCCGACGTCATGAACGCCGACCTTAAGAAGGCTGACGTCTATGACGGACTACGGCAAAAGCAGATTACGGCCTGGATGGACCTGCGCAACAAGGCGGCTCACGGTGACTACCAAAGCTACGACGAACACCAGGTACGTATGTTCATTTATGGCGTGCGGGACTTCATGCTGAAGTACTCGGCATAGCGCGCAGACAAGGGGACTAAACGATGGCCAACATCGACAAGGTAGTCGAGCAGCTCAACTTTCTGATCAAGGCTTCCGAAAACTACGCACGGAACGATAACTGGTCTCTCCTGCATGACGGGGCAGACGACCCCGTTGTTCTCAGCAACCGGCTCGAAGCCGCAATCGAGCGAGCTACGCGACCGACCTCTATGTATATGAAGCAGCTTGACACTGCCCGCCGTAGAGTACAGCCTTATCGACTCAGAGAAGTGCGCATCGTCGCACTGGCACTACGTGACGATTTGGTCGCCGGGTGGGTTGAATCGGTCGTCGAGCTGGTGCACGCCGACACCTACCGCGATTACTTGGAAATGGCGGAGGGGCTGCTTGCCAAGGGATACAAAGACGCCGCGGCCGTCATCACGGGAACGTCCCTCGAAGTTCATGTGCGCGCTCTGTGCGCGAAGAACAATGTGACGACGGCAGTGGCAGGCAAGCCAAAGAAGGCCGACACTATGAACGCCGACCTCAAGAAGGCTGGAGTGTACGACGGCTTGCAGCAGAAGGAAGTTACCGCCTGGATGGACCTCCGGAACAAGGCAGCCCACGGGGACTACGCCGACTACGACCGCGATCAGGTACGTCGGCTCATCGGTGGAGTAGAAGCCTTCATGAGGAAGTACCCAGCGTAGGCGAGCCCAATAGGTCAGGGGTAGGTGTGAAGATTTCTCACTAGCAGCCACCCTTAGCGTACGGATGACTTGGGCCATTGTGATGATGTCAGGTGCGCCGAGAATGATTCTGATCGAAAGAAGAGGGAATAATGACAGTTCAAGATGATGTGGTGGCGCTCGGCATAAGAAGTGATGCTGCCTATGTCGGCCGGTTCAGTCGCGATTTGGGTGCATCGAGAGCCTCCGGACACAGCGGTACCATCATGTTCTGTTTGGCGCCGTACCTGTCACTGTTTGTACATGAGTCGTATAGCAAGCTCAAGCGCATTGATCCCGCCTTGCCCGCCTTGTTGTCGGCTGACGCCGAATCAATCGTGGCGCGTTCACGCCACAGTTTGAAGCTTTTCGAGGACAACCGGCGCGGCATTGAAGGGCAGCTTGCGTACTTCCGTGACGAGATCTCGCCTGCACACGCGGATAGGTTCCTGAACAACACGTGGCTTAAGGCCGCCCGCTTTCTAGAGACAGACTTGGGTCTCTATAGCTACGACGGAAGGATTATCTCGACAACGCATGCCGCCACGTTCCATCTGGGATTTGATCCTGTCGCACTACTGGAGGAGGGGTCGGGTCCGAATCTGCAATCCGTCTACGAAGAGTACGGCCGTTACTTCCGCGGGCTGGGCGCGAGGACCGATTCAGGCGCGAAGACCTTTGTGAGTCATCTCGATCCGATGCGCTTTGATCAGCGGGACAACGACGTTCGATCGACTAAGTACTACGGTCGGGTATTTAATGGCAAGGGTACGCCAGACATCAACCGGCTACTGATGGTTTTCCGGGGTTTGATGAATTTCGTCGACTCGATGGTCGGGCTGGGCGCAGATGCGAATGAGGTCGAGTACACCGTATTCAAGATACGCTTTCTGACCCTGTACCAGGTTCTTGGCAGCTTGCAGATGCTTCATGACGAACGACCCGGTGACCTCACCACGCAGTCCACGAGGCTTATCGAGAAGATCACGGGCACGTGGTCGGCAAGCCTGATTATGGATCGCTCAGCAAAGCCGTTCCGCAACACCCTGATGCACTACAACCTAGACTCTCGCGTCGACCTGGCGAGAGTGGATGCAACTCAGCCACTCTTTGGACTCGTGCCGATCTATTTTCCGTCGCACGACGCTGCATCGTTCGTCGAGGCCGTTGACAGCTGTATCGAGGAAACTGCATCGGTCATAGAGGAGTGGGCTACTGCCTGAGCAGTGAGCGCGGAGTTGGTTCGGCGGGCACGGGAACTCGACCGTCTGCACATAGAACAGCCCTGCGGCCACTGATCGCGGGGTGCTTGGCTTGCGCGGCTTGTTCAGGAGGACCTGGCAGGCGCGGCCGGCGCAGGGTTGGTCGGCTCGATCTATGCGGCCGTCTCCAGCTTCCCGCTCCTGGTGTCTTTGACGGCAACGCTGACGGCTACGACACCGATCAACCACCGTCTACGGCTGTCCTGCCAGAGGCCGTTGGCAGCGCCGGCACAACAGCACACACGCCAAGATCCGCTGCCTCGGCGGGCAGGCCATGGCCACCCTGAAGGACTGGCGCCTCCTACGAAAGCTCCGTTGCAGCACCAACCGCATCACCGCGATCGTCCAAGCCGTCCTCATCCTTCAGCCCGCCTCCGCGTGAGGTTGGAAAGGGCTCATTCCCCGGCCACCGCCAGCCGATCGCTTATGTGCCCCGCGGCGGCGCGCACGGACTTGACCACTTCGCCGAGCCGGCGGTCGGGGACCCGATGCTCCAAGGCGGCCACGCTCAACGCCGCCACGACAGCCCCGGAGGCTCCACGCACGGGGGCAGCGATACCGAGAATGTCGGCGTCGAGTTCACCCCGGCTGACGCAGTGTCCCTCGCTGCGGATCTCTGCGAGACGGGCAAGCACCACATCGACGTCCGTCATGGTGCGTGCGGTGAATCGCTGCAGCCGTTGCCCCTCAAGTAGTTCCCTGCACTCCTTCTCGGGCAGCCACGCGAGCAGCGCCAGGGCAGAGGCTCCGGCGTTGGCCGGCAGAATACTGCCGCGCTCGTACGAGATCCGCACCGGGTGCTCCGCCTCACACCTCTCGACGCAGATGGCGGCTCCTCCGGCGCGGCGCGTGAGCAGCACAGTCTCACCAACCTCGGCGGACAGGTCCCGCATCACGGGCAGGGCGATCTCCGACAGGCCGTAGCCACGCCGGGCCAGGCGTGCCAGTTCCAGTACCCGGAGCCCCAGACGGAAACCGCCACCCGGATCCTCTTCAAGAAAGCCGCTGCCGACGAGACTCTGCAGATAGCGGTAGGCGGTCGAGCGCGCCGTCCCCAGCGAAGTGGCGACTTCTTGCGCCGAAACGGACAGCTTGCTGTCCGAGAACAGCCCGAGGATGTCCAGCGCTCGGTCCGCGGTCGAATTGCGTTCCCGGTACTGACTGCCTGGAGCTGCTGAATCTGACTTACGTCCTGTCATGCAGGACATAGTAAGGGGCGACCCCGCTTTGCGCATACAACAACGGAGCCGCCCCCAAACAAGCTGGGAGGGGACGGCTCCGCGGGATCTACTGGACGGGCTGGTAGGCAGCACCACCGTCACTGAGCAGCCGTTCAGCCTCCGCGTAGATCTCCTCGGGAGACTTACCGAAATCGATACTCTTGCGGAACGGCTGCCGCACGTCCCGCTCGATTCGCAGGTAGACCTCGTTGCGGTTGCCTTCGGGGTCGAAGAAGTAGATGCCGAGGGCGTTCCCGTGAGTCACCTCCTGCTGCACCTTGACCCCCTTCTCCTCGAACCGGCGATGGAACGCACGCAGGTCCTCGACCGACTCCACACGCCAGGAGATCTGGTGCTGCTGCTTATCGCCGATGGGAGAGGTGCGCCCGGCCTGCAGCACGAACTCGTGGTGTTCCTCGTCCGGCTTCGCGCTGAAGAACACGATCTCGAAGCCGTCGTCTTCGTCTGTGACGGTCAGCCCCATGATGCGCTCGTAGAAGTCCCGCATCTTCGGTAGGTCGTACACCCAGAGTCCGGTGTGGCCGAGTCCGGTGATAGCCATGCTGCCACCCTTTGCTTGTCTCGTTATGCAGGACATCTATCCTGCTATACATACCTAGCGTACGATCGGTGTTCGCATAGGTCAATCAAGGAGAGGTGCACCTCACATGCGACTTGCGACTCTGCGAGTGGGCGACGGGACGCGAGCGGCTCGGCGCGAGGGGGACTCGTATGTCCTGCTTCCGGACGCCGATCTCGGCGTCCTGCTCGGCTCCGGCGGCGACTGGGCCGGGGCGGCGGCGGGCGCGGAAGGCGAACGCGTGGCAGCCTCCGACGCCGTGTTCGCCCCTCTGGTGCCGCACCCGAACAAGGTCATCTGCCTCGGCCTGAACTACGCCACACACATCAAGGAGATGGGCCGGGACACGCCTCAGTACCCGACGCTGTTCGCGAAGTACGACGGGTCGCTCATCGGCGCGTACGACGAGGTCACGATGCCCCTCGTCAGCGACCGGGTCGACTGGGAAGCCGAGTTGGGTTTCGTGATCGGCCGGGCGGCTCGTCATGTCCCGAAGGCGAAGGCGTTGGACTACGTCGCCGGCTACACCGTCGTGAACGATGTGACGGTACGTGACTACCAGCGCCGTACACGGGAGTTCCTGGCCGGCAAGACCTTCGAGGCGACCACTCCCGTGGGCCCCGAGTTGGTCACCGCGGACGAGTTCGGCGGCGCGGAGCCGGACCTGGAGATCCGCTGCGAGGTGGACGGTGAGGTGATGCAGCGCTCCCGCACGTCCGACCTGCTGTTCGGCATCGGCGACATCGTGTCCTACATCAGCGACATCATCACGCTGCTGCCGGGCGACCTGATCTGCACGGGGACACCCGGTGGCGTCGGCGACGGGATGAATCCCAAGGTGTACCTCAAGGAAGGTCAGGTGCTGCGGACCGTCGTTGAGGGGCTCGGCGAGACGCGCAACGTGTGCGTGCAGGAGACGACGCCTGCCTGAGCAGGCTTCACGCGTCGCTGTACAGGCCTACTGGTCGCGTCCAGGTTGCCCCCCTGCGCTCGCCAACAACTGCCTTCCCTCTTCGGTGAGGCAGGGCTCGACGAGTTCTCGCAACGCTCGGCCCAGCTACCAACGAGGAATCTGACCGGCGTCATACGGCGTCGTATTCTGCCGTCTTGAATGCGACGGCCATTCTCTCGATCATCGCGCGGCCACGAATCCTTCCAGCGGCACGGCCATGAAGCCGATATAGATCTCCTGCTGGATGCCCAGCAGGAGATCTTCCTTTCACAAGGAACTCAAGGAGTATCCGGGCACGTTCCACTGCCGGACCAGCGCCGAGTCGGTGGAGAGCCGCTACATGGCCGACTGACTGGCTGAACGGCTCGGCAAGGCGCGAGCTCAACCATGTACTGGCATGCCATGGATAAACGCTCCTCTCCTACTTCCCACGGGCCGCGCCCATAGTGGACCAGGGGAAGGTCCGCCCGGTTCAGGGTTCGGGACACTCCCCCACCATCCCTACAAGGAGAAGAGCCTGATCGTGGCCACCGAGAAATGGACCCCCGCCCCGCTCCCCGACCTGAGCGGGCGCACGGTGGTGGTGACCGGAGCCTCCAGCGGGCTCGGCGCAGTCACCGCCCGTGAACTGGCCAGGGCCGGGGCGCGAATCGTGCTGGCCGTGCGGAACCTGGCCAAGGGCCGGTCGGTGGCCGAGGGCATCAAAGGCGACACCGAGGTACGCGCTCTGGACCTGGGCGACCTGGCCTCGGTGCGCGCCTTCGCCGACTCCTGGTCGGAACCGCTGGACATTCTGATCAACAACGCCGGAATCATGGGCGTGCCACAGGGCCGGACGGCCGACGGTTTCGAGCTGCAGTTCGGCACCAACCACCTGGGGCACTTCGCGCTGACCAATCTGTTGCTTCCGCACATCAGCGACCGGATCGTCACGCTGTCCTCGGGCCTGTCCTTCATGGGGCGCATCCAACTGGACGACCTGAACTGGCAGAACCGCCCCTACAAGCCCATGCGCGCCTATGCGCAGTCCAAGCTTGCCAACCTGTTGTTCACTGTCGAACTGCAGCGCCGCCTCACCGAGAGGAGCAGCTCCGTACGGGCGCTGAACGCCCATCCCGGTGTGGCCACCACGCCACTCGAACAGCATCTGCGGGGCCTCACGGGTGCCTTCACCCGCTTCAGCTATCTCTTCTACGCGCAGAGGAAGGCCGAGTACGGCGCGCTGCCCGTCCTGTACGCCGCCACCCAGGACGTGGCCGGAGGCTCCTACGTCGGGCCCAGTGCCGCAACGGTGAGCGTCCTCGCATCGAGAAGCGCACCGCACGCGACACCGACCCCTCCATGGCGCGTCGCCTGTGGGACCGGTCCGAGGAACTGACCGGGGTCTACTATGGCTGACCATGCCCCGTACCCCTCAAGAGGACGCGGCATACCCACCTCGGACATCCACCGACGGAATAATGACAAAGTGGACCGATCCCAGCTTGCCGACTTTCTGCGTCGGCGCCGCGAGGCCCTGCAACCCGAGGACGTCGGCCTCACCAAAGGCCCGCGTCGCCGCACCCCCGGCCTGCGTCGCGAAGACGTGGCCGCGCTGGCCGGCATGTCGGTCGACTACTACGTCCGGCTCGAGCAGGAACGTGGTCCGCAACCGTCCGAACAGATGACCGCGGCTCTCGCTCGCGGCCTGCGTCTGTCCCTGGATGAGCGCGACCACCTCTTCCGCCTGGCCGGCCACGCCACCCCCGGACGCGTCTCCCGCAACGACCATGTCAGTCCCGCCATGATGCGTGTCCTGGACCATCTCCAGGACACGCCCGCCCAGGTCGTCACGGACCTTACCGAGACTCTCGCCCAGACCCGCCTGGCTACGGCCCTCCTTGGCGACCAGACCCGCTTCACTGGTCCGACCCGAAGCATGATCCACCGCTGGTTCACGGACCTCGGATGCCGTTCCGTCTTTCCCGAGGCCGACCACGACATGCACAGCCGCATCTTCGTCTCGCGCCTGCGCTCCGTTCACGTCGCTGGCGACCAGAGCCCCCGAACGACTGCGCTGATCCGACAGCTCACGGACACAAGTGCCGAGTTCACCCGGCTGTAGAACCAGCACGAGGTGGGTGTCCCCAAGGACGAGTACAAGACCGTCGTCCATCCCGAACTCGGGGAACTCCATCTGCACTGCCAGACCCTGCTCGCCACCTGCCGGGCCCGCAGCGGATGGTCGGCTGCGGGCCCGGCAGGTGTGCGAGGCGATGGACCTGGCGGTCGCGCCCAACAACATCAACAGCGTCCGCCTCAAGCTCAAGCGGCTGGCCGGCCGCGGGATCCTGGCCGAGACCGAGCCAGGCTTGTTCATCCAGCCTCGGCCATAGCCGACCGACGTCGCCACGAACCTGCCCGCTCGTCCCGCACGAAACGAAGAATCGGGCATCAGGTCTCATACCACCCTCTCAGGACTGTCATACGGTCCGAGTCCGCAGAGCCGCGGCGACGGCGGGGATGTCGTCCGGCCCCATGACAGCGGCGATGTAGCGGTCGGGTTTGACCAGGACGAACCGGTTGCGAGCGCTCGCGAGTGCTTCCTCCAGGCGCCCGTCGGCGTCCGCGACGGCTTCGCGTGTTCCATCGGCGGGTGGCAGCCGGTCGTCGAGCAGGACGTCGATGCGTTTGATGGCCAGCTTGCCGTCCGGCCAGCGGGGGCCGTCGAAGCGTCGCCAGGCTGCGTCGGGGACGTTGATACCCAGCAGGGCATACGACTTTCCGAGCATGTCGTCCAGCAGCTGAGGATGCAGACTCGGCGGGACCAGGACCCGCGGCTGCGGCATCTGCGTTCCCGTCAGGGGATGGGTGCCGACGATGAGTCCGGCCTGGTGACGTGCGCGGGGCCGGAACTTCATCTCGGTGAGGTAGCGCCTGCCCGGCGCCGTTCTCAGGAGGGTCCGGGCTGCTATGTCCCGCAGGAGCGCGCGTCGCCGATCGGTGGTCATGACGATGTCGCCGAGGCGTTCGGAGTAGCGGACCATGGCCGTGGCGTGGGGACGACGCTCAGCCTCGTAGGTGTCGAGCAGGCTTTCCCTTGCCCGGCCCTGCCACACGTCGTCGATCTTCCAGGCGAGGTTCGCGGCGTCCCTAACGCCTGAGTTGAGCCCTTGGCCGGCGAAAGGCGGCATCATGTGCGCGGCGTCGCCCAGCAGCAGCACGTGCCTGTCACGCCACCGGTCGGCTACCACGGCGTTGAAGGTATAGGCCGTGCAGCGCTCCACCTGGTCCTCTGCGAGCGAGCGATAGGGCGCGACCAGGGTGCGCAGGGTCTCGAAGTCGGGCTGAACTCCCTTCGCACCCTCTCCTGCGTGGAGGAGGAACTCGTAGCGGCAGCGGCCGCCTCGACCGGGCACGATCACGGTGGGCCGGTCGGGAGTCCCATGGTGCATGCCATAACGCTCGTCGTGGTGATCGCCGACGGTGTCGGCAACGAGCCAGACATGGTCGTGGCTGGTACCCGTCATACCGATACCGCACAACTCGCGCACACTGGAACGCCCGCCGTCGCAGGCCAAGACCCAGCTGGCATCGAGGAGTTCTGATTCGGTGTTGCCGGGCGTGCGGACGGTGGCGGTGACACCGGTGCCGTCCGCCTTCTCCTCCAGGGTGACCAACTCGGTGGAGAAGCGTACGTCAGCTTCGGGACGGGACTTCAGGGCGTCCAGGAGCAGCCTTTCCAGTTCCGGCTGAGCGAACTGGTTCTTGAACGGGAAGCCGAGTCGGTAGGCCTGCGGACCGCGGGCGTGGAAGAGGGATCGGCCCTTGCGGTCGTAGTAGCGAGTGCCGGTACCAGGAACGACGATTTCCAGAACCTTGTCCGCGAGACCCGCCGTCTGCAGGGTTCGCAGTGACTCGTCGTCCAGGCTGATGGCTTTGGCCTCGTCACTGGTGGAGGCGTTGCGCTCCACCAGGACGAGGGGCACACCGCGGGCCGCGAGGAGATTGGCGACGGTGAGGCCGACGGGACCACCACCCACAACGAGTACCGGATGCTGCGCCGGAGTCATAGGGTGACCACCGCCGACCTGAGAGAGGGCCTCATTGCGAGCTCCTGTCCTGGAATGAAGGACTAACGTCCTGAACTACAGCAATCATAGGAGCCGGAGCGCCGAGATGCGAGGCTCGAGACCGCGAAAGCTCTAGCCCTAGAGGCTTTTCGTCTCGACAAGAACAACTCATATCCTGTCTTTCACCCCCAATGCTCCACCCCTGCACCGGCCTCGAAGGGTTCGACCGGCTTCATTCGGAAGGCCGGCCTGGCAACTTCCAGGGGCGGGCATCGATCAGGCGTGATGGAGCGGCCCGCGGCTGCCCTTCGCCGACGTTGGCCCCATCGCCACTCGCTGGACGCGGCGCGAGTATCCGAGGGGGTGACCGCGGGCGGCCCAGCCTGCGGGCAAGGCCGGGACACAGGGGGTAGTGGTCCCCCGTGGGGCGTGATTGGCGGGGTCACCGTCAAGCCGCCACGGAAGCCGGCGGGAACTGAGGCCGCGTCGGTCATGTCGAGCCGCGCGTCGGTCGCCGCCACGCCATCGCCTCGGCATTCGGACTCCCCCAGCGACCGCCGCTGATCGCAGCCGCCGGAGGGGCCCTCGCGATCAAGATCCACTCGGCCCGTTAGCACCTTGACGGCATCAGCTGCAGCGCCACATTATCAATGTAATCATCATGGCGAATTGGCGCGCACCACCGCCCGCCCGCCGGTCCCCGTCTGCCTGCGCCGGCTGACCCATCCGAGGAAGCACCCTATGGACAAGACACTGGCCACCGCCGAAGAGGCCGTGGTCGACATCGCCGACGAATCCACCGTCGCCGTGGGCGGGTTCGGCCTGTGCGGCGTCCCCGAGACCCTCATCCGCGCCCTGCACGCGCAGGGTGCCCGCGACCTGGAGATCGTCTCCAACAACTGCGGCACTGACGACCACGGCCTCGGCATCCTGCTCGCCGACGGCCGCATCAACCGAGTCACTGGCTCCTACGTCGGCGAGAACAAGGAGTTCGCCCGCCAGTACCTGACCGGCGAACTCGAGGTCGAACTCACCCCGCAGGGCACACTGGCCGAACGCCTGCGCGCAGGCGGGGCCGGGATCCCCGCCTTCTACACCGCGGCAGGAGTGGGCACCCAGGTCGCCGAGGGCGGCCTGCCCTGGCGCCATGCGGCCGACGGGTCGGTCGCCGTCGCCTCACCGGCCAAGGAAGTACGGGGCTTCAACGGCGTCTCCTACGTCCTGGAACGTGCCATAACCACCGACTACGCCCTCGTCCGCGCCACACGCGGCGACCGGCACGGCAACCTCGTCTTCGACAAGTCGGCCCGGAACTTCAACCCGCTCGTGGCCATGGCCGGGCGCATCACCGTCGCCGAGGTCGAGGAACTCGTCGAACCGGGCGAGCTCGACCCCGACGAAATCCACCTGCCGGGCGTGTTCGTTCAGCGGGTGATCGCCCTCGCCCCCGGCCAAGCAGCCGACAAGCCTATCGAGAAGCGGACGGTACTGGCCTGATGTCCTGGACCCGAGACGAAATGGCGGCCCGCGCCGCCACCGAACTCCACGACGGCGACTACGTCAATCTTGGCATCGGTCTGCCGACCCTCGTCCCGAACCACATCCCGCCCGGTGTGGAGGTCGTGCTCCACTCTGAGAACGGCATCCTCGGCGTGGGTCCGTACCCCCGGGACACCGACGTTGATGCGAACCTGATCAACGCGGGCAAGGAGACGGTCACGGTCCTGCCCGGAGCCTCCTTCTTCGACTCCGCGCTCTCCTTCGGCATGATCCGCGGCGGTCACATCGACACCGCGATCCTCGGCGCCATGCAGGTCTCCGCTGCGGGCGACCTCGCCAACTGGATGATTCCCGGCAAGATGGTCAAGGGCATGGGCGGCGCGATGGACCTCGTACACGGTGCCCGCCGCGTCATCGTCCTCATGGACCACACCGCCAAGGACGGCACCCCGAAGATCGTCCAGGACTGCACGCTCCCCCTCACCGGCCGTGGCTGCGTGCACCGCATCATCACCGACCTCGCCGTCATCGACGTCACGGCCGACGGCCTGACACTCATCGAGACGGCTCCCACGGTGGCGGCGGACAAGGTGATCGCGGCGACCGCCGCCAATCTGAAGGTGTCTCCCAACCGCGCGTAGCGTGGTGCCCCCGCAGTGACCGAGGCATAGCGCAAGGGCGGTACTGGATCCGGTACCGCCCTTGCGCCGTTTTCCCGGACGCGACCGCACTGTTAGGGATTCACGACCGCCATCCAGATCGGTTCGGTCCGGTTCTGCATCGCGGCCACGGCCTCTTTCACCTCCGCGAGCGGGTAGCGATGGGTGATGAGTTCCTCCACGTCGAGGGAGTCTCGGGCGAGCAGATTGAGCACCTCCTGGGCATCGGTGCGTGTGCAGGACCGCGTGCCCACGATGCGCCAGCAGTTGACCATGATCGCGATCATGGGGATCATCAGCGGGCTGCGGTTCGCACCCATGTGCACGAGGGTGCCACCGGTGGTGAGTGCTGCCAGCGACTGGGCGGTGGCCGGCCCGTCCGGCACGTAGTCCAAGACGGCGTCCGCCCCTTCGGGAACGAGGGCGCGCAGGGCATGGGTCAAGCCGCCCTCCTTGGCCCAGTTCGCCGGGAGTTCTTCGAGCGCCACGGTGTCGATGCGGATGTCACCGGCTAGCGGACGGACGGCTGCGAGCCGTTCGGCGCTGCGCCCGACGAGGATCAGCCGGGACACACCGAAGTACCGGGCGAGCTTGATGGTGGCGGTGCCCATGGTGCCGGTGGCAGCGGTGACCACGAGGGTCGCGCCGAGCGGCAGGTCGGCGCACTTCAGGGCACGGACGGCGTTGGCCAGGTCGTGGACCTTGGCGCCGACGTCGAAGGACACGTTGTCGGGCAGCGTATCGACGAGCCGGTGCGGAATACGGATGTACTCGGCCAGGCCGCCGTCGTGGTAACGGTCGTACAGCGGCATGGGAACGTCACCGAACGCGGCATGCCCGATCATCGCCTGCTGCGGGCACATCATGTCCCGGTCGGAGCGGCAGTAGTCGCACGTGCCGCAGTTGAGGTTCGGGTGCACGCGTACGCGGGTGCCGACGGCGGCCGCATCGATCTCGCTGCCCACAGCCACGATCGTGCCGGCGGCCTCGTGTCCGAGTGTGGTGGGCAGGTGTTTGAAGGCGCCCTGGGCGAGCAACGCCATCATGCCGGGGGCGAGGCCGGCGGAGGCCACCTTCACCAGGACGTCCTGGGGTCCGAGCTCGGGGGTGGCGATCTTGTGTAGATGGAGCGCGCCGGAGCCTTTCTCGGCGCGCGCTGCGAGCATGGCGGTCATGGTGTGCGGCTCCTACGTCGTGTCAGGCCTGCAGTGCGGCCAGGAATTCGGGGGTGTACGGCTCGGCGGTCCTGGTCGTCTCGGCGATCTGCGGAAGCTCGCGGTCGGAGAACAAGGCGATGTGCTCGCTGTCCTCGGCGCACACGCTCGTGTAGGCGATGCCGAGCGGGACGCGGACGAAGTCGCCCGGCTCGAGTTCGACGATTCCGCGCTGGCTGACAAGGGTGCGGCGGCCGCTGATCTGGTACTGGACCTCGTCGGCGTCCAAAGTGCGGCGGTACACCCGCTGGGCTCCGGGCGCCAGCCGGACCGTGCCGAGGCGGAAGCCGGCGGAGCGGTACAGCCAGGTCATGCCCAGGTCGCCGCTAACGGTGAGAACCTGGAGGCGTTCCTTGTCCGTGTGCACCTGTTCCAGCAGCCGCAGTTCGTCGACGGGGGTGACGGTGATGTCGTGGCCCGGGGTGCCCATGCACTGGGTGACTGCCTCGTTGACCTTGCCCGGTTGCCAGCCGGGAAAGGCGGGGAAGACGGCTTCCGACTTCCGGACGGGGTTGCGCTCCTCCCGGACCGGGGCGGGCGCGTAAAAGAGGAGATGACTCTCACGGCGCCCGTAGTTGTCGTGGGCGACGCCACGGGGCAGCCGGGAGAACTCGCCGGGACGGTGCTCGACGACGCCGAGTTCGGTCATCAGAGTGCGGTCACCCGCGATCTGGTACGAGATCTCGTCGACGTCGCAGTTGCGGTGGTAGAAGGGCTGGCGGTTGTCCATCGTCTGCCACTCGACGCGGAGTTGGGCGCTCTCGTAGATGCCTCGCGGCGGCGCGAACGGCACGGCCTCGTACACCTGTGGGAAGTGCACCACGCTCAGCGGCTCGTGGTCCCTCCACAGCTTTACCGGGAAGGGGTTGGGGTGGGGAGGTGAGAGCAACAGGTGCTCGTCCCGTTCGACCAGACGGGACGGCTCGTCGGAGCAGACGACCGCGATGACTTCGGTGACGTTGGCCATGAAACTTCCTTGTTGCGTTTGTTTCGTCGGGAAGAGGACTGCTCAGGCGGCCGCAGGCAGGTGCTTGTCGAGGAAGGCGTGGGTGCGCTGCCAGGCAGTGGACGCCCTGTCCTCGACGTACATGTGCGGACGGGCGTCGCAGGCGAAGGCATGCCCGGCGCCGTCGTAGACGTGGCTCTCGAACTGGACCCCTGCGCTGCGCAGTGCCTCGTCGATGGCCGTGACCTGCTCCGCGGGGATGGTGGGGTCCTCGGACCCGACGTGCAGCAGCACGGGGGCGTCGATGTCCTTGGCCCGGTCGACGACCGCGTGCGGGCCGGCTGCGATGCCGGGGCCGTAGAAGACGACGATGGCCCCGAGCCCGCCGATCCCGGTGGCGGCGGTGAAAGCCGCTCGGCCGCCGAAGCAGAACCCATTGATCGCCGTACGGGAGGCCGGGACGCCTTCCTGCTCCGTGAGGTGGGCGACGACGGATTCGACATCAGTGACGATCGCGTCCGGTCCGATGGCGCCGATCAGCGGCATGGCCTCGGCGTGCTGTTCGTAGGCGAGGGTGCCGACACCGTTGCGGTGGAACAGGTCGGGTGCGAGGGCGAGGAAGCCTCGGGCGGCGTAGCGGCGGGCGATGTCCTGGATGTGGTCGTTGACCCCGAAGGCCTCCTGGAGCACGACCACGGCGCGGTCGGCGGGCTGCGCGGGGCGGGCGGTGTACACACGCATGGGTCCCTCGGCCGTGGAGACCGTGATCCAGTCGGCCGTCGGGGTGGCGGGGTTGTGCTGGTCGTTCATGGTGTTGAGTCCTTCGTCGGAGGCAGTTGATGCCGCGGCCCGTGCGGGGAACGGCGGACGGTTCAGGGCATGGAAGGCCTAGCCGGCGGGGCCGCAGCTGACCTGATCGGATGTCATGCCACGGGCAGCGCGGTGTAGTAGCGAGCTGCCCCGGGGTGCAGTGGGATCGGGGCCTTGCCCATGGTGACGGGGTCGAGAGGGTAGGTGATCGGGCTGCGTTCGGGAGCCAGGTGCCGGTACTGGCCTTCGATGATGTGCCGGGTCTCCCCCAGGACCCATGCGATCGCATAGGCGACGTCATCGGCGAGATCGGCGCGGGTGAGCACGAGGAAGTCGGAGAAGTCGAGGGTCTTGAAGGCGGACCGGCCGGGGAAGTAGCCGTCGTCGACGACGGACGCCGGCCAGCCGAAGTCATCGTGCAGGCCGTCGAGAACGCCGTCCTCCACTTCGAGGAAGTTCATGTCGCGGCCGAACTCCTGCCAGGCGGGCAGCATGATCGCCTCGTGCACGATTGCGTTCGCCCGGCCCTCCTTGACGTGGTCGAGCGACTCGAACGGCCGCTCATCCTCGAGCAGTTCACCGCTCCAGCCAGTGATGTCGACGCCCGACCTGGTCAGGACCTCGTGCGCGGCCAGCCCCACGTGGTTGACGCCGTCGTGGACGGAGGTTGCGAGCCGCAGTGCGGGCTTGTGCTCACGCAGTTGGGCGAAGGTGGAAACGCCCAGGTCCTTGTGCACGGCCACGACCAGACGGTCCCGTTGCGGCACCACACCGAGAGCCCGTAGGTCCGGGAAGAACTCGTCCGCGTACACACCGCGCCCGTCGAGTGCCGCGGTCACGAAGGCCGCGGGTGTGGCCACTGCCACCTGCACTTCACCGCGCCCCACGGCCCGTACGGCGTCACTGAATCCCCGACTGTTCCACGTGGCGATACGGGTGTGGGGACCGCAGCGGTCCGCGAGCTCCTGCGCGATCCAACCGCAGACCCGGTGCAGGTTGGCGCTGCCCCAGTCACCGCGAAGATGCAGGGTGAGAGAGCGATCGATCTTCGGCTCGGGTGGCCGGGCGGGCGAGGCGTTGGATGAACTCACGATGGCTCCGGTCCTAGATTTGAGGACAATGGTCCTGCCTTTCGGTCAGCATAGAAGGCGGGACGCCGAGATGCGAGAAGCGGGGCGCCATGAATCTAGCTATATACCTCTAGCGCTAGACTTGCCAATATACCTCTAGACCTATAGGCGTGATGCGAATGAGTCAGCGAAAGTCCGAGCAACTGCCCGTGGACCTGGTTCGCCTCGTGTGGACGCTGCACCGAGTACTCCGCCGGCGCCAGGCACCACCGCCCGGCGAGTCGGCGCGGCCGCTCGCCCAGGTGGAAGTGTTGCGCCTCGTCGACAGCCAGCCTGGCATCACGGTCCGTGAAGTCGCGGCTGCGCTGGGCATGCAGCCGAACAACGTCAGCACGCTCGTAACCCGGCTCACCCGGGATGTCTTCATCGACCGCCGACACGGGACACACGACCGACGGTTCGTCGAGCTCCACCCCACCGGCAAGATGCTCATAGCCGGTGGCGAAGTCAACGAGAGCCTCGACAAGGCGATCAGCGGAGCCCTGCGCCAGCTGCCGCCCGAGGCAGAGCAACGGATCAGCGCCGCACTCCCCGAGCTGTGGGAGCTGGCACGGGCTCTCGCTCGGACCTCCTAGATCACTCGTCGTAGCACACGAAGAGACGCGGCGCGCCGCCCTCGTCGGGGATGGTCGGGTCGTCCACGGCCCGGACGCCCTTCGCCACCGTCTCGCCTGTCCGGGGGTCGATGACCCGGTAGCCCCGTGGAAACGCCTGAGCGGTTTCGAACGGCAGCCACAGAGGGCCTCCGTGTTCGCTGTAGCCGATGTACAGGGTGCCGTCTTCGCTGGTCAAACCTCTCGCACCGAGGGCCCGTTCCCAACTCGGGCGCGCGTCGGTCAGCGGCAGTCCGTCCAGGATGCGGCCGACGAGGCCGACGTACCGGGAACCCTCGAAGTCCAGCGCTTCCCGCCAGCCGCATCCGGGGGCGAGGAAGAAGGGCACGTGATCGGGCTCGTCGGCGTGCAGCACCCACTGCCAGAGGCTGCCCGCGCCGTAGACGACGCCCATGGTGCCGCCGGCGCACAGGTTGGACCAGGCCTCGTGGCCCTGCCACCAACCGCCCGCCTTCCCTGTCTCCCCCGAGTTCTCGTACGTGGGCTCCCCGTTGGCGACGCCCTTGACCGGTTCGTTGCGCCACATGTCAGCGACCCGCTCGGGCAGATGCTCGCCGCGGTGCCCGGTCTGGCACCACTGGAAGTCGAGCCAGGCGGCGTCCTGGTGCGCACGGTTGTGGGCATGCGGCCGGTAGTGAATGCCGCAGGGCTGACCGTAGGCGTCCCAGGCCTCGATCTCCTCGCCACCAGCCCCGATCTGCGGCTCCTCACCGGAACCGTCGGCGCCCACCAGGTAGATCACGGGGCGGGCACCGTAACGGGCCACCAGGTAGCGGCAGTAGCGCGCATACTCCTCCGGCGGCACCACGGTGCCCGCCACCGACCGCCCCTTCCAGCCGAAGCCCTGGAAGACCGGCTGGAGGACGGGCACGATGCCGTGGTCACCAAGGATGGCCAACAGCCCGTCCAGGTACTGGAAGTAGGCGGGGTCGAGTTCTGTGAGGCGACCGTCCTTCAGGTCCTCGAAACCGACGCCGAAGCCTTCGTCCTGGGTGCGGTCGCGGGGGCCATGGGCGTGCATGTCGGGCTGCACGCTCATGAGGAGGACCGCGTTGAAGCCTTTCTCGGCGCGGTCGGACGCGTAGACGCGTGCGTCCTCGTGCGTGGCCCGCCAGGGCAGTGCCCATGCCGTGTCGGCGACCAGCAGGGCCGGCGTGCCGTCGGCGTGCACCAGGCTGCGGCCACCAGGCGACATGCGCCAGAAGCCGTGCCGTTGGAACCGGTCGACAGGCTCAGCCGATACGAGGACGAGTTCACCGGCGCGGCCCACAAGTCCGGGGTCGTCGACGTTGCCGTCCGTACGCCAGCTCCACCTGCCCGAAGCGAGCGGCGAGGTAAAGCGTATGCGCCAGGTGGAGCCTCCGTCCCAGAAGGCGGGGCGGCGCAGCATGGTGCCGGTGGGCTCGTGCGTGAAGTCAGCCCACAGGTCGACATCCAGGTACGGGTTGGCATAGTCACGTTCGGCAGTGAGCGGGAACTCGGCCTCGCGCCAAGCGGAGACGTTCATCGGTGGGATTCCTCGCATGTCCGGATGTCCTGCGGGTTTCATGACCCAACAGTAGTCACATGCGTCCCAATAATAAGGACAGTGATCCCGCCAATCAGTAACGGTGGCGGGGTTCGACAGGCCCCGCCAACCTTTCCCGCCCGACAGTCTCGCGCTCAGCGCGGGCGAGCCTGCGAATCGCTGTAGCGGGCTGCGGGGGTCGGGCGGTTACCGCCCGCCAGCAGGGCACCCTCGGCGACCAACAGGGCGTCCACTGCGGCGTCCCGCTCCTCGAGGCCGGGGACGCAGATCGTCTCCCCCAGACGCAGCCCCTCAAGGCTTGCCTGCGCCACACCTTCCGGGGTCATGGCGACGGGGATGTTCCGGCCGGCCCCACCATTGAAGTCCGTCGCCACGAGGCCAGGGCAGACCACCTGGGCATGTATGCCGGCGTCGCCGACCTCGTGGGCGAGGGTGCGAGCAAAAGCCACCGTGGCGGCCTTGGCGGCCGCGTACAGGGTACGAGGCGGCATGTGCGGATTACTCTGCCCCGCACTGAAGGCGAGCAGTGACGCCACCATGACGATCGCCCCCTCCCCCGCGGCCAGCATGCCGGGAAGGGCGGCCCGGGCGAGCTGGACGGGCGCGACAGCGTTGAGAGTGAGCAGCCGGGTGATCTCGTCCGGGGCGACGTCGGCGAGCGGAGCGTACCCACCGACACCCGCATTGCTGATCAGCAGCCGGACATCACCGACGGACAGACGCTTGGTCACCGCGTCGAGGCCTTCGGGCGCGCCGAGATCGGCGGGCAGGACCTCCACCGTGGCGCCGGCTGCGCGGAGTTCGTCCGCGAGTTCGCCGAGGCGCTCGAGCCGTCGAGCGACGAGCACGAAGTCGTGGTCGTCCGCGAGCAGGCGGGCATAGGCGGCGCCGATACCGGAGGAGGCGCCGGTGATGAGAGCAAGAGTACGAGACATGAGTTCATGGTTATTCAGACCCTTGCCTGGTGTCAAGGTGGTTGATAGTCGTCCACGTAGCGTATTCTCACGGTGTGAGTCAGGACGATGAGCGGCCCGTGGCCGCCGATGCACTGAGCCGGGTGACCTGGGCGCTGCGGCGGGCGGAGTGGGCCGTACAGGCCAGGAAGGAGCAGCGGCTGCGACCGCTGAGCATCGCGGCCGCGCAGTACACCCTGCTCATCTCCGTCCACACGGATCCCGGTCTGACCGGCGCGGAGCTGGCCCGGCGCCTGTACGTCACCCCCCAGGCAGTGGCCTCCCAAGTGGCCCGCCTGGAGGAACGCGGGCTGCTGGAGCGCCGGCCGCATCCACGCCACCGCCATGTACAGGAGCTCCACCTCACCGACACCGGCATGGAGGTGCTACGCCAGGCCGATGCCGTGATCATGGACATAGAACAGCAGATCACCGAAAAGCTCGGCCCCGAGCGCCACGCACACTTGACGGCTCTGCTCAACGAGGCGGCCGACGTCGTCCGGGAGGCGTAACCCCTCTTCACGGCTTCGGCGACGATCCTTTGCCGGACAGGCCACGGCATGCGCCGCGCTCCACCCTCAGGAGTACAGGTGGACTTCCCCACACTCGACCCCCTGGACCTGCAAGTGCTGCAGGCGTTGCAGCTCGACGGGCGCGCGCCGTTCAGCCGTATCGCGTCCGTCCTCGGAGTCTCCGACCAGACCGTGGCCCGGCGATACCGCAGACTGCACACCGGTTTCAACGTTCGCGTACTCGGCATGACGGACGAGAACCGACTCGGCAGGCAGAGTTGGCTCGTGCGACTGCACTGCAGCCCGGACGTCGCGGAGCAAATCGCGGACGCGCTCGCCAAACGCCCCGACACCTTGTACGTGAATCTCAGTTCGGGCGGCACCGAGATCATCTGCGGTATGAAGCCCCGCAGCCGAAAAGAGCGGGACGACCTGCTCTTCGACCGGCTGCAGCGCACCCGGCAGGTCGTCACCGTGACCGCCCACTGCCTCCTGCACCCCTTCTACAGCGGCCCGCACGGCTGGCTCAACAAGTCCAACGCCCTCTCTCCCGACCAGGAGGCCGCGCTGCGCCCGCCGGCTCCTGAGCCGCTCGATGCGCCCGTCACCCTGGACAGCGCCGACGAGGCACTTCTCACGCTGCTCCGCCGCGACGGCCGAACCTCCCTCACCGATCTCCAGAAGGACACCGGCCAGTCGGAGTCGGTGGTCAAGCGGCGGCTCGAGACCCTGCGTTCCACCGGCGTGCTGTACTTCGACGTCCAGTACGACCATGAGTCCTTGGGCCAGGACGTCCACGCCATGCTCTGGCTCACCGTCGCGCCCCGTGCGCTGACCGACGTCGGCCGTAGTCTCGCCGCGCACCCGGAGGTGCACTTCGCCTCCGCCACGACCGGTCAGTCCAACATTGTCGTCTCCGCGCACTTCCGCAGCACCGCCGAGTTGTACACGTACCTGAGCGAGAAGATCGGTCCCCTCGACGGCATCCAGCACGTTGAGACGGCCCTCATCCTGCGCCAGGTCAAACAGCTCACCTATGAACCGGGCCGCTGATCGCGGCAGGCGTTCCCGCCGCGTGGTGACATCATGGTCCGGGACCCCCGGGGGGAGTCGGGGTCCCGGACCACGCGCGGGCGCGCTCCCGTCCCCACGGACGCGCCCCTACCGTCCCGGCCGCTCGATCCGGTCCGGTAGCTCTGTTGCCTTCTCGGCGGGAAGTCGCTGATGGGGTGACCCGTCAGCCCTTCGGATGAGTCAGCTCCAGGTCGAACTCGATTGCCGGGCCATCCACCGCGACCGGCACGGCGACCGGCGGATAGCCGCTGGCAATCACCGAGTAGTCGCCCGCGTCCAGATCGGTGAAGGCATACTCACCGTCCGGCCCGGTGGTAGCCGTGCCGATCACGTTGCCCGCCTTGTCCACGAGCGTGACCCGCGCGTCGTCCAGCGGCCGGCGGTCGTCCCCTGCTCGCACGGCCCCCCGCAGGACCGCTGCCCGCCACAACGCCACGTCCAGGCGGGCGAGCTGAGGACCGAAGACCCGTACAGGAAGAGCGGCGGGCCGGAATCCGGCCGCGTTCACCACAACCGTGAGATCACCCTCCGGCAGCTCGCCGAAGGCGAACGCCCCCAGTGAGTCGGTCGTTTCGGCGGCCAGTGCCTCTCCCCGGACGTCGGTCACGGCCACGGTCGCGCCCTCCACGGGCGTGCCCTCTCCGGCCGTGATCACCGTGCCCACCAACCCGCGGTTCGCGGACAGCATGACGTCGTGGGCCAGCGGTTCGTCACCCACCACCACAGTGGACGCCTGCGGTTGGTGGCCCTCCGCCGCCGCGATCAGCACGTACGATCCCGCACTCGGTGCTTCCATTCGGTATCGGCCCTCGAAATGCGCCACGGCCCGGCCCAGTTGCCGTCCGGCCAACGAGATCAGTGTCAGCGTGGCTCCTTCGACGGCCGTTCCCGCAGCGTCGCGTACCCGGCCGTACAGCATGGGACCCGAACCACCGTCAGGGATGACCGCGTCACCGCCGGTCGCTGCCCCGGACGCGCCCACCCGCGGACCCGGGCGCCCTGAGCCCCCTCGTGCCCTGGCGCCGACCAGTACCGCCTCCGGCTCCACTTCGGCGAAGGTTTCAGGCTCCTCCGGTCCCGTCGGTGCCGCAGCGCCGGCCACAGCCGTCGTGGTGCCTTGCGGCGTCCGCAGCAGTACGGCACCCACGAGCGCTGCGAGCAGGGTCAGGCATGCGGCGACGATGAGGCACAGGTGGATACCGTCGAGGAACGACTCGGAGAGCGCGCCCAGGGCCCGGCCGGTGTCCTTCCCGAGGTCCATCCCGGCGACCGCTCCCAGGCCGTCCGTGTTCGCGACGTCGGTGATCCGGTGTGCCGTCGGCCCGGTGAGACCGACATCGCGAAGGTGGTCGGGCAGGGCGTCGGTGCTCTTGGTCGTCAGCAGGGTGCCCAGGATGGCCGGGCCGAGTACACCGCCGACCTGCCGGAAGGCGTTGTTGCCCGCCGACGCCATACCGGCCAGGTGGTGTGGCACCGCGGCGACGGCGGTGGCGGTCATGGGGGTGATCACGATCCCCAGCCCGAGGCCGAGCAGACCCAGCCGCCAGGCCAGCGGCCCGAAACCGGTCCCGGCGTCGATCGACGTCAGGGAGAGCAGTGCTCCCGTGGTGATCAGCAGGCCGGTGGTGATCATCACTCGTGGTGGGATCCTGTGCATCAGACGACCGGCCAGCGGGCCCACGACGAGGGACGTCACACAGACGGCCAGCAGCCGGTAGCCGGCGTGCAGGGTGTCGAGCCGCTGCACCAGACCGAAGTAGAGGCTGAGGACGTAGAAGAAACCGATCAGCCCCAGAAACGTGATCATCGCGATCAGTGTCGTCGCGCTGAAGGCCGGGCTGCGGAAGAGCGACAGATCCAGCATCGGGCTGGAGCTGCGGCGCTCCGCCACGACAAAGGCGATGATGCTGACCGCGGCCAGGGACAGGGCCGCGATCACCCGGCCCTCGGTGAATGAGCCGGCACCGCCCTCGATGACCCCGTAGACCAGCGCGGTGATCGCCACCGCCGCGGTGATCTGGCCGGGCCAGTCCAGTCGGCGCCCGCCGGGGGCACGGGAGTCGGTCACCAGCGGTGCCGCTACCACAAGAGTGACGACGGCCACCGGTATGGCCGGCAGGTAGATCCAGCGCCAGGTGGTGTGGTCAAGGATCACGCCGGCGATCATCGGGCCGACGGCCAGCGCGGCCATCAGGGACGCCGCCCAGAGTCCGACGAATGTGGCGCGCTTGCGCGGGTCGGGCACGGCATGGCTGATCAGCGCCAGGGTCGAAGGCAGCAGCGCAGCCGCGCCCAGACCGGCACACGCCTGGCCGACCCACAGAACCTCGACCGAGTCGGCCGACAGTGCGATGGCGGCCCCCGCACCGGCCAACGCGAGGCCCGCCAGGTACACGTTCTTGCGGCCGTGCACGTCGCCGAAGACCCCGGCAGTGAGGATGAAAGCCGCCATGGGGAGCTGGAACGCCGACTGGACCCAGGTCAGTTCGGAGGACGACGCGTGCAGCGCGGCCTGAATGGCGGGCAGGCTCACAGAGACGGTGGTCACTGGCAGGTAGGCGACGAACATGCCGAGGCAGGCCATGACCAGCGTGGCCACCTGCCGTTCCCTTGGCTCGTTCACCGATGGTGTGACGTTCACAGAAATCTCCCTCGTGGCGCGGCGGGGCCGCACTCGGCTTGCAGAACGACACCTTCCGCCCGCTCCTCCCGCGCGATCCAGCCACAGCCTCCAAACCCAGGAAAATCGACATCCTGAGCGTGCCTTCGAGGGATTTCCGACGGCCGTGACGAGGCGGCCGGCCTCCCGGCAAACCGGTCGACGACCCCGCTAGAAGGCGTACGGGCCGAACCGGCCCCAGGCCACGATCACGGCGAGCAGACACAACGCGAGGTTCGGCACGATCATCGTCGCCTCCTTGCGCCGGAGATGGACGATCGCGGCCCCGATCATCATGACGGCAAGGCCGAGCGCCGCGAGCGGGACGAAGACCGGCAGGATGTCCAGCACCGCCGGCAGGGTCAGTCCGATCGCGGCGGCGACCTGGAGACCACCCATCGCCTTGATGGCACCGGGCGAGAAGTCTTCCGCCCATCCCATATTGGAGGTGGCCAGCTTCTCTTTCGGTTGCAGGATCTTCGTCAGACCGGCGCCGAGAAAGGCGACCGCGAGAACGCTCGCGATGATCCACAGGGTGACGTTCATGGGGGTTTCTCCAACTGTCGTTCAAATGGCAGGTGATGGGTGACGCCGGTCGTACACGCGGCTTCAACGGGTGGGAAGGACGACGGCGGACGGGTGCTCCGGGTCGTGGAAGACGAGTTGATCCGCGGCACGGAGGGTGGTGGCGGTGGCGCGGGGTTCGCCGGTGCCGGAGTTGCGGTTGTAGCGGGGGAACGCTCCGCTGGAGACCTGAACGCGCATGCGGTGGCCGCGTTTGAACCGGTACGCGGTCGGCCACAGCTGTACGACCGCCTTGGAGATCTCGTCGGCGTCGGTGAGGCTGATCAGCCCGTCGCAGACATTGGTCGAGCGGCCCTTTTCGTCCACGTCACAGAGGCGGACGAAGACATCGGCGTACGGCAGGCCGGACCGGAAGAAGATCTCGCCGCTGACCTCTCCGATCACTTCAATGTCCTCTTCCAGTACGGACGTTGTGTAGGTCAGGACGTCGGACCGTGTCTCCAGCTTGGTGTTGTCGACACGGCCTGCCTTCGTACCGAAGGCCAGCCGGACGCCGCCTGCTGTCGGGGTGGGGTCGGCAGGGTCGTAGCGGTAGCCGTCGGGGGCTGAGTCGGTGGGCGGCTCGGTCGCGAGGGCGCCGTCCGCCTGGAGGTGGAAGCGCCGGGGCTCGTAGCCGGGCGGGGGCCATGACGGGAAGTCGCGCCACTTCTCCTCGCCCATGACGAACAGGCGAACCGGGGCGCGCTCGACCGGCTTCTCGCCCCGCGCAAGGGCCAGGCCGAAGCCGAGGGCCTCGGCGGCGGTCGTCTGTCCCACGCCCGCGGAGGAGTGGACCCAGGGACCGACGGTGAGCCGGGCCGTCCGGCCGGCCTCCTGCAGCACGCGGAAATCGCGGAGCTGGCCGGGCAGGAAGATGTCGTACCAGCCGCCGACAGAACTCACCGGTACCCGTGTGTCGGCGACGCGGTGGCGGTGGTCGCCGTCCTTCCAGAACGGCGTGTCGGGTTCGTGGACGAGCATGTTCTGGATGTACTCGTGGCCATGCCCCAGCGCGACCGTGTCCGCTTGGCTCAGCGGCAGGGTACGCATGGCCCGTTGGGTCTTCCGCGCGCCCAGCAGCGAGCGCACCATCGCGAACCGACGCTCCTGACCGTCCACGAACACACCCCAGGAGAACGGGGTCTCCAGAGAGAAGCTGTCCTTGTGGAGGAAGTCGAGGAGGATGTCCGCCGAGGTGATCCCCGGGATCAAGGCTTTCACCTGGGGCCGCACGGAGTCGGCGACCGCCCACTGGGCGAAGCCCAGGTAGCTGGAGCCATAGAGGATCATCGACTCTCCGAACCAGGGCTGCTTGATCACCCAGTCGATGGTGTCGAGGCCGTCCGCACGCTCACGGCGCTGCGGATCCCACGGGCCGTCGGAGCCGAAGGTGCCACGGGTGCTCTGGATGAGCACCTGGAAGCCTCTTTCGGCGAACGGCCGGGGCTGGTCCGTGAAGAGGCCTGCCCTGCCGTAGGGGATGCGCATGAGCAGAGTCGGCAGGCCGTCGCCGCCGGTTCTCGGGGCCCAGCGATCGGCCAGCAGAACCGCCCCGTCACGCATGGGGACGCGCAGGTCGCGCTCTACGATCACGTCCCTTGTGAGAGGGGGCGGCAGGCGCAGGGTGCGCTGGACGAGATGGCTGTGCAGGTTCATCGTGCTTCTCCAACGGATGCCGGGCACGGAACGGCGGCTACTGCCCGTTTCCGGCTTCCAGGTTGCGGATCACTTTCGCGGTCAGGTCCAGATATATGGCGATCTCCGCGTCTGTGAGTCCTTCGGTGGCGGCCGCATTCACCGTGTCGGCCGCGGAGATCAGTTCCTTCTCGATCCCCCGGGCACGTTCGGTGAGGAGCACATGCGTGCGGCGCCGGTCGGACGGGTCGGAGACGCGCCGGACCAGACCGTCCCGCTCCATGCGCCGCAAGGTGTTCGCCATGGTCGGCTGCTCGATGCGAACCCGGTCGCACAACTCGCGTTGGGACAGACCGTCCTGTTCGAACAGGACGAGCAACTGGGCGAACTGCCCGGGGACGACCCCGAGCGACGCGATGCGGACAGCGAGCGCCTGAGCAAACAGACGAGCCAGATGGTTCATCTGGTAACCGAGCGACTCCTCGCGCGACCAGCCGTCCGTCATGTCCGTTTCCTCTCGTAGACGCCACCTCCAGATTTACATAGCAAGCTATGTAAATCAAAGGGACCGAGACGCCACCCCCTCCATGGCGCGCTTGTCATCCTCTCAAACAGGTTCCACAATAGAGGTCACTGTTCCGTATCGTGCGACATCAGCTCGCCGCACCCGTCGAGATCACTCCGGCCCCGTGAACCTCACATCTGGAGAACCCGCATGCGCATCGCCCGCTTCGACGACGACCGCATCGGTCTCGTACGGGACGGTCGTGTCCTGGACATCACCGACCACCTCACCGACCACCTCACCGCCCGCCTCACCCCGGGGCCGGGCAGCCTCGCCCGCCGTATGGTCGCGGACTTCGCCCACATCCGTCCGCTGTTGGAGGAACTGGCCGCCGGGGCCGGCCCGTCAGCAGGACTGCCGCTGGACGAGGTACGACTGCGCTCCCCCATACCCGATCCCACAAAGATCGTGGCCGCTCCGGTCAACTACCGCGATCACCAAGCCGAGATGAGCGAGGCCTTCCACGTCAGCGCGCTCGGCTTCTTCCTCAAGTCCCCGTCCTCGCTCCTCGATCCGGGCGGTACGGTCCGTCTGCCGTACTGCGACCGCCGCTTCGACCACGAGGCCGAGTTCGCCCTCGTCGTCGGCCGCCGCGCCACTCACGTCACCCCCGAGGAGGCCTTGGACCACGTCTTCGGCTACACGGGCCTGATGGACATCACCATGCGGGGCGGCGAGGACCGGTCCACACGGAAGTCCTTCGACACCTTCACGCCCATGGGGCCCTGGCTCGTCACTCCGGACGAACTCGGCTCGCCCGACGATGTCGACCTGGAACTGACCGTCAACGGCACACCACGGCAGAAGGCCAACACCCGGGACCTCATCTGGCCGGCCGCACGCTTCCTCGCCTACGTCTCGACGGTCACCGTGCTGGAACCCGGCGACGTGATCACCACGGGCACACCGGCCGGCGTCGCACCGATCCAGGACGGCGACACCGTCGATCTGATCGTGGACCGCATCGGCCGCCTCACCGTTGGCGTCACGGCCGAGAGCGCCGTCCCCTGCCCGACCGGCGGCGCGGAGCGGGGCCCGATACCTCCGGCGGCTCCGCAGACCGGTCCGTCGCAGCTTTCGGCGAGCAGGCCCTCGTGAGCTCCAGGCGTCGCCTTCTTCAGCCACGCGGAGCAACGTGTCCCAGGATTTTCCAGCCTTGCTCAGACATTCAAAAAGCGCCACACTACAGAACAGTGTTCCGTATGATGCGTCATTGCCACTGTCCTGAAGGAGCCGCCATGTTTCAGCGTGGGGACTTGCCCACCGCGTCATCGCCACCGCTTCTGCTCCGTCCGGACATGCCCAGGCCTGTTCGGAGGGCTCCCTCATGACCGGCGGGCTCGAGCGGTCGGAGGGCTGGGCTGACCTGCACCAGATCCGCGATCTCTTCGATCAGGGACTGCGCCGGCTCCTCACGAAAGAGGTGAGGTACACGATCCGGGCGGGGCACGGAGGTCTGGACGAGACCTCCTCCCTCTTCACCGGGGAAGCGGACATCGCCGTCGTCACACCGGCTGCGGCGCTGCGCCTCCTCTATCGGTTCGGGGACCTCAAGGGCTTGGTCGCTCTGGGGGTGATCCCACGTCGCGGCAGTCTTGTCGTCGCGGCCGACGCCGCCCTGCCGCTCGACACCGTCGCCGATCTCGCGGCCCACGCCGATCGCATCACCGTCGCGACGTCCGCCGACGACGGCGTCAGCCTCGTGGGATTCGCCGTGCACAGAGCATTGCGCATGGCCGGAGTGGGTGCCGGCGCGGTGGACTTCGTCTACGACGAGCGCCCCTCGGCCTGCTTCGCCTCGGGTGCGGCAGACGTCGTGATCCACGACCCGATGGCTACTCCCGACTGGCGGGAAGTCGTGACCGAACGGCCTGTGAGGTACCTGCCCTGGGGCGATCGAGTCCTCCACGGCTTCGCCCTGCAGGACTGGCTCCCCCGCCTGGTGCGAGCTGGGCAACTCCCCTTCCTCATGGAGGACCTGCCCGCACTCGACTGCTCCGACCTCGCCGTGCTGTGCCGCGAGGACCTGGACGAGGGACTCGCCCGCCTGACCGCCCGATATCTGGCGCGAGGCTGCCGCCCCTCTGAAACCGGCGCAGTGGCACGCACCCCGCTTCCGCTGCATCCGGGGGCCGCCCGTGCCTACGCCGAACTCGCCGCCGCCGACGTATCCCTGGGGAGCCGATGATGTCCGAATCCGTCCAGCGGTCGGGGCCGCCTGCCGCGTGCGAGACCGAACTCCTCGTCGTGGGCGCCGGCCCCGCGGGTCTCTTCGCCTGCTACTACGCGGGGATGCGAGGGCTCGACGTGACCCTTATGGACAGCCTGCCCCATCTCGGTGGGCAGGTGGCCGCGCTCTACCCCGACAAGGAGATCTTCGACGTCGCCGGGTTCCCGGCTGTCCGCGGACGCGAGCTGATCGAGCGTCTCACCCGGCAGGCCGAGACCGCCTCCCCGTCCGTCCTGCTCGGCGAGAGCGCCGTGGAACTGCGTTGCGAAACGGACGCGGTGCACATCACCACCGACGCTGGACGTGTCATCCGAGCGGGCGCCGTGCTGATCACCGGCGGCATCGGGCGCTTCACACCGCGACCACTGCCCGCCCTCGATGGGTTCACCGGGGACGGTGTGCACCACCTGGTGTCTCCCCCGCACGAGTACACCGGCCGCGAGGTGGTGATCGTCGGTGGGGGCGACAGCGCAGTCGACTGGGCCAACACCCTTGTCCCGCACGCCCGTCAGGTGACGCTCGTGCACCGGCGCACCCGCTTCCGCGCCCACGAGTACTCGGTGGCCCAGCTCATGGACTCCCCCGTGCGCATACTCACCAACAGCGAGATCGCCGAGGTCCACGGCGTTGAGTCCCTCAAGGCCGTGACCGTACGCGACTGCGGCTCCCAGGCCCTGGAAATGGTCGACGCCGATGTCCTGATCCCGGCCCTCGGCCACATCGCCTCACTGGGGCCCCTCACCTCCTGGGGGCTCATGCTCGACAGGCAGCAGATCCGGGTGGACACGGCGATGTCCACCGGCCTGGACCGCGTCTACGCGGCCGGGGACATCACCACCTACGCCGGCAAGGTCCGGCTGATGGCCGTGGGGTTCGGCGAGGCCGCCACCGCCGTCAACAACATCGCCGTACGGCTGCGTCCTGACGAGGACCTCTTCCCCGGCCACTCAAGCGAACGCCCGCCGATCCCGACCGCCTGAAGGAGGACACCTCATGGGCTACGTGATCAACGAAAAATGCATCGCCGAACTCGATGGCTCCTGTGTCGACGTGTGCCCCGTGGACTGCATCTACGAGGGCCTCACCAAGCGCTACATCAATCCCACCGAATGCATCGACTGCGGGGCCTGCCTGCCCGAGTGCCCGGTCGACGCCATCACCGCACCCGGCCCCAAGACCGATCCCACCTGGGCACAGGACAACGCCGCGTTCTTCTCGACGGTGTTGCCCGGCAGGGACGCCCCGCTGGAGAGCCCGGGCGGCGCGTCCGGAGCCGGCGCCATCGGTGTGGACACCCCGCTCGTCGACAACTGGACCAAGGAGTGACCGTGCAACACATCCCGCTGCTCATCATCGGAGGCGGCATAGGAGGCATGGCCACGGGCCTGGCCCTCGCCGAGGCCGGCTTCGAAGCCCACGTCGTGGAGCAGGCCGCGGAATTCACCGAGATCGGCGCCGGCATCCAGCTCGCTCCGAACGCCCTGCGCGTCCTCGACTCGCTCGGCGTTCTCGACGCCGTCAGCGAGGTGGCGGTGCGCCCGCGCAACCTGGTGTTCCTGCACGCCGACACCGGCCACCACCTGACGACGATCGACTTCGGCGCCGCCTTCCGAGAGCGCTACGGACAGCCGTACAGCGTGCTCCACCGCGGCGACCTGCTGGACGTCCTGCTCTCCGCCTGTCGGGAGCACCCCAAGGTCACCCTGGAGAACAACCGCCAGGTCGTCGACGTCGAGGACCACGCGAACGCCGCCGTCGTCCACTTCGCCGACGGCGAAAGCTACCGGACCGACGCCCTGATCGGCGCCGACGGCCTGCGTTCCCGCACCCGCCGGCTCCTGTCCGACGACCGGCCGGCCACGGACGCGTACGTCGCCTACCGCGGTGCACTGCCCATGAGCGAGATCGCCCTGCCCGTCGAAGAGGACGACGAGATCATCTGGATCGGCCCGAACAGGCACCTCGTTCAGTACCCGATCCGGCGCGGCGAGCTGTACAACCAGGTCGCCGTCTTCCGCAGCCGGCGCTACACGCCGGACATCGAGCACACCGACGAGTGGGGCGGGCCCGACGAACTCGAGCAGGCCTTCGCCACGTCGTGCGAGCAGGTCCGCGCATCCGTGAAGATGTTCAATACGTCCAGGCGCTGGCCGATGTACGACCGGGAGCCCCTGGACAACTGGACCCGTGGGCGCATCACCCTGCTCGGCGATGCCGCACACCCCATGTTCCAGTACCTGGCCCAGGGGGCCTGTCAGGCCATCGAGGACGCCGAGTGCCTGGCGCGGCAGCTGACCAAGTACAGCGGCGACATCGACGAGGCCTTCGCCGCCTACCAGGCGGAACGGATCCCTCGCACCGCGCTCGTGCAGCGCGTCGCACGCGGCTGGGGCCAGGTCTGGCACGCCGAGAACGGCACCACGATCTCGGCCCTGCGTGACCGTGTCTTCGGACGCCGCAGCGCCGACGACTACACCGACCTGGACTGGCTGTACCGGCCGTCCGCCGCCTGACCCGACCACGAGGACCGTGATGAAAGAAGAGATCGACGAGACCGTCCGGGCCAGCCGGGCCCTGGCCGCCGCCGGCCTGACCGACATGGTGTGGGGGCACGCCGCCATTCGCGACCCGGAGAGCGACGGTGCCTGGATGAAGGCCTCCGGCTGGGGGTTCGAGGAGATCGACGCCGACCGGGTGCTGCTGGTCAGCCGCTCGGGCGACGTCCTCCACGGCGAGGGCAAGCGGCACATCGAGTACCCGATCCACACCGAGATCATGGCGCGGCGCCCGGACGTCGGCTGCGTCGTTCACACCCACGCACCGGCCCTGAGCGCCTTTGCGTCCCTCGACGTACCGCTGCGGCCCATCTCCCACGACGGCGTCGTGTTCTGCGACCCGCAGCTGCCACGCTTCACCGACACGGGCGCGCTCATCGCGACCCGGGAACTCGGTGCCGCCCTCGCCGAGACCCTCGGCGACGCTCCCGCAGCCCTCATGCCGCAGCACGGCGCCGTCACGGCCGGCCCGGACGCGGCAACAGCGGTGATGTACGCCGTCCTGCTGGAGCGAGCGTGCCGCACACAGCTCATGGCCATGGCCGCCGGAGGGCCGAAGGTGTGGTCCGACGACGAGGAAGCGGCCTTCAAGCGCGAGCAGATCTGGAATCCCACTCAGCTCGGCGCGGGCTGGAACTACTTGGGACGCCTCTCGGAAAGGACCGACCGATGACGAACCCGAGGACCCCCGCGGCACCTTCCGGCCAGACCGAGGTCTCCGCCGCCGAGAAGCAGCTGTACGAGGACTTCAACCGGCTCGGACTCATCCCGCTGTGGACCGAGCGCGAGGACCTCATGCCGTTGACGCCCGCGCCTCAGGCCGTCCCGCACATCTGGCACTGGGGCGACCTGTATCCGGTGGCCGCCCGTGCGGGCGATCTCATCCCCGTGGGGCGCGGCGGCGAGCGACGTGCCATCTCCGTGTCCAACCCGGGCCTGTCCGGCCTCCCTTACGCGACGCCCACCCTGTGGGCGGCCATCCAGTATCTCGGCCCGAACGAGGTCGCACCGGCCCACCGGCACAGCCAGAACGCCTTCCGGTTCGTCCTCGAGGGCGAAGGCGTATGGACGGTCGTCGACGGTGATCCCGTCGCCATGCGCCGGGGTGATCTCCTGCTCACGCCGGGATGGCAGTTCCACGGGCACCACAACCCGCACCCGCAGCCGATGGCCTGGCTGGACGGCCTGGACATCCCGTTCGTGTCCGCCACCGACACCGGTTTCTTCGAGTTCGGCGAGGACGGGGTGACCGATCGGTCGACCCCGCACCGCTCCCGCTCCGAGCGCGTGTGGGGGCATCCCGGACTGCGCCCGGTCGCCTCGATCGGAAAGGACGCTCCCAACTCACCGCTGGCTGCCTACCGTTGGGAACACACCGACGCGGCCCTGACCGCCCAGCTCGAAGTCGCCGCCGAAGGACACTCTGAGGTCCTGGCGGAGCCCGGCCACGCCGCCGTGCGCTTCAGCAACCCCACCACGGGGGCCGACGCGCTGACGACACTGCGCACCGAGATGCACCGGGTCGCCGCAGGGCACCGCACAGCGGCCGTCCGCGAGACCGGTTCGAGTGTGTGGCAGGTCTTCGACGGCTCCGGCGCCATCAGCCTCGACGGACAGCGCACCGACGTCGTACGCGGCGACATCATCGCCGTGCCCTCGTGGTGCGAGGTCGCCGTCGAGGCCCGCACCGACCTGGACCTCTTCCGATTCAGCGACGCCCCCATTTTCGAACGGCTCAACCTCGCACGCAGGGAGTACTCATGAAGCTCGCCACCATCCGCACCGGCACCGGCACGGCTGCCGTCCGCGTCGACGAGACGGAGGCCGTGGAGACCGGTCACCCGGACGTCGGCGCGCTGCTCGCCGACGACGGCTGGCGCGAGCTCGCCGCCGGTGCCGACGGTGCCCGGCACGCCCTGGACGGGCTCGACTACGCGCCGGTCGTGCCCCGCCCCCAGAAGATCTTCTGCGTGGGCCTCAACTACCGTTCCCACATTCTGGAGATGGGCCGTGACCTCCCCGAATACCCCACCCTCTTCGCCAAGTTCCCCGCTGTCCTGATCGGCGCCTACGACGACATCGTGCTGCCGGCGGCGTCGCAGGCCATGGACTGGGAGGGCGAGATGGCGGTCGTCATCGGGGCGCGGGCCCGCAACGTCACCGCGGCGGAGGCCGACAAGCACATCGCCGGATATGCCGTCCTCAACGACGTCACGGCGCGGGACTGGCAGTACCGCACCAAGGAGTGGCTGCAGGGCAAGAACTTCGAGGCCACCACGCCGTTCGGCCCCGTCCTGGTGACCTCCGACGAGGCCGACGCCGGCTCCCGCACCCTCACCACCGAGATCGACGGGGAAACCAAGCAGCAGGCCGACACCGGCGACCTGGTCTTCGACCCGGCGGCACTGGTGTCCTACCTGTCGACGATCATCACCCTGGAACCCGGGGACGTCATCGCCACCGGAACTCCCGGTGGCGTCGGCCACGCCCGTACCCCCAAGGAGTACCTCGTCGACGGCACCGTCCTGACCACCCGGATCGAAGGCCTCGGCGAGTGCCGCAACCACTGTGTCCAGGAAAAGCCCCATGACGCCTGAGGACACCTCGCGCCCACTTCTGCGCAAGTGGCTCGACGAGGGGACAAGTGTGCTGCGCGGCCACCTCGATGAGGCTGACGAGGCATGGGTGACCGGCCCTTCCACGCTGCCCGGCTGGACCACGGCTCACCTGCTCACCCACCTGGCGCGCAACGCCGACGCCCTCAACAACCTGGTCACCTGGGCCGCCACCGGCGTGGAGACGCCCATGTATCCCCACGGTGCGGCGGGGCGCCTGCGCGACATCGAGGAAGGCGCCCGCCGGACCGCGCAGGTGATCCTCAAGGACGTCCGCGACAGCGCCGTACGCCTCCAGCAGTCCCTCGACGACCTGCCGGACGCCGCCTGGGCCCGCACCGTGCGCACCGCCCAGGGACGCCTCGTGGAGGCGGCCCTCATTCCCTGGTTGCGGATCCGGGAGGTGTGGATCCATCTCGTCGATCTGGGCACCGGTGTCACGTTCGCCGAGCTGCCCGAGGATCTGGCCGCGGCCCTGCTGCCGGACGTCTTCGCCACACTGGTCCGGCACGACGACTGTCCGGCCATGACCGTCCGTGCTTTGCCGGGCGGACTCGCGATGACGACAAGGCCCGAGGAGCCCCTCGCCACCACGACCGAAGTGAGGGGCTCCACTGCGGAGTTGCTGGGCTGGCTCACCGGCCGCACCGCCGGCGACGGCCTGACCGCCTCGCCACCCTCTCTGCCGACACTTCCCGCGTGGCTGTGATACCGACGATTCCCTCTGCCCACCGGAGTACCCGATGAAGATCACACATTTCGGACATGCCTGCGTGCTGGTCGAGATCGAGACAGACGGCGATACCGCCCGGCTGCTGTTCGATCCGGGCACCTACTCGACCGGCTTCGAGGACGTTCGTGACCTCGACGCCGTATTGATCACACACGAGCACCCTGACCATGTCGACGTCGAGCGCCTGGGACCGCTGCTCGGCGCGAACCCCGCGGCCCGGCTGATCGCTGACCCTGGCAGCAGCACGCTGCTGCGGGAAGCCGGTCTGCGGCACGAGACCGTCGGCAAGGACGACACCGTCACGGTCGCCGAGGTGCCGATCCAGGTGCTGGCCGGCGATCACGCGGTCATTCATCCCCAACTGCCCTGCGCCCACAACAACGGCTACCTGGTCGACGGTCGGCTCCTTCACCCCGGAGACGCCTTCGTTCTCCCGCCGCAGCCGGTGGACGTACTGCTGCTGCCGACCGGCGGGCCGTGGATGAAGGCCAGCGAGGCCATCGACTACCTGCGCGCGGTATCCCCACGCACCGCGATTCCCATCCATCAGGCGGGACTGGCCCCGGTCCACCAGCAGCTGCACCAGCAGCTGTTCCAGAACCTGGGCCCCGAGCAGTGCAGCGTCCAGGCACTGGACCACGGCACAGCGACCACCGTCTGACCGGCGGACCTCGGACGAGGTCCCGCCCGATCGCAGGGATCGGACGGGACCTCCGTCATGCTGAGGCCACTCTTCCCGACTCACTGGTGCCGAGCGGCATCAGGTGACTTGGCGGAGTTGCTCGGGCCCGGCACATGTGGCGGCCTCCGTGGTGTCGCGGCCCTGACTGCGGGCCAGAAGGAGGACGGCGAGCGCCCCGAGCCCGGCGGGGACGGCGAAGGCGTAGAAGCCGACCTTCGGCGATGTGAACAGCGCGACGGCAGCCGACAGATACATCGGACCGACGATGGCCCCGGCACGGCCCAGCCCCAGTGTGAACCCCATCCCGGTGGCGTGCAGCGCGGGCGGATAGTGCGCTGCCATGCAGGCGACCACGAGACTCTGTGTGCCCATCGAGCCGACGCCCGCCAGCGCGGAAAGCAGGAGGAGCAGAGGTCTCGGCTGATCGGTGCTCAGGGCCAGGAGGGCTGCCGCGCCGACCAGGAAACCGCCGACGGTGACGGCGCGCAGATGCCCTTTGTCGCCGAGCACGGACAGGCCGATGCTGCCGACGATGGCACCGAGGGTGAAGGCGATGAAGAACTCCATCGCCGAGTTCAGGTCGTAACCGGAGCGCATCATCACCGTCGGCAGCCAGGTGCTGGTGCTGTAGATGAGAGCGAAGGACATGAAGGTGGCCAGCCACAGGACCAGCGTGGTCCGGCGCTGCCCCGGCGCGAGGAGTTCGAGGGGCCGGGGCCGCTCGGCACGCGGCGCCCGGCCCGTTCCCGCGGAGGCGGGCAACAGGCGCCGGACAACGGGCACCAGCAGAAGGGGCAGCGCGCCCACCGCGAATATCCACTGGAAGGGCGTCTGCGGCAACAGAAGCCTGCCCATCACGGCCGAGACCGTGCCGCCTACCCCGATGGCGGCCATGACGACCGCGATGCACAGGACCCGCCTTCTTGCGGGAGCGTGATCGGCGACCAGCGCGGCGATGAGCGGTGCCAACGCGCCGACGCCGACGCCGGTGAGAGCTCTGGCGACAGCGAAGGTCGCGAGGTTGGGGGCCAGTGCGGCCAGCAGCATGGCTGCCGAGATCAAGGTGAGGAACAGCGTCAGCGGGCGGCGTCGGCCGTACCGGTCACCCATCCATCCGGCGAGCATCGAGCCGACGGGCATGCCCAGGGCTGTGATGCTGCCCAGCGTGCCGAGGGTGCTCGGCGTGACGTGCCAGTCGTCGTACTGGAGCAGCGAAGGGCCGACGGTGCCGAGGGCGAACAGGTCGTACCCGTCGATCAAGAGCACCGCGCCGGCAAGCAACAGAATTCCGTACGGTCTGTGTGGTCGCTCGAGGTTGGCAAGGCTGGCGGACATATGCGGCTCCGAAATGCCGTAGAACAACAGATCTTGCGGCCGGGGAGTGTTGTCTCCTGACCGGCCTCGCCTTCGGTGCGTCCCATGCCACAGGCATGACCGAAGTGACACCCCAGCAGCTCGGGGGATGCGGTGCTACCAGCGCCGGTCGGCCAGGGCGGAGCGCACGCGCGAGCACCAGAATCGGTTCTTGCGATCAGGTCCGGAAACAGACTTCCAATGTTTCACGATACGGAACACTGACCCGTTTCGTGGAACGCTAGCAGGCGGATTTCCGCCCACGCAAGCATCCGGAACACACCCAGCCTCTCCAGCACCCCTCCCTGACCCAACAGAGATTCCCGTGCCGACCCCTTGCCGCTGCATTCATTTTGGTGTCACTCTGGCGCCCAATGTTCCGCACCATGCGACATCAATCCACAGTGGAACCACGAACTACCGGTTGCTGCGCGTCGAAACCCGCGCCACCGTCATCGCACGGAGGACCAAGTAATGAGCATCCCCGACCTCTCGACGGCACGGCGCATCGCACCGCCCGATCCCGACGTCGAGCCGTTGAAAGTGAACGTGTACGAGCAGATGGCCAAGGCCGCCTCGCAACTCGCGCCACTGTTCCCCTACGACCACGCCGGCGCGATCGTGCCGTGCGGCAACGTCCTTGTCGGTGGTCCCGAACAGGCCTACGGACAGTTCTTCCACTGGAACACCGTCTCCGAGGTCGTCGTCTGCTACGGCTCCCACAACTCGCCCCTGGCTCCGGGGCAGATCATCGCCACCCAGAACCTCCACGGCGTCAACTCCCGCCTGTCCGACGAGACCGACAGCGACGCCGTCGCCGTCATCGTCGTCACCCAGCACCAGGCCGAAGAGGGCGACCAGACCGAGGCCATGATCGCCAAGTGTTCCGGCTGTCATGCGGAGCTGCTGCGGCACGAGTACGACGCGAGTCCGCCCCGCGCGCCCCACAAAGACATCCGCCAGTTCCCCACCACCGTCGGGTCGGCCCGCTTCGCCGAGCTGCGCAACACCGACGAGATCCGCACCTGCCGGGAGTGCGGCCTCGTCAATGACCCTTTCTCCGGCAACACTTGGGGCTGGGCCAGGCAGGTCGCACAGACCACAGCCGTTCAGGCCGCCCAATTGGCACTGCGTCAGGCGGCGCCGGTCTCGTCCACGTAGTGGGGTTCGACACGTCAGATTCTCTGAAAGCTCATCCCCCCACACCGCTCAGCGGCAGCCGTTCGCGGCAGTCGACCGGCACTCGACAGTCGTGCGAGGCGCTCCCCGAGGTCACACGCTGTGCACCACGTGCTTGACTTCCTGGAACTCGGCCAGCGCCCGAGGTCCGTTGAGGCGCCCGACCCCGCTCTGCTTGAAGCCGCCCTCCTCCATCTGGTCCCGGATGACGCCCCAGCCGTTGGTCCACACGGTTCCCGCGTCGATCTCACGGGCCACACGCAGCGGACGGTCCACGTCACGCGTCCAGACCGAGGCCGCGAGGCCGTACTCCGTCGCGTTGGCGCGGGCGATCGCCTCGGCCTCGTCGGCGAAGACCTCGAAGGTGGCCACCGGGCCGAATACCTCGCGCTGTACCAGGGGCGCCGACACATCGTCGACCTCGACGAGGCTCGGGCGCACGAACGCGGCCTCACCGTTCGGGTCGGCGAGTCCGCCACGTACCAGGATCTTGCCGTAGGACGCCGCGTCGGCGACCAACGCATCGATGCGCAGGGCCTCTTCGCGGTCGATGACGGGCCCCATGCCGGTGTCCGGGTCGTCGCCGGCGCCGACCACGACCTGCTTCAGCGCGGCCGTCATGCGATCCCGAAGCTCGTCGGCGATGCCCTCCTGGGCGAGGATGCGGCTACCCGCCATACAGAACTGTCCTGCGAAGGTGGTGACAGCCGCCGTGAGTACGGGAACCACGGCATCGAGGTCCGCGTCGTCGAACACGATCATCGGGGACTTGCCGCCGAGTTCGAGCGAGCAGGGCTTGAGGTGACAGGCGGCCTCCGCCATGATCAGCCGTCCGACGGCAGTGGAGCCGGTGTAGCTGATCACGTCCGTGCCAGGGTCCGACACCAGCAGCGGCGCGCCCGAGTTCCCGGACTCGGTGAAGGCGTTCAGCACCCCGGGCGGCAACGAGGCGGTCTCCGCGATGATCTCGTAGAGCAGCCCGTTGGTGAGCGCGGTCTGCGCGGGCATCTTCATGGCCACGGTGCAGCCGGCCGCGAGCGCCGGAGCGAAGGAGCGCACGGCGAGGATCACCGGGGAGTTCCACGGCACGATCACCGCAGCCACGCCGATCGGCTGATGGAGCGTCATGGAATAGGAGCCGGAGGCCAGTTCGGCCGCGCGGCCGGTGTCCGTGAGGGCGAGCGCGGCGTTGTAGCGGAGTTTGGGAATGGTCGAGTCGATCTCCATGGCGGCGTCGGCGAGCTTCTTCCCGTTCTCACGGGAGAGCAGAGCCACCAGCTCGTCGCGGCGTTGCTCCATCCGGTCCGCCATCTCCAGCAGCGCCCGTGCCCGCAGCTGACGGTCGCGCGCCCAGCCGGTGCCCGCGAAGGCCCGGCGCGCCGCGTCGATCGCCGCCCTCGCGGTCACTTCGCCCGCGTCGGCGAACGTGCCGATGACCTGGCCGGTCGCGGGATCGCGCGACTCGCCGATCGCATGACCGTCGCACCATGTGCCGTCGACGAGATTGCGTGCGTACAGGAAAGTCATGACCGCGTGCCCTTCGGTATGTCGCCGAAGCGGATCACCGGCTTGATCGTGCGGCCGGAGCGGGCTTCCGCCACGGCTTTGTCGAGCTCGTCCGGCGCGTAGAACCGCACGAACTTCTCGTATGGGAGCCTGCCTTGGCGTACGAGGCGGACCAGCGCGGGGATGAAGGTGATGCGGTCGCTACCGCCCTCGGTCACACCGCGGATCGTACGGCCGTCGATGAGCGCGTTGATGTCGAACGAAGCACGGCTGCCGGCCGCGGGTGCGCCGATCACGGCGACGGTTCCGTATGTCTTGATGGCGGTGGCCGCCAGCTCCAGGAGCGGTGGTGCGCCAGTCGTCTCGACGACGTAGTCGACTCCCACACCACCCGAGATCTCGGCGAGGCACTTGCCGAGGTCCTCGCTTCCGCTGTCGATGGTGTGGGTGGCGCCCAGTTCGGTGGCCAGGGCGAGGCGGGAGGGGACGACATCCGCGACGACGATGTCCCCGGCGCCGCTCAGCCGCGCGGCCATGACGGCGGAGAGTCCGACGGCGCCGGCGCCGAACACCGCGACCGTCTCACCCGGGTTGGGGCGCAGCAGGTTCAGGACTGCGCCGACTCCGGTCTGGATGCCGCAGCCGACGGGCGCGAGCAGGGCCAGTTCCTCCTCGTCGGCGGCGTCGACGCGTACGACGCTCTGCGCCGACACCAGCGCGTGCCGCGCCATGGACGACTGGCCGAAGAACAGGCCGCCGAGCGGTGTCCCGTCCTCGGTGTGGACGGGCGTGGAGCCGTCCGGACGTGCGGCGCCGAAGTTCAGCGGGAAGAACGTCCCGCACCGTGTGGGCGCGCCGGTTCGGCAACTGTCGCACCGGCCGCAGGAGTTGAACGAGAGGACGACCTTGTCTCCGGGGCTGACGCCGACGACGTCGGCGCCGACGGCCTCCACCACACCGGCTCCCTCGTGACCGAGGACCGCGGGCAGCGGGGTGGGCAGGCGCCCGGCGAGAACGGAGAGGTCGGTGTGGCACAGCCCGGTGGCGACGAGTCGCACCAGGACCTCGTCGGCACGGGGGTCGTCGAGCACGACGCGTTCCCAGTGGAACGTGTCCTCTCCGACCCGCGCCACGGCGGCCGTTGTCGGTGTGGGCAAGGGAACTCTTCTCTCTGTACGGAAACCCTGTACGGAAACCGAAGGGTGAAGGTGGAGCGCGGGTCCGGAGGGTCGCCGCTCCCTGCGGCGACCCACACACGTCGACGCCCGTCGGCGCGGGCCCTTAGGCAGGGACCGGACTCGACCAGCCGAACGCGGCGAGGTCAACCTGCGGGTGCACGGCCTTGCACGAACCGCAGGTACGGACGGTCTCGTCGGCCGAGAAACGCGCGCACGCGGCCGCGTAGAACTGGGAGGGCGACACCTCGTTGTCGTGCTCCCACTCGTAGCGGTGCAGCTCCGTGCGGCACTCCGGGCAGTACCAAACCGCGCCCTGGCGTCCGGCCTTCAGGGCCATGTACCGGATCACAGCTCCCGCCTCGACGGGGACGATCTGGTGCGGGGTGCCGGCGGGGATGTAGACGTGATCGCCGATGGACATCCGGAACCGGTTCACCGAACTGTCCCTCAGATGCACGTCGCTGCTGCCGGACAGCTGACTCAGAACCGTGTCCTTCTCACAGATCAGATGGAACGGCTGGGGCAACTCGTTGTGCGACAAGTAGAGCTGGGGATCCGTGTCCGCCGGCAGCACGGCCGCGTCGGCGTAACTGCCCAGCTCTGACGCGACCTTGAGCGCGTGGAGCATCCGTCGTCGGTTCGTCATCGGCCGGCCTCCTCGAGTGCGGGCTGCGCTGATTTCCGCAGCGCGTGGTAGGCGGCGTTCACCGCGGTCGTCTGGGCGACCTGGCGGGCCCAGCCCCACCGTGCGCCCGGGAACGGCGTGTTGACGTGGCCGCACTCCTTGCAGGTGCGCCCTTCGTCGGTGTTGCGGATGTCGGCGAACGTCGCCGAGCCGACCGTCGTGGCGAACTGATGGACCGGGTCGTCGGCGCTGCCGTACCGTGCGGCGTCGTAGCCGGGCAGCCCGAACGGTGTGGCGTCGTACTCGTGCCGCACGATCTCCGCCTTGCAGTTCTGACAGCGGGCGATCAGTGCCTCCGACTGGTCACCCTCCTCCGACTGGTGCTGGGTGACCACGATGACGGCGTAGGCACCCTCCTCCTTCTGGTCGCGGAGGTAGGAGTTGACACCATGCAGGTTCTGGGTCGCCATGATCTGCCCGGTCGCCAGCATGGACTGGTGCGCTCCGTAGACGACGACGACTTCGTTGACGGTGTTCCAATGGAAGAAGTGCCCGTACTCCGTCTCCGGGCCGCCGATGAGGACGTTGCCGCACGGCACGATGGCGCCGGCATGGTCGTAGGGGAACAGCGGCACCAGTTGCGCCGCGGCCTGAGCCATACGCTGGTACACGTTGACCTTGAGTGGTTCGTGGTTCGGGTTCGGCGGAGGGATCCGACTCGTCTCCTCCAGCAGCAACGTCTCGGTGTTGGGCTCGCTCATGGCAACCCCTCTCACGATGATGTATCACGATACGGAACAGCGATCGCTATTCTGATACCGAAATCGGTAACATGGCAAGCATCGAGCGACAAGAAAAGTGTCCGCCCGGAGGTTCCGCCCCTAGCGCAGCGAGATCAAAAAGCGCAGGTCACTCAGGATGCGCAGACGACGACGGCCGCCCCGGAAATCTCCGGGGCGGCCGTCGGTCGATGCCGGGGGGCGTCAGTCGATTCGCTCGCCGAGTTCCTGCGCGATGCGCGCGGTGGCAGCCGCCGCGACGGCGATCCACTCGTCGTCGACTCGGGACTGGGGTGCCGTAGTCGCTATGGCCGCACGAGCACGCCCACGCTTGTCACGGATGACCACGGCAACCGCGCTCACGTCGGCTTCGCTCTCGGCGTTGTTGATCGCGTAGCCGCGGCGTCGGACCTCGGTGAGCTGCTTACGGAGTTCATCGCGGGTCTGGGGCGCGCGCGAGGTGGGGGCCTGGAGATCCTCCGAGGGATAACGGACCACGAACTCCTCCTCTCCCAGCTCGGCGAGGAGGGCCTTCCCGGCCGCGGTCGCGTGGGCGGGCAGTGTCCAGCCGGTGCGACTGCCGGTGCGTACGACCTGATTGCTTTCGACGCTGTCGACGTAGAGCACCTCCGCCCCGCGGAGGGTCGCGAGGTGTACGGTTTCGTCGGTCTCATCGCGCAGTCGAACGAGGGCACCGTGGGCGAGCGTCCGGATGTCCATGTTCGCCACGACCGACAGACCGATGTCGACGAGCGCGGGCCCCGGCTTGTAGGCCCGGGAGAACTCGTCCTGCGCCACGAAGTGATGGTGGCTGAGCGTGGCCAGCATGCGGTGGACCGTCGAGCGTGACAGCCCCATGTCGCGAGCCACCTGATTGACCCGGATCATCTCGTGGTCCTCGAACATGCGCAGGAGCCGCAACACGTTGTCGACAGCCCCGATCAATCCGGCCGGACGGTCGGCGGAACTGGGCTCTTCGCTGTTGGTCCCCGGGTTCTGATCCACGCAGAGCACAGTAGCGCAGGGATTTCCAGTCTCCGCACCCCTTGCGGTTACGTTCCAACAAACGGGACAGTGTTCTGTATCATGACACATAGCTACGACGAGGGAGTCCTGCCATGCCTCTGTTCCTGAGCCTCCACCAGGCCCCGGGCCTCGCTGTGGAAGAGATCGCGGGGAACGCACCGGAAGTCGCCCAGCAGGTGCACGCGACCTTCCGGCAGCTGTACGTGAACACCGGGACCGGGTTCATCGTCTCCGTCTACGAGGCCGAGAACGCCAAGGCCGTCGAGGAGGAGTTCGAACGCATCGGCTTCCCCTTCGACGCCATCCACGAGATCGACTTCACCCAGAACTCCGCGGAGCTGGCCGAGATGGTTGCGCAGGCAGACCGTGTCTGAGGCACCCGTTGTCGATCGCCCGATCACGCTCCACTTCCGAGGAGACTGGGGCCAGGCCAACCTCCACCGGATCTGCGGCTGGCTCGCCCAGGAGATCGGCGATCGTGTCCCCGAAGGTTCCCGCTTCGCCGTCTGGTCCGGCCGTGGAGGCATGGACCAAATCGAGGCGCTGCGCGGCGGGGAGGCCGACATCGCCCTCGTCACTCCGACGGCCGCGGTGCAGATGCTGCACCGCGCCGGCGACACGAAGGGGCTCGCCGCGCTGGGGGTGGTCGGCCAGCGCGACCGGCTGGTCGTCGCGGTCGACGCGGCCCTACCGGTGAACACGGTGGCTGATCTCGCCGGCATCGCGGACCGGTTGACAATCGCGACCTCGCCGGACGACGGCGTCAACCTCATCGGCTTCGCCGCGCACAAGGCGCTGCGCCTGGCCGGAGTCGACCCCGACAAGCTCACCTTCCGCTACGACGAACGACCGTTCCCGGCGGTGGCCCGCTTCGCGGCGGGCGAGGCGAACGTCCTCATCCACGAGGCGGTGATGACTCCCGCGTGGCAACGCATCGAGCGCGTTCGACCGGTCAAGTACCTGCCCTGGGGGGATGAGGTCCTGCACGCCTTCGCGGCCGACGGCTGGCCGGACGCGGTGGTGGAGGCCGGATACCTTCCCGGACTGACCGACCATCTGCGCACGCTCGACTTCTCCGACTTCGCGGTGCTGTGCCGGGAGGACATGGAGGACGACGTGGCCGCCCTGGCCACCTGGTGCATGGTGATGACGCGCCGTGCCCTGGAGGCGCAATACGCCCATCTGCCGGCCGACCACTCACCGGTCACGTACCCGCTCGTTCCCTCCGACATGGCGCGAGCCCCACTGCCGCTGCATCCGGCTTCGGCGCGCGTGTACGAGGAACTGGGGGACAGCGAACTGGCCGACGGCGCCCCGATCTGGAAGTGACGAGGAGCAGAGATCATGATCCAGCTTGCCCATCTCGACGAGTCCACTCCCTACCCACAGCAGCTCCAGGGAGAGGAAGGCCCCATCGTCCTGATCAACACCTTCACGGCCCCCGACGGCAAGGTCGACGAGGTCGTCGAGGCATGGACGTGGGATGCCCGGTACTTCCAGAGGCAGCCCGGATACATTTCCGCCCAACTGCACCGCGGTACCGCCGGAAGCCGGGTACTGGTGAACGTGGCCGTCTGGGAATCGGTCGCGCAGCTCCGGGCGGCCTTCGCGACGGAGGAGTTCCAGAAGGCCCGCTCCCACTATCCCGACGGTTCGGTCTCCTACCCTCACGTCTTCCAGAAGGTCGCCGTGGAGGGCGTCTGCGTCGCGTGAACGACCCCACGCGCGTGAGGTGAGGTCCGTCGTACGACAGGAGCGCAGAGCCAACGGTGACTCTGCGCTCCTGCGAGCGCCCCGCGACGCGTCAGGATTCGCGCGGGGACGGCCCGTGGCAGATAGTCGGAACACCCCTCGCCAAGCCCCCGCGACCACCTCATCCGGAAGATCGGCGTAACCCCGGCGGTGTCGACGCCGAGGAGTTCACCCGCACGCTTGCGGAACTCGCCGTCGACGAGCACGGTGTGGACGGCGCTGGGTCCGGTGTAAAAGATCAGCGTGGTCACCGGGACGGGCTCGGACCGGGTCCGGGGAGATCACGGCGATGTCGGCCGCCTTCCCGGCCGCTAGCGTGCCCACTCGCCCTGGAGCCCGACCGCCCGCGCGCTCGACACCGGCCGCCCCGCCGCGCTCGACGAGTCTGCGCGCGGCGAACGAGCCGAGGCCCTTCCCGCCTTCCGTGCTGGGCGTGGTGACCACAGCGATGCCCGTGCGGGCCATGACGTCGACGTCGTCCTCGCCGAGGTCATTGCGGTGCGACAACACCGTGCCCTCGTCGAAGAGCCCCTCCTCCACCCCAGCTCAGCGCAGTGCGCCGTGACGAGCGCGGACCCCGAGCAGCCGGACGCGCGAGAAGAGCGACTGGGTGACGTCCGGAGACAGGTGGGCGGCCGTCTCCGGCAGCGCCGTTTCAGGAGAGGGGAGGCGTGGCCGCATCCCTGGTGTGGATGAGGTGCGTCGCCCGCCGCGTCACCGACGCCGACGAGGCGTTGCTCCAGGGCGCCTGATCACGAACTGCGCTCCGTGACACAACGGGTGCGCTGGACCCCGAGTCCGCCGATGGTCGACTCCATGACGTCGCCGTCGCGCAGCAGGATGCCCCGCAGCACGCCGTTGCCGGTCGGGCTGCCCGTCAGAACGAGGTCACCGGGGAGCAGCCGGGCGGTCTGGGAGACGTACGACACGACCTGCGCGATACTGAAGATCATGTCCTTGGTCGACTCGTCCTGCATGGTGTCGCCGTTGACCTTCAACGTGAGGCGCACATCCTGGGGATCGGCGATCGCCTCGGAGGGCACGATCCACGGCCCCAGCGGAGTGAAGCCGGGCGCGTTCTTGCAGCGCAGCCAGTCCGTGCCCATCGCGGGGATGTCCTTGCGGAAAATACTGGCACGGTCCGTGAGGTCGTTGGCGATCGTGTATCCGGCAACGCATTCCAAGGCCTCGTCGACGGACAGCTGATAGGCCGGCCGCCCGATGACGGCCGCCAACTCCAGTTCCCAGTCCGGCTTCCTGGCCCAGGCGGGAATGACGACGTCGTCGTACGGGCCGGTGATGGCGCCGGGCAGACCGATGAAGACGTAGGGCTGCTCCTCCACCGACCGCCTGTCCATCTCCCTTTCGAGGTCGGCTCGCGCCTCCTCGACGGTGCGCTTGTCATCGGCCGGACGGTAGATGATCTCCATCTCGATCGCGTGCTGCCGGTAGTTGCCACCGGCCTGGAAGACCTGGACAGGCTCCACAGGGGCATGCACGCGCAGCCCTTCCAGCGAGAGCCACTCACCCGAGGTGTCGCCCGCGAGAGCCTTCAGCCGGGGCAGCACCGCGTCCCAGCGTTCAAAGAGTGCACGGGTCGTCAGGGCCGGCTCGTCGAGTGCGATGCGGAGGTTCAGCACCCGCCCCGCAGGGATCACAAGCCCGGGGAAAGACTCCCGGTCCGGGACGGACAACGTGCCGAGGGCGAAGGAACCGGCGAAGGGCGCCAGCGTGGTCACAGCATTCATGTGTGTCTCTTCCTGCTCTGCCATGTATCTAATCTGGCCCGGCAATCAATAATCAGGGAAATAGATTCTTGGTATGTGCTTTATTGATGAAACCAATACCCCTCAGGGTCCGGGGCCCCGATGAGCCTCGCCAAGCTCGACCTCAACCTCCTCGTCGCGCTCCGCGCCCTGCTGGAGGAACGCAACGTCACCCGCGGGGGGGGGGGGGCGCTCGTCCGCGCGCTCCGTCAGGAGGCACCGCGGGTGCGGCTGCGGTTCACCCAGACACCGGCCGACATCGTCGCCTCCGCCGCGACCGTGCTGAGCGCCGTCGACGGCGTGCTCATGCCGCACGGGATCATCAGCGGGTTCTTCGCCGAGGACAACACCGAGGTCGGCGACCGTCTCCCCTGGACGACTGGCACGGCTCCCGTGGGTGACGTATCAGCGTGTCTACGACGCCCCATCCGTCCACCAGCTCGGGTTGCTGGGGATCGAGCCGAACGTCGGGATCTCTGTGGACAGTTTCCAGGTGCTGCCGTTCCTGGTGGCCGGCACCCACCGCATCGCTATGGATGCCATCAAGGAGTTCGGGCTGCTGCTCAAGGCCCTGACCCGCGAATCGGACCGCCGGATCAACGAACTGCTCAAGCCGCTGGAGATCACCGCGAGCCAGGCCGAGGCGCTGCAGCTGCTCGACCGGTACGGTCCGCTCTCCCTGGGCGAGTTGGGCACTCTGCTGATCGCCGAGGGCGGTCACCCGAGCGGCTGGTCGACCGCATGGTCGCCTCCGGACTCCTGCGCCGCGAAACCTCCAGCGACGACCGTCGCCGCGTGGAGATCTCCTGCACGGCCCGCGGCAGCGAACTCGCCCGGGCCGCACGTGAGCGCAAGGAGGTTTTCCGTTCCTGGGTGCGCGACCAGTTGTGCGGCCAGGACCTCACCGCCACCGCCGCGCTGCTGGAGAGCTGCCTGCGCGACACCCAAATGGCGGAGACGGTACGAGTCCGCCGCGAACGCGCGCTGGCCGAGCGGGACGCCGGATCCCTCGTCCGAACGGCGGCCGTCAGGGACCTGAGGGCTCGACGATCGGCCAGTGCGCCTCAGGACGCGTGAGGGTGAGCCCGAAGGCCTTGGTGACGGTGTCGGCATCGGTCGGGGCCATGGGGTGCGCCATCAGGTCGGCGACGGTGTGGGGCGGCCCCGGTACGGAGGCGGGCCGCTGCAGGGGCATGCGCTCGACCGGCACGCGATGCCCGTTGATCAGCTCGGGCAGGTCCGCGACCGCGAACTCGCTCGGGCCGACCAGCTCGTAGGTGCCGGCCACACCGCGCCCCAGAGCAGCCCGGGTCAGCGCGTCGAGAACGTCCGCGGAGTGGGTGGGCCGGAAGCGCTGAGTGCCGTCCCCGATGACGCGCACCGGGGCGCCCGGCGCCTGCTGGCGGAACAACAGCTCGAACGGGGCCGGCGCCTCACGCCCGCCGACGACCGCGTGAATACGGAAGATCACGTGGTCGCCGGCGATCCGTATCAGCTCTTCGGCCTGGCCTTTGGCCCTGACGTACCAGTTCTCGTGCGTGGGGTCCGCGCCGACGTAGGACACGTAGACGAGGCGCGCGGCGGGATTGACCGACTCCATCACCTGGCGGGTGGTGGCGACCATGCTGGCTTCGTAGGTCTCCCAGTCGGCAGCCGCGAACATCCCGCAGAGGTGGACCACCGCCGACGCCTTCGCCAGGACGTCGACGGCCCGCTGCGACCGCGTCCAGTCGTCGACGACCTCGTGGGCGGGCAGGTCCTGCGCGGTGCGGACGAACGCCACGACCTCCACGTCCTGCTCGGCCAGGCTCGACAGCAGATCGAGTCCGGTGCGGCTGTTGGCTCCGGTCACGACGATGGGACCGGTGGATTTCGACATGGGATGCCCCTTTCGATCTTCATATGGGCGAAATCATGATGAATAGCACATATTCACAGGGCATGCGTCCCTCGGCATGCCGGCCGTCCTGTCCTCCTGGCTCAGCCCAGGCCGAGGAGCTCGTCGGCGTTCGCGTGGGCGATGCGTGCCCGGACACCGGGTTCGAGAGCGAGGTTCTGGAGCCAGTCGGTGCCGCGCTTGTTGTCGGAGAACGGGTAGTCGACGGAGAAGATCACACGGTCGTCGCCGAAGGCCTCCCGGGTCAGCTGGAGCGGGCCGTCGAAGAAGTACGCGCTCGTCGTGACCCAGAAGTTCTCGCGGAAGTAGGCACTGACGGGCTTGGCGAGATTTCCGGCGAGAGGAGTCACCGTGTCCTCGATCCGGTCGAGGTGGAAGGGCAGGCCCTCACCCAGGTGCCCGAGGACGACCTTCAGCCCGGGATGGCGATCGAATGCACCCGTCACGACGAGACGCAGAGCGTGCAGTGAGGTCTCGTAGTGCCAGCCGTAGCCGGTGGTGGCCAGCAGGAGACCCAGCGGATGCGGCAGGTCGGAGTAGTAGGCACCCAGCACGGCCTTCGGAGGCACCCCGGGATGCAGGTAGAGCGGGACGCCCAGACGGGCGGCGGTCTCCAGGAGCGGGTCGAAGTCCGGGTGGTCGAGGAACCGGCCGCCGGTCGTCCCGTTGACCAGCGCTCCAACGAAGCCCAACTGGGTGACCGTGTGCTCGAGTTCGGCGACAGCCGCGGCGGGATCGCCCATGGGGAGGGTCGCGAACGCGGCGAACCGGTCCGGGTGACGGGCCACGACGGAGTCGTGCAGGCTCGTGTTCAGCGTGCGCGCCATGGGGATCGCCGTGTCCGCGGGCAGCACCTGCACGCCCGGACCGGAGGCGGACAGCACCTGGACGTCGACGCCGGCCGCGTCCATGTCCGCGAGTCGGGCATCAGCCGTGTCGATCAGCCGGTCGTGCGGGTTGTCCGCCATCCAGGAAAAGTCCACTCCTGTGGCCTGGAGCAGTTCGGGGGTCGAGTAGTGCTCTTCGATGGCGACGACGCGCATGGTGTCCTCCGAGGTGGTTCGACGAGGGGGTGAGGTTGGGGGGATGTGGGGGGGTATGGGGGGCGCCGGCCGGGTGGACGACCGCACCGGGACCAGACGTCCGGCTAGAGCGCGGCCTCGGGCGGCAGGAGGTCGAGCGGTCGCTGGTAGATGGTCTTGATCTCGTCCTGGGACAGGTCGTCCCGGCCGGTCAGATCCACCCCGGGATAGTCGAAGCGATAGGCGTAGCCCCCCTGCGGCAGGTGGCAGATCTCCCACCAGTTGCCATCCAGGTCCTGGAGGTAGAACGAGAACGTGCCGTGCTGGTTGACCGGCTTGGTGAGCTTCTTGATCCCGTACTCGTCCTTGACCGCCTTGAGCGCCTCGTGCGCCTGCCGCACTTCCTCCTCGCTGGCCAGATCGATGCCGTTGTGGTTCATCAGAGGCATCTCCTGGACGCTGCCCTGGGTCTCGACGACCGCGTAGCAGTGGTCGCTGCCCAGGCGGATGAACAGGGACATCGGCGCCTGCTGCACGACTTCGAGACCGAGCACCTCTTCGTAGAAACGGCGGGTGGTCGCGATGTCCCGGCACTCGAGGGTGCCGTGGGACAGGAAACGCGTCTTCAGCAGCGGCGGCTTGGTGGAGCGGTGGGTGATACCGGGCATGGGGACGTCACTCCTTGGGAAGGGTCGAAGGGGAAATCGGGGGAGAACTCAGGACGCGTTGGACAGGGCCGGATCGTCAGGTGCCGGACGGGCGCCGCCCACAGGCGCGGCGGACCTGACGGCCTCCCGGTAGGCACGCAGCCGATGGGGGCTGCCGACCAGCAAGGCGCCGGTCGTCCGGCCCGACCGGCTGTAGACGACGGCGCAGCGACGCTGCGTCAGATCGCCCTCGGCCACGGTCACCAGGTCGCCGGGGCGCGGGTGGCCGATCAGCTGAAGCTTGCAGTCGTACTGGTCGGACCAGAACATGGTGGTCTCGGCGAATGCCGCGGCCTGCCCGCCGGCCGCCAGCAACGTGGCGGCGGCGGCATCAGCCTGGCGCAGGGCGTTCTCCCAGTGTTCGACACGGACCAGAGTGCCGTCACTGTGATGGGGCCACCGTGCCACGTCCCCGGCTGCCACGATCCGGTCGGCGACAGCCAGGTCCGCCCCGCACAGCACCCCGTCCTCCACCGGGAGTCCGCTGCCGTGCAGCCAGTCCGTGGCCGGCCGGGCACCGACACCCACCATCACGACATCGGCCGGCACCACCTCACCACCGGCCAGGCGTACGCCGGTGACCCGGTCGTCCCCGGTGAATCCGGCCACCCCAGCGCCCAGGTGCAGCCGGGTGCCGTGATCGCGGTGCAGGCCGACCAGGGCCTCGCCCACTTCCGGGCCGAGGACCCGTTCCATCGGTGTGGCGGCGGCCTCGACCAGCGTGACGTCCAGGCCGAGGCTGCGGCAGGAGGAGGCGACCTCACTGCCCACGAAGCCGGCCCCGACGATGACCACGCGGGGTTCGTGTACCAGTTCCGCCCGGAAGGCGACGGCATCGGCGACCGTGCGCAGTACGTGGACCCCGGGCGGTGTTCGCATGGGCAGGGTGCGCGGGGCCGCTCCGGTGGCGATGACGAGACCGTCCACCGAGTGGGTGTAGTGGCGACCGCTGTCCTTGTCCGTCAGGAGCAGGCACCGCTTCGCAAGATCGAGACCCGTGGCCCGCACCCCGAGCTCGACCCGTACGTCTTCGGTTGCCGCGCGCATCCGGATGTCGTCCGGCTGAAGGTCACCGGCGGTCAGGAAGCGCTTGGACAGCGCGGGTCGCTGACAGGCCGCCTCCGGCTCGTCGCCGAAGACTGTGATCGGCCCCTCGAAGCCGCGCCTGCGCAGTCCGTGGGCCGCGCTCAGGCCGGCGGCGGAGGCGCCGACGACACTGACGTGGCGCAGATGTTCCCGAGCCATGGAACTCAGTCGTCCGTGACGAACAGGGCCTGCAGCGGACAGCTGCGTACGGCCTCCTGCACGTCGTCGTGCTGGTCGGGCGGCGGCGTCTCGTCGAGTATGACGAGGTCACCTTGCTCGTCGAGTTCGAAGACCTCGGGGGCGAGGCCCGTGCACAGGCCACTGACCTGGCAGGCCTCGTGGTCGACGTGTACTTTCATGAGGGTTCTCCTTGCGCACTGTGGCGGGCAACGACCGGGTTGCGGAGCCGGCCCAGGTTGCCGATGGTGATCTCGACCTGGTCGCCCGGCCGCAGGAACTTGCCGCGTGGCATGCCGACACCCGCGGGGGTGCCGGTGGCAACCAGGTCGCCCGGCTGGAGCGTGACCAGAGCGCTCGCGGCCGCGACCAGCTCATGCACGCTCTGGATCATCTCCTTGGTGCTGCTCACCTGTTCCTGACTGCCGTTGACGGTCAGGAGGATGGGAAGGTCGTGTGGGTCCGGCACCAGCCACTGAGGGGTGACACCAGGCCCGGTGGGACAGAAGGTGTCCTGCCCCTTGGAGGCCAGCCAGTCCCAGGCGAACGCGTCGTGGAAGGCATCGGTTCGAAAGTGCGGCCCGCGTGCCGAGACGTCGTTGACGATGGTGTAACCCGCGATGTGGGCGTCTGCCCGGTCCGGCGTGATGTCACGCCCGGCCCGGCCGATCACCACACCGAGTTCAGCTTCCCAGTCCACCTTCTGGGCCTCGTCGTCCTCGATCACGATGGCGTCATCGGGGCCGATCACACTGGTGGTGGGGGGCTTGAGGAAGAAGAACGGGCTGATTTCCGGTGAGCCGTCGCCCGACATCTCCGCCAGATGGTCACGGTAGTTCGAACCCGAGCAGAGGACGGACCGCGGGTAGGTGACAGGCGCCAGGATCCGCACTCCGACCACAGGGGCGGACAGGAGAGGCTCGTACGAGCGCAGTCTCGGTGCCAGCGCGTCCCAGTCCTGCAAGGCCTCGAACACCCCGGGGTATGCCCGAAGCTCGGGCACCTCCCACAGACTGTCCTCGCTCAGCGCGGCGCAGAAGGTACCCCGTCCCGGGGCCTCGACGGTGACCAGCGACCATGCCGGCCCGTGGTTGTCATGTGCGGCCATGGCCCTATTCGACGGCCGCCGCCGAGCCGGCGTCCAACACTCTTGAACGACCGATGACAGCCATCTACTGTTACGGCACTGTGGACCTCGACCTGCGATTGGTGCGCTACGCGGTCGTCCTTGCCGACGAGCTGCACTTCGCCCGCGCCGCCGATCGCCTCATGATCGCCCAGCAGACGCTGTCCGCGCAGATCAGCAGCCTGGAGACCCGACTCGGTGTCGCCCTGTTCGTGCGGGACCGGCGTCATGTGGAACTCACACCCCAGGGGGAACTGTTCGTCCGTCGAGGACGGGCGCTGCTGGCCGAGTCCCAGGATCTGCTGACGGAACTCTGCGAAAGCGCCCCCTCCCTGCGCCTCGATGTGATCACGGAGGGCCTCACGTCGGGCATCGTCGCCAAGGAGCTGCGCCCGCGACTCACCGATGTGACGCTGGAAGTCATTCAGGGGCAGGGATTCGCGGCGACGTTGACCGGCGTGGCCGAAGGCCGCGTGGACCTGGCGTTCGGACGGGTGCACGGGACGGGGAGGCCGCTCCCCTCAAATCTGCGGCACGAGTTGGTGCGCTGGGAACCCGTGGGTGTCGTACTGCCCGACGGACATCCACTGGTCAAGCGGGCTCGGGTGCCGATGGACGAGTTGGCCGGGTACCCCCTGGTGTTGCACACAGCGGAGGAAGCGACCGAATGGGAGGCCTGGAATGTGGAACTGGCCGCCGCATTCGGCTTGACGTTCGGCTGGCGACTGCACGGCCATGGCCGCGGGGCCGCCAACGCGGCGGTGCTGGCCTACCAGGCTCCGTCCTTCGGCCCGCTGGAGGCACCCGTTCCGGAGGGTGTCGTGGTCAGACCCGTGATCGCCCCTGTGCCCTTGTACCCTTTTTCTGTCATCTGGCGGTCAGGACGCACCTCGCTTGCGCTGCGGCGGGCCGTGACGGCGATCCACGAGATCGCCGACGAACACGGCTGGCTGGTACCACCGAAGACGGACTGGTGGCTGCCCGCCGACGAGCGCCCCTGACTCCATGGCGCCGCCCGCGCCGCGGTCGGATCATTCGTGACAGCCAGCGGCTGTCAGCCCGCATGCGATGTCTGTTGGACGTGGCCCGCGGCATGGCCGGACACTCCCCGAGGACGAAGAAGTCGACGCCCCACCAGGGGCGATTCCGGTCAGTCGCGGCCGGGGCAGAAGGAGAGTGATCATGTCGACGGGAGCAATGCTGGAACCCGGTGCCGGCAGGCTGATATCGGGCGGCGGGCTGCAGGCGACACTGAAGGTCCCGGGCGGTGCAGGGGCACTGACCTCGACGTTCGAGGTCGTGGTCCCCCCTCGGTACGACGTGGGCGCGCATGTGCACACCCAGGGCGAGGAGCTCTTCTACGTCGTCGAAGGGGAGCTGGAGCTACTGGCCTTCGAGCCGCTCGACCGGGCCGAGGGGGACTGGCACGTCTGGGAGTCCAAGTCCGGTCAGCGCTTTATGCGAGGCGGACCCGGAGCGTTGATGTTCGTTCCGGCCGGCTGCCCACATGCCTTCGCCAACCCCACCGACAAGCCGGCCACGATGCTCTTCCAGTCCGCTCCGTCCGGACACGAGAACTACTTCGAGGAACTCACCGCGCTGCTCCGGCAGAGCACACCGCCCAGCATCGAGGAGATCGTCGAGCTGCGACGCCGCTACGACATCGAGCAGCTCACCCCGCTGGGCGGTGATTTCGCGGCAGGTCGCTGATAAATCGAAGAAGGACGACAACCCCTTCGGGGGAGGGGTTGTTGAAGCGGCCTGTGGCAGTGGCGGGCGGGTTCACGGCCGAATTGTCTTGCCGACGGCCGCCGCAGAAGCCTCCGCAACGGCCGGCGGCGTCGGCTGGATCACCGATGCGAGCCTTTGCAGGAGCGCCGAGACGCCTTCTGTCGAGTCCGCCGTGCCGAAGATGTAGAAGTCGGGGCGCCACAACACAGCCGCACAACGGTTCTCGTCGAACCAGGTGCCGTACACGTCGTCCAGGTCCGCCACTTCGCCTGACCGGGCCTGCCCGGTGACGAGATGATGCACAGGCACTCCCAGTGCGTTGGCATGTCGAAGATCCCCGCTGTTCAGTGACGAGCCGTCACGGCCGTCGAGGAGCAGGACGAATCCGTGTTCCAGCACGGTGTCGAAAAGACCTTCCAGGCCGTCCCTTGCGACCCGCCCGTGGGGCATCAGCTGTCCAGCCGGTGAGTCCCCGTCACGCAGCCCGGGACCGAGCCCGGGGAAGCGCATCTTCTCGGGACGCCCGCCGGCCCGGCGCTGGGCGATCAGACGAGCGTCGCGCGCCGCGGCGACGACAGGGTCACGCGTGGTCTGGACTCCGCCGAGTTCGACACCCTTGGCGATGACAGCCCGTACGTGCGACTCACGTTCACTCTGGTACGTGTCGAGCAGCGCTTCGTGGGCACCCCGCAGCACGGCGTCGAGCTTGAAGGCGAGGTTCTGCGCATCCCGAATGCCTGAACACATGCCCTGCCCGAGGAAGGGTGGCATCTGATGGGCGGCGTCCCCGGCGAGCAGTACGGGGCCGACTCTCCATTGCCGGGCCACCAGCGAGCGGAACGTGTAGGTGGCGACACGGATGAGATCGGCCTGGTCCTGGCCGAGATATCCCGCCACCCGTGCCCACACCCGCTCCGGCACGCTCTCGACCGCGAAGTCCTCCACGGAGTCGAGCATGAAGCTGAATCTGTGGTGACGAGGCCCGAGAGAGATCACCGATACGGGCTGTGCCGGATCACAGACCTGGCGGGCCTTGGGCACACCCACGGGGCCGCTCAGGCGGAAGTCGCAGACCATCCAGGGTTCCGAGAACCCATAGTCGTCCAGGGCGACGTCCAACTGCCAGCGGGTGAAGCTGTTGCCGCCGTCGCACGCCACCACATACCGGGCCGAGACGGCTGTGTCCTCTCCCTCGACCTCGACGTCCACACCCTGCGGGGTGATCCGCAGGCCCGTGGCCTGGGAACTCATCCGGACTTCGACGTTCGGCATGCCGCGGACCACACCGTCCAGCGCGTCCTCCAGATCGGGCTGGTACATCATGTGCCACTCTGCCCAGCCCTGCCCGCCGATGGCCGCGAACTCGTGCTCGATGAGGAGCTCACCCGCGCCGTTGCGCCACTCATAGCTCGTCTGGACGTGCAGCTTCGGCAGCAGTTCGCGGGCGATGCCGAGGCGGTCGAAGGTGCGCATCGTCTCGTCGTCGAAGGTGGCCGCGCGCGGCAGGTTGTAGAGCGACGGGTAACGCTCCAGTACGACGACGTCGTGGCCGGCCTGCCCCAGCAGCGCGGCAGTGGTCATGCCCACGGGTCCGTATCCGATGACGGCGACGTCGTAGCGGTGCGGTGTCGGCCGCCCCTGCGCCGGGAGACGTCGGGCGGTGCTCTTCTGTCCGGTCATGGCGCCTCCGCTCAGGCCTGGACGGGCGCATTCGAGGCAAGGCCGAGGAGCAGCTCGGCATTGCGGTGGCCGATCTTGGTCCGATCCGCTTCGCTGATCGGCGCGTTGCGCAGGAACTCCGTGGCCGTGCCCATGTCTTCGAAGGGGTAGTCGGTACCGAAGAGAATGTGGTCGGCGCCGAGCGAAAGCAGCGCGGCGAGCAAGGGCGGAGCTGAGCAGACGCCGCTCGTGGTGACGTAGAGGTTGTGGCGGAGGTACTCGGAGGGGTTGCCGCGCTTCAGTTCGATACCGTGGTGGGCGTGGAAGCCCCACCGGGAATCCATCCGCCAGAGCGCGAACGGCAGCCCCTCCCCCATGTGCCCCAGCAGCAGTTTGGCGTTGGGGAAGTCGTCGAAGACGCCACCGAAGACCAGACGCAGGACATGAGTGGCCGTGTCGATGCCCCAACTCCACATCGGGCCGACCAGTTCGGGGTGGCCGGAGAAGACGTGGGCGGTGTCGACGCCGTTGGCCGGGTGCAGGTAGAGGGGCACATCCAGGTGCTCGGCGCGCTCCCAGACAACGCGCAGGAGCGGGTCGTCCAGGTACCTGCCCTGTGTGTGGGCATTGACGAGGGCCCCGCGCAGGCCGAGTTGAGTCACCGCGCGTTCCAGTTCGTCGGCCGCCGCCTTGGGGTGTTGCAGGGGCAGGGCCGCGAAGCCGGAGAACCGGTCGGGGTGGTTGGCGATCACGCCAGCCAGGAAGTCGTTGACCGTGGTCGCCTGTCGAACGGCCGCCGCCGGATCCGTCTCGGCCTGGATGCCGGGCGAATTGAGGGAGAGGACCTGCATGTCGAGGCCTGCGGCGTCCATCCCCTCCAGTCGCTCCTCGGTCAGGTCGAGAAGCCTCCGGGACGCCTCCGCCCAGACGTGTGGCTCGGCGATCGACGCCGAGGACGCGCCGTGGCCCACGAGAGCAGGGGTCACGAAGTGTTCTTCGAGGGCTATCAGTTTCATTGCGGAGTTCTCCTCGATCTGCGGGCGCGCCACCGTGCGCGCCTGGAAGTGGCGACAGCAGTCATCGAAGGCAGTTCACCAGAACGTAATGCGTTACGCAATACGTAATTCACAGCGAGGGAACGATGCTGCACCCCCGCGCGCTCCCGATAAGCTTCACGGACCCGTTCACCAGCACGGAGAGGCTTGTGGAGTGACGTCAACCGACCCGACACGGAACGCGAACGGCGACTCTCGGGCCCCGGCGTCCGACGGTGCCGGGCGCAACGGCATCCAGTCGGTCGAGACCGCCATGCGCGTGCTGCTGGCACTGGAGAGCGGTGGGGGCGCCCTGAGCCTGTCGGCCGTCGCGCAGGCGAGTGGCATGCAACCCAGCAAGGTGCACCGCTACCTCGTCAGCCTCGGCCGTATCGGCCTGACCTCGCAGGATCCGTCGTCAGGTCTGTACGACTTCGGTCCCGCGATGCGGCGCCTGGGTGCGGAGTCACTGCGCCGCACGAACGAGGTGGCCATCGCGGGCAGCCATGCGACGCGGTTGCGGGATCGCACCGGCCACTCCGTGAACCTATCGGTCTGGGGCGACCAGGGGCCCCTCGTGGTGAGCTGGGCGTACGGCACCCGGCCCCTGCCGCTCACCGTCAGGGTCGGGGCCACTCTGCCGCTGCTCGCGTCCTCCGTGGGCCAGGTCTTCCTGACTCATCTCCCCGAAAGCCTCACGGCCGAAGCTCTGGCAGTTGAGCTCGCCCGGAAGGACACGGACTGGACCAGCGATCGGGTGGTGGACGTCTGCGCGAGGATCCGCCGGGACGGGCACGCCGTCACGCACGGTGGTGTCGTCCCCGGCATCATCTCGATCGCGGCGCCCGTCTTCGCGGCCAACGACCCGCTGCCGCTTGCCGTGTCCGTCGTGCTGCCGGAGAGCGCCGGCACGCCGGACCATCTGACCGAGGTGACGGACGAGCTGCACAATGCCGTGAGGGCGGCCTCGCAGGAGCTGGGACATCTGTCATAGCACGTCGGAAAGCGCCACCAGGCGGAACCCGTGCCGAACCAACACCACTGGGCGGCTTTCGGCCGTCCCCGGCGGATGGTTCAGGACTCGGCGTCTCCGTCGGCGCGTTGTCGATCCGCGATCATTTCGATCAGCTCGTCGGCACTCGACCGCGTGGAGGTTGATCTGCGCCTCGACAGTCGGCCAGATCCGCTTGAGCATGACGTTGCCGAACGCGTCCCAGATGGTGAGGTGCTGGGCGACATGGGCTTGGTGGAGGCGCGCGGCGTCCTGTGCGCGATACGCGGCGCGGTACTCGTCCCATGCGGTCCGCAGTCCGCAGCATCGTCCTCCCTGATCCGTCGGGGGCGTCGACCAGGGCTCGTGCCGCGAGTGCCTCCAGGGCGACGCGGACGGCGGCGGTGTCGGTGATGAACTTCTCGTCGATCGCCATGACGACGACTCCGTGGTAGGGCTGCTGCTCCAGGAGTCCTTCGTGGATCAGCTGGTAGATGGCTTCACGCAGGGTGGGGCGGCCCAGTACCGCGACCAGGCGCCCCTCCTGGCACAGCGCCCGAACCTCCAGTCCGGCTCCCGGGGCCGGCAGGGTGCGCAGGAGCGCCGCGTCGCCCCCCCCTCGACGCAGGTCCGCTTCCGGATCCTCACTACGGTGCGCCCGTACGGGAGTGCCGGGATACCGCGGCACGACGCCCAGGCCGCATCCACGTCATGGTGCTGTTGGCCGTCGGGAACGTGCCTGGTCGAGCGTCTGTTCCGCCCAGATCGTCTTGCCGTTTCCGGTGTAGCGAGTACCCCAGCGCTGAGTGAACTGGGCGACGAGAAAGAGGCCGCGACCGCCCTCGTCGAAGTCCCGGGCGCGACGCAGGTGGGGAGCTGTGCTGCTTCCGTCGGACACCTCGCACACCAGGCTGCGCTCTCGGATGAGCCGTAGCCGAATCGGCCCGGCGGCGTACCTGATCGCGTTGGTCACCAACTCGCTGACCACGAGTTCGGTCACGAACCCGGTCTCCTCCAGGCCCCAAGCGGCAAGCCGGTCCGACACCTGCCGGCGGACCTCCGCCACCGCTGCGGGCTGGGACGCCACATCCCAGTCGGCGACCTGGCTCTCGTCGAGCATGCGTGGCCGCACCAGGAGCAGAGCCACGTCGTCGGTGCGCCGGCCGGAACACATGGCGTCCACGACTCTGTCGCTGAGCATGTCCAGCGACGAGACGGGCTGGGCAAGGAGGTGACGCAACTCGGCGAGGGCGGGATCAGGGTCTCGGTCCCGCGCTGTGATGAGTCCGTCCGTGAACAGAGCCAGCAGGCTTCCGGGGGGTGTGGCGATCTCGGCGGCTTCGAAGGGCAGACTGCCGAGGCCCAAGGGCGGCCCGAGAGGCAGGTCGAAGGCCTGGCTGGTGCCGTCGGGAAGAACCAGCACCGGTGGCGGGTGTCCCGCCCGAGCCGCGCAGCACGTCCCGGAGACCGGATCGTAAACGGCGTAGAGGCACGTAGCGCAGAAATCGCCCGGGACTTCGCTCATGGCGTCGTCGTCCAGCTCGCCCAAGCCGTGGGTCACGATGTCATCCAGGTGGGTGAGGAGTTCGTCCGGCGACAGGTCGATGTCGGCGAGGGTTCTCACCGCTGTCCGGAGCCGTCCCATCGTCGCCGCGGCATGGATGCCGTGCCCCACGACGTCACCGACCACGAGGCCGAGCCGCGCCCCGGGCAAGGGGATCACATCGAACCAGTCTCCGCCGACCTCCGAGCCGCCCTCGGCAGGCAGGTAGCGGGTGGCCGTCTCGGCCGCCGGATGTTCCGGCGCACTCGGGGGCAGCATGGCGCGCTGCAGGGTGAGAGCCACAGTTCGTTCCCGGGTGTATCGGCGCGCGTTGTCGAGGCAGATGGCGACACGGGCGACGAGATCCTCGGCCACGACCAAGTCGTCCGGTCCGAACGGGGCACGTGACCCCGTGCGCCTGACGAACAGCACGGCGCCCAGCGATGCGCCTCGGGCACGAATGGGGACGGCCACGAGGGTGGACCCGGCCTCGCCGCCGGCTATTTCGGAGAGGACTGCCCGCCCCTCGGTGAGACACTGTTCGACAGCCGACGACCACGCGAGCGGCGGTGTCCGTGCCTCGCTGCCGTCGAGCCCGGACCGGGCCGGTGACTGCGCCTGCGGTGCCCACTGAGAGGCCGCACTCCTGAGGGCCGCAGGAGCGGCGGCATCCGGTGACGACAGCTCTCCCCGGAACACCGGCTCCAGGAGTTCGACGGCGGCGTGGTCCGCGAAGCGCGGGACGGCGACCGCGACGAGCTCCTCAGCCGTTCCCGTGACGTCCAGGCTGCCGCCGATACGGGCCCGAGCCTCGCCGAGAAGGGCGAGCCGCTCCCGGGAGCCGTACTGTTCTGAATAGTCGTAGGCGGCGAGCCCGACCGCCCGGGTGCGGCCGGCCTCGTCCTTGAGCGGGAAGAGATCTACCGCCCAGGCGTGTGCGCGCGTCTCGCCGGGAAGCCTGACGAAGTTCTCCAGGGACTCCGGCGTCCCGGTGCGGGCAACCCTCAGGACACGTAGCTCGATCTCTTCGAACACGGGTCCGTGAAGCACCTCAGTCGTGCGCCGACCCCGCATCTGACCGGCTTCGCCACGCCCCGCCATCCGGAGCGCGCGGTTGTTGACAGAGAGAATCCGGCCCTCAAGGTCGAAGATCACGAGGACGGCGGGCTGCTGATCGAAAAGCGACCGCACGAACAGGTCGTCAGCTGAGGTGACCCGCTCTGTCGGTTCCTGGACTGCGAGCAGAATTCCGGTCTCCGGACCGGTTTCTTCCAACGGGCACAGGCGAAAGGCCAGGGTCATGACATGACCGTCACGATGCCGCAGCGTGTGCTCGTCGACGACCAGATCAGCCAGGGGTCTGTCGACGACCTCTCCCGGGGTGTACCCGAGCAGCGCCTCCGCCCCGCGGCTCCAGTACCTGACGCGCCCTTCGTAGTCCACCACAGCGACAGCGAGAGACTCGTCCGAAGCACCGGTCAGCCCGAGGAAGAGGTCGGTCTGCCGACCGCGTCTGTCCATGACCTTCCCACGCTTTTGAGCGAAGAGCCGAGCAAAATCCAGAATTACTGGAATTAGACGGTAAAGCAAGAAATACCGCTACGGCAGGCGCTCGCAGGTCGCGACCACCTCCCGTCACCGATCAACCACGCACTGTCCGAAGTTCCACGGCTCCGCTGACGGCTAGCCGTTCCCCAGGACCATGAGCGCACACGCCTGACCTGGCCACTTAGAAGCGTGCCCAGTGCGAGGTGCCGGTGTCGGCGAGTGAGCCGACCAGCTTGCGGCGTGAGGACTCGGACTACTCCGAAGTCCATGTCGACGCAGGAGCTGATGGAGGGCGAGCGAACTGGATCGGGTGGTGGACGCAGGCTCCGGTGATCAGCGCCGCCCCCCCTGACCGCTCAGCTTGAGAGCGACGTGACCGGGAGTGCGCCGGTGGGTTGCGATCAGGCGAGGGCCGGTCGCGGAACATCTGCTTGCGCGGCTCCTCCACGTCGTACGCGGCCCAGCACTCCCACTCGACGCGGGATGACCGCCAGGCTCCACCGGTGGCGGCGGTAGCAAGACCCACAACACGAGTTCGCCTACGGTCTGACCACCCCGCAGACCGCCAACGCCTGGGACAGGGAACGGGCCGCCAGCGGCTCCAGCGGCGGGCCCGCCGTCGCCGCGGACGCCCCGACCTGCTCCACGCCGCCTGCGCCCGGCATTGTCCGACGATCTGCAACAGATTCTGCCGCGCCTGTTGACCTTCCCTTTCCGGGAGCCTAACTTGCCCGCAGATTGTCTGACAAGCAGCGCATGGAAGGGTGCTCAGGATCTCCGCCGCACCGGCCGCATCCCGCTCGGCACCTCGCACCATGGACAGAGGAGTCACTGTGACAGACATGCAGGAATCGGTGCCGGTCGAGGGCGCGTATGAAGCCAGCGACGCACATCTGAAGAAACAGATCAGCCTCTTCGGGCTGATCGCTCTGGCCGTGAGCGTCCAGATCGGGTCCGGCTGGCTGCTGGCCACACTCGCCGCCGCCAGCATCGCGGGACCGGCCTCGATCATCACCTGGGTTCTCGGTGCGGTGTTCTTCGCCGTCATCGGCGTCACCTGGATGGAGCTCGGCACGATGCTGCCGAGATCGGGTGCCGGGGTCCGCTACCCCCGGCTGACGCACGGCGCGTTCCTCTCCTTCTTCAACGGCTGGGGCTATCTGATCGCCGCGCTCTCCCTGCCGGTGATCGAGGTCCAGGCGGTCATCACCTATGTCGGTGGCCACTGGCCGCAACTGGGCTGGCTCTCCGAGAGCGGCGGCACGATGGTGCTGTCGTGGCCCACGGGCATCATCGTCGGGTTCGGCCTGCTGTTCGTCTTCTTCTTCCTCAACTCGATGGGCGCCAAGCTGCTCAGCGAGTCGAACAAGTGGGTCACGGTGTGGAAGCTCGTCATCCCGATCGTGACCGCCGTCCTGATGTTCACGGCCTTCTCGTCGGCCAACTTCACGATCGGCGGCGGGTTCGCGCCGCAGGGCTCCGGCGCGATCTTCGGCGCCCTGGCGGGCGGCGGCATCGTGTTCGCCTACTCGGGGCTACGGCAGATCCTCGATTTCGGCGGTGAGGCGGTCAACCCGCAGCGCAACATCCCGATCGCGATGATCGTCGGCGGCCTGTTGATCCCGCTCGTGATCTACGTCGTTCTGCAGGTCGGCTTCCTCGGCGCCGTCAACTGGAGTGACGCGAATGTCGCTCCCGGCGACTGGGCCGGCCTGATGACGAGCGGCTGGGCGTCGGCCCCGCTCCTCAACGCCGTCACGGCAGCCGGCTTCGCATGGTTCGCGACGATTCTGCTCACTGACGCGGCCCTGTCACCGGCGGCGACCGGCTGGGTGTGGCTGGGCATCGGCGCGCGCTCGGTGTACTCGATGTCGGTCAACGGTGAGCTGCCCAAGGGCGCACAGAAAATCAACAAGTACGGCACGCCGATCGTCGGACTCCTGGTGTGCACCCTGCTCGGCTTCTTCTTTTTCTTCCCGGCGCCGAGCTGGTACTCGTTCGTCTCCCAGGTGTCTGTCGCGCTCACGCTGTCGTACGTCATGGGCGGCCCGGTGATGATGGTCCTCCGTCGCACCGCACCCGACATGCACCGGCCCGTACGCGTCAAGTGGGCATACTTCTGGGCGATCGCGGGATTCGTCGCCAGCCTGATGCTCATCTACTTCGCGGGCTGGGTCTCCCTGATCAACCTGTTCACGATCGTGTTCCTCGCCCTGCCGATCTACGGCGCGTACAACAGCGTGCGGAACGGCTGGAGCAAGCCCCTGGGCAGCTGGGTGGTGTCCGGGGTGTTCAGCGTCGCCTGGATCCTCATCGCGATCGGCGGCGGATGGCTGTTCAACCGCGACCAGAAGCAGGCGGCCGACGGGTGGAGCTTCCCCGTGTACTTCACAGCGATGACCGTGGCCGTCGTCGCCTTCATGGCCGGGCTCTACGCGGTGAGTACGGCCGAGGGGCGGCGCCATGTGCGCAGCGGCCTGTGGATCGTCGGCACCTTCCTCGCGATGCTGTTCATCTCCTACCTCGGCGAGTACGGCCCGATGGAGACTCCTGCTCTCGACGGTCCGACCGACCTGATCGTCATGGCACTCATCGCCGTCGGCAGCTTCGTCTGGGCGGTGCGGTCGGGCGGCCCGACGGAGGAGCTCAGCCAAGTACTGGCACAGCAACAGGCGGAGCAGAAGACCGCAGCCGCGGCGGCACCCTGACCGGAGCGGCCCCGCTCCACGGCCCCCCACGTTGGTGAGGCCGGGCGGCCCCGCGAGATTGCGGGGCCGCCCGGCCGTTACTCACCGGCCAGACGCTCGACCCAAGGAACCCCCGATGAATTTTGTCCATCCGGTCGACATCGATGCGCTGGTGGAGTTCCTGAGGCTCTGCCCGCCGCTCGACACCCTCGACGCGAAGCGCCTGGCCCGGGCAGCCGAGCGGGCCACGGTGACGCCCTACGGCACGGGCGAGGTGATCCTCGACGCCTTCGTGCAGCCCGAGCGTGGCCTCTACGTGGTGTGGCACGGCCGGGTCTCCGTCTGGACGAACCCCGACCGGATCCGGGAACTGCCCGCCTACCACCTCGGCCCGACCGAGATGTTCGGCTACGTCGCGACCCTGCTCGGCGAGGCGGTGGGGCCACGAGTCGCGGCATCCGGTGACGCCGTCGTCGTACACCTCGACCCCGACCTGGTCGATCCGGTCTTCGCGACGCGTCACGGCGCTCAACTGCTGGCGCGAGAAATCGGCACGAGCCGCCGGATGATGGCGCACGGCGCCATCCCGACCTACACCCTCGTCGACGACCTGATCGTGACCGCGCCACTGCTGGTCGAACCGACGACCACCATCGCCGAGGCGGCGGCCAGGATGGAGAAGACGGGACTGCCCTATGCTGCCGTACGCCAGGAGAACGGTGGCTACGGCCTCCTCACCGATGCCGACATCCGGCGGGCCATCGCCTCGGCGTCGCCGGTCACCGGCGAAGTGAGCACCGCGATGCAGACCGACCCGCCGTCCATACGTCTGGGCTCCTCCGCCGCCGAGGCCCTCATCACCGTGCTCGAATCCCACGGCGACGTCGTCCTCGTCACGGACCGCGCCGGCGGACTCCGGGGTGCCGTCGCCTCGCGCGACTTCGTCGTCTCGTCGACCACCGCCGGAGCCTCTCTGCACGAGCAGATCCACCGCGCCGAGACGGTCGACGACCTCAAGGACCGCTACCGCTCCGTGCCCGGCATGCTGACCGGCCTCATGGCCAGGGGGCTGGCCCCGAGCCGGATCATCACGGTTCACTCGGCCGTCATCGACGCCGCCGTACGGCGGACCATCGAGCTCGTCTCGGAGCAGTATCCGGACCTGAGCCCCGACGCGTTCACCTGGCTCTCCTTGGGCAGCAACGGGCGTCGAGAGGCCCTGCTGTCTTCGGACATAGACGCGGCGGCTTCCTTCGACAACGCCCTCGACGCCGGCGAGATCGCCAAGTATCGGCCCATGTTCCTGAAGATCGCCGAGGTGCTGGAACAGGCCGGCCTCGCGCACGACCGGCACGGGGTCAGCCCGGTGAACTCCAAGTTCGCGCGGACCCACGCGGACTGGGCCCGGGCCGGGCGGGACTGGATCACCGCGCCCGAAGTCGACGACGCCGTCATCATGACCTGCCTGCTCGTCGACGGCCGCCCGATACACGGCGATCGCGGACTGCCCCAAGTCACCCGGGTATTCGGTGACTTGCGGATGCACCCGCGAACGATGTCCATGCTGCTTTCGGCATCGATCGCACAGAGCAGCCGCCCGGCCCCGTGGCGCAGGAAGAAGATCGACCTGAAGGCCCAGTTCCTCCTCCCGATCGCCAACGTCGCGCGCTGGGCCGCCCTCAGCGTGGGCTCGACGGCGCTGCCGACGGACGAGCGGCTCCTGGCGGCAAGCGGCTCCGACATGCTCACCGAGCCCGACGCCACCGCCCTCGCCGACGCCTTCGACGCGGTTCAGGGCATCAGACTCGCCTGGCAGATGGAGCAGGCGACGGCCGACCGGACTCCGACCGACGTGGTCCGCCCGGAACACCTCACCCCGGTCGACCGCGCGATCCTCGCCGAGGCGACCCGCGTGGTCACCAGCAGCCAGCGCCGCATGGGCAACATGGCACGGTTCATCATGCCCGAAAGATAACAGGGACCGGATCAGCCGGATCTGCGAACGCCAGGGCATCCCCATCCTCGCCGACCGCGCCTACAGAGCTTCCTTGCTGCGGTGAGGGGTGACATCGGTGGCGTACGCTCCGGCATCAACGATGCGCGATCATGACGGACAGATTGTGGCAGACAACGTCGTACATCTCTCGGGCCACCCTGGCGCGCTGCACGGCAACCGCCAGCCCGCTGCGCTGATCGCGTTCGGTCTCCGGCCTCGGCGCTCGCTCTCGGGGCACACCCGGTTGCCTGAAGCCCCTATGAAGCTCTAGACGTAGAGGTAAGCTGGGACGGTGAGTGAGCAACAGACCGAGCAGCTTCCCGGCGATCTCGTCCGTCTCGTATGGACGCTTCACCGCGCACTGAACCAGCGCCAAGCGCCCCCGACCGGCCAGTCACCTCGCCCGCTCGCCCAGGTGGAGGTACTGCGCCTGGTCGACGGGCAGCCGGGCATCAGCGTCCGCGAGGTCGCGGCCGCACTGAGCATGCAGCCCAACAACGTCAGCACTCTGGTGACGCAACTCAGCCGCGACGGCTTCATCGACCGTCGGCCCAGCACCCACGACCGACGCTTCGCGGAGCTCTACCCCACAGGGAAGATGATCACGGCCAGCAGCGAGGTCAACGAGGGCCTCAACAAGGCGATCACGGAAGCGCTTGATCAACTGCCACCCCAGGCCGCACAGCGCATCAGCGCCGCACTCCCCGAGCTCTGGGAGCTCGCACGCACCCTCACCCAGGCGCCGTAACCCCGCAGGTGCCGGGACACGGCCTCCAGGCCAGGCAGATTAAAAAGTTCACCATGTCTCCACCCGTCGGAAGCATTACCTCTAGGATTAGAGCTATGCTCCTAGAGTCATACGGTCCACGACGGGAAACGACACATGCCTTCCGCACCCTCCGGCCACCCCATAGCCGTCACCGCCCTGCGCGTACTGCGCGCGCCCCGGGTGTGGCTCATCCCGGTCGGCCTGCTCACTGTCGCGCTCAGCCTCATCACGGTGCTCTTCAACGGCAGCGTGGCGAACCCTGGCGCGGACCTGCGCGACGCACCGATCGGCCTGGTCAGCCTCGACAAGGGCGCCACCCCCATGAAGGGTGACCACCAGAACATCGGCCGACAGGTCGTGACCGGCATCACCACACAGGATCAGAAACCCCACCAGAAGGTGAAGTGGAAAACCTTCTCCTCTCTCGACGAGGTGAAGGACGCCCTGGGACGCAATGAGCTGTTCGCCGCCGCTGTCCTGCCCAAGGACTACAGCGCGAAACTGCTCAGCCTCATGGGCACCCAGCCGGTGCGGCCCTCGGTCACGGTCCTGACCAACCACGGTGCCGGATCCATGGCCGCCTCCATGGGCGAACAGATCGCCGAGAGCGCGATACGCGGAGCGTCGTCCGGCGTCACCGCGGGAATCCTCCAGCAGGCCGAGAAGGCGGGCGCCAAGGTCCCGGCCGCCAACCAGGTTCTGGTCAAGGACCCCGTCACCGTCACCGCGAAGGCGGGAGTGCATCTGGGCGGCCGTACGGGGCAGGGGATGACCGCGTTCTTCTACGCTCTCCTCCTGATGATGTCCGGCTTCCTCGGCGCCAACCTCATCCACAACATGACCGACTCCGCGCTCGGCTTCAGCGCGAACGAGATCGGCCCCAAGCGTCAGCTGACCCTGCCGCAGCACATCAACCGTCGCCAGACGTTGCTCGCCAAGTGCCTCATCATGGTTGCCACTTCGGCCGTCGTCTCGGCTGCGATTCTCGCGGTGTCCACGTTCGCCCTCCACCTCGACCTGCCTCACTCGCTGCTGTTGTGGGTGTTCGGCACGGCAGCCGTCTCGGCCGTGGGCATCGGCACGTTGGTGGTGCTGACCGCCCTGGGCGGGCCCGGCGTCGTCGCCGCGATGATCTTCTTCATCGCGGCAGCCATCCCCACCTCGGGCGGCGCGATCCCATTGGAGGCGATGCCCGAATTCTGGCAGTGGCTCGCCCAGTTCGAACCCCAGCGCGCCTTGACCGACGGCACCCGCGCCATCATGTACTTCGACGCACAGGCCACCGCTGGACTTGGACGCGCCTGGATCACCCTGGGCGTCGGCCTTGTCGCCAGCCTGGTCACCGGATTCGCCGTGACGTGGTTCTACGACCACAAGGGCTGGCACCGGATCCAGCCCCATACCCTCACCCGGTTGCGGCACTTCCTCCACCACGAGAACAAGCCGACTCACGTGGAAGACACAACGTCCGCGTGACCTCAGGCCCGTGCCGGCGGCATGAACTTCCCTTTAGTGGAGACCACTATGACTGCCCTCCAGGGATCGGAAGTCCCACCCCTCACCGAGGCGTTGGCCAAGGCAAGTGTCCTGCTCGGCAAACGCTGGAGCGTACTGATCCTGGCCGCTCTCGCCAAAGGCCCAGCAAGCTTCGGCCGGACTCGTGAGCAGGTGCCCGGCATCAGCGACAGACTCCTCTCGGAGCGCCTTCGTGAACTGGCCGACGCCGGCCTCGTCGTACGAACCGTGTGCCCCGGCCGAGGGCCACGCTCACGCTACGCGCTCACCGATCACGGCAAGGCCTTCCTCATCCCGCTTGCCGCGCTGGGGGTCTGGGCGCAGGAACACCTGCCGCCGTACGCAGTCGGGGACGCGGCTCGGCGGGGCGCGGCTGCCTCCTGACAGCTTCTGCCTAGTCTGCAGGTCAGTCACCATATGTCCCGGAGTACCCATGCCCATTACGCGCCAGAAGAGACCCCCGCACGCCGGCGAAGCGATCGAGCCTCCCCGCGACGCCGAGGTCGTGATGGCCGTCATGTCGGTGACCGTCCTGGTGGTGTTGCTCGGTGTTCTGTCGGAGTCGACGGTGCTGCTGTTCGGACTGCTGGTGTTCCTGCCGAGCACGGCAGCCGCGCTGTGCACGGTGCGTCAGACGAGCTTCGTCGCCGGCTGGAGCGCGCTCGTCGTCAGTGTCGGCGTGCTGGCGCGGTACGGCGAAGGACAGACCTGGCTCGACCGGATCCTGACGGTGCTGCTCTTCCTCGCCTTGGGCGCGACCTCCGTGTACGCCTGTCATCGGCGTATCCACCGCGAGCAGGAGATGGTGCGGTTGCGCTCCACCGCCGCGGCCATGCAACGCCACATCCTGCACCCACTGCCGCTGCTCACTGACGATGTGCTGGTCCACGGGGTCTTACGAGCCCCTGCAGGAGGACCGGCTCGTCGGCGGCGACATCTACGACGTCGTCGAATCTCCCTGGGGCACTCGGGTGCTGATCGGGGACGTCCAGGGCAAGGGTTTGGCAGCGGTGGGTGCCGCGTTCGCCGTCATCGGGGCCTTTCGTGAGGACGCGTACCGGGAGCCCACCCTGACCGCGCTCGTAGACGCCCTGGACGCCTCCGTCGTCCGGCACAACTCCTACGCGGAGCAGACCGGCGAAGACGAACGATTCGTGATGGTCCTGATCGTCAACATCGGGGCGGAGACGGTGGCCCAGGTCATCAACTGCGGTCATGTTCTGCCCCAGTTGCTGCACGACGGCACCGTCACCACACCTGTCCTCGACTCCGGAGTCCCCCTGGGCCTCGCCGACCTCGCAGTCGAACCCGTAACGGTCGGCTGGTTCGACTTCCCACCCGGCACGACGCTGTTGCTGACAACCGACGGGCTCACCGAGACCCGCAGCACAGACGGCAGCTTCTACCCCCTTGAGGCCCGCGTCACGGAGCATCTCGCCCTCTCCCCGGGTGAACTGGCGCAGACACTGCGCGACGACGCCCGGGCGTTCGCCGGACACGCCGAACAGCACGACGACATCGCCGTCCTGTCGGTAGGTCACCACATCGCTGAACCGGTGCCGTGGTCGTCGGCAGGCGACGGCGGGGAAGTCATCGGGGCCCATGACGGCCGCGACGTAGCGGTCCGGCTTGACCAGAAACGGCGCAGTGGTCGTAGGTGTCGAGCAGCGTCGCTCCGGCCCGGCCGTGCCACACCGCGTCAACCTTCCAGGCGAGCTTCGCGGCGTCGCCCAGCAGCAGGACGTGCCGATTACGCCACCGCTCGGTGACCACGGCGTTGAAGGTGTAGGCCCGTGCACCACCTGGTCCTCGGCGAGAAACCGGTAGGGCGCGACCAACGTGTTGACTGAGCATTGGTGAGATGTTCATGGACCGCGGGACCGCCCTCCACGACATCATCACGGATACCGTCGCATCCCTCGAGGCCTGGGTCCTCTGCTTCAGCGCGCTGTTCACGCTGCACGCCGGGATTTCCGTCCTGCCGCCTGACTTCGGGTACTAGCGGCTTCACGGAAGCTTCATGTGCGCAGTGGTACGTGCCTTATGAGGCAGCTGTTGCCTGACGGTCATGCACGCGTTCCTCCTTCCACCGCCCGCCACGACCGACCACCCTGCTCTGCGGCAGCTGACCACAGCCGCTCAGACCACACTGTCCGGTGCCGTCGCCCTGGGCGCGCTCCTTCACCTGGGGTGGGCCGAACAGGTGGACCCGGTGCGGCAGACGCTCAGCGACTACGCACTGGATGAGACAACCGCGCGCCTGTTCAGCGCATGCGTCGGGGCCGCGGCGGCGGGGTCGGCGGCATTGCTCGCGGGTCTGCTGCACAGTCGGCCGCCGCTCGGTACCGCCGCACCGACGGCCTTGGGCGTGGGGTGCGCCGGACTCCTCATCAGTGCCGTCTTTTCAACCGATCCAAGAGACGGTGCCTCGTCGCCGGCCGGACTGGTCCACCGTTACGCGGCGGGGTCCTCGCTCGTCGCGATCCCCGCCGCCGGCTGGCTGGTGGCCCGACATCTGTGCCGTCATCCTCAACTGCGCGAACGAGCACAACGGATTCGTCGGCTGTCCTGCGCGAGTTCCGTGGCCGTGCTCCTCTTCTTCGGCACTCATGTGAGCGCGACCCGTCCCGTCACCCCGGCAAGGGCACGGGCCGCCGGGCTGCTCGGGCTGACCGAACGCGCTGCTCTGGGGCTGGACATGGCGCTGCTGCTGGCCGTGGCGAACGCCCTGCGGGTCTAGGCCCGGTGAGGCTCGCGCTCGCTGTCGTCCTGGCCGTACTGGGCGCGTGCTGTTACGCGGCGGGCGCGTGGCTCCAACACGAAGCCATGCGGTCGCGTCCGGACGACGAGGTCCGGCGCACGCCGCTGCGGGTCGTCGTCCGGCATCCCCGTTGGCTGACAGGACTGGCTCTGCTGGCGGCGGCCACGGCGCTGCACGTCAGCGCCCTCTGGCTGGCTCCGGTCACCGTCGTCCAGCCACTCGGAGTGACCGCTGTCGTCGTGAGTACGGTGTGGGGACTACGGGCACGCCGGACTCCGCTCAGCGCGGCCACGGGGCTCGCGCTCGCCGCTGTGGTCACCGGAACCAGCCTGTTCACGGTAGTCGCCGTGCTCGGCACGGAAACCACGCAGGTCACAGCGACGGCCCAGTTGTGGGCGGGGCTGCTCGTGTTGCCGGCCGTCCTCGGCTGCGGTGGACTCGCGCTCCTGCTCCGAGGCCCGAGCCGATGCCTGGTGCAGGCCGTCGGTGCCGGAATCGCCTACGGCTGCCTGCCCGTGCTGATGCGGGCCGCGGGCGAGGAGTTCACGTCGTACGGAGTGAGCGCGGCGCTGTGCGGCACCCTCGGCGGACTGGCGCTGGCCGGCCTTGCGGGCTTCCGGCTGTCTCAGGACTCCCTGGCCACCGGCCCGCCGGAGGTCACGGTCGCCTGCCTGACGGTGGTCGACCCGTTCGTCGCCGTGGTCCTCGGAATCGGCGTGCTCGGCGAAGCCCCCGGCTTGTCGCCCGTCAGCGCCGTCACCGGGTTGGCCTGCTGGACGCTCGCCTGCGCGGGCGTGCTGTGCCTCTCCCGTTCCACCCCTTCTCACCGCCCCTCCCCTGGCCGGCGTACACACGGCCGGTCCTCATCACGTCAGGAGTACGTCATGCACGAACCCCGTCCCGACCGCCAGGTCATCATGATCGGCGCCGACACCTTCCCGCCGGACCTCAACGGAGCGGCGAACTTCGCCCATCGGCTGGCCCAAGGGCTCAGCGGCCGTGGGCACGACGTCCATGTCGTCTGCCCGGCGACGGAGGCCGGTGCCGGGACCGACGTGGAGCAGGGGATCACCGTGCACCGGCTGGCATCCCACCGCACGCCGTTCCACCCCTCCTTCCGTGTCTGCCTGCCGTGGCAGGTCACCCGGCCCGCGACCCGGTTGCTGAAGGAGATCGAGCCCGATGTCGTGCACATCCAGTCCCACTTCGCCGTCTGTCGCAGCCTGGCGGCCGCAGCGCAGCGGCAGGGGACTCCGGTCGTGGCCACGAATCACTTCATGCCGGAGAACCTGCTGGGCTACACCCGGCTTCCGGCCCGGCTCACGGACGCGGCCTGCCGGTTCGCGTGGCGCGACCTGACGCGTGTGTTCCGCCGTGCCCGCGTAGTCACCGCGCCCACACCCAGGGCGGTGCGACTCCTGCACGACAATGGCCTCGCCGCCCCTGCCCAGGCCGTCTCCTGCGGACTCGACCTGGAACGCTTCTCACAACCGGCCAGGACCGATGACGAGCCGGGCACACGCGTACTTTTCGTGGGCCGACTCGACGAGGAGAAGCAGGTCCACCAACTGCTGCGCGCGCTGGCGCTCCTGCCCGAGCACCTGGACGTGCGGGGCGGGATCGTGGGTGACGGCTCCTGCCGCCGCGAGCTGGAGGAGCTGGCGGACGAACTCGGTATCCGGCACCGGGTCGATTTCCACGGCCTCGTCAGCGACCAGGAGGTACTGGACGCCTACGCCCGCTGCGATGTGTTCTGTATGCCGGGTACCGCGGAGTTGCAGAGCCTGGTCACCATGGAGGCCATGGCCGCGGGCAAACCCGTCGTAGCGGCCGACGCGATGGCATTGCCGCACCTGGTCCACCCCGGCCTCAACGGTTGGCTGTTCCCACCCGGCGACGTGCGTGCCCTGGCCGACCGCCTCACGGAGCTGCTCGAAGACCCTGCGGCCCGGCGCCGGATGGGCGAGGCCGGGCGACAGATCGTCGCCGGCCACGACATCCGTCATACCCTGACCACATTCGAGGCCCTCTACCTCCACGTCGCCGGTCACCCCGCGGCCACGACAGCCCTCCCTCTTCCCACCTCGGCGACGGAAAGCGAGAACGATGAGCACGCAGCGCGTTCTGGTCGTCGATGACGAACCCAAAATCCGCATGACCGTACGCGGCTACCTGGAGGCGGACGGGTTCAACGTCGTCGAAGCCGGTGACGGTCCAACGGCCTTGCGGGCCGTCACCCGCGACCGACCGGACCTCGTGGTACTGGATGTGATGCTTCCGGGGCTGGATGGATTCCAGGTCCTGCGCCGCATCCGGGAGACGAGCCGGATCCCAGTGATCCTTCTCACCGCCCGCGACGAGGAGGTAGACCGGCTGATCGGCTTCACGACCGGCAGCGACGACTACGTCACCAAGCCGTTCAGCCCCCGCGAACTGGCACTGCGCGTGCAAGCAATCCTCCGTCGCACCGACAGCCGGTCCGAGCCGCCCCACGACAGCCAGGTCCTTCGCTTCGACGGACTGCGCGTCGATCCGGGGACACGGACCGTCGTCCTCGACGCCGACCGGGCCGTAGAACTGTCCGCCCTCGACTTCAACCTCCTGTTCGCGATGGCCCGGGTTCCCGGGCGAGTCTTCACTCGGCGTGGACTGCTGGCCCAGGTGTGGGGTGAGGATTTCTTCGGCGACGAGCGCGTCGTGGACGTACATATCCGTACGCTTCGGCGCGCGCTGGGCGACGACGCGAGCGCGCCCCGGTTCGTGGGCACCGTCCGCACCATCGGCTACCGGTTCATCGGGCAGCCCGCCTAGCAGGCCAGGAAGGACACTCGCGCATGTGGCTCTCCGGCGCCCCGATCCGCGGATGGCGTGCGCGGCTGCGTCGACTCCAGTCCCGTCTCTCGCTCCGCAGCCGTCTGGTGCTCTCCCACGTCATGGTGCTCTTCATCGCGATGTGGGGCATGGGCACCACCAACTGGGTGGTCGAATCCCATCTCGGGCTCAGGGATGTCGAGCCCGATGTGATCCTGCAGGGCGGCCTGTTCCTGGGCCTGGTCGCGGCCTTCCTCGCGGCCATCGCCATGTCCCGGTTTCTGCTGCGCCCGCTCGACACAGTGCGCGCCGCCACACACCGGCTCGCCGAGGGACACTACGACGACGTCCTCGAACTTCCCAACGAACCGGGACTGGCGGCACTCGTCGAGGACGTGAACAGACTGGCGGCAAACCTCGCCGACACCGAGCGCCGTCGTGCCCGCCTGGTGTCCGAGGTCGCCCACGAAATGCGGACCCCCATCACCATCCTCCGCGGCCAGATCGAGGGCATGGCCGACGGAATCTTCGTCCCCGACGACGCGATGTTCGCCTCCCTCGCCGACGACCTGGACCGGCTGCAACGCCTGGCGAGCGACCTCTCCAGCCTGTCCCGGCTTGAGGAGGGCGCCTTCGCACTGCACCGGAAGCCCAGCGACGTGGCCCTACTGGCACGGGCCACCGTCGAGCGGCTGCGCCCCCAGTTCGAGGACCAGGGCGTCGTCCTCATCGCCAACGCGGACACGCCCGTCGTCGCTTTCTGCGACCCGGACCGGATCACCCAGGTCCTGGTGAACCTGCTCGGCAACGCGCTGGCCGCGTGTGATCCGTACGGGCATGTGGCCGTGTCCGTACAACACGGCCCACAGCCCGTCGGGCACGCCGTGGTGCGCATCATGGACGACGGCATCGGGATCGCCGAACATGACCTCGAGCGGATTTTCCACCGCTTCGAACGTCTGGAACATCCCGGCCGCTCCGCAGCCGCCGGCGGAAGTGGAATCGGTCTGACCATCGCCCGCGGCATCGCCCGAGCACACGGCGGAGACCTCACCGCGGAATCCCCGGGTCCGGGCAAGGGAGCATTGTTCGCCCTGCGCCTGCCCCTGGAGCCCGCCCAGGAGGAGTGACACGCCTCAGAGCGCGAGCCCCGCAGTTGAGCGGGCGGGGCAGCGCCCCCGCCCGCTCGGCAAGGCCAAGTCCCCCGGGCCCTTCAGGACAGGGCGGCTTGGGCAGCGCGCGCGGCGCCGACATCGCGGCTGCGCGGCAGGATGAAGATGGCCAGTGCTCCCAGCACAGCCGGGACCGCGAAGGCGTAGAAGCCGGCTTTCGGTGATGTGATCATTGCGGTTACCGCGGACAGATACAGCGGACCGACGATGGCCCCGGCCCGGCCCAGTCCGAGGGTGAGCCCCATTCCCGTGGCACGCACCGCGGGCGGGTAGTGCGATGCCATGCAGGCGACCACGAGGGCCTGCGTGCCCAGGGAGCCCGCTCCCGCCAGAGCGCAGAGGAGCAGAAGCAGGACCCGTGGCTGCTGGGTGCTCAGAGCCAGGAGGGCTGCCGCACCGACCAGGAATCCGCAGACGGTCACGGAGCGAAGATGGCCCTTGTCCCCGAGGAGGGACAGGCTGGTGGCCCCGATGCCGGCGCCGAGAGCGAATGCGATGTAGAACTCCATCGCCGAGGTCAAGTCGTATCCGGAGCGGATCATGACCGTCGGCAGCCAGGTGTTGGTGCTGTAGATGAGTGCAAAGGACAAGAAGGTGGCCAGGCACAGGACGAGCGTGGCCCACCGGCGTCCGGGAGCGACGAGTTCGCGGGCCCGGGCACGCTCGGCGCCCGACGCGATGCTCGTGTTCGCGGATACGGGCAGCAGCCGCCAGACGACCGGCACCAGAAGCAGGGGCAGCGCACCCACGGCGAATATCCACTGGAAGGGGGTCTGAGGCAGCAGGAGCCTGCCGAGCAGAGCCGAGGTCGCGCCTCCGATTCCGATGGCGGACATGCTTGACGCGATGTACAGGGCTCGTCGCTTGGCAGGGGCGTGATCGGCGACCAGCGCCGCGACAAGCGGGGCCAGTGCGCCGAAGCCAAGGCCCGTGAGCACCCTGGCGACAGCAAAGGTGGCGAGGTTCGGAGCCAGGGCAGCCAGCAGCATGGCCGACGAGATCACGCTGAGGAACAGCACCAGCGGGCGGCGCCTGCCGTACCGGTCGCCCATCCACCCGGCGAGTATCGAGCCGATGGGCATACCCATCGCCGTGACGCTGCCCAAGGTGCCAAGGGCGCTCGGGGTGACCCCCCACTCCTCGTACTGAAGCAGCGAGGGTCCCCCGTGCCGAGGGCGAAGAGGTCGTACCCGTCGATGAAGAGCACTGCGCTCGCGATGATCAGGACCGTGTAGCGTCTTCGTGATGGCGAGCGGTGGTCAGAACTGGCGGTCACGTGCGGCTCCATTTCGGAAGGTGGTGCACCGGAGATCCGGTGCGGCTCAGCACCTGTGCCGGCATGACTCACAGAGGCCGGCAGCCTGGGGGCCCCGCGCGAGCGTGGGGCGGTGTGGGACGCCTATGGCGTCGCACGGTAACGCGGACAAGGCAGAACTCCTCTGTGGCGCCGTCAGCGTCGCCCGCGGGCAGTGTGGAGGCGGCATGGTGGGGAGGCGTCAGGGGACGGGGATGGACGCAGGGTCTGCGGGGGACGCGGTGGACAGGCCCGTGTCGCCGAGTCGTTGGACCAGCGCCTGGCCCTCCCGGACGAGTTCGCTGTTGTCGATGAGGCCGCGTCCACCTCGCCTGGCCGGCTTTCCTGCAACCAGCACGGTGTCAATATGCGCGCGGTCCATCTGCAGGACGACGGTGCTGTAGGGGTCGTGCACCGGAGCGGTCTCGGGCTGGTCCGCACGCAGGATGAGCAGGTCAGCCTGCTTGCCCGGCGTCAGCGAACCGATCCGGTCGCTCAGGCCGAGGGTCTCGGCGCCGGCCAGGGTGGCATAGCGCAGGATGTCCTGAACGGTGAGCTGCCGGTCCGTCGGCTCATGGGAGGACAGCTGGCTGAAGCGGCCGGACTGGTACGCGGCACGCATCTGCGTGAACATGTCCGCTGCGGCGGTGACCTCGACGTCCGTACTGAGGCTGATGCGCAGACCCGCTTCGGCCGCGGCGGCGAGCGGCGGAAAGCCGTGGCCCATCATCATCTCGATGGCGGGCGCGATGGAGAGGCTGCTCCCGTTCTCCGCGATGAGCCGCAGTTCGTCGACATCCAGTTCAGTACCGTGGATGAACGTCGTGCCCGGCAGCAACGCGTCGAGCCTCTTCAGACGGGTCAGGTGCGGCTCGCCGGGGCGCGGCACGACGTGCCGAGCGGTGGGAACCGCGAGGTCACGGGCGAGCCGGGCGTTGTGGCGCTCTGCGTCGTCGTCGCCGAGTTCGGTGAGCAGGGCGAAGGTGACCAGGGCGGCTTCGTCCGACAACGACTCGGCGCGAATTCGACGCACGTCCTCCGGCAGCCGGCTCCCCTGGCTCACGGCCTGGGGGAAATCAAGGCCGTAGGCGAAGACGACGCGCAGGCCGGATTCCTTGAGTCCCTCGATCAGTGCATCCGAGTGTTCGGGAGTGGCCTGGATGTTGGAGATGTCCTGGACGGTGGTGACGCCGGACGCCAGCGCGGCTCGGGCGCCGAGCAGGCCAGCGAGACGCAGATCGTCGGCGGTGAGTGCTGGACCGAGCTCAAGGAGCACGTGCTGGAAGTAGTCCCGCAGTGTGTCGTGAGGTGTTCGGCCGCGCAGGATCGCCTGCCACATGTGGCGGTGCGTGTCGACGAAGCCGGGGATGACGATGCATCCCGTGGCGTCGATCTCCTCGGTGTTCGCGGGAGCGTCCAGGTGGGACGCCACAGCGGTGATGCGGTCGCCTTCGACGAGAAGATCACCGCCGCTGATGTCCCCGAGCTCAGGGGCCATCGTCAGGAGGTGCGCGTTGCGGATGAGCAGTGACGGCGCTGTCGAGGTGCTCATGGGTGCTCCAGATGCGTGGAGGGGTGGTCCCGAAGGTCTGACACGTGTCAGGTCGGCGGGGCGACGAAGCAGCCCCGGTCTGGTTCGTTGAACATCTCCGCGAAGATCTGCTCACTCGCCGGGCTGGCTGTACCCCACTGGTCGGTGACGTCCGGATCGGCGACGGAGTACACGTGCGGGTGCCAGAGGTCCTCGTCGATGGTCTCCAGCTCGGTGGTGTACTCGACGATGTTGCCGTGCGGGTCCCGGAAGTACGTGAAGGTGTTGTCACCCGCCAAGTGCCGCCCAGGGCCCCACATCGCGGAATGACCAGCGCGCATCAACCGGCCCGAGCCACGCAAGTACTCGTCGATGCCGCGCAGCTCGAAGGATATGTGGTTGACGGAGGTGTGCGGGCCCTTGGCGATGGCCATCGAGTGGTGGATGTTGCTGATCCGCATAAAGCGCATCACGTCGCCCATACGCGGGTGGCTGAGCGAGTCGGTCAGCCGGAAGCCGAGGTGGCGCTCGTACCACTCGCGGGTCCGGTCGATGTCGGGTGAGTTGAACACCACGTGCGACAGCTTGACCGGGATCGCCTCCTTCTCCTCAATCTTCCGGTGCTGCCGTGCTGTGACGTCGGCGGAGACCTCGACGGTGCGGCCGTCAATGTCGAAGAAGCGGAAGCCGTAACCCCCGCCGGGGGTGTCGACCTTGCCCGGCTGCGAGATCAACTGCACGCCCCCCGCGAGCAGTTGCTCGGCGATGGCGTCCACGTCGGCCACCGAAGCGGCGCCGTACGACACGAGGTCGAGCCGCTTCTCGTCGGCCTTCCGCAGCCGGACGACGTACTGCTCGGGCGAGCCCTCGGCGGCCAGGAAGGAGATGCCGGAGTCCTCGGCCACCTTGGTCAGGCCCCACACGCCGGAGTAGAAGTCGAGCTGCTTGTCGTAGTCGGGCACGGCGAGGTCGACGTGCCGCAGATGGGTGAGAAGGCCCATGGTGTTGCCCCTTTCATGAGCGGGGAGACGCGACCGCCTCCCCTTGGCGTGCGGGTGCGGTACGGCCCGCGCCGGGTCATGGACACCGAGGGGCCGTACCTCCAGGACGCGATCGAGCACGGCAGAGCCAGTACGACGCGGGCGGGCCTTCCGTCCGTGGGCAGGGCGGCCCGCGTCGCGCCGGATCGGTTGGATGCTGTGGGCAGTCACGCGCCGGGTCGGGTCAGGACACCTGGTACCGATGACCTGACGCCGCATCGGATCACGAACTGCGCTCCGTGACACAACGGGTGCGCTGGACCCCGAGTCCGCCGATGGTCGACTCCATGACGTCGCCGTCGCGCAGCAGGATGCCCCGCAGCACGCCGTTGCCGGTCGGGCTGCCCGTCAGAACGAGGTCACCGGGGAGCAGCCGGGCGGTCTGGGAGACGTACGACACGACCTGCGCGATACTGAAGATCATGTCCTTGGTCGACTCGTCCTGCATGGTGTCGCCGTTGACCTTCAACGTGAGGCGCACATCCTGGGGATCGGCGATCGCCTCGGAGGGCACGATCCACGGCCCCAGCGGAGTGAAGCCGGGCGCGTTCTTGCAGCGCAGCCAGTCCGTGCCCATCGCGGGGATGTCCTTGCGGAAAATACTGGCACGGTCCGTGAGGTCGTTGGCGATCGTGTATCCGGCAACGCATTCCAAGGCCTCGTCGACGGACAGCTGATAGGCCGGCCGCCCGATGACGGCCGCCAACTCCAGTTCCCAGTCCGGCTTCCTGGCCCAGGCGGGAATGACGACGTCGTCGTACGGGCCGGTGATGGCGCCGGGCAGACCGATGAAGACGTAGGGCTGCTCCTCCACCGACCGCCTGTCCATCTCCCTTTCGAGGTCGGCTCGCGCCTCCTCGACGGTGCGCTTGTCATCGGCCGGACGGTAGATGATCTCCATCTCGATCGCGTGCTGCCGGTAGTTGCCACCGGCCTGGAAGACCTGGACAGGCTCCACAGGGGCATGCACGCGCAGCCCTTCCAGCGAGAGCCACTCACCCGAGGTGTCGCCCGCGAGAGCCTTCAGCCGGGGCAGCACCGCGTCCCAGCGTTCAAAGAGTGCACGGGTCGTCAGGGCCGGCTCGTCGAGTGCGATGCGGAGGTTCAGCACCCGCCCCGCAGGGATCACAAGCCCGGGGAAAGACTCCCGGTCCGGGACGGACAACGTGCCGAGGGCGAAGGAACCGGCGAAGGGCGCCAGCGTGGTCACAGCATTCATATCTGCGTCTCTCCCTGATTGCCTTGTTGTTAAATCTGACCCAATTCAGATGATCAGGCAAATTGATTCTTTGTATAATGTTTATTGGTGGGACCGATACTACATAGGATCCGGAGCCTCCATGAACCTCGCCAAGCTCGACCTCAACCTCCTCGTCGCGCTCCGCGCCCTGCTGGAGGAACGCAACGTCACCCGCGCAGGGCTACGGGTCGGCCTCAGCCAGCCCGCGATGAGCGGCTCTCTGGCCCGGCTGCGGCGCCACTTCGACGACGAGTTGCTCACCCGCGTCGGCGGCCAGTACGAGCTGACCGCCCTCGGCCGAGCACTCCTCGACCGCACGGCCTCGGTCTGCGACATGACAGAACGCCTGTTCAGCAGCAAGGTCGGATTCGACCCGGCCACCGAGTCCCGCGAGTTCCACCTCGTGTGCTCCGACTACGCCGTGGCCGTGCTCGGCACGGCACTCGTTCGCGCTCTCCGCGAGGAGGCGCCGCGGGTGCGGCTGCGGTTCACGCAGACGCCTGCCGATATCGTCGCCTCCGCCGCGACCGTGCTGAGCGCCGTCGACGGTGTGCTCATGCCGCACGGCATCATCAGCGGGTTCCCCGCCGTCGAACTCTACGAGGACGAATGGGTGTTCCTCGTCGCCGAGGACAACGCCGAGGTCGGCGACCACCTCACCCGGGAAGACCTGGCACGGCTCCCCTGGGTGACGTATCAGCGTGTCTACGACGCCCCGCCCGTCCACCAACTCGGTCTGCTCGGGATCGAGCCGAACGTCGAGATCTCGGTCGACAGCTTTCAGGTGCTGCCTTTCCTCGTGGCGGGCACCCACCGCATCGCTCTCGCCCAGAGGCGTCTGGCCGAGCGGCTGCGCGCCAGTGCACCCGTACGGATCATGCCGGCGCCCTACGAGGCCGCGCCCCTCCGGGAGGCCCTGTGGTGGCATCCGGTCCACACCCATGACGCAGCGCACACGTGGCTGCGCGAGGCGGCAGCGCACGTCGCGGGCTTGGTAACGGCGTAGGGCTGGGTACGTTGCACAGTACATGTTCACACCACACGTCACACGGCGTCATGGATGCCAGTGCGGCCCACGGCACTGGCTGCCCGTGCCGCGCGCGAGCGCCACGAGGGCTTCCGTTCCTGGGGCGCGACGCGTTGTCCGGACAGGACCTCACCGCCACCACCGCCTCATGGAAGAGATGCCTCCTCCACAAGCGGCTGGCGAAGACCCTGCGGACTCGCCGCGAACACGCCCTGGCGGAGGAAAGACGCGTTCGCCCCGACAGACGCCGGACGTCAGGAAGGTGAGGGCTCCACGATCGGCCAGTTCGTCTCAGGCCGCGTGAGAGAGCCCGAAGGCCTTGGCTGCGGCATCGGCATCACTCGGCACCGTTGGATGCGCCAGCAGGTCGACGACGGTCGGGGGCGGCCCCGGTACGGAAGCCGCCCGCTGGACCGGCATGTACTCGATCGGCACGCTACGCCCGTTGATCGGCTCAGGCAGGTCCGCGAGCGCGAACTCGCTCGGCCCGACCAGGTCGTAGGTGCCGGCGCCGCCTCGTCGCAGGGCGGCCTGGGCCAGCGCGTCGAGGATGTCCCCCACGAACGCGGGCCGGAAGCGCTGGGTACCGTCGCTGATGATGCGCACCGGGGCGCCCTGCGCGTGCCGACGCCAGCACCTCGACGGCTCGCTGCGAACGCATCCAGTCGTCGACGACTTCCTGGGCAGGAAGATCCAGCGCCTCTCGGACCAGCGCTGTGGCCTCCACTCGGACCAGCGGAATTCGGCACAACCCGCCTCCCTACCCTTTCATGCATGTGACGGGAATTACATTTCACAGCATATGCCCGCAGAGTGGGCACTGGCCGTCGCCGTCCTGTCCTCCTGGCTCAGCCCAGGCCGAGGAGCTCGTCGGCGTTCGCGTGGGCGATGCGTGCCCGGACACCGGGTTCGAGGGCGAGGTTCTGGAGCCAGTCGGTGCCGCGCTTGTTGTCGGAGAACGGGTAGTCGACGGAGAAGATCACACGGTCGTCGCCGAAGCCAGTTCACTGACCACGAGCCCGGTCATGAATCCCGGCCTTCTCCAGGCCCCATGCGGCAAGCCGGTCCGACACCTGTCGTCGGATCCATGCCGCTGCCGCAGGTTCACACACCAGATACAAGTCGGCGGCCTGGTTCTCGTCCAGTGTTCGAGGCCCGACCTCAGGCAGAGCCAGGTCGTCGGCGCGTCGCCCCGAGCACATGGCGTCCACGACTCTCTCACTCAGTGCCAAGCCGCCTCGGGGGCCGTGACCACCACGGTCGGAGGGCGGCGACGCTACCGCCACATGCTCGACGCGGACGAGATCCAATGCCAGGCGGAGGACTGCCGCACCCTGATCAGCCAACTCGGCGTCAGCTACCTGGCGTCCGGTGAGTTCGTGCGCATCCCGCTCGGACACACCGAACGGCCCGAAACCTCGACAAGGAGCCTCAACTGCAGGAGACACTCGCCCATCGGTGAGGTGGACCGGGCAGACGAGGGGGGCTCCCGTACACGACCGGGAGCCCCCGTACGGAAGGGATCAGGTCAGCCCATGCCCTGCAAGCGCCAGATCTGGTTCCTCTTGTTGTTGAGCGCGCTCGCCGGGTCACACGGCCACTGGTGGATCTTCGCGCCGGCCGTGGTCGACACCTGGCTGACATCGACGCATTTGCCGCTGTTCACGGCGACCAGCTGGTAGTCCTTGCTGTTGCCGAGCGCGGTCACAGGGTTGAGGGTGAACATCTGCTGCGTGCCGCCATTGCAGGTCCACTGCTGGACGGCCGCACCGTCGGCGGTCGAGACACCCGCGACGTCCAGGCACTTGCCGCTGTGCTGGTTGACCACCGTGTACGTGTTCGCGCGGCCCGCGACCGGCTTGAAGTCCAGCATCTGCTGATAGCCACCCTCACAGTGGTACTGCTGATACTGCGTGCCATCGGCCGTCGACAGATTGGTGTCGTCCAGGCACTGACCACTGTGCTGCACCACCGCCACTGTGGAAACCGTGGTGTTCGACGGCGGGAGGAGTGTCACGGTGTAACCGTCGTTGGCGTCCGTCCACGGCACGTTCACCGAGGCCGAGTTACCACTGACTGTCAGGAGCTGGTCGGAGACGGTCACCGGTCCGGACACGGCGCCGCCCCCGTTGTTCGGGATGCGCTGCACGACCGCGCGGACTCGCCCGCTCTCCACCACCGAGGTGGTGTCGAGCCGGTTGAGGTTGACCGTGACCGTACCGGTGTTGCCGTTACTCCCCAGCAGGATCTTCGCGTTCCGCGCGGAGTTGTCCTTGGTCGCCAGGCCGTCGGTGTTCGTACCCGGTATGAAGTTCACGATGTTGCCGGTCTGGGAGCCGTAGTAGCGGTACAGGAACCACTCCCCCAGCGGCAGGTACTGGCTGCCGGTCTTCGTCAGCAGCTTCGCCTGGAAGTCGTGGAGGTTGGCGCCCGACGCCCAGTTGGCGCGCAGGCCGTCCGCTCCGGCGCGCTCCAGACGGGAGATGTACCAGCCACCACGGCCCGGATTCTGCTCGTTGGTGTTGCCGTACTCGTTGACCTGGAACGGACGGCTCGTCGTCATCGACCGCGCTGACAGCTTGGACTTCAGCGAGTTGCTGTCGGCGACCGGGTCTCCGGGGAGGTCGTGCCAGCTGTAGACGTTCGGCTCGACGTTGTTCGCCTTCACGTAGTCGAGGTAGGTGTTCCACCAGGTGTTGGAACTCGTGGGCCTGCCGCAGGTACTTGCTCCCACTATGACCGCGCCCGGGATGGCCGCGCGGATCTTCTGGTAGGCGCGCTTCCACATCTCCAGGTACTGGGGCTGGCCGGAGCCCCAGAACAGGTTGCAGTCGGGCTCGTTCCAGATGTCCCACTGGATGTCGGTCATGCCCGCGGCCCGGACGTCGGAGAGCAGCCGGTCGTAGAAGGCGTCGAAGCGGGACCAGTCGCCGTTGTCACCGGGGAAGGTGGGGGTGGTGGTGCCGTCGGCGCCCCACAGGTCGTGCGGCAGCATGACGAACGTTCCGCCCAGCGCCTTGGTCCGCCTGTACTGGGCCAGGGTGGAGTTCCATCGGCGGTCGTACTTGCCTGCGACCCAGCCGCCGGGGTTGTCCAGCTGAGCGCCGCCGGCCCGCATGAACTTCCACTTGATGTCCCGGTAGAAGTGGTCCTGGGGCAGCGAGCCGTTCTCGGTCATCCCGTAGATCGTCCCCGAGGCACGATAAGTGGGGGCGCCTCCGGCGGTGGAGAAGTCGACGGCGACAGTGGTGTCGACGGCTTGTGCCGACGTGCCGGGGAGCGCGAGAGCCACGAGTGATGCGAGCAGTGCTGCGAACGTGGTGGTCCTACGCAGACGCCGACCGTTTCGGGCGCCGGATCCGTTGAGGTGTTCACTTGGCGGAAGTGTCTGAGACGTACTCATGTGTTCTCCCGAGAAGGTGAGTGCTTCCTGGGCACGGCTGGCCCAGGTGGTCTTGGATGTGCGCTCACGTGCTGCGGCCCCGGGTCTCCGGGCAGTGCCCGGAGACCCGGGGATGCGGTGTGGATCAGCCCATGCCCTGGAGGCGCCAGATCTGGTTCCTCTTCGTGTTCAGCGCGCTCGCCGGGTCGCACGGCCACTGGTGGATCTTCGCGCCGGGCGCGGCCGCGACCTGGCTGACATCGACGCATTTGCCGCTGTGCACGGCGACCAGTTGGTAGTCCTTGCTGTTGCCGAGTGCGGTGACGGGGTTGAGGGTGAACATCTGCTGCGTGCCGCCATTGCAGGTCCACTGCTGGACGGCCGCACCGTCGGCCGTGGAGGCACCCGAGACGTCCAGGCACTTGCCGCTGTGCTGGTTGACCACCGTGTAGGTGTTGGCTAGGCCGGCCACCGGCTTGAAGTCCAGCATCTGCTGATAGCCACCCTCGCAGTGGTACTGCTGATACTGCGTGCCGTTGGCGGTGGAGAGGTTGGTGTCGTCCAGGCACTGACCGCTGTGCTGAACCACGGCCACTGTGGAGACGGTGGTGTTCGACGGCGGCAACAACGTGACGGTGTAGCCGTCCGAGGCATCCGTCCACGGCACGCCAACCGAAGCCGAGTTGCCGCTGACCGTCAGAAGCTGGTCGGAGACGGTCACCGGTCCGCTCACCGCGCCGCCGCCGTTGTTCGGTATCCGCTGGACCACAGCCCTGACTCGACCGTTCTCGACAACGGAGGTGGTGTCGAGGCGGTTGAGGTTGACCGTGACCGTACCGGTGTTGCCGTTACTCCCCAGCAGGATCTTCGCGTTCCGCGCCGTGTTGTCCTTCGTCGCCAGACCGTCGGTGTTCGTACCGGCCGTGAAGTTCACGAGGTTGCCCGTCTGCGAACCGTAGTAGCGGTACAGGAACCACTCCCCCAATGGCAGGTACTGACTGCCGGTCTTCGTCAGCAGCCTGGCCGCGTTGTCGTGGAGACCGCTCCCGGAAGCCCAGTTCGCACGCATTCCGTCCGCCCCCGCACGCTCCAGACGTGCGATGTACCAGCCACCGCGCCCCGGGTTCTGCTCGTTCGTGTTGCCGTATTCGTTGACCTGGAACGGACGGCTCGTCGTCATCGACCGCGCCGACAGCTTCATTCGCACGGCACCGGCGTCGGCGACCGGGTCACCCGGCAGGGTGTGCCAGCTGTAGATGTCCGGCTCGACGCTGTTCGCCTTCACATAGTCGAGGTACGAGTTCCACCAGCCGGAAGCGGCACCGCCGGGGCTGCGATAGGTGCTGGGGCCGACGATCACGGCGTTCGGGAACGCGGCTCGTATCTTCTGGTGGGCGCGCTTCCACATCTCCAGGTACTGGGACTGGGCCCGCCCCCAGAAGGGAGCGTTGTCGGGCTCGTTCCAGATGTCCCACTGGACGGTCATGTTGTTCGCCCGCACATCCGCGATGAGCTGGTCGAGGAAGGCGTTGAACCTGGTCCAGTCGCCGTTGTCGCCGGGCCAGCCCTGGCTGGTGGTGCTGTCCGCGCCCCACAGGTCGTGCGGCAGGAGAACGAAGGTGCCCCCGAGGGCCGCGGTGCGCTTGTACTGGGCGAGGGTGGAGTTCCAGCGGGTCTGGTAGGCGGCGAGGCTGGTGCCGTAGCCGCCGCTGTTGAGCTGGGCGCCGCCCGCCCGCATGAACTTCCACTTGATGTCCTTGTAGAAGTGGTCCTGGGGCAGCGAGCCGTCCGGGGTCATCCCGTAGATCGTCCCCGAGGCACCGTATCCGGGAGCTCCTCCGGCGGTGGCGAAGTCGACGCCGACGGTGGTGTCGACAGCGTGCGCCGAAGGGCTGGGCAGTACGACGGCGGCGGCGACCGACGCGCAGAGTACGGCGAGCACCGCGGCCTTGCGCGGTCGGGCTCCCGGACGCCGGGATCTGGTCGTGCGTCTGGGCAGGGGAAGTGTGAGGGCTGCGTGCATTGCGGTTCTCCCGAGGGTGGGTGGTTCTGCCTGGGCCGGCTGCCCAGGTGGTTTCTCATCCGTCGGCGTGCGCGGTGGATGACGGTGTGGTGCGCCGGAGTTCATGGGCTTCGGCGAGAAGGAGGTAGCCGGCAGCGGTCCAGGTGTAGGCGCGGTCGCGCAGTCCCGTTCCGGTCAGCGCGTCGAAGTTCTCCGCGAAGCCGAAGGTCTCGCACAGGGCACGGAAACGGGCACTGATCTCGTCCGCGAGTCGGTGATGGCCGGCCCGGCGCAGACCGTCCTCCACGAGGACAGTGGACGGTGCCCAGATCGGGCCGCGCCAGTAGCCGTCAGGGCGATAGTGAGGCGAGGAGGGCAGCTCGGTTGCCAGACCGTGCTCGGTGAGGTGGGTCTCGATCCTTGTGGCCAGCGTCTTGGCAATGGTCTCGGGCAGGTACTCGCCCAGGGCGATCGGCATCAGGTCGAGCAGACTCGACGTGCTCCAGGTCTCCGATGTCTCGACCCCACGGGCGACGAACCGATCGCCGGTCCACAGCTGGTCGAGCATGGCGGCCTGGGTCGCGTCGGCAATACGGGTCCAGTGGGCGGCGTCCTTCGACCGGTTCAACTTCCCGGCTAGGTCGGCGAGTTCGCGAAGTTGGAGGATGAGGAAGGTGGCGAGGTCGGCGGTGACGACGACGCGTTCGGGGTCGAAGGTGGTGGCGTTGTCCCAGCCGCTGTCGTTGCCGTGCTGGTAGTGGGGCAGGGCGGCGCCGGGGGCGCGGCGTGCGGTGAGCCAGAAGTCGGTCCAGCGCTCCAGCATGCCCTAGATCTCGGCGAGTTCGGTTCGGTCGAGGGGGTCGGGGAGTCGTCTTCGGAGGTGGCCGAAGGTCCAGCCGTGGATGGGGGGTTTGACGAAGTTGTAGAGGACCTCGGAGTGGGTGACCGAGTCGGGCAGTGCCCCGCTGGCGTCCTGGTGGTCGAAGGGCAGTGCGAACTGGTCCCGGGCCAGCTCAGGGCAACCGGGGGCCAGGGCGAGGGCGTTGAAGCAGTGGTCCCAGCTCCATACCTTGTCCATCCAGTGCTTGGACATCAGTACCGCGGGGCGGGTGACCAGGGCTGCCGGGCGCACGGTCGCCGACCACAGGACGTATGCGGCGAGTTTTGCGGCCGGAGTGGCGGACGACCGCCAGGGGGCAACAGCATCGACGAAGTCCGTGAAGGCATGTTCTGCCGCCCGCACGACCTGATCGAACGTCCGCGCGCAGGTGTAGGGGCTTCGCGCGCAGTCCAGTTCCTCGACAGCCGCTTCCCAGACTCCGCCGGCGTCCGGGGTGATCGTGAGGCCGCGCTCACCGCTGCCGAGCAGCTGGCTGCCGGACACATCGGTCAGCGCGCCGGACAGCACGGTGATGCGGTAGCGGCGTCCGGTCTCGTAGGAGGTGAAGACGTGCGCGCCGGTGTCCGGGGCGCGGTAGAAGTACGTGCCACGGAACGGTGTCAGGGTCTTCGCCGCTGCGGTGATGCGGAGGCCCAGCCCCTGGCCACGCAGACGGACGGTGTCCGGCGACTCGTAGGCGAGGCCGATACGTCCGCCGTCGTGAACCCACTCCAGCAGGCTCGGTATCGCCTGAACCCGGGTCTCGGCGCGTTCGCCTGTTGTCGGGTCGTGTGGGGTGAGGCGCAGGGTGGCGTGCATGCCGTTCTGGTGTGAGACGAGGTGGAGGTCTTCAGCGTGGGTCCTTTCGGCGAGGACGGGGGAGATGCCGAACCAGGAGCCGTGCGTGCTGAAGGGGATGTCGTGGAGGGAGAAGGCCGGGCCGGCGGGGGCGGCGGTCATGGAGGCGTGACTCGATTCTTCAACGGGGCTGGTGCGGCTGGATGGTGGCGACCGTCAGTCCTTGACGGCGCCGGCGGTCACTCCGGCGGCGACGTAGCGCTGCGCCAGGACGAGGATCACCGCGGCGGGCAGGGAGGCCACGACGGCGGTGGCCATGATGGCGTTCCACTCCTGGTTGTTGTTGCCGATGTACTGGTAGATGCCCAGGGTGATGGGCTGGTGGGTGCCACCGGAGGCGAGGGTGCTGGCGAAGACGAAGTCGGACCAGGACCACAGGAACGCGAACAGCGAGACGGTGACCACCGCGTTGCGGCTCATCGGCAGCACGATCGACCAGAAAGTGCGCAGGGTCCCGGCCCCGTCCGTCTTCGCGGCCTGGAGCAGCTCGCCCGGGACGCCGGACATGAACGCGGTGAAGATCAGCACCCCGAACGGCACGGCCAGGGTCGAGTCGGCGACGATCAGGCCGGGCACGGACTGGAGCAGGCCGAGCTGGAGATAGATGGCGTAGAAGCCCATCGCCATGATGATGCCGGGGATCATCTGGGCGGCCAGGAGGACGAAGTTGAGGATGCCGCCGCCGCGGGGGCGGAGTTTGGCCAGGGCGTAGCCAGCGGGCGCGGCCAGGGCCACGGTCAGGGCGACGGTGCCCAGGCCGACGACGAGGCTGGTGGCGAGGTAGGGCAGTTGCTGGTCGAACACGGCACGGTAGCCGTCCAGTGTTGCATTCGTGGGGAACAGGTCGGGCGGGCTTTTGCGCATGTCCTTGTCGCGGGTGAGGGACACATTCAGCATCCAGTAGACCGGGAACAGCATGACCGCGGTCAGCACCAGCCCGAGGCCGGTCTTCCACCACGAACGGCTGCCGCGAGGGCCACGGGGAGTACGGAGGCTCATGACATCCTCTGCTTCCGCTGGGCCCTCACGTAGACGAGGCCGAAGACCAGCGCCGCGATGACGAGGAGGTTGCCCACGGCCGCGCCGGGACCGAAGGCGGGCAGCAGGTTGCCGAAGCCGAGCTGGTAGGACCAGGTGGCGAAGGTGGTCGACGAGTCCGCCGGGCCGCCCTTGGTCATGATCCAGATGATGTCGAACACCTTCAGCGTGTAGACGAGGCCGAGGAGCAGCGTGATCGCGGAGACGGGGCGCAGCAGCGGGAAGGTGATGCGCCAAAATCGCTGCCAGGCATTCGCCCCGTCCAGGGCGGCGGCCTCGTAGAGGCTGGTGGGGATGGACTGCAGGCCGCTGTAGAGGACGACCAGGTTGAAGGGGACGCCGATCCAGATGTTCGCGACGATCACCGAGGTCAGCGACCAGTCCGGGGAGGTCAGCCAGTTGACCGGCCCGATACCGACGGTGCCCAGCGCGGCATTGACGATTCCGGAGTCGCTGTTGAGCATCCACGACCAGGTCGACGCCGAGACGATCAGCGGCAGCAGCCACGGCACCAGGAACAGGGCGCGCAGGGTCGCCGAGAGCCGGAAGTGCTGGTTGAAAAAGACCGCCAGCACCAGCCCGATGGCGTACTGGAAGACCAAGCACACCGCCGTGAACACCACCGTGTGCACAAGTGCCGGGGCAAAGGTGGGGTCGTCGAAGACGGTCAGGTAGTGGTCCAGGCCGGTGAAGGGGGCGTTGCCTTGGACGAAGGAACGGACGGTGTAGTCGCGCAGACTCAGGTCGAGGTTGCGGTAGAGCGGATAGGCGTAGAAGGCAGCGAGGTAGAGAGCGACCGGGGCAAGGAAGGCCCAAGCCGCCCACTGCGGGGATCGCGGGCGACGGCGTTGCCGTGGTGGGGCGGCACTGGCCGCCGTCCCACCCGGGCCGCCCACCGGAGGGGAGTCCGGCAGGCACGTCGTGCGGTTCATCAACAGGCCTCGGGGGGTTGGCACTTGACGGTCACTTGACGGCGGACTGCGCGGCGGTAAGCGCATCCTTCGGCGACTGGGAGCCGCTCAGCGCTGACTGGACCGCCTTCCACAACTGCTCCGAGATCTTCGGGTACTTGGTGCCCAGGTCGTCGCTGGTACGTCCCCTGGCCGCCTTGACTGCCTCGACCCAGGGCTTCAGCTTGGCGTCGGAGGCCACCTGCTTGTCCTGCACCTCGCTGGTCGGTGCCACATAGGACAGGGTGGTGTCGGTGTCGTACAGGTTCTCGGTGCTGGTCAGGCAGGACACCAGCTTCTGAGTAGTGGCGTAGCGGCCGGTGTCGCCCTGGACCGGGACGGTGACGAACTCGCCGCCGGTCGGGGCCGCGGCGTTGCCCCCGTCGGCGCCGGGGATCGGCAGGACGCCGTAGTCGAAGCCGGCCTTCTCGGCGTTGGCCAGCTGCCAGGTGCCGTTCTCGGCGAAGGCGTAGTCGCCGCTGGCGAACTCCTGCCAGCTGGTGGTCTGGGTGTTGTTGATGACCGAGTTCGGCGCGTACTTCTTCTTCAGCCAGTCGCTCCACAGGGACAGGGCCGAGACACCCTGGGCCGAGTCGAGTTCGGTCAGCTTGGCGCCCGAGCCCCAGAACCACGGCAGGAACTGGAAGCTACCCTCCTCCGTGCCGATCGCGGAGAAGGTGATGCCCTTCTTGCCCGCCTTCTTGACCTTCGCCAGTGCCGCCGTCAGTGACTTCCAGTCCTTGACCGAGGCGATGTCCACGCCCGCGGCCTTCAGTAGGTCCTTGTTGTAGTAGAGCGCGAGGGTGTTCGCGCCGATGGGCATGCCGTAGGTCTTGCCGCCCGACTGGCCGGCCGCGAGCAGGTTCGGGTCAACCTTCGAGGTGTCCACCTTGTTCTCGTCGGTCGTGGTGAGCGTCCCCGCCTCGGCGAGCGTCGACACCACGGGGTTGTCGAGGATGAGGACGTCCGGAGAGTTGTCCTGCTGAGCGGCCAGCAGCGCCTTGTTCGTCAGGTCGCTGGTGTCGAAGGCCGTCCGCTTGATCTTCACCCCCGCCTTGCTGCCGCAGGTGTCCAGCAACTTCGCCCAGTCGGAGCCCTTGGCGAACTGCGGGTACGGGTCCCAGAGGGTGTACTCGCCGCTGTCCTCCGCCTTGGTGGACGTGGTGCCGTCACCGGAGGAGCACGCGGTGGCGCCGACGGTGAGGGCCACGACGGTCATGGCGGTGGCGGTGAGACGGCGTCTGCTGGGTCTGTTCATCGAGTGGTTCCTTTTGATTTTTGGCATGGATACGCCAGGAGAGCCAGAGCAACGGCAGGACGAAGGACTCTTCGAGGCGCAGGTGGGCGGGAGGCAGAGGGGTGACCGGTCAGCCGGTCGCGTCGGAGTCGAGTTCCTTGCAGGTGTCCGCAGGTGAGCCGGTGCCTCCGGGACCGGTGCTGGCCCGGAGGGATATGGGCGGGGCGAGCAGATGGTGGCGAGGCGAAGCATGGGGATGGTCGAGTCGCTCGACGAGCAGGTCGACGGCGAGGCGGCCCATCTGCGCCGCCGGCACGTCGGCCGCCGTGAGCTGGGGCGTGACCGTCTCGGCCCAGCGGGCGGCGACGACGCCGGTGACGGAGAAGTCGCGCGGCACATGGCGCCCGGCCTGCGCCAGCCCCCGGTAGAGACCGCCGAGCGCGGCCTCGTTCAGCGTGACAAGAGCGCTGGTGGCGGGGTCGTCGTGCATGATCTGCTGCAGACAGGCCTCCCCCGAGGGCGCGTCGTCCTCGCAGTTGTACGTGCGAGTGGTGAGCCCGCGCTCCGCGGCGGCCTTAGTGAAGCCCTCGAGCCCACGGTGCGCGGACTCGTACCCGGCGCGCAGGAGTCGCTCGGGCCGGTTGACCAAGGCGATCGTGCGGTGGCCCAGGTCCGCGAGGTGTTGGACACAGGCCGCCGCCAGTGCGGTGTGGTCCAGGCCGACCCACCAATCACCGTCCGGCCGCGCGGTGCGGCCGATACAGACGGCGGGGAAGTCCTCGGCCAGCAGGTGATCGACGCGGTCGTCGTCGAGCCTGATCTCCATGAGGATCGCGCCGTCGACGCGTCGCTCACCCAGCAGCCGCTGGAAGGAACGGTCACTGTCCACGCCGCTCGGGGAGAGCAGTACGTCGTAGTCGTACGTGGCCGCGGCCTCCACCACACTGCCGATGAAGTCGAGCTGCATGCCGGTGTAGTGATTGCCCGCAGGCGGGAACACCAGACCGATCGTGCTGGTCCGACCGTTGGCCAGAGCCCGTGCGCTCGCGTTGGGTCGGTAGCCCAGGTCGTCGATGACCCGCTGGATCTTCTCGCGGGTGTCGTCCGACACCGGACGCTTGCCGCTGAGCGCATACGACACAGTGCTCCGTGAGACGCCTGCCCGCTGTGCAATTTCACCGATGTTCACGGGAACCCCTCAACCGAATTTATCGAACCGGTTCGCTACGCCCCGAGAGGGCAGGAAAGCACCAGCCGAACAACACAAGGTACGAGCCGAGCGGCGATCCGACTGTCGAACCGGTTCGCGTGAAGGGAACGTAGGAGCTGACCGCACATGCGTCAATGCTTTGCGCACACTTCCCGAAGCACGCGAGAAACCCGCGCGGCTGGGCCGTGGCTGTCTCCAATTCTCGGCCAACACCGCCCTCACCAGGCACATCTACTCCGCGTCAGCCCCGGCCCCACTGAGCCACCGGCATCAGGAGGAGAACCGCGTCGAGAGTATTGCCGAAGAAGTTCCGCAGTGTTAGTTTCCGGCGAACCGGTTCGACTTGCTCACATCAGCAGCAGACCCGCTGCCCCATCTTCCGAACGGCTCGCCTGCGACAGTGAGTCGGACGGTGGGCTGTGCCATCGAACCGGTTCGACAAGTCCCTGATCGGTCTCGGCGCCGCCAACCGGGATCCAGCCCGCTGGAACGAACCCGACCGATTCGGCCTGGCAGGCGATCCCCGGGACACATGGGTTTCGGCATGGGCGTCCGCCAGTGCGTCGGCCAGCATGGCGCTCGACTCGGGCCACCAGGGAGGTCAGCAGCGCCTCGGCCCCCGCTCGAGCGGATCCACCGTTCAGGGCCCGCTCTCAGCGCGGTGTGCACGGCGCTTCCTGCGCCAGGATACCCCGGCTGCGCTGCCCGGGATCTTCGGAGTCAGCGGTCGATCATGTCCGACCACAGTGAGCGATGGCGAGCGTCAATCCACGGTCGCTACTGGCAGCGGCTGCGTACTGCGGTCGTGGTATGCGCAGTGACCGCTGTAGGGCGACGCGGAAGCCCGCCGTGCTGCAAGAACCTTGAGTCCTCAAACAGCCCGGAGGTGGATTGTGATCGAGGTGAACGACCTCAGTAAGAAGTACGGGGACAAGCTCGCGGTTGATGCGCTGAGCTTCAGCGTGCGTCCCGGGGTGGTGACGGGCTTCCTCGGGCCCAACGGCGCGGGCAAGTCGACGACGATGCGGATAGTCATGGGACTGGACCGGCCGTCGTCTGGAACGGTCCGCGTCAACGGCCGACCGTACGAGCAGCACAAGGCCCCACTGCAGGAGATCGGGGCACTGTTGGAGGCGAAGGCGATCCACCCCGGCCGCTCGGCGTACAACCACCTGTTGGCCCTGGCCGCCAGCAACGGCATCGGCAAGCAGCGGGTTCTGGAAGTAATCGACATGGTCGGCCTGACAGAAGTGGCCCGCAAGCGGGCGGGCGGTTTCTCGCTCGGCATGGGCCAGCGGCTGGGCATCGCCTCGGCGCTGCTCGGCGACCCTCAGATCGTCATGCTGGACGAGCCGGTCAACGGCCTAGATCCCGAAGGCGTGCTGTGGATCCGCAACCTGCTGAAGGACCTCGCGGACCGGGGGCGGACCGTCTTCGTCTCCTCCCATCTGATGAGCGAGATGGCGTTGATCGCCGAGGACCTCATCGTGATCGGGAAGGGTCGGCTGCTGTCGGCCGGTCCGCTGACCGACTTCGTCGCCCAGTCCTCCAGGCGCAGCGTACGGGTGCGCTCGCCGCAGGCCGCATCCCTGCGTGATCTGCTGTTGGGTGACGCCGTCTCGGTCACCAGCGGCGGGCCCGACGTCCTGGACGTCCAGGGGCTGGAGGCCGCCGAGATCGGGGAGCGCGCGGCGGCCGCCGGCTTGGTCCTGCACGAGCTGTCCCTTCAGGAGGCGTCGCTGGAGGAGGCGTTCATGGAGCTGACCCGCGATGCCGTCGAATACCACGCCAACACTGCGGCGTTCGCCACCACGGGAAGGACGAACCCATGAGTACCACCGACCTCGCCCCGCAGGAGACACAGGAGACGACCGGGAGCGCCGGCCGGAATGCAGGCAGTCTGCGGGTGACCTTTCCGCGGGTCGTCCGCATGGAATGGATCAAGCTGCGGTCGCTGCGCTCGACGATGTACACGCTGGCGATCACCGTGGTCCTCGTCGTCGGCTTCGGACTGCTGTTCAGCAGTCTGGTCGGCTCGGGAGATGGTCCGGGGGAGGACGATTTCGGTGACCCGACGTCGATCAGTCTGGGCGGGGTGACCCTTGCCGCGCTGGCCATGGCGGTGCTGGGGGTGCTGATGAGTGCCGGTGAGTACGCCACCGGATCCATCCGCGCCACGCTCTCAGCGGTCCCGGCGCGTCTGCCGGTGTTGTGGGGCAAGGCCGTCGTCTTCGCCGCGGTAGGTCTCGTGCTCATGTTGGTCGCCTCGCTGGGTGCATTCCTTGCCGGTCAGGCAGTGCTGTCTTCCCGCGACATGGCCACTGCCGCGCTGTCGGATGCGGGGGTTTTCCGCGCGCTGGTCGGCGCGGCGGTCTACCTGACTGGTGCCGGGCTCATCGGCTTGGCGGTCGGCGTCCTGCTGCGCAACACCGCCGGGGCGATCACCACCGTGGTGGGCGCGCTGTTCGTGCTGCCCGGTCTGATCCAACTGCTGCCGAGCAGCTGGAACGACGCCATCGGCCCGCACCTGCCGTCGAACGCGGCGAACGCCCTCATGACGGTGCAGACGAGCAGTGACTCGCTGTCGCCCGGGGCCGGGCTCGCGGTGTTCGCCGGTTACATCGTCGTGCTCCTGGCCGGCGCGGCCGTCCTGCTCAAGCGGCGCGATGCGTGAGCCCGGTCGACGCCGGGACCCCGCCGGCCCGCCCGTACCCTTCAAGGCGTACGGGCGGGCGGCCGCATCCGCCCCAACGAAAGACCCGAACGAGGGACCCGTACGACGAACGGTGACGCCGTGATCGGCCCGGCATGGCTGGCGCGAGTAACCCACGCGCATCCGCGCCTGCTGGATGCCGGCCTCGCCACCCTCGTGGGCGGTGCCGGCACGCTGCCCCTGCTGTTCGGAAGCTGGCCCGACGGCGAACGAGTGTCGGGCGCCGACGCCGTTGCCGCCGGGGCCGCGTTCCTGCTTCTGCTGGCCCGCCGCCGGGCACCACTGCCGTCCTGGCCCTGACGGTACTCGGTGAGGCCGTCTTCACCATCCTCACGTCGTATCCGTCGCGCGCGCTCAAGGTCAGCACATTGATCGTGGTCTACACCGTTGCCCGCACGGCCCGTCGGCGGACCGCGATGATCGCCACCGTCGGCACGGCCGCCGTGCTGTATACCGTCATGGCTGGTTCGATGAACTCGGCCGACAGCCCGCAGGCCGTCGCCATGTTCGCCTGGACCGGAATGTGCGCCGCTGTCGGCGGCACCGTACGCACTTGGCACGACTACCTGGCCGCAGTGGAGGAGCGAGCGGTACACGTGGAGGCGAGCAAGGAAGAGGAGGCCCGCCGTCGGGTCGCCGAGGAACGCCTGCACATCGCCCGGGAACTCCACGCCGTGATCGCCCACCACATTGCCCTGATCACCATTCAGACGGGGGTCGCCCGTCATTTCCTGAGAGGCCGACCGGATCAGGCGGAGATGGCGCTCAGCCACATCCATGACATCGGCCGCACCGTACTGGACGAACTGAGTTCTCTGCTCTACGTGCTCCGACTGTCCGGCGACGAGACACAACCGACCGAACCCGTCCCCAGCCTGTCCCGCCTCGGCCGGCTCCTCGAATCGCTGACCGCCGCCGGGCAGAGCATCCGCCACCGGCAGGAGGGACAGCCGGCCACCCTGCCACCTCGTACACATCGGCCCGACCCCGGCCATGGCCTCGATGGGCACAGGACACGGGCTGACAGGCATGCGCGAGCGCGCACACACCGTCGGCGGCAGCCTCCGTGCCGGAGCGGACGTCGACGGCTGCTTCCTCCTCGACGTGCGTCTGCCGCTTCCCGAAGCCGGCACACCGTCGGGCATCCGCATGGGGCTCCGGTCGTCCCCCGCAGCCCCTCAGGATTCGCCGTCTCCTGCTTCGCGCTGTCGTTCGGCAATCATTTCGATCAACTCTTCGGCGCTGGACCGCGTGTGGCGTTCCACCTCGGCCTCGATGGTCGCGGGGTCACCGCCCAGAATGGCGTCGATCAGTCGTTCGTGGACGCGCAGAGCCCGGTCGGGATCGGATCGGGTGCTCTCGTCGACCGTGATGGCAAGGTTGATCTGCGCTTCGACGGTCGGCCAGATCCGCTTCAGCATGGCGTTGTCGGAGGCCTCCCAGATGGTGCGGTGCAGGGCGATATGGGCCTGGTGGAGGCGTGAGGCGTCCTGTGCACCATGCGCGGCGCGGTACTCCTCCCATGCAGCCTTGAGCTTCGCTGTTCCGGAGCCGTCGGGAGCCTCGACCAGTGCCCGTGCCGCGAGCGTCTCCAGTGCAACGCGGACGGCCGCGGTGTCGGTGATGAACTTCTCGTCGATCGCCGTGACGACGACTCCGCGGTAGGGCTGCTGCTCCAGAAGTCCTTCGTGGATCAGTTGGTAGATGGCTTCGCGCAAAGTCGGACGGCTGACGCCCAGCTGCTGGGCGATGTGCACCTCGCGCAGAGGTCGGCCGGCCTTGAGCTCTCCGGCCAGGATCGCTCGACGGAGCTCGTCCACCGCCGCGTCCCGGCGGGTCTGGGTGGTGACCGGCCTCGGACCGGCCGCCTGGGCTCCCTGCTCGCTCATGAATCCTCCGCAGATTGTCAGACTGCATTCTATGGCGGCGGCGGGAGCGGTCGGACGACACCACGTACGCCCGATGGCCGCGATACCGTCGCCCTCCGCACCACTTGCCCGGAGGAGCAGCGGAATCGCGGCACGGTCAGAATCGGATGGCGTCGATGAACGCCTTGAGGCCTGGCGTTCGAGGATTGGTGAATGCCTCGCTGGGGAGGGCGTCCTCCTTGATCACGCCGTCCTCGAAGAAGCAGAGGCGGTCGGCGGCCTTGGAGGCGAATGCCATGTCGTGGGTGACGATGACGCAGGCGATGTTCTCCTCCTGCTTCAGCTTGGTCAGCACGCCGAGCACCTCGGCTGCGACCGGAGGGTCGAGCGCGGATGTGATCTCGTCACACAGCAGCAGGCGTGGGCGCATCATCAAGGCTCGTGCGATCGCCACCCGCTGACGCTCGCCTCCGGACAACTGCGTGCAGCGGCTGCGCAGATGGCGCGCCATACCGACCTCGGTGAGGGCCTGCTCGGCCCGCTCCAGCAGTTGGGCCCTGCTCTCGCCCAGGACCTGCCGGGGGGCGAGGGTGAGGTTGTCGAGGACGTTCATGTGGGGCCACAGAGTGTAGTTCTGGAAGATCATTCCGATCTGGCCCCGGAGTTCCTTCCACGCTTCCTGGTACTCACCCTCCTGCACGACGGGCTGGCCGTCGAGGTGGATGTCGCCGGCGTCAGGCTCCTCCAGCCCGGCTATGACGCGCAGGAGGGTGCTCTTCCCGGATCCACTCTTACCGATGAGCACGGCGATCTCGCCGCTGCCGATACGGAAGTCGGCCTCCTTCAGGACCTGACGTCCGTGGAACGACTTGCTGACCCCGCGGGTGTGCAGGAACGCCGTGTCATGCGTCGGAGGGCCCTCCTGGACGCCGGTACCGGCCGCGTGGTCGGGTGTGCCCTTGCTCAGAGCTGGGGGGTTGGATTCCTGCGTCGCCATCAGGCACCTTCCGGCTGGGACATCGAGGTGGAGGAGTTAGCCACGACGGGCGGCCGGTAACCGGGCCGCAGACGGCCGAGCGCGGTGCGGAGCGGAGACGAAGGCGGCGGAGCGCCCCGTGATCCGGACGTGATCAGGCGCCGTTCGATGTAGCTGGTAAGGAGTGTCGCGGGGAAAGCGATGACGAAGTACATGAGGGCGACCAGCGTGAAGATCTCCATGGGCCGGTAAGTCTGACTGGAGAGGACATTGCCCTGGAAGGTCAGGTCCGCCTGGCCCAGCGCGGAGACCAGGGAAGTGTCCTTGAACATGCTCACGTTCAGCGACAGGATCGTGGGGATCTGCTGGCGGAAGGCCTGCGGCACGATAATGTGCCGCAGGATCTGGACTCTGCCCAGCCGGAGCATCCGTGCTGCCTCGATCTGCTCGACGGGCACCGACTGCATTCCGGCGCGGTAGGTCTCCGCCATGAAGGCGGTCAGGTGCGCGGTCAACGCCATGATGATCGACAGCTTCGCCGGGAAGGTCGTCTCCAGGAGTGCTGGCATGGCGTAGAACACCCACAGCAGCTGGATCAGGAGCGGCGTACAGCGGAACACCTCGATGTAGAACTGGGCCGGCCAGCGGATGACCTCGATCTTGGACATCCGTGCCACGGCCAGCGGGAAACCCAGGACCGTGCTCGCGGCGATCACGATTGCGGAGATCTCCAGGGTCAGCCACAGGCCGTCCAGGAGGGTGGGCAGCGAGGGACCGAGGACACTCATGTCCAGCGTGTAGGCGAGGTCGAGGGAATGGGGTTGCATCGCGGACTACCTCCGGATGGGCGTCGAGGCTCGGTCAGGACTTGATCTCGAGGTCACCCAGCGAGTCCGCGTCCCGGTAGCCGGCCTCGGCGAAAGCGCGGTCGATCTCGCCACTCGCCACCGAGTTGTCGATGGCCACGTTGATGATCTCCATGGAGCGGGAGTCAATGGTGGCGGGGACGCCGTAGGCCACGTGGCGCACGAGGAGCGCGGGATCGGGAATGACGATGCCCAGGGACTTGTCCTTGGTCGCCATGTCTACGGCCGTCGGCAGGTCGGCGAAGACCCCGCTGGCGCGGCCGGCCTTCACCGCGGAGGCCGCGTTCTGGAAGTTGTCCACCCGCAGTCCCTTGGCCTTGGCCTGCTGCAGCGCCAGGTCCGCGGTCGACCCCTGCGGCACGGCGACCGGCTTGGACGCGGCGAGAATCTGCTTGCTGGTGGCGTATCCGCCGCTTCGTTCCACCAGGAACACCCCGGAGTAGGACCAGGAGGGGTGGGTGAAGCGGATCGCCAGGCTTCGCTCGACGGTCTGGTCGAGGTCGGCGGCGACGTCGTACTTGTTCGCCTGCAGCCCGGCGACGATGTTCTGCCAAGTCGTCGAGGTTGTCTTGACCTTGACGCCTATGCCGTCCGCGAGGTTCTGCAGCGGGATGAGGTCAGGACCGGTGCAGGTGCCGTCCGACTTCACGACGATGGTGGGCGGCGCGTCGGCACAGCCGACCCGCAGCACGCCCGCCTTCTTGATCTTGTCGATCCAGGCCGCCTTGCTGGAGGAGGCGGACGAGGCCACGGCCTGCGACGAGCCTCCGTCCGACCCCGATTGTCCGCCAAGGTATCCGGCGATGAGGGACAACAGGAGGAGTCCCAGCACGTAGAAGGTGTATCTGCTCTGCTTGGTGAGGGCCATGACGTACTCCGGAGGCTGAAGGGCGAGTGAAGGGGAGCGTGCGCTCGCCGCGGAGGTGAAGGTGAAGTGGGGGTCTCATCCGCAGGGCGGGGCCCGTGATGGGGCGGGCGGATACGAGCCAGCAAATTGTCTGACAAGCAGCAAGTTGGGGGAAGGTTAAGGAGGTGGTTCCGCGCTGTCAATGGACGAAGCCGTGATGATTCGCGGCAGCGCCCAAGCCGCTTGCGGCGACCGCCATCGGTTACGTGCTACCTACATCAGGAGCTTGACCTGGTGTTACGCGAGTAGGTTGAACACGAGCGGTGGCCCCAGAGGCACGCCGGCCTCACATGGGGTTCCCTTCTGAAATCCGTCGTTCGTAACCCGGCCGTTGCCTTGCTGGCGGTGACTACGCCTCCAGACCCTGGGCGCCGGCCATGTCTCGCAGGTGCTCGAGGAAGGCGAGGGTGGCCGGATGCGTCGGGGTGCGTGGCCAGACCAGGCGGACCGTCACGGGAGGCGCGTCGGCGAGGGGCAGGTAGCGGATGCCTGGGTGCGGATGGCTGTGCTCGGTTGCCTCGGCGGTGACGCCCACCGCGTCACCGGTGGCGATCACCGTGAGCCATTCGTCGACGTTGGCCACCTCGAACGTGCGGGGTCGCCGCCCGTCGGGCCAGAGGTTGGTCGTCGTGGCGGCGGTGGCGCAGAGCACCACCGAACGGTCGGCGAGATCAGTCAGGCGCACGATTGGACGACGGGAGAGAGGGTCATTCTCGGGTACGGCGACCAGGCGCCGTTCCCGGAACAGCGGCTCGACCTCCAGTCCAGCGCCCGGGCCGGGCATGGTGCGCAGGAGCGCCGCATCGATCTCCCCGCGGCGCAAGGCCGCTTCCGGGTCGTCGCGGCGGTGCACCTGCACCGGGGTCTCCGGGTGTGCCTCGCGCCAGGTGCGCAGCAGTGGCACGGTACGGTCGCCGAGTGCCGCCCAGGCGAACCCGATGCGCAGCGGCCGTATCCCCGTCGCGGCCTCCGCCAGCGCATCGTTCACCTGATGGAGTATCAGATGGGCGCGCTCGTAAAGCCGTTGGCCGACACCGGTGAGGGCCAGGGCGCGGGTGGTCCGGTCCACCAGGCGCACGCCGATCCTGCTCTCCAGCTGCTCCAGGGTGCGCGAGAGCGCGGGCTGGCTGATGTGGAGCACGGCCGCGGCACCCGTGATGGTGCCCTCGTCCCCGATCGCGGCGAGTGCCCGCAGGTGGCGTAGCTCCACATTCATAACCCTGGAGCATAAGTGCTCCAGGGAAGGTATTTCCCGCACGCCTCCAGGCGGGCCTAGCGTCGCACTCATGAAGATTCTCCTCATCGGTGCCACCGGAACGCTCGGCACGGCCGTCCACAAGGCACTCGCCGACCGCGGACACGAGGTCCTCACTGTGGGACGCAGCGGCGGTGACCTGCGCTACGACATCACCGACCCCGCACAGATCGCGGAACTGTACGACCGGGCCGGCCGGGTGGACGCTGTGGTCGGTACCGCTGGTGACGTGCCGTACAAGCCGGTCACCGAGATGACTCCCGAGGACTACCTGGCCGCTTTCCGGGGCAAGGTGCTCGGCCAGATCGACCTGGTGCGGCAGGGGGTCCCCCGCATCGCCGAGCGCGGCTCCTTCACCCTGATCACCGGCATTCTGACTCGCGAGCCGATCCCCACCGGCAGCGCGGCCTCCATGGCCAACGGCGCACTGGAGGCGTTCGTGCGCGCCGCCGCCATCGAGATCGCCCCGCAGCGCATCAACGCGGTCAGCCCCACGGTCTTCACCGAGAGTCTCGCCGACTACGGGGACTACTTCCCTGGCATGACGTCGGTCGACCTCGCCGACGTCGCGCGGGCGTATGTCCGCTCTGTCGAGGGCGCCCAGACCGGACAGATCTACGCTCCGTAGACACTCTTTCCGCAGTTCAGGGGCCCCATGCAAGTGGGGCCCCTTTCGTGTGCGCGCCTGCGCATGCGCGTGGCAGTCGCCGGAAGGCAGGAGCAAGCTCATTCACAACAAGTTCGCCCCAACTTATTGACTGGGCGGGATGGCGAGCCTAGCGTCAGTCGCAGATTGTTTGACAATCTGCGGCGGGTTGGAGTTGCCGCCCGCCGCAAGAGGCGCCCGACGCGCCCTGTCAGGAGGTACACGACGCCATGCGGATCATTGTTGTGGGCGCCGGGGCCGTCGGCCTGGCGAGTGCCTACCGGCTGGCCAAGAGCGGCTGCGAGGTTGTGGTACTGGACGCCCGGCGTGCGGGCTCTGCCGCCACGCACGGCAACGCGGCCAAGATCGCACTGGCGGAGAGCGGCCCCGTGCCGGCCCCTGGAGTCATCCTCCAGTCCCTGAAGTGGATGTTGAAGCCGGACAGTCCGCTGTACGTCAAGCCCTCACTCGCCCCGGGCTTCGTGAAGTTCATGCTGACCATGGCCCGGCACTGCACCGCCCGGGACTTCCGCCGCGGGCTGGAAACCCAACTGCGCCTCGCCGAGGGGACCATGGATCTCCTCGACGACTGGAGCCGAGACGGTATCTCCTTCGAAATGCACAAGGCCGGCGTCCTGCTGGCCTTCGAGACCCGGGAGAGATACCAGGACCAGTGCGCGTCCCTCGACGTCTTCGAACGGTTCGGCATGGTTCCCGAGCACCTGCACGGAGACGCCGTCCAGACTTGCGAACCGGCACTGAACAGCCGGATCCGCCACGGTCTGTACTTCCGGGACGACCGGCAGGTGGAGCCCGATTCCCTCACCCAGGGCCTGGTCAAGCGCTGTCAGGAACTGGGCGTGGAGATCCATGAGCACACCCCGGTACAACGCTTCCTGCGGCAAGGCGACACCGTCACCGGAGTGGTGACCGACAGGGGCGAGATCACCGGCGACTCCCTGCTCCTGGCGGCCGGCGTCTGGACCGGCCGTATGACCCGCGAACTGGGCGTCCCCCTGCCCATCCGCCCCGGCAAGGGCTACAGCGTCGACTACGCGCCCGCCCCCCTGCAACTGCGCACCTCCCTCACCCTGGAGGACGCTCGGGTCGCGGTGACACCACTGAACGGATTCCTGCGTCTGGCCGGCACGATGGAGTTCGGCGGCCTGGAAGAGAACATCAACCTCCGGCGCATCGCCGCCATCAAGAGGGCAGCGGCCGATGCTTTCACCAGCTGGGGCAACCCCCCGGGCGAGGCCAGTCCCTGGGCGGGCCTGCGGCCTATGACCCCCGACGGGCTTCCCCTCATCGGGCGGCTCCACCCTCTGCCCAACGTCTACGTGGCCTCGGGCCACGGCATGCTGGGCCTCACCCTGGCCCCGGCGACCGCCGAGATCATCACGGAGGCCATCACCCAGCAGCGTCTCCCCACCGCCGCCGAGGCGGTCTCCCCGCTCCGCTTCACCCACAGGTGACGTATGCGGGCGCCGTGACCAGGTCCCCTTCCCACAGCACCTCCGCCGCGACGCCGGGGCCGGTCGCCCTCGGTCCGAGGCGGCCCACCCCCGCAATGCCGTTTCTTCCCTCGCCCCTTACATCCCTCCACTGACTTCAGGAGATCGCCCATGAGTACCCCGCAGTTCACCGGCATCCTCGCCGCCGTCGTCACCCCACTGACCTCGGACGGCAGCGCCGTCGACGCCGCGGGTGTCAAGCGCCAGGCCGACCACATCATCTCCGGCGGCATCCACGGCCTCGTCCCCGGCGGAAGCACTGGCGAGTTCACCACGTTGACCCTTGACGAGCGCAAGCAGGTCACGGAGCTGTACGTCGAGGCCGCCGACGGGCGCGTCCCAGTGGTCGCCGGAACCGGCGCACTGAGCACGGCGGAGACGGTGGAACTCAGCGTCCATGCCGAGAAGACCGGTGCGACCGCCGTTATGATCGTGCCGCCGTTCTACGACGCCCCGTCATTCGAGGAGCTCCTCGCCTATTTCGGCACGGTCTCGGAGGCGATCGACATCCCGATCATGTACTACAACATTCCCTCCGCCACCGGCGTGCAGCTCACCCCCGAAGAGCTGGCGAAGCTGGCCCGCGAGACCGCGGTGACGTCCTACAAGGACACCGGCGGAGACTTCGCCTGGCTCACCGCCGTCCAGCAGCGGCACGCAAAGGACATCGCCGCCCTCAACGGCTGGGACACCCTCACCTTCGCCGCTCTCGCTAGCGGAGCCAAGGCCGGTGTGTGGGGCACCGCCAGCGTGATCCCCCGGCTGTGCGCCGACCTGTACGACGCCCTCGCCGTCCGAGCCGATCTGCACGCAGCACGCGAGCTGTGGGCCAAGATCTTCCCGATCTGCCGTTTCCTGGAGTCCCACAACTACGCCTGCGGTATCAAGACCGGGCTCGACCTCATCGGTGTGGGCGCCGGACCCATGCGCGCCCCCGTCCTGCCGCTGGCCCCCGAGTACCGCGAGGAGCTGCGCACCCTGCTCACCGCTGCCGGCGTCGAGACCGCCGACCCCGTGGCTGCGTGATGACCACGCAGCATCGCCGCGTCCACGCGATCGACGTCCACGCCGAGGGCGAACCAGGACGCGTACTGATCGGAAGCCACCTGCACGTGCGGGGTGCCACCATGGCCGAGCGGCTGCAGTACTGCGAGAAACACCTCGACGACCTGCGCCGGCTCCTGCTGCGGGAGCCTCGCGGCTACCCAGCCCTGTGCGGCGCCCTGGTACTGCCCCCGGCCGACCCGTCGGCCGACTTCGGCCTGGTCGTACTGGAACAGGGCGGCTTTCGCCCCATGTCCGGCTCCAACCTGATCTGCGCCGTCACCGCCCTGGTGGAGACGGGGGCGGTCCCGGTCACCGAGCCGGTCACCGAACTCACCGTGGACACCGCGGTCGGCCTCGTCCGGGTCCGCGCCGACGTCGCAGGGGGAAAGGCCACCCGGGTCACCTTCGCCAACGTGCCCGCGTTCACGGTCGCCCTCGACCACGTCCTGGAGCTGCCCGAGTACGGGTCCGTGCCGGTCGACATCGTCTTCGGCGGGCAGTTCTTCGTGCAGGCGCGCGCCGCCGACCTGGGTATCCGTCTCGATCCCTCCGCCGCCAAGGAGATCGTCCGCGCCGGAGCTGTGCTACGGACCGCCGCCCAGCAGCAGGTGCCGGTCAGCCACCCGCTCAATCCGGGCATCAACCAGATAGCCCTGACCATGATCCACGGCCCGTCTCCGACGCCGGGCGCAGCCGGCCGCAACGCGGTCGTCCTGCCGAACGGCGAGGTGGACCTGGCCGATCCGGCGACCTGGACCGGCACGCTGGACCGCTCCCCGTGCGGCACCGGCACCTGCGGCCGCATGGCCGCCCTGCACGCACGCGGCGAACTCCCCCCGACCACACCGTTCGTTCACGAATCGATCCTTGGCACCACCTTCACCGGCACCCTCCTGGGCACCACCCGGGTCGGCCCCTTCGAGGCCGTTCTGCCGACGATCAGCGGCCGCGGCTGGATCACCGCGTTCAGCCAGTACGTCCTGGACGAGACCGACCCCTTCCCGCACGGCTACACGCTCGGCGACCTGTGGGGCGAGCCGAGCCCCCCGCCCATCGGGCCGGACGAGACCGAACTGGAGCACTGATGGAGACCACCGGACAGCAGTTCATTGCCGGGAAGCGCCGCTCCGGCACGTCCGGCGAGCAGTACTCGGTGACCAACCCGGCCACGGGCGAGGTCCTGGCCACCGACACCCTGGCCGGCCCGGAGGACGTGCGCGAGGCGGTGGCCGCCGCCCGCGCCGCTTTCGCCGCATGGTCGCGCACCACGCCCGCCGAACGCTCCGAAGCCATGCTGCGCTGGGCCGACCAACTCCAGGCCCGCAGTGAAGAGTTCGCCGACACCGAGAGCCGCATCGGCGGCAAGCCGATCAGGTTGACCCGCGGCTTCGACGTCCCGGGCTCGATCGACAACGTCCGGTTCTTCGCCGGTGCGGCACGGAACCTGGAAGGCCGTGCCTCAGCGGAGTACTCCGGCGAACACACCTCCACCATCCGCCGCGAACCCATCGGCGTCATCGGCTCCATCGCTCCCTGGAACTACCCGCTGCAAATGGCCGCCTGGAAGGCGCTGCCCGCCGTCGCCGCCGGCAACACCGTGGTCCTCAAGCCGTCCGAACTCACCCCACTCACCTCGGTGATGTTCGCCGAGGCGGCCCAGGAGGCCGGGATCCCCGACGGCGTCATCAACGTCGTCACCGGCACCGGCCCTGTCGCCGGGCATGCCCTGGTCACCCACCCCGACGTTGCCATGGTCTCCTTCACCGGGTCCACGGCGGTCGGCCGTCAGATCGCCGCGCAGGCGGCCGGGTCGGTCAAGCGGGTCCACCTCGAACTCGGTGGCAAGGCTCCCTTCGTCGTCTTCGACGACGCCGACCTGGAGGCCGCCGCCCGCGGCGCCGTGGCCGGCGCTCTCATCAACGCCGGCCAGGACTGCACGGCCGCCACCCGCGCCTACGTCCAGCGTCCCCTCTATGAGGCATTCGTCGAGCGGGTAGCCGCTGTCATGGACGGCGTACGCCTGGGCCCGGTCGACGACCCCGACACCGACATGGGCTCACTGATCTCCTTCCAGCAGCGCGACAAGGTCGCCGCCATGGTTGACGCCGCCCGCAAGGCCGGAGCCACGATCGTGCGCGGCGGGAGGATCCCCGACGGGCCGCTGGGCCGGGCCGCCTACTACGAGCCCACCCTCATCACCGACGCCGCGCAGAACTCCACCATCGTCCAGCAGGAGATCTTCGGTCCGGTCCTCGTCTGCCTGCCCTTCGACGGCGACGACGACGCCATCCGACTGGCCAACGACACCCCGTACGGGCTGGCCGCCTCAGCCTGGACCAGCAACGTCTTCCGCGCCGGACGCGCGAGCCGCGAGATCCAGGCAGGCTGCGTCTGGATCAACGACCACATTCCGATCATCAGCGAGATGCCGCACGGCGGATACAAGGCCTCCGGCTTCGGCAAGGACATGTCGACCTACTCCTTCGACGAGTACACCAACATCAAGCACGTCATGTCGGAGATCACCGGCGAGCGACACAAGGCTTGGCACGAGGTGGTCTTCACCAGCCACTGACCTGCTCCCGATGCAGCGCGTCCACCCCGGCTGAGCGGGGGCGGTCTTCCGGCCAGGAGACCGCCCCGCGGCACGTCTGTCCCGTGGTCCGGCCTCCCGGGAGGATTCATGAGCACCCAGCCCATCACCGTCCTCCTAGCCGTCTTGCCGAGGACTACCCGCCCGGCAGGCCCCCGACAAACCAGAAGCAGTGTCCGAATAAGCGGAGCTGGTCAACATGCGCTGGAACAAGACCCTCACCGTCGTCGACTGTCACGCCGAGGGTGAGAGTGGCCGCGTCGTCGTGGGGGGCGTCATCGGCATACCCGGAGAGACCGTATTCGACATGCGGACGTATCTTGCCACCCAGCAGGACGACCTGCGCCGCATGCTCCTCTTCGAGCCGCGCGGCGCCGCGCACCACAACGCCAACATCCTCGTCCCCTCCCGCCACCCCGAGGCTCAGATGGGGTACATCATTCTGGAGTCCACGGAGTACCCGGCCATGTCGGGCTCGAACACCATGTGTGTCGCGACCGTGCTCCTGGAGACGGGCATCCTGCCGATGACCGAGCCGGTGACCAACCTGGCCCTGGAGTCTCCGGCGGGGCTCATCCGCGTTGAGTGCGACTGCGAGGACGGCAAGGTGGTCCGGGTCCGCTTCGTCAACCAGCCGGCCTTCTGCTATTTCCTGGAGAAGCCGGTCAAAGTCGAGGGACTCGGTGAGATCGTCGTCGACATCGCGTACGGCGGGATGACGTACGTCCTGGTGGACGCTGAGAGGATCGGCGTCGAGCTGCATCCCTCCGAGGCGCGCACGCTGTGCGAACTCGGACAACGGATCAAGAAGGCCGCGGCCGAGCAGATCATCGTGTGCCATCCGGACAACCCCGAGATCCCCGGCATCACGAACACCGAGTTCACCGGCCCACTCCGCCGGGAGGAGGGCATCCTCACCTCCCGCAACACGGTCGTCGTATCGCCCGGACGAGTGGACCGCTCCCCATGCGGCACCGGGACATCAGCTCGGCTCGCCACCATGCATGCCAGGGGGCAGATCGCGCAGGGCGAGCCGTTCATCCACGAGTCCCTCATCGGGAGCAGGTTCGAGAGTTCGGTGCTGGATACCGCCACGGTCGGCCCGTACGACGCGGTGGTTCCCAGAGTCGCCGGGCAGGCATGGATCACCGGGCTCTATCAGATGGGCGTGGACCCGACCGATCCGTTCCCACGCGGCTTCACCGTCGCCGATACCTGGATGCGGTCGATCGACCACCTCGGGCCTGTCTGGTCGGCTGCCGAGTAGAAGACGAGTTCTCAGCGAGGGCACCACTGTGCAGCTGGGCGGGCCTGGCCGCACAGTGCGTCCCGACCTCGAAGTGCTGCTCCGGGGCGAAGCCGAGGACACGCTTGGTGGCCGCGACCTCCTCCTCGCCCAGCGCCCAGCCGTGCGCGGCCTCGGTGTTCTGCGCGTTCGGGGCGGGCCAGGCGATGATCGAGCGCATCGCGATGAAGGACGGCTTGTCGGTGACCGCCTTGGCCTTCTCGATCGCCTCGAACAGCGCCGCCACATCGAGGGCGCCGTTCTCCTGGGGCTCGACGCGCTGCACGTGCCAGCCGTACGCCGCGTACCGTCCGGCGACGTCCTCGGAGACGGCCGTCTCCGTGTCGCCCTCGATCGAGATGTGGTTGTCGTCCCACAGCAGGACCAGGTTGCCGAGCTTCTGGTGGCCGGCCAGCGAGGACGCCTCGGCGGAGATGCCCTCCTGGAGGCAGCCGTCACCGGCGATCGCGAAGACGTGGTGGTCGAAGGGGGACTCGCCCGGCGCCGCGTCCGGGTCGAACAGGCCGCGCTCGTAACGGGCGGCCATCGCCATGCCCACCCGCGTTGGCGACACCCTGGCCCAGCGGGCCGGTCGTCGTCTCCACACCGGCCGTGTGCCCGTACTCGGGGTGGCCCGGCGTCCTGGAGCCCCAGGTGCGGAACGCCTTCAGGTCATCCAGCTCCAGGCCGAAACCGCCCAGGTACAGCTGGGTGAAGAGAGTCAGGGACGAGTGGCCCGCGGACAGCACGAACCGGTCGCGGCCGGTCCAGGCGGGGTCGGAGGGGTCGTGGCACATCACCTTCTGGAAGAGGGTGTACGCGGCGGGCGCGAGGCTCATCGCCGTACCCGGATGGCCGCTACCGACCTTCTGTACGGCGTCGGCGGCCAGGACGCGGGCGGTGTCGACGGCTCGCGTGTCCAACTCGGTCCACGCGAAGGGGGCCACGGGAATGCGGGAAGCTGCGTCCACGGGCGGGGACGGGGTCACGAGTGAGCTCCAGAGTGGTGAAGGACAGCTGGGAGACGACGAGGAGAGGCAGGCGCGGCGCGTCCCTCCCGCCGGGCGGAGCGGGAGGGGCAGGCCGTCACCGTGCGGATCACTTCCCCCAGAGCTTGCGGTACGCCTCGCGGTATCCCGTGGGGTCCCAGGAGGACTTGCCGCCGCTGTTGGCGGCCGTGGTGATGTGGGCCGGAGCGACGTAGCCGCTCGCGGGCTTGTCGGCGAAGGCCCGGTTGAACTCGTCGACGATCTGCCAGCCCTGCTCGGACAGCGGCTCGGGAACCGTCGCCGCCTGGAACTGCTTGCTGTTGATGCGCTGGAAGGCGGACGGGTCGCCGTCACCGGCACCGATGCTGAACGGGGCGCCGTTGCCCTGCTTGCCCGCCGCGCGGAGCGACGGGGCGGCGTCGGCGAAGTAGAGGTCGTTGATGGCGACGGAGTGCGTCCACTTGGTGCCGTAGCGGGACAGCAGGGCTGACACCTCCTGCGGGGTGCGGTTGCTGGCGTCGGCGATGGGGATGTTGGACGTCGTCAGGACCTTGACGTCGGAGCAGGTGGCGAGTTCCTTCTCGATCAGGTCCGACTTGCCCTTGGCGAACGGTATGGAGGCGTCGGTGAAGACCACCACGCCCGCCCGGCCGTTGGACTGGCTGATGATCCAGTCGGCGCTGATCTTCGCGACGTCCTGGACCTTCGTGGTGACGTTGGTGAAGAGCTTCGGGTCCTTGCTCGGGCCGGGGGTGTCGACGGCGTGCCAGCCGATGAGCGGGATCCCGGCGGTGTTGGCCTGGGCGACCTGCTGGGCGGTCGACTTGGGGTCGAAGCCGGACAGCACGATGCCGTCGGGCTTGACGGCGACGGCCTGGCTGAGGGCGGCCTGGATACCGGCCGGGGTGCCCTGGCCGTCGATGATCCGCGCCTTCCAGCCGATGGCCTTGGCGGCTTCCTTGACGCCTTCGGCGGCGCCGGCGACTCCCGGGTTGGTCATGCTCTGGGCGACGTAGACGATGGTCTTGCCGGAGGCCGCCTTGAGGCCGGTGGTCGGTCCGTCCCAGGGGGCGTTGACGTCCTCGGCCGCCTTCACCGCCTTCTTGGCCTCGGCGAGGACGGCGGGGCAGCCGGCCTTGGAGGAACCGACGTTGGTGGCGGCCCCGCTCTCCGAACCACGGGTGCAGCCGACGGCGGAGGCGGTGACCAGGGCGAGGACGGCCGTGGCTCTCAGGGATGCCTTACGAGTGAGGTGGTGGGACACGTGCGGGCTCCTTGCTGGCGAACAGGGGCGGCGGGAAGCGCAACAGGGGTTGGTCGGGCTCATGACGGCTACAGCGGCCACGGCCTGTGGCGGGGCGGGAATGCGTCGCGGGGCGAACCCGGGCAGGGTTCGTAGCGGGGCGAAACGGGCCGGTGATCGGTCGTGGTCAGGCCTGGTCCGCTGTCGCGGTCGGCTGCGGGGGTTCTCCGTCGGGGGCTTTGCCGGGGGCTGTCGCGGGCACCGGCGCGGAGGACATCGGTGGCTCGGACAGCGACGTGCGGGTGGCGGTGGCCCCGGCGCGCAGCCTGCGGCGGGCCGAGTAGCCGGCCAGGCCGACAGCGACGAGGAGAGTGCCGCCGTTGAACAGGGACGTGGCCCAGAACTCGGCGCCGAGCTGCTGGATGCCGGCGAGGCCGATGGCGAGGACGGCGACGGCGACGACGGTGCCGGCGGCGTTGGCCCGGCCGGGTTTGATGGCAGTGGAGCCGAGCAGCGCGCCTACGAAGGCGGGGAGCAGGTAGTCCATGCCGACACTGGGGTTGCCGATCTGCTGCTGGGCGGCGAGCAGGACTCCGGCGAAGCCGACGACGATGCCGGAACCGGCGAAGGCGTAGATGCCGTAGCGGCGGGTGGGGATACCGACGAGGTCGGCTGCTCGGGCGTTGGAGCCGATGACGTACAGGTATCGGCCCAGCGGCAGTCGTTCCAGCAGCAACCAGAGCAGGACGGCGAGTCCGAGGACGTAGAAGGCGGGCACGGGCAGGCCGAGGAACTTCGAGTCGTAAAGGTCCGTGAAGGCCGGGGGCAGCCCCTGCGGGCCGGGGACGATGCGCGCGCCGTCGGTGATCCAGCCGGTGAAGGCGTACAGCACGCTGCCGGTGCCGAGGGTGGCGATGAAGGAGTCGATCCTGGCGAACTCGACCAGCAGGCCGTTGAACACGCCGATGAGGCCCCCGCCGAGGATGACGACGAGGCAGGCGAGCGGCCAGGGCCAGCCATTGTGGACGATGAGCTGCATCGCCAGCACGTGGGCGAAGCCGAGGCCGTAGCCGACGGACAGGTCGAACTTGCCGGTGACGATCGGGATCATCGCGCCGAGCGCGAGCATCGCCGGGATCGACTGGTTGGACAGGATTGAGGAGGCGTTGTCCAGGGTGGGGAAGGTGTCCGGCAGGGCGAGGGAGAAGACCAGGAACAGCAGGACGACGAGGGTGAGCAGGCCGTAGGTGCCGATCAGGTGGCCGCGCAGTCGGCCAAGTCGGCCACCGGTGCCCGTGGAGCGGGAGGGCCCGTCGGGAGTGGTGCCGATCGTGCGGGCAGTCGGGGGCGTGCTGGTGCCGCCGCCGGTCGTGGACCGCTGTGCGCGGCGGGCGGACTCTGTCTCGGTGGCCATCAGTGGTTGCCCGTTCCGGTCAGCGCCGGCATGGCCGACGCGGCGTGGGTGAGTTCGGTGACGGTGAGGGCTTCGCCGGACAGTTGTGCCGTCACGCCGCCCCGGACGAAGACCAGGGCGCGGTGGCACACGTCGGCGACCTCCTCGAAGTCGGTGGAGATGAGCAGGACGGCGAGCCCTGCGGCGAGGGCGTCGTCCAGGAGCCGGTAGATCTCGGCCTTGGCGCCGACGTCGACTCCGGCGGTGGGCTCCTCGAGGATCACCACGCGTCGGCTCAGGCGCAGCCAGCGGCCGATCATGATCTTCTGCTGGTTGCCGCCGGACAGGGTGGCGATCGGTGCCTCGGTGTCGGTGGGGCGTACTCCGAAGCGCTTGATGAGTGACGTGGCTTCGGCGCGTTCGCGTGCCGGGCTGATCCAGCGCCATGGGGTGCGGGCGTCGGCACGCGGGTTGGCCAGGAAGTTCTCCCGCACGGTGAGTTCGAGGGCGCAGCCCTCCTCCTGGCGGTTGCTGGTGACGAAGCCGACGCCCGCGTCGACGGCGGCGGCGACCGATCCGGGACGGTACGGCCTGCCGTCGAGCAGCACGTCGCCGCCGGTGAAGGGCCTGGCTCCGGAAAGGGCGCGGCCGAGGTCCATGTGGCCGGCTCCGGTGAGGCCGACCATGCCGAGGACCTCTCCGGCGCGCAGTTCCAGGTCCACGGGGCCGACGCCCTCGGCGGTGACGCCGGTCAGGTGCAGCATGGTGGCGGCGGGGGCGCCCGTGGTGTGGGGGGCGGGCGGCCGGTGGCTCTCCGGTTCGTGGCCGACGATGTCGTGCACGATGCGGTCGGGGCCGTGGTCGGCGAGGAGGCCCTGGCTGATGAGGTGGCCGTCACGCAGGACGGCGAAGCGGTCGGCGACCTGGTAGACCTCGTCGAGACGGTGGCTGACGTAGACGATGGCGTGGCCGCGGTCGCGCAGGGTGTGCAGGACGTCGAAGAGCCGGGCGCAGTCCGCGGCGGGCAGGCTGGCGGTCGGTTCGTCGAGGACGATGAGGCGGGCCCGGGTGGACAGCGCGCGGGCAATCGCGACCAGGGAGCGTTCGGCGCGGGTGAGGTCGGCGACGGCCGCGTCGGGGTCGAGGTGCCCGGCGACGATGTCCAGGGCCTCGGTGCAGCGCCGGCGTACCTGCCGCCAGGAGACGAGGCCGCCGCGGCGGGGGTAGCCGGTGCCCAGGGCGACGTTCTCGGCGACTGTCATCCACTCGACCAGGCCCAGGTCCTGGTGGATGAAGGACATCTCGGTGGACGCGGCGTCGGTGCCGAGGGGATGGCCGGCCACGCTGACCTGGCCTTCGTCGGCGCGGTAGACCCCGGCGAGGATCTTGATGAGTGTGGATTTTCCGGCACCGTTGTGCCCCAATAGGGCAAGGACGCTGCCGCTGTGGATGTCGAGGTCGACGTCGGCGAGGGCGAGGGTGCCGCCGAACCGCTTGCGCAGTCCACGGATGGTCACCAGCGGATCCGGGGCTGCATGGCTGTCGAGCGGCGGGGCGCTGGGGGCTGTGTCATCGGGAGCGTCGTTCACGGACTTCTCTCCGGGATCTACAAGGCCGAGGACCACTTCATCGGCTCGCCCAGAATCCTGAACTCATACCAGCATGCTGGTCAATACTCCCGTCCGCATTTATTGCCCCAAAGTTACGGCGGCCGTACGGAAAGTTCCGTACGGCCGCCGTGAAGCCACCGATCAGCCGGCAGGGCCCGTCCGCGCGGAGGGCCCCGCACGGTCTCATCCGCCGCCCGCGGGTACCCCCTGCGGGATCATGGGGTTCTCCAGCCCCGTCACGATGGCACGCAGATCCTTGAGCAGCGCCTCGCGGAATTCGTCGTCGAGCCGCGCCTTGAGCACGGTGACGCTGATCGCGAAGGGTGCCGAGTCGGTACGGAAGCCCGTGACCGGCACGGCCAGACAGACGATGCCCGCCGTGGCCTCCTCGTCGTCGATCGCGTAACCCCGCTCCCGGGTGACCGCCAGGTCCGCCAGCAGTCCGGGCGCGGACGTGAGGGACCGCTCGCTGAGCGCGGGCAGGGTACGGCCGCGCAGCCGGTCCTCGGCCACCGCCGGATCCAGCGTCGACAGGATGGCCTTTCCGGTCGCCGTGCAGTTGGCGGGGAAGCGGTCACCGATGTTGGCGGTGAGCCGCAGCGGCTGAGTGCCGTCATACCTGGCCAGGTAGAGCACATCGAGACCGTCGAGGACGGCGACCCGGGCGGTCTCGCGGGAGATGTGCGTGCTGCGCCGGCACAGCTCGTAGAAGTCCCGCAGCTGGTCCACAGTGGACAGGTAGCGGCCTCCCAGTTCCACCAGCTTGCGCCCCAGGCCGAAGCCCGTCCCGTTGCGCGTGATCATGCCCGCCGCCTCCAGGGAGGCGCAGAGGTTCCCCGTTGAGGACTTCGGCAGGCCCAGGGCACGCGCGATCTCACTGACCGACAGCGGGCGGCCCTCCGCCTCACCGAGCGTGTCCAGGATCGCCACGGCCCGCGTCACCGCCGGGACGAGACTTCCCGGGTCGCTTGCGCTCACCGTCAACTCCACCCATCATTCTGTTCGACGTTCAGCATGTTGTTATTGTCCCTCGTGTCGTCCCGAACGACAATGCCGTCGGCGCACGCTTTTGCTGTCGAGTCTCCCAAGATTCCCGACCGTAGCGCGCCTTCCGGGCCGGCCGACGCCACCCTCCAAGCCTTGGAGCGCTGAGCAGCACATGACTGATTCCCCGCCTCTCCCCTCCGTGCCCTCCATGCCCGACAACGGGCCCCACGTCTCGCGCGAGGAGTTCGACTCCCTCTTCGACACCGTCAGGACCTGGGGGCGCTGGACCCCCGCGGACCGGGGCGCCTGGAACCGGGTGACCGCCGAGCACGTCCAGCGGGCCACCGCACTGGTACGCACCGGGACCGTCGTCCCGATGGCGCTGCCGTGGAACACGGTGCCCGGCCCGGACAACGGCAAGCCGGCCCTGCACTACATGTCCGAGCTGGGCGACATCGAAGCCCCGGAGCCCACGTGCCACAAGGACTTCATCGCCGTCGACTACCACGGCAAGGGCGTCAGCCACCTCGACGCGCTGTCCCACATCGCCTACCAGGGGCAGCTGTACGACGGCCGCAGTGCCGACGAGGTCGTCGACGCCAGGGGGGCGCACTTCGGCGCCGTCTCCTCGCTCGGCCCCCTGGTGACCAAGGGCGTCCTGATCGACATGCCCGCCGTCCTCGGCACCGACTGGCTGGAGCCCGGCCGGGCGGTGCACGCCGACGACGTCCTCGCCGCCGAGAAGGCGCTCGGGGTGACGATCGGCGAGGGTGACGCGGTGCTGCTGCGCTCCGGCCACTTCCGCCGCCGCAGGGAGCTCGGCGCCTGGAACCCGGACAGCGCCAGCGCGGGCTTCCATGTGGACGTGATGCCGCTGCTGGCCGAGCGGGAAATCGCCCTGCTCGGCGGCGACGGTGACAGCGATGTGCGGCCCTCCCCGGTCGAGGGGGTGTCCTCCCCCGTGCACGCGCTCGCCATCACCGCGATGGGCGTGCCGCTGCTGGACAACCTCGACCTGGAGGCGCTCTCCACGGCCTGCGCGGAGGCCGGCCGCTACGCGTTCATGATGACCGTGGCCCCGCTGAACATCCCCGGCGGCACCGGCTCGCCCGTCAACCCGGTGGCGGTGCTGTGATGGGGCGCGGGACCATCCGCGTCGGTGTCAGCGGGGACTTCCTCGACGCCGACGGACGCAGCGTCTGGGGCGACATCCGCCTCGGCGAACTCGACTCCGCCGGCGTCGACTGGCACTACCTTCCGCGCACCACGGACGAACTCCTCGCCGCCGACGTCGACGGACTGGACGCCGTTCTGTTCGCGGCGCCCGCCGTGACCGAGCGCACCTTCGCAGGGGCCGCTCGGCCGCCCCTGCTCTTCGCCCGCTTCGGCGTCGGCTACGACACCGTCGACCTGGACGCGTGCACCCGGCACGGCGCCCTGGTCACCATCACCCCCGACGGCGCCCGCCGCCCCGTCGCCACCGCCGCGCTCGCTCTGCTGCTGGCCGTCCTGCACAACCTGGTCGCCAAGGACCGGTTGGTGCGCGAGCGACGCTGGGCCGAGAAGGAGCAGTGGATGGGCCAGGGCTTGACCGGCCGCCGTATCGGCCTGCTCGGGCTCGGCAACACCGCCGGCGACCTGGTGGAACTGCTCCGCCCGTTCGGGGTCGAGATCATCGCCTACGACCCCTACTGCCCGCCTGCCACAGCCGAGCGGCTCGGGGCCCGGCTGACGGACGCCGACACGGTGATGGCCGAAGCCGACGCGGTGATCGTGATGGCCGCGCTGACCGAGGAGACCCGGCACCTGGTCGACGCCCGCCGGCTCGCCCTGATGAAGCCCTCGGCCGTCCTGCTCAACGTCGCCCGCGGCCCCATCGTCGACGAGGCCGCGCTGATCGAGGCGCTGCGCGTGGGCCGAATCCGCGCCGCGGGCCTCGATGTGTTCGAGAGCGAGCCGCCCGCCGCGGACAACCCTCTGCTGACCATGGAGAACGTCGTGCTGAGCCCACACGCGCTGGCCTGGACGGACGAGATGTCGCGGGGCAACGGCGGCAGCGCGGTGCGGGCGATCCTGGACATCGCCGAAGGACGCGCCCCCCGCTTCGTCGTCAACCGCGACGCCCTTGACCTGGCCACCGTCAAGGAACGGCTGGAGACGCTGGCGGCCCGTGGCCCGGCCCCGCTGGGAGCCTCCTCATGACGGTCACGACGGCGATCGCACCGAAGACCGTCGGCTTCCTGGGGCTCGGCGCCATGGGCCTGCCGATGGCGACCAACCTCGCCAGGGCCGGGCTCGACGTCGTCGTCTGGAACCGCAGCCGTCCTGCGCTCGAAACGGCCGGCGCCGCCGGCTGCCGTACAGCCGGCGACCCGGCGGAGGTGGCCGCCGCCGCGTCCGTGGTCATCACCATGCTGCCCGACCTCCCGCAGGTCGACGCGCTGCTCCGGGCCGAGGACGGCCTCCTCGCCCCGCCCGAGCGGGCGATGGACACCCTGGTCGTGATGGGCACCGTCTCCCCCGTCCGGGTCCGGGCCCTCTCCGAGGACCTCACCGCTCGCGGTGTCACGGTCGTCGACGCCCCCGTCAGCGGGGGCGTGACCGGCGCCGTACACGGCACCTTGTCGATCATGGTGGGTGCCGACCCGGCCGCGTACGACAGGGTTCTGCCCTACCTGAGGGCCATGGGCGGGACGGTGCGCCGCATGGGCGGTGTCGGCGCGGGCTCGCTCACCAAGGCGTGCAACCAACTCGTCGTCGCCGGGACGCTCGTCTCCCTCGCCGAGGCGGTACTGCTCGCCGAGCGCGGCGGGCTGGACACCGGGACGGTGCTGGACGTGCTGGCCGGCGGCCTCGCCCGCTCGGAGGTGCTCGCCCAGAAACACCACCACCTCGCCCACAGCGACTTCACCCCTTCCGGGCCCGCGCGCTACCTGCTGAAGGACCTCGGTTTCGTGCAGGACAGCGCCGCCGACGAGGGAGTCCGCCTCCCGCTCGCCGACACCGTCACCCGGCTGTACGAGGCCGTCGAGACACAGGGGCTGGGCGACTTCGACAACAGCGTCGTCCTGAAGCTGCTGCACGAGCTGGGCGCCGACACCACCACCCCCGCGGGCACCGCTGAGACTCGGCGCCCTCACAACACAAGGGACTGAACATGCAGGTAGGAATCGTCGGACTGGGCCGTATGGGCGGCAACATGGCGGCGCGCTGGCGCGACCGCGGGCACGAGGTGTTCGGCTACGCCCGCACCAACCCCGACCGCGACGTGAACACTCTCGAAGAACTGATCTCCAAGCTGGCGGCTCCGCGCGTGGTGTGGTTGATGCTCCCGGCGGGTGACCCGACGCGCAATGCCCTGCGGCAGCTGGCGAGTCTGCTCTCGCCCGGCGATGTGGTCGTCGAGGGCGGCAACTCCCGCTTCAGCGACGACACCGAGCACGCCGCGCTGCTCGCCGAACATGGCATCGGATACGTCGACTGCGGCGTCAGCGGCGGAATCTGGGGCAGGGAGAACGGCTACGCCGTGATGTGCGGCGGCACAGACGAGCACGTCAAGCGGGTCTGGCCGCTGCTCGAGACGCTGGCCCCCGAGGAGGACGGCATCGTCCACGCCGGTCCGGTGGGCGCGGGGCACTACGCCAAGATGGTCCACAACGGCATCGAGTACGGCATGATGCAGGCCCTCGCCGAGGGCTACGAACTGCTGGAGGCCAGCGAGTTCGTGCCCGACGTGCCGAAGGTGCTCGCCTCCTGGCGGCACGGCACGGTCGTGCGCTCCTGGCTTCTCGACCTGCAGGTACGGGCGCTGGAGGCGGATCCCGAGCTGGCCGCTCTGTCCGGCCGGGTGGACGACTCCGGCGAGGGTCGCTGGACGGTCGAGGAGGCCGTACGCCTCGCGGTCTCCGCTCCCGCCATGACCGCCGCGCTCTTCGCCCGGTTCGCCTCCCGCAAGCCGGACGCCGCCCAGCTGAAGGCACTCGCGGCAATGCGGCAGCAATTCGGTGGCCACGCCGTCCACGCGGCCACCTCCAGCAGCAACTGACGGCCCATCAATCGAGTCCGGGTTCCGCGCCGACGGGGCCCGGCACGTATGCAGCAGGCACGCGGGAGGGATACCCGGATGGGCGCAAGGAACAGCAGAGCAGCGGCCCTGCTGGTGGCCGGGGCCTTCTTCATGGAGTTCCTGGACGGCACGATCATCTCCACCGCGGCCCCGGACATGGCCGAGTCCCTCCACGTCCGCCCGGTCGACATCGGCGTCGCCATGACCGCCTACCTCGTCACCGTCGCCGTACTGATCCCCGTCAGCGGGTGGGCCGCGGACCGGTACGGCGCCCGCCGGGTGTTCACCTGGGCCATCGGGCTGTTCACTGTGGCCTCGCTGCTGTGCGCCACAGCCACCAGCCTCCCGGAACTAGTCGTCATGCGAGTGCTGCAGGGCGTGGGCGGCGCGATGATGGTCCCCGTCGGCCGGCTGGTAGTGCTGCGCGGTACCGCCAAGTCGGGCCTGATGTGCGCGGTCGCGTACCTCACCTGGCCGGGCCTTGTCGCCCCCGTGCTGGCGCCCGTGCTCGGCGGCCTGTTCACCACTTACGCCTCCTGGCGGTGGATCTTCCTGGTCAACGTGCCGCTCGGGGTACTGGCCCTCGTACTCGCGCTTCGGCTCGTGCCCGGCGGACAGCGGGAGCCGGACCGCCCTCCGCTGGACCTGGTGGGCTTCGTGCTCGGCGGGGCGGGGGTCGCCGCGCTGGTCTACGGCATGGAGCTCTTCGGGGCCCAGCCGCCCAAGTGGGCCGTCGCGGGCAGCGTGACGGCGGCGGGAGCGATGCTGTGTGCACTGGCCGCTCGTCACCTGCTGCGTGCCGGGCATCCGCTGATCGATCTGCGGACCCTGCGGGTGCGGACCTTCCTCGTCTCGAACGCGGGCGGAGCGCTGTTCCGCGCCGCGATCACCGCGGTGCCGTTCCTTCTGCCGCTGATGTTCCAAGGGGCCTTCGGCTGGAGCCCCGCCACGTCAGGTCTGGCGCTCATCAGCGTCTTCGCCGGCAACATCGCCGTCAAACCGTTCACCACGCCGCTGTTGCGGCGCTTCGGCTTCCGTAAGGTGCTTGTGGTCAACGGGGCCGCGACGGCGGTCACTTTCGTACTGTGCGGCCTGATCGGCGACCGCACACCGATGGCCGCGGTGGTCGCCGCGCTGTTCATCAGCGGTGTGTGCCGATCCATCTCGCTCAGCGGTTACACCACGATCGCCTTCGCCGACATCGAAGCGGACCGGACCAGTACCGCCAACGCCCTTTCCAGCACCGTCCAGCAGCTGGCAACTGGCATGGGCGTGGCCTTCGCGGCACTCGCCCTGCGGGCCGCCGACCCGCTCTCCTCACTCGCCGGCCTGCGGGGACCGGCGGCGCCGTACCAAGTGGCGTTCATGCTGCTGGCGCTGATCCCGCTGGTCACCGTCGCCGAGGCCGTACGTCTGGCACCCGACGCCGGATCGTCGGTCACCGGCTCCGGACCGGTCCGTCCGAACAGCGCACGCCACAGGGTGTTCGACCGCTCGGCGCACTGAGCCGCGTCCGCCGGGCCACACCACCTACACCACCGCAACCGTCGCCTTCACAACCTCAGGGGGTCGTATGTCCACGCACGAAGACAGGACAGGTCAGCCCGATCCGAGAGATCACGAACGCCAGATCGACGACACGGACGACACGACAGCAGGCTCACCGCGGCCACCGCTCAGGCGCCGGACGTTGCTCACCGCAGCCGCCGCCGGCGTCACGGTGACCGCCACAGCGGGAAGCGGCGGTCCGGAAGCGGCCGCCACGTCGAGTACGGCCGTCTCGGACATCGCCTCGTCGGGCCCGGCCCGGGCCGCGGCCTCCACCGCCGGCGCGTCGAGTCCATTGCGCCCAACGGGCGGCACACCGCGTCCCGTCAAGGAACTGACGCCGTTCCTGGACCCGTTGACCATCCCGCCGACCGCCCGCCCGACGCGTGGCTCCGACGGCGTCCGTAACCTCAGGGTGGAGATGCGCACGGCCACGGTCTCCCTGCACTCGCAGCTCCCGCCCACGACCGTGTGGGCGTACGAGGGACACGCGCCGGGACCGACCATCGAGGTCCGCCGCGGCGAGCGGCTGCGCGTCGCCTGGGTGAACAGAATGACCGGCACAATGCCGCTGACGGCCGTTCAGGTGCCGAACACCAAGCAGACCCCGGCTGTGTGGGACCAACCGGGCCGGGGCGGAGCCGCGCCCATGGAGGAGGTGCGGAAACTGCGCCCGTGGCCCGTGACGCACCTGCACGGTGCCATCACCGGCAGCGGCAACGACGGCTGGACGGAAAACGTCCTGCAGCCGGGTGCCGCCCAGTTGGCGGAGTACCTCAACGACCAGCCGGCGTCAGCGCTCTTCTACCACGACCACGCCATGGCGGTCACCCGGTGGAACGTGATGGCCGGGCTGCAGGGGCTGTACATCGTCCGCGACGACGAGGAGGACGCCCTGGGCCTGCCGAGCGGCCCCTACGAGGTACCGCTGCTGCTGGCGGACCGCAATCTGGAGACCGACTCCGACGGCAACCTCACCGGCCGCCTGCTGCACAAGACCGCGGTCATCCAGAGCGAACCCCTGCTGTGGCTGCGTGCCTTCACCGGCCCGTTCACCATGGTCAACGGCACCATCTGGCCGTATCTCGACGTGGAGCCGCGCTGGTACCGCTTCCGGGTCGTCAACGGCTCCAACACCCGGCAGTACCGGCTCGCGCTCGTCGACGAGGGCGGAAACCTCATGCCGTCGGGCAGCGTCCACCAGATCGGCACGGACGGCGGGCTGTTGCCGCGACCGGTCCCCGTCGAGGACGGCGTCACCCTGGGCGCCGCGGAGCGCGCGGACCTGCTGATCGACTTCTCCGCGTTCCGGAATCGGCGGCTGCGGCTGGTGAACACCAATGGCAACCCGGATCCGGGACCGTGGCCGCAGGTGATGGAGTTCCGGATCTCCTCCGCCCGGGTGAATGACCCGTTCGCGCTGCCCAAACGGCTCTCGCGCAGCTACAAGCGGCTCACCGAGAGCAGCCTTCCGGAGCACACCGACCGCCTCGTGGTTCTGACGCCGCAGGGTCCGGGCCAGGCGCTGTGCTGGGAGATGGAGAAGACCGAGGACGTCCCCGACATGCTGCCGGCCGACGGCATCGTGCAGGTGGCGGAGAAGGACGGCAGCGTCACCACCTACCGACGCACCGCGGCGGACTTCTACGACCCCGTGCGGTTCTTCGTCCGGGCCCGCAGCTGGGAGCGGTGGCGCTTCCTGCACGTGGCGCCGTCCGGCTGGCCGCACCCGATGCACATCCACACGATCAGCTTCCAGGTCCTGGACCGGCAGACCTATGACGTCAGCGGCTTCAAGACCTTCCCCATGGCCGACGGGAGCCTCGGCTGCGGCACTGCCACTCCGGTGGTGTGGACCGGCACCGGCACCGTCTCACCCGCCGAGGAGGGCTGGAAGGACACCGTGCGGGCGAACGCCGGCGAACTGGTCTCCGTCGCCGGGTACTTCGGCGACACCTCGGGCAAGTACGTCTACCACTGCCACATGCTCGAGCACGAGGACATGGGGATGATGCGGCAGTTCGTCATCCTGCCGGGGCAGATCCACGACGTCATGGCATGCATGGCGCACACGGGCATGAGTCCAATGAGCAGCTCAGCGGCATCGATGGCGAGCGACGACAGCAGGAAGTCGTAAACGTCCAGCGCCCACCGGGAGTTGTCGAAGGCGAGCGGGAGCGCCACACAGTTGCGGAGGGCGTCGAAGTGCCGCTCCGTGCTCAAGGCGCCCCCGGTACGGACGCTACGCGTAGAGCTCCCGCACTGTCGCGTACAGCCGCTCGACCCGCGGCCGCGCCTCGGCCATCCCTCGGACGGCGACCGGGTTCGGCAGTGCGATGCGGTGCGGTCGGGACCAGACGTCGGCGGGCAGCGCGGACAGGTCGGGAACGGCGCCGAGCGCACGCCAGCCGAGGAGTGCGGCGCCGAATCCGGAGCCGGCGGTGTCGTCAGTGATGCCAAGCGGCATGTCGAGAGCCGCCGCGACGATCTCCGCCCACAGCGGCGACCGCAGCGCTCCGCCGGTGGCCCGCACGGAGGTGATCGGTGCTCCGGCGGCGACCACCGAGTCCCGGACCAGGGCAAGTTGCTGCCCGACGCCCTCGATCATGGCCCGGGTCATGTGCCCCCTGCCGTGTCCGCGCCGCAGCCCGATCAGGGCGCCACGGGCGTCGGGGTCCCAACAGGGGGCACGTTCGCCGAGGAGGTACGGCAGCGCGATGAGCCCCTCGGATCCGGGATCGACTTCCGCCGCCTCCTTCAGGAGGTCGGCGACATCGATGCCGCCGAACGACTCGGCGGCCCACTGGGCGACGACTCCGGCGTTGCTGACCGCTCCGCCGAGCACCCACATCCCGTCGGCAAGGTGGTAGCAGAAGACACGGCACCTGTCGTCCACGCCCGGACGGTCCCGTACGACGCGGAGCGCGCCGCTGGTGCCGAGCGACAGCGCCGCCGTTCCCGGGGCGGTGGCGCCGACCGCGAGGTTGGCGAGCGGTCCGTCTCCGGCGCCCGCGACCACCGGCAGCCCGGCGGGCAGGCCCATCGCGGCGGCCGGCTCGGGCAGCAGCGGGAACGCGGCCGTCGGCGACACGAGTTCGGGCAGTCGTCCGACCGGGACTCCGGCAGTCTGCAGGGCCGAGCCATGCCAGTCGGTGGTCCGGAGGTCCAGCAGTCCGGTGGCGGAGGCACAGGAGTGGTCGGTGACCCGCCGGCCGGTGAACCGCGCCAGGACGTAGTCCTTCATTCCGCACCACACAGCCGCGCGCCGGAAGAGGTCCGGTTCGTGTGCGGCGAACCAGGCAAGCTTGGCCAGGGGCGCCATGGGGTGCACGGGGGTGCCCGTCGCCCGGTGTAGTTCCTCGGCGCGCAGTCGCCGGGCGATGTCGGCCGCGCGGGTGTCGGCCCAGCTCAGGCCAGGGGTGAGTGGTTCGCCGCAGGAGTCGAGGGCGAGCAGAGTGTGCAGGGCCGCGCTGAAGGACAGGCCCCGGACGACAAGACCCAGGTGCGCGCAGTGTTCGGTGCTCTCCCGCACAGCTTCGACCACGCCAGTCACTACGGTGACGGGGTCGTGGACGGCTTCGCCGTCCCGCCCCGTGCGTAGAGGGGCTGGGCGTTCGACGGTCGACACCGGGTGGTAGTCGGCGTCCACCGCGACCACCTTCGTGGCGGTGGTGCCCAGGTCGATGCCGAGCACCACCTCGCCGGCGTGATTCATCGATGTCTCCGTTTCGGCTTGGTTCCGCTTGGTTCCGGGCCCGCGGGTCGAGTGGCTCGGCAAGGGGTTGGCTGGGATGCCCGCCCGGCGCCCCGGCCGGGGAACCCGGGGCGGCGGGCGGGCTGACAAGGGCGGACGGCCGCGTGGCCGACCTGGATGCCCGCCCCGCACCCGGGGCAGGGATGTCGGGGCGCGGGGCGGGCGGCTCGGGACGTCGGATGAGGTTCAGCGGGCGTCGGCGGGATCGGTAAGGTCCCGTCCGCGTGTCTCCGGCGTCGCGAAGGTCGTCAGGAAAGTGATGAGAGAGAGCACCAGCACGTAGCCGGCGAGCGGCCACCAGGAGTCGTTGAAGGCGAGCAGAAGCGTCGCGCCCAGCAGCGGGGCCACACCACCGGCGACGATCGCGCTGAACTCCCGGCCGATGGCCACGCCGGTGTAGCGGTGCCGCGCGCCGAACAGCTCGGCCAGCAGGGCGCATTGGGAGCCGAGCATACCGTTCACGCCGACACCGATACCGACGGTGATCGCGACACAGATCAGCACCGTGTTGCCGGTGCTCATCAGCGCGAAGGCGGGGATGGCGAACAGAGCCTGGAACAGGGCGGCCCAGCGGTACAGCGGGACGCGGCCGATCCGGTCGGACAGCATCCCGAACAGCGGGATGGTGACGATGCCGGCGATCGAGGCGCAGGCCACTGCCAGCGGGCCGACCGAGGAGGAGACGCCGACCACCGCGGTCACGTAGCTGATGCTGAACGTCGAGTACAGGTAGGAGGTGCCGTTCTCGGCCATCCGCAGGCCGAAGGTGATGAACAGGTTGCGGCGGCTCTTGACCATGAGGTCCCGCAGCGGGCGCTCGCTGACCTCTCCGGTCTCCTCCAACTGGGCGAAGGCGGGGCTCTCCTCCAGCTTCAGACGGATGTAGACCGCGACCAGGATCAGCACCGCGCTCAGTAGGAACGGCACCCGCCACACCCAGCCGAACAGGACGTCCTCGTCCAGCTGCGCCAGGGGGACGAACAGGGCGGTGGCGAGGAGCATGCCGACCTGGATACCGACGAAGGGGAGGGCGGCGTAGTAACCGCGCCTGTGGCGCGGGGCGTACTCGGCCATCAGTGTGGAGGCGCCCGCCTGTTCGGCTCCGGCACCGAAGCCCTGCAACAGGCGTAGCACCATCAACAGGACGGGGCTCCATACTCCTGCGGTGTGGTAGGTGGGCAGCAGCCCGATGGCGAAGGACGACCCACCCATCAGCGCGACGGTCACGACCAGCACCGTCTTGCGGCCGTGCCGGTCGCCGAGCGAGCCGAAGAACAGACCACCGAGGGGGCGGGCGAAGAAGCCGACCGCGTACGTGGCGAAGATGGCCACGAGCCCGACTGCGTCGCCGAGCCCCGGGAAGAACAGGTGCTTGAACACCAGGGCCGAGGCAGTGCCGTAGATGGCGAAGTCGTAGTACTCGAGGGCGCTGCCCACCGAACTCGTAAAGAGCGCACGGCGGAGCCCCGGGTCATTGTGAGTGCTGTCTCCTTCGGCGGAGCGGGAGGATGTCGTCGTCGGCAGCCTCATGGATGCCGGCCTTCCGTCTCACGGACGTGTCACACGCCGTTCATCTGGGGACGACGGGACCGTAACAGCATGCGGCACTGTTGCCAATATCCTGTACAGACCTGAGAGCCATCTTCCCCTTTCCGCCACTGAGCTTGCCAGCCCGCACCCAATCAGTCCAATACGCTGTCCCCATGACAGCATTTTGTTCAGGAGGTCCGGTGGCAGGACAGAGTGACGTGGGCATCGCCGGGCTCGGGGTCATGGGCTCCGCGATCGCCCGCCGACTCCTCAGGCGCGAACGCGCGGTGCGCGTCTACGACATCCGGCCGGCAGCGGTCGTCGAACTCACCCAGGACGGTGCCACCACCGCCGAGTCGCCCGCCCTGCTCGCCACCTCCGGAGTGGTGATCCTCTCCCTCAACACCGCCGACATCGTGGAGCAGGTGGTCTTCGGACCGGACGGCGTGTTGAGCGCGGCACCGGACGGTGTTCTCGTGATCGACATGTCGAGCATCGACCCGGCACGCACACGCGAGTTCGCCGAACGCGCCGCCAAACTGGGCGCCGGCTGGGTCGACGCCCCTCTCTCCGGCGGCGCGCCGGGAGCAGAGCGCGGTGAGCTGACTCTGATGCTCGGCGGGGAGGAGGAACACGTCGAACGCGCCCTGCCCGTCCTCGGCGCCCTGGCCTCCCGGCTGACGCATCTCGGCCCGGCCGGGTCCGGTCAGCTCGTGAAGTCCGTGAACCAGGTGCTGGTCGGCTGCGGTTTCGCCGCCCTCGCCGAGGCGGCTGCCCTGGTGCGGGCGGCCGGCCTGGCGCCCCAGCAGGTGCTCACCGCGCTCAGCGGAGGCAGGGCCGACTCGGCGCTGCTGCAGGAGTTCTTCGTCAAGTTCGCCGAGGCCGACCTCTCCCCCACCGGACGGGTCAGCAACATGGTCAAGGACCTGGAGGCCGCCCGCGACTACGCGCGCTCGGCCGGAGTGCCGCTCCCGGTCACCACCTCCGTCGCCGAACTGCACCGCTGGCTCACCGCGGCCGGGCACGGCGACGCCGACAACGCCGCGCTGATGCACTACTACGCCCCCCTGGAGATACGGCCGTGAAGGCTGCCGCCCTGTTCGACCTCGCGGGCCGCCGGGCCCTGGTGACCGGCTCCAGCAAGGGCATCGGGGCCGCCCTGGCCACCGGACTTGCCGAGGCGGGCGCCGAAGTCGTCCTCAACGGCCGCGACACCACGGCACTCGAGCGCGCACGGGAGGAACTGGCCGAGCGCACCGGGGCCAAGGTGCACGCGGCAGACTTCGACGTTACCGACAAGGCGGCCGTAGGCCGCGCCGTCCAGGAGATCGAGGACGGCATCGGCCCGCTGGACTGGACATCCTTGTCAACAACACTGGTGTGCAGCACCGTGAGCTGGCCGCTGTCGACCAGTTGCCTGCCGACCCTGCAGCGGCGGCCGGCCTGGTCGATCGCGGCCCACCAGCCGTCCGGGGCGAGCGCACCGCTGTGGGTGACGAAGTACGCCGCGTCGAACAGGGCGCCCAGGTGACACAGTTCCAGCGCGCCGGCGGCGAGGCTCGGCACCCCCTGTGTTAGGTGGACGGGGTAGCCCCTCCGAAGGAAGGCGTTCGTCGTCTTCTTGGAGGGGTGTTTGTGCTCCGGGTTCTTCTTGGGGACGGACGCGAAGGCTGTCCCGACCTTCGCGGACTGCCCCTTGGGACCAAGTAGTCGGTTGAGGACCGACGGACTGACGTTGCGACGGCTGCCGTGGTGAGGTACCTGAACAAACCTCAGATCACCAGGCTGGAAGCCGTCCGCTTCCAGAACATCGAGAGCCTGGCCGAGGGCGGGAATCCCTGCGAGTGGTCTTACTTGAACGCGCCCGAACGTTCCGGGTACAGCACATCCACTCCCGAGCCGCTTCACGCATCCGTGGAAGACAGCGGGGACGCGTAACGTGCTGTGGCTCGATGACTACGAGCGCCGGGCGCGTCTCGCGCCCGGCCTTCTTGCGCTGCTGTCGATCAATGTAACTTTGGCAGTCCTAGGGCTCAGCAAGGCGCCGGTGGTTGTATCCGTCGTTACGGCGCTCTCACTGGCCGGCGGTCCCGTCGCCCTGGCGGAAGTCGTGCGTCACCAAGGACGCAAGGCTCAGGAGGCGCTCTGGGCGACTTGGGGCGGCTCGCCGGCCATCCAGAAGCTCCGCCTGCGGGAAGAGGGGCAGAACACGCTGCAACGAGAGATCTGGCGGAAGGCCGTGTCATCCGTGACGGGCGTCACCCTCCCGTCGCTCCGTAGCGAGAACGGAAACCCAGTGAGGGCCGACGAGACGCTCGAGGTCGCTGTCGGTCAACTGCGCAACCTGACGCGAGATGCCGAGAAGTTCCCTCTCATACGCGCCGAGAACCGAAGCTACGGCTTCCAGCGGAACATCTACGGCATCCGGTGGGTTGCACGGGCCATCGCGTTCGGAGTGGGACTCGGCGTCCTGGCGTACATGCTGTGGCTCGCCAGAATTGACCATCAACCTGCGCTCACCCCGGTGAACATCCTCGCCCTGGTCGCCACTGGCGGATGCCTCGTGATGTGGTGGCTTCTCCCATCGCCCGGGCGGCTGGAGAGTGCGGCAGAACGGTACGCATACGAGCTGCTCCAAGCTGCGGTTGTGCTCGATGCTGAGAAGGACGCAACTCCCGAAGCCGCTCAACAGCAGCCTTAACGAACATGCACACGATAAGAGTTCGGGCACGCCGACGGATCCTGCTGTCAAGCAGCCAGGCCGTGACCTGCCATGCATGCATCTCCGGGAAGCGTCAATCCTTATCCTGACGCAGTCGTTAGCCCACGTCAGTCGCACGGTGTCAGCAGTCACGTATGTTCGAAGTTCGATACCGTCCCGTTCAGTCCGGCGGGTGATCAGCACGTGGTGTGCGGTGCCACTCCCGTCGGGTCCGGCGCACCCGTCTACGTCGACAGCCCTGAGAGGCAGCCAAACGACGTCTTCCGGAGGTTGCTTGAACGGTACCCGCGGTTGCCGAAAAAGCTGAAGTCGACCAGCGAGCGCAAGACCGCAGGGCTGCGCGCGTCGAACCTGTTCCGCCCTGACGCCTACGTGCTCGGGCCCCCACAACTGGTTGCCGTCCCCGGGGTGGAGCGCGCTGCGAAGCGGCGTGCGGAAGCTAGCGGGTGATGTTCGGCAAAGCGGTGCAAGGATTCCGCGATGATCGTATTGTTGGCCGGTGAGTTACCCGTGGGACCGGCTTACGGCCAACTACCAGTAATTTCACGCCTTGGTCACCATGCTGCTGCTGCGAGTGGATCCTCGCGCACGCGTGCCTTCGGACGGCGTCGGGCGACCCGATGTCGGCGTCGACGTGGTGGCGGAGACAGAGGCCGGCGAACGCGTGGCCTATGAGATCAAGGCCTTCGCTGGGACCATGACCACCAGCCGCCGTCGCCAGATCCGCCAGGCCCTGGAGAGAGTGGCGGGCTGGAACCCTCCGGACAAGTGGTACTTGGTGTGCGCCGTGGACCCCACGCCAGGTGATCTGCGGTGGTTTCACGAACTGCGCGGAAGGTTCCCGTTCATCGGTGACTGGTTGGGGGCGAACTGGCTCGATCAACAGCTTGATGCACACCCCGATATAGTGCGCTCGGCCCTTCTCGACCCCTCTGCCGATCTCCTGGTCCGCTTCGAACGCGAGCGGCTGGAGCGGGAGGCCGCTCTAAGGGTCTCGTCTGACGGGTCAGCCTTGCATAAGGGCGCCGTGCACTTCAGAGGCTTCGCCGACCGGCCGGCCGGCAGCGACCTGCTAGATCGCACGGCCCTGGTGTCCGCGGTGGCCGACCTGCTCACGCCGACCGAGGCAAGCACCTCGCCGGCTGGTGGACTGATTGCGGAGGACGGTACCGGCCCCTCCGTCGTCGCGATCGAGGGACCGTGGGGGTCAGGCAAATCCACGATCATGCAACTCATTGAGAAGGAGGTCATTGCCCGCCAGCAGGACCTGATTCCGGCCCACGTAGGCCGCCGACAGCGCTGGAAGAATCAGGCACACAAGTGGACGCTACGGCTGCGCCGTCGCAACCTGCCCGTGCGCTCCGCCATCAGACTGCTGCTCAGCCCGCCCCGGTCGGATGCCAATAGCAAACGCAGCAGGTGGCCTCTGCTGTACGGCACGCCTTCCCCTCCAACAACCCCTCGCACAGTGGTAACGGTCCGCTTCAATCCATGGGCGTATCAAACCAGCGACCAGATCTGGGCCGGGCTCTCTCGCGAGATCGTGGAAGCCTCACGCGGCGCGCAAGGCACAGCCGGCCGCGCCCGCGAGGCATACTGGCTACGCCGTAACGCAGAACGGCTCGACCGCCATCACCTGCGCCGTACCGTTAGTCGGCGGCTTCTGTCACCGTTTCTGCGGGTGGGCGTCTTTGCCCTGGCCGTCCCCATCGTGGCGCAACTGGCCAAGGCAGACACGCACTACACGTGGTCAGGGCACAGCGCAAACGCCCCGCTCCTGGCCATCGGGCTTCCGCTGCTCATTCTGCTCATGGGGCTCGTGCACACGGTCCTTCGATTCCTACTGGGCCGGGCACACTCCTTCCTGCCAGGAGAGATCCTCGACGGCCCCGTGCTTAGCGGTGCCTTTGCCGCCCCGGCATCCGGATCGGACAACGCGCTACGCGACCCCTACTACAACGCCCGGTCCGGCTACCTCTTTCTCGTCCAGCACGACATCAGCTACCTCCTGGAAACAATCTGGTCCAGCGGTCGCGAACTCATCGTCTTCATTGACGATCTGGACCGCTGCTCTGCACGCGCAACCGCCGAAGTATTCGAGGCCATCAACCTCTTCCTGTCCGGAGCACTGCACTCCTTGCATCGACGCGTCGATCCGGATGCAGTGCCATGCCGCTTCGTTCTCGGACTTGACTCCGCCGTCGTCGCAGCACACCTCGACCGCGCTTACTCCGATCCCGCCTCAACGCAAGGAAAGGCAGGCCACCAAGACCCTTCCTGGGGATGAACCTTCCTGCGGAAACTCATCCAACTCCCTGTCACCCTGCCACCGATCACCCGCCACAGTCTCGTAGGCGCTATGAGCGGCCTGCTGGGACCCGTTGACCAATCGCCCGAGCTCCACACCTCATCCACCCAGCCAACTGCAGCTTCAACCGCAGCAGTCGGCCCCCCCCCCCCCCCCCCAGCAATGAACTTGGCGTCGGCCGAGCCAGCAGCTCCGCAGCCCGAGCTTGAAACCCAAGTACTCGCCCTGGAAACACACCCAGTCATACGTGACCGCCTGCAGGACAGACTGAGCGCCCAGCGCCACCTGTCCATTCGAGAGGCCAAGAGGCTTCTGACCGTGTGGCAGTTCTACTTGCGCGTCCTCGCCTACAAAGAGGGCACCACACAAGCCGTCGAAGACGCCATGCACCTCATCACCCTCGCCGAGATCACAGCCCGCTGGCCCGCTCTGCAAGGTGCCCTCACCACCAGAACTGAGGGCGAAACCGGCCTGGCAGTGCTCACACCCCACACCGGCGACGATGTCAGCTGGGCTAAAGCACTGCGAAGGACGGGTATGGACTCCTCAGCTCATACCGACGCCTGCACAGACCTCCGCGCCCTGCTCGCCACCGCTGACGGACCCGCGGTTGCCGACCTTGCACAACGACTCTTCTGAGGCCGGTAGCCCTGGGATCTCACTCATTGACCAGCCATCGGCCACGAACATCCCACAAGCACGGGTGTAGGCCGCGATGTTGCCCCGTTCGTCCAGCTTCCCCCCCCCCGGCAGGCAGGGAGGCAGGGAGCAGCCGACACCATCCGGTTGGTCGTTCGCCAGCACGGGAACACCGCTTGAGGAGCACATTACCTCCCGATCTCGTCTCGCGAGTCGGAAAACAACCCCGCGGGCGGGGAGGGCAGCCCCTCGCACGTGCCCGTGATGAGTGGGACCGTGCGCTTCCTTGACTACCAGCGGCAGCTGCGTCGGTGAGCGGGCGGCTCGGATCACTCGTCCGAGACCAAGATCCGGGCCATACGCGGACCATAGCCTCAACCGCCCACCGGTACCGCACCGTCACTGCAGGTCAGCGCGGGTACTGCTCGTGTACCACCCGCAGACGAAGAACCTGCTGGTACCGCTCAGCCGCCTCTGCGGCATTCTTCGAGAAGCGCCATACGGCAAACGCCAGTCTTGTCGTCTCCCTACAACGTCACACGGAGAAGGCCTCGCGCCTCGGTCCAGGCGAGACCGCCCTCAGCCCCATAGTCAGCATCAGTCCGGCCAACACTGAACCTGCAAACACCGCCGGACTCGACGGAGCTGCGAAGAGAGCAGCCTTGCGGCAACTGACTAGGCGTCAGGAAAGTCAGCATCAGGTCAGCAACCGTCCTGCCACAGACGCCCACAGACGGCCACACCGTGGAATCGTCCGCCACCCGAAACCACTCCCGACACGTACTTGGCCGCGCTCCCGCCAGTGATCCAAGAGCGGGAAGCAGGGTCCGGCCGCCTCCCGCTCGTCAACCGCGCGACTTCAGACATTCCTGCAGGTCAGCGCACCCTTCCCCGCGGCTTCAGCGCCACCGCCGGCAGTTCAGGGGCCGGCAGTGGAGCCCCGTCGTACCCCTTCACCTCGCCGAACCGCGACCCTTCCATCCAGTCCTGACGCGCCTGTACGATCTCTTCCTGAGATCGCCCGATCCAGTTCCAGAACATGATCAGCTCCTCCTCGAACGGCTCGCCGCCCAGGAGCATCAGGCTCGCGTCCGACTCCGCCCGCAGGGGCAGTTCGCTGCGGCCGCAGCCGAGGTAGAGCATCGAGCCTGGCAGGACCGGGACGCCGTCCACGTGGGCTTCGCCGGACATGGACAGGACGGCGTACTCGAAGTCCGGTTCCAGAGGGAGGCGTACGTCCGCGCCTCGGGTCAGGGACAGGTCGGCGCCGACGATCGGGGTGAACGCCGTGCCGGGCGAGGTCGCGCCGTCCAGTTCGCCGAGGATCAGCGTGGCCTCGATGCCGGGTGCCGTGACGACCGGCAGGTCGGCGTGGTGTTCGAAGCGCGGGTCGGTGTGGCGGTGGCCGTCCGGAAGGGCGACCCACAGCTGCGCACCGTGCAGGAAACGGGCATGCGGGCGAGGGCTCTCCTCGGAGTGGCTGATCGCCCGGCCGGAGGTCATCAGGCCCAGTTCGCGCGGGCGGATCGTCTGGAGGCTGCCGGTGGAGTCGCGGTGCAGCACCTCCCCCTCGTGCAGCCAGCTCACCGTCTGCAGCCCCATGTGGGGATGCGGCGGCACCTGCATGCCGGGTTCTTCGGCGATGTCGTCGGGCCCGTAGTGGTCGACGAAGCACCAGGCCCCGACCATCCGGCGGCCGAGGTTGGGCAGCAGCCGGCGGACCTCGCTGGACTCGCCCAGTTTGACGCGCCGGGGACTGAGGAGTTCACGCACCGGCTCCGCCACCACGAAGCCCCGGCCACCGCAGAGAGCGGGGGCCGCCTCGCGCTCAAGATTGCTCATGGCCACAACCTAGTCCGGCGGGAGGTCTCGCGTCAGCGCGTCACCCCGCCACTGCGTCATCCGGGCGGCCCTCCCCTGGACACCCCCTGAGCACACACCTGAAGGCGCGACGCCCGGGTTCCTGGTGTGGCGGCTGTCGATTAAGTGGCGGGTGGCCGTCGACCACACCGGACTCGAGCCGCTCTACCTGTCGAAGCTCGCCCGCGCACTGGAGACCGCCGGCCTCCTGGAACGCACCCGGGGAGCCGCTCGGCGGTCTCGACAGCGCGCGCACAAGGGAGTTCGCGCGCGACCTGACGGCCTTGCTCGACGCACCGCTTGCAGTCCGTCACCCTCCGGCTCGCGGCCGTCGCCGACGGCCCGGTGAGGCGCGAGCAGCTCGTCGACGGGGTCACCGGGGCGCTGAAGATCGACGCGACGGAAGTGCACGGAGTGATCGACGAGCTGACCGCCGCGCGGCTGCTGACCCCGGACGAGGCATCGGGCATGCGGATCACGGACGCCGGGCGGGAACTCTACGACAGGACCTCCGGCGAGACGGCGCCCATCACCGGCCGGATCTACGACGGCATCCCGGCGGAGGACCTGGCCGTCGCCGGCCGGGTGCTCAGCCTGATCACCGAGCGGGCCGACTCCGAGCTGGCCGCCCTGGCCGACCTTGCCGACCTTGCCGACCTGCCGACCAGCGGCCTGCCTAAGTAGTGGAATATTGAACCGACCGGCCCGGTTGTCGGCCTCGAAGGAGGCTCCGAGTGAACACGACCTACGACACCACCTACTACGCCCATGGAACACCGGCGGAGCGCTGGGAGCGCGCTCGGTTGTTCTTCGACGCCAAGGACTACGCCGCCGCCGCGCGCGTCCTGGTGGGGCTGGTCGAGGAGGTGCCCGAGCAGACCGGGCCGCGGCTGCTGCTGGCGCGTTCCTACTACCACTCGGCCCAACTGTGGCGTGCGGAGACCGAGTTGCGGACGATCGTAGAGCGCGACCCCGTCGAGCACTATGCCCGGCTGATGCTCGGCCGCACGCTCCAGCGGCAGGGGCGGTACGAGGAGGCGGAGTCGCACCTGCGGATCGCCTCGGCGCTCGCGGGTGGCTTCGATACTCGCGGGTGACTTCGCTGCTCGCGCCTGGCCCGAGCAGCGCTGACCGCCGGTGGCACGGACGGTGCCCGGCTCCGTGCGGAGCCGGGCACCGGTGTCGGCGGGCCGTCCGCTACCGCGCCGGTGTCCCGGTTCCGTACGACCGCCGTCCCCGTCGGTAGGCGATCTCGCCCAGGACGATGTCGACGGCCAGGAAGGCCGCCAGCGGGATTCCGAAGAGCGGCAGGAAGTAGCCGAGCACGGCGACCCCGGCGAGCAGCGGGACCAGGATCTGCGGCGGTACCTGCTGCCAGGCGCCGCGCGGGATCGGCCGGCCGAAGGCGGAGCCGCGGCCGCGCTGCCACCACATGCGGTAGCCCCACACGATCAGCAGGATCAGGGAGAGCGTGAGCAGCATCAGCACGATCTGGTTGGCCAGGCCGAACAGGATGCCGGTGTGCAGGTCGATGCCCCACCGGGTGAGCTTCGCGAGCAGGGGGTAGTCGGCGAACCGCAGTACGTCCATGACCTCGCCGTTGGACGGGTCGATCGCGACGGAGTCCTGCTTCTCGGGCCAGCTGCGCTGTACCTGCTTGACGACGTACGCCGAGGTCGCATCGGCCGGCGGGACGATCTCCACCGGATCGCCGAGGCCCTCGGCCCGCGCCGCCGCCAGAACCTTGTCCAGGCCCACGCCGTGCGCGGCGTCTCCCGCCTGCCCGGCCGCGGAGCCGTGGCCGGCGTGTTCACCGCCCGCCGCCGCCGACACCGACGGGGTGGCGTGGCCCAGCGAGGTGCGCAGCTCGTCGATGTTGGCCCCGGCGTAGGCCGACCAGGTGAGACCGGTCGCCGAGAGGAAGAAGAACCCGGTGGCCGCCCAGACGCCGACGCTGCCGTGCAGTCCGAGCGTGCGGCGCCGCCCGTTCGTCCCCCGCACCTTGCGCAGGGCACGGCGGCGGGAGAACCACAGCACCAGCCCGCCGGCCGAGATCACCCCCAGCCAGCTGGCCGCCAGCTCGCTGTACAGCCGCCCTGTCTCGCCCAGGTGGAGGTCACGGTGGAACTCGTCGATCCAGGTGCGCAGCGGCAGCGCGCCGGTCGAGCCGTACTGCTCGAGGGAGCCGCGCACCTTCGCGGTGTAGGGGTCGACGAACACGGCGAGCGCGTGGCCCTCGTCGACGCCCGGGACGCCGGACAGCATGACCCTGGTCGTCGCGTCCGCCTCGGGTGAGGGGCGTACGGCCGAGATGGTGCCCTCGGGGTGGGCCTTGCGGGCGGCGGCCACCTGCTCGCTGATCGGCAGCTTCCGCTCGCCGACGGGGACGGTCAGTTCGTGGTCGTACACGATCTTCTCGGCCTGGAAGGAGGCGGCGTACAGCAGGCCGGTGACGGCGGCGACGAGGAGGAACGGCGCCACCAGCACCCCGGCGTAGAAGTGCAGGCGAAGCACCAGTGGGCGCAAGGGGGCCCAACTGCTCTTCGACGGTGCCGGGGTGGCTGGCTGCGGGGCCTCGTCCGTGGTGGTCGAGGGAGCGGTGGTCATCGGCGGGCTTCTCCGGGGGACGTCTTCTTGGCCGTTGCGGTGCGGTGCGGTGGTGATCGTTCGCGGTGCGGTGGGGGTTGTTGCGGTGCAGTAGTCGGAGCGGCGGGGCGTTCAGTTCCCGACGAGCGCATGTGACGTGCGTCACGCGAGCGGGGAGGGTGCCGTGCCATCCTGACGCGATGGGAACTCCGAGTGATCGCGCACCGCTGGCCGAGCGGGTCGAGGAACTCCTCGCGGAAGGCGTCCCGTTGACCATCGTCGCGGCCGGGGACCCGGTGCTGCGGCGGGGCACCGAGCCGTACGACGGTCAGCTGGAGCCCGCGCTGCTGGCCCGGTTCGTCGAGGCCCTGCGGGTCACCATGCACGCGGCGCCGGGGGTCGGTCTCGCGGCGCCCCAGGTCGGGGTGCCGCTCAGGATCGCGGTGATCGAGGATCCCGCTCCGGTGCCGGACGAGGTGCGTCTGGCGCGCGGGCGGGTGCCGCAGCCCTTCCGGGTGCTGGTCAATCCCGTCTATGAGCCCGTCGGCGACGCGCGGGCAGCGTTCTTCGAGGGCTGTCTGAGCGTGCCGGGCTGGCAGGCGGTGGTGGCACGCCACGCAGAGGTGCGGCTGACCGGGCAGGACGAGCACGGGCGCGCGCTGGACGAGGTGTTCTCCGGCTGGCCCGCACGGATCGTGCAGCACGAGACGGACCACCTCGACGGCGCCCTGTATCTGGACCGGGCCGAGCCGCGTTCGCTGGCGTCCAACCTGGCGATGGCGGAGCGCTGGGCTCAGCCGACGCCGGAGGAGGCCGCTCGGGCCCTCGGGTTCGAGCTGCCGTAGGGCACAGAAAACCGGAGGCGTCCTGCGGGGCGCCTCCGTTACCGTGATTCCCATGTCTACGCCCCGAATTTCCTAGCCGAGGACCCGCTTCCACGCCACCCGTGTGTCCTCTTGCTGATTCGGAATTTTTGATCGGAATTCCTGATCGGAATTCCTGATCGGAATTCTCCTTCGGAGCGTTTTCTCATGATCACCGTTCGTGACGTCGACGTGCGCGTGGGCGCGCGTCTGCTGCTGGCCGGCGTCTCCCTCCACGTCTCCCCCGGCGACCGCATCGGCCTGGTCGGCCGTAACGGCGCGGGAAAAACCACCCTGTTGCACACCCTGGCGGGCGTCCTGCAGCCCGCCGCCGGAACGGTCGCCCGCACCGGCGACGTCGGCCATCTCCCGCAGGACTCCCGCGCGGCCGACCAGTCGGTCACCGTCACCGACCGGATCCTGTCCGCGCGCGGCCTGGACCGCGCCGTGCGGGAGCTGCGCCGCGCCGAGGCCGCGATGGCCGACGGCGCGGAGCGGTCGATGAACGCCTATGTGCGGGCCGAGGCCGAGTTCCAGGCGCGCGGCGGCTACGCGGCCGAGGCGGAGGCCGCCCGGGTCGCCGCCGGGGTCGGGCTGCCGGCGGGCCTGATGGACCGGCCGCTCAGCGCCCTGTCGGGCGGTCAGCGCCGGCGCGTGGAACTGGCCCGCATCCTGTTCGCCGGGCACGGCACCCTGCTGCTGGACGAGCCGACGAACCACCTGGACGCGGACTCGGTCGCCTGGCTGCGCGGGTTCCTCGCGAGCCATCAGGGCGGGCTTGTGATGATCAGCCACGACACGTCCCTGCTGGCCGGCACCGTGAACCGGGTGTTCCACCTGGACCCGGGGCGGGCCGCGCTGGACGTCCACAACACCGGCTGGGACGCCTATCTGGCCCAGCGGGACGCCGACGAGCGGCGACGGGCCCGCGAGCGGGCGAACGCCGAGCGCAAGGCGGCGTCGTTGCACGCCCAGGCCGGCCGGATGCGGGCCCGGGTGTCGACCGCGGTGGCCGCCCGGAACATGGCCCGCCGCGCCGACCGTATGCTCGCCGACCTCGAACCGGCCCGGCGCGCCGAGAAGACGGCCAGGATCCGGCTGCCCGAGCCGGCGCCCTGCGGCCGGATCCCGCTCGGCGCCGTGAGCCTCACCAGGTCGTACGGCGGACAGCACGTCCTGCGGGGGGTGGATCTGGCCCTCGACCGGGGCAGCCGCCTGGTCGTTCTCGGCCCCAACGGCGCGGGAAAGACGACCCTGTTGCGCATCCTCGCGGGTCGGGACACACCCGACAGCGGCCGGGTGGTCCACGGGCACGGGCTGCGGCTCGGCTACTTCGCCCAGGAACACGACACGCTGGACCCGGAGCTGACGGTGCGCGAGCACCTGGCCGGTGCCGCCCCGCACCTCACCGACGGCGAAGCCCGCCAGGTCCTGGGCTCGTTCCTGTTCACCGGCGACGACACGGGCAAGCGTGTCGGCGTCCTCTCCGGCGGCGAGAAGACCCGGCTCGCCCTCGCCGGCCTGGTGCACTCGGGCGCCAACGTCCTGCTCCTGGACGAGCCCACCAACAACCTGGACCCGGCCTCCCGCGCCGAGGTCCTGGCCGCGGTGGGCACCTACCCGGGCGCGATCGTCATGGTCACCCACGACGAGGGGGCGGTGGACGCGCTGCGGCCGGACCGGGTGCTGCTGCTGCCCGAGGCGGAGGAGGACCTGTGGAGCGACGACTACCGGGAGTTGGTGGTGCCCGCGCACGCGTGACCCGGTCCGGCGGCGACCGGTGGCCTCCGGGCGGGCCCGCCGCCCGCCCGGGCGGGGCCGGTCAGGCGTCCCGGTACGCCTCCAGCAGCCGGAGCCACACCTCGCTGATCGTCGGATAGGACGGGACCGCGTGCCACAGGCGGCTGACCGGGACCTCGCCGGCCACGGCGATCGTCGCGGAGTGGATGAGTTCGCCGACGCCCGGGCCTACGAGGGTCACGCCGCGCAGGATCTCGCCCTCGAGGTCGACGACCATGCGGGCGCGGCCCTTGTAGCCGTCGGCGTACAGGCCGGCCCCGGCGACGGAGGACAGGTCGACGTCGACGGCCTTCACGCGGTGGCCGGCCTGTTCCGCCTCGGCCAGGGACAGGCCCACCGCGGCCGCCTCCGGGTCGGTGAAGACGACCTGGGGGACGGTCGCGTGGTCGGCTGTCGCGGCGTGGGCGCCCCAGGGCTCGGCGAGGAGCGTTTCTCCCGTGGCCCGCGCGGCGATGGCGGCGCCCGCGATGCGCGCCTGGTACTTGCCCTGGTGGGTGAGCAGGGCGCGGTGGTTGACGTCGCCGACCGCGTACAGCCAGTCGTGGCCGGTGACGCGGAGGCTGTCGTCGACCGGCAGCCAGGAGCCGGGGTCCAGGCCGATCGTCTCCAGGCCGATGTCGTCGGTGCGCGGCGCGCGGCCGATGGCGAAGAGGATCTCGTCGGCCTCGATGCGGTCGCCCGCGTCGGTGGTGACGGACACGACGATGCCCTCGCGGGTCACCGATTCGACCGACGTGCCGGTGCGGACGTCCGTGCCGGCCTCGGTGAGCGCCTCGGCGATCAGTTCTCCGGCGAAGGGCTCCATCCGGGGAAGCAGTCCCTTGCCGCGGACCAGCATGGTGACCTCGGAGCCGAGGGCCTGCCAGACCGTGGCCATCTCGGTGGCGACCACGCCGCCGCCGACCACGATCAGCCGGCCGGGCACGCTCGGGGAGCTGGTGGCCTCCCGGCTGGTCCACGGCCGGACCTCGTCGAGTCCGGGCAGCTCGGGCAGGGACGCGCGGCTGCCGGTGCAGACGGCGACGGCGTGCCGGGCGGTCAGGAGGTGCTCGGCGCCGTCGGGGCCGGTGACCGTCACCGTGCGGGGGCCCGTGAGCCGTCCGTGGCCGCGGTACAGGTCGGCGCCGGTGCCGTCGAGCCACCGGACCTGGCCGTCGTCCTTCCAGTGGGCGGTGTAGTAGTCCCGGTGGGCGAGGACCGCGGAGGCGTCGAGGGGGCCCTGGACCGACTGGCGCAGGCCGGGTACCCGGCGGGCCTCGGCGCGGGCGATGACCGGCCGCAGCAGGGCCTTGCTGGGGGTGCAGGCCCAGTACGAGCACTCGCCGCCGACCAGTTCGCTCTCCACGACCGCGGTGGTCAGACCGGCCGCGCGGGTGCGGTCGGCGACGTTCTCCCCCACGGGCCCGGCCCCGAGCACCACGACGTCGTACACGTTGGTTTCCGTTTCCGTCATGGGGTCAGTCTGGTGGGTGGTGTGCGCCCTGGCCACACGGGTAGGGGCGCGGAATACCTACCAGGTCGGCCGTGTTGTGCCGACGGTTTGCCCCCACACCAGGAAGAGGGATTTACACCATGAGCAGCACCGTGGAGCTCACCAAGGAGAACTTCGACCAGACGGTCACGGACAACGAGTTCGTTTTGATCGACTTCTGGGCGTCCTGGTGCGGGCCGTGCAAGCAGTTCGCCCCGGTCTACGAGAAGGCGGCGGAGGAGAACCCGGACCTGGTGTTCGGCAAGGTGGACACCGAGGCGCAGCCGGAGCTGGCCGCGGCCTTCGGTATCCAGTCGATTCCCACGCTGATGATCGTCCGGGATCAGGTCGCCGTGTTCGCCCAGCCGGGTGCCCTGCCCGAGGCCGCCCTGACCGACGTCATCGGCCAGGCACGGGGTCTGGACATGGACGAGGTCCGCAAGGCCGTCGCCGAGCAGCAGGCCCAGCAGCCGCAGGGGACCGAGTAAGCCGCCCGGGGCGATCGGACGCCCCCCCCGCGCAACCGGCCCCGGGGCCGGGCCTGGCCTGCTGGGCCGGGCCCGGCCCCAGGTCGTGTCCGGGCCCGGGAGCCACGCCCGGCCTAGAAGGGGTACGGGGCCACGTCTCCGCGTACCGTCGTCCAGCGCAGTTCGGTGAAGGCCTCCAGATTGGCCTCGCCGCCGAACCGGGCGCCGGTGCCGGAGGCGGCCACCCCGCCGAACGGCGCCACGGCCTCGTCGTTCACGGTCTGGTCGTTGATGTGGACGATGCCGGTCGGTATGCGCTCGGCGAGGTCCAGGCCGCGGGCCGTGTCCCTGGTGACGATGCCCAGGGAGAGACCGTACGGGCCCTGCGCGGCCAGGGCCGCCGCCTCGTCGGCGGTGGTGAAGGAGCGGACGGGCGCCACCGGGCCGAAGACCTCCTCCGTGTACGCCGGGGTGCGCTCGTCGACATGGGCGAGGACGGTGGGCCGGTAGAAGAGCCGGTCGTGTGTGCCGCCCGCGGCGATCTTGGCGCCCGCCGCCCTGCTGGACTCGACCAGGCCGCTGATCTTGGCGAGCTGGCCGGAGTCGATGATGGGGCCCAGGTGGACCTGGTCGCGGTACGGGTCGCCGACGGCGAGGGAGTCCGCCTTGGCGGCCAGCCGCTCGACGTACTCGTCGTACAGGGACGCGTGCACCAGGTGGCGTCCGGTCGTCATGCAGATCTGCCCCTGGTGGAAGAACGAGCCCCAGGCGGCGGTGGAGATCACCGCGTCGAGGTCGGCGTCCGCCAGCACGATCATGGCCGAGTTGCCGCCCAGCTCCAGGTGGGCCCGCTTGAGGTGACGGCCCGCGGCCTCGCCGACGGCCCGTCCGGCGGCGGTGGAGCCGGTGAAGGAGATGACCGGCACACGCGGGTCGGAGACCAGGGCCTGTCCGGCGTCCGGGCCGCCGGGGAGCACGTGCAGCAGGTCCTGCGGCAGGCCCGCGGCGGCGAGGACCGCCGCGAGGGACAGTCCACCGCAGACGGCGGTGCGCGGGTCCGGCTTGAGGAGGACCGCGTTGCCCAGGGCGAGGGCGGGCGCGACGGAGCGGATGGACAGGATCAGCGGGGCGTTGAACGGTGAGATGACGCCCACCACCCCGGCCGGGACACGCCGCGTGTACGACAGGCGCGGCGCCTCGCTGGTCAGGACCTGGCCCGCCGGGCGGGAGGCGAGCGCGGCGGCCTCGTAGCACTCCTGGGCGGCGACGTGCAGTTCGAAGTCGGCCTTGCCGGGGACGGACCCGGACTCGCGGACGATCCATTCGCGCAGTTCGGCGGCGTGCGCGGTGAACAGGTCGCCGGCCTTGCGGAGTACGGCGGCGCGGGCGAAGTGCGGGGCGCGGGCCCACTCGCGCTGGGCGGCGGCCGCGCGCCCGGCGGCGGCGCCTACGTCCTCGGGGGTGGCGAGGGCGAGGGGGCCGAGGGCTTGGCCGGTGGCGGGCTCGGTGACGGTGTACCCGGGCCCCGCGAGGGCGTAGGGCTGCCAGGTCCTGGTGTCGAGCAGCGGCATGACGGCTCTCCGATCGATCGGTCACCGGCGTACGGGATGTGTGAACTCCCGTCAGAACTGGGCCGGTTCGGCGGTCACAGGGCGGGGCGCGGCGATCCGGGGCAGCCGTGTGTGCTGCGGCCGCGTTCGCACGCGCCCCCATTTTGTTGATGATGCAACATCCTAGTCATGCGCGGGGCGATGACCGGTGCCGCCTGCCGTCGGCCGGGGGGCCGGATAATTCCGGCCGTCCGCCGGGGAGTTGTCTTCCGGTCGGGTCAACTCGAGTCGCGGTGCAGCACCGTCGCGCCCAGCACCTTGTGCGTCTCGGGTTCGGTCCCGGGCTTGCGCACGGCGCGGTCGACCAGTTCGGCGAGTTCACGGCCGGAGGGCAGTTCGAGGTGGACGGTGCTCAGCCGCGGCCGCAGCAGCCGGCCGAGCATCAGATCGTCGGCGCCGACCACGGCCGTCTCCTCCGGGATGCGGATGCCCTCGTCCTGCAGGGCCCGCATCAGGAGCATCGCGTACTCGTCGTTGTAGGTGAACACGGCGTCCAGGCCGAGGGTCCGCCAGCGGGCGGCGAGGCGCGCCGCGGCCTGTTCCTCGTGGGCGAGGGGCAGTTCGGTCACGGTGGCGTCGGTGCCCCGCAGGGACTGGCGTACACCGTCGAGCCGGGGCGCTGAGAACGCATCGAGGCCGGGCTCCTGCGGGACGACGACGCCGATCCGGCGGCGGCCGCGGTCGTAGAGGTGGGCGCCCGCGCTGTAGCCGACGACATCGTGGTCCATGAGCAGGGCGTGCGCGCCCTCGATGGTCTCGGGACCGAGGGTGACGACGGCCCGTGCCCCGGAGCGTTTGAGCACGGCCACCCCGCGCGGACCGAGTCCGGAACCGGGCACCAGCACGGCCACGGGCCGCAGTTCGGCCCAGGCGCGGGCGGCGTCGTCGCCGTGCGGGCCGCCGGTGCCGTACTGCACGACCGTGTAGTCCAGGCCGCCGAGCGCGACCTGGAGGTCGCTGAGGAACCGGCTGTAGAGCGGGCCGACGGGGAAGGTCGGCGCGGGGATCAGGACCATACGGCTGTGCCCGGCGCGCAAGGAGCGGGCGGCCGCGTGCGGCACGTACCCGAGTTCCTTCGCTGCCTGGTGGACCCGGCGGCGGGTGGGCTCGCTGATCCGTACGGCGCTGGTGTTGTTGAGGACGTAGGAGACGGTCGCGCGCGAGACGCCGGCCAGGCGGGCCACATCGGCGCTCGTGGGCACGGAGCGCATCGGTGCGGGGGACGGGGGCGCGGGCGTTTTCGGTATCTGCACCATGACGTACGGCATCTTGGCAGAAGCCTCAATGCGCGCTTCCGGCGGGGGAGTTGTGACGAAGCCGTGAGCGTTCACGGAGGGCGGCGGGCGCCTCTAGGGGGTGGATTCCGTGCCCGTCAGCCGGTCGACCAGGTCGGTCCACGCCTCCTCGAGGCGGGCCAGGGGTATCCCGCACTGCTTGGTCAGGTGGTGGATCAGGGCCGGGTCGAGCTGGCCCATCAGGGTGTGGGAGAGGAGTTCGCAGTCCGCGTCGGGGATCGCCTGACGCAGGAGCACGGCCACATGGTGGCGCAGCACGCTGCGCGCCGGGCTGATGAAGCGGCGGTTCGCACCCGGCTCTGCCGCCAGTTGCAGCTCCAGATCTTCGGTCGACCGGTGCAGCATCGCGCAGCCGAACGCCCGCAGCCGCTCCACGGGCGGCGCGCCGGGTCCGAGCGGCGGCGGGCCGCTGAGGAACGCGGCCTGGAACTTCTTCTCGGAGTGGTCGAGCAGCGCCGTCAGCAGACCGGTGCGGTCGCCGAACCGGCGGAAGACCGTGCCCTTGCCGACGCAGGCCGCCGCGGCCACCGCCTCCATCGTGACGGCGTCGGCGCCGCGCTCCGCCACCAGCCGCCCGGCGGCCTCCAGCAGCCGGGCCCGGTTGCGCGCGGCGTCGGCCCGCAGGCACGGCTCGTCGGCCTCCGGGGCGTCCTCGAGCTGGAGCAGCTCGGGAAGGGCGACGGGCTCCTGGGGCGTCGGGAAGGGGGGCGGGGCGGTGGACATGAAGCCAGCGTAAAGCATCGGGAACAAAACTGGACCGCGGTCCGGTTAGGATGCTAGAAACAATAAACGGACCTCGGTCCGGATCGTAACGGCTGTGTTTCGCAGCAGTCTTTCTCTACGTGGGAGTCAGCATGTCTGTTCGCATCCTCGCGCTCGTCGGCAGCCTTCGCGCCGGGTCGCACAACCGCCAGCTCGCCGAGGCGGCCGTCAAGCTCGCCCCCGAGGGTGCCGAGGTGAACCTCTTCGAGGGCCTCGCCGAGATCCCCTTCTACAACGAGGACATCGACGTCGAGGGCACCGTTCCGGCCGCCGCCGTGAAGCTGCGCGAGGCCGCCGAGGCGGCCGACGGCCTGATCCTGTTCACGCCCGAGTACAACGGCACCATCCCGGCCGTCCTGAAGAACGCCATCGACTGGCTGTCCCGCCCGTACGGCGCCGGCGCCCTCAGCGGCCTGCCCGTCGCCGTGGTCGGCACCGCCTTCGGCCAGTTCGGCGGTGTCTGGGCGCACGACGAGACCCGCAAGTCCGCCGGTATCGCCGGCGCCAAGGTGCTGGAGGACGTCAAGGTGTCCATCCCCGGCTCGCTGACCCGCTTCGCCGAGACCCACCCGGCCGACGACGCCGAGGTCGCCGCGCAGCTGACCGAGGTCATCACCCGTCTGCACGGCCAGGCCACGGAGCCGGCCGCCGCCTGACCCGTCGCACGACCGGTGCCGAGGTGCCGAGGAGGGGCCGCAGCCGTTGCCTGCTGCGGCCCCTTCGGCGTGTTCCCGACGGTCTCAGACCGCTCGGGGCAGCTGCTCGGCCCGGTGGATCGGAGTCCCCGAGCCGGTGAGCGGCAGGCCCGTCCCGCCGCGCCGTGCCGCGACGATCTCCGCCGCGATGGACACGGCGGTCTCCTCGGGCGTACGGGCGCCCAGGTCCAGTCCGATCGGCGACCTCAGCCGGGCCAGCTCGCGCTCGCCGACGCCCGCTTCCCGCAGGCGCCGGTTGCGGTCGCGGTGGGTGCGGCGGGAGCCCATGGCACCGACGTAGGCGACCGGCAGCCGCAGGGCCTCCGTCAGCAGGGGCACGTCGAACTTCGCGTCGTGGGTGAGCACGCACAGCACCGTGCGCCCGTCGGTCTCCGTCGACCGCAGATAGCGGTGGGGCCAGTCCACGACGACCTCGTCGGCGTCGGGGAAGCGGGCCCGGGTGGCGAAGACGGGGCGGGCGTCGCACACGGTGACGTGATGGCCGAGGAGCTTGCCCGCCCGCACCAGGGCCGCCGCGAAGTCGATCGCGCCGAAGACGATCATGCGGGGCGGCGGCACGGCCGACTCCACGAGCAGGGTGAGACCGCCCGGGCAGTGCGAGCCGTCCTCGGAGAGCTCGACCGTGCCCGTGCGGCCGGTGTCCAGCAGGGCGCGGGCCTGGCCGATCGCAGTGCGGTCGAGGTCCGGGGTGCCGCCGAGACCGCCTTCGTGCGAGCCGTCGGGGCGTACGAGCACCGCCCGGCCGAGGAGGCCGGCGGGTCCCCGGGCCACCCGGGCGAGTGCCACCGGCTCGCCACGGGCGGCGGCCGAGAGCGCGGCCGTCTGGGGTGCCTTGGCGGCGTCGTACGGGGTGATCATGACGTCGATGATTCCGCCGCAGGTCAGACCGACGGCGAAGGCGTCCTCGTCGCTGTAGCCGAACCGCTCGACGAGCGTCTCCCCCTCCTGGAGAGCCTGGACGCAGAGGTCGTACACCGCTCCTTCCACACAGCCCCCGGAGACCGAGCCGATGACCGTGCCGTCGGCGCAGACGGCCATGGCGGCGCCGGGAGGGCGCGGGGCGCTGCCGCCGACGGCGACGACCGTGGCGACGGCGAACTCCCGGCCCTCCTCGATCCACTCGTGCAGGGGCCCGGCCAGGTCAAGCATCGCCGCCCGCCAGCAGGACACGGTCGGGCCGGATCGGCAGGTTCCGGTGACGTACGCCGGTCGCGTGCCACACGGCGTTGGCGACCGCCGCCGCGGCACCCACGATGCCGATCTCGCCGATGCCCTTGATGCCGACCGGATCGTCCGGGTCGGGGTCGTCGACCCAGTCGGCCTCGATGTGCGGCACGTCGGCGTGCGCGGCGACGTGGTAGCCCGCGAGGTCGGCGCCGTAGAGGCCGCCGCTTGCCCGGTCCCGTACGGCCTCCTCGTGCAGGGCCATGGAGATGCCCCAGATCATGCCGCCGACGAACTGGTTGCGGGCGGTGAGCGGGTTGACGATCCGGCCTGCCGCGAAGATGCCCAGCATCCGGCGGACGCGGACCTCGCCGGTGGCCGGGTCGACGGCGACCTCGGCGAACTGCGCCCCGAAGGAGTGCCGCTCCTTCTGGGCGAGGGCGCCGATGGCCTCGGTCGTGTCCGACCGTACGGTGATGCCCTCCGGCGGGATGTCGGCGCCCGGTGCGAGACTCCGGCGCAGTTCGTCGGCGGCGGCCGCGACGGCCCAGGCCCAGGAGCGGGTGCCCATCGAGCCGCCGGCGATCATCGCCGGGCCGAAGTCGCTGTTCGCGATGCGTACCCGGACGCGGTCCGTCGCCACGTCCAGGGCATCGGCGGCGACCAGCGTGAGCGCGGTCCTGGCGCCGGTGCCGATGTCCGCGGCGTTGATCCGCACCGTGAAGGTGCCGTCCGCCTCCGCGGTGACGGCGGCCGTGGAGGGCATGGCTCCGGCGGGGAAGGAAGCGGCGGCGGTGCCCGTGCCGAGCAGCCAGCGCCCGTCGCGGCGCATCCCTGGCCGTGGGTCCCGGTCCGCCCAGCCGAACCGGCGGGCGCCCTCCCGGAAGCAGGCGATCAGGTTGCGGCTGCCGAACGGCAGCCCGGACACCGGGCCCACCTCGGGCTCGTTGCGTACGCGCAGCTCGATCGGGTCGAGGCCGCACCGCTCGGCGAGTTCGTCGAGCGCCGACTCCAGCGCGAACGAGCCCGGAGCCTCGCCCGGTGCGCGCATCCACGTCGGGGTCGGTACATCGAGCCCGACGATCCGGCTGGCCGTGTGGTGGGCGTCGGCGGCGTACATCGACCGGCCCGCCGCGGCGCTCGGCTCGACGAACTCGTGCACGGCCGAGGTGAGGTTCAGGGACCGGTGCTCCAGCGCCCGCAGCCGCCCGTCCGGGTCCGCGCCGAGCCTGACCCGCTGGGCCGTGGGGCTGCGGTACCCGGCGAGCGAGAACATCTGCCGGCGGGTCATGACGACCCGGACCGGGCGCTGCACAACGGTCGCGGCCATCACCGCGCCCACCTGGTGCGCACGCACACCCTTGCTGCCGAAGCCGCCGCCGACGTGCTCGGACCGCACCCGCACGGAGGCCGGGTCGAGCGAGAACAGGTTGGCCAGCTCGCCGGCGACCCAGGTGGTGCCCTGGTTGGAGTCGACGACCTCGAGCCGGCCGCCCTCCCACCGGGCCGTCGCCGCGTGCGGCTCCATCGGGTTGTGGTGTTCCTCCGGAGTGGTGTACTCCGCGTCCAGCACGACGGCGGACGCCGCGAGCTCGGCCTCCAGGTCGCCCTTCTCGACGACGCCCGGCATATGGCCGTCGAGCGCGTACGCCTCGCTCTCCCGCTCGGCGGAGAACGCGACGTCGTGCGGCTCCTGGTCGTAGTCGACCTGGAGGGACTCGGCGGCCTCCCGGGCCTGCTCGGACGTCTCGGCGACGACCAGCGCCACCGGCCAGCCCCGGTGGGCCACCCGGTCGTGCTGGAAGAGGGCGATGCTCGGGTCCGGGGACATGCCCATCAGCCCGACGTAGTCGGTGTCGACGCGCGGGGCGTTCTCGTGATGGAGCACGGCGAGGACACCGGGCATCCCGAGCACGGCCTCGGTGTCCATGGCGCGGATGCGGCCGCGGGCGACGGTGGACAGCACCAGCCAGCCGTGGGCGAGTTCGGCGAACGGGATCTCGCCGGCGTAGCGGGCGGCCCCGGTGACCTTGTCGCGGCCTTCCACGCGGGTGTGCGAGGAACCGACGGAGCCCCTGGTGGCGGTGGTCATCGGGTGGCCTCCTCGGCGAGTTCGCTCAGCACGGCGACGACGAGGTTGCGCATCAGGGTCACCTTGTATCCGTTGTGGGGCAGGGGCCTGGCGGCGGCCAGTTCGAGCTCCGCCGCGGCCGCGAAGGTATCGGCGCCGGCGGGTGCGCCGAGCAGGACGCCCTCGGCCGCGCGGGCCCGCCAGGGGCGGGAGGCGACGGCCCCGAAGGCCAGGCGCACGTCGTGCACGACGCCGTCCCGGACGTCGAGCGCGGCGGCGATCGAGCCGATGGCGAAGGCGTACGAGGCGCGCTCGCGGACCTTGCGGTAGCGGGAGCGCGCCGCGACCGGGGCGGGCGGCAGGGTGACGCCGGTGATCAGCGCGCCCGGCGGCAGGGCGGTCTCCAGATGCGGGGTCTCCCCCACCGGCAGATAGAAGTCGGCGAGCGGCAGCTCCCCCGGCCCGTTGGCCGTCTCGTACGACACGGTCGCGTCGAAGGCGGCCAGGGCCACGCCCATGTCGGAGGGGTGGGTGGCCACGCAGTGGCCGGAGGCGCCGAGGACGGCGTGGTTGTGGTGCTCGCCCTCGATCGCGGGGCAGCCGCTGCCGGGGCTGCGCTTGTTGCAGGGGGCGGTGACGTCGGCGAAGTAGCCGCAGCGGGTGCGCTGGAGCAGATTGCCGCCGACGGTGGCCATGTTGCGCAGCTGCCCGGAGGCTCCGGCCAGCACGGCCTGTGCCAACGCCGGGTAACGGCGCCGGACTTCGGGGTGTGCCGCGAGGTCGCTGTTGGTGACGGTCGCCCCGATGCGCAGTCCGCCGTCCTCGGTGGGCTCGACGCGGTTCAGGGGCAGTTCGCGTACGTCGACGAGGAGGGCGGGCCGTTCGACGCCGGTCTTCATCAGGTCGACCAGGTTGGTGCCGCCGCCCAGGAAGCGGGCTTCCCGGTCGCCGTCGAGCAGCTCCACGGCGCCGGAGACGTCGTAGGCCCGCTGGTAGCCGAACTCCCTCATGCCGCCGCCCCCTTGGACTCGGCGGCCCGGGCCACGGCCTGGACGATCGAGACGTAGGCGCCGCAGCGGCAGAGGTTGCCGCTCATGCGCTCCCGTATCTCCTCCGGCGTCAGAGGTGGTGGTCCCGCCTCGGGCCGTACGTCGTCGGTGGCCGCGCTCGGCCAGCCGGCCGCGTGCTCCTCGATCACCGCGATGGCCGAACAGATCTGTCCCGGCGTGCAGTAGCCGCACTGGTAGCCGTCCAGCTCGAGGAACGCCTGCTGCACGGGGTGCAGTCGGTCGCCCTCGGCCACGCCTTCGATGGTGGTGATCTCGCGCCCTTCGGCCGCCACGGCCAGTTGCAGACAGGAGACGCTCCGGCGGCCGTCGACCAGGACGGTGCACGCACCGCACTGGCCCTGATCACAGCCTTTTTTGGTACCGGTCATGTCGAGTCGTTCGCGCAGGGCGTCGAGCAGCGTGGTGCGGTGGTCGACGGTCAGCGTGTACTTCTCGCCGTTGACGGACAGGGTGAGGTCGCTGGACGTCGATGGGGGCATGGAAGCCTTCTCTCTCAGGTCGCGAGGCCAGGAGGCGGGGGCGCTGCGGGTGGCCGTGCCGGTTCGTGACGGGGCAGGATGCGGGGTGGGTCGGCCGGCGCGCGGCCGTCGCGGGCTGTCCGCGCGGACGGCACACCGATACGATGGAGCAAGCGGACAGTTGTCCGTTACCCCGGAAACGTAACGGACAATTGTCCGCTTAACAAGGGCCGAGTTTCGGCCATGGATCGCGAGGAGGGCGAGTGCGGCAGAAGAAGGACGCTCCCCTGCGCTCGGACGCGCAGCGCAATCGGGAGCGCATCCTGGAAGTGGCACTGGCCGAACTGACGCGTTCGGCGGACGCGCCGCTGAGCTCGATCGCCAAGAAGGCGTGCGTCGGGCAGGGGACCTTCTACCGCCACTTCCCCAGCCGTGAGGCACTCGTCCTGGAGATCTACCGCCACGAGATGCAGCAGGTCGCCGACTCCGCCGAACTGCTGCTCGAGAGCCGGGAGCCGGACCGGGCGCTGCGCGAGTGGATGGACCGGCTCGCGCGGTTCGCCATGGCCAAGGCGGGCCTGGCCGACGCCATCCGCCAGGCCACCAGCGCACCGGGGCAGCCCGCGAAGCCGGGACACACCCCGGTGACGGAGGCGGCCGAACTGCTGCTGCGCGCCGCCGAGCAGGCCGGCACCATCCGCCCGGGGATCACCGCGGACGATCTCTTCCTCACGATCGGCGGCCTCTGGACGATCGACCCCCACACCGACTGGCAACCGCGCGCCACCCGGCTGCTGGACCTCGTCATGGACGCGCTGCGGGTGGGGGCGCCGGGGCGGTGAGCAGGCCTTCGGCCCCTGACGACGGCCGAGGGATGAGCTGAGGGCAGTGCGCGCGGGTGGCACACCCGCAGGCGACCGCCGATGGGCGAGCCGCGGCGGGAAACCCCGGCCTGCGCCCCGACCGACGCTCCCGGCCACAGCCGATGCCCGCGCCGCAGGCGGGGCGCGCGGGCGTTGTCTGCGGGCAATCGCCGTGGAGGCGCCGCAGCGGGTGCGCCGGGGCACAGGCGGCTCCCGGGCCGCGGGCGGGGCATGCGCTGCGGCCGGGGGCCGTCTCAGCGGACGGTGGCCCAGGGGTAGGACGATGCCGCGCTGCGGGCGGCGGGTTCAGGCGACCGCCGTAGGAGCCAGTTCGCGCAGTTCCTGGAGGGCCGCGGCGACCGCCGGGCGGGCGTGGCCGCCGCCTCGGGTGCAGGTCAGGAGCTTGCGGTGGGGGTTTCCTGTGCAGCGGACCCGGGTGATCGGGAGGTGCGGGGTCAGGTGGGCCAGGCGCGGGACGAGGGCGACGCCGAGCCGGTGGGCGACGAGGTGGGCGGCGACGTTCCAGTCCAGGGCGTGGTGGACGACGTCGGGGGTGAATCCCGCCGCGCCGCAGGCGGACAGGACATGCGGGCGGCAGGGGCTCTCCTCCACCGGCGCGATCCATGTCTCGCGTGCCGCCTCGGCGAGGTCGACCCGGGCCCGCCCGGCGAGCCGGTGTCCCTCGGGGACGACCAGGTCGAACGGGTCGTCCAGCAGCGGCCGCTGGTCGAACCGCGTGTCGCTCAGCGGCGGGTTGAGCGGGGTGGCCTCGACGATCGCCAGGTCGGTCTCCCCCTCGAAGAGCAGGTCGAAGCTCTCCGGGACACCCACCTCGGCGATCCGCACGGACAGCCGCGGATGCCGCTCGCCCAGCCGGGCCGCCATCGGGGCCAGCAGCACCGAGATGGCCACGGGGAAACCGGTCACGCGCAGCACCCCGGAGGGCGCTCCGTGATCGGCCCGTAGATCGAGTTCGGCCAGGTCCCAGCGGGCCTGGATGGCGTCGGCGTGCGCCAGCAGGCTCTCGGCTGCCGGAGTGAGGCGCACCCCACGCCCCTGGGGCTCCAGCAGATCGACGTCCAGGTCGCGGGCGAGCTGCCGGATCTGCTGGGAGGCGGCGGACGGAGTGAAGTGCAGGGCCCGGGCGGCCGCGGTGACCGTGCCGTAGTGGGAGACGGCCCTGAGGACGTGCAGCCTGCGCAGGTCAATCATGCAGTCCACGCTTCACAATGGCGTGCACAAAGTCAACCTGGACGTGTACGGAGATCTCGACGCACCCTGGCTGTGTCGCGACGGTCAACCAGCCACGACGTACGAGGAGTCAGTCATGACCAGCACCAACGCCACGGCCTGCCCGCACTGCGGCTGGCCGGACGGGGGCGAGCCGTTCCAGGTGCTGTCGCGGCACACCACCGCGACGGGCCGCACGGAGTGGACGCGCTGCGGGTGCGGCTCGCTGCAGGTCCGGGTCGTCGACGGCTTCGGGACGCGCGTCGTCTCCCGCAGCGGGCCGGCCTCCGGGGCCGCTGCGGCGCGGTCGGGCAGCGCGAGCCGCTGAGCGCTCAGGCCCTGTGCCCCGCCAGCCGCTCACCCAGCGGGCTGCGCCGGTAGAGCACCCGGCGGCCGTCGCGGGCCCGGGTGACCAGGCCCGTCGCGTGCAGGACACGCAGATGCTGGGACACGGCGCCCGGGGTCACTCCCAGGCGCCGGGCCAGTTCCACCGTCGGGAGCGGCTCGGCCAGCAGCCGCAGCAGCGTGGTGCGGGGCGCGCCGAGCAGGGCCGTGAGGGCCGGGGCGTCCGGTTCGGGTTCCGGCTCCCACAGGGTCGCGGCACCCCGGCTCGGGTAGGCGAGCATCGGCGGTTCCACGGCGCTGACCGGGGGCGCCGGCTGATGCGCGAACAGCGAGGGCACCAGGCGCAGGCCCCGCCCCGAGCCGTCCACGTGGTGGCGTCCGCGCATCCGGTCGACGCGCAGGACACCGTCGTCCCAGCGCAGGTTGCGGTGCAGATCGGCGAAGAGCAGCCGGGCGCCGCCGGTGGCCAGCTGCCGTGCCCGGTGGGTGATGTCGGACTCCAGGACGAGCCGCATCCGGGGCCAGGACGGCAGCAGCGCCGACTCCCAGTAGCGGCGCAGGAGGTCGCACAACTCCTCCAGCAGCTCCGCGACCGGCGCGTCACCGGGCGCGGTGACCGCCCGCAGCACGTCGGGCAGGGGCCGGGGCGCATGAGCGGCGAGCAGGTCGCGGCGTACGGCCTCCGGTGGTGTGGCGCGTACGACGGTGAGCTGCTCGTCGAGGGTGGGCGCGAAGGACGTCGGCCTCGGGGTCAGGAAGTCGGGCAGGGCCAGGGTGTCCCCCACCAGGGCGGCCAGCAGCCGGGCGTCGGCCGCGTCGAGCCCCTGGAGCACGGAGGCGCGCCACCGCACGTGCAGCGGATAGAGGGCGGGGGCGCGCAGGGCACGCAGGCTGCCCATCACCTCGCGCAGGGGCGAGATCGCGAAGCGGGTGTCGGCGAGGTCCTCGACGCCGAGCCGGAAGCTGATCATTGAGGCCCCCGCTAAATCCTTTGGCAACCACCCTGCCGTGGCGTGGACTTCGGCCCATGACGGATCACGACCACCGGCAGCGTACAGCGCACCAGGGCGCGAGCCCCCGGCTGATCCTGGTGCTGGCACTGGTCTGCGGCGCGGCCGTGGGCAACGTCTACTTCCCGCAGGCCGTCAGCCCGTTGGTGGCGTCCGGTCTGCGTGTCTCGCCCGACGCGGCCGCCGCCGTCGTCACCGCGACCCAGTTCGGCTACGCGGCCGGGATCTGGCTGCTCCTCCCGCTCGGCGACCGCTTCCCGTACCGCCCGCTGCTGGTCACTCTCCTCACGGTCACCGGGCTGGGGCTGCTCGCCGCGAGCGCCGCGCCGGGGCTGGGGCCGCTGGTGGGGGCCAGTGCCCTGGTGGGTGTGACGACGGTGGTGGCGCCGCTGGCCGGGCCGCTCGCCGCCCAGCTCGTGCCGAAGGAGCGGCTCGGTGTCACCGGCGGCACGCTGCTGAGCGGTTCCCTCGCGGGCATGCTGCTGTCGCGCACCGTCGGCGGTGCCCTCGGCGACTGGCTGGGCTGGCGGGCGCCGTACGTCCTGGCCGCCGTGCTGTCCCTGGCGGTGGCGGCCCTGGCGGCCCGCCTCCTGCCGCGGACGGTCCCGCCCTCCGCCCAGCGCTACCCGGCGCTCCTGGCCGAGCCGCTGCGACTGCTGCGCACGGAAGCCCTGCTGCGCCGCTCCTGCCTCTACCAGGCCCTGGTGTTCGCCGGCTTCTCCGCCGTATGGACGGGGGTGGCCCCGCTGCTCACGGGTCCGGTGTACGGCAGGGGCGCGGGGGCGGTGGGGCTGCTCGCCCTGGTCAACGCGGTGACCATGGTGTGCACGCCGGTCGCGGGCCGCCAGGTCGACCGGCACGGACCGGACGCGGTCAACCGGGTGTGCTTCCTGCTGGTGGGGGTCTCGGCCACGGTGCTGGCGCTGGGCGGTCTCGGTGGGGCGGTGGGCGTGACAGCCCTGGTCGTGGGCACGCTGCTGCTCGACGTCGGCATGCAGTCCGGGATGGTGGCCAACCAGGTGCGGATCCAGACACTGCGGGCCGAGGTGCGCAGCCGGCTCACCACCGCGTACATGACCTGCGCGTATCTTGGTGGCGCCGTCGGCTCGTGGCTGGGCATGCGTGCGTACGGCCGCTTCGGGTGGCCGGGGGTGTGCGTGCTGGTCGCCGCGCTCACCGCGGTCGCCCTCACCCGTCACCTGTGTGCCACCGGACGCCGGAGCGCCACCCGCCGTACGGCGGGCAGGTTCCGCCGCTCGGCGGCGCCCGCGACCGGGAGGGCGGGGACGACCATGGCAGCCCGAGCCGCCGTGACCTCGCGTGAGGAGACGCCATGACCCATGTTCCGCCGCCGTTCGACCCGGAACTCGCCGGAGCCCTGGAGCTGATCAAGGACATGATCAGCCCGGGTCTCACGCTGGACCAGATCCCCGAGGTGCGCCAGGGCCCGGGCATCGAGCTGCTCGCCGAGCTGGACCTGACGATGGGCGGGACGTTCGAGGTGGAGGACCGGCAGGTGCCCGGTCCGCAGGGCGAGCCCGACATCTCGCTGCTGATCTGCCGGCCGGCCGCTCCGGCGACCGCCGGGGCGCGGCCCGTCATCTACCACGTGCACGGCGGCGGCATGGTCATCGGGAACAACCGGGTCGGGGTCGACGTCCCGCTGGCGTGGGCGCAGGCGCTGGACGCGGTCGTGGTGTCCGTGGAGTACCGGCTGGCGCCGGAGCATCCGCATCCGGCGCCGGTCGAGGACGTGTACGCCGGGCTGCTGTGGACGGCCGACCACGCCGCCGAGCTCGGCGCCGACCCCGAGCGGATCGTCATCGCGGGCGCGAGTGCGGGCGGCGGGCTGTGCGCGGCGCTGGCCCTGCTCAGCCGGGACCGCAAGGGGCCGCAGCCCATCGGCCAGGTCCTGATGTGCCCGATGCTCGACGACCGCAACGACACGCCCTCGACGTACCAGATGGCGGGCCTCGGGGTGTGGGACCGCACCGCCAACGAGACCGGCTGGACGGCGCTGCTGGGTTCGCGGCGGGGCGGGCCCGAGGTACCGGCGTACGCGGCGCCGGCCCGTGCGGAGGATCTGACCGGGTTGCCCCCGGCCTTCCTCGACGTGGGCTCGGCGGAGACCTTCCGCGACGAGGTCGTCGCCTATGCCTCGCGCATCTGGCAGGCCGGTGGCGTGGCCGAGCTGCACGTATGGCCGGGCGGCTTCCATGGCTTCGACGGTTTCGCACCCCAGGCGGCGCTGTCCCAGTCGGCCAGGGCGGCGCATGTGAACTGGCTGCGGCGGCTTCTGAACGGGTGAGGGCAGGGCTTCTCGCGTGACCGGGCAGCCGCATGGCGCACCATAGGCCTATGAAAGAGCTGGCCGGACGCCTGACCGCGCTCGACCCGGATGCCGGTGCGGCGGTCCGGGTCATCGCCTACTTCGACCGCCTGGCCGAGTCCAGGGCCGGTGTCGAGGCACTCGTACGCGGCGCCGCCGTCCTCTCCGGCTGCCCGGCCCGCCTGGTGGATCCCGAGCGCCGCGTCCACGTCCGTGTCCAGCCCGACGGCACACGCCAGGACACCGACACCCCAGCGAACCCCACCTGGCCCTCCGCCCGACTGACCCCGAACGGACCGGCGATCCTGTGGCTGGAACGGGGCGGGGCGGAAGGGGACGAGGGTGCCGGGGGCGGGCCCGGCGTGTTCGTCGAGGAGCAGGCCGGGACCACTCCCGGCGTGGCCGTCGCAGAGCGCGCCGGGGCGACGCCCAGCCGAGTCGTCGCGGAGCAGGTCGGGGCCGTACCCGGGGTGATCGTCGCGGAAGCCGCCGGAGTGACACCCGGCAAGGACGAGGCGCAACAGACCGAGGCCGCACCCGGCGCGCCCGCCGCCGAACACCCGGGGGCGACACCCACCCAGACCGCCGCCCGACAGGCCCGGTCCCAACCCGACACCATCGACACGGACCAGGCCGGGAACACCCCCAGCGCGCCCGCCGCCGAACACACCGCGGCCACACCCGGCAAGGGCGTCGCAGAGCGCGCCGGAGCCCAGCCCGGCGTGGTCGTGGCGGGAGCCGCCGTGCCCGGGACCAGTGTTGTCGACGCGGTGATACTCGAGCGCGCCTCCGTTGCCCTGCGGCTCGTACTCGACCGTACTCGGGGTCGGGCCCCGGCCGATGACCCGGCGTTGGTCGAGACCCTTCTCGATGCCACGGCCCCGGAGCAGGCGCGCCTGTACAGCGCCCGGCGGCTCGGCCTGGACCCCACGGCACCGGCGCGGGTCCTCGCCCCGCTGAACGGCCGGCCTCGGGTCGTACCCGCCGGGACGGGGAGCGCGGGCGTCGCCAAGTCCCGCCCGGATCCCCCGGACGCCCGCCTCGGGATCGGGCCCGCCGTGCCCGTGCTCGAACTGCCCCGGTCATGGGCGGCGGCCCGTACCGCCCTGCGGTTCACCGCCGAGGGCACCCCGCAGGACCCCGGACCGCGGGTCGTGCACGCCGATGAGCTGGGCGGGATCGCCCTGCTCGCCGACCTCGTCGTACCGGGCGCCGAGCCGCCGCCCGACGTCCGTGCCCTGGAGGCGGCCGCTGCGACCACACCCTGGTTGCCGGCCACCCTGCACGCGGTCGCGTCCACGGCGAGCCTGCGGGCGGCCGCCGCCGAGATCAACGTCCACCACTCCACGCTCCAGGACCGGCTGACACACGCGGAACACCTGCTCGGCTGGCCGCTGCGCACCCCGCAGGGCCGCCTCCGGCTCCAGCTGGCCCTGGCCATGCGCCACCTGGCCCGCCCATAGCCGACCGGCCGCGCGGGCACCACCCCGTCGTGATACGACCCGTCGTGATCCAGATCGCGCCCATGGCCCGTGCCACGGCCGGTCGCCCGGGAGAGACTGTCCGGGCGCCGTCCGTACGAGGTTCAGGAGCATGAGGCATGAGCGTGCAGCGCTATCCCCTGTCCGGGGTCACGGTGGTCAGTGTGGAGCAGGCCGTGGCCGCGCCCTACGCCACCCGGCAGCTCGCCGACCTCGGCGCCCGTGTGATCAAGGTGGAGCGGCCGGGCGGCGGCGACTTCGCCCGCCGTTATGACACGACCGTGCACGGCCTCTCCAGCTATTTCGTGTGGCTCAACCGCTCCAAGGAGTCCCTCACCCTGGACCTCAAGGACCCACGCGGCCGCGAGATCCTGCACGACCTCCTCGACGGCGCCGACGTGTTCGTGCAGAACCTCGCGCCGGGCGCCGCCGCCCGGCTCGGCCTGGACCCGGCCACCGTCACCGGCCACCGCCCCGGCCTCATCCCCTGCACGATCTCCGGCTACGGCACGACCGGCCCCTGGGCCGACCGCAAGGCCTACGACCTGCTCGTGCAGTGCCAGACCGGGCTGGTGTCCCTGACGGGAACCCCCGAGGGGACCGCCCGGACCGGGATCTCCGTGGCCGACATCGCCGCCGGCATGTACGCCTACAGCGGCGTCCTCACCGCCCTGTACACCCGCGCCACCACCGGCGAGGCCCATCCGGTGGAGGTCTCCCTGTTCGAGGCGCTCGCGGAGTGGATGGGCCAGCCCGCCTACTACACCCGGCACGGCGGCACCCAGCCCCCGCGCCTGGGCACCCGGCACGCCACCATCGCGCCGTACGGGACGTACCCGGCCGCCGACGGCAAGGAGGTGCTGTTCTCCATCCAGAACGAGCGGGAGTGGGCGGCCCTGTGCGGGGAGTTCCTCGGCCGGCCGGAGCTGATCGACGATCCCCGCTTCGCCACCGCCTCCGACCGCGTCGCCCACCGTGAGGAGCTCGACGCCGTCGTCGCAGGCCGCTTCGCCCGCTCCGGCTCCGACGAGATCCTCAAGGACCTGGAGCGCATCGGCATCGCCTGCGCCGGGGTCAACGACGTCGCCGCGTTCCTGGACCACCCGGTGCTGGCCGGCCGCGGCCGCTGGACCGAGGTCGCGGTGCCGGGCGCCACCGTCGAGGCCCTGCTCCCGCCCGCCGACCTCACGGGCCTGCCCGCGCGCATGGACCCCGTACCGGCGGCCGGCGAGCACACCGAGGCGATCCTCACCGAGCTGGGCCGCACCGGCGACGAGGTGGCGGCACTGCGCGCGGACGGCGTCGTCTGACGGCGGGCCGCCCCGGCCCTCGGCGGAGCCCTAGTGGGACCCGGCAGCCCGCCGCGCCTCCTCCGCAGCCGCCTCGGCCTCCTGCTTCTTCGAGGCCCGCAGGCTGGTGATCGTCGTGACGGTGAGGACCAGCACGATGAAGCCCAGCGAGAAGGGGATGCTGATCTCGGGCACATGGACGCCCGACTCGTGCAGGGCGTGCAGCACCAGCTTCACTCCGATGAAGCCGAGGATGATCGACAGCCCGTACGAGAGGTGCACCAGCTTCTTCAGCAGGCCGCCGATGAGGAAGTACAGCTGGCGCAGGCCCATCAGGGCGAAGGCGTTCGCGGTGAACACGATGTACGGGTCCTGGGTGAGGCCGTAGATCGCGGGGATGGAGTCGAGGGCGAACAGCACGTCGGTGGAGCCGATCGCGAGCATCACGACCAGCATCGGGGTCATGATCCGCTTGCCGTTCTCGGTGATGAACAGCTTCGTGCCGTGGTAGCGGTCGGCCACCCCGAAGCGCTGCTCCGCCATCTTCAGCAGCTTGTTCTCCTGGTACTCCTCCTCGTGCTGGTCCTTGCGCGCGTCCTGGACCAGCTTCCAGGCGGTCCAGATCAGGAAGGCGCCGAAGATGTAGAACACCCAGGAGAAGGCGGAGATGATCGCCGCGCCGGCCGCGATGAAGACGGCCCGCAGCACCAGGGCCATCAGCACACCGACCATCAGCACCCGCTGCTGGTACTGCGAGGGCACCGCGAACTTCCCCATGATCAGGACGAACACGAAGAGGTTGTCCACGCTGAGTGACTTCTCGGTGATGTACCCGGCGAAGAACTCACCGGTGGGCCCGCTCCCACCGAAGTACCAGAGCCCCAGCCCGAACAGCACGGCCAGGACGATCCACACCACCGTCCACGTCCCGGCTTCCTTGATCGACACGTCGTGGGGCTTGCGGCCGACGAAGAAGTCGACGGCGACGAGCACGCACAGGGCCGCCACGGTCAGCAGCCATACGGATAGCGAGACGTTCACTGTTGCTCCTGGTGCAGGTGTGGGGATGGGACATCGTTGTCCGCAGTGGCCGATTTCCGCCACACCCGCCAGGTGAACAATTGGTCAAAGCTGCACGTGGAGCGCTTCCAGGACATCCTGGTCCGTCAGCTGGTCGAAGTTCTCGTACCAGAGGCCCACGGCCATGAACGCGGCCGGCTGGTGGAGGCAGATCACCTCGTCGGCCTCGGCCCGCATCAGCTCGGCCGCCTCCGGCGAGCACACCGGCGCGGCCAGCACCAGCCGTGCGGGCTCCTGACGGCGTACGGAGCGCAGGGCGGCGCGGGCCGTGGAACCGGTCGCCAGGCCGTCGTCGACGACGATCACCGTCCGTCCGCGCAGGTCGGGAGCGGGGCGGCCCTGCCGGTACAGCCGCTCGCGGCGGCGCAGTTCCTGGCGCTCCCGCTCGATGACGGGCGCGAGGGCGGCCACGCCGAGGCCCAGGTGGCGCAGGGCGTCCTCGTCGAGGAGCGGCACCTCGTCCCCGGCCATCGCGCCGACTCCGTACTCCTCTTGGAAGGGCGCCCCGATCTTCCGTACGACGAGCACGTCGAGCGGGGCGTCCAGCGCCGCCGCGACCTCGCTCGCCACCGCGACCCCGCCGCGGGGCAGGGCGAGGACGAGCGGACGGGGCAGAGCCCCCTCGTGCTGCCGGGCGCGCAGCTTCTCGGCCAGTTCGCGGCCTGCCTGCCGGCGATCGCGGAACCGCATGACGGTCACCTCTGCTTCCCGCACGGAGAGGGCCCTCGGCCGGCCCGGCCTCCGCGTACCCCCTGCCCGGTGGACAACGCACCGGCGGCCGGGTCCGGCCGGTGTCAGCCCGCCGTGGTGGTCAGCCGTTCGTCACACCACTGCCGGGCCGCCTCGGTGACGCGGTCCAGCGTGCCCGGTTCCTCGAACAGATGGGTGGCGCCGGGCACCACATGGAGGGTGTGCGGGGACTGCAGCCGCCGGGCCGCTTCCTCGTTGAGCCGCAGCACGTGCTGGTCCCGGCCGCCCACGATGAGCAGCACCGGGGCCCGGACGGCGGCCAGTGCGTCGCCCGCCAGGTCGGGCCTGCCGCCGCGCGAGACGACCGCCGTCACCCGGCCGGGCCGTTCGGCGGCGGCGACCAGGGCGGCGCCCGCGCCGGTGCTGGCCCCGAACAGGACGACGGGCAGGCTCCGGGTGCCGTACCACTGCTCCAGCCAGTCGATGGCGCCGACCAGCCGGCGTCCCAGCAGGGAGATGTCGAAGCGGAGTTCGGCGGTGCGCAGGTCCTGCCGTTCCTCCTCCTCGGTGAGCAGGTCGATCAGCAGGGTGCCGAGTCCGGCGGTGCGCAGGCCGGCGGCGACCTCGCGGTTGCGGGGGCTGTGCCGGGAGCTGCCGCTTCCGTGCGCGAACAGCACGACCGCGCGGGCGTCCGGCGGCAGGTTCAGATCACCGGTGAGCGCGGCGCCGCCGGCGGGCACGGTGACCGTCTGGGTGATCATCGGAGGTCTCCTCTTCCCCGGTTCCCTGGTGGTCCTGCCGTCCGCCTACCCACCCCGCGGCAGGCGTCCCGCCTGCGGCATGGCGCGATCTGTGGGATGCGTGTCGTTGACGCCATGACCCGGGCGGGCGGAGCGTGGAAGCGTGACTCCGCGAGTGACTCCACGCCGTATCGTCTTCGTCGTCTTCGACGGCTTCCAGCCGCTCGATCTCACCGGCCCGCACGAGGTGTTCCACAGCGCGGGTGACTACGCCTGCGAGATCGTGGCGTCCCGGCCGGGGCCGGTCAGGTCGGGCAGCGGGCTGCTCGTGCACGCCGCGCACGGTGTGGCGGACCTCGACCCGGCCGGGACGGACACCCTGGTGGTGGTCGGCGGCCAGGGGGTCGACCGGGCCAGGGAGGACGCGGCGCTGGTCTCCTGGATCGAGGCCGCCGCGGCCGGTGCCCGGCGCGTCGCCTCGGTGTGCAGCGGGGTGTTCCTGCTGGCGGCCGCGGGGCTGCTGGACGGGCGGCGGGTCACCACGCACTGGGCCCGGGAGGAGCAGCTGGCCCGGGAGCATCCCGAGGCGCGCGTGGACTGCGACCCGATCTTCGTCCGGGACCGGCGGGTGTGGACCTCGGCCGGGGTGACCTCGGGTATGGATCTGGCGCTCGCCCTGGTGGAGGAGGACCTGGGCCGGGACGTCGCGCACGCGGTGGCCCGCCGGCTGGTGCTGTTCCTGCGCCGCCCGGGCGGCCAGTCGCAGTTCAGCGTGGCGCTCTGGTCGCGGCAGCCTGCGACGGACCCGGTGCGGGCCGCCGTCGGCGCGATCCACGCCGATCCGGGGGCCCGGCACGACATCGCCGCCCTCGCCGCGCATGCCGGGCTGAGCCCGCGTCACCTCCAGCGCCGCTTCACCTCCGAGCTGGGCGTGCCGCCCGCCACGTATGTCGAGGGGGTGCGCGTCGAGGCCGCCCAGCGCGCGCTCACCGAGGGCGACGAACCGGTCGAGGCCATCGCCCGCCGCTGCGGCTTCGCCACGGCGGAGACCCTGCGCCGCACGTTCCACCGCCGGCTCGGCGTCGCGCCGTCGGACTACCGCGCACGGTTCCGCTCCACCACGGGGCCCGCCGCGGCCCACCACGTCCCAGAGGAAGGGGAAACCGTATGACTGCTTACGGACTGCTGGTCTTCGAGGAAGCCGAGGAACTCGACTTCGTGGGGCCCTGGGAGGTCTTCAACGTCTCCGCCCGACTGCGCGACGGCGCCGACACGGCCGTGCTGATCGCCGAGCATCCCGGCCCGGTGCGCTGCAACAAGGGCCTGCGCGTGCTGCCCGACCACACCCTGGACGACCATCCGCCCCTGGACGTGCTGCATGTGCCGGGCGGGCGGGGCGCGCGTGAGGTCCAGCTGCACAACCAGGTGGTGATCGACTGGATCGGGAGGACGGCGGAGCGGGCCGCCTGGGTGCACGGCGTGTGCACCGGCACCTTCCTGCTGCACGCGGCCGGTCCCGCCCGCGGACGCCGGGTGGCCACCCACTGGAGCCAGGAGGACACCCTCGAGGCTCGGGGCCAGGTGACGGTCGTCCGGGACGTCCGCTATGTCGTGGACGGCAACCTGGTCACCAGCCAGGGCGTCTCGGCCGGCATCGACAGCGCGCTGTGGCTCGTGGGCCGGCTGCACGGCCGGGACCACGCGCGGGCCGTGCGCCGCTACATCCAGTACGACCCGGCTCCGCCGTACCTCGCGGACGAGCCTCTCTGACGGCTGCGGCGGCTTGCGCCGCATGGGTGCGCCGGTGTCGGGCAAGCGCAGTTCATGGGCGGTGACACGAGCGACGGCGGGCAGGGACGGCAGCCGGGCGAGTGCGGGCACCGGGCGGTGCCGCACCCGGGTGACGTCCGGATCGAGGCGTGGGCGGCGTGCCGGGAGCACTGTCTGGCGGAGGCCGTGCTGGCGTTGGTGGAGTGCTTCGCGGACGTCTCCGGGGTGCGGGCCACCGCCGTGGACCGGGTGCGGCTGGCCGAGGCCAGCGACGACGATCTGCTGGCCACGCTGCTGGACGAGGTCATCTTCCGGTGGGAGGAGTACGGCCAGGTGCCCGTGGACGTGGAGGCGGACGAGGCCGACGGCGGCCTGGACGTGCGGCTGGCGGTCATCGGGCTCGCGGACGTGGAGATCACCGGGTCGGTCCCGACGGCGGTGGCGTGGGAGGAGCTGCGGATCGGGCCGGATCCGTACGGGTGGTCGTGTGCGGTGAGGGTCGACGCCTGAGAGGCCCGAGCGGTCGTCCTACCGTGGAGGTGTGGGCGGCGGCATCGTGACGCTGTTCCTGTGCGGTGACGTGATGCTCGGGCGCGGCGTGGACCAGATCCTGGCGCATCCCTGCGATCCGGCACTGCGGGAGGCGTACGTCGACGACGCGCGGTCCTACGTCCGGCTGACGGAGTCGGCGCACGGCCCGGTGCCCGCGCCCGTCCCGCCCTCCTGGCCGTGGGGCGAGGCGCTGCGCGTGCTGGACGAGTCCGCGCCGGACGCCCGGATCGTGAACCTGGAGACGTCGGTGACGAGCGGCGACACGTTCGCGCCGGACAAGGAGATCCACTACCGGATGCACCCGGCCAACCTGCCCGCCCTGGCCGTGGCCCGGCCCGACGTGACCGTCCTGGCCAACAACCACGTCCTGGACTTCGGCCGCCCGGGCCTGCTGGAGACGCTGGACGCGTCGGCCCGGGCGGGTCTGCGGACGGCGGGTGCGGGGCGTGCCGCGCACGAGGCGTACGCACCCGCCGTGGTTCCCCTCCCGGGTGGCCGTCGGCTGCGGGTGTTCGCCCTCGGGGCGCGGTCCAGCGGGATCCCGTCCGGCTGGGCGGCGACGGCGGAGGTGCCGGGGGTGGCGTACGTGCCCGCGCTCTCGCCCACCGCGGCCGACGCCGTGGTGCGGCACGTCCGGCGGGCCGGACAGGCCGGTGATCTCACCGTGGTGTCCGTGCACTGGGGTTCGAACTGGGGCTTCCACGTGCCCCGGGAGCAGGTCCGTTTCGCGCGCGCCCTGGTGGACGGCGGTGTCGACGTCGTGCACGGGCACTCCTCGCACCACCCGCGCCCGCTGGAGGTGTACCGGGACCGGCTGATCCTCTACGGCTGCGGCGACTTCGTCGACGACTACGAGGGCATCTCCGGCTACGAGGAGTACCGCGACGACCTGCGGCTCGCGTTCCTCGTCTCGGTCGAGGCGGACAGCGGACGGCTGGCCGGGCTGCGCATGGTGCCGCTGCGGGCGCGGCGGATGCGGCTGGAGCACGCGTCCCGGGCGGACCGTGCCTGGCTGCGGACGACGCTCGACCGGATGAGCCGCGGGGTGCGCGTGACGCTGGAGCCCGACGGATCGCTGGCGCTGGCGAGCGGATGATCCGGTGGCCGCTCAGCCGGCCGGACGATCGGCCCCGCACCGCATGTCCGGGTCCCGCGGGGGTACCCCGGGCCATATGACCGGCATCGAACTCAGCAGTAACGCGTTCAACGACCATTCCTTCATCGCGCGCCGGTACTCGTACGAGGGACCGAACGTATCCCCGCCCCTGGCCTGGAGCGGCGTACCGGACGACGCGGCCGAGCTGCTCCTGCTCTGCGAGGATCCCGACGCCCCCTCGGGCACCTTCGCGCACTGGGTCGTGGTCGGCATCGACCCGCACAGCGACGGCGTCGAGGCCGGGCACTGCCCGCCGGGCGGTACGGAGCTCGTCAACAGCTACGGGCAGGAGGGCTGGGGCGGCCCGCATCCCCCGCCGGGTGACGACGCCCATCACTACTTCTTCCGGCTGTACGCCCTGTCCGAACCGTGCGTCCTGCCCGACGCGCCCGGCGCGGACCGGGTGCACCAGGAGGTCGAGCGGCACCGGCTCGCGGACGGGACGCTGGTGGGGCTGTACCAGCGCTGACCCGCTGAGGCACAACGGTTGGTTGTGGCTCGGGTGACGGACGGTTGTTTGCTCGCCCGGCCCGGTCCTCGCTTGGATGGCTCCCGGTCAACACCGGGTTGTCCGCGGGAACGGGGAGTGTGCGCCGGGTATGGCGGACAGGCGGTCGCTGGGGAGGCGGTTCGGGTGGCTGTGGGGTGCCTACGCGGTCAGCACGGCCGGCACATGGCTCGCGTTCGACTCGTTCGCCCTGATCGCGGTTCTCGTGCTGCACGCCGGGCCGGCGCAGGTGGCGCTGCTGGCCGCGGCGGGACCGGCGGTCGGCGCGGTGGTGTCGGTGCCGCTCGGGCCGTGGGTGGAGGTCCGCCGCAAACGGCCGGTGATGATCGCGACGGACCTGGTCCGGTGCGTGGTCCTGCTGAGCGTCCCCGTGGCGTTCGCGCTGGGCCGGCTGAGCTTCGGTCAGTTGCTGCTGGTGTCGGTGGCCGTCGCGGCGGCCGACATCACCTTCAACGCGGCGGCCGGGGCGTTTCTGAAGGACTTGGTGCCCCGGCGGGACCTGCTCGTCGCGAACGGCCGGTTCGAGGCGACTAACTGGACCGCGAGCATGGTCGGGCCGCCGCTGGGCGGGGCCGCGATCGGACTGTTCGGCCCGGTGACGAGCGTGGTCGCGAACGCGGTGAGCTACCTGCTCTCGGCGCTCGGAATCGGGGCGATCGGCGCCGGCGAGAAACCCCCTGCCCGGTCACTGTCCGCCGAGACCCGGCCCCGGGCGGGCGACCTGCTGGACGGCTGGCGGTACATCCTGGCCGATCCGGTCCTGCGCCCGCTGTTCTTCAACACGATCCTCTTCAACGCCCTGGTCATGGCGGCCTCGCCACCGCTCCTGGTCCTGATGGTCGATCACCTGCGCTTCGCCCCCTGGCAGTACGCCCTCGCCTTCGCGGTGCCCTGCACCGGCGGCCTGCTCGGCTCCCGGCTGGCGCCAAGGCTCGTCGAACGGTTCGGCCGGCACCGGGTCCTGCGCACGGCCGGGGTGCTGCGGGCGGGCTGGTCGCTCGGACTGGCCTTCGTCGGCCCCGGCGCGGCCGGGCTGGCGCTGGTCATGGTGGTCGAGTTCGGGCTGATCACCTGCTGCGCCGTGTTCAACCCGGTGTTCGCCACATACCGCCTCGACCGCACCCCCGCGGGCCGGGTCACCCGCACCCTGTCCGCATGGTCGGCCACCGGCAAGGCCACCCTCGCGGCCGTGACCGCACTCTGGGGCCTGGTGGCATCCCTGACCGGCCCCCGCCCGGCCCTGGCCCTCGCCGGAGCCCTCCTCCTCACCACCCCGCTCTTGCTTCCCCGCCGCGACCACGCAGCGGACATCGACCCCGGGCCGGTTCCTCTGGCAGTTGAGCCGGACCGCAGCTGAACGGCCCGCTCAACTCCGGTCGCCGGTGTCCCGAGCCGGTGTGAAGGTGGCGAACAGACACGCCTCCCCGGGTTCCGGTGGCCGGGTCCAGGACCGGGTGGTGAAGGTGTGCAGCAGGCCCCGGGTGAGTGCGAAGCGCGGGAGCCGTGTGCCGAACTCGACCGCGACGGCCGACAGAGCCAGGCGCTGGGCCTCCTCCCAGGGTCGGACCTCGCCGGTGGTCGCGTCCGTGCCCGGGCCGAAGAACCGGTCGGGGTCCAGAGCGGCCGGTACCGCTCCGCTCCGGTGGATCGTGGTGCCCTGGACGGTGAAGGCGTACTTCTCCTCACCGTCCTCGCCCAGGGACAGGTGGAACAGTCCGCGGGGCTCGCTCCAGACGACCACCGCGCGGGTGCCGCGGGACGCCGCGCCCGCCGGTGAGCGGAACGTCTGCTCATGGAAGTGACCCGGCTCCGCGTCGAAGGCGAAGCTCCAGCCGGATCCGGCTCTCCCGACAGCGGCCAGGGCGCGGTCCTCCCACGGTGCGGCGGACCGGCCGTTCCCGTGTCGGCCCAGCCGCGCCCGCCACAGCTTCATCGGCTGGTTCAGGGCAGCCGTGTCATCGGCGAGCCTGCTGGGCAATTCGGCCGGTTCCAGACCCTCCACGAGCACGAACCGGTACCCGCGTCCGGTCAGGCTCGGCTCCGCCTCCGTCAGCCATGCCAGGCCCGGCGGATCGGCGTCGAATGCCGGCGACGGCGTCGTACCCGTCTCCCCTCCCCTGGGCGTGGCCAACAGCTCCCGTCCTCGGTCGGCAGTGAGCAGCGGACCCAGGAGCGGATCGGCGAGCAGGCCGACCGGTGCGAGATGATCCGGTCCGAGTGGCCGCCAGTTGGGGAGCGCGGCCCGCAGAGTGTGCCACGCGGTATCCGTCTCGCCCCACCGTGCCTGCTCGCGTGCCTCGTCCACGGCTCGGCCGAAGGGCCCTTCGGCGGTGTAGCGGAAGGTGCCCTGCCGCACCCGCTGGAGGATCTCGTCAGCGGTTCCGCGCACGGCCTCGGAAACCGTGCGTAGGTGGAACTCCCACCCCGCGTCGTCGCGCACATGCTGGTCCGCGAGCACGGGCAGTACCTCCGGTGCGTACAGCGGATCGGCCTTGAGCCGGCCGAAGTCGACGAGGTAGGGGTCCCCCAGCGGTTGACGTATCTGGTCGCGCAGCGGCTTGGCGCGCGGTCTGCCGTACTCCTCCGCCTCCGCAAGCGCTGCGCTCGCCTGCTCGTGGTGCCCGCGCAGCGCGTCCAGCCGGGCGTTGTCCACCGCCCTGTCCAGATCCCGTGTCGTGCCGTTGACGAACTCCTCACCCAGGCGGTTCGCCCTCAGCATGTGGAACTGGCGGTGCATCGCCTCCATGAAAGCCCGGAAGGACCTATGACGTTGGGGATACTCGCCGCTCCAGGTGGCGTATTCGTACACAGCCCATTCGCCGTCGTCGCCCACGTCCCCCGGGTCCATCAGGACGTACGTGGCATCGGACTCCACGTCGAGTTGCAGGGCACGCTCCCACATCCCTGCGAGCAGCACCTCCTCCGGCGTGGAGTCCTCGTCCAGCTCCTCCTTGAACCACTCGGCGAAACCGGACACGTCCGCGTGCCGGCGGATGTCCTCGGTGCCGGCGAGCCGCCAGACGAACCCGCCCGCGTGCCGCCACCCGTCGGTCACCTGGAGGAACGCCCGGTAGGACGGCGGCAGTCGAAGGCCCAGCCGCTCCTCCAGGGACGCGATCCGCGCACTCGGCGCCGGAGCGAACCCCAGCCATCCGGCCCGCCGGGCTTCCTCGTCCGGCTCGCCTCGCGAGTCGTCCGGGCGCAACGCGTCCGCCCACTCCTCGCTCCACCGGACGAGGAAGGGCCGCCAGTCGAACATCGCATCCGTCATGACCGCGATGCTGTCAGCCGCCACTGACAACCCCCTCGCCCAAGGGCAGGCTCAGACCGCCCCGGGCACGTCCTCCGTGACGCCGTTCAACGGGGAGGCCGGGTCGGTGCCGTAGGGGCGGGTGATGATTTCCAGGCCGTGGCCCGCGGGGTCGAGGAAGTAGACGCCTCGGCCGCCGTCGTGGCGGTTGATGCGGCGGGGCTGGTTGCCGTGCGGGTCGGCCTGGATGGGGATCCGGGCCTCGATGAGACGGGTGAGGGCCTCGTCGAACTCTTCCTCGGAGACGAGGAACGCGTAGTGCTGCATGGGAATGTCGGCGTCGATGGTGAGAAAGTCCAGCGTGACGCCGTTGGCGGTCGTCACCGGCAGGAACACTCCGGCCGGTGCCCCGACCTCGAGTCCCAGGATCTCCGCGAGAAAACGAGCGGACTTCTCCCGGTCACGGGACAGGACGATGGTGTGATTGAACTCGACTGACACTGGTCAATGCCTCCACGGGCATCTCCGCGGCGCCTCCATGCCTCACCCGGCCGGTGACCGGCACGCGATGCCGCGGCGTGGATCGTAGACAGAGGGAGTGAGGCGCGTCGAGCGGTTTTCGGCCGCATCCGGCAGGGTGGCCGAACGCCCCCCGATTCCGCGAAGTCCCTGCCGTCCCGGGCAACCCTGACAATTGTCAGGGACCATGTCGCCCCGGGTCTCCCTACATTACTGAGCGTCGGCCACGAGCCGCACCGCTGCACATCAGTTCAGGGGGAACTCGACATGTCCACTCGCATCTTCGCCAGGGCCGCGCTCGTCGGCGCCGGGGCGCTCGCGCTGCTCGGCCCGCTCACCGCGGGAACCGCCGCGGCGTCGGCCGCCGGCCAGGAGGGCGTTGTCCGCGTCAAGGCGGCGCCCTACGCGGTCGTGCCGTACGAGAACATCAACGTCCGCTACGGGCCGGGCACTTCCTACGGAAAGATCACCACCAGCCCTGCGGGGCAGCCCCTCGGCGCCTACTGCTGGACCCGTGGCGAGCGCATCACCGACAACGGCTACAGCAACGACGTCTGGGTGAAGCTCCTCGAGGGCTACGTCAGCGCCGTGTACCTCAAGGGCAACGAGTACGGCGACCTGCCGGCCTCGGCGCGCTGCTGACCCACATCATGACCACTCCCGACCACACCATCGTCCTACGGGGGACAGACACATGAAGCGACTGATCAGCCGTACCGCCATGGGCCTCGCCGCGGCCGCGCTCACCGTCGGCGCGCTCGCCAGTACCGCCCAGGCGGCCCCGGCCGCCGCCGCGAACAACGGCGACCCGACCCTCACCGACGTCTACATCTGGGCCACCGACGTCAACCTGCGCCAGCAGCCGACCACCGAATCCCCGCGTCTCGCGGTCCGTTCGAAGTGGTGGGCGGACGCCGTGTGCCAGACGCAGGGCCAGACGGTGCACGACCCGGCCGTGGGCACCAACAACTGGTGGACCGCCGTCATGGAGTTCTCGGGCAGTGACATCGCCTGGGTGAACAACCTGTACATCCGGGGCGGCGAGAAGATCGCCGGAGTCCCGGACTGCTGACGCGCCATCGCTCCACACGCCTGCGGCGGGCCACCGGGAGACCGGTGACCCGCCGCAGGCTCCTGCCGGTCAGCAGTAGCCCATCGGGCCCATGTCCGTGTAGTAGACGTAGTCGACCTTGACCCAGCCGGTGACATTGCCCCGGTGGGCCGTCAGGTAGATCCAGTGGCCGTCGCCGTTCCAGCAGTGCGCGGTGAACGTCTCGCGGAAGTACCCCTGGCCGTGGATCGTGCCGTCCACGGGCCTGCTGCGGATGTTGACGCCGTCACCGAGGAAGTAGCCGCCCCGGGACTGCACCCGCTGCGTGGAGGTGTCCGAAGCGGGCGCCTGCTCCTGGGCGTTGGCGGTGACGGGCGACAGCATCAGGGCCGCGCCCGCCAGGGCGAGACACGCGGCGCGCCGGATGTGTCTGCGCATGACTGACTCCTTCTTGTCGTCCTGTGTGGTGTGGGTGCGGCTCAGAATCAGCCGGTTCAGAACCAGCCGGCTCAGAACCAGCCGGTCGAGGTCAGGTCGTGGCCGTCGCAGGAGAGCAGCGCGCGCGAGACGCGGCCGTTGAGGTTGTTGCCCATCTGCGTGTAGGCGTAGTTGATGCCGGAGTCGACGGTCTCGGAGACCCATCCGTCGACCCGTCCCGCGCCGCTGTTGGAGCGCTGCAGCACGGCCGCGCAGCCGGGCCGGGAACTCTCGATCCGGGCGAAGGAACCGCACTTGTCGGAATAGAAGTACTTCAGGGCCATGCCTTCGGCGTACTTGGTGGCCCCGATCTGCCGGAACGAGCCCGAGCAGAAGGAGGTGGTGGGGTACTGCCCCTCCATCCCGTAGGCCCCGTAGTTGCCGCCCGAGTACGGCGCGGCCTGGGCGGAGGTGGGGAGGAGCGCCATCACCGCGGCGGCGCCCCCGGCGGCCAGCAGTGTCCTGAGCGATCGGCGGCTCATGAGCCCTCTTTCGTTGTGGTTCGGGTGGTCTGGTCGTGACCGTAAGGGCCGTCACCACATCTACGACACCTGACACTTATCAGGGTCGAACCCCCAGGTCGTCTCGTTGCGGGGGCTCCCTGACATACGTCAGGACCGCCCGCACCTCGCCTCCTCCTAATGTGGCGGCGCGGGGGCAGGTCCCCGCCGACACTCGGGCGACCATGAAGGGCAACCATGCGCACACTCCTGCGCGGCGCCGCCGCGCTCGCGACCGTCGTCACGATCGTGTCGCTCCCGGGCGGCGCGACGGCGGTTCCCCGGCCGGCCACGGCCGTCGAGGCCGGCCGCGGGGCCGCGGCCGTCCAGATCCCGGACGGCGTCACCGCCGGGGTCGCGGTCTTCGACCGCCGCACCGGCACCTTCACCGAGCAGGTCAACGAGAGCGCCCGGTTCCGGTCCGCGTCGGTCGTCAAACTGCTGCTGGCCCTGGACTTCCTGTGGGACCGAGGGCCCGACTACACCATCCCCGAGGCCGACCGGGCCCGGCTGGAGCCGATGCTGCGCAGCAGTTGGGACGATGCCGCGGACCACTACTGGTCGAACTACGGCGGCTCGGCGATCATCGACCGGATGTCCGCCCGGCTCGGCCTGCGCGACACCGCGCCACCGCCCGCCGAGTACGAGGGCTACTGGGGCTACACCGCCCTGTCGGCCCGCGACACCGTGACGATCTACCGCTACCTCCTGGACAAGGCGCCCGCGCCCGTCCGTGACTTCGTCATGGACAATCTGCGCCGCTCCACGCGCTGCGCCTCGGACCGTTTCGACCAGCACTTCGGGGTCGCCGGGTCGTTCGAGCGGCCCTGGGCGGTGAAGCAGGGCTGGTCCGGGGCCTACGCGAAGGGGACGTGCGGTCCGTCGGGTACGACCGCCTCGGCGGCGGCCCCGGCTCCCGCCGCGAAGGCCGCCGCGGCCGTGGACCTCACGCGTCCCGCGCTGCACACCACCGGCACGGTGGGCGCGGACGACCGGGCGATCGTGGCCGTGCTGACGCTGCATCCGGTCGGGACGTCGTACGGGAAGGCCTACACCGACCTCGGCCGGCTGACCCGCTCGCTGAACGTGCCGGGCGGGGTGCGGCCCTCCGGGACGTGGTTCGGCACCTGGGGCGAGTTCGTGAACGTCCGCAAGGGTCCGGCCACGGGCGATGCCCGGGTCACCCAGCTCCCGGCCGGGGTCGAGGTGCTGGTGGGCTGTCAGGTCCGGGGCCAGGTGGTCAGCGTGCCGCCCTACACCAACGAGTGGTGGGCCTACTTGCCCCAGTACGGGGGCTACATCTCCAACATCTACGTCAGCTCGCCGGACAACCGGCTGCCGAACGTCCCGGAGTGCGGCTCGGCGCGGCCGTGACGGGAACGGGGGACGAGCGGGGGGCGGGGCCCTGACGGGTCCGGCCCACCGCTCGCGTATGCCGGGGGTCAGCGCTCGTAGGCTTCGAGATAGCGCAGCACCTTGTCCACGTGCGGCCGTACCCGAGGCGGCACGCCGCCCTCCTCGATGACCGTGCGGTCGCTGGTGCGGTAGCCGGCCGCGACCAGCGCGGGAAGGTCCTTCTTCGGCAGCCCGGCCTGTTTGAAGCGCTGGTCCAGCCAGCAGACGTACAGGCTCATCGTGGCGATCGCGTCCGGCGGCGACATGTGGTCCTTGTCGCCGTCACCGTCCCCGTCCACCGCCCAGGCGCGGAACACCGACGGGGTCCACATGGCGATGCCGTACTCCTCGCTCTCCGGGCGGGACGCGTTGGTGTCGAAGCCGCTCTCCGCCTTGATCAGCGCGGCGAGCAGGACGGGCGTGATCTCCTCGTCGGTGCAGCGGTGGGCGGCGCGGGCGATGACGGGGCGCAGCGCCTCGGGTACGTCGGAGTCCGCGGGTATCTCACCCGGCACCGGTCTTCGCGCGTCGGTCGCGGCGGCGGAGACACCGTTGTCACGGTCGTCGTCCCGGGTGCCGACACCTCCGCCGAGCAGGGCCACCCCGGCGACCGCTCCGGCGGTCAGGACGACGACCCCGGCCGCGAGGGCCGGCACCAGGCGTCGCCGGCGGCGGTTCGGAGTGCCGGTGATGTCCTCGACCCGGGCGGCGATGTCGCGCGCGGTGTGCGGGAGACGGGTGGTGTGGTCCGGTGCCAGGCAGTCGGCGATCAGCCGGCGCGTGTCGTCGGCGAGGCCGGCGTCGAGCCGCAGGGGTGCGGTGCCGCGTGCGTAGGTCTGGGCGGCGAGCGAGCGGGCCCGGGCCGTCGCGCCCGCGAAGGGGTGGAGTCCGCCGGTGAGCACCTGGTGGGCGAGGACGCCGTAGGCCCAGATGTCGGCGGTGGGCCGGACGACGGCGCCCTGGGTGCCGGTGCGCTGGGACCACCACTCGGGCGGCAGATGGTCGAGGGTGCCGAGCGGGGGCAGATGGGCGTGGGTGCCGTCGAGTTCGGTGGCCAGCCCGAAGTCGGCCAGCCACACCTGCCCGCCCGGCCCCAGCAGGACGTTGGCGGGTTTGAGGTCGCCGTGCACCCAGCCGGCGTCGTGCATATGGGCCAGTCCGGAGGCGACTCCGCGCAGGACGCGTTCGGCGCCGTCGATCGGCCGGCCGTTCCCGGCGGCGTCCAGTACGTCCTTCAGGCTCGCCTCGGCACGGTCCATCACCAGCGCGATCGCACCGTCCAGGGCGGGCAGTTCCGGGGCCTCGACGGTGCACACGGCGTGGGTCCGGACGAGGTGCGGATGGTCGGCCTCGGCGCTGAAGCGGACCTCGCGTGCCACGAGTTCGCCGAGCGCGGCGCGCTGGCCGGGGCCCAGGGCACCGGTCGGCAGCACCTTCACCGCCACGGGCGTGCCGTCGGCGACCGCACGGGCCTCGTACACGGTCCCCCAGCCGCCGGAGCCGATGACCGCGCCGAGTTCCCAGCCGTCGATCCGGAAGCCTTCGGGGAGGCGGGGGCGAGGCACCTCCAGGTCGTCGTCCCGGAGATCCTGGGGATCCTGGGCGTCGGGTGTCGTCATGCGCCGGCCTCCTGCGGGGCGAGGCGGCCGGCACTGCGGGGCGGCAGCAGGCCGAGGTGCTCTTCGCGCACCAGGCCGAAGCGCAGGGCGACCGAGGCGAGCCGGGTGCGCTTGGCGCCGGTGCGGCCGCCGTCGGCTCCGGCCGTGCTCTCCTCGCCGAGATCCAGGCGCAGTTTGGCGAAGGCGAGGTAGTCGATGTGGTAGTTGACCGCGGAGCGGGTCAGATCCCGGCAGGACTCCAGTGGCCGCAGCCGCTCCACGATCTGCCCGACGCCGGGCAGCGCCGAGTCGGAGGGATCGCGCAGCCGGGGCTCGCACAGGGCCACCAGGACGAGGAAGTACTTGGACGTGGGGTCCAGGGCGAAGGGGTGGACGGTCTGTTCCCCGCCGCCCGGCGAGGACCGCTCGCCGAGGTAGGCGTGCTGGGGTGCGAACACCTTGAAGGCGGCGTTGCCGGACAGGGCCGGGAGCACCACTCGGGAGAACTCGAAGGGCACGGGCGCGCCGAGGCGCCCGGGGGCGACGGTGAGGTACTCGCCGGCTCCCTCCAGGTTCTCCACGACGTACGACACGCTGCGGCTGAAGTTGGACAGCCGCCAGTAGTCCCCGGCCGCCTCGAGCTGCCCGGCGCGGCGGGAGACTCCGGGGTCGGTCAGGCTGATGCGCACCCCGGTGCCGCCGGGCGTGCCGCGCCCGAAGTCGGCGATGTCCCCGGGCCCCAGGTGGATCAGTTCGGGACTGCCCGTCCCGTCCCCGTCCCACTGTGCGGGACCGGGCAACTGCACGATGATCGTTTCCACAACGGATTCCCCCGATGCTGACGCCCCCGATTTGGTCGCGAGGATTGTACGGGCGGATTCCGGTTGCGCAGCACCGGCGGGGCCGTCTCAGCGGGCGGATTCCGGACGTCGCGCGACGAACACGAACTCCTTCCCCGGCCGGTCGGGCGCGTCGCGTACGTCCTCCACCACGAAGCCCTGCGCGACGAGTTCGGTCTCGACCTCCCGCCGCTCACGGAAGCGCAGCGTCGACTCCGAGGTCAGCACCTGTCCGTCCACGGCGAACCGATAGACCTGGCGGAACGTCACCAACGGACCGGACACGTCGAGCAGTTCGACCCAGCACTCGATGATGCCGACACCGGGGACGTCCGTCACGGCATACGTCGCCTCGCGATTCCATGCCTCCCAGGCACGGCGAGCCGGTATCCGCGTCTCGAAGACCAGCCGACCTCCCGGCCGTAGAGCCGCCCGGGCCCCTCGCAGGAACGCGTGCCAGTCCTCGGTGTCGGTGATCGCCTGGGCCGCGTTGCCCGTCATCGTCGCGAGGTCGGCGGTCAGGGGCGGCAGGGTCGTCGCATCGCCGTGGATCCACCGCACCCGCTCGCCGCCCGGCTTGCCGCGGGCCACGTCGAGGGACGCCCCGGCGGGATCGACGCCGACGACCTGGAGACCGCGTGCGGACAGCAGCAGCGCGAACACGCCCGTCCCGCAGCCGATGTCGAGCACCTGACGCGCCCCGAACTGCTGCGCCATGCGCAGATACGGGTCGAGGTCGCCGCGGTCGGGGTCGAGCGGGTCGTAGACCGCGGCGAGCCGCGGATGCCGGAAGCACTCGTCAGCCATGCGCCCGAAGGTACGAAGAGCGGGGCGCGGCGGCCACCGGATTTCGGCGGCCGCCCTCTCGGCACTCAGCCCAGGCAGATGACGAGCAGGCAGAGCTCCTTGGACTTCGAGTCGTCCGAGTTCGAGCCCGAGCCCGAGTCCGAGGGAGAGGTCGGCGTGGGGCTGGCCGCCGGCGGGGGTGTCGTGGGGTCCGCGGGCTGCTGCGTGTCCGCACCGGTGTTGCCCGCGGGCGGCGTCGTCCGGTCGGTGCCCTTCGACGTGGAGGCACCGGCGTTGCCGGTGACCGTGTCGACGGTGCTCGGGACGGTGGTCCGCTGCCGCGGGGTCGTCAGCGGCAGCTCGCGGGGCGTGGCGGCCGCGTCCGTCCGCGGGTCCGCCGGCGTGGTGCGGGGAGCGGCGGTCCGGGGCTGCTCGCGATGCGGGGCCTTGCCGGTCCCGGGCGCCGTGGGCGTGGAACGCGGGGTGTCGCGCTGGGTCGACGTCGGTTCGGTGTAGGTCGGCGCCTCTCCCCCGGCACCGCCCATGGTCGTGTCCTCCGGCGCCGTGGCCGCCTGGACGCCGGGCGTCGAGTCCCCCTTCATGGCGGCGACGGTCAGACCGCCCCCGACGAGCGCGACGGCGGTCGCCATCACGGCCCGGCGCTGGTTCTTCTTCCAGCGGGCCAGCTGACGACGCCGGGCCGCCCGCCCCTGCTGCGGCTGCGGGACCTGGTAGTCGTCGGCCGCGGCGGTGCCGGCGCTCCCGTGGCCATCGGACGGGACCGTGGCCGGGATCTCCTGGCCACCGGTCGGGTCCGTCGCCGGGATCCCATGACCACCGGTCGGGTCCGTCGCCGGGATCCCATGACCACCGGTCGGGTCCGTCGCCGAAGTCTCGCGGACTCCGAACGGCCCGGTGTACGCGAGGGGGAGCTCCCGTGTGCGGGCCCGGTTCTCGTCCCACACGGTCCGGTCGTCCCACACGTTCCCGTCACGCCACGCGGGCGGCGCGGAGGGGTCTATGTCCGGGGCGTAGGCGCCGCACCCCGGGCAGACCAAGGCGCCGTTGAGGTGCCGACGGCACGAGGAGCAGTAGTCCATGTGTGGTCTTCCCGATCTGACTGGTGGAATCGAGCCGTAACGCTAACGAGACTTTGGAAGGGCCGTGTGCAGCCCGTGTGACACCCCTGCGCAGATCCTCTGCACTTCGCGTGCGGCATAAGTGACCCGTGAGTAAAGCCGGAAGCGGCTGGGCACACTCGGGCACCCGCCGCCGGGACTTCCGGCCGGGCCGGCCCCACGGACCGGATTCTCGCTCGCGCTCTCCACATCTCGCCCGAATTTCCCGGGAGTTGGCGCACAACCCTTTGGAACCCCTGCGGGTCACACCATGCAGGAGCAACCACCTCGAAGAGTTGCAAGGGGGAAATATGAGATTCATCCGTTCCGTCCTGGCCGCGTCCGCCGTCGCCGCGCTGTCGGCAGGGACCATGACCGCCCTGGCGTCGCCCGCCTCCGCCGCGCCCAACACCACCCCGCAGAAGGTCTGCGGCAGCGGCTACAAGACCGTGAACTCGGCGGCCGTCGGCACGCTCGGCACGATCTACCTCACGTACAACGCGTCCAACGGACACAACTGCGTCACGACCATCCGCAACAACCCGGGCACCGCCGTGGACATGTCCGCGTATGTCTGGGTCCCCGACACCGAGGAAGGTGACTCGGACGCGGGGCTCTTCAAGTCGTACGCCGGACCGACCTACGTCCGAGGCAAGGGCCTCTGCGTCGACTGGGGCGGCAACATCGCCAACGTGTACGTCCAGGTGGTCGGCTCCAACTGCGGCTCCCTCAAGGAACACCGGACCACGTTCACCCGCTGACCCCCCTCCAGCCGGGTCACCACTCCCCCGCCGCGCGTTCGCGGGGGACCGTGGTGGCCCGGTTCTTCACGTGGGGCTCAGGCCCGTGACGTGAGGATGCTGAGCGCGTTGGCGGCCACGATGGCCGCGATGGCCGCCGGCTCGGTCCAGCCCAGGTTCTGGCCGAGGACGATCCAGCCGACCACGGCGGCCAGCACGGGGTTGACGCTCATGAAGAGCCCGAAGACCCGGGCCGGGACGCGGCGCAGGGTGAGGAGGTCCGCCAGATAGGGCACGGCCGAGGACAGGACACCGGCCACCAGGGCGTAGGCCACGGACCCCGCGGTCGGCGGCTGGTCGACGACGAGGACGATGCCGACCGGCAGGAACATCAGGGCGGAGACTCCCGCCGCGGCGGCCGATCCCTGCACTCCGGGGATGCGCCGGCCGACGGTGCGGTTGAGCAGGATGTACGACGCCCAGCAGCCGGCGGCCAGCAGTCCGAGGCCCATGCCCAGGTAGTCGGTGGAGGGCTGCGGCCGCATCAGGGTGACGACACCTGCCGCGGCGATCAGCGCGCAGCAGGCGTCCACACGGCGGCGCGATGCGGCGAGGGCAATGCTCAGGGGCCGAGGAATTCCAGCGTCACCGCGAGGCCGAGGCCGATGCGGTCGATGGCGCTGTACAGGGACAGGTTCATCGTCCCGAACACCAGGGCCAGCAGCAGGACCGGCCACCACTGCCGCTTGGTGAAGGTACGCAGCCGGGGGCGGCCTACGGCCATCAGGACGATCGCGGCGACGTACTGGCGCACGGCGACGACACCGACCGGTCCGAGGACGGGGAAGGCCAGGGAACCGATCGCGGCGCCGGTCTGATTGGACAGACCGCTGCCGAACATGGTGACCACACCGGCGAGGCGCTTTCCGTCGAGGTCCGGGGCGGAGGACGCCACGACGGTTTCCTGCGCGGGCGCCGGCGTCGGTGCGGAGGCTGCGTGCATGACCCGATCCTGAGACGGCCCGGGGGTTGCGCAAAATGCATCCGCGGGGCCATCTATACGCTGGAGTCATGGATGTGGAGCTGCGGCAGTTGCGCTGTCTCGTCGCGATCGTCGACGAGGGCAGCTTCACCGACGCCGCCATCGCGCTCGGAGTCTCCCAGGCCGCCGTGTCCCGCACGCTGGCCTCCCTCGAACGCGCCCTCGGCGTACGGCTGTTGCGGCGGACCTCCCGCGAGGTGAGTCTGACCGGAACGGGGCTGCGCGTGCTGGGGCATGCCCGGCGGGTGCTCGGTGAGGTGGACGATCTGGTCCAGGAGGCGACCTCGGGTCATGCCTGCCTGCGGGTCGGTTACGCCTGGTCGGCCGTGGGCCGCCACACGCTGGCGTTCCAGCGCCGCTGGGCCGACACGCGCCCGGGGACGGAGCTGCGGCTCGTCCGCGTCAACTCCGCCACCGCCGGGCTCGCGGAGGGGGCGTGCGACCTGGCCGTGGTCCGCAGGCCACTGGACGACCGCCGCTTCGACTCCGCCATCGTGGGCCTGGAAAGGCGCTTGTGCGCGATGGCCTCCGACGACCCCTTGGCACGCCGCCGCTCCGTGCGACTCGCCGACATCGGCGGACGCACGCTGCTGATCGACCGGCGGACCGGCACCACCACGACACAGCTGTGGCCACCGGACTCCCCTCCGGCGACCCGGGCCACCCACGACGTCGACGACTGGCTGACCGCGATCTCACTGGGCCGCTGTGTGGGCATGACCGCCGAGTCGACCGCGCACCAGTACCCGCGCCCCGGCATCGTCTACCGGCCGGTGCGCGACGCCGAGCCGATCGCGGTGCGCCTCGCCTGGTGGCGGGACGAACCGCATCCCGCCGCCCAGGCCGCGCTCGAACTGCTCACGACGCTGTACGGCACGGGCTGACCCGGCCGCACCCGCCGGAGGAGCGTCCCGGTTCCGCCGACGGGCCGTCCGGGTGACTCCGGGGCGCGCTGCCGCGGATGCGGCCGCCCACCCGCGATAGGACGGGGCTGCCTCCCCCGCCACCTCAGGGTGCCGTTTCCGCGGCCGGTTCAGCCGCCGCGCGCCGCACCCGGGAAAGGACCCGCTGGTGTCTGCGCCCCACAGCATCGATCACTCCGTCACCGGATACAGCCTTCAGCACGCCTACTGGATGGCCAAGGCGTCCGACCTGGCCTACAAGGACCGGGCCACCATCGAGCAGCAGGCGCGGCAGTGGGGGTTCGACCGGGTGGTCCATCACGAAACGCGGTTCACGCCGCCGTTTCCGCTGGAGGACACCCAGGCGTACACGATGGCCAGTGACAGGATGATCATCATCGGTTTCCGCGGCACGGAACCGGTGCAGATCCGCGACTGGCTCACGGACGCCGTCACACCGCCCGTACCGGGCCCGGCGGGCACCGGATACATCCACCACGGCTTCGGCGAGGCCCTGGAGTCGATCTTCCCCACGGTCCGGGACGGGCTCGCCGGCCTGCGCGACCGGGAACAGTCGGTCTGGTTCACCGGCCACAGCCTGGGCGGGGCGCTCGCCATGCTGGCCGGCTGCCGGATGTACCTGGAGGAGCCGCAGCTGCGGGCCGACGGCGTCTACACCTTCGGCCAGCCCCGTACCTGCGACCGGCTGCTCGCCAAGGCCTGCAACAAGGGCTTCAAGGACCGGCTCTACCGGTTCGTCAACAACAACGACATCGTCCCGCAGATGCCTCCGGAGCCGGCCTTCACCCACGTCGAGACCCTGCGGTACATCGACTCCCACGGCAAGGTGCACACCACAGTGCCCTTGGTCACCGGGTTCGCCGACCGCGTCGGCGGCATGACCGCCGACGCCTTCGCCCCGGCGAGCGACGGCGTGCGCGACCACTTCATGGACAACTACGTCGTGGCCCTCGAACGCAACCTGGCCTGAACCGTGGGGATACCGGACACCGGCCGCCGGCCCCGCCCTCAGTGCCCCAGCCCGGCGCCTCCGTCCACCGGGACGACGGCGCCGCGCACATACCCGGCACCGGCCAGGAACGCCACCGCGTCGGCGACCTCCTCGGGACGGGCGAGGCGTCCGGCCGGGGTCCGGCGCAGCAGGTCCTCGCGTTGCCGGGCGGTGAGGGCACGGCTCATGTCCGACTCGGTGAGGCCGGGCGCCACCACATTGCAGGTGATGTCCCTGGGGCCGAGTTCATGGGTCAGCGACCGTGCGAATCCGACGAGCCCGGCCTTCGCCGCCGCGTAGTTGGTCTGGCCGGGTGCGCCGTGCAGCGCCGACGTGGAGGAGACCAGCACGATACGGCCGTGACCTTCGCGGAGCATCCCGCGCACGGCTCGCCGGGCGACGCGGAAGGCACCCGTGAGGTTGGTGTCGATGACGGAGGTGAAGTCGGCGTCGCTCATCCGCTCCAGCAGCCGGTCGTTGGCGGCGCCCGCGCCCGCGACCAGGACGGTCACCGGACCGTGGGCTTCCTCGGCCTCCGTGAAGGCCCGGTCCACCTGATGACTGTCCGTCACATCGCACCGTACGGCGAGGAACCCCTCGGAAGCGGGCGGCTCCGCACCTCTGAAGGTCACCGCCACCCGGTCTCCCGCCGCCGCGAAGCGGCGGGCTATGGCCAGCCCGATCCCCCTGTTCCCCCCGGTGACGAAGACCGAACGGGTCGTCGACTGCGCCGGCATGGCTTCCCTCTCCTGTCCTGATCCCGTGTCGTGGCCTCTCACGTGGACTCCACCGGCTCGTCCCGTGCCCCTAGTTCCGGGACTTTCCCCGGTCGCGGTGCTCGTGTCCGCAGCCCCGCGACGGCCACCGCGCATCCGACGAGGGCCAGGGCGGCGACGGCGAGGGTGGCGGCGTACATCGCGTCGAGGAAGGCCCGGTCCGCCGTGGCCGCCAGTTCGGGCAGGCGCAGTGAACCGGCCAGTGAGCGGGCCGCCTCGGCGGAGGCACGGGCCTGCTCCTCGGCGGCCGGGTCCAATCCCTGTGCGGTGCCGGGCAGTTCGGCGTCCGCCATCCGCTCCCGGTACACGCCGGAGAGGATCGAACCGGCCATCGCCACCCCGAGTGTTCCGCCGACCTGCCGGGTGACGCTGTTGACGGCCGAACCGGCGCCCGCGAGATGCGGCGGCACCCCGCTCATCATCGCGGCCGTGACCGGCGTTCCGACCAGGCCCATCCCGAAGCCCTGGATCCACAGCAGCGCGACGATGACCGGGACCGGGGTGCGCCCGTCGAGCCAGGCGTAGGCGACGTAGGTGACCGCCGTGGCCAGGACGCCGGCCGCGACCGTCCACCGGGCCGACAGCAGCCTGCTCAGCGCCGGGGACGCCTGACTGCCCAGGACGATGCCGACCGCGGCGGCGATCATCACGGTGCCGGCCTCGGCGGGGGTGAGCCCGCGGGGCCCCTGGAGATAGAAGGCGGCGTAGAACAGGTGCCCCGCCAGGGCCATGAACGCGATCAGCAGCACCACGCTCCCGGCCGTGAAGCCGGGCTGCCGGAAGAGCCGCAGATCCAGGCTGGGCGCCGGGGACCTGCGCTGACCGGCTACGAAGGCGACGAGCAGGGCGCCGCCCAGGGCCAGCGGGAGGAGGACGCGCGGCCCGTACCAGGCCTGTCCGTCGCCGGCTTCGATGATCCCGTAGACCACGCCGCCGAGGCCGAGCACCGACAGGGCGAGGCCCGGGAGGTCGAGCGGTCTGCGCCGGGGACCCTTCAACTCGGGTACGACGGTGGCGACTCCGGCCAGGCACAGGGCGACAATCGGGACGTTGACCAGGAACACCGATCCCCACCAGAAGTTGCTGAGCAGCGCCCCGCCCGCCACCGGGCCGACGGCCACGCCCAGACCGCTGGAAGAGCTCCAGATCGCGATCGCCCGGGTGCGTTTCGCCTCCGGGGTGCTCTGCACGATCACCGACAGGGTCGCGGGCATCAGCAGCGCGCTGCCCGCGCCCATGAACGCGCGCGCCACGACCAGCCACGCCGGGCTCCCCGCGAACGCACCGGCGGCGGAGGCCGTGCCGAACAGCGCGAGTCCGGCGAGGAGGGTGGCCCGGGGGCCGAACCGGTCGGCCAGCGCGCCGCCCGCGAAGAGACCGCCGGCGAAGACCAGGGTGTAGGCGCTCGCCACCCACTCCAGTTCGGCGGGCGTCGCGCCCAGGCCCTCGTCCGGGTCGGCCAGGGTGGTGACGGCGACGTTGAGGATCGAGGTGTCCAGCCAGATCAGCATCTGGGCGCAGACCACGACCAGGAGGACGGCCCCCGGCCGCGACGGGACGGCCGCCTGCCCGCCGGGCCCGGTCATCGCGTCCCCAGCCCGTCGCGCCAGCTCGGCCGCAGCGGCTTCCAGCCCAGCTGCGTACGCGCCCGGTCGTTGGAGGCGCCCCGCGCCGCGGTGAGCTGATGGGCCGTGAACCAGCCGAGCAGCCGGGGCGCCATCGCCGCCGGAACCGTGCGCGGGGCAGGGGCGCCCAGCGCACGGGCGTAGCGCGGCAGCCACTCGGCGGCCGGGGCCGGTTCGTCGTCCGTGATGTGAAGGACGCCGGTGGCCTCCGACTCGACGGCCGCCACGGCCGCTGCCACGGCGTCCTCCGCATGCAGGAACGAGGTGATCCCCGACCCGCCCTCCGGCAGCGGGAGGTTCCCGGCCAGCACCCGCTGACCCGTCCCGCCGGTAGGGGCGTACGCGGTGCCGGGGCCGTACAGGGTGCCGTACCTGAGGATTAGGCCGCTCAGGCCCGCACCGTTCAGGACCAGCCGTTCCAGCTCGGCGACGGCCCGTACGGTGGCGGCCCAGCCGGGGTCCGGGGCGTCCACGTACAGCGGTGCGTCCTCGTCGAGGACCGGAGCCCCGGCCGGGGCCGCGGCGAAGGCGATGGACTGCGCGACCAGCCGCCGCGCTCCGGCCGCCCGGGCCGCCTCGACCAGGTGGGCGGTGCCCTCGGTGCGCAGCCTCGCGGTCCGCTCGAAGGCGCCCGCGGGATCGTCGCGCAGCAGCCGCAGCGCCGTCATCTGGTGCACGACCACATCGGGCCGGGCGGCCGCGACCGCCGGCAGCAGGGACGCGCGGTCGAGGGCGTCGGCGACCACGGTCTCGTCCGAGTCCGGGGCCCGGGAGGCGTCCCGTACCAGGGCGCTCACATGGTGCCCCCGCGCCCGCAGCGCGCCGACCAGCGGATGTCCGATCAGGCCGGAGGCACCGGCGACAAGTACCCGCACCGCTCAGCCCTCCGTATCCGGGGCGACCCGCATCAGCAGGCGGCACGCCTTGTCGCCGTCGCGCAGACAGCTCTCGGCCCGGTTCTCGGTCAGGGTCACGCCGAGCCCCTCGGACCAGCCCGCGTGGATGTCGGTGCACGGGCACCGGTAGCCCTCCAGCGAACCGGCCATCCGCACCATGGTGATGGCGAAGTTCCGCCGCAGCGTGAGGACGATGCTGTCGTCGCCCTCCACCTCGGTGGAGGCGTTGCGCAGTTCCGGCGGGAACATGCGGTCACCGCACTCGTCGTAGCGGCGGCGCAGTTCCTCCAGGTCCTTGCCGGTGTCACCGCTGTCGGGCAGCGGGCCCGACCGGCGGGCGACGCGCTGCCCGACGTGCACGGCCACCTTGCGCATCGCCTCCGCGTTGATCTCGTTCGCGGCCTCCTGCCCGAAACGCCCGGCCACCCCCTGGTACCAGTGGGCGTCGTGCTGCCACCACAGCCGGTAGGCGTCCACGGTCTGCGCGCGGTGGTTGGTCCCGTCACTCACTCTTGCCCCCTGGCGGCGAGCCGGTCGCGCATCACGCGTTTGAGGACCTTGCCCGTGGCGCCCTTGGGCACCTCGTCGGGTTCCATCCGCAGGGCCCGGGCCACCAGGGGGAACCCGGCGGCCACCAGGACCGCGTTGACCCGCCCGGTCCACGCCTCGCCGTCGCCGGCCGGGGCGCCGTCGTCCGCGAGCTGGAGCAGCGCGTACGCCTCGGCCTCTCCCCCGCCGTCCCAGTCCGCCCGCACGCCCTCGGGGGCCACCCCGACGACCGTGCAGTCGGCCAGTTCGGGCAGCTCCCGCAGGAGCAGTTCCTCGGTCCGGGTGCTGAACAGGATCCCGTCGCGGGTCCGGATCGCGTCGGGCGCCCGGTCGAGATGGTAGAAGTTGCCGTCCTCGTCCTGGTGGGCGAGATCCCCGGTGAGCCAGTAGCCGCCCAGCCGCAGCCGGTTCCAGGTCAGCGAGTCGTTCCAGTAACCGGGCGTGAGCGTCGGCGACTTCAGGCCGAGGCGGCCGATCCGCCCCGGCGGCAGCGGGGTGCCGTCCTCGGCGAGCACGGCGGCCTCGGCGAAGCTGATCGGCTTGCCGACGCAGCGCGAGTAGGCCGAGGTGTCCTTGGTGTGCCGGTTGTGGAAGACGGAGTAGCCCGCCTCGGACGAGCCGAGCCCGTCCACGAAGACGGAGCCCTCGACCCGCGTACGCCGCAGATCGCGCCCGATCCTCTCGTGGCTGCCGTACCGCACCAGCGCCCGGATGTGCGCCTCGTGCGCGGCGTCCCCGGTGTTGAACCACACCTGGACACTGTCCAGTCGGCGATCGGTCAGGTCCTCTGCGGCCATCTCGCCGAAGGTCCCGGCGAAGGCCAGCACCGTGGTCGGCCGGAACTCCTCGATGGCGTCCAGCACATCGCTGCCGCGCCGGCTGGAGAGCAGCTTGATGTCGGTGCGGAGCAGCAGGCAGTACAGCAGGGTCGCCACCATGGCGTTGTGCGCGCCCGGCAGCCCGACCAGGGTGCGCTCCATGTCGGTCCCGGTGGAGTAGCGCAGCCGGTGCACCTGCGCGTACATCAGCGTCCGGTGGGTGTGCGGAACCCCCTTGGGCGTGCCGGTGGTTCCGGACGAGTGCGAGATGAGCACCGGGTCGGTGGGGTCGTGCCGGTACGGGTACGACGACGGCAGGGCCGCGCGGTCCCCGGGCCGGATGCCGGCTGCGGTGACGCAGAACCCGAGCCCCGATCCCGACAGCACCGTCTGGTGCTCCGGGTCCGTGAAGGCGCCCACCGCCCCCTGGCCGCGCACGTACTCCCGGGCGGTCTCCGGAGCCAGGTTGCCGTTGACGAACGAGGGGATCGCGCCTAGGGACGTCAGCGCCAGGAAGTTCACCGCGAACTCGGTGCTGGAGTGGGAGTGCACGGCGACCGGGTCGCGGGGCCGCACTCCCCGGGCGGCGTACCAGCCGGCGTAGGTCTCGACGGCCTCGATCAGCTGCCCGAGTGTCAGCACCCGCGGGCGGCTGCCGTCCGGCGCCTGCCAGCTGCCGTCCGTGCGCAGCACCGGCTCGTCGAGCGAGCGGCCGTACGCCGTCAGGCGCTCCAGGACGTTGCCGGCGCCCAGTTCGGTGTCGGAGCAGATCCGGGCGCGCTCCTGCCTACTGATGAGCATGGGTCTCCGTCCCCTTCCTCGCCTCGGAGTGGGTGGCCGCCAGAGCGAAGAGGCCCCGGATGCTTCCGGGGCAGGCGGCGGTCCCGGCATCGCCGTCGTGTGCCTCCTCCGCCCGGACCGTCACGGGAGCTCCGTCACCGGGACGGGCGAGCAGCAGCGCGGCCGCCCTGCCGGCGTTCGCGGGAAGGCCGGCCAACGGGGGCTCGCCTACGGCCAGTTCCCGGAACACTGCGGCCGCCCGCTCGCCGCCGCCCAGCTCCACGCCCAGCACGAGCACCCGGTCCAGCTCCGGGTCCTCCAGCAGGAGATCCGCCATGGCCAGCAGTTCGGTCAGCGCGTCGTCGAGGGTGGAGAGGCTGAACATCTGCCCGGTGATCCCGAACTCCCGACTCATATGGCCCAGTACGGAGTTGGGGGTGGCCTGCATGAACAGCAGCGGGTTGTGGACCCGGCCGGCGACCATACGGCTGCTGGCCAGGTCCGCGGTGGTGGTGTCGCCCATCAGGCCGGCCAGCGCCACGGCGGTCCGGGACCCCCCGTCCCCGGGCCGTTCCGCCAGGCACCGCCTGGCGACCTCGTACGCCAGCGGGCTGAACGCCGACTCCACGAAGCCGGGCAGCCTCGGCAGCTCGATGTCGTCCGGGCGCCCGATGCCGTGGGTCGCGGTGGCGCTCGCCAGGATGCCGAGGGGTGAGCGGGATACGGGCTTGTCCGTCGTCACGGCCGCTCCAGCACGAGTGCGGTGTTGGCGCCCCCGAAGGCGGCGTTGATGGTGAGGGCCCGGCGTGGGTCGGCCCGGCGCGGCCGGTTCGGCACGCAGTCGAGGTCGCACTCCGGGTCGGGCCGGGTGAACCCGGCGGTCGGCGGCAGCACCCCGTCCGTCAGGGCCAGCATCGTGATGACGAACTCCACGATGCCCGCCGCCTCCAGGAGGTGCCCGGTGGTGCTCTTGGTGGAGCTCACCGGGATCGAATCGGCCCGCTTCCCGAGGGCGGCTCGCAGCCCCCGGGTCTCGGCGCCGTCGTTGTGCCGGGTGCCGGTGCCGTGGGCGTTGACATAGCCGAGGGCCGCCCCGTCCGGGTCGCCGGCCAGGCGCAGCGCCTGCCGTGCGGCCCGGGCCAGGCCGGCTCCCTCCGGGTGCGGCTGGGCGATGTGGTGGGCGTCCGTCGCCGCGCCCCAGCCCGGCACGGATGCCAGCGGCCGGGCACCGCGCCGCCGGGCGTGCTCGGCGGACTCCAGTACGACGGCCGCGACTCCGTCGCCGAGCAGCAGCCCGCTGCGGTCGGCGCTGAACGGGCGCACCATGCCGTCGCGGGACAGTGCCCGGCCGGAGTCGAACTTGCCGAAGGTCTCCTCCTCCACGAGGTATCCGCCCGCGCAGACCGCCACGTCGATCCGGCCGGAGGAGATCAGCCGGCAGGCGTGGATGATCGCGGCGGCTGAGGCGACACAGGCGTTGGTGAAGGTGAGCCGGGGCCCGGTCAGCCCGAGCTGAGCGGCCATCAACTCGGCGAGCCGCGCGGGCACGGCGTCGGCGAACCGCGCAGCGTCCCCGCCGCCCGGCTCGCCAACAGGCCCGCCCTCAGGCACGACGCCCGCGTTCCGGCCCACGCCCTCGCCGGCAGCGCCGCTGGCAACAACGCCCCCGTTCCGCCCCGCGCCCTCACCCTCAGCCCCGCCCCCCGATACGGACGTCGCCGCCTCCGGCCGGTTCCGCCAGTAGCGCGTGACGCTGGTGTGGTCGCCGGCCACCCCGAGCAGGAGCGCCGCCTCCGTGCCCGGGCCGAGGCCGGCCATGTCGAGGGCTTCCGTGCCGCAGCGGGCGAGTGCGTGGCGCAGGGCCCAGTCCTCGACCGCGTCGGGTCCGTCGGGTGCGGCGGCAGCCATGGGCGTGCGGTACGGGCCGGTGTCGAACCGCGTGGTGGGGCGGAACGCGGGGGTCCCCGCGAAGACCCCGCGCCGGAGGGCATCGGCGCCCGTGCCGAACGCGGTACGTATGCCGAAGCCGGTGATCGTCACGTCACCGCTCATCCCGGCCGCTCCCTTCCGCCCGGTCCGTCTGCGCCGCGCGCAGATATCCGGTGAGCCGCCGCAGTGAGGTCAGCCCGGCGATGTCCTCGTCGGTGGGCTCGACGACCAGGCCGTAGCGCTCCTCGACGACGTGGAGCAGCCACACCAGCCCGAGGGAGTCCAGCACCAGTTCGGCGTCCTCGCCGAGGTCGTCGGGCAGTCCGGGGAAGACCTTGCGGTCCGACAGCAACTGCCGGACGGTGTCGGTGGTGATGGGGGACGGCGCCGCTTCCGTGCTCATGCCCGCGCACCCCGTCGGACGACCTCGGCGACGAGTCCGCCGAGGGTCAGGGAGGCCAGCGGCTCGATGTCGGTGTCCGGGATCTCCACGCCGAACCGGGACTCCAGCCGCATCGTGAGCTCGATCAGGCTGAGCGAGTCGACGTCCAGCCCGCCGACGGTCACCGGGCTCTCGTCGGTGATGCCCTCACGGCTGGTCAGGATGTTCATCTCGTCGATGACCGCGCTCAGGACGAACTCGCGGATCTCTTCTTCCAGGGTCGATGTGCTCATGGTCGGAGAACTCCAGTGAGAGGTACCGGTGGGTGAATCGGGGGAAGCGGAGGAATTGGGGGGATCGCGCGGAAGGTGTCCGGGCGGGCGGCCGGGACCGGCCTAGGCGACACCGCCCGCCGCCGCCCGCAACGCCGCCGCCTGGCGCAGCAGCTTCCCGTTGGACGTCCGCGGCAGGGTCTCCAGCAGCCGGATCACCCGCGGCAGCTTGTAGTCGGCCAGCCGCTCCCGGCACCACCGCAGCAGCTCCTCCGCGGACGGCTCCTCGGCACCGGCGGCCACCGCGACATACGCCTCGGTGACGCCCTCGTGGACCAGGACCGCCTGCTCGACCGCCGGGTGCTCGCGGAGCACGTGCTCGACCTCGGTGAGATCCACCTTCAGACCGCCGGTCACGACGAGCGAGTCGGCCCGGCCGTGCACACTGACCGCCCCGGTGTGGTCCACGGTGGCCCGGTCCCGGGTGTGCAGCCAGCCGTCCGCGTACTGCGAACCGCCCGAGTCGAAGAGGTACGGCGACTCGGCGAGCGCCACGTCCAGTTCGCCCCGGTACTGCCGTACCACCACGCCCGGCGCGGCCCGGCCGACCGAGGGCCGCAGCGCGCCGCCGACGTCGATGGCGACGATGCCGGTCTCGGTGGTGCCGTAGGCCTCGCCGACCGGGACGCCGTACCGTTCGGCGAACCGCGCCGCGACCCGCGGGGGCATCAGCTCGCCGCCCGACACCGCGATCCGCAGCTCGGGCAGGGCGGGGGGATCGAGGGCGGACGCGAGGAGTTCGAAGTGCATCGGCACTCCGAACAGGGCGGTGACCCGGTGATCCACCGCGGTCCGCAGGATGTCGCGGGCCGAGACGCGGGGCGCGAACACCACGGAGACACCGGCCGCCAGCGAGTACAGCAGTCCGCCGATCAGACCGAAGCTGTGCGCGGTCGAACTGAGCAGCAGCAGCCGGTCGCCTTCCCCCGGCATGCCGGGGACCGTGGCGAACGCGTCCACTTCGGCGGCGAGCGACCGCACCGTCCTGCCGATGACTTTCGGCCGTCCCGTGGAGCCCGAGCTGAACTGCACCAGCCGGTGCCCGGTGGCGGCCGCCCGGCCGGTTCTGCGGCACTCGGTGGTGACCTCGTACTCGGGCCGGAAACCGAACGCCGCCCGGACGTTGGACCCGGCGCCGACGAGGAACTGCGGCCGGCAGACCGCGCAGAGGGCCTCCACCTCGGCCGGTTTGAGCCGGAAGTCGAGGAGCAGCACCTGGGCACCGAGCCGCCACAGCGCGAGCAGCACCTCCACCTGGGTGAAGCTGGGCGGTGTCCGCAGGCCCACGGTGCTGCCCGGGCCGATGCCGTATCCGGCGAACACGGCGGCCTGTTTGGCCACCCGCTCACGTAACTCCGCGCGGTTGACCGTCTCCTGGCGGTGTATCAGGAACGGCAGGCCGTCGTCCCGGGCGTCGAACAGCCGCTGGACGAGGGAGTCCATCGAGTCGGCCGTGTCCGGTGCGAGTTCGCCCATGGGGCCTCAGACCTCCTTGCAGAACTCGCCGATGGGCAGGCCGACATGGCGCTTGTCCGTGGCCAGGTAGCCGAGCAGTTCGTCACCGGTGCGCAGTTCGGTGACGTTGAGGACCTTCCCGCCCGGTCCGAGCACCCGTACGTGCCAGTCGTCCTGCACGGTCAGGCTGACCAGCCGTCCGTCCTCGGCGTGGGTGCGGATCTCCAGCAGCGGCCGGGACTCCAGCTTGGCCCGGCCGACGACGACCCGCCGGGTCCGGCCGTCGGCACCGACCGCCAGCAGGACGCTGCCGGAGCCCACCTCGCTCAGGTAGTTGGTGCGGTTGTCCGGTCCGAGCGTGTACGAGTGCAGGGCCCCGGCGTTGACCCGGAACGGCCGGGTCGGCATGTACGGCAGCGGATGGGTCTCGCTGCAGCACAGGACGAAGCCGGAGGAGTACGAGCCGACGAGGATGCCCTCGTCCTCGTCGAAGTGGGAGCAGGTGTCCACGCAGACCCGGTCGCCGAGTCCGACGTGCCGGATGCTCTCCACGGTCAGTGTGGACAGCTGCAGCTGGGGTGTCGTGGCCTCGAGCAGCCGTGCCAGCGCGAACACCTCGTCGGCGCTGCGGGGCGTGAACAGGATGCCGTCCGAGCCGCGTTCGAGGACGTCGAAGACGATCGCCGCCTCCTCCAGACCGTCGACGGCGGTCACCAGCTTGCCGTCGGCGGACTCGGCCGCGGCGAGCACGATCTCCAGCGGGATCTTGGTCGGATCGGCGAAGTGGATGACGGTGTACGGCAGTTTCATGGCACCCGCGCACGACAGCTGGAGCGTGCGGTCGTCCCGTACGTCGATGATGCCGGCGGCGGGTGTGCCACCGGCGGCGCGGTTGCCGGCCGCGAGGGCGTCCAGCTCGTCCTCGGTGCCGAACCTCCGCAGCAGGACGTCGATCCCGGTACCGGCCGGGGAGCTTGTGGACCTGGACGGGGACCCGGCGTCGGCCGCGTCCTTCGCCTCCTTGGCGCCGGTGCCCTTGCCCTCCTTGTCACCGGGCTTCTTCGCGGCGGCCGGGGCCCGGCCCTCGGGTGCCAGCACCCGGGTGACGGTCGGGGGCAGCGTCGCGAGCAGCTCGGCATCGGCGGCCACCACCCCGGCCATCCGGGCGTGGACGGCCGCGTCGACCACCGCCTGGAGCTGCCGGCCGGGGACTTCCCGCAGATCGATCCATGCGAACCTCATGCGACTCCTGCCACGAACGTCGAGGGAGTGGTCATGCCCATGTCATGCGAGGTGCCCATGTCGCCGTGCACGACCGCGGAGAGACGGGACACCAGGGAGGCGGGTGAGGGGGCCGAGAAGATCCGGCGGCCGATGGCCAGTCCCCGGCAGCCGGTGGCCATCACGGCGGTGCCGTACTCGACGAGGTCGGAGCCGTCCGGCGGGCCTCCCGCCGCGAGGACGGGGATGGGACTGGCCGCCACCACCTCCGCCATCCGCTCGACCGGCAGGGCGACGGAGGTCTTCACCATGTCCGCGCCCAGGTCCGCGGCGACGTTGGCCAGATGTGCCAGGAGGACGGGATCGCGCGGGTCCTCGATCCGGGGGCCGCGAGGATAGACCATCGCGATCAGCGGCATGCCCCACGCGTCGCAGGAGCGGGCCACCGCCCCCAGGTCGGAGAGCTGCCGCGCTTCGGTGTCCGAGCCGATGTTCACATGGACGCTGACCGCGTCCGCGCCGAGTCGCAGCGCCTCTTCGACATCGGCGACCAGCACCTTGGCGTCGACGTCGGCGGAGCAGGCCGTACTGGCGCTCAGATGCACCACCAGCGCGCAGTTCTTGAGGATGTCCGGCGCGAAGGAGCGGGCGCGTCCCTTGTGGACGATGATCCCGTCGGCCCCGCCGTCCACCAGCGCCCGCAGCAGATCGTCCCACTGGCCGGCGGGGACGATCGGGCCGTCCGAAACGCTGTGATCGAGGGGAACGAGCAGATGCCGACCGTCACCCGCCAGCGAAAGTCTTCTCAAGCGTAATAACTTGCCGGTTTTCAGCATGGGTAATACGCCTCCCCAGCCGGTGGCCACATAAAGTCCGAAAAACGATGGTCGTAGAACTTTCAAGTTGCGCCGTTGCGAGCATTTCTCGTGCGGCGGGCGGTTGGCAAGGTGTGATCACCGGTCAATTTTTATGCGTGCGCCAGAATTAATATTGACAGCAATGTGACAGGTGCAGCGGGATTGACGACCGCATAGGGTGCTGTTCGTTGCACTCTATGCGCGTTGGTGCGGTCTGACCCCGCCCATGGCCGCATCGGACGCTTTGTTGCGGATGCCACGTGTAAACGGTCGGCTATTCTTCCGCCGACCCTGCGGTCGCGTTCGATAATTCGGACGACCGGATTTCCCTGACGCTCCCTCGGACGCTTCCTTGTCGAATTCGAATTTCCGGGCCTAGGGTGACTGCCCATGCCCGAATCACCGTCCAAGACCGGTCCGGAGACAGTCGCCGCCGGAGCCGCCGCCCGGACCGAGGCCCCGCGGGTCGCCGTCGCGAGCCTGGTCGGCACCACGATCGAGTACTACGACTTCGCCGTGTACGGCACGGCCTCCGCGCTCGTCCTCGGCCCCGCCTTCTTCCCGTCCGGCAACCCCACCGTCTCCTCACTCGCCGCGTTCCTCACCTTCGCCGCGGCCTTCCTGTCCAGACCCCTCGGCGTCGTCCTGTTCGGGACGATCGGCGACCGGCTGGGCCGCAGACAGGCACTGGTCGCCTCCCTCTTACTGATGGGCGTGGCCACGGTAGGCGTCGGACTGCTGCCCACGTACGAGACCGCCGGACTCCTCGCTCCCGTCCTGCTGGTGACACTCCGTCTGCTCCAGGGCCTCAGCATGGGCGGCGAGTGGGGCGGGGCGGTACTGCTCGCCGCGGAGCACGCACCGCCCGGCCGCCGCGCCCTGTACGCGTCCGTCCCGCAGGCCGGCCCCTCGCTCGGCTTCCTGCTGTCCAGCGCCGTCATCCTGCCCACGCTCGAGTTCGCCGGCCGGGACGGCTTCGCCGACTGGGCCTGGCGCATCCCGTTCCTGCTCAGCACCGTGCTCGTCGTGATCGGCCTGTGGGTGCGTTCGACGGTCTCCGAGTCACCCGTGTTCCGCGACGCGGCTCATCGCACCGCACGGACCCCGGCCCCGGCGGCGCCGGGGTCCCGCTTTCCGCTGGCCACGCTGCTCAAGCGGTATCCCGGCCGGCTGCTGCTCGGCACCGGCGCGGCGATCGGCGGTTCGGCCGTCTACTACTTGACGATCGTCTACAGCCTGTCGTACGGCCCGAAGGAACTGGGCATCCCCCAGAACACGATGCTGACCGCCGCGAGCGTCGGCGCCGCGGCCGGCATCGCCATCACCCTCCCGGTCGCCAGGCTGTCCGACCGGATCGGCCGCCGCCCGGTGATGCTGACCGGAGCCGTCGGCTGCGTGCTGTGGGCCGTGCCCATGTACGCGTCCCTGAGTTCGCGCGACGCCTGGCTGATCACCGGTGCCTACACGGTCGGCCTCATGCTGCTCGCGCTCATGTTCTCCCCGGTGGCCGCGTTCCTCCCCGAGCTGTTCCCCGCCCGGCTGCGCTACAGCGGAGCCTCCGCGGCCTTCATCCTCGCCAACACCCTCGGCGGCGGCTTCGCCCCGCTGGTCGCCACCTGGCTGAACAGCCGCTGGGACTCCCCGCTCGTCCTGGGCTTCTACACCGGCGGCCTCTGCCTGCTGAGCCTGCTGTGTCTGCTGGCCCTCCCGGAGACCCGCGACCACGAGTTCGACACCTGACGGTTCATGCCTGGACGGTGGGGCGAACGTTGATCTCGCCGATCTCGACGGGTCCGCCATGGAGTCGGCGAGATCGGTGCGGACGTAGCCCGGCGCTTGGCGGCGCCTGCGTCGGAAATGCCCCATTGGCGGTTGTTAGACAGGAACCCGGTCGGCGAGCTGCCGGTCATGGTGTACATGCACGGTGGAGGCTGGATCCTCGGCAACGCCGAAACCGACGACCGCCTCGTGCGCGCACTCGCCGGAAGCCCGCTACCCGACCGCGATCGAGGGCGATGGAGTGGTTCTGGGACGCCTACACCACCGACCCGGCACAGCGCACCGCGATCACGGCGTCACCGCGCAGCTCACCGGACTGCCGCCCGCCTACGTGTGCGTCGACGAGGCCGATGCGCTGCGCGACGAGGGGGAGGCGTACGCCACCAAGCTCCGCGGCTCAGCGGACGTCCCCGTGACAACCGTGCGCCCCGGGGTCGTTCTCGCGGAGACGAACAGCAGCGGCGCACGGTCGTCGTCGCGGTAACCGACGGATGTGACGAAGCCGGCCTCTTCCACGGTCTGCGGTGACCCGCAGGGGGTACCCCGTGCCCGGCAATCGTCGTGGAACGGGAACGGGAGAGAAGATGACCGAAGCCGCTGCTGGAGCACCGCGTCCACAGGCGGCATCCCCGGGGCGGCCGGCCCGGGTGCGGCAGTGGTTCGGGCGGGCGGGTTCGGACGGGCACGAGCGGCACACCCTGGCCCTCATCGGCAAGAGCACCCTCGCGGCGGCCGTCTCCTGGGTGATCGCCCGCGATGTCATGGCCGCGCAGTCGCCGGCGTTCGCGCCGTTCTCCGCGGTACTGATCATGCAGGTCACCGTCTACCAGTCGCTGGTGCAGGCCCTGCGCTACGTCGGTGCGGTCGCCGTGGGCGTGGGACTGCAGGGAGTACTGGGCCTGCTGGCCGGCCCTCACCTGCTCACGTTCGCGCTGATGACGCTGGCGGCCCTGGCCATCGGACGGTGGCGGCCCCTCGGTTCCCAGGGCTCCCAGGTCGCCACCGCGGCGTTCTTCGCCTTCTCCACCTACGTCGCCGCCACCAGCGACGCACAGCGCTGGTCCCAGCTCGGGCAGATCATCGTGCTCGTGCTCATCGGCTGCGGCATCGGCGTCGTGGTGAACACGCTGGTGCTGCCTCCCCTGCGCTACCGCAGCGCCGAGTACGGCGTCCACACCCTCGCCCATTCGCTCTGCGACCTGATCGGCGACATGTACCCGGCACTGCGCGAAGGGAAGCCGGACGAAGAACGCACCCGGCACTGGCGCCGGCGCGCCTCCCACCTGGCACCGATCGTGCGGCAGGCCCAGTCGTCGGTCCACACAGCCTGGGAGAGCACGTTCTACAACCCCCGGCGTCTGTGGCGCCGTCATCGCCACCGCACGTCCTTCGACGGATACCAGGCCGTCGTAGACGCCCTTGAACGCGTCTCCGACCAAGTGGCCTCGATGACCCGCAGCCTCGACCAGTGGAACGATGCCCACGCCGACCGGGAGGGCATCGGCTTCGCCCGCTCCTACGGCGAGTTCCTGGCCTCCCTCGCCCGCATCGCGGAGTTGCTCGGCCAGGTGGACGAGGACCGTCTGCGAGACCAGGCCCACCAGTTGTGCGAGGCCGCCGCGGAGGCTCAGCGGTGCCGCGACCGGCTGGAGGACGACGCGCGGGCCGGCTCCCTCCCGCTCAGCGACCCCGCCCAGCCGTACGGCATCCTCATGGCCGAAGCCACCCGGCTGACGGACGAGTTCCAGCACACCTGCGATGTGCTCAAGCACGGTGTCGACACAGCCCACGCCACATCCACCGCCGCCGCGGCGGGATGCGAGCAGGGCTGAGGCCTCGGCGTCCTTCGCACCGGCCAAGACCGGGCCGTCCTGCGCGAGTTGTGTGCCTGGGCTGCGTCGCGGAGTCCTGCGAGACGAGGGGCCCGCACCCATCCGGGCGAGGAGGTGTCCGCAGGAGAGTGTTTCTTCCGCCTCGTCGGGCAAGACGGACGCAGCCTCGGGAAGATCCACATATTGGTCGCGAAAGCGATGTTTGTGGCAGCCGAGGAAGGTCACCTGGCCTGAACGGGACCGACAGGCTCCGGGCGCGGGCAGCGTGCCTGGTTCGCCGCTGCTCCGCACGACGAAAGGCAGATTCATGACGGAGACCTCACCTGTCACCACGACCGATTCCGGCGCCCCGGTCGAGAGCGACGAGCATTCGCTCACCGTGGGACCTGCCGGTCCGATCCTGCTGCAGGACGCCTATCTCATCGAGCAGATGGCGCAGTTCAACCGGGAGCGGATCCCCGAGCGCCAGCCCCACGCCAAAGGAAGCGGCGCCTTCGGCCACTTCGAGGTGACCCACGATGTCAGCGCATACACCAAGGCGGCCGTCTTCCAGCCGGGCACCCGCACCGACCTGGTCACACGCTTCTCGACCGTCGCGGGCGAGCGCGGCAGCCCGGACACCTGGCGCGACCCGCGCGGCTTCGCGGTGAAGTTCTACACCAGCGAAGGCAACTACGACATGGTCGGCAACAACACGCCGGTGTTCTTCGTGAAGGACCCGATGAAGTTCCAGCACTTCATCCGCTCCCAGAAGCGGCGCGCCGACAACAACCTGCGCGACCACGACATGCAGTGGGACTTCTGGACGCTCTCCCCCGAGTCCGCCCACCAGGTCACCTGGCTGATGGGCGACCGCGGCATCCCGCGGACCTGGCGCCACATGAACGGCTACACCTCCCACACCTACATGTGGATCAACGCCGCCGGCGAGCGTTTCTGGGTGAAGTACCACTTCAAGACCGACCAGGGCATGGAGTTCTTCACCCAGCACGAGGCCGACCAGATGGCGGCCGCCGACACGGACTACCACACGCGTGATCTGTTCGAGCACATCCGCGACGGCGACTTTCCCAGCTGGACCCTGTACGTGCAGGTGATGCCGTACGAGGAGGCCGCGGGCTACCGCTTCAACCCCTTCGACCTCACCAAGGTGTGGCCGCACGGCGACTACCCGCTGATCCCGGTCGGCCGTATGACGCTCGACCGCAACCCGACCGACAACCACGCGGAGATCGAGCAGGCGGCCTTCCAGCCCAACAATCTCGTCCCCGGCATCGGCCCCAGCCCGGACCGCATGCTGCTGGCCCGGCTGTTCTCCTACGCGGACGCGCACCGCCACCGGATCGGCGGCAACTACCAGCAGCTTCCGGTGAACGCCCCCGTCGTCGACGTCCACACCTACTCCAAGGACGGGGCGATGGCGTACCGCAACACCACCGACCCGGTGTACGCCCCCAACTCCAAGGGCGGCCCCGCGGCCAACTCCGCGCGCTACGCCCCGCCGAGCTGGGAGGCCGACGGCGCCATCACCCGTGCGGCCTACGTCAGTCATCCCGAGGACGACGACTGGGGTCAGCCCGGCACGATGGTGCGCGAGGTCCTGAACGACGCCGAGCGCGACCGGCTGGTCGACAACGTCGTCGGCCATCTCCTCAACGGCGTCTCGGAACCCGTCCTCAAACGGGCCTTCGAGTACTGGTCGAACATCGACCGGACCATCGGCGAACGCATCGCCCAGGGCGTGCGCGACAAGGCGGACGAGAAGGATCCGAAGGCCGCCGAGCAGGGCAATCCCGCACGGCGCGACATGCAGCACAAGGCCTGACGGATCGGGTCCCCGTGGTGGGCTTCCGCGTCCCGGCGCCGCCGGCGCGGAAGCCCACGAGCAGACGTCTGCCTCGCACCGCGCCTGTCCCACCATCCGCAACGCGGCACCCGGCCGGTCGCCGGGCCCGTGGCCGTATGCCGTTCTGACCGCGCATCGATTCACAGAATGAATCAAAATGGACGAAAGGACGCCAATACCGCGGAGGCGTGGCGATGCGCGGCAACGCCGAGAACGACGAGGGCTCCGTCGAGGAGTACGACGACGAGCTCGAGGCTTACGACGACGAGGCAGCCGATGAGAGCCCCGATGTCTTCCTCGACGTTCCGATCCTGAAGGTCGACGAGATCGACCTGGACGTCGAGGACCTGCGGGCGCATGTCTCGCTGCAGGCCGAGGTGCTGGATCTGCTCAAACTGAATGTGGGCGCCGACATCGCGCTCGGCCGGGTGCACCTGGGCATCTCGGGTGTCGAGGCCCAGGCCCAGCTCAAGGTGCGTCTCCACCACGTCGCGAAGATCATCGACCGGGTGCTCACCACGATCGACCAGAACCCGGAGATCCTGCACGAGCTGGCGCGTGGAATCGGGTCCGCCGTGCGGGATGTCGGCGGCGGAGCCGGTCAGGCCGTCGGAGAGGTGGGTACCGGCGCCGGAAGAGCCGTCCAGGAGGTCGGCCAGGGCGCGGGGACCGCCGTCCGGGACGTGGGGCAGGGTGCCGGAGCCGCCGTACAGGACGTCGGCCAGGGCGTCGGATCCGTGGCTCAGGATGTCGGTCAGGGGGCTGGGAAGGCTGTCGAAGGCGTGGGCGCCGGTGCCGGGCGCGCGGTGGAGGACGTCGGCCAGGAGACGAGCCGGACCGTCGGAAAGGCCGGCGAGGTGGTGGACGGCGCCGCCGGGAGCGTGGCCGAACAGGCCTCGGGCGCCACGGATGCGGCAGGCGGCACGGCACGGGAAGGCGCGAAGGGAGAGCGGGGGCGAGCCGGCCGGAGCGAAGGCGGCACCCGCACGCGCCGGGTGCGCGGAGAGGACGGGAAGCTGCCGCCGAGGACCAGTCGCCGCCGTACCGCCAAGGAGCCCGAGGAGCCGCCCTGAACGCGAGGCCCGGAAGCCGGGAGCCCGGTGGGGGACATCTCGTTCCGGTCGGCGGTCCACGCCGAACGGCTCCGCTTCACCCAGGAACCCCGGACAGCCGTGCGCTTCCCCGGCACCGGGGAACGGGAGTCGACGAGCCACAGCGACCGCACCCACCTACCGGACCCGGTCGTCCCCGGTCAGGAGTACCAGGACGTCACCGTCGCCTACCGCCTAGCGACCCGGCTCACCGGGGAGCCGGCCCGCCGGCCACCCTGCTGACCGGCCGGTCCGTCGTCGAGCGCAACGCTTCGCGCAGGAGCGCTACGGCCGGGGGGATCTCCATGTCGCTGATGTTGCCGTACCCGAGGACGAGGGCGGGTTCGGCCGACCGATGCGCGCGATAGTCGTCGAGGTCCGCAAGGCGCAGTCCGGCGGCGGTCGCGGCCCGGACCGTCCCCGGGGTGTCGGCGCCGTCCGGTAGGTGGAGCAGGATGTGCAGCCCGGCGGCGGTGCCGGCGACCCGGCCCTCCGGTACCTGGCTGCCGAGCGTCCGGACCAGCAGGTCCCGGCGGGAGCGGAACCGCCGCCGCGACGCGCGCAGGTGGGCGTCGTACCACCCGCGGTCGATGAAGGTGGCGAGGGCGAGTTGGTCCAGGACCGGTGGCGCGGCGGCGACGAGGTTCGCCGCCCGGAGCGCCGGTGCCGTCGCGGCAGGAGCGACCAGCCAGCCCAGGCCGAGTGCCGGCGACAGGGTCTTGCTGACCGAGCCGAGGAGGAAGACCCGGCTCGGATCCATCCCCTGCATGACCGCGACGGGGTGGTGGTCGTAGCGGAACTCGGCGTCGTAGTCGTCCTCGATGACGAAGCCGTCCACCTCGCGGGCCCAGCGCACCAGACGGGCCCTGCGCGCCGGGGAGAGCACCGTGCCGGTGGGAAACTGGTGTGCCGCGCCGACGACGACCGCCCGGGCCGGCGTACGGGCCAGGTCGTCGACGCGGAGGCCGTCGTGGTCCACCCGCACCGGGTGCACGCGCAGGCCGGCGCTGGTCGCGGCGTCCCGCAGCCGCCCCCAGCCCGGGTCTTCCACGGCCAGATCGGCGATCCCCTCGGCACGCAGCGCTCGGCATGTGCGCACCAGACCGTCGGTGACACCGGCGCACACGGACACGCACTCGGCGTTCGTGTCCGCGCCGCGGGAGCGCCGAAGGTACTGCGCGACGGTGGTGCGCAGCACCGTGTGTCCGTCGGGGTCGGGCAGGCCGAGGTCATAGTGGACGGCCGAGCCGGTGACCGTTCGCACGGCGTCCGCCCAGCGGCGGCGCGGAAACGCCCGCAGGTCGGCCAGGCCGGGCGCGAGGTCGTACCGGATCGGTGTCCGCGCTGGAGGGCGCGGCACCCGAGAGCGCGGCGGCGAGGTGTCCGGTGACCACGAGACCCGCGTGGCCGAGCCCACCCGGGCGGAGAGGTAGCCCTCCGCGATGAGCTGCCCGTACGCCTCCGTCACGACCCAGCGGGAGCAGCCGAGTTCTTCGGCGAGCGCTCGGCTGGGTGGCACGGCGGCGCCTTCCGCCAGCCGGCCGTTGCGGATGGAGGTGCGCAGCGCGTGCGCCAGACGATCGTGCAGGCGCCGCGCGCCGCGCTCCGTCGGACTGGTGTCCAGCAGCGTCGCCCACGCGAGATTGGTCTGGGAAGCGGCCACAAGATTGGAGCGTACCGCCGATCCGAATCCGCCTACCGTGATGCGCATGATTGAAAACCTGGCTCTTGGCGCCATGCTGTTCGGCACGGTTCAGGACGAGCGCGGCTCGTACGAGCTCCTTGATCGTTTCGTGGACGCCGGAGGCGTCTGGATCGACACCGCCAACTGCTATTCGTTCTGGGAGGACCCGACCGGCTTCGGGGGACAGAGCGAGACATTGCTCGGGCGCTGGCTGGCGAGCCGCCCCGGCGTTCGCGACCGCGTCAGGATCAGCACCAAGGTGGGCTGCGAGCCGACCGAGGCGGGCCGGTTCCCGGAGACCGCCGAAGGTCTCTCGGCCGGGGCCGTCAAGAGCGGGATCGAGGGCAGCCTCCGACGACTCGGTACGGACCACGTCGAGCTGTACTGGGCCCACAAGCCGGATCCGGTCGCGCCACTGGAAGAGACGGTCGCCGCGTTCGACGAGCTGGTGTCCGCGGGCACGGTCGGACGTCTCGGCTGCTCCAACTACCCTGCCTGGCAGATCGAGCGGGCCCGTCAGATCGCGCACGCCAACGGCCTCGCCGGCTTCACCGCGGTGCAGCAGCACCACACATACCTGCAGCCGCGCCCCGCCACGCAACCTACCGTGGTGCACCGGTTCGGCGCGGTCACCGACGAAGTGCTCCATTACCTCGAGCACCACCCGGACATGGTCCTGTGGGCCTACACGCCGCTGCTGAGCGGCCGTTACACCCGCGCGGACAAGCCGCTGCCGACGGAGTACGACCACCCCGGCACCGCCCGCCGCCTCGCCGTACTCGACGAGATCGCCACCGAGACCGGCACGAACCGCAACCGGGTGGTGCTGGCGTGGCTGACCGGAGGGAACCCGGCTGCCACACCGATCGTCGGCGTCAGCACGGTCGAACAGCTGGACGAGGCGGTCGCGGGGGCGTCACTGGAATTGACCGCCGACCAGCGCGAACGCCTGGACTCCGCGGTGTGATCTGCGAGAGGAGACCCGTCCGAGGCGAGCGTGAGCCACCGCCTGCCGCCGGCCTTCTGCCTGCCCTCGGGGACAGCGAAAGACCTTGTCGGCGAAGACCACGAACGCCTCTGTCGAGGTGTTGTAGTTGATGTACCAGCCACCCGACGGTTCCAGGCAGGCGGCAAGCCGCGTGGCCAGTGGTTCCGCGTCGGCCTCATCGGCCGCGAACTCCACCGACGTCCACCGCCCCGGTTGATCAGCCGCGGCGCTGGACACCTCCACTCGGGAAATCTTGGTCACCCGCAGCGGGACGCCGTGAGTTCCACCCCGACCCGCAAGCTCTCCCCGATCAGCACGCCCTCAAGCACGTCACACTCCTTCACCTCGACGCAGCGGCGAGGCTACAGACTCCAAGTTCGTACACGCGGCGAGGTCGGGTGGAAGTATGGGGCATGTCGGTCTGGCCGGCGTGACGCTATCGACGGGGATGAGTGGCATGGGCGAGCGCACTGGATCTTTGAGTGAGGCGATCGGCGGGACGGAGGTCCTTCGCCGGATGAGCAACACCTTCTACGACCGGGTCCTGGCCGACCCGCTGCTGGCGCCGGTCTTCGCCGGTTTCACCCGCACGCACATCGAGCATGTGGCCATCTGGCTGGACGAGGTCTTCGGCGGACCGGAGACGTTCACCCGGGAACTGGGCGGCCATCAGGCCCTGCTCCGCTCCCACCTCGGACTGGCCATCACCGAGGAACAGCGCCTGCGGTGGATGGAGCTGATGGCGGAGGCCGTCGACAAGGAACTCCCCGACGACGACCTGCTGCGGCAGCAGGTGATGGCGTACTTCGACTGGGGCACGAAGATCGCCCGGGCCGTCTCGGCCGACCCCGAGGACACCGACCTGGGCGACCCCGGCCCCACTCCCCGCTGGGGCTGGAAGGGACTGTCCTGAGCTGATCGCGTACGGCGAGCCTTGCCGTTGGTCGGGATGCGAGGTGGTTCCCCCCGTTGGATGGTGGAGTCATGAACCAGCACCATCCCCAGCAGTCACATCGGGTCATCGAGATCGATACCCGGCTCGTCAGGGCAGGTGCCGTGCTCACCGCGGCCGGTGCAATGGTGGCGGGGGTCGGCATGGCCATCGGGGCCTACGCCGTGTTCACGGCAGGCCGGCGCATGATCCGCGACATGGACGTGCCCCCGACCCAGCAGGCGGCCGCGAAGTGGCAGCAGGCCAAGGAGGCGTCCCGGGCGGGTTTGCAGGCGTGGCAGTCCGCGTCCGACGCGCAGAACGGGTCGCTCGCCCGGCCCGGTGCCCAGAACTAGGGCGGACGAACTGTCCCGCCGGGAACCTTTTGACTCGCTCCTTCGCTTTCATGATTGACAGTCACATGGAGTAGAAGGTTGTCCCACGTGGCAAGTCGACTCTGCCAGTCGTTGCGGACCACGCGTACGGGATCTTGACCACGAGCAGCCCATTCGGCACGTCGCTCGCCACCGCGCACCGCCGTTTCACGGTATGGACCGAGCCCGGCCCGTGACGTCGGCTGCACCGGGCGGTGCTGGACCCTGCACAGCTCGACCACCCAGCCACTGGGCCAGCTGGGCCCGGCGCATGTGCCACCCGAGGGCACATGGGGTCGCGGACGAGCGGGCGACTTGCCACGGGACTTACCAGACAACGGGGTTCTGAAGTGTCACGGCGTGGAGCTCAGGAGGGGGGGTGCGACAAGGAGGATCGAGCTGTGCCGGGTGCCCGGAACATGACGCACCCGATGGAGATGGCCCCGCCCCCGCCCGCCGACCAGCCCACCTCTGAGGCGGAAATTCGTCTACCCGGAAATGCGCATCCAGGGGAAAGTTTCTTCCCCCCATTGTAAGTAGACATCATCTCGGCTTCGGCGAATCATGGCGTCAGGACCGCAGAACAAGGCAGTAGGCATTGCGGGAAAAATCGGATGGCGCCCTTTAGTAAATCACAGAACATTCTTTCCGTTAAACCGATCCACCGCCCCAAGGAGTGACCTGTGTCCAAAACTCCCGACCTCGCCCTCATCCGCCGCGTGTACGAATCCCGAATGGCGCCGGAAGTCACCAGTGAGGTCATGGCCCCGGACCTTGTCTGGGACATCACCCCCGGCTTCCCGAACAGCGGCGTTTACCACGGCTGGGACGACGTGGCGAAGAAGTTCTTCGGCACGCCGATGCCGAACATCGCGTCCTTCGGCGCGTTTCCCGAGGAGTTCCACGCGGACGACGAGGGCCACGTCTTCGTCTACGGGCACTACCACGCCGAGACGACGACCGGGAACGCGGCCGACATCCGGTTCATCCACCTGTGGACCATCCGCGACGGGAAGGCCGTGAGCATGCGGCAGGCCGCCGACAGCCACATCCTGCAGGAAGCCCTCAAGGGCTGAGACCCGCACCGGGAGATCAACAACCATGGCGAAGATCCTCTTCGTGATCACTGCGTCCGACCACTGGACGCTGGCCGACGGAACCCGGCAGCCGGCCGGATTCTGGGCCGAGGAAGCCCTCGGCCCGTACCAGGTCTTCAAGGACGCGGGGTACGAGATCGCGGCGGCGACACCCGGCGGTGTGCCGCCCACGGCCGACGCACTCAGCCTCAGCCCCGAGTTCAACGGCGGCGAGGAAGGCGCGCGGCGCATGCGCACCGCGCTGCGGGAGGCGACCGAGCTGGCGCAGCCGCAGCGCATCGAGGACGTGAACATCGACGACTACGCGGCCGTCTTCTACCCCGGTGGCTGGGGCCCGATGGAGGACCTGCCCGACGACGCCGAGTCCGGCAGGCTGCTCACCGAGTGGCTGGCCTCGGGCAAGCCGGTGTCCCTGGTGTGCCACGGCCCCGCGGCACTGCTGGCCACCATCGGTGCCGACGGGACGTCCCCGTTCGCCGGCTACCGTCTGACCGGCCTCTCCAACGCGGAGGAGAAGCAGAACGGTCTCGCGGACCGTGCGAAGTGGCTGCTCCAGGATCGCCTGGTCGACGAACTGGGAGCGGACTACCGCGAGGCCGACGCCTTCACCCCGCACGTCGAGATGGACCGGACCCTGTACACGGGCCAGAACCCGGTCTCGGCGGTTCCCCTGGCCCATGAGCTGGTCAAGGCGATGAGCTGACGTCTCGGCGGTGCGCTTCGCCCGTGGTCCGGGTGCGCGCTGGTGCCCCGGGCCACGGGCTCTCTTCCGGGACCAGCAACAGCCCCGGGGACGTCTGCCCCCTGCTGGCCGAACAGGCGGGGGAGAGATCTTTCCCCCTCACGAGATGGGGCGTTTGTGCCAGGCTGGAGGTCATGAAGCGCAACCCGCACCTGAACGAGCTGGGTGAGTTCCTCAAGGCCCGCCGGGCCGAGCTCAATCCCTCCGAGGTCGGCCTCCGCGGCGGGCAACGTCGGCGCGTGCGCGGTCTGCGCCGCGAGGAGGTGGCTCTCCTCGCCGCGATCAGCACCGAGTACTACGCCCGGATCGAGCAGGGCCGTCTCCAGGCGTCCGCTCCCCTGCTGAGCGAGCTCGCCCAGGTGCTCCGCCTGAACGAGGACCAGCGGACCTACCTCTTCGAACTCGCGGCGAAGGAGACGGTGCGCCCGTCCACGTCACGCGATCGCCAGCAGGTGGACACCCAGCTGCAGCGCATGTTGGACGATCTCACCGCCACTCCGGCTTTCGTCATCGGCCGGCGGACCGACATCCTGGGCTGGAACCAGCTCGCCGCGGCGCTGTGGACCGACTTTGCGCGTTACCCGGTGCGGGAGCGGGTCTTCGTCCGGCTGCTGTTCACCGAACCCTGGATGCGGGAGCTCTACACGGACTGGGAAGAGGTCACCCGGCTGGCCATCGCGCAGCTGCGCATGGAGAGCGCGCGCTACCCCGGCGACCGGGCTCTCACCGCCCTGGTCGACGAGCTCTCCGCTCGCGACACCCAGTTCCGGCAGTGGTGGACCGAACACGACGTCGCGGCACGGGGCAAAGGCACCAAGAAGCTTCGCCACCCGGCGGTGGGCGAGCTGACACTCGACTGGGACACCCTCACGTGTGCCACGGACCCCGAGCAGCACATCATCGTGTGGACGGCCGCACCCGATTCCCCCACGTACGACGGACTGCGCCTCCTGGCCTCCTGGGGAGCGGACCAGAAGCGAACGGCGTCCGACGCCGTCGGATGAGCTGTTCCCCAGGAAGCATCGCGGTCTGAGTCCAGGGGGGCGGGCTGGCTCGTCACCGCCACCCAGATCGGTTACACCGGGCGCCGGGGGCATCTTGCTGGGCGTGACGACCGTCTCCGGGCAGCTTCTCGCTCCGATGGCCGGTGACCTGCCCGACGACGACCAGGGTGGCGCGCGTTCGTCGTGTCGCACGAGGCGCGCAGCAGGCTCGACACCGCCTTCGTCACCAGCAACGGTCGGATCGGACGCTGCCACAGTGCTGTGGACGTTCGGGCGCCGGGGCCTTCTCGTCGTGCCGGGTTCCGGATGGACGTGCCTCAGCCGACGCGGCCCGCACAGGGGGAAAGATCCCTCCCTCCTACGCACGCATCCCAGCCAAGAGCTCTCCCCTTTTCCCGCCGCGCGCGAGGCGGGAATGTCGGACACCTCAACGACCGCACGTCGAGCAACGAGGTATTCGAATGAAGGCTGTAGGTTTCACGGAATTCGGCGGGCCCGAGGTACTGCGGATCCTGGAGCTGCCCGTACCCGAGGCCGGTCCGGGCGAGGTGCGGATCCGGGTGCACGCCGCCACCGTCAACACGGTCGACACCCTGCAACGCGGCGGGCCCTCGGGGTCGCCGGACGCCCAGCCGCCCTTCGTGCCCGGCATGGAGGCCGCAGGGGTCGTGGACCAGATCAACCCGGGTACGGTCACCGATCTCAAGGTCGACGACCGCGTGACGGCGATCGTGCTGCCGGGCGGCTCGCACGGCGCCTACGCCGAACAGATCGTGGTGCCGGCGGAGTCGGTCGTGCGCGCACCTCGGGGCGCCACCCACGCCCAGGCCGCGTCCCTGCCGATGAACGGCCTGACCGCCCGCCTGGCCCTGGACACCCTCGGTCTGAAGCCCGGGCGGACCGTCGCGATCACCGGGGCCGCCGGTGCGGTCGGCGGCTACGCCGTCCAGCTGGCCAAGGCGGACGGGCTGCGGGTGGTGGCCGACGCCTCGGAGCAGGACGAGGCACTGGTCAAGGAACTCGGTGCCGACGTCGTACTCCGTCGCGGTGCCGAGTACCCGGACCGGGTACGAGCGGAGGTTCCCGAGGGCGTTGACGGAGTCGTCGACGGCGCGTCTCTCGCCGGCCTCACCGCTCGCGCGGTCCGCGGCGGCGGCCGGGTTGTCACGCTGCGCGGCTTCGACGGCCCCGGCGAGCGGAACATCGCCTTCGAACCCGTCGTCGTGTTCCGGTACGCCCGGGAGCGTGCCAAGCTCGACCGGCTCCGGCAGCAGGTGGAGGAGGGCTTGATCACCCTCCGGGTCGCGAAGACGTTCCCGGCGGAGCAGGCCGCCGAGGCGCACCGGCTCCTCGGCGCGGGCGGCGTCCGAGGCCGCCTGATCCTGACGTTCTGAAAGGGAGACACCGCCGACGACCTCGGTTCGGTCAAGCTGTCGCATCCCGCTGGTACGAGGCGGCGGTCCACGACGCGAGGAATCGCAGTCCGTCATGGGACGGGGTCCCCGGCTCGGCGGTCCACAGCACCAGTTGCTGTGCGGGGTCGGCCGTGCAGGTCAGGCTGTCCCAGTCGAGAGTGAGGTCGCCGGCGACGGGGTGGTGAAGCCTTTTGGTACCCACCCCCGGGCAGGCGATCTGGCGGCCCGCCCACCACTTCCGGAAGTCGGCGTCCGCCACCGACAACTCGCCGATGAGCACGGTCAAGTCGGGGTCGCCGGGGCACTTGGCGGCCTCCATGCGCAGGTGGGCCACGCAACCCCGGGCGATCGTCCTCCAGTCGAGGTGGAGCTCCCGGAAGCCGGGGTCGGTGAAGAGCAGCCGGGTGTAGTTGCGCTTCTTCTCCGGCAGCTGACCGAAGTCGGTGAACAGAGCGACCGCCAGAGGATTCCAGGCCAGGATGTCCGTCCGCCGCCCCAGGACGAGTGCGGGAGCCGTCGGCAGCTCGTCCAGGAGACGCCTGAGCTGGGGCTGGACCTTCTGCGCCGGTCTGCGGCGCGGCGCGCGCCCGTCTCTCGCGACCAGCTCGAACAGGTGGTCGCGCTGGTCATCGTCGAGGTGCAGGACGCGAACGAGCGTGGCGAGCACCGATGCGGGCACGGGAACGCGCCCTTGTTCCCACCGCGTGTAGCAGTCCGTGCTGATCCCCGCGAGCAGGGCGACCTCCTCCCGGCGCAGTCCCGGCACACGCCGGGACCCCCCGGAATCGGGCAGGCCCACGGTGCGCGGGCTGAGTTGTGCGCGACGTTCCTTGAGGAATTCCCCCAATTCCGACGAATGTGCTTCGCTGGACATGGCAGCCAGTGTCGCAGCCCTCAGCCGGAAAATGAGGGGGAGAGTTTCCACCCAGGGTCCGGGCGAGCTCGGTTGTCCCCTCGCGGGCTCGTTCTCGACGAGCAGGGCGGCCTTGTCCCGGCGCAGCCAGTCACGCATCGGCCGGCCTCCACAGGGGGTACGGATTGTTCCCTGGATAAGCCTTTCCCAGGATGGAATTCTCCCCTTTGCGGGCTCACAAGAGGGTGGCAGGCTCGCTGACGCGGCCCGCGATCGGGTACAACGCCGACGAGTCCGGCTGACATTCCCGCGGGCCCGGCCAGACTCTCTACATCGTCGAGGGCATCGCGCTGCCCGTACCCGCGACTGACGACCACGGCGATCACAACAGACCTGACAGGACCTGAGGCAGCATCATGCGAGCAACCATGATTCACGGACCCGGTGACATCCGGGTGGAGAACGTCCCCGAGCCGATGATCACGGCGCCGAGCGACGCGGTCATACGTACCGTCGCCACCTGCGTGTGCGGCTCCGACCTGTGGAGCTACCGGGGCATCAATCCGGTCACCGGGCCGCAGCCGATCGGCCACGAGTATGTGGGCATCGTCGAGGAGGTCGGCAGCGACGTGTCGACCGTGAGGCCCGGCCAGTTCGTCATCGGCTCCTTCATCGCCTCCGACAACACCTGTCCGATCTGCAGGGCCGGCTACCACACCTCCTGTCTGCACCGGGACTTCCCCAACGGCTGCCAGGCCGAGTACATCCGCGTCCCCCTCGCCGACGGCACACTGGTCGCCCCTTCGGAGCAGCCGGTCGAGGAGCTGATCCCGAGCCTGCTGACGCTGTCCGACGTCATGGGCACCGGCTGGTACGCCGCCAAGGCGGCCGAGGTCAGGCCCGGTTCGACGGCCGTGGTGGTCGGTGACGGCGCGGTGGGCCTGTGCGGAGTCATCGCCGAGAAGGAGCTGGGCGCCGAACGCGTCATCGCCATGAGCCGGCACGCCTCCCGGCAGCAGCTGGCCCTGGAGTTCGGCGCGACCGACATCGTCACCGAGCGTGGTGAGGAAGGCGTCGCCCGTGTCAAGGAGCTGACGAACGGCATCGGCGCCGACTCCGTCCTCGAGTGCGTCGGTACCCAGCAGTCCATGCACCAGGCGATGCAGTCCACCCGGCCCGGCGGCAACGTCGGATTCGTAGGCATGCCGCACGACGTGCGGATCGACGGCCAGGAGCTCTTCTTCTCCCACATCGGTCTGCGCGGTGGCCCCGCCCCCGTACGCGCCTGTCTTCCCGACCTGATCGACCGCGTCGTCAGCGGCCGTATCAACCCGGGCAAGGTCTTCGACCTCAGCCTGCCTCTCGACGACGCAGCCGACGGTTACAAGGCCATGGACGAGCGCCGCGCCATCAAGGCACTGCTGCGTCCCTGACCCGAGGCCCGGAGCCCTCCGACCAGCATGACGAGCGTCCTGCGCTGCCGCCAGATCACCAGACCGAGGAGATGGGAGAAACACCGATGACGACATGGACGAGCGACGAACTCAACCGCATCGCCATGGCTGACGAGTTGGAGATGGCGCCCCTCCGCCGGGACGGCACCCTGCGGGGACCGGTGCCGATCTGGGTCGTCCGCGACGGTGACGACCTGTACGTCCGCTCCTTCCGGGGCACGGACGGCGGCTGGTGGCGCACGGCCCGCGCGAGCCTACGGGGGCACATCCGCTCCGGCGGGGTCGACAAGGACGTCACCTTCGTCGAGGTTCCGGACTGGGAGATCAACGAACGCATCGACTCCGCGTACCGCGCCAAGTACGGCCGCTTCGGCGGGGCGTACGTCAATCCCATGGTGGCGGCGCGCCCGACGACGCTGAAGCTGGTGCCCAGTTGAGCACGGCGTTCCCGGTGGAGACCGCTCGACTCCCGTCGGCGGCCCGCCCGGCACTGGAGCAAGCGCCGTGATCGGACTCGAACTCGTCGTTCTCCTGGGCGTGGCCGTACTGGCCGGGCAGGCCGTTGCGCAACGCCTCGGCGTCGCTCCGCCCGTCGTGCTGCTCGTCGTGGGAGCTCTTGTCGGGCTGGTCCCGGCCGTGCGCCAGACCCAACTTCCGCCGGAAGTGGTACTGCTGCTCTTCCTTCCCGTGTTGCTGTACTGGGAGAGCCTCACCACGTCCACGCGCGAGATCCTCAGCAACCTGCGCGGCATCGTCCTGCTCAGCACGGTCCTGGTGATCCTCACCGCGGGAGCCGTGGCGGTGGCCGGGCACGCGCTGGGACTGCCGTGGGGACCGGCGTGGGCACTGGGCGCGGCCGTGGCTCCCACCGACGCGACGGCTGTGGGCGTCCTGGCCCGCGCTCTGCCGCGCCGCCAGGTCACCGTGCTGCGGGCCGAGAGCCTCGTCAACGACGGCACCGCGCTGGTCATCTTCGGCTTGGCGGTCGGTCTCACCGTCGGCGGGGAACACCTCACCCTTCCGCACGTCGGCGCGCTGTTCCTCCTGGCCTACGGCGGCGGCGCAGCGGTCGGTGTGGTGGTCGCCTGGGTCAACATGAACCTGCGGCGCCGTCTGGACGATCCCCTGCTGGGCAATCTCGTCATGATCCTGGCGCCGTTCACGGCCTATCTGCTCGCCGAGCTGATCCACGCCTCGGGTGTCCTCGCGGTCGTCGTGAGCGGACTCATCATGGCCCAGGTGGCTCCGAGCCTCATCCGCGCCGAGCACCGTCGGCAGGCGTTGGCCTTCTGGCCGCTGGCCACGTTCATCATCAACAGCGCACTGTTCGTCCTGGTCGGAGTGGAACTCCAGTACGCCCTGCGCCACTTGAGCCGGTCCGACCTTCAGGACGCCCTGATCGCGATCGGAGTGGTCAGTGTGGTGTTGGTCGTGGTCCGGTTCGTCTTCCTGTTCTCCTCCGCCTACCTGATCCGCGCCATCGACCGACGTCCCGAGCAGCGGCTGCGCAGAATGAGCCACCGGGCCCGCGTCGTCAGCGGGTTCGCCGGTTTCCGGGGCGCGGTGTCACTCGCCGTGGCGCTCTCCGTACCGGAGACCCTCGACTCCGGTGCGCCCTTCCCCGACCGTGCCTTCATCGTCTTCGTCACCTCCGGCGTCATCGTCGTCACGCTCGTCGGACAGGGATTGCTGCTGCCGGGCGTAGTGCGCTGGGCCCGGCTGCCGCGCGACACCTCCGTCGACGAGGAGCACGTCCTCGCCGAGACCACGGCGACCGAGGAAGCCGTCGAGGCACTGCCGCGACTGGCCGCCGGACTGGGCACCGACGCGAAGGTCACGGAATGGCTGCGCCAGGAGTACCAGGCTCATCCGGCGACCGTGAGGGCCAGGAGCGCGGGCACCGACGACGATCCCGCCCTGCTCCACAACCGCCACTACACCGACCTCCGTCTCGCCCTCATCGCCCACAAACGCGCAACCGTCGTCCGCCTGCGCGACGAACGACAGATCGACGACACCGTGCTGCGTCGGCTCCAGGCGGCCCTGGACTACGAAGAGGTGCGGCTGGCGGGACGCGAGGAAGTGGAGTGAGCGTCCGGCCCCCGGCCGCGGCGGATACGGCGCACCAAGGGATTCCTGTCATGTCCTCCGGCACCACGAGCGCGATCCGGCACTCGCGGTGTCAGGCCCGTGGCTGCCCGAAGCCTGCGTAGCCACTCTTCCGTCCAGGCCCTGAGTCCAGGCGCACGGCGTCACCCAGCATCACGAATTCCTTCTGGCGCCGGCTCGATCGTGGACGCCAGGTAACGCAAGGCGTCTGATGTCGGGCTGCCGGGCTCGGCGGTCCATACGACGAGTTGCTGACGGGGATCCTCGGCGCACATGAAGGTGGAGCGCTCCAGGGCCAGGTCACCGACCACGGGATGACGCAGCAGCCTGGTGCCGCCGGCCCGCGCAGCGACATCATGCGAGGTCCACCACAGCCGGAACTGCGGATCCAGCGCGGAAAGCTCGTCGACAAGCACCGTCAGGCGAGGGTCGCGGGGATTGCGCCTGCTGTCCATGCGCAGGTGGGACACAGCCAGGCGGGCCATGGCCTCCCAGTCGCGGTACAGCACGCGGATGGCGGGCTCGGTGAACACCAGGCGCACGTAGTTGCGCTCTTCCTCCGGGACACGTCCGAAGTCCATCACCAGAGCCGCGGCCATGGCGTTCCACGCCAGGAGATCCGTGTTGTGCCCGATGACGAACCCCGCGGTCAGGGTGAGGTCGTCGAGCAGGTGCCGCATCTGCGGCTGGACCTCCTGTCGAGCACTCCGGCCGACCGTGGGCGGGGCGGTCTTCCCCGCCAGGGTCAGGATGTACTCGCGCTGGTCGCCATCGAGGCGGAGCACTTGCGCGAGCACATCCAGGACGGCCTCCGACGCCTGGACACGGCCCTGCTCGAGCCGGGTGTAGTAGTCGGTGCTGATCGCCGCCAGTCGGGCGACTTCCTCACGGCGTAGACCAGGGACTCGCCGGGGCGCAGTGCTGTCGGGCAACCCGGCCGCGCCGGGGCTCAGCTGTGCCCGGCGCGCCTTGAGGAAGGCCCCCAGTTCCTCCAGGCTCGGCTCGCGTCGCACATCCACAGCTTCGCACGTTGCCGCAATCCCGTGCAGCAAACACCCAGGGCATGAGCAGGATGCCGCGCCGCCCGGACGATCGTCGCCCCGGCCGCGGCGTCGGTAGCGGCTCGCCGCGGGCTTGAGAGCTGTCAGCGGGCCGGTGGCCGGTCGGCGGCGCTCATGCCGGTTGCGTTCCGAGGCGTGTAATGCTCTTCGAGCGCGGCGACTTCTTCGTCGGTCAAGGTGATGTCGAGGGCCGCGGCGGCGTCCGCCAGATGCCGCGGTTTGGAAGCCCCGACGATCGGAGCGCTGACGACCGGATTCGCCAAGATCCACGCGAGCGCGATCGTGGCCATGGACACCCCGCGGTCCTGGGCTACCGACTGCACTGCCCGGACGATCTTCCGATTCGACTCTTCCTCGGTGAACAGACGCCCGTATGCGGGGTCGGTTCCGGACCGAGTGGTCTTCTCACCCCATGGCCGGGTGAGCCGGCCGCGCGCCAGCGGGCTCCAGGGAACACTCCCGACTCCCTGGTCGGTGAGCAGGCCGAACATCTCCCGCTCCTCCTCACGCATGAGGAGGTTGTACTGGTCCTGCATGGACACGAACCGGGTCCATCCGTTCAGGTCGGCGGTGTACTGCAGCTTGGCGAACTCCCACGCCAGCATCGACGATGCGCCGATGTAGCGCACCTTGCCCGCCTTCACCACGTCGTGCAGGGCCTCCATCGTCTCCTCGGCGGGCGTCTCGTAGTCGAGGCGGTGTATCTGGTAGAGATCCACGTAGTCGGTGCCGAGCCGAGTCAGCGACGCATCGATCTGCTCCATGATCGCCTTACGCGAGGTCCCGGAGCCGCCCGGGCCGGGGTGCATCGGGTAGAAGACCTTGGTGGCAAGCACGATGTCCTCGCGGCGCGAGTACTTCTTGATCGCGCGCCCGACGAACTCCTCCGAGCTGCCGAGGCTGTAGGCGTTGGCAGTGTCCCAGAACGTGATGCCCAGTTCGACAGCCTGCCGGAACACCGGCTCCGATTCATCTTCGCCGAGTGCCCATTCACTGAAACCGCTCGAGGTGTCCCCGAAAGTCATACAGCCGAGCGCGAGCCGGCTGACAACGAGTCCAGAGCTTCCAAGGCGTGTGTATTCCATACGTACTCCATGCGAAGGAATGTGCCGACCCGCCGGCGGATCACATCCGTGAGGCCGCAGGCCTCGTGGCGTGGCAATTCCGTCACTATTTATTCAGGCAACCGGGCCGGTGTCTGCAGCGTATTTGAACGGTCGCACGTGCGACCAACCGTCTACAGGGGAGAGAACCATCCCGGGAAAAATCCTTCCCCCCTTCGGAGTTCGAGAGCGGGGGTACGGTAATCGAAGGCTCGGCGCCGGAAGAACAGAAATACACCAGTGCCCCCACGAGGAGGAAGAATGCACACGCGAACGCTCGGGCGCGATCTCCGGGTCTCCGCCGTCGGACTCGGCGCCATGGGCATGTCCCAGAGCTACGGCCCGAACCCCGGTGACCGGAGCGACATGATCGCCGTGCTCCGTGGAGCCGTCGACCTGGGGGTCACGTTCTTCGACACGGCGGAGGTGTACGGCCCCTACGTCAACGAGGAACTCGTCGGAGAGGCCCTCTCTCCGGTGCGCGACCAAGTGGTCATTGCCACCAAGTTCGGATTCCGCATCGAGGACGGTGCGGCCGTCGGACTGAACAGCCGGCCCGAGCAGATCCGCTCCGTCGCGACGGCCTCCCTCAAGCGGCTCGGGGTCGAGACGCTCGACCTCTTCTACCAGCATCGCGTTGACCCCGAGGTGCCGATCGAAGACGTCGCCGGCACGGTGGGCGAGCTCGTGCAGGAGGGCAAGGTCCGTTGCTTCGGGCTCTCGGAGGCCGGTGCGGAGACCATCCGCCGTGCTCACTCAGTCCACCCGGTGACGGCAGTGCAGAGCGAGTACTCGCTGTGGACCCGGGATCCTGAGCCTGAGGTCCTGCCGACGTGCGCGGCGCTCGGGATCGGGTTCGTGCCCTTCAGCCCTCTCGGCAAGGGGTTCCTGACCGGGGCAGTGGACGCGTCGACGCCGTTCGCGGCCGAGGACGTCCGCACGACCATTCCACGGTTCACGGCCGAGAACCGGGCGGCGAACCAGGCGCTCGTCGAGCACCTCGCCACCCTCGCGCGGGCGAAGGACGCCACCCCCGGGCAGGTGGCCCTCGCCTGGCTTCTCGCCCAGCATCCGTCGATCGTGCCGATCCCCGGAACTCGGCGCGTCACCCGCATCGAGGAGAACGTCGGCGCCGCTCGACTCGCGCTCTCCGCCGACGAGCTGGCGGACCTCGACGAACTCGCCGGTCGGGTCGGGGTCCGGGGAGACCGCTACAACGAGCACCACATGTCACTGGTCGACAAGTAGCGGACCTGCCCCTCGGTGGCGACGCAGAACGGCGCCGGGCTGCAAATGCGCCTCGCCTGGACCCCCTGTCGGTCCGTGCCTCGCGAAGCCTCCCGATTTCCCGGGTCAGGGGGCGCAGGTCAGGCCCAAGACGCCACCGGCACGAATGAACTGTCCTGCCGGAACAGGTCCGTTCCGTTCGAGCGTTCCACGCGGAGCTGGTAGGCGTAGTGGCGCAGGTAGTGCCCCGGGTAGTTGTACGACTCGAAGCGGACGGAGCCCGACGCGGTGCCGGTCCGGAGGACGAACGTGGCGTCCTTGGCGAACGTGCTCGTGCCGTCGTTCGGGTCGAAGCGGGCGCGGAAGTCCCAGTGGCGCAGGTGGTTGCCGGCCGCGTCGCGGAAGGAGTAGCCGTTCGCGTCGGCGAGGCCCGGGACGACCGTGAAGGTGGCGGCCTGCTTCTCGGCGGTGGTGCTGGAGCCGCTGACCACCGGCAGGTTGAGAAGCGCGGACTGCTGCTGCCAGTAGCGGGTCGAGTAGTTGGCGGAGCGGAAGGAGCGGGTGGTGTTCCTCGCCAGGCTCGGGCCGCCCGAGACCGTCTCCTTGACCACCGTGAAGTGCCGTGCGGTGCCGGAGATCGCGGGGAGTGCGGCCGGTGCCGACCAGGTGGCGAAGGTGTCGTGGCTGTCGCTGTAGTAGTAGTTCCCGTCGCCGTAGCCGTCGAAGAAGATGCGCCAGCCGCCGTTGTCCAGCTGGACCAGCGCGGGACCCTCGCGGTAGCTGCCCCAGCCCGCCCAGTCGCCGGTCCTGCGGATCGTGTACGGGCCGGTGAGGCTGGAGGCGGTGGCGTACTCGATGTACTTCGTCGTCTCGTTCTTCGGAAAGGCGTGGTACGTCGAGCCGATCCTCACGATGAACGTGTCGATGTGGTTGGCGCCGATGCCGGAGAGCGCGACCGGTGAACTCCACGCCGTGAGGGCGGAGTTCGTGGCCCTCAGCCGGTACGGCGTGAAGATCCACTCGTCGTTCGTGGTGGAGCAGGACACGATGACGTTGACGCTGCCGTCGCTGTCGACGAACCATTCGGGCGCCCAGGCGCGGGAGAGGTTCGCGACGGGGACGGTGTGGTCGTACAGGAACGTCCAGTTGACACGGTCGGAGCTGCGGGCGAAGCCGATGGTGGTGCTGGTGTCCTGCCAGGTGTGCGTCGTGTAGGTGACGTAGAAGAAGCCGTCGGTGTGTCTGAGGACGCTCGCGTCGCGGATCCGGCCCGCCGGGGGCCTGTACGCGGAGGAGCGCAGCAGCCGGAAGTCGGTGGCGTCGTCCGACTGGTAGACGTTGACCGTGCCGTCGTCGCTGTTGAGGAACGGCACGATCGTGTAGCGGGTGGCCGAGCCGTTCGGGGGTGCGGCGGCCAGGGCGCTGCCGAGCAGTCCGGGGGTCTCGCCGAGCAGCAGCGCCGAGGCGGGCAGGGCGGCCAGGGTGCGCAGCAGGGTACGGCGGGACGGGGTGGCGGGACGGGGAGTCATCTGCGGCTCACTCTCGACTCAGAGGGTCGAAATACCGAACAAGGTTCGGGAAGTCGGTCAGAAGGTAGAGCTGAGGCAGAAGTGCGTCAATGGTTCTGTACGAGAGCCGCAGAACGCAGAAGGGATCGGTGAACATCCACTTCCGTCGCCGCCGTTCCCTCACCGGCCACCGGACGTTACCGTTCAGTAGACCACCCGCTTCCGGAGGTGTCCGCATGACGCTCGACCGAGCCGCAGGCCTGGCGGAGACCGCCCGTGCGCTGGCCGCCGGGGAGGTGACGTCCCGCGCCCTGGTGGAGCACACGCTGGCGCGGATCGAGGCCACGCAGGGCAGCCTCAACGCCTTCCGGATCGTCCGGGCCGAGGCGGCGCTCGCCGAGGCCGAAGCGGCTGACCGGGAACTGGCCACGGGCGTGCGCAAGCCCCTGCTCGGCGTCCCCGTGGCGGTGAAGGACGACATGGACGTGGCCGGCGAGCCGACCGCCTTCGGCTGTTGCGGGGAGTTCCCGCCGGTCACCGAGGACGGCGAGGCGGTACGGCGGCTGCGCGCGGCCGGGGCCGTGATCGTCGGCAAGACCAACACCTGCGAGTTCGGGCAGTGGCCCTTCACCGAGGGGCCCGCCTTCGGCGCGACCCGCAACCCGTGGAGCACGGAGCACACGCCCGGCGGATCGTCCGGCGGATCGGCCGCCGCGGTCGCCGCCGGGCTGGTACCCGCGGCGCTCGGCTCGGACGGTGCCGGCTCGGTGCGGATCCCGGCCGCGTGGACCCATCTGATCGGCATCAAACCGCAGCGCGGCCGGGTCTCCACCTGGCCGCGCGGCGAGTCCTTCCAGGGCATCACCGTCAATGGCACCCTGGCCCGTACGGTCGCGGACGCGGCCCTGCTGCTGGACGCGGCGAGCGGCAACCACGCCCTGGACCCGCACCGGCCCCCGGCCGTCGACGCCTCGGCGGCCGTCGGCCGCGATCCCGGGCGGCTGCGGATCGCGCTCTCCCTCAAGCCGCCGTTCACGGCGGTGCCCGCCCGGCTGCGCCCGGAGGTCCGGACCCGGATCGTCGAACTCGCCGAGCGGCTGGCCGCGTTGGGGCACACGGTCGAGGAGGCGGACCCGCCGTACGGGCAGATCGGGCTGACCTTCGTGCCGCGCGCGACGGCCGGGATCGCCGAGCGGGTGGGCGAGGCGCCCTTCCCGGCGCTGCTGGACCGGCGCACCCGGGACGCGGCCCGGCTGGGCCGGCTGCTGGGCGGCGCCCCGCTGCGGGCGGCCCGGCGGGCGGAGGCCGTCCTGCACCGCCGTATCGGAGGGTTCTTCACCTCGTACGACGTCGTCCTCGCGCCCACGACCGCCGCTCCCCCGCCCCGCATCGGCGCCCTGCTCGAACTCAGCGGTTTCGCCACCGACCGCGCGATGATCGCCGCATGTCCGTACGCCTGGCCGTGGAACGTGCTGGGCTGGCCGGGGGTCAATGTGCCCGCCGGGTTCACGGCGGACGGCCTGCCCGTCGGGGCGCAGTTGCTGGGGCCGGCCGACAGCGAGCCGCTGCTGGTGCAGGTGGCGGCGCAACTGGAGGCGGAGCTGCGCTGGTACGAGAAGTGGCCGTCGCCGCCGGTCACGGCGCATTCCGCTGCCGTCTGAGCGACCGTACGCTGTCTGTCATGGCGGACGCGTCGATGATCGGGCTCATGGGGCGGGTCACCGGGACGATCGGGCCCGGGCTGGTCGGCGAGGTGATCGTCCGGGTGCGCGGCGGCGCGGAGCACTTCCTCGCCCACCCCGCCTCCGCGGCGGACCGCATCGAGCCGGGCACGGTCGTGACGGTGGTCGAGTACCTGCCCCCGAGGACCGTCTATGTCACAGCGGCGTACGACAGTTGAGCCCGCTGCGACGCAGGTGAGAGCCGTACGCGTCAAGCTTTGGACAAGGATGCGCGGGCGTCTGTACCCGGGCTCCGCGCAGGAGCACACTCCCCTTCGTTCGGTGCCGAGAGGGCACCATCCAAAGGGGGCGAATGCCGATGGTCATCGGCGTCGTGGCAGGGGCGGCGGTTGCCGCCGTGCTCGTTGTGATCGGTCTGTTCAAGCTCATGTGGCGGGTCGCCGAACCCAACGAGGCACTGATCATCTCGGGTTCCAAGCACCGCACCGAGGGCATCGAGGAGGGCATGGGATTCCGCATCGTCACCGGGCGCGGCACGCTCGTGATGCCCGGTGTGCAGGCGGTGCGCAAGCTCTCGCTCGACCTGAACGAGACCGAACTCCAGGTGGACTGCGTGACCCACCAGGGCATTCCGCTCAAGGTGCGGGGCGTGGTCATCTTCAAGGTGGGCGACGACTTCGTGTCGATCGCCAACGCGGCCCGCCGCTTCCTCGACCAGCAGAAGCTGATGTCGGAGCGGGTGCACAACGTCTTCGCGGGTCATCTGCGGTCCATCGTGGGCGGGCTGACGGTCGAGGACATGATCAGAGACCGGGAGAAGCTCACCGGCCAGACGCGGGCCGCGTGCGGCACCGAGATGGAGAAGCTGGGCCTGATCGTGGACTCGCTGCAGATCCATGAGATCGAGGACCCGACCGGATACATCCGGAACCTGGCCATGCCGCACGCGGCGGCCGTGCAGCGGGACGCCAGGATCGCGCAGGCGGAGGCGAACCGGCTGGCCACGGAGGCCGAGCAGCAGTCGTTCGCCCGGATGGCGGAAGCCACCCGGGACAGCGAGATCCTCCAGGCCGGCTATCAGGCCGAGCGTGACAAGGCCGCCGCCAAGGCCCGGCAGGCCGGGCCGCTCGCCGAGGCCGGGGCCAGGCAGGAGGTCGTCGTCCAGGAGACGCGGGTGGCCGAGCTGGAGGCGCACCGGCGCGAACAGCAGCTCCAGGCCGATGTCCGCAAGCCCGCCGACGCGGCGGCCTACGAGACGCGCACCCTGGCCGAGGCGGAGCGCGACGCTCGCATCTCGGGGGCCGAGGCCCAGGCGAAGGAGACGGAGCTGGCGGCCGCCGCCGAGGCGACCCGGGTCAAGACGGCCGCGGGTGCCGAGGCCGAGGCGACCAAGGCACGGGGAGAGGCGGCCGCGCAGGCCACCCGGGCGACCGGTGAGGCCGAGGCGGCGGCCGCGCAGGCCAGGGGGCTGGCCGCGGCCGAGGCCGCCAAGGCGAAGGGTCTCGCGGAGGCCGACGCCATCAAGGCCCGAGCCGCCGCCCTCGCCGAGAACCAGGAGGCCGTCGTCGCCCAGCAACTCGCCGAGAACTGGCCGGAGATCGTCAAGGCCGGAGCGTCGGCCTTCGGCAATGTCGACAACATGGTGGTCCTCAACGGCGCCGACGGCATGGCGGACATGTTCGCCAAGGCGCTCACCATGGGCGGCACGGGTCTGGGCCTGGCCCGCCAGCTGCTCGCGTCGATGAACCAGAACGGGTCGGCGCCGAAGGAGACCTCGCAGCTCAACGGCCTGGCCCAGAAGGTGCCGATGGACGACAAGTGACCCGTCGGGCGGTGTCACGGGGGCAGCCCTTAGGGTGCCCCCGTGACCGCGTTTACCGACGAGAACGTCCCGGGCCGCCAGGGCCCCTCCGCCACCGTCCAGGCCGACCCGGGCAAGGTGGGCCGGGTCCGCACCGAGTACTCCCCCGCATACGACGGCGATCCCGACCCCGGCGAGATCGTCTGGACCTGGGTGCCCTACGAGGAGAACGACGGGCGCGGCAAGGACCGCCCGGTGCTCGTGGTCGCCCGCGAGCCTTCGGGGACTTTCCTCGCCGTGCAGTTGTCCAGCAAGCGGCATGACGGCGACCGGGAGTGGGTGCCGATCGGCAGCGGGCCGTGGGACCGCTCCGGCCGGGAGTCGTGGGTCGACGTGGACCGGGTCCTGCGCCTGCACGAGGACGGCATGCGCCGGGAGGCCTGCGCGCTGGACCGTATGCGGTTCAACCTGGTCAGACGCCGGCTGCAGGAACGCTACGGCTGGACCTGAAAGGTCTTCTCGAAGGCGCCCAGCACCGCGCGGTCCCGGGTCCGGTCCAGGATTCCGAACGCCACGTGCTCGAAGGTCTCCGCGAAGCGTCCGCCGGGCTCCAGCAGCGCCCGGAACGCCCCCGCCACCTGGGCCGGATCGTTGCGGAACACCCCGCAGCCCCAGGCACCCAGTACGAGCCTGCGGTAGCCGTTCGCGGCGGCCGTCTCCAGGACCCGTTCGGCCCGTGCTGCCAGGGCCCGCGGCAGCTCGGGGGCCCGTTCGGGTGCCGTGCGCAGCACCACGCCCGCGTTGGGTGCGGGCGAGGTCAGGAAACCGGCGGTGTACGGCTCGTCCAGCAGCGCGCCCCGGTCGTCACGGAAGACGGGCACGGCGGGTGAGTGGATGACACGGTCCGTGTAGAACGGGTCGCGGTGGGCCCGGTGGTGGTCGTAGTACGCGCGGGCCTGGAGCAGGCAGGTGTACAGCGCGGAGGCCCGGCACAGTGCCTCCTCCTGGGCCTGGGCGCCGTTCAGGTAGCCGCCGCCGGGATTGCGGGCCGAGGCGAAGGTCAGCACGGCCACGTCCCCGCCGAGCCGGCGGGCGGCCTCCAGGCTGCTCTCGCCCGTGACCTCGATCGACGTCCGCGTCACCCGAACGGAGGGCACCGGCACCGGTTCCGGCCCGTACAGACGCGTGCCCTCGCGCGCCGCCCGCAGTTCCCCGGCGATGGACACCTCGCGACCGTTCGGCGCCCGGTAGGCCCCTGACGCCACGATCTGCTCCGTCTCCCGCGCGATACCGCGCAGGCGCGCGCTCACGGCGCCACCCCCGTGCGCGCCGTGACCGCGCGCCCCGCGGTCTTCCTTGTCGTGCTCACGCAGGCATCGTGAGTGATGACGGATCCGCGGCGCAACGGAGTTTCCGTCGTCGGAGAACGCCGGGGAAAGCCCCGGGAAACGTCCGGCCGGCACCGACAAACGGCCCGGAACACCCCGTTTCGCCCCCTTGTGCCGAGCGGCGTGAAGGTCTTGGCTGGGACGAGTGATCCCGGCCCGGGCCGCCAAGAGCCCGGACCGATGGCATGGTGGAATCTCAGGAGGATCCCGACATGTCCGATTCGGTAAGTGGCTGTACCGAGCCACACACCGCCCTGTCCGCCGCAGACGTCGAGGCCCTGGTCCGCGGCATCTGCTTCAAAACCGGCCCGCCACGCCGCCTCGGGGTCGAGGTGGAATGGCTCGTCCACGAGCTGCGCGCACCGCAGCTCCCCGTCACACCCGAACGACTCGAAGCGGCCTACGCCGCAGTGCGGAACCTGCCTCTGAGGTCGGCGCTCACCGTGGAGCCCGGCGGCCAGCTGGAGCTGAGCTCGCCCCCCGCCGACTCCCTGACGGAGTGCATCGCCACCGTCTCCGCCGACCTCGACGCCGTACGCACGGTTCTGCGCGAGGACGACCTCGCGCTCGTCGGCCTCGGCCACGATCCCTGGCACGAACCCCGCCGGTTCCTGCGCGAACCGCGCTACGACGCCATGGAGCGCTGCCTGGACCGCACGGGCCCCTCCGGCCGGGCCATGATGTGCACCTCCGCCTCCGTGCAGGTGTGCCTCGACGCCGGCCACGAGGAGCCCGGGCCCCTGGGCCTGGTGCGGCGCTGGTGGCTGGCCCATCATCTGGGCCCGGTCCTGGTGGCCGCGTTCGCCAGCTCCCCGCTCGCCGGCCACCGGCCGACCGGCTGGATGTCCTCCCGGCAGTTGCTGTGGACACGGATCGGCGCCGGCCGGGCGGGCGGACCGCCGCTGGACTCCGACCCCCGCGGTGCCTGGGCCCGGCACGTGCTGGACTCCCCCGTGATGTGCGTACGGCAGGACGGCGGGCCCTGGGACGTCCCCGAGGGGCTCACCTTCCGGGAGTGGATCGAGACGGGGGTGCCGAGACCGCCCACGCGGGAGGACCTCGACTACCACGTCACGACGCTGTTCCCGCCGGTCAGGCCACGCGGCCACCTGGAACTGCGCATGATCGACGCGCAGCCCGGGGACGACGGCTGGATCGTGCCGCTGGCCGTGACGGCGGCGCTGTTCGACGACCCGGAGGCCGCCGAGACCGCCTACCGGGCCGTGAAGCCGCTGGCCGAGCGGACGCTGGGGCTGCCCGCGCCGCACAACCCGCTGTGGCTCGACGCGGCCCGCAGCGGGCTGGCCGACGCCGAACTGCGCGAGGTGGCCGTCACATGCTTCACGACCGCGCTGGACGCCCTGCCCCGGCTCGGCGCCGCGCCCGAGGTCATGGAAGCCGTCTCGGCCCATCTGGACCGCTATGTCGTCCGGGGCCGCTGCCCCGCCGACGACCTGCTCGACCGACAGCGCGGCACGGACGGCCGCGCACACGGGAAGGACATCCGCTCATGACCGACACCGATCCCGTCGTCGACGCCGATGCCGTCGACCCCGAGATTCTCCGCGAGCGCGCCGTCGCCTCGCTGGTCGTCGCCCGCGACCGCACCACCCTGCTGACGAGCTGTGTCGAGGAGCCCGACCTGACCGCGCAGCACTCACCGCTGATGTCGCCGCTGGTGTGGGACCTGGCGCACATCGGCAACCAGGAGGAGCAGTGGCTGCTGCGGGCCGTCGCCGGGCAGGAGGCGATACGGCCCGAGATAGACGGCCTCTACGACGCCTTCGAGCACCCGCGGGCCGAACGGCCGAAGCTGCCCCTGCTGTCGCCCGGGGAGGCGCGCACCTACGCGGCCGACGTCCGCGGCCGAGCGCTGGACGTGCTGGAGCGGGCAGCCTTCCACGGGACGCGGCTGACGGAGGCCGGGTTCGCCTTCGGGATGATCGCGCAGCACGAACAGCAGCACGACGAGACCATGCTGATCACGCATCAGCTGCGCAGGGGCCCGCAGGCCCTGACCGCGCCCGACCCGGAGCCGGCGCCGCTGCTCACCGGCCCGTCCGAAGTCCTGGTCCCGGGCGGCCCGTTCACGATGGGCACCTCCGGCGAGCCGTGGGCGCTGGACAACGAGCGTCCCGCACACCGGCGCGAGGTCGCGCCGTTCCACATCGACACCACGCCGGTGACGAACGGCGCGTACCAGGCGTTCATCGAGGACGGCGGCTACGACGACCCGCGCTGGTGGACCACGGACGGCTGGGCCCACATCCGCCGGAACTCCATCGCGCACCCGCTGTACTGGCGGCGGGACGGCAGGCAGTGGCTGCGCCGGCGCTTCGGCCTCACCGAGGTCGTACCGCGCGACGAGCCGGTGCTGCACGTGTGCTGGTACGAGGCCGACGCCTACGCCCGCTGGGCCGGACGCCGGCTGCCCACCGAGGCCGAGTGGGAGAAGGCGGCCCGCCACGACCCGGCCGGTGACCGTTCCATGCGCTACCCGTGGGGGGACGCGGACCCGGGCCCCGAGCACGCCAACCTCGGCCAGCGGCACCTGCGTCCGGCACCGGCCGGGAGCTATCCGGCCGGCGAGTCCCCGCTCGGCGTACGGCAGTTGATCGGCGACGTGTGGGAGTGGACGTCGAGCGACTTCCTGCCGTACCCGGGGTTCAAGGCGTTCCCGTACAAGGAGTACTCGGAGGTCTTCTTCGGGCCCGACTACAAGGTGCTGCGCGGCGGTGCGTTCGCCGTGGACGCGGTGGCCTGCCGGGGCACGTTCCGCAACTGGGACCATCCGATCCGGCGGCAGATCTTCTCCGGCTTCCGCACGGCCCGCTCGGAGGATCTCTGATGTGCCGTCATGTGGCGTACGTGGGGCCGGAGGAGCCGCTCGGGCAGTTCCTGGTGTCGCCCCCGCACGGCCTGTACCGGCAGTCGTGGGCGCCCCGGAAGCAGCGGTACGGGACGGTCAACGCCGACGGTTTCGGAGTCGGCTGGTACGCCGAGGGCGACCCGGTACCGGCCCGGTACCGCCGGGCCGGGCCGATCTGGGCGGACCTGTCCTTCGCCGATCTCGCCCGGGTCGTACGGACCCAGGCGCTGCTCGCGGCCGTGCGGGACGCGACCCTGTCAGGCGCGGACGCGGAGGCCGCGGCGGCGCCGTTCGCCGCGGGGACCTGGCTGTTCAGCCACAACGGCGCGGTCAAGGGCTGGCCGGGTTCGCTCGCGCCGGTGTCCCGGAGCCTGCCACCGGAGGACCTGCTGTCGCTGGAGGCCCGCAACGACTCGGCGCTCGTGTGGGCGCTGGTGCTGGCCCGGCTGCGCGGCGGTGACGAGGAGGGCCAGGCGATGGCCGACACGGTCCTGGAGGTCGCCGCCGCGGCGCCCGGTTCACGGCTCAACCTCCTCCTGACCAACGGCGACACCATCACCGCGACCGCCTGGGGCGACACCCTGTGGTACCTCACCCGGCCCGGCGGCGGCACGGTCGTGGCCTCCGAGCCCTACGACGACGATCCGCACTGGCAGGAGGTCCCCGACCGCACCCTCCTCGCGGCGAGCCGCACCGACGTGCTGCTCACACCGCTGAAGGAGCCGGCCGACCCCCTCGTCCCCACACCGCCTAAGGAGCCCCGTACGTGAGCCCGTTCCGCATCACCCGCACCCTGCCCGAGGACGCCACGGGCGCCGCGCTGCGCGCCGACGTCCACCGGGGACTGACCGGCACCCCCAAGACGCTGCCGCCGAAGTGGTTCTACGACGCCCAGGGCAGCGACCTGTTCGAGAAGATCACCGAACTGCCCGAGTACTACCCCACGCGCGCCGAGCGGGAGATCCTGCTCGGGCGCTCCGGCGACATCGCCGAGGCGACCCGGGCCCGCACCCTGGTCGAACTCGGGTCCGGCTCCTCCGAGAAGACGCGGCACCTGCTGGACGCCCTCACGGAACTGCACACCTACGTCCCCGTGGACGTCAGCGGGAGCGCCCTCACCCAGGCCGGGCAGGCGCTCGCCGCCGAGCGGCCGGGGATCGACGTGCACGCGCTGATCGCCGACTTCACCGCGGAACTGACGCTGCCGGACACGCCGGGGCCCCGGCTGGTGGCGTTCCTGGGCGGCACGATCGGCAATCTGCTGCCCGCCGAGCGCGCCGCGTTCCTGGCGTCCGTGCGGGGCATGCTCGCCCCGGGCGACGCCCTGCTGATGGGCACGGACCTGGTCAAGGACGAGGAGGTGCTGGTCCGGGCGTACGACGACGCGGCCGGGGTGACGGCCGCGTTCAACAAGAACGTGCTCACCGTGATCAACCGTGAGCTCGGCGCCGACTTCGAGCCCGCCGCCTTCGACCACGTGGCCGTATGGGACGCCGAGCACGAGTGGATCGAGATGCGGCTGCGGTCCCGTACGGCGCAGACCGTGAAGGTGCCGGCCCTCGACCTCGCCGTCGACTTCGCGGCGGGCGAGGAGCTGCGCACCGAGGTGTCGGCGAAGTTCCGGCAGGAGGGTGTGCGCACCGAGCTGTCGGCGGCGGGGCTGGAGCCGGCCCACTGGTGGACGGACGATGCGGGCCGGTTCGCGCTGTCGCTGAGCGTGGCGCGCTGACATCGGCGAGCCTTTGGAGGGCGGCGGAGCGGGAGACGACGTCTCGCGCTTCGCCGCCGGGTGGGGCACGGTGGAGTGACGCATGACACCCGTCACTGGAACAGGAGCAGCGGCATGTCGAACCACACCTACCGGGTCACGGAGATCGTCGGGACCTCGCCCGACGGCGTCGACGAGGCCATCCGCAACGGCATCGGCCGAGCCTCGCAGACGCTGCGCAACCTGGACTGGTTCGAGGTGACCCAGGTGCGCGGCCAGCTCGAGAACGGGCAGATCGCGCACTGGCAGGTGGGGCTCAAGGTGGGCTTCCGGCTGGAGGAGGGCGAGTAGGCCGCTGTCGCCTGAACGGCGGACTCAGTCCGGCAGCGGTGCCGAAGTGGAACGCCCCGGCCGCCTGCCCTCCGGCGGGTAGTCGCAGTCGATGCTCGCCACCTCCCGGTCGCCGTCCTCGGAGTCGACCACGGCCACGCCGGTGCAGGCGCGGCCGTGTTCGTCGGTCCAGGTGACGATCTCGCTCCGGTCGGGCTTCGCACAGCCCGTGAGCAGCACGACGCCGAGGAGCGCGGCTCCCGCGAGCGCGCCCTTGTGGCTTCCCTTCATGGCAACCCCCGTTTGTATCCGCTGTGTCATTGACACACGGGGAGTGCCCGGCGGAGGTGAACACTCCGCCAACGCGTGCTCTCAGGTCCTGCCTTCCCGCTCCTGAGCCGCCTTCAGTTCGGCGGAACGAGCGGCCCAGTCGGCCCGGACGACGGTGAAGCCCGCGCGCCGGGCGTCCTCGCAGACGAGTTCGTCGTCGTCCACGAGGACGCTGACCTCGCGCGTGCGGGCGAGCCGCCGCAGGATCTCCAGCTTGGTGAGCCGGGCGGGCCTGCGGTCGGCGTTCGGCCGCATGTACACGCGCCCTTCGGGCAGATCCTGGGCGGCCAGCCAGTCGAGCGTGTCGCGCCGGCAGCGCTCGGGCCGGCCGGTGAGGTAGACGATCTCGCACTCCCGAGCGCTCTCCTGGACCAGCTCGATGCCTTCCGGGAGCGGCGGGTCCTGCGGCGCCGCCGCGAAGAAGCCGTCCCAGTCCCGCGGCCTGCGTTCCAGGAACCGCTGCCGGTGCGCGGTGTCGGCGAGGGTGTTGTCCAGGTCGAACACGGCCAGCGGGGCCTTGCTTCGGTCGTCTTTCACGCTGCCCACCCTAGGACTGCGACGGCTTCCCGTCGCCCGGCAACCTTCACCTCCCGGGCGGCCACTGCTCTGCGACAGCACGCAGGCAGAGACGGGAGGCCGTATGCGCAACACGAGGATCTGGTCGGCGGCGGTGACGGGGGCGGCGCTGGCCATGGCGCTGGGTGGTCCGGCGGGGCCGGCGGCCGCCGCGGGCACGACCCTGGTCGTGGCGCCGGACGGGGACGACTCCGCCCCCGGCACGCTCACCCGGCCGCTGAAGACCATCCAGCGGGCAGTGGACCTGGCGAAGCCCGGCGACACCATCAGCGTGCGCGGCGGGACGTACGCCCTCACGGACAACGTCACCGTCACCACCTCGGGGACCGCGTCCCAGCCCATCACCCTCGCCGCCCACCCGGGCGAGCGTGTGGTCGTCGACGGCGAGAGACTGCCCGCGAGCCACACCCCGGTCGGCGGCAGCATCCCCCGTGCCCAGCGCGGGGCGATCCATATGGAGGCGTCGCACTGGCGGATCTCGGATCTGGAGATCGTCAACGGCCCGTACGGGATCTACTGCGACGGCTGCAACGGCAACGTCTTCTCACGCCTGAGCACGCACGACAACTACGAGTCCGGCTTCCAGCTCCAGGGCGCCTCCAGCGGCAACCAGATCCTGAACCTGGACAGTTACGGCAACCGCGACCCGCGCAAGAACGGGGAGAGCGCCGACGGCCTGGCCGTCAAGGAGGGCAGCGGCACGGGCAATGTGGTGCGCGGCGCCCGGCTGTGGAACAACGTCGACGACGGCTTCGACGCCTGGGAGTTCGCCTCCCCGGTGACGATCGAGAACACGGTGGCGTACGGCAACGGGTTCAACCGCTGGAACTTCCCCGACTTCGCGGGCGACGGCAACGGCTTCAAGCTCGGCGGCGGCAGCCCGGCCCCGGCGGTGGCCCCCACCGTACGCGGCAGCGTGGCCTTCAAGAACGCGAAACACGGCTTCACCGACAACGGCAACCCCGGCTCCCTCGCCCTGAGCCGCAACTCCACCTACGGCAACGCCGGTACGGGATTCGACGCCGACGTCTCGGGCGGGACCGCCCGGCTCACCGGCAACCTGTCCGTCGCGGACCAGCGTGCGGCGGCCGTCGGGGCGAAGACGGTCGCCGACGGCAACTCCTGGAACCTCGGCGGCACATGGAACGCCTCCTCGATGCTGAGCACCGACCCGGCTCCGCTCACCGGTCCCCGGGCGGCGGACGGTTCGCTGCCGAAGGCGCCGGCGTTCCTCGTCCCACGGAACGGCACCGCCGTCGGCGCCCGTTTCTGATCCGGCTCATTTGAGACAGCCTGGCCGGATAAATGGTCCGGACTATTCGCCGGAAACTCCTTCACGCAGGCCGTCGCAGTACCGTCACCCCTTCACCGGGGACGTGAACGAGCCATGACCACAAGTCAATTGACCATCACAGTTGATGGCTCAAGCACGGCACTGACATACTCCGCATTCAGCCTCGCCACCACCCGTGGCCGGGGCTGGTCGGGGATCTCCACACAGAACCCCGAGGCCGTCCGCGTGATTCCGAACCGCGAGTTTCTCGGTTTCACGAGCCCCCCACAGAGCCCGCACCCCCTCACCATGTCCGGCGCCCCTCCACCCTGCTCGAAAGCCGGGCGCGCCACTTGCCCGACGGGGTCGAGTGCGGGGCACGAAGCAGCGAAGAAGGTGCGCCTGTGCCCGAATTCCCACCGCGGCGGGAAGACACTCCCACATTTCCGCTTCCGCACATCGAACACACACCGCCGTCTCGTATATCCGACCATCCCGAATTTCACTCACTGCGTCGCGCGCAGCGGCGGTTCGGCGCCCGGGCGACGATCCTGTCCGTCGGCGGATTCCTGCTGTATGTGCTGCTGTCGAGTTTTGTTCCCGCGGTGATGAACCAGCCGCTCTTCGGCCACCTCACGATCGGACTCACCCTCGGTCTCGGGCAGTTCGTCATCATGGGTGTGACCGCCTGGTGCTATGTCCGGCACATGCGTGACCGGGTCGATCCGCTCGCCCGCGGCCTCAGGTCCCGTCAGTACGAGAACGACAACCGCCGCGCCCGTTCGGCCACGGCGCCCCGCGGCGCCGGGCAGCCCCTCCAGCACGGCACGAGGGGGTTCCGCACGTGGTGACGACCGCCGCCGCCATCGACGACAGCAGCCTGCAGCTGACGTTCGTCCTGTTCCTGACCGTCGTCGTGATCACCCTGTTCACGGCACTGCTGACGGCCCCTCAGCGCGACGAGATCAGCGAGTTCTACCTCGGCAACCGGACCATGTCGCCGTTGCGCAACGGCCTGGCCATGTGCGGCGACTACCTGTCCGCCGCCACCCTGCTGGGCAGCACCGGACTGGTCGCCCTGACCGGGTACGACGGACTGATGTACCTCGGCGGCACCACCGTCGCCTGGATGATGGTGCTGCTGCTGATCGCCGAACCCCTGCACCGCACGGGCAAGTTCACGCTGGGCGACACGGTGGCGCTGCGCCTGCCCCGGCAGCAGCGGCCGGTGCGGGTCGCGCTCGCGGTCTGCATCCTGGCCATCGCGACGCTCTACCTGGTGGCCCAGCTCGTCGGCAGCGTGGCGCTGTTGACGCAGTTCACCGGAGCGCCGAGCGCCACCACCCGCACCCTGTGCGTGGCCGTGATCGGAACGTTCGTGATCCTGTACGCCTCCCTCGGCGGCATGCCCGGCGCCACGGTCATCCAGATCATCAAGGCCGTGATGCTGGTGGTGGGCGTGCTGTTCACCGCAGGCTGGGTGCTGTACCACTTCGACTGGAACCCCAACGCCCTGCTGGAGAGGGCGTCCGAACGCAGCGGTTCCGGCCTGAGCTTCCTCGAACCCGGGCTGCGCTACGGCGGGACCGTCAGCAACAAGCTGGACTTCTTCAGCCTCGAACTGGCCATCGTCCTCGGCCTCGCCGCGCTCCCGCATGTTCTGATGCGGCTGCTCGCCCCACGCAAGAGCGGCGTACTGCGCTCCTCCCTCCTCTGGGCCGTCGGCCTGGTCGGCGCGGTCTGTTTCGGGGCCGGCATCCTCGGCCTCGGCGCCACCGCGCTCCTCGGCCGGGACACCATCGAGAACACGGACCGCACCGGCAACGCCTCCGTTCTGCTGCTCGCCCACGAGCTGGGCGGCAGTGTGCTCACCGCGCTGCTGACCTGTCTGGCCTATCTGACCCTGCTCGCCGTGGCGGTGGGCCTCACCCTGGCCGCGGCCTCGTCCCTCGCGCACGACCTGTACAGCGAGGTGATCCGCAAGGGCCAGGCCAGCGAGACGGAGGAACTGACCGTGGCCCGGCTGTCCGGAGCGGTCATCGGCATCCTCGGCATCCTGCTGGCCCTCGTCGCTTGGGGGGCGAACACCGCGACGCTCGCCTTCCTCGCCTTCGCCATCGCGGCGTCCGCGATCCTGCCGACGATCATCTACACCCTCTTCTGGCGGCGCTTCACGGCGAAGGGGGCGCTGCTCAGTCTCTACGGCGGTCTGGCCTGCTCCGTCGTGCTCGCCGTGTTCTCCCCCGTCGTCTCCTCCGCCCCGGCCTCCTTCTACCCCGACGTCGACTTCGCCTGGTTCCCGCTCCAGAACCCGGGCATCGTCTCCATCCCCGCGGGCTTCCTGCTGGGCTGGCTCGGCACGGTGCTGGACAAGGGCCCGGCCGAGGAGAGCAGCGTGCACGAGGAGTTCGAGGTGCGGATGCTGGTGGGCGCCGACGACTGACTCGCCCCCTGGGGGCATCGGTGGTCGGGCACCGGGGACGCACATTGTTAATGGGATCCATTTTCATGTAGCGTCCTCGATGCCCGACCACGAGGAGGAGTCCCATGGCTGTCCCGAAGCGGAAGATGTCCCGCAGCAACACCCGCCACCGCCGCGCCCAGTGGAAGGCGGCCACCCCGACACTGGTCCCGGTCACCGTCGACGGGGTCCGCCACCTCGTACCGCAGAACCTGGTCAAGGCTTACGAGCGAGGCCTGCTGCGTCCGTAGAAGTGCGCGCGGACCCGGCGCAGCCATGCCTCGACCTGCGCCTCGTCGGGTTCGTCCGGCAGTGCCGTGGGGCCGGCGTCGAAGGCGGCCTCGTAGTGTCTGAGCAGGGGCAGCGCGGCCGACGGGTCGGCGGCGACGCGCTCCCCTAAGGCGTGGTACTCCTCCGGGTTCTCGACGCGGATCGTCAACCGCCCGGTGGTGTACAGCTCCAGGCCCTGCCCGCACAGCCGCTTGAGATGCCGAGCGTGCTTCGCGGTGCGCCTGCGGGAGTCCCCCGAGAACGAGCCGTCGCCGCGCGCCTCGAGCCGCCGGAACTGCTGGGTGGCGTAGCCGAGGTAGGCGTCCCGGACGCGCTTGGCGCACAGGAATGCCGTACGGATGCCGATGAGCTCGTCGCCGAGCGGGGTCCGCACCTCGTACAGCCCGTCCGGGAGCCAGACCAGCTCCATCGCGGTCGGATTGCCGCCCAGTGCGAGCCGGCACCATTTGGCGGCCTCGTGCAGCGTGCTGTCCGGCGCCGTGCTGACGTGGGACTCCTTGGGCCGGCGCAGACCGTGCAGCTCTGCGGTGGGCGCCGCGAACATGCCGAGGCGGTCGATGTCGGAACCCTCGCGGGCGAGTCCGTACGCGGTCGATCCGACGATGCCGGAGAGCAGGACGTTGGGGACGGTCACAGTCGGCCGCCTTTCACTACGGGATACCGGGCCATTCTCCTGACCTGCCAGGACACGGTCACCCGGTTTTCCGGCGGTGGTCCCCGCCCCGGGCCGGCGGAATACCGGCGGCCCCGTGCGGCGTAGAACCTCGTATGGAACCAGTACGCCTGTCCGTCCTCGACCGCTCCCGCACCCGCGAGGGCCACACCCACCCCGAGGCGCTGCGGGACACCGTGCGGCTGGCGGGGGAGCTGGAGCGGCTCGGGTACCACCGGGTCTGGGTGTCGGAGCATCACGGCGTTCCCGGGGTCGCCGGTTCCGCGCCGACCGTGCTGGCCGCCGCCGTCGCCGCCGGGACCCGGACGATCCGGGTGGGCACCGGCGGGGTGATGCTGCCCAATCACCGGCCGCTGGTCGTGGCCGAGCAGTTCGGGGTGCTGGAGTCGCTGTTCCCCGGGCGGATCGACATGGGACTGGGCCGGTCCGTCGGCTTCACGGACGGGGTGCGCAGGGCCCTGGGCCGCGACAAGGACGACGCCGAGGACTTCGAGGACCAGCTGCGGGAGCTGCTCGGCTGGTTCCGGGGCACCTCCCCCACCGGGGTCCATGCCCGCCCCGCCGAGGGGCTGACCGTGCCGCCGTTCGTCCTGGCCATGGGCGAGGGCGCCGGCATCGCCGCCCGCGCGGGCCTGCCCATGGTCATCGGTGATCTCCGGAACCGGGAGAAGATGCGGCGCGGCATCGACCACTACCGCGACCACTTCCGCCCCTCCGCCTGGGCGCCGGAGCCGTACGTCGTCATCTCGGGCACGATCGCCGTGGCCGCCACCCCCGAGGAGGCCCGGCGGCTGCTGGTCCCGGAGGCCTGGGCGATGGCGTACTCCCGTACCCACGGCACCTTCCCTCCCCTGCCGCCCGCCGAGCGCGTCGAGGCGCTCACCATGACAGGCAAGGTGCGCGGCTTCTACGAGGCAGGCCTCGCAGGTCATGTCGTCGGCACCGAGGAGCAGGTGGCCGCTGAGCTGGAGACGCTGCTCAAGGAGACGGGCGCCCAGGAGGTCCTGGTCACCACCAGCACGTACGACCGCGAGGCCCTGCTGGACTCCTACCGGCGGCTGGCCGCGATCGCCTCCGGTTAGAGTCCTGCCCATGCACGACCCCCACACCTCCCACGACCCTTACGTCCGCGTCCGCGGCGCCCGCGAGCACAATCTCCAGGGCATCGACGTCGACATCCCCCGGGACGTGCTGGCCGTGTTCACCGGCGTGTCCGGCTCGGGCAAGTCGTCACTGGCGTTCGGCACGATCTACGCGGAGGCTCAGCGGCGCTACTTCGAGTCGGTCGCGCCGTACGCGCGCCGGCTGATCCACCAGGTCGGCGCGCCGAAGGTCGGAGAGATCACCGGCCTGCCCCCGGCGGTCTCGCTCCAGCAGCGCCGCGCGGCCCCCACCTCGCGCTCCTCCGTCGGCACCGTCACCAACCTCTCCAACTCCCTGCGCATGCTGTTCTCCCGGGCCGGCACCTACCCGCCCGGCGCCGAGCGTCTCGACTCCGACGCGTTCTCGCCCAACACGGCGGCCGGGGCCTGCCCGGAGTGCCACGGGCTCGGGCAGGTGCACCGTACGAGCGAGGAGTCGCTGGTTCCCGACCCGTCGCTGTCGATCCGCGAGGGCGCGATCGCCGCGTGGCCGGGCGCCTGGCAGGGCAAGAACCTGCGGGACATCCTGGACGCGCTCGGCCACGACGTGGACCGGCCGTGGCGGGAGCTGCCCGCCGCGGCCCGGGAGTGGATCCTGTTCACGGACGAGCAGCCGGTGGTCACCGTGCATCCGGTGCGGGACGCGGACCGCATCCAGCGGCCGTACCAGGGCACGTACATGAGCGCCCGGCGGTACGTGATGAAGACCTTCTCGGACTCCAAGAGCCCGACCCTGCGGACGAAGGCCGAACGGTTCCTGACCAGTGCGCCCTGCTCGGCCTGCGGTGGCAGCCGGCTGCGTCCCGAGGCGATGGCGGTGACGTTCGGCGGCCGGACCATCGCGGAGCTGGCGGCGCTGCCGCTGGTGGAGCTGGACGCCGGTCTCGACGGGACATCGGAGACCGCCCGGGTCCTCACCGGCGACCTCACCTCCCGGATCGCACCGGTCGTCGAACTGGGCCTCGGCTACCTCAGCCTCGACCGGCCCACCCCCACCCTCTCCGCCGGCGAACTGCAGCGCCTGCGCCTCGCCACCCAGCTGCGCTCCGGCCTGTTCGGCGTCGTCTACGTCCTCGACGAGCCGTCGGCCGGACTGCACCCGGCGGACACCGAGGCACTGCTCACGGTGCTGGAGCGGCTGAAGACGGCCGGGAACTCGGTGTTCGTGGTGGAGCACCACCTCGACGTCGTACGCGGCGCCGACTGGCTGGTGGACGTGGGCCCCGACGCGGGCGAGCACGGCGGGCGGGTGCTGCACAGCGGCCCGGTGGCGGAGCTGGCCGCCGTCGAGGAATCGGCGACCGCCCGCTACCTGTTCGACCGCTCCCCCGCCCCGGCCCGGGAGGTCCGGGAACCGAGCGGGTGGCTGAGGACCGGCCCGGTCACCCGGCACAACCTGCGCGGCGTGACCGCCGAGTTCCCGCTCGGCGTGTTCACCGCGGTCACGGGGGTGTCCGGCTCGGGCAAGTCCACGCTCATCGGCGAGATCACCGAGGACAGGGCGGACACTGCGGGGGTGGGCCGGCTGGTCTCGGTCGACCAGAAGCCGATCGGGCGCACTCCGCGTTCGAACCTCGCGACCTACACCGGACTCTTCGACGTGGTGCGCAAGGTGTTCGCGGCGACGGACGGCGCCCTCGAACGGGGCTTCGGCGTCGGCCGGTTCTCCTTCAACGTGGCGGGCGGGCGCTGTGAGACCTGCCAGGGCGAGGGGTTCGTCAGCGTGGAGCTGCTGTTCCTGCCGAGCACGTACGCGCCCTGCCCGGACTGCGGCGGGGCCCGGTACAACCCCGGCACATTGGAAGTGACGTACCGGGGACGGAACATCGCGCAGGTGCTGGACCTGACGGTGGAGAGCGCGGCGGGGTTCTTCGCGGACACCCCGGCCGTGGCCCGCAGCCTCAACACCCTGCTGGACGTGGGCCTCGGCTATCTGCGCCTCGGCCAGCCCGCGACCGAACTGTCCGGCGGCGAGGCGCAGCGCATCAAGCTGGCGAGCGAGCTGCAGCGCGGCCGACGGGGCCACACGCTCTACCTCCTCGACGAGCCGACCACCGGTCTCCACCCGGCCGACGTGGACGTCCTGATGCGGCAGTTGCACAGTCTCGTCGACGCCGGGCACACCGTGATCGTCGTCGAGCACGACATGTCCGTCGTCGCGCGCGCGGACTGGGTGATCGACCTCGGCCCGGGCGGCGGCGACGCGGGCGGCCGGATCGTGGCGGCGGGGCCGCCCGCGGAGGTGGCACGGGCGGAGCCGGGCGCCACGGCACGGTATCTGGGCCGGGCGCTCGGCGGGGGCCCGTCGTAGACGGCCGGCGGGACCGGTCGTGGCCGGTCAGCGGGCGGCGAGCAGACCGGCGACGAGGTCCCGGGGCAGGCCGTGGGTGTCGTGGAGGTAGCCGTAGTCCTCTTCGCTGAGCGGTCCCTGGTATTCGGGCCGGGACAGCAGACGCCTGCCCCGTTCGAGGAGCCTGCCGAACCGCTGTTCCTCGTCGAGGAGGACCTCCCGGACGAGGTCCCGGCCGATGGACTGGCGGAAGTGGTCGAGGGTGTGCTCGATCGGCTCCGGGGGCAGGTCGGCGAGGGTGCGGGAGGAGTCGCCGCGCCCGAGCGTGGTGAGGAGACGGCGGATCAGCCGGCGCAGGACGTAGCCGCGGCCGGTGTTCGAGGGCCGTACGCCGTCGCCGAGCACGACGATGCCGGCGCGCAGGTGGTCGCTGACCAGGCGGGTCGACGGCCCGTCCAGGCCCCACAGCGAGGGCACGGTCCGCATCCACGGTTCGAAGACGTCCGTGTCGTAGACCGACCGGTGCCCCTGCAGTACGGCGACGAGGCGTTCAAGGCCCATGCCCGTGTCGACGCCGGGCTGTCGCAGGGGGACGAGAGTGCCGTCGCTGTGGCGCTCGTAGCGCATGTGGACGTGGTTCCAGAGTTCCGTCCAGCGTGGGTCGGTGCCGGGAGTGCCCTGGGGCGGAGTGCCGGGCTCGCCGGTCCAGACGAAGATCTCCGAGTCGGGGCCGCACGGGCCGGCCGGGCCGTTGGACCACCAGTTCTCGTCCCCGGCCCGTTCCACCGGCAGCCCCAAGTCCTCCCAGACGCGCAGTGATTCGGTGTCGGGGCCGAGCTGTTCGGATCCGCCGAAGACCGTGACGTGCAGCCGCTCGTGCGGGATGCCGAATCCGTCACGCAGCAGTTCGTATCCCCAGCGGAGCGACTGGGCGTGGTCGTAGTCGCCCAGTGACCAGGAGCCGAGCATCTCGAACACCGTCAGGTGCGTGGTGTCGCCGATCTCGTCCAGGTCGGTGGTGCGCAGGCAGCGCTGGAGGTTGACCAGCCGCCGCCCCTGCGGATGCGGGCGGCCGAGCAGATACGGCGTGAGGGGCTGCATGCCGGCCGTGGTGAAGAGCACCGGGTCCGAGGGCGGGGGCAGCAGTGTGCTGCCGGTGACGAGCCGGTGCCCGCGCTCATGGAAGAAGTCGTTGAACGTCCGTACGGTCCGGTCCGTGTCCATGGCGGTCTCCTTGAGGTCGGGGGACCGGAACGAACCGCGCCGGGAAAGCCGGAGAGTACGGGGCTACGGGAGTCCTGGCGGTCCGTCTCCGGCCGCCGGGAAGGGGTGACGAGGTCAGGCGTCGGCAGCCGTTGAGCTGGTCGCTCGCGCGGCTGCGGCGTCGGTGCGCTTGATGACCTCCATGGCTGCGACGGTAACAGCGGGCGCGGGAACCGTCGCCGGATTTTTCGTGCCGCCGTACGGCCGGGTCAGCAGCGCGGCGTGTGTCCAGGCCGGCTGTGCGGGCGGCGCCGGCTGGGCGGCCCGGGCGAGCGAGCGCCGGTCGGGGTGGGCACCCGGGGGTATGACGGCCTGTACGTCCACCTCGGCCACCAGTCCGCGTGCCGACACCACACGCCAGACCGAGGCCGGCAGCGTGTCGTCGCCGACGAAGGCGGGCGCGGTGCTCGTGGACCCGCCGGCGATCCGGTACTGAAGGTGCACGGGCTGGACCGCGGCCCCCGCGTCCAGGGCGGCCTGGAAGACGGCCCGGCGGAAGACCCCCTGGGAGCGGCCGCACCAGGTGCTGCCCTCGGGGAAGACGCCGACGGCCCGGCCCTCGCGCAGCACCTCGGCGATGCGGGCGACGGTGCCGGGCAGGGCCCGCAGCCGGTCCCGGTCGATGAACAGGACACCGCCGCGCGCGGCCAGCGGCCCGGCGACGGGCCAGTGCCGCACCTCGGTCTTGGCCAGCATCCGGGCGGGACGTACGGCGGCCAGCAGCGGGATGTCCAGCCAGGAGATGTGGTTGGCGACCAGCAGCAGTCCGCCGGTGGGGGCGGCGGCGCCGGTGATGCGGACCTGGACCCCTGCGGCCCGCACGATCCACCGGCACCACCGCCGGACCAGGGACGCCGGTATCCGTGCACCGACCGGAGTCAGCACGATCCCGGCGAGGACGAGCAGGACAACCGCTGTGAGCCGCAGCACGGCCCAGGGCACGGCCCTCGCCACCGGCTCGACACAGGCCCGGGGCGTACAGGGCGCGAGGGGCAGCCAGGCGCTCATCAGGCCGGTACGAGGGAGAGGAAGTGGCGCAGGTAGCGCGAGTTGACCCGGCTCATCGGCAGCAGCACCAACAGGTCGGCGACGCCGAAGTCCGGGTCGTGGGCCGGCTCGCCGCACACCCAGGCGCCGAGACGCAGGTAGCCGCGGAGCAGGGCGGGCAGTTCGACGCGGGCGGCGGGCGCGGGGCCCGGGATCCACGGCAGCAGCGGCCGGACGCGGTACTCCTGCGGCGACAGGTGCTTGTCTCGCACCCGGTCCCAGGTGGCGGAGGCGAGGGCGCCGCCGTCGGCCAGCGGGATGGAGCAGCACCCGGCGAGCCACTCGTGGCCGCGGTCGACCATGTAGCGGGCGATACCGGCCCAGATGAGGCTGATGACCGCGCCGTCACGGTGGTCGGGGTGCACACAGGAGCGGCCGACCTCGACGAGTTCCGGCCGGATCCCGCCGAGGGAGGTCAGATCGAACTCGCTCTCGGAGTACAGTCGCCCGGCGACCGCCGCGCGCTCCGGCGGCAGCAGCCGGTAGGTGCCGACGACCTGGCCGGTCGTCTCCTCGCGGACGAGCAGGTGGTCGCAGTAGGCGTCGAACGAGTCGACGTCGAGGCCCGGCTGCGGGCCGGTCAGCAGGGCGCCCAGCTCCCCTGCGAAGACGTCGTGCCGCAGCCGCTGCGCGGCACGCACGTCCTCCTCGTTCCGGGCGAGGGCGACGGTGTAGCGGGTGGGGGCCGTGGGCTGCGCGGGGCGGTCGACGGTCAGTACGCCGGTCATGGCTCTCTCCTGGTCACGGGCCGGAGGCGGCGAGCGGTGCCGCCGCCCACTGTTGTGCCCATGCCGCCTGTCCTGCGCGTGACGAGTGCCCGGAGTGCGGGTGTGCGCCTGTTGAACTACTGCTTGGCGGCCCTCCGCGTGGCCCGCAGCCACTCCTTGTTCATGCTGGTGATGGACATGAGGGGAATTCCCTTGGGACAGGCGGTGGCGCACTCCCCGGCGAGGGTGCAGCCGCCGAAGCCCTCCTCGTCCATCTGCTCCACCATGTCCAGCACCCGTGTCTCCCGCTCGGGCGCACCCTGCGGCAGCACATTGAGATGGTTGACCTTGGCGGAGGTGAACAGCATGGCCGCACCGTTGGGACAAGCCGCCACACACGCACCGCACCCGATGCACTCCGCGTGCTCGAAGGCGAGGTCGGCGTCCGGCTTCGGCACCGGCGTGGCATGGGCTTCCGGAGCAGCGCCCGTCGGCGCGGTGATGTAGCCACCGGCCTGGATGATCCGGTCGAAGGCGGACCGGTCCACGACCAGATCCTTGATGACCGGGAAGGCGGACGCCCGCCACGGCTCGATGTCGATCGTGTCGCCGTCCTCGAAGGACCGCATGTGCAACTGGCAGGTCGTGGTGCGTTCCGGCCCGTGCGCGTCCCCGTTGATCACGAGGGAACAGGCACCGCAGATGCCCTCACGGCAGTCGTGGTCGAAGGCCACGGGGTCCTCACCCCGCAGGATGAGCTCCTCGTTGAGCGTGTCGAGCATCTCCAGGAAGGACATGTCGGGCGAGATGTCGTCCACCTGGTACGTGGACATCGTGCCGTCGGCGTCGGCGTTCCGCTGCCGCCAGACGCGCAGGGTGAGCTTCATGCGTAGCTCCGCTGAGTGGGGTGGACGTACTCGAAGGCCAGGTTTTCCCTGTGCAGGGCCGGAGCCTCGCCGGTGCCGGTGAACTCCCAGGCGGCCGCGTACCCGAACTCCTCGTCCTTGCGGGCGGCCTCGCCGTCGGGCGTCTGGGACTCCTCGCGGAAGTGGCCGCCGCAGGACTCGGCGCGGTGCAGCGCGTCGAGGCACATCAGCTCGGCCAGCTCCAGGTAGTCGACGACGCGGTTGGCCTTCTCCAGCGACTGGTTGAACTCCTCGCCGGTGCCCGGCACCTTGATCCGCCGCCAGAACTCCTCACGGATCTGCGGGATGCGCTCAAGGGCCTTGCGCAGGCCGGAATCGGTGCGGGCCATGCCGCAGAACTCCCACATCAGCTCGCCGACCTCGCGGTGGAAGGAGTCGGGCGTGCGGTCGCCGTCGACGGCGAGAAGCAGGCTGATCCGGTCCTGGGTCTCGGCCAGCACCTCCTGGACGACGGGGTGTTCGTCGGTGACCGGGTCGTGGTGCGGGTTGCGGGCCAGGTAGTCGTTGATGGTCGCCGGGAGCACGAAGTAGCCGTCGGCCAGGCCCTGCATCAGCGCGGAGGCGCCGAGCCGGTTGGCGCCGTGGTCGGAGAAGTTGGCCTCGCCGATCGCGAACAGCCCGGGGACGGTGGTCTGGAGGTCGTAGTCGACCCACAGGCCGCCCATCGTGTAGTGCACGGCGGGGTAGATCCGCATCGGTACCCGGTACGGATCCTCGTCGGTGATCCGCTGGTACATGTCGAAGAGGTTGCCGTACTTGGCCTCGACGGCCTTGCGGCCCATCCGCGCGATCGCGTCGGCGAAGTCCAGGTACACGCCCTGGCCTCCGGGGCCGACGCCCCTGCCCTCGTCACACACGTTCTTCGCGGCACGGGAGGCGATGTCACGCGGCACGAGATTGCCGAAGGACGGATAGATGCGCTCCAGGTAGTAGTCGCGCTCTTCCTCGGGGATCTCGTTCGGGGGCCGCTGGTCCCCCTTCGCCTTCGGCACCCAGATGCGCCCGTCGTTGCGCAGCGACTCGCTCATCAGCGTCAGCTTGGACTGGTGGTCGCCGGTGCGCGGGATGCAGGTGGGGTGGATCTGGGTGAAGCAGGGGTTGGCGAAGTAGGCGCCGCGCCGGTGGGCCCGCCAGATGGCGGTGGCGTTGGAGTTCATGGCGTTGGTCGACAGGTAGAAGACGTTGCCGTAGCCGCCGCTGGCGAGGACGACGGCGTCCGCGAAGTAGGTGTCGACGCGGCCGGAGATGAGGTCCCTGGCCACGATCCCGCGCGCCTTGCCGTCGATGACGATCAGGTCGAGCATCTCGGTACGCGGGTGCATCTCGATGTTCCCGGCGGCGATCTGCCGGCTCAGGGCCTGGTAGGCGCCGAGGAGGAGCTGCTGGCCGGTCTGGCCGCGGGCGTAGAACGTGCGGGAGACCTGCACTCCGCCGAACGACCGGGTGTCGAGCAGTCCGCCGTACTCACGGGCGAACGGCACGCCCTGGGCCACACACTGGTCGATGATCTCGACGGAGATCTGGGCGAGCCGGTGGACGTTGGACTCGCGGGCCCGGAAGTCGCCGCCCTTGACGGTGTCGTAGAACAGCCGGTGGATGGAGTCGCCGTCGTTGCGGTAGTTCTTCGCGGCGTTGATGCCGCCCTGCGCGGCGATGGAGTGGGCGCGGCGCGGGGAGTCCTGGTAGCAGAACTGGACGACGTGGTAGCCCTGTTCGGCGAGGGTGGCGCCCGCGGAGCCGCCGGCCAGGCCCGTCCCGACCACGATCACCGTGTGCTTGCGCCGGTTGGCGGGGTTGACCAGCTTGGCCTCGAAGCGGCGCTTGTCCCAGCGCTCGCCCACGGGCCCGGCGGGGGCTTTGGTGTCGACGACCGGTTCGCCGGTCGTGTATTCGGCGTAGGGAGACATGTCAGCTCACCAATCCGGTCATGACGCCCACGGGTACGGCGATGAAGCCGGCGGTGAGCAGCAGCGCGAGGATGTCGGCAGTGGCCTTCAGGGCGCGGTCGCGGCTGCGGCTGCCGACGCCGAGGGTCTGGGCGGCGCTCCAGAAGCCGTGGCGGATGTGCAGGCCGAGCGCGAGCATGGCGACGATGTAGATGACGTTGCCGTACCAGGTGGAGAAGGTGTCCACGACGTTCTGGTACGGACGGCCCTCCTGGAAGCCGCCGGAATGCACGGTGCCGGTCGTCAGGTCCAGGACGTGCCAGACGATGAACAGTCCGAGGATGATGCCGCCCCAGCGCATGGTGCGCGTGGCGTAGGAGGCCCGCGGCTTCTTGTGCACGTACTTGCTGGGCCGTGCCCTGATGTCACGGCGGCTGAGCTGGTACGCCGAGGTGGCGTGCGCGACGACGGCGACGACCAGCACGATCCGGACGAGCCAGAGCGTCCACTCGTAGTGCATGAACGGCTCGCCGACGACCCGCAGCCAGTGCCCGTAGTCGTTGAACTCGCCTGCCCCGAAGAAGATCTTCAGGTTTCCGATCATGTGGACGACCAGGTACAGCAGCATGATCAGCCCGCTGACCGCCATCACGGTCTTCTTGCCGAGGGTGGAGTCCCACACGGTGCGTGCCAGGGACGGCCGTCGGTCCGTCCGCGTTGCCAGAGCCATGGCCAGAACGCTACGGACCCGCGACCGATCGGTCCAAGACATGGTCCAGCTTGATTCCATAGGCCGGGGCTATCGTACGAGTATGCAGTTCCAGCAGCTCCAGTACTTCGTGGCCGTCGCCGAGACCCGGCACTTCACCCGGGCCGCCGATCTGGTCCATGTCGCGCAGCCGTCGTTGTCGCAGCAGATCAAGGCGCTGGAGCGGGAACTGGGCGCGGACCTGTTCCGGCGGGCACGCGGCAACATCACGCTCACGGACGCCGGGGAGGCGCTGCTGCCCCTGGCCCGGCGGATCCTGGCCGACGCGGACACGGCGCGCCAGGAGGTGCAGGAGCTGGCGCAGCTGCGGCGGGGGCGGGTGCGGCTGGGGGCGACGCCGAGCGTGTGCACGGGTCTGCTGCCGGATGTGCTGCGCGCGTTCCATGATCGCTACCCGGGGATCCGGCTGCTGATCGAGGAGGGCGGCTCCCATGATCTGGTGCGGGAACTGGCCCGGGGCGCGCTGGATCTGGCGCTGGTCGTGCTGCCGCTGCCGACGCCGTCGCCGGCGCTGACCACGGTGGAGCTGCTGCGGGAGGATCTTGTGGTGGTCTCCTCACCCGATGAGGCGAGGCCGGGCCGGGGCTCGCGCACCGTGCGTATCGCCGATCTGGAGGGTGAGCGGCTTGTGATGTTCCGGCACGGCTATGACCTGCGGGAGCTGACCGTGGCGGCGTGCCGGGCCGAGGGGTTCGAGCCGGACTTCGCGGTGGAGGGTGGGGAGATGGATGCGGTGCTGGGGTTTGTGCGGGCGGGTCTCGGCGTAGCCGTCGTACCCCGCATGGTGGCGGCGAGGTCGGGTCGTGGTTTGCGGGTGACGCCGCTTGCCAGACCCGGCCTTCACCGCACGATTGCGCTCGCGCACCGGAGTGATGTGGCTCCGCCTCGGGCTGCTCGGGAGTTGCAGCGGATGTTGCTTGAGCGGTGAGATGCCCTGATTGAAAGCGCCGTTGAGGGTGAGCGCCGTTCTGGAGCGCGGGTTGTCTGTGGCTGGTCGCGCAGTTCCCCGCGCCCCTTGGGGCGTTACCCCCCCTAGCCCGTAGCGTCGACCAGGGCCAGTTCGTGCAGGCGCTCCGGGGGGCCCGGTCTTGCGTAGTACCAGCCTTGTGCCGTGTCGCAGCCCAGTATCCGCAACTGCTCAGCCTGCACCCCGGTCTCGACCCCCTCCACCGTCACCGCCAGGTCCAGGCTGTGGGCCAGGGAGACGATTCCCTCGACGATCTTGAGGTCGACGGGGTCGGCCGGGAACTGCTGCATGCTCTGGGTGAAGGAGCGGTCCAGTTTCAGGATGCTGACCGGCAGCCGGCGCAGGTTGGCGAGGTTGGAGTAGCCCGTGCCGAAGTCGTCCAGGGCGATGTCGACACCCATCTCCGCGAGCCGGCGCAACGGCTTCAGCAGGTCGTCGTCCGCGCCGATCAGCGCCGACTCGGTGACCTCCAGGCAGAGCGCGTTCGGTTCGATGCCGGTGCGTTCCAGGATGTCGACGGTGTCCTGCACCAGACCGGGGTGGGTCAGCTGGCAGGGCGAGAGGTTGACGTTGATCCGCAGCGGGCCCACGGCCTCCGCGCCGCCGTGCAGTTCCCGCCACTCGCGGGCCTGGCGTACGGACTGTTCCAGGACCCAGCGGCCCAGCGGCACGATCAGCCCGGTGTGCTCGGCGAGCGGGATGAAGCGGTCCGGGCCGAGCACGCCGTGCTGCGGGTGCAGCCAGCGCACCAGGGCCTCGGCGCCCCGGACGCTGCCGTCGCCGAGGTGGACCAGCGGCTGGTACTCGATGAAGAACTCGCCCCGCTCCAGCGCGGTCGGCAGGGCCGTGGTCAGTCCGTGCCGGGTGATGGCGCGGGCGTCGGCCTCCGGGTCGGCGAGTTCGAAGCGGTTGCCGCCCGCCGACTTGGCCCGGTACATGGTGATGTCGGCGCTGCGCAGCACCTCCGCCGGGCTGCGCTCCCCTGCCGGGCCCTCGACGATGCCGATGCTGCCGCGCACGGTCAGCTCCCGGCCGTCCACGCTGATCGGCGCGAGCAGCGCGTTCATGATGCGGCCGGCGAGCTCGTCGACCTCGCGCTGGGTGTCGGGGCCGGTGGTCAGTGCCACGAACTCGTCGCCGCCGAGCCGGGCGACCATCTCGCCGGGCGCGGTGGCGCAGGACTGCAGCCGGTCGGCGACCTCCACCAGCAGCCGGTCGCCGGCCGCGTGGCCCAGGCTGTCGTTGACGGTCTTGAAACCGTCGAGGTCGAGGTAGCACAGCCCGAACCGCTGGCCTTCCCCGGCGCCCAGTGCCTTCTCCAGGCGCTCGAAGAAGAAGGTGCGGTTCGGCAGGCCGGTCAGCGCGTCGTGCGTGGCCTCGTAGCGCAGCCGCAGATTGAGCAGCCGCCGCTCGGTGGTGTCCTCCATGAGGGCGAGCTGATACTGCGGTTCACCGTCGGCGTCGCGCAGCAGGGAGACCGTCAGATTGGTCCACAGGACCGTTCCGTCAGGGCGGTAGAACGCCTTCTCCAGGTGGTAGTGCTCACGCTCGCCGCGGACGAGCTCGTCGTAGAGCCGCCAGGTCTGCGGCGCGTCGTCGGGGTGGGTCCACTCCATGACGTTGCGGCTGCGCAACGCCTGCTCGGAGATCCCGAACATGCGCAGCAGCGCGCCGTTTACCTGGAGGATGTTGCCTTCGAGGTCGGCCATGCCGATGCCTATGGCCGCGCCCTCGAACACCGCCCGGAACCGGGCCTCGCTCGCGTGCAGGGCCTGCGCCACCACGCCCTGCGCCTGGAGGGCCGCCTCGGCGATGGCCTCCTGCTCGGCCAGCGTCCGCTCACGCAGCGCCCGGGCGAAGCCGGCGGACATCGCGTGCTGGAGTCGCGCGCAGCGCGCCCGCAGGTCCTCCTGGTCGCCGTCGCCGCCGCAGTACAGGACCAGGTAGGCGTCCACGCAGTCCAGCGTGTGGCTGAGTGCCTCGGGGTCGGTGCAGTGCGCGTCCACGAGGGCGGCGCCCACGGCCTTGCCCTCGTCGGAGTCGAAGGCCCGGGCCACCAGCGCCTCGCTCAGCCGACGGGCCAGCGGCAGCAGTTGCTCCTCGAACTCCGGGCGGGTCGACGACGTCGAGGTCACCGGGTAGACCGCCCGGCTCCAGATCGTCGCGAATCTGCGCAGTCTGTCCTCCGGCCCGTCCGGTTCCGCGATCACGCCGTACGCCCCACGCCCGCGAAACCGGAGAACGCATACGGATCCTCGTCCTCCGGTGCGGTGTCGGGCCGCCAGCGTGGCATCGCCACCAGTCCGGGTTCCACCATGTCGTACCCCTCGAAGAACCGCGCGATCTCCTCGCGCGAGCGCATGATCAGCGGGTTGCGGATCTCCTCGTACACGTCCACCGCGCCCCCGGCCCGCTCCGGCGGCAGCGGGATCCCCTCGTAGGAGGCATGGGTGAGCACGAGCAGGCTGCCGGGCGCCAGCGCGTCCCGCAGCTCTGCCACCGCCCCGTACGGGTCGTCCTCGTCTTCCACGAAGTGAAGTATGGCAACGAGGAGCAGGGCCACTGGCCGATTCAGGTCGATCAGCCGCTCCACCTCGGTGCTGCCCAGGATGTCCTGGGGCTTGCGGAGATCCGCGGCGACGACGCCCGCGCCGTCGTTGCCCTCCAGGACCGCCTGGCTGTGCGCCACGGCCACCGGGTCGTGGTCGACGTACACCACGCGCGCGCCCGGACTGGCGGCCTGGGCCACCTCGTGCGCGTTGCCGAAGGTGGGGATGCCGGAGCCGATGTCCAGGAACTGGGTGATGCCCTCGTCAGCCGCGTAGCGCACGGCGCGGCGCATGAACGCCCGGTTCGCCTGCATGATCTTGGGGAGTCCCGGCAGGAACTCCATGGCCCTGCGGGCCGCTTCCCGGTCGACCTCGAAGTTGTGCGATCCGCCCAGATAGAAGTCGTACATCCGGGAAACGGAGGGCACCGAGATGTCGATGCTCCGTGGGGCCCAGGCGGGACGCTCCATCTATCTCTCCAAGGCGTAGGCGATCCGGTGTTCGAGCAGAGGCTACTGATCGCCCGCCAATGGAGCGACCCGAAACGGAAATTGACCATCCGTTCCCGGTCACTGCCTGCGGCACGTGCCGAATTGATACCCGCCCGCATGCCATTCGAACATATGACGAACAGTGTTCGAGGCATTCCGGAGAGTTCCGGTTCGGAAGGGGAAGAGTGTTGAGAATTCGATGAGTTCAGGTGAAGCACGGCAAAACGGTCCGCCCCTCCGTGGGGCACGGAGGGGCGGACCGGGTCAACGCGGCCGGGTGGACGAGCTGATCAACCCTGGGGAGGTTTCTCTACTTCTCCGACGCGCCGACCAGCTTTCCGTCGGGGCGTACGGCGAACCAAGTACCGCCCACGCCCTGGCCGTTGGTGTCGCCCGGAGCCTTGTCGCCGGCGAAGGTGTAGATCGGCGAGCAGTTGATCGTCTGCTGCTTGCCCTTGCCGTCGGTCCGGTCGAAGATCATGTAGCCCTTCTCCTGGATGCCCTTGGTGTCGGCGAAGTCGACGGGCTCCACGAGCGGCCACTTCTTCAGGCACTCGCCGCTGCAGTTCGAGACCGGCTTGGGCCAGGCCTCGTCCTTCTTGAACCGGTAGACGGTCATGCCGTTCTTGTCGACGACGATCTCGCCGAGCTTGGGGTCCTCACGGGTGGAAAGGCCGGCCTGTGCCTCGGCCCCGCCGCCGGCGGCGCCCGCACCGCCTTCCTGCGCCTTCTTGCCGTCGGGGGCGAGCGCGTACCACTTGCCGCCCACGCCCTGGCCCTTGACGTCACCGGCGTTGACGTCCTTGGCGTAGCGGTAGGCCGGCCAGCCGCCGACGGTCAGCTGCTTGGTGCCGTCGGCCCGGGTGACCGAGCCGAGCAGCGCCTTGTCGATGCCCTCGCCGGCCTCGGCGTCGTCCGCGGGGACCGGCGGCCAGGTCTTGGCGCAGTCGCCGTCACAGTTCGACTTGGGCGGCTGCTCGGTGTCCTGGTCGAACCGGTACAGGGTGAGGCCGAGGCTGTCGGTCACCACCTTGCCGATCTCATCGGCGGTGGAGACGGACAGCTTGCCCGCGGGGTTGGACGGGCTGGAAGCGCTCGGCGCGGCAGCCGGGCTGCTCGCGGTGCCGCCCGCACCGGCGGTCCCGGCGCCGGCGCCGATGCTTCCGTAGTCCCCGGGCGCCGCCGTGGCACCCACGTTCTGGCTGGCCGCCGGTGGGCTGTCCTGACCGCACGCCGTCGTCAGCGCCAGGACCGCCGCGGCGCTCGCCACGAGTGAGGCGCTCCGCCAGGAGGTCTTCATCGTCAACTCCCCATAATCGCAAGGGTGTTGCAGCGCCCTGCTGCGCCGCCGCACGGCCATGAATACGCACGGGGGCGGCGATTGTGTTCAACGACCGGCCAAATTTCTTTCCGGAACCTGTGAGGAGCGCCGTCCGCCCTCGTACGCACGTGCGTGCCGGGCTCCCCGCGGGGGACCGCAGATCAAACCCACGGCACCCGGATATCCCTCTTTCGGGGCAATCCCCTTGCGCTCCGGCACGTCCCGGCGGAACAAGGCTCATGATCTTCGTCGTGTATGGACCCTTCTCGATCCAACCCGCCGTCGCCGTACGGGCCTTGGCGGTGGCGGCGCTGACGTGGGCGCTCGTCGGCGCACCGGGTTCAGTGGCGGTGGCCACCGCCTGCGCGTACGCCTCGACGGGGCCGGACGGCACGAAGGCGGTGGCGTACGCCGGGAGCAAGACCTGGCCGACCAAGCCGCCGTGCCCGACACCCACACCGACGCCCACGCCCACGCCCACACCGACTCCGACACCCCCGCCGCCGAAGCCGACGCCGACGCCGAGCCCGTCTCCGGACCCGACGCCACCGCCTCCGAAGCCGACGCCCACGGCCAGGCCCGAGCCGCCGCCTCCACCGCCTCCGCCCGCACCACGCCCGGTGGTGCCCCCGCCCTCGCCGACCCTCAGGCCCGTGCCACCGCCGCCCCCTCCCCCGGCTCCGGCACCGAAACCGTCGGCCACACCCACCCCGCGTCCGTCCGCCTCGCCCGTGCACTACCCGCGGTACCGCACCGCGCCGCGGCCACGGCGGACGAGCCGCGCGATGTCGCCGCTCACCTTCGTCCTGCTCGTCACGGTGCCCGCGGTGGTCGCCGTCGCCGCGCTGCGCGCGCGCTGATCCCTGAAGCCCTGGAGGTACCTCTTGCCGGAATGGCTTGTTCTCACCCTCGCGATGCTGGCCGCCTGCGCCGTGGTGGTCATCATCACCCTCGTACGCCACCGCACGGCGTCCGACGACGAGGACCCCAGCGAGACCCCGGACGTCATCGAGTACATGACGATGTGGATCGGCGTGGTGTACGCCATCGTCCTGGGTCTGGCGATCGCCGGTGTCTGGGAGGGGCGCAGCGCCGCCCAGGACCACGTCCAGGCCGAGGCCACCGCGCTGCACGAGATCTCGGAGCGGGTCCGGGTCTACCCGGCCGACGCGCGCGACCGGATCCGGGACGACATCGATGCCTATGTGGGATACGTCGTCACCACCGAGTGGGACACCATGGCCGACGAGGGCCGGGTCACCGAGCGCGGCCACCGGCTCTTCGAGCGCGTCCGCCAGGACGTCACCGACTACGAGCCGAAGACGGACTTCCAGGCCCAGGCCTACCAGCCGCTCCTCGACCAGGTGACCGCGGCCAACCAGGCCCGGATCGCCCGGGCGGAGTCGACCGGGGAGACCATGCCGGGCGTGGTGTGGTTCGGGCTGATCGCCGGAGCCGTCGTCACCATCGGGATGATCTTCGCCCTGCAGATCCGCAGAACGACACGTGAAATGGTCCTCGCCGGGCTGTTCTCGGCGCTGATCGCCTTCCTGCTGTTCCTGATCTGGGACTTCGACTCGCCGTACAGCAGGGGCGTGACCGCGTCGGCGGACCCGTTCCTCAATCTCTTCCCGGGTGCCGGCGACTGACGGCGCCCGCACCACGGATCCGGGCCGGGGGGCGCGCGACACTCCGTCGGCGTCCCCCGGCCGCGGTACCGGAGTTCCCCCGGGCGGCCCACACACATGCCCCATTCGCGCTACTGCGATCGCGCCACGGCGCGCCCCTTCCTAGCGTTTCGGGCATCGAGGTGCATGTCTGACGTGAGCGGAACAGGTCCGCGGCTGCTCCTCGGGGACCCGGAGGTCACCATGCGCGCGATACGCGTCGCTTCGGCCGTACTGCTGGGCGCCGGCGCCCTCGCCTCCTGCATGCCGACCGCCTACGCGGTGGTCCGGACCGATTTCGGCTTCAGCGTCGAGCCCTCCACCGTAGCGGCGGGCGAGCGGGTCACCCTGCGGGTGGTCCGCAACGCGGCGTGCCGGGGAGAGGCGGTGGTCTCCTCACGGGTCTTCGACCTGGTCGCCATCCCGCCCCGGGAGTCGTCGGCGCGGGCCGTGGTCGACTGGGACGCCAAGCCCGGCGCCGTGTACGACGTGGAGTTCATCTGCGACGAGTCGAGCGGCACCGCGCGCCTGACCATCGCGGGCGGCCGTCCGACACACCACCCCACGCACCAGCCGACGCACCACTCCCCGCACCACCCGGCGGACCACCACCGTCACCCGTCGAAGGGCGCGCACGCCGGAGAGGGCGGCACCCTCGCGGGCTTCGACCTCAAGGAGATCGGCCTCGGCGCCGCGCTCATCGCCGGCGCGCTGGGGACGACCTACCACCTCGCACGCCGCCGCACCGACGAGGAAACCGGCTGACCGGCCCGGCGCGGCCACCGCCGGTGGGTCCTGACTTCGCCCCGGGTCCGCAAGGGAACCGGGGCGAAGACCGTTCAGGTGCGATGCGACTCACCGAACGAGCCGGAAGCGAGGCGTCAGACGCGCCGCTCGGCCCGGCGGCGCATCCAGAACACGCCGCCGCCGACGGCCGCCGCCGTCACGAGGCCGCCGCCGATGGCCACGTCGGTCGGCGTCGCGCCGGTGGTGCTGCTGCCACCGATACCGCCGCGGACACCGCCGATGACGCTGAAGGCCTGCGGCTTGGTCAGGGTCCTGCCGTCGCACTTGACCGTGATGTCGTACGGACCCGGGCGGGCGTTGTTCCTGATGGTGGCGGTGCCCCTCGCCGTGTCGCTGGCGCCGGGGATGCGCGAGAGCGTCGCCGGCATCGTGAACGCATCAGAGGTCGCCGTGCCGCCCCGGCGGCAGCCGTCGACCGTGATGGTCAGCTGACCGCCGCGGGCGATCACGCTGGGCAGGGCGACGATGTTGCTCGGTCTGTCCCACGCGACGGCCGCGGGGGCGGAGAGCCCGAGGGCAGCGACCGCCGCACCGGCGACCGCCAGAGCACGAGTGTTACGCATGTGAACCTCCGCGGAAGGCGCCCCGGGACCCGTCCCCGGTCGATCGGCGAGAAAGCGCCTCCCAGAAAGACAGTCAGTTGCTCTTCCCGGACCCGCATTTCGGGAATGGTCCGTCCTGGTGAGAGCGGATACCGCGGGAAATCCACGCAATCGGATATCGCCGCAGGTCACGGACCGTCAGAAATTTCCTCGCGACGGCAACTCGGATGGCGCACCTGAAATACCCGGGCCACCGAACGCGGGCCCGGGCCACCCGTTCGCCCCCGTCCCGTCGCCGGTTCCGTGCGCGGCACTTAGCGTTCTGATATGCGCGAAAGACACGGCGACGGCCGCGTCGAGAGGGGATGGCGAATGTCTGCGTCCGAGCTGGCCCAGGCCGAAGAGGAGGCGCGGCCGAAGAAGCGCGCCCCGTGGGGCGTGATAGCGCTGGTTCTGCTGACCGGCCTCGCCCTCATCCGGAATGGTTCGGGGGAATTCGACGAGGGTCCGCCGCAGCCGGCGACGGCGGCTGCGACGGACAGCCGGGTGCCCGGCGCCACCTTCGCCGGGACCGTACAGCCCCTGCCCTATTCCCTCCCGGACCGGGTCAGGATCCCGGCGATCCAGGTCGACACGCCGATCATTCCCGTGGGCCTGGACGCGGACGGCTGGGTCGGCGCGCCCCCGCCGGAGGACCCGAACCTGGCGGGCTGGTTCACCGGGGCCGTCACCCCCGGCGAGAAGGGCACCGCGGTCGTCGTCGGCCATGTCGACAACCAGCTGGGCCCCGCCGTGTTCTACGCACTCGGCGCCCTGAAGAAGGGAAACCGCGTCGAGGTCGCCCGACAGGACGGAAAGACCGTCGTGTTCGAGATCTACGGCGTCGAGGTGTTCGAGAAGGACAACTTCCCGGGCGACCGTGTGTACGCGTCCAAGGGCGCGGCGGAACTGCGGGTCATCACCTGCGGCGGCGGTTTCTCCCAGCAGAACGGCTACGCGGGCAACGTCGTGGCCTTCGCCCGTGCGGTCGAGGTGCGCTGAGCGTTCCCTTCCGGGCGGGCGAAAGCCTGACGGCTCCCTTCACGCGTAATGCCGGCGGGGGACGGAGACGTTGTAGCCGGCGTCCAGCAGTTGGGGCAGATAGCGCCGCAGGGCCCGCACGCTCTGCGAGCGGTCGCCCCCGGCGTCGTGCGAGAGCACCACGACGCCGGGGGCGGCGCCGTTCTCCACCCTGCGGACGATGGACCGGGTGCCGGGGGTGGTCCAGTCGAGGGTGTCGATCGTCCAGGCGAGGGGTTCCATGCCGAGTTCGGCGCCGAGCCGGAACGCGGTGCGGTTCCAGGCGCCGTAGGGGGCGCGGAACCACTCGGGGCGCTCCCCGTAGCCGTCCTCGATGACGTCGCAGGTGCGTTCCATCTCGGAGCGGATCTCCCGGCGGGTGAGGCGGGTGAGCAGCGGGTGGGACCAGGTGTGGTTCCCGACGACGTGGCCCTCCTCGGCCATCCGCGCCAGCAGTTCCCTGTTGTCGGCGACCATGCCGCCGCACACGAAGAACATCGCGCGCACGTCGTACTTGGCGAGGGTGTCCAGGACGGCCGGGGTGTAGCGGGGGTCGGGGCCGTCGTCGAAGGTCAGCACCATGTGGCGGCCGCGTCCGGAGAAGCGCAGCAGCGGTGCGCGCCGTACCAGGGTCCGGCGGGGCGCGGCATGCGGCGGGCCGTATCCGGTCAGGGGCTGGAGCCGGTACGCGGAGGAGCTGAGCGGGCGGCGGACCTGGGGCCCGGCGGCCGGGACGGTCCCGGCGGGGCCGCCCCCGGTGACCCCCGCGAACACACCGGCCGTGGCGGCGACGCCCACGAAGCCGGAGCCGGCGAGCAACACCCGGCGACGGGTGAGCAACTGATCCTTCTTCATGAATCATGAGTCGCCCGGCGGAAGACCGGCGCACCTGAGCAACACCGGTGCGGCGGCGCGGTTTCACCCGGACGGCCTACGCAGACGGGTCAGCGGCGGCGCACCAGGGGGAACGGCAGGGTCTCCCGGATCGTCAGTCCGGTGAGGAACATGACCAGCCGGTCGACGCCGATGCCGAGGCCGCCGGTGGGCGGCATGGCGTACTCGAGGGCGTCGAGGAAGTCCTCGTCGAGTTCCATCGCCTCGGGGTCGCCGCCGGCGGCGAGCAGCGACTGGGCGGTGAGGCGGCGGCGCTGCTCGACGGGGTCGGTCAGCTCCGAGTAGGCGGTGCCCAGCTCGGTGCCGAAGGCGACGAGGTCCCAGCGTTCGGCGAGGCGCGGGTCGGTGCGATGCTGCCGGGTGAGCGGGGAGACGTCGGTCGGGAAGTCCTTGTAGAAGGTGGGCAGCTGGGTCCGCTCCTCCACGAGCCGTTCGTACATCTCCAGGACGACGTCGCCGGGGCCGTCGTCGGCGGTGTACGGCACGCCCGCGCGGTCGCACAGCCGGAGCAGCTCGGGCAGGCCGGTGCCGGCGTGGATCTCCTCGCCGAGGGCCTCGCTGATGGCGCCGTGGACGGTCTTGACGGGCCACTGCCCGGAGATGTCGTACTCCTTGCCGTCCTTGTGGGCCACGGGGGTGCCGAAGGCGGCGGTCGCGGCGCCCTGGACGAGTTCGCGGACGAGGTCGAGCATCACGTCGTAGTCGGCGAAGGCCTGGTAGGCCTCCAGCATCGTGAACTCGGGGTTGTGCTTGTGGGAGACGCCCTCGTTGCGGAAGGTGCGGCCGAGTTCGAAGACCTTCTCCATTCCGCCGACGCACAGCCGCTTCAGGTACAGCTCGGGGGCGATGCGCAGGTAGAGGTCGAGGTCGTAGGCGTTGATGTGGGTGGTGAAGGGGCGGGCGTTGGCGCCGCCGTGGATCTGCTGGAGCATCGGCGTCTCGACCTCGAGGTAGCCGCGTTCCAGCAGGCCCTGGCGCAGGGCCTGGACGGCGGTGGAGCGGGCGCGGATCACCTCGCGGGCGTCGGGGCCGGCGACCAGGTCGAGATAGCGGCGGCGGACCTTGGCCTCCGGGTCGGCGAGGCCCCGGCGTTTGTCGGGCAGGGGGCGCAGGCATTTGCCGGTGAGCTGCCAGGAGGTGAGGAACACGGTCGGCTCGCCCCGGTCGCTGACGCCCGCCCGGCCGGTGGCGGTGATGTGGTCGCCGATGTCGGTGTCGGCGGTGAAGCGGTCGAGGGCGTCGCCTGAGCGGTCGCGGGTGAGGGCGAGTTGGTGGTCGCCCGACCAGTCGCGCAGCACGACGAAGACGATGCCGCCGAAGTCGCGGACCAGCATGATCCGGCCGGCGACGGTGACCTCCTCGCCCTTCGCGACCTCGGCGAGGGTGTGGGTGCGGGCCGGGAGGCCCACCGGGTACGGGTCGGTGCCTGCGGCGCGCAGCCGGTCGAGCTTGCGGTGCCGGACCCGGACCTGGTCGGACAGGCCGGAGAGGGGGTCGGCGGGCCCGGTCCCGTCCCCTCCGGCGAGGCCGAGCGCCGCCAAGGACGGCAGCCCCTCCGTGGTGACGGGCCGCTGTCCGCCCTTCGGGTGCCCTCTTCCCCACAGCTTGCGCATCGACGGTACGGAGACGAAGCCCTCGGCGATGCCGGAGGCGAGACCGACCTTGGCGAGGGAGGCGGCCTCCGCGTAGCAGAGGAAGCGGGGGTACCACTCGGGGCGGTACTTGGCGTTGGACCGGTACAGGGCCTCCAGCTGCCACCACTTGGAGAAGAACAGCAGCAGACGGCGCCAGAGGCGCAGGACCGGTCCGGCGCCGATGCGGGCGCCCTCCTCGAACACGGAGCGGAACACGGCGAAGTTCAGCGAGACCTTGTGCACGCCGAGTTTCGGGGCGGCGTGGCACAGTTCGGCGACCATGAACTCCATGACGCCGTTGGGGGCGGTGCGGTCACGGCGCATCAGGTCCAGGGAGGCGCCGTCCTTGCCCCAGGGCACGAAGGACTGGATCGCGAGGAGCCGGCCGTCCTTGTCGTGGGCCTCGACGAGGAGGCAGTCGCCGTCGGCCGGGTCGCCGAGCCGGTCCAGGGCCATGGAGAAGCCCCGTTCGGTCTCGGTGTCGCGCCAGGCGTCGGCCCGTTCGACGATCTGCCGCATCTCCTCCTCGCTCAGGGTGGAGTGGCGGCGGACGCGGCAGCCGGCGCCGGTGCGGCGGACCCGGTTGACAGCCTGACGGGTGACGCGCATGTCGCGGCCGTCGAGGTCGAAGTCGAGGACGTTCAGGATCGCCTCGTCGCCGAGCTGGAGCGCGCCGAGTCCGGCGCGCACGAACGCCCTGGCGCCCTCTTCGGAGGCGCCCATCACGGCCGGTATCCAGGCGTAGCGGCGGGCCACGTCCTGCCAGGCGGCGATCGCGTGCGGCCAGGCCTCCCGGTCGCCGACCGGGTCGCCGCTGGCCAGGCACACCCCGGCCTCGACTCGATAGGTGACGGCGGCCTTGCCGCTGGGTGAGAAGACGACGGCCTTGTCGCGGCGGGTGGCGAAGTAGCCGAGGGAGTCCTGGTCGCCGTAGCGGCCGAGGAGGGCGCGGATGCGGGCCTCCTCGTCGTCGTGCAGGGCGGCTTCCAGGCGCTGGGAGCGGAAGAGGGTGGCGGCGGCGTTCAGCAGGGCGAGCGCGCCGAACAGCCCGAGCAGGAAGTACAGGGCGTGCGGCGGGCGGCCGTCGAAGCTGCCCGCGGGCACCAGGCCGCCCAGGACCCGGTTCGCGGCCCAGGCCAGGCGCTGGTTGCCGGGCAGTGTCCCGGGGAAGGCCGCCACCAGGGCCCAGCCGGCCAGGATCGCCACGACCAGCCCGGCCACCAGGACGGCGAGGGCGCGGCGTACGGCGGCGCGGCGCGAGGCGGCGTAGAACTCCCCGCGGGCGACGATGAGCAGGGCGAGGGCGAGGCCGCACACCACGAAGGACGGGACGGACTCGGCGAACTGGCCGACTGCCATGCCGAGGATGTCGGACAGGACCAGCAGGCCCAGGTAGACGACGACCAGCCACCAGGCGATCTTCTTGCGGGCGCCGGTCGCGGCGGCCAGCAGGAACAGGAAGACCGCGTAGGCGAGGTTGGCGCTGACGGGGACGAGCAACAGGTCCAGGAAGCGGACGAGCGGGCGCAGTCCGGTGCGCAGCGGCGGGATGAGCGCCAGCAGGGCGCAGAGCAGGCCGAGGACGCCGAAGAAGACCGCGAAGCCCTCGGGTACCCGGCCCAGGAGGCCGTGGGCCCGGCCGCGGGGCGGCCGTATCGGACCTCCGGTGTCCTTCTCGGCCGTCCCGGTGTCCGCGATGGCACTCATGCCTTCGACTCTAGGAACACCCGCCTCTTCTCGCCCGTCGAGCACTCCCGGCCGGCGGCCGGACCAGGGGGCTCCGATAGCCTCGCGGCGTGACGGAACAGCACGCCCATCAGTTCGAGCGGGGCACGGACGGGCCGAAGGTGATCGTGGTCGGAGTGGACGGCTCCGACTCCTCCCTGCGGGCCGCGGCCTACGCCGGTGGCCTGGCCCGGCGGCAGCACGCGCTGCTCGCCGTGGTGTACGTGCAGCCGGTGCTGGCGGCGGGGGCGGCGCTGGGGGCGCCGGTGGCCGGGACGACCGACGAGATCGCCGAGGGCCTGGTCGCGCAGATCCGGGACGCGGCCGAGCGGCTCAAGGGGATATTCGAGGTCCGCTGGGAGTTCCACACGTTCCCCGGCGATCCGTACAACGGCCTGGTGAAGGCGGCCGACGAACTCAAGGCGGACGCCGTGGTCGTGGGCGCGTCCGAGCAGGCGGGCCACCGGATCGTCGGGTCGGTGGCAGTACGGCTGGTGAAGGCCGGGCGGTGGCCGGTGACCGTGGTGCCGTAACGGGGACCTAGGTCCCCGGTCGGTAGGCACGAGGCTGCCCGGAATCGAAGATGCTGCCGTGACCTCCTACGCCTTCGACGTCGACGCCTTCCTGGGCCGGCCCCTCACCGCGCGCCTCGCCACCAACGGGCCGACGGTCCGCCCCGTCTGGTTCCTCTGGGAGGAGGGCGCGTTCTGGGTCCTGACCGGTCCCTGGGCCCGCCTGTTCGACCGGGTGCGGGCCGATCCCCGGGTCGCGCTGGTGGTGGACGAGTGCGACCCGGCGACCGGTCTGGTCCGGCAGGTGATCGCCCGGGGCCGGGCGGAACTCGTGCCCTTCGACGTCGAGCGGGGGCGGCGCAAGCTCGTCCGCTATCTGGGCGCGGACGAGGAACGGTGGGACGAGCGGTTCGTGCACTACCTCCACGACGATCCGGCGCGGCGCGGGACGGTGTGGCTGCGGCTGGGGCCCGCGTCCCTCGTCGCGCACGACCTGAGTTACGCCGTGGCCCCCTGAGGCGGCCACGGGCGCACGGCCGGGCGGTGTTCCCGGGCTACTCCCCCATCACCAGTCCGTCCCCGGCCGCGCCCCTGCCGAGGACGACGTCCCGGATGCGGTCGCGGACCGCCTGTCCGTCGGCGCCCTGGGCGATGGCACGGTTGAGGTTCACGACGCGGCCGGCGTCGACGTCGAACAGCTGCGGGACGAACTCGGCCTTCGTCACCTCCCAGCGGCCGCCCGGCCGTGCGGGCGGGGCGAAGGTGAAGCGGCCGAGGGTGGACTGGTTGCCGCGCGGGTCCTTGGCGCCCTGGTGGTTGGTCATCTCGCCGGCGATCTGGTCGCCCATGCCGTAGATCACCCAGGTGCCGTTGACCTTCTCGTAGGCCTGAGGGACGTGCGCGTGGGTGCCGAGGATCAGGTCGATCTCGGGGCGTGAGCCGCTGCGCGCGGCGGTGAGGTTCCGGGACAGGGACAGCTGCTGGGCGTTGGGCGCGTCCTGCCACTCCGTGCCCCAGTGCAGGGAGAGGACCACCACGTCGGCGCCCGCCCGGCGTGCGGCCCGGGCGTCCGCGAGGATCGTGCCCTCGTCGATGAGGTTCACGGCCCAGGGCTGTCCGGCCGGGAGCGGGATGCCGTTGGTGTCGTAGGTGTAGGCGAGATGGGCGATCTTCGCCGAGCCCGCCTGGAGGACGGTCACCGCGCGCGCCTCCTCCTCGGCGCGTGCAGAGCCGGCATGCCGTACGCCCGCGCGGTCGAGGGCGTCGAGGGTGCGCCGGATGCCGTCGGCGCCGTCGTCCAGGGTGTGGTTGGAGGCGGTGGAGCAGCCGTCGTAGCCGGTGACGGCGAGGGCCTGGGCCACCTCGGGCGGGGACTTGAAGGTGGGGTAGCCGGTGTAGGCGCCGTTCTCGCCGTAGACGGTCTCCATGTGGCACAGGGCCACGTCGGCGCGGGAGACGACGGAGCGGATCCCCGCGAGCATCGGCCGGAAGTCGTAGCCGGTGCCGCCGGCGTCGAAGCGGGCCCGGTCGATGATGGAGCTGTGCGGGAGGACGTCGCCGGAGGCGACCAGTGTGAAGCCGCGGGGCTCGGCGGAGGACGGTGCCGGGCGTCCCGGGCCGCGCGGTTCATGGCTGCCGCGGGCCTGGCAGGCCGCGCCCGCGGCGAGGACGACGGTCAGGGCCAGGGCCACCTGTCGACTGCGAGCGATCATCCATTCACCCCTTTGTGGGCGTTGTGGTCGTATTTACGCACCATCAGGAAAGAAGGCTCATGCCGTCCCACGCGGCTCCGACACGCTCATTAGCCCGTCCGGAACACACAGGTCCGGGCGCGGTGACCGTTCGTCGAACCGTTCGTCGACGCGATCGACCGTCCGCCGCACGGGCGGATACGTGCCCTGTCCCCCGGCTGCGCCCTGCTGTGGCATACGGCCATGACGGCCGGATCCACTCTCACGAACGGAACGACCGCCGAGCACGAGCTCGCCGCACTGCAGCGGGAGCACGGCCGGCCCCTCTTCGCGCTCCTGCTCCGGCTCTGCGACGGCGACCGGCAGCGCGCGGAAGACCTGGTGCAGGAGACGCTCGTACGCGCCTGGCAGCACCCCGAGGCCCTGCGCGCCGACGACTTCGAGTCCGTACGGCCCTGGCTGATGACCGTCGGGCGGCGGCTCGCGATCGACGCCCGGCGGGCCCGGCAGGCGCGTCCGGCCGAGGTCGGCGACGCGGTGCTGGAGCACGCGCGGGTCATCTCCGACCACGCCGAACGGGCTGCGGCGATGCTCGACGTCCGCCAGGCTGTGAAGACACTCACTCCGGAGCACCGTGAAGTCCTGGTGCTCGTGTACTTCCAGGGGGCGAGTGTGGCGGAAGCCGCGGCGACCCTCGGGATCCCGCCCGGTACGGTGAAGTCCCGCGCGTACTACGCGCTGCGCGCCCTGCGCCGGGTGCTTCCCGGATACGCCGCCGACCTGCGCTGAAACCAATGGGTGGGTCAAGCCTCCGTAAAGCGCCTTGCTGAACACCCCGGTTGAGTAATCGGCTGTTCTCATCCGTGTTCCGGAGAGGGCCGACAGCGCCCCCCGGGGCCCGGTGTCGGGCTACGCGCACGTACCGGAGGAAGGCAGGAAGGGATGCTGCACAGAGGTGAAGAGAGCACGGACGGCGCCGGCGGGGAACTGACCGTCCCCATGGCGTGGTTGTACGCCGAGTACATCGCCGACGAGCTGCTGCGGACCGGCGATCTGATGCCGCCGACGTCCTTCGAGTTCCGGGCGGGGCGGGACGCCCTGGCGCTGACCATCTTCCTCTCCGACACCGACGGGGAGCTGTCCGGCATCCGGGTCGTCACCCAGCTGGAGACGTGGCTGTCACTGACCGCGTACGACCAGCCGTGGCAGGAGTGGGTGCGCGAGCGGCTGGCCGAGCTGGCCCGCGCGGCCACGCGGGAGGGGCGGCCCGCCCCGGACCTGGACCTGGCGGACGAGGCCTGGCGCTGGCTGCAGGAGACGGAGCTGCTCGCGCCCGATCTGAACGCGGTGCCGGGCGGTGCGCCGGTGGTGGGGGAGGACGAGGGGCCGAAGGTCTGGACGCCCGCCTGGCAGCTGGGACTGCCGCTGGGACACCTCGCGATCCATCTTTTTTAGATTTCTGCGCCTGGGACCAATCCGCCGGACGGAGGGCTCCGAATCCATAGGTTGCGATTGTGTCACCGCCTTGAGTGATTCCGCTGCCTGGTCCGTACCGGTGGGAGCAAGGAGTAACCCCACCCGCACCCAACGGCACGAGGATTCGGCATGAGGTCCCTGGAACGGCATCGCGACGTCGGCGCCTACGCGCTCGGCGTGCTGGACGAGGCGGAGGCCTTCCGCTTCGAGGACCACCTCATGGAGTGCCCTCGGTGCGCTGCAGAGGTGACGGAATTCGGCGCCACGACACGGCAGTTGATGCTGTACCGGCGGGCGACACCACGGTTCGTGCACCCGATGGCGCAGCCGGGGCCGCGCATGCTGGACCGGCTGCTGGCCGAGGTGGCGACCAGGCGCCGGGCCGGTCGCAGACGCCTCCTGTTCGCCCTGGCCGCCTCGGTGGCGTTCGCGGTGTCCGTACCCGGCGTCGCGATGATGGCCCAGGGCAGCAGCGCGGACGAGGGGCCCCTGACGGTCGCGGCGACCGACGCGCGCTCCGGCGTCTGGGCCCAGGTCACCGTCGAGGACAAGGCCTCGGGCAGCCAGGTCGAGCTGAAGGTCAAGGACGCGGGCGGTCCGCGCTCCTGCCACCTGGTCATCGTCGGCCGCGACGGCACCGAGGAGACCGCGACCAGCTGGCACGGCCCCGGCCACGACACCCACCCCAACACGATGATGGCCAGCTCGTCCAAGCACCCGGACGAGACCGCCCGCTACGAGGTCCGCTCGGCGTCCGGGGAGGTCCTCGTGAAGCTTCAGCCGCGCTAGCGGGTGTCGTCCGTCCGCCCCTGCCGTCGGGCATCCCGCGTGCCCCGGTGTGAGACTGCTGGTTGGCGCACCCGGGAGACAGCCGGGTGTCCGCGGAGGCGACGAGGGGAGACGAGGTGGCGGCGTCACAGGACGGCGACGGCCGCTTGGAGGAGTACCTCGCCGATCCGGGGAACAGGGCGCTGGACCTGACCACCGCGGTGGCCCGCTGCACCGAGGCCCTGGGGCTCCAGGACTCCGCGGTGTACCTCGCCGACATCCAGCAGCGCAGGCTCGTGCCGCTCACCGACGTGGCCTCGCCCCTGCCCGTCGACGAATCACTCGCCGGCTGGACCTACCGCACCCAGTCCCTGCGCGTGGAGGAGTCCGAGTCGGGCGGCATGACGGCCTGGGTCCCCCTCGTGGACGGCGCGGAGCGCCTCGGGGTCCTCGCCGTGCACTCGGCCTCGCTGACCCCGGCCGTGCTGCGCCGCGGCAAGGCCCTCGCCACGCTCCTCGCCATGACGATCACGTCCACCCGGGCGTACCAGGACTCCTTCGTCCGGCGTACGCGCACCAGACCGATGCTGCTGCCCGCCGAGATGCTGCGGGCCTTCCTGCCGCCGCGCACGATCGGCACCGAGCACGTCGTGTCCACGGCCGTGCTGGAGCCGGCCTACGAGCTCGGCGGCGACGCCTTCGACCACTCCCTCACCGAGACGACGCTGCACGCCACGGTCCTCGACGCCATGGGACACAACCTGGCCTCCGGGCTCACCACGGCCGTGTGCCTCGCCGCGAGCCGCAATGCCCGGCGGAGCGGGGCGGACCTGCCCGACCTGGTGCAGAGCGTCGACGACGCGCTGGCGCAGTGGCTCCCCGACCAGTTCTGCACGGGGGTCCTGGCCCAGCTGGACCTGGCCACCGGGGTGCTGCGGTGGTGCAACTGCGGGCATCCCACCCCGCTGCTCATCCGTGACAGACGGCCGGACGTCGGCGCCATGCGGCGCGAGCCGGAACCGCCGATGGGTCTGCCGTCCCGGCTGGCCGGGCTGAAGCGGCGGACGCACGAGATCGCTCTGCGGCCCGGCGACCGGGTCCTGATGTACAGCGACGGGGTCACCGAGGCCAGGGCCGTCGACGGCGCGGAGTTCGGTCTCGAGCAGTTCGCCGACTACATCATCCGGGCGACGGCAGCGGGCGAGCTGGCGCCCGAGACGCTGCGGCGGCTCATCCACTCCATCCTCGACTCGTCCGGCAGCCGACTGCGGGACGACGCGACCATCCTCATGTTCGAGTGGTCGCCCCCGGCCCGGTGACGGCGCGTCACTTCAGCAGCCGGGACATCCTGCGGTCCGCCAGCGGCTTGCCGCCCGTCTGGCAGGTCGGGCAGTACTGCAGCGAGGAGTCGCTGAAGGACACATCCCGCACGGTGTCGCCGCACACCGGGCAGGGCTCGCCGGTACGGCCGTGGACACGCAGGCCGCTCTTCTTCTCGGCCTTCAGCCGCCCGGCCGCCACGCCCCGGGAGCGTTCGACGGCCTCGGTGAGCGTGTCGCGCAGGGCCTCGTACAGCCGATGGGTCTCCGCCGCGCTCAGCGACGCGGCCAGTTTGAAGGGCGACATCCTCGCCGCGTGCAGGATCTCGTCGCTGTAGGCGTTGCCCACGCCCGCGATCAGGCTCTGGTCGCGCAACGCGCCCTTGAGCTGCCGCCGTTCACCGGCCAGGAGTTCCGCGAAGCGTTGCTCGTCGAAGCCGTCGGCGAGGGGGTCCGGGCCGAGCCGGGCGACACCGGGGACCTCCTGCGGATCCCCCACGACGTACACGGCGAGCCGCTTCTGGGTGCCGGCCTCGGTCAGGTCGAAGCCGGAGCCGGTCTCCAGGGCCACACGCAGCGCGAGGGGCCCCTTGCCGGGGCGGGGCGGGCCGTCGGGCAGACGGTCCTTCCAGTGCAGCCAGCCCGCGCGGGCCAGGTGCGTCACGAAGTGCGGGCCGTCCGCGGTCGCGAGGTCGAGGAACTTGCCGTACCGGCGTACTGCGGCGACCTCGTGTCCCTCCAGCGCGGACAGGGGCGGGTCGTACGTCTTCAGGACGCTGATCGCGACGGGCAGCACCCGGACGATCTCATGGCCGACGAGGTTCTCGGTCAGGAAGTCCTTGAGCGCCTCGACCTCGGGGAGTTCCGGCATGAGTCCAGAGTGCCACGCGCGGTCAGTGCTGGTCGGGCAGCACCACGAACTCGCACCATACGGCCTTGCCGCCGCCGCGTGCCTCCACGCCCCATACGTCGGTGAGCAGCTCCACCAGCAGCAGGCCCCGTCCTGAGACGCCCGACTCGCCCGCCTCGCGGCGGCGCGGCAGGGCGCTGGAGGAGTCCTCGACCTCGACGCGCAGCCGGCGGCCGGAGCCGGTGAGGACCCGCAGGGTGACGATGGCGGAGCCCTCGGTGTGCATCAGGGCGTTGGTGATCAGCTCGTCGGCGACCAGTTCGATCTCGTCTGCGCGGTCCCGGGCTCCCCAGACACCGACCGCGGTGCGGATCATGTGCCGGGCCTCGGCCAGGGCCGCGGGGTCGCCGGGGGCCACGTGCCGCTGGAGCCGCCCGCCGGACTGCGGGCCGTCGGGGCCGCGCCGGCGCAGCAGGAGCAGCGCCACGTCGTCGTCACCGCTGCGCTCGGCGGCCACGTCGATCAGCCGGTCGGCGAGGTCGCGTACGTCGTCGGGGCCGGTGGCGACGAGCGCGGTGAGGGTGCGCATGCCGTCGTCGAGGTCGGCGCCGGGCTGCTCCACCAGGCCGTCGGTGCACAGCAGCAGGGTGTCGCCGGGGTCGAGCTCCACGGTGCCCACCGGGTATTCGAGGCGGCCGAACTCGGCGGACAGGCCGAGCGGCAGACCGCCCGGGACGGTGACGCGGCGGCAGGAGCCGTCGGGCCGGCGCACGAGCGGGTCGATGTGGCCGGCCCGGACCATCTGGAGCACGCCTGTCGACAGGTCGGCCTCGGCGTAGAGGCAGGTCGCGGAGCGGTCGGTGTCGAGTTCGTGCAGGAAGACGGAGGCGCGGGCCATCACGGTGGCCGGGGTGTGTCCCTCGGCGGCGTAGGCGCGCAGCACGATGCGCAGCTGGCCCATGACGGCGGCCGCGTGTGTGTCGTGGCCCTGGACGTCGCCGATGACGGCGCCGACCCGGCCGCCGGGCAGCGGGATCAGGTCGTACCAGTCGCCGCCGATGTCACGGCCGACGGAGCCCCCGATGGTGGCGGCGCGGTAGCGGACGGCGACGTCGGCCCCGGGCACGCTCGGGATGGTCCGGGGCAGCATGGCCTGCTGGAGGCCCTGGGCGAGGTCCATCTCCTGCTCGTAGAACATGGCCCGCTGCAGGCTCTGCGCGATGCTGCTGCCGAGGGCGACGAGGATGTTGCGCTCCTCGGGCGTGAAGCCGCGCCGGTCGCTGTAGAGCAGGCCCATCGCGCCGATGGGCTGGGCCTGGACGATGAGCGGCAGATAGGCGGCCGAGGTGATGTTCAGGCCGGTGATGTGCGGCCACAGGATCGGGTAGCGCTCGGCGAACTCCTCCGGCGATTCGATGAAGCGTGGGCCGAGGGTCCGCACGGCCTCGCTCATCGGGTAGGGCTCGTCGATCCGGGTGACGCGGGTGCCGGGCACGAAGCTGTCGGAGGGCCCCTCGGCGACCAGGCGGATGCGCCCGGCCTCGACCAGGCCCATGACCAGGCTGGTGGCGCCCAGGTGGGTGAGGCCGTGGGTGTCCTTCAGGACGTCGATGACGTCCTGGACGGTGCGGGCGTGGGCGAGGGCGGCGGTGGTGAGTTCGACGACGCTGGTCTGCTCCCGGCGGGCCTCGTCCCGGGCGGCCTGGTCGAGGCGGGCCTCGCTCTCGCCGAGTTCCTGGGTGGCGTCCCGGACGATGCCGATGATGCGGCGGGGCCGTCCGGTGTCGTCGCGCCGGATGTAGCCCTGGGTGTGGGTCCAGCGGAGGGTGCCGTCGCGGCGGCGCATGCGGAAGTAGGCGCCGTAGTTCTCGCTGCCGTCCTTCAGGGCCTGGGAGACCGCGGTGTCCAGGCGCCGGGCCTCGCCGGGCGGGACCCGTTTGGCGAGCGTCGCGGGGTGGCCGTCGTACTCGTCGAGGCGCACGTCGAAGACGTCGTGGGCCTGGGCGTCCATCTGCATCAGGCCGGTGTCCAGATCCCAGTCGAAACTGCCCATCCGGTTGAGCGCGAGGATCGGATCCGGGTGGGCGGGCCAGTCGTCCGGGAGTGACAGGGCGCTCCCTCCCCGATCAGCCATGGGCCCACCTTGCCAGGAATCATCCGATTCTTCGACCGTTGTGCCGAGCGTACGGGTCTTCCGGCCGGACCGTCCCTCAGTCGCCATCGGGGATGAGACCGGCTCCGTCGGGCAGGTCGGGGCTGTCCGGAACGGCGTCGGGGCCGACCTCGCCGGAGCCGCCGGGGTCCGCCGGAGCCGGTTCGTCGGGCAGCGGGTCGGTCTCGTCGGGCAGCGGGTCGGTCTCGTCGGGCGGTGCCACGGGCGGTGGAACCGCGTCCGCCGGGGAGCCCGTGTCCCGGGGAGCCGTACTGCCCACGCCCGGGGAGAGGACGGGCTCGGGCGGAGCGACCCGGGGCTCGCGCGGAGCGGCCTCGGGCTCGACCGGGGGGACGGACGAGGGCGCGCGGGACGCCGGGGGCTGCGCCCAGAGCGGTGGCGGCAGGGCCCGGTCGTGGCGTACGTCGTGGCCGGTCGGCCGTTCGATCCAGGTGCGGGCGGCGAGGTCGATGATCGTGAAGTCGGTGATCACCTGCGGGGCCGGGGTCACGACGATCGCCTCGCCGGGCCGGTAGCCGGGCCAGGGGCTGCCCTGGCCGCGCGGCGTGCCCCGCATCGCCAGCGGCGGGCGCAGCGGGTTGCCGCAGGCGCAGCGGACGCGCGGCATGCCCCGGTCGTCGACCAGGACGGCGGTGCCCGCCTGGAGGACGGACTGGTAGCCGCTCGCCCGTCCGGCCCGGAAGCCGTGGTTGGTGACGCGGGTGTCGGCGCGCAGCACCAGTGGGGTCAGCCGGCGCACGTAGTCCGGGACCGCCGCCGGGGAGACGCCCGCGACCCGGGCGAAGGCGCGGATCCTGGCCCGATCGCGGGTGAGGTGGCCGATCTGCCGCGCGATGTCGCAGCTGCCGGTCCGCTCGATGCCGCCGTACAGGCCGGGTGTCCCGCCGGAGAGCGAGCGCAGTCCGCCGAGGCCGGCGAAGGCCCGGGACGGCCCGTCCGGGCCTGCTCTGCCCGGCGTTCGCGGGGCGGGGGACGGGGTAGCCGTCGTGGTGGCCGTGGAGTCGGTGAAGGGGTCCGGTCCCCGGGCCGCGGCCGGCTGGAGGAAGAGCTCTCCACCGGCGTCCGCCTCGTCACCGTCACCGTCGGTGCCGCAGCCCGAGAGGAGGAGCGCCGTCGAGAGCACACAGGCCATGACGAGGGTCCCGGTGTGTGTCCGCACCCAGTCCTCCTGCCTCGTTTTTGGCCATTCGTCCCTATTGTTTGCTTCACTCACTTGGGTTACGCAACCGGAGCGGCGCCGTACGGAGCGTGACACTGGGGTCCGGCTCGGCATCGGGAGGAGCGCACGGCCGTGGACTGGTTCACCGCATCCGACTACTGGCTGAGCCGGCTGGTCTTCCAGCGGGCGCTGGCCGCCGTGTATCTGGTCGCGTTCCTGACGGCGGCTCTGCAGTTCCGGGCGCTGATCGGGCAGCGCGGCATGCTGCCGGTGCCGGGGTTCGTCGAGCGGGTGCCGTTCAAGCGGGCGCCGAGCCTGTTCCAGCTGTACTACTCGGACCGCTTCTTCGCGCTCTGCGCCTGGGCGGGCTGCGCGGTGTCGGCGGCGCTGCTGGCCGGGCTCGACTCGCTGCTGCCGCTGTGGGGCGGCATGCTGCTGTGGCTGGTGCCGTGGGTGCTGTACCTGTCGATCGTGAACGTCGGGCAGACCTGGTACTCGTTCGGCTGGGAGTCGCTGCTGCTGGAGGTCGGCTTCCTCGCCGTGTTCCTCGGCAACGACGAGGTGGCGCCGCCGGTCGTCGTGCTGTTCCTGCTGCGGTGGATCCTGTTCCGGGTGGAGTTCGGCGCGGGGCTCATCAAGATGCGCGGCGACGAGTGCTGGCGGAAGCTGACGTGCCTGGACCACCATCACGAGACCCAGCCCATGCCGGGCCCGCTGAGCTGGTTCTTCCACCATCTGCCCAAACCCGTGCACCGGGTCGAGGTGGCCGCGAACCATGTCACCCAACTCGTGGTGCCGTTCCTGCTGTTCACCCCGCAGCCGGTCGCGACGGCCGCCGCCGCGCTGATGATCGTCACCCAGCTGTGGCTGGTGCTGTCGGGCAACTTCTCCTGGCTGAACTGGATCACGATCGTGCTGGCCCTGTCGGCGGTACGGTTCCCGGCCGACCCGCCGGACGTGCCCGGTGCCCGGCTCTGGTACGTGGTCGTGGTGCTGGCGGTGGCGGCGCTGGTCGTGGGCCTCAGCTACCAGCCGGTCCGCAACATGCTCTCCCGCCGCCAGGTGATGAACCGGTCCTTCGACCCGGTCCATCTGGTCAACACCTATGGGGCGTTCGGCAGTGTGAGCCGGGTCCGCTACGAGGTGGTGGTCGAGGGCACCGCGGACGACGTGCCGCGCGAGGACTCGGACTGGCGGGAGTACGAGTTCAAGGGCAAGCCGGGCGATCCGCGGCGCTGGCCGCGCCAGTTCGCGCCGTACCATCTGCGGCTGGACTGGATGATGTGGTTCGCGGCACTCTCCCCCGCCTACGCCGGCTCCTGGTTCGGCACGCTGATGGAGCGGCTGCTGGAGAACGACCGGGCCACGCTGAAGCTGCTGCGCCGCTCGCCGTTCCCGCCGGACGAGCCCCCGCGGTACGTGCGGGCCCGCCTGTTCCGCTACCGCTACACGACATGGCGCGAGCTGCGGGAGACGGGCGCGTGCTGGGAGCGGACGTACGTACGGGAGTACCTGCCGCCGACGCGGCTGGCGGAGACGGCTCAGAGGCCGTAGACGCGGGTGGCGGTGGTCGCGAGGATCTGCTCGTGATCGTCCTCCGGGGTCAGGCGGCGTACGAGGTCGAGGGTGGTGCCGTACGAGGTGGCGAGCGTGCACACAGGCCAGTCCGAGCCGTACATCAGACGCTCCGGCCCGAAGGCCTCCAGGGCCACGTCGGCGTAGGGGCGCAGGTCCTCGACGGTCCAGGAGGCGAGATCGGCCTCGGTGACCAGGCCGGACAGCTTGGCGACCGTGTTGGGCCGGGCGGCGAGGGTGCGCAGGCCGGATGCCCAGGGTTCGAGGCCGCCGGAGGCGATGGGCGGTTTGCCCAGGTGGTCGAGGACGAGGGTGAGGCCGGGCAGGTCCGCGGCGGCCCGCGCGCAGGCCGGGAGCTGGTGGGGCAGGACCACGAGGTCGTAGACCAGCCCGGCGTCGGCGACGGCGGCCAGTCCCCGGCGTACGTCCGGGCGCAGCAGCCATTCCGGGTCGGGTTCGCCCTGGACCTGGTGGCGGATGCCCTTCAGGTGGCGGCCGCCGGGGAGTTCCCGCAGCCGGGACAGTTCCTCCGCGACGTCGGGGCGGGTGAGGTCGGTCCAGCCGACGACGCCCGCGATCAGGTCGTGCTCCTCGGCAAGGGCCAGGAACTCCGGGGTCTCCTCGGGCACGGTGATCGTCTGGACGAGGACCGTGCGCTCCACTCCGGCCGCTCTCGCCTCGGGTTCGAGGTCCTTCATGGTGAAGTCCCGGCGCAGTGGCGCGAGTTCGGGGCCGGTGATCCAGTCCTGGTCGCGTACGGACAGGTCCCACACATGGTGGTGGGCGTCGACGACAGTCACGGCAGCTCCCAGACGACCGGCAGGCCGGCGTCGGCGCCGTCGCCGGAGTAGTCGTGCACCACGTCCAGCAGCTCGGCCATGCGGGCCTGCCAGGCGACGTTGACCGGGAGCTTCTCCAGCTCGGCGAGGAGACGGGCGTAGTCCTCGCACTCCAGGACGTGGAACAGGTCGGTGCCGCTGCGCCAGATCGTCCAGGAGGTGGCGCCGGCGGCCCGGATGGCGTCGGTGAGTTCCTCCGGGACCTCGCGGTGGGCTGCCTCGTACGCGGCGACGCGGTCGGCGCGGACCTTGGTGTGCAGGGCGACTCTCATGACGGCTCCTCGGGCGAGGCCCCGGACGTCTTCCCGGACGGCTCCTCGGCCGGGACGGGGGCGTCGGCGGGCAGCAGGCCTCCCGCGCGCAGGTCCTGCCAGAACCCGGCGGGCACGCCCGCAGCGAACTGGTGGGCGCAGTCGCGGACCTCGTGTGCCGAGCGGGCCCCGACGAGGACGCTGGCGACGGCCGGGTGGGCGGCGCAGAAGGCCAGGGCGGCGGCGCGCAGCGTGGTGCCGTGGCGGTCGGCGACGGACTTCAGCCGCAGGGCACGCTCGACCAGCTCGGAGGGGGCGACGGTGTAGTTGTACGTGGCGCCCGGCCGCGGGTTCGCCAGCAGGCCGGAGTTGAAGGCGCCGCCGATGACGACGGATGTGCCGCGTTCGTGGGCCGCGGGCAGCAGGCCGGTGAGGGCGCTCTGGTCGAGCAGGGTGTAGCGGCCGGCGCAGAGCACCACGTCGACGTCGGTGTTGCGGACGAAGCGGGTGAGCATCTCGGCCTGGTTCATGCCGGCGCCGATCGCGCCGACCACGCCCTCGCCGCGGAGCTTCTCCAGGGCGGGGTAGCCCTCCCGGAAGGCCTCTTCGGCGTGCTCGTCGGGGTCGTGGAGGTAGACGACGTCGACGCGGTCGAGGCCGAGCCGTTCCAGGCTGGCCTCCAGGGTGCGCCGTACGCCGTCGGCGCTGAAGTCCCATACGCGGCGGTGGGTGGCGGGCACGGCGAACCCGTGGGCCAGGTCGTCGCCGGTGCCGTCGGAGGGCTCCAGGCGGCGGCCCACTTTGGTGGAGATCGTGTACTGGTCTCGGGGGCGGTCCCGCAGGGCGGCGCCGAGGCGGCGTTCGGAGAGGCCGAGGCCGTAGTGCGGGGCGGTGTCGAAGTAGCGGATGCCCCGCTGCCAGGCGGCCTCCACGGCGTCGTGTGCCTGTGCCTCGCCGACTTCGGAGTAGAGGTTGGCGATCGCGGCGGCGCCGAAGGACAGGGCGCTGACCTGGACGCCGCTGCCGCCGAGCCGGTTCACCGGGCCGCCGGGCGCAGCCGCAGGCCCTGCATGCCGCCGTCGACGGCGAGGGCGGTGCCCGTGGTGGCGCCGGAGAGGGGGCCGGCCAGGTAGGCGATGGCGCCCGCGACCTCGGCCGCGGAGACCAGGCGGCCGGTGGGCTGGCGGGCCTCCAAGGCGGCGCGTTCGGCGGCCGGTTCGGGCGCGGCGTCGAGGAGGCGGCCGACCCAGGGTGTGTCGACGGTGCCCGGGTTGACGCAGTTGACGCGGATGCCCTCGCGGACGTGGTCGGCGGCCATGGCGAGGGTGAGGGAGTACACGGCGCCCTTGGTGGCGCTGTACAGAGCGCGCTGCGGCAGGCCCGCGGTGGCGGCGATGGAGCAGGTGTTGACGATCGCGGCGTGCGCGGAGGCGCGCAGATGGGGCAGACAGGCGCGGGCGGTGCGGACCATGCCGACGACGTTGACGTCCAGGACGCGGTGCCATTCGTCGTCGGGGTTGTCCTCGACGGTGCCCTGGGCGCCGATGCCCGCGTTGTTGACCAGGACGTCCAGCCCGCCGAGGTCGGCGACCGCGGCCGCCACGGCCCGGCGCACGGACGCGTCGTCGGTGACGTCCGCGCGGTAGGCGAGCAGCGGCTTGTCGACCGGCGACGGGTCCAGGTCGAGGACGGCGACCCGGGCGCCGCGCTCGGCCAGGAGGTCGGCGGTGGCCCGGCCGATGCCGGAGGCGCCGCCCGTCACCAGGGCTGTGATGCCCTCGAAGTCGCTCATACGGCCTGACCCTTCTTCCGCTCGTCGAGGTCGGCGGCCCAGAACTCGCCGCCGGGGTAGGTGAATCGCGCCAGTGACTCGGGCCGCATGGCGGCCGAGAAGCCCGGCGCGGTGGGTGCCGTGTAGTGAGCCTGGCGGATCACCACCGGGTCGAGGAAGTGGTCGTGCAGATGGTCGACGTATTCGATGACGCGGTCCTCGGTGGTGCCGGACAGGGCCACGTAGTCGAACATCGACAGGTGCTGGACCAGTTCGCACAGGCCGACACCGCCCGCGTGCGGGCAGACCGGCACGCCGAACTTTGCCGCGAGCAGCAGGATCGCGAGGTTCTCGGGGACGCCGCCGACGCGGGCCGCGTCGATCTGGACGACGTCGAGCGCACCGGCCTGGAGGAGCTGCTTGAAGACGATCCGGTTGTGCACGTGCTCGCCGGTGGCGACCTTCACGGGGGCGACGGCCCGGCGGACCGCCGCGTGGCCGAGGATGTCGTCCGGGCTGGTGGGCTCCTCGATCCAGTACGGGTCGAACTCGGCGAGGGCCTTCGTCCAGCGGATCGCCTCGTCGACGTCCCAGCGCTGGTTGGCGTCGACGGCCATGCGGATGTCCGGGCCGATGACGGAACGGGCGACGCGGCAGCGGCGGATGTCGTCCTCGAGGTCGGCGCCGACCTTCAGCTTGATCTGCCGGAAGCCGTCGGCGACGGCCCGGGCCGCGAGCCGGGTGAGCTTCTCGTCGTCGTAGCCGAGCCAGCCGGGTGAGGTGGTGTAGGCGGGGTAGCCGCGCTCCAGCAGGCGGGCCGTGCGCTCCTCGGCACCCTGCCGGCCCCGGCTCAGCAGGGTCAGGGCCTCCTCGGGGGTGAGGGCGTCGGTGAGGTAGCGGAAGTCGATCTGGCGCACCAGCCACGCGGGCTCGGCCTCGGCGAGCAGCCGCCACAGCGGAAGGCCGGCGCGCTTGGCGGCCAGGTCCCACACGGCGTTGACGACCGCGCCGATCGCCATGTGCATCACGCCCTTCTCGGGCCCGAGCCAGCGCAGCTGGCTGTCGCCGATCAGGTCGCGGTTCAGGGTGGACGGGTCGGCGCACAGGTCGTCGGCCGAGCGGCCGATCAGGTGTCCGCGCAGCGCGTCGATCGCGGCGACCTGCACCTCGTTGCCCCGCCCGATGGTGAAGGCGAACCCGTGCCCCTCGTGCCCGTCGGCCGCGTCCGTGCGCAGGACGACGTAGGCCGCCGAGTAGTCGGGGTCCGGGTTCATCGCGTCGGAGCCGTCGAGCTCGCGCGAGGTGGGGAAGCGGATGTCGTGGGTGTCGACCGCGATGATGCGGGCGGGCGTCGGGGACACGGAGGGCCTTTCGGTTGCAGGGGGCGGGGGCGTCAGTCCTGGGCCCGGCCGGTGGTGACCCGGGCGATCATGAGGGCGACCAGGATGATCCCGCCGTAGATGGCCTGGATCCAGAACGACGGCACCTGCGCGAGGGTGAGCAGGTTCTGGACGACACCCAGAAGGAGTACGCCGGTCAGGGCGCCGAACATGGTGCCCTTGCCGCCGTCGAGGGCGATGCCGCCGATCACCGCGGCCGCGAACACCGTGAAGATCATGTTCTGGCCCTGGTTGGCGCTGATCGCGCCGACGTAGCCGGTCTGCATGATGCCGCCGACCGCGGCGAGGACGCCCGCGACGACGAACACGCCGAGCATGACGCGCTCCACCCGGATGCCCGCCGCCCGGGCCGCGTCCGCGTTGCCGCCGATGGCGTACAGGGCGCGCCCGACCCGGTGGTACTTCAGCACAAGGCCGGCGGCCGCGAAGGCGATCGCGGCGAGCCACACGGACAGCGGGACGCTGAGGAAGGTGGTGGTCGCCAGCGAGTAGAAGCTGTCGGGCATCCCGAACAGGGTCTTGCCCTTGGTCGCGCCGACCAGCAGTCCGCGCAGCACGATCAGCATCGCCAGTGTCACGATGAACGCGTTGAGCTTGAACTTCACGACCAGGATGCCGTTGAAGGCGCCGACCGCCGCACCCGCGACGAGGATCGCCAACAGGGCGATCGCGGCGGGGAGTTCGGTGCCCCAGCCGGACTGGGCCGCGGGCAGCACGAGCAGCGCGCCCACGGCGGGCGCGATACCGACGACCGATTCCAGGGACAGGTCGAACTTGCCGGTGATCAGGACGAGCGACTCGGCGAGCACGACCATCGCGAGGGCGGCGGAGGCGCCGAGGATCGAGACGATGTTGCGCTCGGTGAGGAACGAGTCGTTGACGACGGTGCCGAGCACCAGGAGCAGCAACAGGGCGGGGGCGAGGGCGAGTTCGCGGGCCCGGCGGAGCAGGACTGCCTTGGCGGCGCGCGGGTCGGTGGCTCGCGCGGGCGCGAGCGGCGGGGCCGCCTTGGTGTCAGCCATGGTCCACTCCTTCGATGGAGGCGATGAGCTCGTGGTCGCGCCAGCCCGCCGGGTGCTCGGCGACGACACGGCCGTGGAAGAGGACGAGGACCCGGTCGCAGCGCCTGAGGTCGTCGAGTTCGTCGGAGACGACGAGTACGGCGGTGCCGTCCTCGCGGGCGGTGTCGACCCGGGCGAGCAGGGACTCCTTGGACTTCACATCGACGCCCGCGGTCGGGTTGACGAGCACCAGGAGCCGCGGGTCGGAGGCGAGGGCCCGGGCCATGACGACCTTTTGCGCGTTGCCGCCGGACAGATCGGAGACGGGCTGCTCGGGACCCGCCGCGTGGATGTCGAGGCGTTCGATCAGCGCGGTGGCGACATCGCGTCTGCGGTCGGTGCCGACGAAGCCGAAGCGGCCGAGCCGGTCCAGGACGCTGAGGGTGGTGTTGTCGCCGATGGACATGCCGAAGACCAGACCCTGCTCGTGCCGGTCGCGGGGCACGAAGCCGACACCGGCCTCCAGGGCCTTGCGGACATCGCCGAACGGCAGCGGCTGGCCGTCCAGCCGGACCGTCCCGCTCGTGGGGGTGTGCAGGCCCGTGAACGACTCGGCGAGCTCGATCTTGCCGCTGGCGCTCGATCCGGCGAGTCCGACGACCTCGCCGCGCCGGACGGTGAGGTCGACGTTCTCGTACGCGTTCGAGGTGAGGCCGTTGACGTCGAGCAGGACGGGGCCACTGGCCCCGAGGGTCCGTTGCCGCTCGGCCTGGTCGGCGATCGTCTCCCCCGCCATGGCCTCCACCAGGGCATGGCGGGGCAGGTCGGCGACCGGCGCCGTGGTGATCCAGCTGGCGTCGCGCAGGACCGTGACGGTCTGGCAGACCTCGTACACCTCCTGGAGGTGGTGCGAGATGAACAGGAAGGTGACGCCGGAGTCCTGGAGGGCCCGCATACGGCTGAACAGCCGCTCGATCTCCCGGTTGTCGAGCTGTGCGGTGGGTTCGTCGAGGATGATGAAGCGGGCGCCGAAGCTCAGCGCCCGGGCGATCTCCACCATCTGCCGGTCCTCGACCTTGAGGTCGGCGGTGCGGGCCTCCGGGTCGACGCGCACGTCCCAGGTGTCGAGGAGCCGGGCCGCCTCGGACTTCAGACGGCGCCAGCTGATGAACCCGCGCCGGAGCGGCTGCCGGTTGATGAACAGGTTCTCGGCGACGGTCAGTTCGGGGACGACCGTCGGGTGCTGGTAGACGCAGGCGACCTTGCGGCGCCAGGCGTCCCGGTCGGTGAGCGGGGGCGCGGGGTCGCCGTCGAAGCGGACGGTGCCCTCGTCGGGGGCCTCCAGGCCGGTGAGGATCCTGACCAGCGTCGACTTGCCGGCGCCGTTGCGGCCGACGAGGGCGTGGGACTCACCCGGCAGGACGGAGAGCCGGCCGTCGGCGAGGGCGGTGGTGGGGCCGTACCGTTTGACGATGCCCCGCGCTTCAACCAGTGGGCTGCTCATTCGACCGTGTTGCCCCAGAGCTTGGGGTCGTCGACGTTGTCCTTGGTCACCAGCGGGGCGGGCAGCTGGTCCTCCAGGATGCCGCTGGGCAGCTTCACGATCGTCGAGTCGTGGTCGGTCGGGCCGGGCTTGAACTTCTTCCCCTGCATCGCCGCCTTGATGTAGTACATGCCGTACTTGGCGTAGGCGTCGGCGGGCTGGGAGACGGTCGCGTCGATCTCGCCCTTGCGGATCGCGTCGAACTCCTGCGGGATGCCGTCGTTGGAGACGATGGCGATATGGCCCGACTGCCCGGCCTTCTTGAGCATTCCCTTCGACTTGAGGGTCTGGAGGGTGGGCGCGAGATAGACGCCGCCCGCCTGCATGTAGATGCCCTTGATGTCGGGGTTGGCGTTGAGGAGGGTGTCGAGTTTGGAGGCCGCCGTGTCGGACTCCCACTTGGCGGGGATCTCCAGGACCTTGAGCTCGGGGAAGTTCTTCTTCACGCAGGCGCGGAACGCCTCGGAGCGGTCGCGGCCGTTGACCGAGGCGAGGTCTCCCATGATCTGCACGACCTTGCCGGAGGTGATGTGCTCGCCGAGGTACTGGCAGGCCTTCTCGCCGTACGCCACGTTGTTCGCGCGGACCACCATCGCGACCTTGCCCTTGTCGGGCGCCACGTCCACGGCGACGACCGGTACGCCCTTGCGCTCGGCCTGGTCGAGGCCCGCTTCGATCGCGGCGCTGTCCAGCGGGGCGACGACCAGGCCCTCGACGCCCTGGGTGAGCTGGTTGTTGATGTCGGTGATCTGCTGCGAGGGGTCGCTGTTGGAGTTGACGGTCTTCATCGCGTCCACGCCCTCGGACTTCGCCATCCTGGGCACGTAGTCGTTGTACGACTGCCAGAACGGCGAGGTCAGCAGGGGCAGGACGACCCCGACCTTGCCGCTGCCGTCACCGCCGCCGGTACCGGAGGCGCCGGTGTCCTTGGTACTGCCGCACGCGGCGAGCACCAGGGAGGCACCGGCGGCCAGCGCCACCGCGCCGACGGTCCGGGACCTGTTCCGCTTCCGCACTGTGCTTCCGGGCATCTGAGGGGGCTCCCATCGACCGGGGTTCGAGCAGATGCCCGCATACTTATCAGACCACTCCCTCGCCAGAACACCCTGCGACGGCATATTTTCCCGCTCCGGGCTCATAGTGGTCCGACCACCTCGCTGGTTAGACTGCGCCGGAGCCTGTGATCGGAGGAACGGCGTGGACGACGAGACGGCCCCGCAGAAGGGCACCGTGACGCAGCGCGCCATCGAGCGGATCAAGGCGATGATCGGCGAGGGCCGGCTGGAGCCGGGCCAGCGGCTGCCGACCGAGCGTGATCTGGCCGCCCAGCTCGGCATGTCCCGCAGCTCGATGCGGGAGGCGATCCGCGCGCTCACGGTGCTGGGCGTGCTGGAGGCCCGGCACGGCTCGGGCATCTACGTCACCCAGCTGGAGGCCGGCGACCTGCTGGAGACCTTCGGCGTCGTGGCGGACCTGTCGCGCGGTCCGCGTCTGGTGGAGCTGCTGGAGATCCGGCGGATCCTGGAGTCGACGGCGACCGCACTGGCCGCCGCGCGGATCACCGACGAGGGGCTGGCCGAGGTCGAGAAGCACCTGGCGGCGATGAACGCCACGGACGATCCGGAGGAGATCCTCGCCCACGACCTGGCCTTCCACCGGGAGATCGCGGCGGCGGCGGGCAACGAGACCATGGCCGCGATCCTGGAGGGCCTGTCCTCGCGGACGTTCCGGGCCCGCGTCTGGCGCGGCTACCAGGAGGAGGGCGCCTTCGAACGCACCCGCCGCGAACACGCCGCGATCCACCGCGCCCTGGCCGCCCACGACCCGGAGGCGGCCCGCGCGGCGGCGGCCGCGCATGTGGGCGAGGTGGAGGAGTGGCTGCGGGCACAGCTCGGGCCCTAGGCGGTGTCCCGTTCGGGACCGGCCCAGGGCCCGGGGCGGTGCCGCTACTTGAACTGGCCGGGCTGGTAGTCGCCCGCCGGCTGCTCGAGCATGACGTTCAGCCGGTTCGCGGTGTTCATGAAGGCGATCAGGGTGACGAGGGCGGCGAGCTGGTCCTCGTCGTAGTGCTTGGCGGCCCGCTCCCAGACCGCGTCAGGAACACCGCCCGCCCCGTCCGCGACGCGGGTCCCCTGCTCCGCCAGCTCCAGCGCGGCCCGCTCGGCCTCGGTGAACACCGTGGCCTCCCGCCAGGCCGCGACCAGGTGGAGTCGTACGGAGGTCTCGCCGGCCGTGGCGGCCTCCTTGGTGTGCATGTCGATGCAGACCGCGCACCCGTTGATCTGGCTGACGCGCAGCGAGACCAGCTCCCGTGTCGCGGCCGGCAGCGGTGATGCCACGATCGTCTGCCCCAAGGAGTAGAACTGCTTGACGGCCTTGCTCGCGCTCGGGATGGCGAAGACGTCCAGACGTGCACTCATGGCGGGCTCCTCTGTCGTTGTCGTTGCGTACACCCCTATGAGTCAGCGGCTCACCGCGATGTGACATCGACAGTTGTGACCCGCGTCACCGACTATCCGCGTCGCAGCCGAAGCGTCATCAGCTCGAACGGGCGCAGCCGCACCGCGATCCGCCCGTCCCGGACCTCCGGGGCCGTCGCATCGGCCAGCGTCCGTTCCAGCAGGTCCGTGACCGAGACGTCCGCGACCTCGAACCCGGCCGTGAGCGTGGCGCGTGTCCGGCCGCCGAAGGCCTCGTGGAACCGGACGACGACGTCCCCGCTGCCGTCGTCGGCGAGCTTCACCGCCGTGACGACCACCGCGTCCCGGTCGGCCGTCACCAGCGGCGCCACCTCCCCGGCACCGGTGAGCCGCCGCTCCGGCACGTTGATCCGCCAGCCCTCGCGCACCGCGTCGGCGATGCCCGCGCCCGGCACGAGCGCGTGCCGGAAGCGGTGGACGCCCTGGTCGGTCTCGGGGTCGGGGAATCGCGGGGCACGCAGCAGGGAGACGCGGACGGTGGTGGTCGTGCCGTGGTCGCCGTCGGTACGGACCGTACGGGTCACATCGTGGCCGTACGTCGAGTCGTTGACGAGCGCGACACCCCAGCCGGGTTCCTCCAGGTGGACGAAGCGGTGGTTGCACGCCTCGAACTTGGCGGCCTCCCAAGAGGTGTTGGTGTGGGTGGGCCGGTGGAAGTGCCCGAACTGGGTCTCGGACGCGTACCGTTCGGCATGCACGTCGAGCGGGAAGGCGAGCTTGAGGAACTTCTCCGTCTCGTGCCAGTCGACCTCCGTGTCCACCGTCAGCCGCCGCTCCCCCGGCGCCAGTGACAGCAGTTGGGTGACACGGGAGGCGCCGAAGGTCCGTACGATCCGCACACCGTCCCCGTCCGGGACGACCTCGTCCGCGTCGGTGAGGTCGGTGACAGTGTTGCGGTAGAACTCGTCGACGTCCCAGGCGTCCCACATGTTCGGGAAGTCGGGGTGGAGCTGGAGGAGATTGGCGGCCCGGCCCGGGGCGACGGTCTCGCGATCGGCCTCGATGTCGTACACGGACACAACGAGCCCCCGGGCGTCGATCTCGACCCGGAGCAGGCCGTTCCCCAGGACGAACCCACCCTCGGCCCGTGGGGACAGCTCCGCAGGGCTGGGCAGAAGCTCGGCACCGGCACCACCGGCAGGGATCCCGGCGCGGCTGTGGGGTGCCGAGTTGAACACGAGGTTCCGCGTCCCCTCCCCCGCGAGTGCCCGCTGCGCCGAGTCGATGATCCCGGTCAGCTCCTCGGCCACCCTCTCGTACGTCCGCCGGGCCTCCCGGTGCACCCAGGCGATGGACGAGCCGGGCAGGATGTCGTGGAACTGGTGCAGCAGCACCGTCTTCCAGATGCGGTCCAGGTCCTCGTAGGGGTAGGGGAACCCGGTGCGTACGGCCGCCGTGGCCGCCCACAGTTCGGCCTCCCTCAGCAGGTGCTCGCTGCGGCGGTTGCCCTGCTTGGTCTTGGCCTGGCTGGTGAGGGTGGCGCGGTGGAGTTCGAGATAGAGCTCGCCGACCCACACCGGCGGTTCGGGACACTCGGCGGCGGCCTTCTCGAAGAAGGCCTGCGGGGTCTCCCAGGTCACCGTCGCCGAGCCTTCGAGGTCGCGCAGGCGGGCCGCCTTGGCGACCATCTCGCGGGTGGTGCCGCCGCCTCCGTCGCCCCAGCCGGTGGGGGCGAGGGAGTGGCGGGCGACGCCCTTGTCCTTGAAGTTGCGGGCCGCGTGGGCGATCTCGCCGCCCTTCATGGAGCAGTTGTAGGTGTCGACGGGCGGGAAGTGCGTGAAGATCCGCGTGCCGTCGATGCCCTCCCACCGGAACGTGTGGTGCGGGAACTTGTTCGTCTGTGACCAGCTGATCTTCTGTGTCAGCAGGTACTTGGAGCCCGCCGCCTTGATGATCTGCGGCAGTCCGGCGGCGAAGCCGAAGGTGTCGGGCAGCCAGGCCTCGTCGTTCTCGATGCCGAACTCGTCGAGGAAGAACCGCTTGCCGTGCACGAACTGCCGGGCCATCGCCTCCGAGCCCGGCATGTTGGTGTCCGACTCCACCCACATGCCGCCGGCCGGCACGAACCGCCCGTCGGCCACGGCCTTCTTCACCCGGGCCCACACCTCGGGCCGGTGGTCACGCACCCACGCCCACTGCTGTGCCTGCGACATGGCGAAGACGAACTCCGGCTCGTCGTCGAGCAGCGCGGTCATGTTGGAGGTCGTCCGGGCCACCTTGCGCACGGTCTCGCGCAGCGGCCACAGCCACGCCGAGTCGATGTGGGCGTGACCGACGGCGCTGATGCGGTGGGCGGAGGGAGCGGCGGGCGTGGCGAGCACCTCTGTGAGCCGGGACCGGGCCCGTTCCGCCGTGCCGCCGATGTCCTGGAGGTCGAGGGCGTCGAGTGCCGTGTCGACCGCCCGGAGGATCTCCCAGCGACGGGCCGACTCCACCGGCAGCTCGGCCATCAGCTCGCCGAGCACCTCCAGGTCGATCACGAGCTGCCATACGGTCTCGTCGAGGACGGCGAGGTCCATGCGGGTCAGGGTGTACTGCGGCTCGGTTCCGGCGGTCTCCTTGTCGCCGAGCCGCGTCGGCAGGAAGGGGTGATAGTCGAGGATGACGGGGTTGGAGGCGGCCTCGATGTGCAGACGCACCTGCTCACCGCCCTCGACGGGGGCGCCGACGCGCACCCACTGGTTGCGCGGGTTGAGGCCCTTCACCGGGGTGCCGTCGGGCCGGTAGACCAGGCCCTCGCACTGGAAACCGGGCATGTTCTCGTCGAAGCCCAGGTCGAGGATCGCCTCGACGGTCTTCCCGGCCCACGCCTCGGGGACGGTTCCGGTGACGCGGAACCAGCTGGTGCCCCAGGGAGCACCCCACCGGGCGCCCGCCTCGATGGCCTCGGGCTCGGCCGCGAGTCCCTCGGCGACCGGAACGGGTTCGCCGGGCGCGTGCCACACCGCCACCTCCAGCGGCACGGACTCGGGGTACACGGCGGGGCGGACGCGCTCGTCGAGTACGCGCTTGAGGCGGGCTTCGACCAGGCTGCGGTCGTCATGCATGCGGAGTGCTCCCTAGAGGGGTGGTTACCAGGGGTGGGTCAGGGGCGAGGGTGCCGACGAGGTGTAGAGCTCCCCCACGGCACGCGCTTCGAACCGTGCGGCCCGCTCGCCCTGTTCGGGCTTCAGGCCGGCGACGAAGAACGCGCGCTGGCAGGTGCCGCCGAGAAAGCGGCGGGTGCCGTCGGGGAGGAGGCGGTGCAGGGTGTAGTGGCGTACGTCGGTGGAATCCGGTTCCGGGTTCCAGGCGAAGCGCAGGTCTCCACCGGACGCGGCGCTCACGCGCAGCCCCGTGGGAGCGGCCGGGGTGGCCTGGGACGCGGTGCGGACGGCGATTCCACCGATCCGCCATCGGACCGGGCCGCCACCGTCCGCCGGTGTGATCCGCACACCGATCGCGTGCGCGGTGCCGGTCAGGCCGGTGAGGCGTACGGCCGAGGTCTGCCAGGTGCCGGCCGATTCGACGGGGAAGTAGGTGTACGGCGGTGTCGCCCCCGGCGTGTCCGGATCGGCGGTGGCGACCGCCAGTTCGACGTTCACGCGCCCGGAGTCGGTCCGGTGGGTCAGTTCGACGACCGTGTCGGCGGTGAGCGGCAGCCGGGTGGCGTACAGATCCAGGACGGCGGGTTCGTCGAGTTCGCCGTCGACCAGCACACTGCTTCCGCCCCGCCAGGCGTCCTCGAAGTCGAAGGTCACGGCCGGGCGGCGGCCGTCTGTGTGCACGACCCAGCGTCGGGACGGCAGCCGGTCCTGGAGGCCGAGGTGGTTCCAGGGCGCGTCCGATGTCACCTCGCCGTCCTCGTACCACCGCAGCCCGTGCCCGGTGTTGAACACGCTCGCGAACGGAACGGACATGACCGTGGAGCGGTCGGCGACGGACACGGCGGGCGCACGCCATCCGTCCGTGCCGTCGGGCCGGGACGGGTCGAGGGAGCGGCCGGTCCAGAACCGGTCGTCGGCGGCGTGGAAGGCGGCCGGGCCCCGCTGGTCGGAGGGCAGGTGGTTGCGCGTCCACTCGGGCCGGTAGAGGCCGACCGACGCGATGTGCGTCTGGTTCGCCGGCACGATCGCGTCCCACCGCACGGAGGAGTTCCAGCCGTTCGCCTCGACGTCGACGCCCGCCCACAACTCGTAGCGGCTGCGGCCGAGTTGCTCCGCTCGCTGCCCCGAGGAGACCAGAGTGCCCGCCGACCAGCGGAAGTCGACGAACATGTCGTCGGAGGTCCGGAAGAACGCCTCGTTCCGCGCGTTCAGCGCGCCCTGCCAGCTCACCGTGCCGTTCACGGTCATCGCGTCGTACCAGGTGACCCGCTGCCCCTTGGCCTCCGCGAGTGACTTCAGCTCCCGTACGAAGCTCAGCATGTCCCGGCCGAGCGCGGCGTCCCCTCCCCCGGTCTCGGAGTTGACGAACCATCCGTCGAAGCCGTACGCCTCGGCGACCGCGACCAGCCGCGCGGCGAGCGGATGGCGCCGGGCGGCGTCCTTCTGCACCAGATCGCGGGTCCAGCGCAGTTGTCCGCCGTAGGCGACGGGCGGCAGGAAGACGTTGCCGAGGACGGGCACGCCGTGCCGGTGGGCGGCGTCGACGATCGGCGCGTTCGGGGCGAGGATCAGCCCCTCGCCCGAAGAGCCGCCCCAGAACACCAGCTCGTCGATGTAGGCCCAGTGGGTGAGGGCGTAGTAGTCGGCGGTGGCCGAGCCCTGGGAGGGATTGCTCGCCGTCGGCCCGAAGGAGACCAGGGACTGGATACGGGCCTGGCCGGCGCGGGCGGTCGGGTTGGCGGGGGCCGGGGTGAAGCGGGCGGCCAAGGGCACGGACGCGGCGTTGCAGGCGAGGTCCGGGTCGGTCTCGGCACGCCAGGACTTCAGGCCCCGCCAGGTGATACCGGGGCCCGGGGTGCCCGAGGGGAGGGAGTCCGGATACCAGTAGGACGCGTAGGGCTGGGTCGCGGCGGCTTTCGGGGCTGCCGCGGCCGGTACCGAGGGGAAGAGGGCGGCCGCGGCGCCGGCGAGCAGGACGGTGCGTCTGGTGGGTGTCACGAGCGGGTGCCTCCTGGTGGGTGGGGAAGTACCTGGTCGGGAGTGACGACCTCGGTGATGCCGCGCGCGCCCAGGTGTTCCTGGTCGGCGGCGCGCACATCGAGGACGGTGGTGGGGCGGGCGCCGTCGGCGACCAGCCGGAAGAAGGCGTCAAAGACGGGACCGCCGGGGGCGCAGAGCGAGCGGACGGCAGGGTCGGCGGGGACGACCAGCGCCGTCGTACGGGCCGGGGGCGCCTGCGACGGTTCCCGCGCCGCCCGTTCCAATACCCGGGCCATGTCCTTGGGCTTGCGGTCGTTGGTCAGCAGGCCGAGTCCGTACTCCAGTTCCGGGAAGTCGGCGAGGTCGCGGGACACGTCGTGGGAGCACCACCAGGTGATGCCCCACAGGCCGGGACAGTCCAGGGCGTTCGCCACGGTGGCCTCGGTGAAGGCGGCGGCGTGCTCGGCCGGGACCAGGGGCGCGGGCGCGCCGACCTCCTGGAGCCAGACCGGCCGGTGGGGGTCGTCGGCCCAGGCCTTGCTCAGCTCCACGAGGTAGGCGGCATGGTGCTCGGCGGGGACGGAGGTAGGGCCGTGGCGCTGGGCGGTGCCGTTGAAGACCCAGGAGTGCACGGCCGTGACGGCGCCGTGCCGGGCGGCCTGGCCCGGGGTGAAGGGCTGGTCGTCCTGGTACCAGGTGGCGTCGTACTCGGCGTGCAGGTGCAGCCGGCCCGGGGCGCCCTCCTCGCAGGCGGCTAGCATGCGCGCGAGCCAGGTGCCGATCTCGTCGGAGGTGGCCCGGTCGGGGTCCGGATGGGGCCCGGACGAGAACTGGTTGACCTCGTTGCCGAGGGTCATTCCGATGAAGTTGGGCCGGTCGGCGAGGGCGGCGGCGAGGGTGCGCAGGAGGTTCTCCTGGCCGTCGAGGACGTCCGGGTCGGTGAAGAGGTTGCGCCGGTGCCAGGTCCGGGTCCAGGCGGGCAGGAAGTCGAAGCTGCTCAGGTGGCCCTGGAGGCCGTCCACGTTGACGTCGAGGCCGCGTTCGCCGGCGGCGTCGGCCAGCGCGACGAGCTGTTCTACGGCCCGGGGCCGGATCAGCGTGCGGTTGGGCTGGAAGTACGGCCACAGCGGGAAGACCCGGATGTGGTCCAGGCCCAGCGCGGCGATCGAGTCCAGGTCTGCGCGGACGGAGTCGAGGTCGAAGTCGAGCCAGTGGTGGAACCACCCCTCGCTGGGGGTGTAGTTGACGCCGAAGCGCACGGCAGGAGGCATGGGGGTCCTTGCGTTCGGTGGGAGGTTCAGCCCTTCACCGCGCCCTCGCCCACGCCGCGGAAGAAGTACCGCTGGAGACAGGCGAAGAGGGCGATCAGCGGCGCGACGGCGATGATCGTGCCCGCGGCGACGAGGCGCTCGTCGTTGGCGAAGGTGCCGTGCAGATAGTTGAGGCCGATGGTCAGCGTGAACTTGGACGGGTCGCTCAGCACGATGAGCGGCCACAGGAAGTCGTCCCAGGCCCCCATGAAGGCGAAGATCGCGACGACCGCGAGGGTGCCCTTCACCGACGGCAGGGCGATGCGCAGGAACCGCTGCCAGACGTTGGCGCCGTCGACGAAGGCCGCCTCCTCGATCTCATAGGGCAGGTTGAGGAAGGCGTTGCGCATCAGCAGGACGTTCATCGCGCCGACGCAGCCCGGCAGGACCACGCCGATCAGGGTGTTGTTGAGGCCGAGCTCCCGCATGGTGGTGAACTGGGCGATGATGATGCCCTCGACGGGCACGAGCATCGCCAGGATGAAGGCCAGGGTGGCGACCCGGCGGCCCCGGTAGCGCAGCCGGGCCAGGGCGTAGCCGGCGAGGGCCGCGCCGACGCAGTTGGTGACGACGTTGGCGGTGGCGACCTTCAGGGAGTTGAGGGCGTAGTCCCAGACGGGGATGGTGTCGGCGACCCGCTCGTAGTTGTGCAGGGTCGGATCGCCCGGCAGGAACGTCGGCGGGGAGCTGTAGATGTCCTCGGTGGGGCCCTTGAGCGAGGTGGACAGCTGCCACAGGAACGGGCCGATGGTCAGCGCCAGCACGGCGAGCAGCAGGACGTAGCGCAGGGCGAGTTCCCACACCCGGACGCGGCGGCCGTGCTCGTCGGTGATCCGGGGCTCGCGGGCCGCAGCCGGCTTCTCGGGAGCCCGCGTCTTCTCGAGGACACTCATGAGTCCTCCTTCCGGTCGGCGCGCAGCACCAGCAGCATCAGGGCGACGGTGACGGCGAAGACGACGACGGAGATCGCGGAGGCGTAGCCGACGCGGCCGGTCAGTCCGGTGCCGGTGCGCTGGACGAGCATGACGAGGGTGGTGTCCTCGCCCGCCGGTCCGCCGCTCGGGCCCGCCAGCAGGTACACCTCGGAGAACACCTTGAACGCGGCGACCGAGGAGAGCGCTCCGACCAGCACCATGGTGGAGCGGACGGCGGGCACGGTGACGGTCATGAAACGGCGCACCGCGCCCGCCCCGTCGACGGCTGCGGCCTCGTGCAGCTCGCGCGGCACGTTCCCGAGCGCCGCCAGATAGATGATCATGTAGTAGCCGAGGCCCTTCCACACCGTGACGGCCATGGCGCTCAGCAGGAGCAGCCACTGGTCACTGAGGAAGCCGACCCGGCCGGCGCCGACCGTCTCCAGCAGCGCGTTGACCAGTCCGCGGTCGTCCAGCAGCCACACCCAGATGAGCCCGACCACGACGATCGACGCGACGACCGGGGTGTAGAAGGCGGACCGGAAGAAGGTGATGCCGGGGATGTTCTTCTGCACAAGCAGGGCGAGCAGCAGCGGCAGGACGACGAGCGGGGGCACGACCCCGAGGACGTAGAGCGTGCTGTTGCGCAGGCCGGTCCAGAACATGTCGTCCTGGAGCAGTTCCCGGAAGTTGGCGAGCCCCACGAACCGCCCGGGGATCAGTGTGCGGCGGTCGGTGAAGGCGTTGACCAGCGTGGAGACGAACGGGTACAGGACGAATACGCCGGTGATGAGCAGCCCGGGTGCGGCGAACAGCCAGGGGCTGGTGGGCAGTTGGCGCCGCACCCGGGAGATGCCGGAGAGAGCCATCCGGGTCAGCCCTGCTGCTGCAGGAGCCGGTCGCACTCCTTGACAGCGTTGTCGAGAGCTTCCTTGGGGCTCTGCTTGCCCTGCAGCGCCTTGGCGACCTCGTTGCGCAGCGCGATCTTCATCTGCTCGCTGAACAGCACCGGCGTGTAGTTGACCGCCGTCTTCAGGGACTTGGCGGCGGCGACCCGGACACGCGTCTCGTCGGTCCCGTCCTCCTTGGTGAAGTACGGGTCGTCCAGCGAGCCTGCGGTGCTCGGGAAGATGGCGACCTTCTTGGCGAACGACATCTGGTGCGCCGCGTCGGTGACGAAGTGCGCGAAGGCGACGGCCGCGGGCTTCCGCTTCGACTGGGAGTTGACCATCACGCCCATCACATACATGTTGACGTGCCCGGTGCTGGTGATCTGGTCGGTGATGCCGATGTTCTTGTACAGGCTCGGCGCCTGCTTCTTGAAGTTGCCGAGGTCCAGGGCGCTGCCGGGGTTCATGGCGACGGCGCCGGTGAGGAACTTCTTGCCGGACGACTCCGGGGTGGCGGTCAGCGCCTGCGGGTCGAGGGCCTTCGCGTCGTACAACTCCTTGTACTTGGCGAGGAGTCGCACACCCTTGCCGTCGTTGAAGGAGAAGGCGGTGCCCTCCTTGTTCATCAGCTGCACGCCGTAGCGGCCGAAGTCCTCGATGGTGGGCACGTTGGCGAGGGTGGCGACCTTGCCGCCGCTCTTCTCCGCCATCTTCAGGCCGGCGGAGAAGACTTCGTCGTACGTCTTCGGCGGCTGGTCCGGGTCGAGCCCGGCCTCCTTGAACAGGGTCTTGTTGTAGAAGAGCGGGCCGGTGTTGAGGTACCAGGGGAAGGCGTACGTACCGGTCATGCCCGGTATCCGATGGCCCGCCCAGGCGCCCGGCAGATACTCCTTCTCGTACTGCGGGGCGGCTTTGTCCAGGTCGAGGGCGAGTCCGGCCTTGGCGAGCGGGGCGACGAGGTCCGGGGAGACGTTGACGACGTCGGGCAGGGTGCCGCCGGCCGCGTCGGCGCTGATCTTGTCGGCGTAGCCCTCGGCGGGCTGGTCGACCCACTTCACCTCGGTGCCGGGATGCTTCTTCTCGAAGTCGGCGATCAGGCCCTCGAAGTACGGCTTGAAGTTGGCGCGCAGATTCCACGTCTGGAACGTGATGTCGCCCTCGACCTTGCCCGAGGCGTCGCTCGAACCGCCTCCGTCGCCCCCGGAACCGCAGGCGCTCAGGGGCAGCAGGACAGCGACGGCAGCGGCGGCGAAGGCTCTGCGGGAGATGCGCACGGTGACCGGCTCCTTCGAAGGCAGGGCGGGAGAGGGCGGCGGAAATGGCGCCGGGCCAGACCTTGCATCGTTCTCTTGGGGGAAGTCAATGGATTCTGCTCAGCTAAAGTCTTTAGTTGGACATAACCGCAGGTCATCGCCGAGTCAGGCGACTTCTTGTGTTCGATCACTAATGCGCTTTAGGGTAAGGAAGCTCAAGCGCATTAGTGCACAGCGCAAGTCGAATGGAGAAGCAAGCGTGACGGGAAAGCGCTCACCGGCGCGCCGGCCGACGATGAAGGACATCGCCCGGCGGGCCGGGGTCTCCGAGAGCGCGGTCTCCTTCGCGCTCAACGGCAGGCCCGGGGTCTCCGAGGTGACCCGGGACCGGGTGCGCCGGGTCGCCGAGCAACTTGGCTGGCGGCCCAGCACGGCGGCGCGCGCCCTGTCCGGGGAGGGCGCGGCGACGGTCGGCTTCGTGCTGGCCCGGCCGGCGGGCACGCTGGGCGTGGACTCGTTCTTCCTGCAACTGGTCTCCGGCATCCAGGAGGTGCTGGCCGAGCGTCATCTCGGTCTGCTGTTCCAGATCGCCGAGGACATCGACGACGAGTGCGCGGTGTACCGGCGGTGGTGGGCCGAGCACCGGGTGGACGGCGTGCTGGTCGTCGACCCGCGCACCGACGACCCCCGGCCCGGCCTCCTCGACGAGCTCGGGCTGCCCGCCGTGGTGATCGGCGGTGCCCCGGACGAACGGCACCCGGGTCTCTCGACGGTGTGGGCGGACGACGCGGGCGCCATGGCCGCGGTGGTGGACGAGCTGTACGCGCTCGGCCATCGGCGGATCGCGCACATCGCCGGACTGCCCGGGCTGGCCCACACCGAGCGCCGCATCCGTACGCTGCGCGCCGAGGCCGAGCGCCTGGGCCTGTCGGAGGTGCAGTCGGTGCCGACCGACTACTCGGACGAGGCGGGCGCGGCCGTCACCCGCCGGGTCCTGGACGGTCCGGCCGCCCCGACGGCCCTGATCTACGACAACGACGTGATGGCCGTCGCCGGGGTCGCCGCCGCGACCGAGCTCGGCTACGCGGTGCCGGCCGACGTGTCGGTGGTGGCCTGGGAGGACTCCGCCCTGTGCCGTCTGGTCAAACCGTGGCTGTCCGCGCTGTCCCGGGACAGCGTCGAGTTCGGCCGCACGGCCGCCGGGGAACTGACCGCCCTCCTCGACGGCGGCCCGGCCCGGGCGGTACGGGTGCCGGTACCGCGGCTGATCGAGCGGGACAGTACGGGGGCGGCCCGGGGGGTGTGAACACCGGGCTGCGGCAGGCCACGTGCAGGGCGAGGACTCCCCGGGACCGATGCCGGCACGCACCCCGTGCGGGGCTCCCGGCGCGGAACGGCCCGGCCGGGGGCACACGCACCACGGAGTCCCGTGCCGGCACTCGCCCTGCGCGGGGCTCCCAGCCCGGCGCGGAGCGGCCCGGCCGGACGACACACGCACCACGGAACCCCAGGCTGAGGCGCCCGGCCAGGCCCCACCAAGCCCCGTGCCGGCACGCACCCTGCGCGCGGACCCCGGCCCGGCACGGAGCAACCCGGCCGGACGACACACGCACCACGGAACCCCAGGCTGTGCCGCCCGGCCAGGCCCCACCGAACCCGTGCCGGCACGCACCCCGTGCGGGGACCCCGGTGCGGCGCGGAGCGACCCGGGCAGAACGCGCACCGCGGGCCCGTCGCACCATCGGTACGCACCCCCGCGCCCCGTCGCGCCGCCCGCGGAACGCCCCCTGTGCGGGCCTGCCGCTCCCGGACCGGGAGGGCCACAATGGGCGGTATGCGTGTGCGGCGCACCGCCTGGGCCGCCGCCGGGCTGCTGCTGACCCTCGCGATCGGCTGCACCGGCGGTGGGGGCGAAGGCACCCCCGAGACCCCTCCGGCCTCGGCCCCCGCCACGAGCGAACGACCTCGCGGCACGCCCTCCCCCACCCCCTCACCGGCCGACCCCGTCTCCCTCCCCGCCCTGATGCGGAGCGAGCACACCGGCTCCGGGCTGCGTCTCGGGGACGTGCTCGACCGGAACTCCGCCTACACCCGGTACGCCGTCACCTACGAGGCGAACGGCCTGACGATCTCGGGGATCATGAACATCCCCGAGGGCGAGGGCCCCTTCCCGGCACTGGTGCTGGCGCACGGATACATCGACCCGGACGACTACTTCAGCGGCCAGGGCATGCCACGCGAACAGGACCGCCTGGCCCGCAACGGCTATGTCGTGCTGCACACCGACTACCGCAACCACGCCCGCTCCGACGAGGACCCCGGCAACGACGTGAATCTGCGGCTCGGCTACACCGAGGACGTCATCGGCGCCGCCCTGGCCCTGCGCGAGTCGGGGCGCCCGGAGATCGACGGCGACCGCCTCGGTCTCTTCGGCCGGTCGATGGGCGGCGGGGTCGTGTACAACACGCTGGTCGTGGCGCCCGGTCTGTTCGACGCGGCCGTGGCGTACGCGCCGGTGAGCGCCCGCCCGCAGGAGAACATCGACCAGTTCCAGCGGCCCGACGGCGACCCCCTCGTGGCCGAGATCGAGGAGAAGCACGGCACACCCGAGGAGGACCCGGACTTCTGGCGCGGCGTCTCGCCGCTCACCTACGCCGACCGCGTGAGCGAACCCCTGCTGATCCAGCACGGCACCGCGGACGACACCTGCCCCCTCGCCTGGTCACGGGAGGTGTCCGCCACGTTCGAGAAGGCCGGCAAGGACGTCGAGCTCCGCACCGTCGCCGGCGAGGGGCACACATTCGGGCCGCGGTGGGCCTCGGAGATGGACGTCACCGAGGCCTTCTTCGCACGCCACCTGCGCTGAGCCCGGTCACACCCGGGACCGGTACAGCCCGAACTCCGCGATCCGTACGGCCCCTCGCGCCCCGGTCACCCGCACCCGCCACCGCCGGGCCCGCACGGCGCCCGGCAGCAGCAGGATCCGGCTCGCTCCGACGACCCCCGCCCGGCCCACCTCCCTCCAGCCGCCGTCGCGATACGCCTCCACCACGAAGCTCTCCACCTGCTGGCCGTACCGGATGTCCTCCGCCAGCCGGACCCGGTCCACGTCCCGCTCCCGGCCGAGGTCGACGGTGACCCGCCCCGGCGAGCTGCTGGTCGGGGCACCGTGCGCCAGGTCCTCGGGCAGTTCGCCGTCGACCCGCTCGCGGAACTCCCGCAGGCGTGTGACGTCGGCGGCGGGCAGCAACCCCTCGGTGTCCGGTGGGATGTTGAGGAGCAGTACCGAGTTCCGGCCGACGGACCGGAAGTAGATGTCCGTCAACTGCTCGACGCTCTTGGGCTGCTGGTCGGGGTGGTAGAACCAGCCGTCCCGGATCGACACATCGCACTCGGCGGGCCACCACTGGAGGTAGTCGGCGACAGGCCGGGCCGCGACCAGCGCGTCCCGGCTGCCCATGTCCGGGGCGTCGTAGGAGAGGGCGTAGTCGGTCCGTCCGTAGTCCTTCTCCTGGACGGGGACGACGCTCCATTCGTCCTCCCGGGCCAGCCCGCCCTCGTTGCCGACCCAGCGGACGTCCGGCCCGGTCACGGCGACGACGGCGTCCGGGGCGAGGGACCGTACGAGGGTGTACCAGCTGTCCCAGTCGTACTTCTCGACCTTCTCCGGCGGGATGTGCCCCTGGGCCCCGTCGAACCACACCTCGTCGACCGGGCCGTACTCGGTGAGCACCTCGTAGAGCTGGTTGAGCATATGGGCGCCGTAGTCGGTGGCGGGGAGCGTGTACGAGCGGGGCGGGGTGCGGTCGTCGCCGTCGACGAGGGTGGGGATCGTGCGGTCGGCGCGGGCGCTGCCGTTGGCGTACACGCCGTGCAGATACTGGTTCTCGTCGGCCGGCGAGATGTAGACGCCGACCTTGATGCCGTGCCGCCGCATGGAGTCGGCGAAGTCGCGCAGGACGTCACCCCGGCCGTCGCGCCAGCTGCTGGACGCCACCGTGTGGCCGGTGTAGCGGGAGGGGTGGAGGACGAAGCCGTCGTGGTGCTTGACGGTGAGGATGGCCAGCTTGAAGCCGCCGTCGCGCAGGGCACGGGCCCACTGGTCGGTGTCGAGGCCGGCCGGCTGGAAGACGTCCGGGTCCTCGTCGCCGGTGCCCCATTCCAGGCCGGTGAAGGTGTTCACGCCGAAGTGCAGGAAGGCGGTGCGCTCCAGGCGCTGCCAGGCGATCTGCCCTGCGGTGGGGCGCACTTGGGAGGCCTTGCGGACCAGGTCCTCCGGAGTGTCGTCGGGGCCGACGGGGATGCGGCTGCGACGGGGGTCCGGCGGGGCCGCGAGTGCGGGTGCCGTCATGCCGGCGGTCGCGGCGAGGACGGCGGCTGATGCGATGAACACGCGTCGGGACACGGCCATGGCGACGACTCCTCAGGTCAGATGCCAGACGGCGGGGGTGCGCTGGTCGGGCGGGTACTGCGCGATCCGGCCGTCGTCCGTCACGCTCACCGTCATCCGGGTGATGGCGTTGACGAGCCGGTGGCCGCCTTCGCCGGCCGGCTCCAGCGCCCAGCGCTGGAGGGTGCCGGCGGGGTCGCAGGTCTGCGGTGTCACCTCGACGCCCGGCTGGAGGGGCACGTTGAGCGTGAGCTTCCCGCCCCGCACCTCCAGACAGCCGTCCTGGGTCCGCAGGGTGACGTAGCCGTCGGCCGTGCGCCGGACGGCGGCGGTGAACGACTTGCCGGACGCCCGGAACGTGTATGTCCCGTCCGCGACCGGCACCCGGGTCAGGTCACGGAAGCCGGGCGCGTGGCCCACGGCCGTACCGCGCGCGGTGAACCCGTCGTACGTGGCGTCGGGATGCGGGTCGCCCCAGGTGGCCTGCGCGATGTGCCGCAGGGCGGGCCACAGTGCGACGGCCACCTCGTTCTCGGTCTCCCCGCGGCCGTTGTCGGGCCAGAGGCTGATCTTCGCGCCGGTGATGCCTTGGCTGGAGGTGAGCTTCTCGCCCTCGAAGCCGCGCGGGTCCCAGCTCTGGTCGTAGAGAGCCCCGGTGTCGGTGTGGAAGCCTCCGCGGACGAGGTAGAGCGCGTACGCCGCGTTCATCAAGGGGTAGCCCTCGGCGATGAGCCGGCTGGGCTTGACCGCCACGTTCAGCCAGTGCTCGACCGTCGTACCGGCCGCGACCGGCACGGTGTTGGCGCCCGTGAGCCCGTCGTTCCAGATGCGCAGCCGCTTGCCCTTGGACGTCGCGTAGGCGTGGACGCGGTTGACGAAGTCGACGAACGCGTCCTGGGGTCTGGCGTGCGGGCCGTATCTCTCCCGTGCGTACTCCAGGACCTGCGGGTACTTGGCGAAGTCGGAGCCGAGCATGTATTCGTCGGCGCCCATGTGCCAGTCCCGCCCGGGGAAGACCTCGGCGTACTCGTCCATCAGGCTCGTGTAGTAGGCGAAGGCCTCGGGCCGGGTGATGTCCAGCCGGGAGGGCTGCTTGTTTCCGTCCGTGTCGGTGAGCTGGAGGTCGGGGCGGTTCTCGATCCACGGGTCCATGTGGCCCGGGGAGTTGATCTCGGGAATGATCTCGACGTGGTACTTCTCGCCGAGCGCGACCAGCCGGCGGATCTCGTCCTTGGTGTAGTAGCCCCAGGTGTTGGCCTCGGGGTGGGCGTCGCTCTTCACCTTCAGTTCGAGGAGCAGCTGGTTGAGCTTGTGATACGCCATCTCGCGCACCAGGTTCTCCAGCCAGGGCAGCGAGACATGGACGTAGCAGGCGCAGACGCCGACGCCCCGTTCCTTGTAGCGGGGTACGTCGACGGTGCGTCCGGCGGGGACACGGTCGCCCCGGGCGAGGAGCTGGAGGAGGGTCCGGGTGCCGTAGAAGGCGCCGGCCTCGGTCGCGCCCGTCACCGACAGCCGTCGGCCCACGTGGAGTTCGTAGCCCTCCGGGCCGAGCGAGGATCTGCCGGGCTCGATGTCGATAACGATGTCACCGGCCCGGGCTCCGCCCCCTACGACGGGGACCGTGCCGTGACCGGCCGCCCGGAGGTCGGCGGCGAGGGTGCCGGCGACCCGGCGCTCGGCCCCGGTACCGGCCACCAGCCGGGTGCCCCGGCCGTAGGCGTAACTCCCGGCTTCCGGGGACCAGTCGGTGAGTGCGGGCACGGTGACCGGTGTCCGCTGCTCCTCGCCCGCGACCGCGGATGTCCCCGGTGCCGCCGTGACGAGCAGCGCCAGTACCGCCAGGACTCCGGGCCACCACGTTCGCCGTCTTCTGCGCTCAGTCATACGGCTCCCCATTCATCGGACGTCTGATCATTGAGCTGGCGTCGATGCCTGTCAATGGGGCGTGCAAGCACGAAAGTTGAGACATTGATCGGATGTCCGAGGGCGTGAGGGGCGCACCGAGGGGCGTTGTCCGGCCGGTGACCTCGACGTGCGCCCCCTGCCGGTGCACAGTTCTCCCTACGTACTCGCCAGTAATCCCGTGCCTCTCCCCTCCGAGGAGTTCTCCGTGACCACTTGGGCCGGCCGCACCGCCGCCGAGATATCCGCCGCCGTCCGTGAGAAGCGGGTCACCCCTCGCGAGGTGGTCGCCGAGCACCTCGACCGGATCGAGCGGCTCGACGGCCGGGTCGGGGCCTTCCGCACGGTGCGTGCCGAGGCGGCGCTGGCCGAGGCCGAGGAGATGGCCGCGCGCGGCGACTTCGCCGATCTGCCCCTGGCCGGGGTGCCCGTGGCGGTCAAGGACAACCTCACGGTGCGCGGCGAGTCCCGGCGCGTCGGCTCGGCCGCCACACCCGGCACAGCGGCGGCCGAGGACCATGTGACGGTGGCCCGGCTGCGGGCGGCGGGCGCGGTGGTGGTGGGGCTGACGAACGTCCCGGAACTGTGTGTCTTCGGCACGACGGACGGCGTGCTGGGCATCTCCCGCAATCCCTGGGACCCGACGCGCTCGGCGGGCGGTTCGTCGGGCGGCAGCGCCGCCGCGGTCGCCGCCGGGATGGTGCCGATCGCCCTCGGCAACGACGGCATGGGCTCGCTGCGCATACCGGCCGCCAACTGCGGCCTCGTCACCATCAAGCCGGGCCACGGGGTGGTCCCGACGGGCGTCGGGGACAGCGACTGGTTCGGCATGTCGGAGAACGGGCCCCTCGCCACGACGGTCGAGGACGCCCGACTGATGCTCTCGGTCCTCGCGGGCACCGAGCCCGGGCCCCGGTCCGAGCCGAGCGGCCTCCGGGTCGCCGTGTCGCTGCGCAGCCCCCTGGCCGGGGTCACGATCAGCCGGCCGTACACGACCGCCGCCCGGGAGGCGGCCGAGGTGCTGATGAAGGCGGGCCATCAGGTCCGGCGCGCCGACCCGCCCTACCCGATGTCGCTCCCCCTGACCTCGCTGATCCACTGGACGGCGGGCACGGCAGCGGACGCGCGGCACCTCGACCGAGGTCTGCTCACGCGCCGCACCCGCGTCCACTCCGCACTCGGCCGGCCCTTCGTGGCCACGGCACGCGCCGGGGCGAGCCGGGATCAACTGCGCCGACGGCTGGAGCCCTTCTTCGCCGAGTACGACGTGCTGCTCACCCCCGCACTCGCCCGCCGCTCCCCGAAGGCCGCGCCCTGGCACGAGCGGGGCTGGCTGCGCAATGTGCTGGCGAACACGAATTACTCGCCGCTGACGCCCCCGTGGAACCTGACCGGCTGGCCCGCCATGTCCGTCCCCTGCGGAACCCTCCCCTCCGGCGCCCCCTGTGCCGTGCAGCTGGTGGGACGCCCGGGCACGGAGTCCCGACTCCTTTCCCTGGCCGAGCAGTTGGAGGCAAGAATCCCGTGGCAGCGTACGGCGCCGGTGAACTAGAGTCGGCCGGGTGACTACCGGGTCGGCCGTAGGCCATGCACGAGTGAGGCGCCCGGCCTCGACGTGAGCGCGGCGGGGGTGACCCCGCCCGGGCCCGTCCGAGAGCCGGCAAGGGCACGGGCCCCGCCTCTCGTCTCCGTTTCCCCGTCCCCCGCGCCACCACGGCGCCTCACCACGGATCCCGGAACCCGGAGACGAACCCACTCATGTCCCACGCACAGCACACGCCGCCCGCGCTGCCGACCACCGTCGCCCACCTCGACCACACCGTCGTGTTCGCCTCGGACCGCCAGTTGTCGGCGGAATTCCTGGCGGCCGTCCTCGGCCTGGAGGTCGGTGCCCCCTTCGGACCGTTCCTCCCCGTCGACCTGGGCAACGGCGTGACCCTCGACTACTACGAGAAGCGCGACGAGCCGATCCAGTCCCAGCACTACGCGTTCCTCGTGCCCGAGGAGCGGTTCGACGCCATGATCGGCCGCCTGGAGGTGCTCGGGGTCACCTACTACGCCGACCCCGGCCACAGCGAACCCGGCCGCGTCAACGACCTCTTCGGCGGACACGGCGCCTACTTCGACGACCCGGACGGGCACAACATGGAGATCATGACCCGGCCGTACGTCCGTCCCTGACGACCGCCCCGGGTGCCGATGCCTGCCGGAGATCTCTAGAGCGCCCGGTACATGATGTGCAGCCCCACCCGGCCGTCCCGGGGATGGTCGAACGCTTCCGGCACCGTGCCGAGGACCGTGAAGCCGAGGGACATCCACAGCTTCACGGCCGGGTTGGTCTCGACGACGGCGTTGAACACCATGCCCCGGTAGCCGGCGGCCCTGGCTGCGGTCAGGAGGTGTTCGGCGAGGGCACGGCCGTAGCCACGGCCGCCCTGGCCGGGGTCGACCATGAAGCCGGCGTTGGCGATACGGGCGGCGGGGCCACCGTAGTTGGGGGTGAGATAGGCGGAGGCGACGACACCGCCGCTGTCGTCCTCGACGACATAGACCTGTTTCGCCGGGTTCATCCACAGGACCCGGGCCTCCTCCTCGGAGGTACCCGGGTCCCATGCGTAGGTCTCGCCAGCGGCGACGATGTGGTGCCAGAACGGCCAGATACGCGGCCAGTCGTCAGCCGTTGCTTCCCTGATCAGCATGGGCGTGAGTCTGGCACGCCCATGCCCTCGGCGAACGTGGAGGGGGTGCGCCCGCGGTCAGTCGACGCTGGGCAGGATGTGGGGCTCTGCGAGGTCCTCCTCGTAGCCCGCGAGGCGGATCGGGGCCGACCGGGCCCACACGTCAAGGCTGCCGAGCTCGTCGGCCCGCCGGCCGGCGCGCTCGCTGCGTTCCTTGGGGCGCTGATCTCGATTCGTCTTCTCCGGTGTCACCGCGCACTCCTTATGTGTCGGTCACCCTCGGGACGCACGCGCCGCTCCTGCTGCGCCTGACGCCCCGTATGGGTCTGATGTCAAAAGCAGTTCGGACGCGGTGGCGCCGGTCGACTCACGGGAGAGGCCGTGGTGAACCGGCTTGCCCCATGACGGACCGTGGGTGTGGGTAGGACCCCGTACTGCTGTCCGTCCGGACCAGATTAACCAAATGAGCGGGCCCCCGCTCGATGGGGCTGAAAACGACCGGTAACAATCGCGCGTCATCTGGTGTTCAACTCGGGTTTAGACGACGATTTGTTCACTCACAGGCGTTTTGAGTACCACCCGAACGGCGTACAAGGGCGTAGGCGCTTTCGACACGGTTGCGCAGTTCAGGTGCCGTTGGCTGAGTCGAAAGCTCGCCATGATCTGCTGCCGCACGGCAACGGCTGTCTCGCAGGAGGACTGACGCATGGAGCTGCGCAGCGTCGAGGAGCTGATGGATCTGCTGTACACCTGCCGGGGCACCAGGGACGCCCCGGACCGCGACCGCCCGCCGGTCGACCTCCACGACCACGCGCTGCGGACCGCCGCGCTGCTGCGCCGTGGCCGCCCGGCCGACAAGGAGCTCCAAGTGGCGGGTCTGGTGCAGCCCGTCGGCGGGCTGCTGTGGCCCGGCGATCCGGCCGCGCGCGCCGACCACGCGGCCCACGCGGTGCGCGCCCTGCTGGGCGAGCGGGTCTCCCGCCTCGTCCACCGGTGCCCCCGCCGGGACGCCGTCGCCGACGACGACCTCCTCACCCTGCGCCAGGCGACCGAGGAGGGCCGCACGGCCGGGTTCGACGCCGGGGTCCTGGAGGACTGGCGCACGGTGCTGGACCTCTTGGCTGCGCGCAACTCCCGTCTCGGGGCTGTCGACTGACGGAGCGTCATGAGACGGTACGTCGATGAGGTCCTCGTCGTACGGGCTGGAGGGCAGAGCCGCCGTGGTCACGGGGGCGACGCGCGGGATCGGGCTGGCCGTCGCCCGGCACCTGGTGAACGCCGGAGCATCGGTGTGCGTGACCGCGCGGGACGCCGACGAGGTACGGCGCACCGCCGAGGACCTGGGCGGCGTCGGACTCGCGGGCAGTGTCGCCGACCCCGGCCATCCGCGGCGCCTGACCGAGCTGGCCCTGCGCGAGTTCGGCCGCCTCGACATCCTGGTCAACAACGCGGCGACCAACCAGCCGTACGGGCCGCTCATGGACGCCGTCCCCGAGGCCTGGAGCGAGGCCTTCTCCGTCAACGTCGAGGCACCGCTGCGGCTCGTCCAGTGCGCGTGGCGGTCCTGGATGTCGGAACACGGCGGGACGGTGGTCAACGTGTGCACGGAGGGCGCCGGACACGTCGGCCCGGGCGTGGGCGCGTACGGCACGAGCAAGGCCGCGCTGCTGCACCTCACCCAGCAGCTGGCAGGCGAGCTGGGCCCCCGGGTCCGGGTGAACTCCGTCTCCCCCGGCCTGGTTCGCACCGAGATGGCCCGGTTCGTATGGGAACCGGGCGAGCACGAGGTGGCCGCTGGGCTCCCGCTGGGGCGGATCGGGGAGCCGGAGGACGTCGCCCGGGCGGTGCTGTGGCTGGCGTCGGACGCTGCGGAGTGGGTGACCGGGGCGGATCTGGTGGTGGACGGGGGGACGCGGGTACGTGCCGCCCTGAAGGGGCGCGGGGAACTGCGCGACCAGCCCCACTCAACCCGCAGCCAAAGCCCCTACCACTTCCCCGGCGCGTAGTCCTTCAAGAAGACCCCGTACAGATCCTCCCCCGCCTCACCCCGCACGATCGGGTCATAGACCCGAGCCGCACCATCCACCAGATCCAGCGGCGCATGGAACCCCGCCTCCGCAAGCCGCAACTTGTCGTAGTGCGGCCGCTCATCCGTGATCCACCCCGTGTCGACCGAGGTCATCAGAATCCCGTCACCCTGGAACATCTCCTGCGCACTGGTCCGCGTGACCATGTTCATCGCGGCCTTCGCGGCATTCGTGTTCGGATGCCCCGCCCCCTTGTACCCGCGCCCGAAGACCCCCTCCATCGCCGAGACGTTCACGACGTACGCCCGCCCGCTCGCCGCGTTCCTCGCGGCCTCGGCCATCGCCGGCCGCAGCTTGCTGATCAGGATGAACGGCGCCGTGTAGTTGCAGAGCTGGGTCTCCAGGAGCTCCACCGGGGAGATCTGCTCGATGGTCTGCACCCAGGTGTTGGAGTCGACCACGTCGGGCACCAGCCCGCCCGCGTCGATCGCGGTGCCGTCGAGGTGCCGCTCGACGCTGGCGTTGCCCGCGACCAGGGCGAGGTCGGCGACCTTCTGCGCGTCGAGGCCGCTGGTGCCCAGCGGCAGCGCGGCCAGGCCGTCGACCGCGCCGGAGTTGAAGGCGCCGATGACGTGGTGGGCGGGGAGTTCACCGGCGGGCAGCGGGGCGCTCTCGCCGTCGACCAGGGCGGCGTAGGCGGCGGGCAGCCGGCGCACGGTCTGCGTCGCGTTGTTGACGAGGATGTCGAGGGGGCCGGCGTCGGCGACCTGGTCGGCGAGGGCGACGGCCTGCGCGGGGTCGCGCAGGTCGATACCGACGACCTCGAGGCGGTGCATCCAGTCCGCCGAGTCGTCCATCGCCTTGAAGCGGCGGATGGCGTCCTTCGGGAAGCGCGTGGTGATCGTCGTGTGCGCGCCGTCGCGCAGCAGCCGTAGCGCGATGTACATGCCGATCTTGGCGCGGCCGCCGGTGAGCAGGGCGCGCTTGCCGGTGAGGTCGGCGCGGACGTCGCGCTTCTCGCGGTTCACGCGGGCGCAGTCGGGACAGAGCTGGTGGTAGAAGTAGTCGACTTCCACGTAGCGGGCCTTGCAGGTGTAGCAGGAGCGGGGGCGCTGGAGTATCCCCGCGATCCTGCCCGCCTCGGTGGCCGACGACGGCAGGATGCCCTCGGTCTCGTCGTCGATGCGCTGGGCGGAGCCGGTCGCCGTGGCCTCCGTGACCGACTTGTCGTGGGCGGTCTTGGCTGCCCGGCGCTCCTGGCGGCGGCGCTGCTTGACCGTGCGGTAGACACCCGCGGTGGCCCGGCGCACGGCGATGGCGTCCGGGTGGTCGACCTCCAGCTTGTCGAGTTCCTCGAGCACGCTGAGGCAGACGGCCAGACGCTCCGGGTCGATGCCGGGTCCGTACGAGAGCCCGCTCGCCTCGTCCATGGCCCGCGGGCCGTCCTCTGTCACCGTCATCGCCGCTGTCGTTCCCTGCTCTGCCGTCGCGGCGCGCCGGTCGCGCCCGCATTCGAAGGGCGAATTTTACGGAGCGCGGGGCCGGACCGCCAAACCCGCTCCTGATCACGACTCGCAGGCCGTGATCAGTGTCCGCACCTCCTCGGAGAGGGCGGTCGCGAATCGGTCGAGGTCGGGGACGGCCTCGGCGTCGGCGACGAGGCCGTAGTGGACGCTGCCCCGGTACGTCGAGACGGCCACCGCCAGGGAGTGGCCGGGGGCCAGCGGGGCGAAGGGGAACACTGCGGTGAGCGGATGGCCGCCGAGCCTCAGGCCGAGGCTGGGCAGGGGCACGCTGGTCACCAGGATGTCGAACCAGAGCCGGGCCGCCTGGCCGACCAGGGGCCCGCCGAGCCGGTGGGCCAGGGCGGGGACGTGGTCGGCGAGCAGGGCGACGGCGCCCGCGCCCCGGTTGGGGCCGGCGTCCTTGTTGCGGTCCATCGCGTTGCGGACCGAGGCGAGGCGCGCCAGCGGGTCCGGATCGTCCGCCGGAAGCCTTATCAGGTAACCGGAGAGCCGGTTGCCCTGTGGATACGCGGTGCGCGGTCGGCGCTTGGAGACGGGGATCAGGGCGCGGGGCGTGACGCCCTCGCTGCCGTCGCCGCGCTCGTCGAGCCAGTGGCGCAGGGCGCCCGCGACGACGGCGATCAGCACGTCGTTGACGGTGCCGCCGACGGTCTTGCGGACGCGGTGCACGTCGTCGAGGTCGAGAACCACTCCGGCGGTGCGGCGGGTGCCGCTCGGCTCACAGGTGAGCGCGGGGGTGGAGCGCACGTCCAGGGAGGAGCGGGCGACGGAGGCGCCGATGTCCAGGGCCCGGCTCACGTCGGACAGGGCGCCGCGCACCATCCCGGGCAGGTCGCGCACCTCCGGGAGCAGGCCGCGCGGGGGTTCGACGGTGCGGGGCCGGGGCGCGGGCAGGTCCATCGGGTCCATGACGCCCGCGGCGAGGGTCAGGGCCCGCAGCCCGTCGGCGAGCGCGTGGTGGAACTTGAACAGCACCGCGAAGGAGTTCCCGTCCTCCCCCGGCAGCACATGGGCCTCCCAGGGCGGCCGGCCGCGCTCCAGCGGACGCCCCATGAGCCGGCTCGCCGCCGCGTGGAAGTCCGCGGCCGGGGCGTGCAGCCGCACATGGTGCTGGGAGTCGAAGTCCGGGTCGGGTTCCCGGGCCGCGCCGCCGAAGGCGAACGGCCGGCGCAGCGCCGAGGGCCACGGCTGCCACACGTCGCGGATGCGCATCCGCAGTCCGGGCACGCCGGCGGCGCGGGCCGCAAGGAGGTCCGCCGCATGGGCGCCCGCGGCCGGCGAGTGGGCCGGGAAGACCCCGAGCGCCCCGAGGTGCATCGGGTGCTCGGCGGACTCGAGGTTCCAGAACGCCAGGTCGAGAGGAGCGAGCAGATCAGCAGTCAAGGGCTTGCCTCGCGTCGACGACGGGTGGGTCAGCAGTCAACCGCCCCCAGCCGATTACGGTCAAGTACGATCAGGCTACGTACAGTTAACAGCAGATTAAGTCCCGCCCCGGCGAGAGGGGCGGGACTTATGGTGCATGTGCCGTCAGTCCAGCACAGGTTGCGGCGCCGGGCATCCCGTGGGAGTCACCCGGGAGGCGTCACGGATCAGCGCCTCGTGTGCCGCCTTGAGACGAGCCGTGTCCGGTTTCAGGACCGCTCGGTCGTAGGTGAGGAAGCCGTTCAGCTCACCCTCGACGTCCGCGATCTGGGTGTACACGGCACCGTTGCTGCCCTTGCAGACCAGGGCCCGGACCTCGTCGAGCTTGGTCAGGTAGTCCTCGGTGTAGGTGGCCGGGTCGACGTCGACGTACGACTGCTGCACCGACCAGGCATGGCCGGGCACCGCAAGGCCGAGGCCGCCGTACTCGCCGCTGACCAGGGCACGCTCGCCGTCCGGGCGCGGCGGCAGGGCCGGGCTCGGATAGCCGTGCTCGTCCATGAGGTCGCCGGTGCCGCCGTCGGCGCCGAGGTTCAGCCCGGACTGGCCGTTGACCAGCCGGGTGGGGTCCCACGCCTTGGCCTGCTCGGCGACCCGGCCCACGTCGTACTGACCCCAGCCCTCGTTGAAGGTCACCCACATGACGACCGACGGGCTGCTGATGTGCTCGTCGATCATCTCCTTCATCTCGCGCTCGTACCGCGCGCGGGAGGACTCGCTCGGGTTCACCCCGGCCGTCATCGCGGGCATGTCCTGCCACACCAGCAGCCCGAGCCGGTCGGCCCAGTAGAACCAGCGGTCCGGCTCGACCTTGATGTGCTTGCGGACCGAGTTGAAGCCGAGCCGCTTGTGCGCCTTGAGGTCGTAGGCCAGGGCCTCGTCGGTGGGCGCGGTGTGCAGGCCGTCCGGCCAGAAGCCCTGGTCGAGGGTGGCCATCATGAAGACCGGCTCGCCGTTGAGGACCGTACGCGGGACGCCGTTCACCTTCTCGACGGCGATGGAGCGCATCCCGAAGTAGCTCCCGACCCGGTCGACGCCGACCTTCACCTTGAGCTTGTAGAGGAACGGGTCGTCGGGCGACCAAAGGCGCGGGTCGCGGACGGTCAGCGTCAGCGGGCCGCCGGTGCGGCCGCTGGCCGTGGCCACCTCGCGCTTTCCGTCGTACGCCGTCGCCGTGATCGGTACGCCGTCCCGGACGCCGCGGGCCTGAACGGTCAGCTTCTCGCCGGCCACGTCCGGGGTGAGCTTGAGGGAGTCCGTGTGGTCGCGGGCCACCGGCTCCATCCAGACCGTCTGCCAGATGCCGGAGGACGGGGTGTACCAGATGCCGCTGGGGTCCAGGCGCTGCTTGCCGAGCGGCGGGTTCTCGCCGGATGCCGCGTCCGTCGGGTCGTAGACACCGACGATGAGCTCCTGGGTGCGGCCGGGCTTCAGCGCATCGGTGATGTCGGCGCTGAACTTGTCGTAGCCGCCCTCGTGCTCGGCGACCTTCCTGCCGTTGACGTACACCTCGGACCGCCAGTCGACGCCGCCGAAGTTGAGCTTGAGCCGCTTGCCGGAGCCGATGTCCCAGTCGCGCGGGACCGTGAAGGTGCGGCGGTACCACATGCGGTCCTCGTGCCGTTCGATGCCGGAGAGCTGGGACTCCACCGGGTACGGGACGAGGATGCGCTCCTTCAGGTTCTTGCCGACGGGCGGCTGCTCGCCGGGCTCGGCGGCGGCGAACTGCCAGCGCCCGTTGAGGCCCTGCCAGGCGTCCCGGGTCAGTTGCGGGCGCGGGTACTCGGGGTGGGCGTTGCCGGGCCCGACCTCGTCGGCCCAGCGGGTGCTCAGCTGGTGCGTCGAGCGGTTGGGGCCGCTGCTCCAGAACTCCTTGACAACGTTGCCGTCGGTGTCGGAGAGGCCGCCCTGACCGTCGTAGCGGATGTCGGCGGTGCCCCGGGCCGTGCCGGTCTTGTTGCCGACGACCGGCTCGTCGAGGGCGACCAGGAGGGACGTGGGGTCGGACGGGTCCGGTCGCGCCGCGCCCAGGGGCCACTCGGCGCCGCCGATCACCGCCTTGAGGTGGTCGGTGAAGCCCGCCGGGGGTGCGGCCAGGGGCTGGGCGAAGTCCAGCTTGAGCGTGCGGCCGGTGGACTGGACGGTGGCCGCGAGGGCTCCGTCGTAGTCGAAGCCGTCGGGGAGGCGGAACGCCGACTGCGGGACCGGCTCCTTGCCGGCGCCCGGCCGGGTCCAGCGGAGGTGGAGGTTGGATCCGCCGTAGTGCTCGAAGTACTCGACCTTGATGTCGTAGGCCTTGCCCGCGGTCAGGTCGACGGGCTGTGCGGTCTGTTCGCGGTCCCAGTCGTCCACCCAGTGGTCGATGAGGGGCTTTCCGTCGATCCAGAGGCGGAAGCCGTTGTCGCCGATGACCGAGAAGGTGTGGGGGCCGGTCTTCTCCGGAACGATCTTTCCGGTCCAGCGGACGCTGACGTCGTCCGACCGTCCGGTGGTGAAGTTCAGGCGCGGCTCCAGGTTGTCGAAGTCGAGGTCCTGGTCGAAGGTCGTCGCCTTGAGGGTGTGGAAGTCGAAGGCGCCGGGGGCGGAGTGGGTGTAGTACTCGCCCTTGAGGCCGTGGATCTCTGCGGGGTCGTCCGCCAGGGCGGGGGCCGCGGTCAGGCCGGTGAGGCCGAGGAGCGCGGCGAGCAGTAACGCGAGCCGGTTTCTGAGGGGTCCGGTACGCACGGAACCTCCGTTTACAACGATGTCATATCCGGGCGCAGGCATGACAACACGGATTCCGCTCTTCGTCCAGAGGCAGGACAAAGTCCCCGGGCGGGGACCGCGTCAGGTGACCAACTGGCCCTTCCCCAGGGCGATGACGCCGCCCTTGGACACCGTGTACAGCTCGGCGTCCCGCTCCGGGTTGACGCCGATCGTCGCGCCCGGCGGCACCTCGACGTTCTTGTCGAGGACGGCGCCCCGCACCACCGCACCCCGGCCGATGTGCACGTTGTCGTGCAGCACGGAGCCCTGCACCACCGCCCCCGGGTCCACCACGACCCCCGGCGAGAGCACGGACCGCGTGACCTGGCCGCGCACCAGGCAGCCCGCGCTGATGATGGACTCGCTGGCGATGCCGCCGGCGTTGAAGCGGGCCGGCGAGAGCTGGTACGAGTGCGTGTAGATCGGCCAGCTGCGGTTGTACAGATTGAAGGCCGGGCGCTCGGCGATCAGGTCCATGTGGGCCTCGTAGTAGGCGTCCAGCGTGCCGACGTCCCGCCAGTAGCCCTGGTCGCGGGTGGTCTCGCCGGGCACGTGGTTGGCGCTGAAGTCGTACAGCGCCGCCTCGCCCCGGTCGGTGAGCTGCGGCAGGATCGAGCCGCCCATGTCGTGCACGGAGGCCTCGTCCTCCGCGTCCCGCCGGAGCGCCTCGATGAGGGACTTGGTGGTGAAGATGTAGTTGCCCATGGAGGCGAAGACCATGTCGGGGTCGTCCGGCAGACCGGGCGGATCCGTCGGCTTCTCCAGGAAGCGCTCCACCGTCTGGCCGTCCGAGCCCGGTGTGATCACGCCGAACGACGAGGACTCGGTGCGCGGCACCCGGATCCCGGCCACCGTCACGCCCGCGCCGCTGTCGATGTGCTGGGCGAGCATCTGGCGGGGGTCCATGCGGTAGACGTGGTCGGCGCCGAAGACGGCGACGTACTCGGGGCGCTCGTCGTAGATCAGGTTCAGCGACTGCAGGATCGCGTCGGCGCTGCCCAGGTACCAGCGCGGGCCGAGGCGCTGCTGGGCGGGCACGGGCGTGACGTAGTTGCCGAGCAGGTTGGACATCCGCCAGGTGGTGGTGATGTGCCGGTCCAGCGAGTGCGACTTGTACTGCGTCAGGACGCAGATACGCAGGATGTCGCCGTTGACGAGGTTGGACAGCACGAAGTCGACCAGGCGGTAGGTGCCGCCGAAGGTGACCGCGGGTTTGGCGCGGTCCGCGGTCAGGGGCATCAGGCGTTTGCCCTCGCCGCCGGCCAGCACGATTCCCAGGACCGAAGGACCACCACGACGCATGGCCGCTCCCCTCACGCCGATTGACCGATGCCTGCCCCTGAGCGGGACGCGCTAAGCCTGTTTCAGGATCTCCTCGTAGAGCCGGACCGTGCGGCGGGCCACCGCGTCCCAGCCGAACTCGCCGACCGCCCGCTCCCGCCCGGCCACGCCCATCCGCCCGGCGTTCTCCGGGTCGCCCAGGACGGTGTCCATGGCCCGGGCGAGACCCGCCTCGAAGTCGTCGCCCGCCGGGACGAGCAGACCGGTCCTGCCGTCGTCGACGACCTCGGGGATGCCGCCGACCGCCGAGGCCACCACGGGCGTGCCGCAGGCCATCGCCTCCAGGTTCACGATGCCGAGCGGCTCGTACACCGAGGGGCAGACGAACAGCGCGGCATGTGTGAGGAGCTGGATCACCTCCGGGCGCGGCAGCATCCGCGGAATCCAGAACACACCGTCGCGGACCCCGCTCAGCTCCCCGAACAGCTCACGGAACTCCTGGTCGATCTCCGGCGTGTCCGGTGCTCCCGCGCACAGCACGACCTGGGCGGCCGGGTCGATGTCCCGCACCGCGCGCAGCAGGTGGGGCACGCCCTTCTGCCGGGTGATCCGGCCGACGAACAGCACATACGGACGGGAGCGGTCGAGTCCGATCCGGTCCAGGGCGTCCGTGCCGTGGTCGGGCCGGTAGAGGGCGGTGTCGATGCCGTTGTGCACGACGTGGACCCGCTCCGGGTCCAGTGCGGGGTAGCAGCCGAGGATGTCCTCGCGCATGGCCCCGGACACGGCGATCACCGCGTCCGCCGCCTCGATCGCGGTGCGTTCAGCCCAGCTGGACAGCTCGTAGCCGCCGCCGAGCTGCTCGGCCTTCCAGGGGCGCAGCGGCTCCAGGGAGTGGGCGGTGATCACGTGCGGGATGCCGTACAGCAGCTTGGCGAGGTGTCCGCCGAGGTTGGCGTACCAGGTGTGGGAGTGGACCAGCTCGCGGCCCTCCAGGGCGGCGGCCATGGCGAGGTCCACGGAGAAGGTACGCAGCGCGTCATTGGCGCCGTCGAGCGTGGACCAGGGCCGGTGGCGCCGCACGCCGTCGGCGCGGCCCTCGCCCCAGCAGTGCACGTCCAGGTCGACCAGGGCTCTGAGCTCCCGGGCGAGGAACTCCACATGGACGCCCGCTCCGCCGTACACATCCGGCGGGTACTCCCGGGTCAGCAGTCCCACTCGCACCCGCAACTCCCTGCTCTCAGCGGCCGTTCCCTTTCATGGTCACCCAGATGGGGCGTGTGGGGAAGAGCGGGGCGGTGTCGTGAAGCAACAGTCGCCGCAGACGCCCCCGCCGGGCACCCGGTAGTACAGGCAGCAGCTGCGGCGCCGGAAGGCCGTGCCGGTGAGGGTTCCGGTGCCCGCGAGCAGGGGATGCGCGAGCAGTTCCGCCGTCAGGGAGCGGGCCCGGGCGGCGGTGTCCGTACGGTCGTGCCGCCGGGCCCAGCGGTCGAGTTCGCGGGCGGCGCCCGCCAGCGCGGAGGCGGCGTTGCCGCGCAGCAGGCCGGGGGCGAGGCGGTAGTGGGCGCGCAGGGCCGCCGCCAGGGGTTCGAGATGGCCGAGCAGGACCGTGTCCGCGACGGTCGCCGCGTCCCCGGGGAGCGGTCGTACGTCCGTGAGCCACAGGTCGTCGGGGGCGCTGCCGTCGGAGTCCCAGCGCAGCAGCCGGGCGTCGAGGTCGGGGACGCTGCCGTGGAGGACGGCGCAGCCCAGCGCGACGGACCAGAGCCGGGCCGCGAGCCCTTGGTGGGTGATGGACGCCGCGACGCGCAACTCCGGGGCGTGCAGGGCACGAGCCACCTTGTGGACGCGAAAAATCAGGGGATTTCCGTACACGTCCGGTGACGTTTCGCGGTAGGCCTGTGCGAGAGTGGGAAGAGGCCTGGCCGCCGCTCCTTCCGTGCGCAGCGCGAAGAAGCCGCCGAGCGGGCGGAGCGCGGCGAGGTCGGGGTCGAGGTCCACGAAGACCAGTAGTACCAAGGCCCCTAGGGGATGCGACCCGGTGGCCCCCGACCGTGGCCGCCCACCCTGGGGATGACGGTGCTCCCCTCGTACTCCATCGGCAGTAGGACCCAATGAGTGCTCAGGGACGACGACGGGAAGACCTGGACACGGCAGGGTGTTGGACATGAAAGCCGACCTTTCGCCGCGCCGGGCCTCTAGCCCCCGCCTGACGCAGAGGAGCAGCCGATGAGCGCCCTCGCGTTGTCCGTCCTGCTGTCCCTCGTGTCCGCCGTCGCGTACGCGGGCGGGGCGATCGTGCAGGAGCGGGTGGCGGAGTCCTCGCCGGGCGAGGAGTACGCGCCGCTGCGCCGGCCGGGCTGGTGGGCGGCGGTCGGGCTCAACGGCCTCGGCGGTCTGCTGCACGTGGTGGCGCTGGCGTACGGTCCGCTGAGCCTGGTGCAGCCGCTGGGCGCGCTGACCATCGTGGTGGCCCTGCCGATGGCGGCGCTGTTCGTCGGCCGCAAGGCGGGTGCCACGGCCTGGCGGGGCGCGATCATGGCGACGGTGGGTCTCGCCGGTCTGCTGTCCCTGGTCGCCGCGTCCGACGCGCGGTCGCTGGACACGGCCCAGCGGGTGGCCGTGGCCGTCGTCACGGCGGGTGCGGTCGTGGCGCTGATGATCGCCGCCCGGGCCGCGCACCGGCACCCGGCGGTCCGCAGCATGCTGCTGGCGACGGCCTCCGGTATCGCGTTTGGCATGTCCTCGGTGTTCACCAAGACCGTCGCGGTCGACTGGACCGGAGGTGTGTCGGCGGCCGACGTGCCCTCGCTGGCCGTGATCGGCGTCCTCGCCACGGCGGGCATGCTGCTGTCGCAGGCCGCGTACCGGGGCGGCGGTCTCACGGCCCCGCTGGCCACGCTGACGGTCGTGAACCCGGTGGTGGCGGCCGCGGTCGGCATCACGATGTTCGGAGAAACCTTCCGCTACGGCACGACGGGCACGGCGCTCGCCCTGAGCTGTGGCGTGGTGGCGGCGGGCGGCCTGATCCTCCTGACGACGGAACGGCTCGCACAGGCCCAGCCGGAGCGCCCGGGGACGGGCCTGGAGGTCGCGGGCACGGGCCTGGTCCCCGTGGACACGGGCCTCGGGACGTCCGGGACGCTGCCCCAGCCTGCGGGGAGCGGACAGGGCCGGCCGGAGCCGGTGGGTGTCGCGTCCGCGAGCACGAGCGGTCCGGCAGGGGCGGTGGGCAGTGTGCCCGGAAGCAGGGGCTCGCTGCCCGAGACCGCGAAGGCGTCGCCCGTCGAAGTGGGCGGCCTGGCCGGTGCGGTGAACGGTTTGCCGGAGCCCCTGAGCGCGCCGCCCGGGACTGTCTGGGCCGCGCCCGTCGGCGTGGGCGCCCTGGGCGAGGCGGTGGACGGCTCGTCCGGGCCCGGGAGCGCACCGTCCGAGACTGTGCGGGCGTCGCCCGTCGGCGTGGGCGGCCTGGCCGAAGCGGTGAACGGTTCGGAGGAGCCTCTGGGCGCACTGACCGGGACCGTGGGGGCGCCGCCCGTGGCCGTGGACGTGCTGCCCAAGGCGCGTGCCGGGGCAGGGGACCGTGGCGCGGTCGGGCGTGGCCGGCCCGGGGACGAAGCGATGCCCCTGGCCGCCGAGTCCGAGGCCGCGCCGGACATGGCGTACGAGAGCGGGGAACCGTCGGTGGCCTCAGGCCCCGGCGATCGCCGCCCGCTCTCCTACGTGCCCTTCTACGGCATCCCGTACGTCCCGCTCCCCACGGACGACCGGCACCGCACGCGCGTCAGATCGTGACGCCGCCGGCCCTGAGATAGGCCACCGGGTCGACGTCCGAACCGAAACCGGGCCCCGTCCGCACCTCGAAGTGCAGATGCGGGCCCGAGCTGTTGCCGGTGGAGCCGGAGCGGCCGATGCGCTGGCCTGCGGTCACCGTCTGCCCGTCCCGTACGGAGATCGCCGACAGGTGGGCGTACTGGCTGTAGCGGCCGTCGCCGTGCCGGACCACGACCTGGTAGCCGAACGAGCCGCCCCAGCCCGCGCTGACGACGCTGCCCGCCGCGACCGACCTGATGGACGTGCCCGTGGGCACGGGGAAGTCGACGCCGGTGTGGTAGCCCTTCGACCAGGACGAGCCCGCCTTGCGGTAGGGCGTTCCCAGGGAGCCGCTGACGGGAGCGACAAGGCCCTGCCGGGCGGACGTGGACCTTCCGGCGCGCTCCTTGCTCTCGTCCTTGGAGCGGTCCTTGGTGTGTTCGCTCACCCGTTCCTTCGCGCGGTCCGGCTTCTTGGGCGACGGCTTGGCCGCCGGGGCCGGCTTGTGCGCGGGACGTGTCTTCGTGGCGCCCTCGCCGCTCAGCGCGAGCCGCTGACCGGGCACGATCAGGTCGGGGTCGGCTCCTATGGCCGAGCGGTTCGCTGCGTACAGTCCCCGCCAGCCGCCTCTGACCTCCTGGTCGGACGCGATTGCGGAGAGGGTGTCGCCGCGGACCACGGTGTACATCTCGGCGCTGCCCGCCCGGGACTGCGGCGTGGACTGCGGCCGAACGTCCTCGATGGACGTCTTCGCCCTTTTCCTCGTGTCCTTCTTCGTGTCCTTCTTCGTGCTCTCGGCGGCCGGCCGGATGTCGGGCTCGCCTCCGCCCCGGGTCAGTCCGGCCCGTTCCGAGCAGACCGGCCAGGCGCCCGGGCCCTGCCCGTCGAGCACCTTCTCGGCGACGGCGATCTGCTGGTCCTTGGTGGCCAGGTCCGCGCGTACCGCGTAGGTCCGGCCGCCGTACGCCTCCCAGGTGGACTGGGTGAACTGCAGACCGCCGTAGAACCCGTTTCCGGTGTTGATGCTCCAGTTGCTGGTGGACTCGCAGGCGGCGACCTTGTTCCAGGTGTCCACGTCCGCCGCCTGGGCGGCGCCGGTGCCCATGAACGGCAGTGCCATGCCCGCGCCACCCGCCGTGACGGTGAGTGAGGCGCGGTTGATCCTGTTCGGCTGATACCGGCGGTGCCGGCCGCGTACGGCCATCGATTGCCCCCCTAGACATGCGTCAGGAGGGGCAAAAGTAAGCGCTGCGAACCGGCCAGAACAAGACGCCTATCAGCCGCCCGGGTGCCCAAATGGCCGGTATGAGGCCCCTGTTGCGCGACGTGCGCCACGGCGGTGCACCGTGTACGCCACCCGGTGCGCGTGTGCGACGTGCGCGGGGACGCGTACATCGGCTGAGCGCGAAGGGGCTTTCGTGCGTATCACGCTGCGCGACGTCGTACGACCCGCGCGTGCGGACGGAGTAGCGGCACGTCAGGATGGTCGACGGGGGCATGCTGGTGGACACCACCCGCAGCACCGATACCGAGGTCTTTAGGAGCCAACCGAATGAGCAGTACAGCGCAGATCGGCGTCACGGGTCTCGCGGTCATGGGCCGCAACCTCGCCCGCAACTTCGCCCGCAACGGCTACGCGGTGGCGGTGCACAACCGGACGCCCGCGCGCACGCGCACCCTGGTGGAGGAGTTCGGCGGCGAGGGGGAGTTCGTCGCGTGCGAGAGTGCGAAGGACTTCGTAGCGGCGCTGGAGCGGCCGCGGCGGCTGGTCGTGATGGTGAAGGCCGGTGACCCGACGGACGCGGTGATCCAGGAGTTCGCCCCGCTGCTGGAGCCCGGCGACATGATCATCGACGGCGGCAACGCGCACTTCGCGGACACCCGGCGCCGGGAGCGCGACCTGCGCGAGCAGGGCATCCACTTCGTCGGCATGGGCGTCTCCGGCGGCGAGGAGGGCGCGCTCAACGGGCCGAGCATCATGCCGGGCGGCCCGAAGGAGTCGTACGACTCGCTGGGCCCGATGCTCGAGAAGATCTCGGCGAAGGCGGCCGACGGTTCGCCCTGTGTCTCCCACGTCGGTCCGGACGGTGCCGGGCACTTCGTGAAGATGGTGCACAACGGCATCGAGTACGCGGACATGCAGCTCATCGGCGAGGCGTACCAGCTGCTGCGCGATGTCGCCGGCTACTCCCCCGCGCAGATCGCGGAGATCTTCCGCACCTGGAACCAGGGCCGTCTCGACTCCTACCTGATCGAGATCACGGCCGAGGTGCTGTCGCACGTCGACGCGGAGACGGGCAAGCCGTTCGTGGACGTGGTGGTGGACCAGGCCGAGCAGAAGGGCACCGGCCGCTGGACGGTCCAGATCGCCCTCGACCTTGGTGTTCCGGTGTCCGGTATCGCGGAGGCAGTCTTCGCCCGTTCGCTCTCCGGCCACGCGGCGCTGCGGGAGGCCTCGCGCGGGCTGGCCGGCCCGAAGGCCAAGGCGCTCAGCGAGTCCGAGGCGCAGGCCTTCGCCGACCGTGTGGAGCAGGCGCTGTACGCGTCGAAGATCGTGTCGTACACGCAGGGCTTCCACGAGATCGACGCGGCCCGCGACGAGTACGGCTGGGACATCGACCTCGGTGCGGTCTCCGCGCTGTGGCGTGGCGGCTGCATCATCCGCGCGGCCTTCCTGGACCGGATCCGCTCCGCCTACGACACCCGGCCGGACCTGCCCAGCCTGCTGTCGGACGCGACGTTCGCGCAGGAGATCGGGGACGCCCAGGACGACTGGCGCGAGGTGCTGATCGCCGCGACCCGCGAGGGCGTGCCGACCCCCGGCTTCGCCGCGGCCCTCGCCTACTACGACGCCCTGCGCGCGGAGCGGCTGCCTGCGGCGCTGACGCAGGGGCAGCGGGACTACTTCGGTGCGCACACGTACCGCAGGGTGGACCGGGACGGCTCGTTCCACACGCTGTGGGGCGGGGACCGGTCAGAGGTCGACGCGTAGGCGGTCGCCGCTGACGGAACAGTGAGGGGCCGGTGGACGGCCAGATTGGCCGTCCACCGGCCCCTTTCTCATGTTCTCGTGTGTTCTCTCGCCGTCGGTTCAGGACAGCGGCGGGCCCGGCTCGGGGTTCGGTACGGGTTCCGGGCCCGGGGGGATCGGTGACGGGTCGGGACCCGGCACGGGGTCCGGCCCCGGGGGCGGGGTCGGGGACGGGGGCGGCGGGGTCGGCTCCGGGCCCGGCGGCGGCTGCGGATCCGGCACCGGGTCCGGGCGCGGCTCCGGGTGCTGGGGATCCGGGCCCGGTGTCGGCCCCGGGTGCACGGGGTCGGGAAACGGATTCGTCATGAGGCCCTCCAGCCAGTCGATCGACTCCGGCTCTGGACTACTCCCCCGCCTACCCGGCACCCGCTTGCCCAGTCACTCCGGCGCGGGACGGGAAGGGGGCCAGGTGGGTCAGAAGCGGCCGGGGTGGGCGGACAGCCAGTCCTTTGCCGCCGTCAGCAGTTCTGGATCGGCCGGGCGGGCCTCGTCGGGGTGGCGTTCGGCCCATCGGGTGACGTAGGGGCACAGCGAGGCGACCGCGCTGTGCTCGCGGCCGGCGACGGCGTACAGCTCGCGTGCCAGCGACCCCGCGATGCCCTGGCCCTCGTGGGCCGGCTCGACGATCGTGTGCACGGGCACGAGCGCTCGCGCGGGGCTCTCGAGGACGAAGTACTCGACGCGGCCGACGACTTCACCGCCGGTCAGCGCCTCCAGGCGGCCGGCGGCCCGGTCGTCGCGGATCTCCAGGTCCTTCATACGGACGTGCTCCTGTCCCGTGTGTGTCCGGTCAGGCCCCGACGGCCTGCGGGCTGCGCTGCTGGTCCGAGCCCGGCACCGGCTCGGACGGGTCGGCGCCCAGGGCCGCGATCCGGTTGTCGCGGTCCACGTGCACGACCCTGGGGGTGAGTGCCCGCGCCTCGGCGTCCGTCACCTGTGCGTAGCTGATGATGATCACGAGATCGCCGGGGTGCACGAGATGCGCGGCGGCTCCGTTGATCCCGATCACCCCGGATCCGCGCTCGCCCTCGATGACATACGTCTCGAGCCGGGCGCCGTTGGTGATGTCGACGATGTGCACGAGCTCGCCGGGCAGCAGATCGGCGGCGTCGAGCAGGTCGGCGTCGATGGTCACCGATCCCACATAGTGCAGGTCGGCCTGGGTGACGGTGGCGCGGTGGATCTTGGACTTGAACATGGTTCGAAACACGTGGGAACTCCCGGTTTGTCTGCTCCCTGCCTGCTTTTGCGGGTCAAGGGCGATCTCCGGAGAGTACCTGGATCGGCGTGCTCGGTCAGCTGTCGGCAGGTGTTCGAGGGCTCACACCGCCGGACGGTTCGCAGGTGGCCGAGAAGGGCTCGGCCACCTGTGCCCGTGCCGTGTGATCAGGCCGCCTGCTTGCCGGCCAGCTTCTTCGCCGCCGAGATGCGCTTGGGGTCTTCGATGTTCTGGGTCCCGGCTCCCTTGCCGGGAGTGAGTCTCCATTGTCTGAGGGTCTCTGCGACCTGGGCGAGCTTCGTCGAGCCGGGCGAGACGTCGACGAAGAAGGTCGACTCCTTGGCCGGCTCCATGTCGCCGCCCCACTTGATGACGCCCTGCAGCTCGGCGAGGATGTCCCGGATCGCCGTGACCTGGTAAGGGAAGAGATTTCCCTTGACGCCGAGCGGATAACTCTCCGGGTACAGCGCCAGCGCGGTGCCTGACAGATGGTTGGATTCGAAGTCCGCCTTCACATGCAGAGCATCGCTGTAGCCGATGATCTGCCCGCGGCCCGCTTCGAGTTCGGCGACGTCGTAGTGGAAGCGTTGTGCCACATAGGACAGGACGGTCCCCACATCTCCTTCTCGCAGAGTGACATGGAGATTCGTTCCCGGGATGTCATAGGTGGCCGCGCCCGAGGAGGGCCCGGGGAGGACATCCCAGCCGTTCGCCGATCTGGACTTGTTCCACGAGTTGTCGGCGGCTTGGGCGGCGAGGGGAGTGAGAAGGCCTTCCCCGGTGGTGAGCAGTGCTGCTCCGGCCACGACACCGGTGAATCGTTTGAGCACGGTGCGGCGCGAGAACTGGGCGTTCATGAAGTAGCTCCAGGAGATTGTCCGACACGCTTGCGCAGGAATACGGAGGTGCCGGCCGAGACGAGAGCGGAACCCGCCAACAGGCACACGACCACGTTGATCGACATCGAGACGTACTCCACGGTGGATCCGTCGGAGTACAGGCAGGCACTGCGAAGGGGCCAGTACTGCTGCTTGATGGCTGCCAGTTCGGCTCCGGCGTCGTTCTTGCTCTGGCACAGTTCGGGAAAGGGTCCTCCCCAACCGACCGAGAACCAGCCGTAGCAGTACAGCGCCACCGCCAGGGAAGACAGGATCAGAGCGATGAGCGCGTAGATCTTCGGCAGAGGCAGCGGCGGATGGCTCAGCAGTATGAGGATCACTACGACGCCCACTGCCGCAGTGACCGCGCTCACCACAAGCAACGCGCCCATCAAGATCATGTGAGACTACCCCTTTTCCGCCTTCTGCGCGGCGAGGAACTTCGCTCGGCGGGCCACCTGCTGATCGATGAGGTTCTGTAGCGTTTCAGTGAAACCCGCATAGAACTCGCTCATGACGGAGTCGGACTCGTTCCATGGTTCCTTGCCCAGTGGGCAGTTCCTCTGGATGAGGAGCGCACGGGTGGAGGACAGCAGCGTGTCATCGATCTGGTCCTCCAGGAACGCCTTCGCCGTCGTTCCGATGTTGCTCGTGACACCGCCGAACCGGTAGAGCTTGAAGTCGCTGAAACGTGTCAGATGACCTGTTCCGATGAGGATTCTCTTCAGTTCGTCGACGATATTCGTGCTGCCATTGTTCTTCAGGCGCTCGGCGACCAGGAAGCCGTCGATGTCCTCGATGAGGTCGCCCAGCGCGAACGTCGACGCGATATCGGGCCGGCACAGCGTCTTACGGCAGAAGTCCAGCGGTGAAGCGTTGTCCGAGCGACTCCATTCGCCGTAGAAGGTGAGCAGGTCGCCGCCCCAGCTCGCCAGTTCGGCGCGGTTCGCCTTGCCCACTCCGGCGTTCCCCTTGAGGAAGTACCCACTGGCGCTCGCCACCAGGTGGTCCGGATTGACGACGACACCCATCGACGGGTCCGCGTACGCCATGTCCCTCGACCGGCCGATCCCCCGGCCGGAGGCGTAGGTGATGAACGCGTCGTCGACCTCACCGAACAGTGCTCTCCACCGGGAGTCGGTGTACTTGTCCCAGCGCATGAACTGCAAGGAGAGTTCGTTCGGATCGCCCGTACCGTAGGAGACCGCGGCGTCGTACACCTTCTGGACGTAGGCGATGAACTCTTCGACCGGTGAGGTGCCTGTGTCGTTGACGGACTTCTGCCCGAAGTCGGATCCGGGGCGGTGCGCCACCCGGTCCAGTCCGAAGGAGTCCGAACCGCTGGTGAAGTCGAACTCCTTGATCTGGTTGAACGTCCAGTTCTGGGGCAGCGGGAAGCCGAGGTTGCCGGAGAAGCCGTAGGACATACCGGAGACGTACGCGTAAGGCACGTAAGCGCCACCGGAAACGCTGGCGCACACGTTTCGTGAGCCGTAGACGCCGACGATGTACTTGCTGCCGTTGCTCTTGAACGCGTCGTTCACGCCGGAGAAGTAGTCGATGATCCGGTCCATGTCCGCCGCGGTGGCGTCGTAGTCGACCGCGAAGTAGATGACCGTGCTCCTGTTGAAGCCGTACCCCTCGGCCCGGCCGTGCGCCAGGCTGCCGTGCAGGTAGCCGTTGCTGTACTTGAAGTCCGCGAGACTGCTTGCGTCGTACTGCCAGATGGGTATGACGCTCAGCCCGGCGGAGAAGATGGCGTCCAACTCGCCCGGCTGGATCTCCTTGTTCAGGGTGCTTCCGGCCGGCTCGTCCAGGTAGCGGCCCACGGCGCGATATCCCGCGTCGTAGAGGGCCGCTGCCCGCTGGGCGGTGATCGTGAACCGGGTGTCGCAGGCATTGACCGGGCGATCGGGGTTCCCGTACGAGACGAGCAGCTGCGCCCAGGTGTCGAAGTCGGCCTTGCCGGTCTGGCTGATCGCGGAAAAGCTCTGGAACTTCTTGACCCAGTCCGTGAGGTCCGCGTCGAATGTGTTGCCGAAAGTGGCTATATCACCACTGGTGTTGGAGGGGCCGTTCGCCACGCACGCGCCGGTGAAGAGCTGCACCCACGTGCCGCTGTCGCCCTCCGAGAGGGTGTGGGCCTTCAATCCGGCGACGGTGCCGGGTCCGAAGACACCGGTGGCCTGGTCCTCAGGGATGCCCGACTCGTACTGGATGCCCTTCATCAGCGCCTGCTGGGCGTCCCGGGAGAAGTATCCGTCGCACGGGCCGATGAAGAAGGTGGACTTCTCGAAGTAGCGGCCGTTGAGCCACTGCTGCATGAAGCGAATCTGCTCCAGTCCGCCGGACAGGAATATGTAGGCGTCCATGGTCAGCAGGGCCTTGAACACCTTGGGGCGTACGGTGCCGTCGAGGTAGACCGCCGAAAGACCCATGTGCTGCATCATCGTGTTGATGCCGGTCTGGGTCGCCTGGGACATCTGCCCGTCGATGGCGCCCGCGCTGTAGCCCTTGCAGTACATCCCGCACTGGATGATCTTGACGATGTTCTCGTTGGACTCGCCGACCTTGATGGAGCCCTTGGCCTGTAGCTTCGACAACGTCGTCGGTCCGAACGCATTGGACAGCGCGGTGATGCCGAGTTCGTATTGCAGCGCGCGAGTCAGTGAATACATCGTGTTCCAGCCGGTCTTGCCGTCTTCCGTGACAAGGTTGTAGCCGGAAACGTTCTTGTAGGTGGCGTTGACCCATTTCTGAGCCTGAAGCACCATTTCGTCAGCCATTGCGGCAAGCAGCCCTTCGTCTTCTGTTACCGGTCGGTTTTTCCGGGGGGACGTCCTGGAGCCAGAACCGGTTGTACGCGGTCCAGCCCTTGTGCCCGCACCAACTGGCTCTGGCTGTCGGCGACCTGCCGGTTCTGGATCACCGACTCCACACCGGGGCACTCCTCATCACAGCTCCATCGACAGGTCACTGATGTGAAGGGATCTTCGCACCCCGGAGAGTGTCATGCCCATGAACTTTGCTTGATCTAGACCCGATGCCGTGTGGTCGGCGGCGGGTGTGCGTCAACTCCAGCCCCACGGAGCTCAATTTAGGTTAGGCTAAGCTAAATTTCTCGTGTTGGGTCCGGACCGCGTCGCGTGATCAGGGGGAGAGAATCACCATGGGCTTGCCGGCCGTCGGCTCCTATCCCATGCCGGATCGCTCCGCGATCCCCCGGTCGCACGTCTCCTGGCGGATCGACCCGGCACGGGCCGCGCTCCTGGTCCACGACATGCAGAACCACTTCGTCCGTGCCTTCCCCGCCGGCCGTGCCCCCGTGGTGGAACTCGTCGACAACATCGCGGCACTCAGGGAACTCGCCGACACCCTGGACATGCCGGTCGTGTTCAGCGCGGAGCCCGCCGGGCAGCCGCCCGCGCAGCGAGGGCTGGTCGGTGACATGTGGGGGCCGGGGATAGGGGACGAGCCGGATGCCGCGGCGATCATCGCGCCTCTCACACCCCGCCCCGGGGAGCACCTCCTGGCGAACGTGCGCCACAACGCCTTCCTGCGCAGCCATCTCGGCAGGCTGCTGCGCTCCCAGAACCGGGACCAGCTGATCATCTGCGGGGTGCACGCGCACCTCGGTGTCCTGCTGACCGCGGCGGACGCCTTCATGAACGACATCCAGCCGTTCGTCGTCGCCGACGCGGTGGCCGACTTCTCCGCCGAGGAGCACACCCTGGCACTCCGGTGGGCCGCGCGCACCGGAGTGGTCTGTACGACGGACGGTCTGCTGCGCGCCCTGCTCCTGCACCGGGAGCGGAGGAACGCGTGACGCCCGCGGCGCGGAGCACCGGTGCCTTCCTCGACAAACCTTGAATTGGAGTGACTCCGTGAGCGTGACCCAGGCCGACCCGGTCGCGACCCGTTTCCCGTCCCTTCCTCAGCCGCCAGGTGAGCTCCTGGGCAGCGCGGTCGTCGTCAAGTTCGGCGGCAACGCCATGGTGGACGCGAGTCTGCAACGGGCCTTCGCCCAGGACATGGTGGAGCTGTGGCACGCGGGTCTGCGCCCGGTCGTCGTGCACGGCGGCGGACCGCAGATCAGCGCGATGCTCGACCGGCTGGGCCTGGAGACCCGTTTCGAGGCCGGTCTCAGGGTCACCACCCCGGAGACCATGGACGTGGTGCGCATGGTGCTGACGGGCCGGGTCCAGCGGGAGCTGGTCGGCCACATCAACGCCCATGGGCCCTTCGCGGTGGGCCTGACCGGCGAGGACGCGCACACGATGACCGCCGTACGGCGACCGGCCCTGGTCGACGGCAAGCCGGTGGACATCGGGCTCGTCGGCGACATCGTGGACGTGAACCCGGCGATGGTGCGCGCCCTGCTGGAGCAGGGGCACATCCCGGTCGTCTCCCCCGTGGCACGCGGTGCGGACGGGCAGGTCTACAACGTCAACGCCGATCTCGCGGCGTCGGCTCTCGCCGTCGCCCTCGACGCCGAGCGGCTGGTGATGCTCACCGATGTCGAGGGGCTGTACGCGGACTGGCCACGCAGCACCGAGGTGATCGGACGGCTGACGGCCGGTGCGCTGGACGGGCTGCTGCCCGGGCTGGCGAGCGGGATGCTGCCGAAGATGGAGGGCTGTCTGCGGGCCGTCCGCGGCGGCGTGCGCAAGGCACACGTACTGGACGGCCGCGTGCCGCACGCGGTATTGCGCGGGGTTCTCGCCGAGACCAGCCCGGGAACGACCGTGGTTCCGGACGTGGTTCCCAAGGCGGTTCCCGACGTGGTTCCCGGCGCGGTCACCAAGTCCTGACCAGGACCCGTGCGTTGCGCCGCGGGTCCAGGGACTCCGCCCAGGCCCGCGGTGCCAGTCGGGCGGTCGTGGGCGTGAAGCCGTAGCGGAGGAACAGTCCGCCACCGCCGGTGGTCGCCGTGAACAGGGCGTCGAGTGATCGGGCGCGGGCCATGGCCAGCACCGCGCGCAGCAGCCCTGCTCCCGCTCCGCTCCCCTGCTGGTGCTCCGCCACGCAGAAGTTGTAGACGACGCCCGCTGGTCCGCCGTCTTCACCCCCTTCGGGATACGCCCGCATGCCCACGCACCCTTCCAGGGTGCCGTCCGGTGCCTCCAGCACGAGGAAGTCCGCGGCCTGGGCGGCGTAGAGGGAGACGGGGCGCTCGCGCAGCGCACCCGAGCGTACGAAGGGGAGGGACAGGGCGGCGAGCGCGGTGGCCTCGTCGGGGCGGGCGGTGCGCACCGAGAACGACGGCGTGAGAAGAGCGTGCGGCGGCGCGGCAGGGCGCGGCGTAGCCGTGGTCAAGGGATTCCTTCCTCGGTACCGGGCCCGGGCCCGGGATCAAACGCGCGGACGGCTCGGGCGGCCGTCGACATACGTCTCGACCACCTCGATGTCGCCTATGCGGGAGGTGTCGACGCGCCGGGGGTCGTCGCCGAGCACGACCAGGTCGGCGCGTTTGCCGGGGGTGAGACTCCCCAGGCTGTCCTCCCAGTGGCAGGCGTGGGCGCCGGCGACGGTGTACGCGTGCAGGGCCTCGTCGACGGTGATGCCCTCGTCCGGGCCGATGACCTGCCCCGAGGCAGAGGCACGCTCGACCATGAACTGGACGGCCCGCAGGGGCGATCCGTCCGCGACGGGACGGTCGGAGCTGCCCACCAGCGGAATGCCGTGGTCAAGGAACGCCCTGCCCCGGTACAGCCACGGTGCGCGCTCCACTCCCATGATCGACGCGTAGTCGTCGCCGAAGTACCGCAGGAAGTTGGGCTGGATCACCGCGCTGACGCCGAGTCGCGCGAAGCGCGGGAGCTGGTCGGGCCGGATCAGCCCGGCGTGTTCGATGCGATGGCGGGCCTCGGGCCGGGGCCGGAGGCGCTGGGCACGGTCGAGGGCGTCCAGGGCCACATCGGCCGCCCGGTCGCCGATCGCGTGCACGGCGAGCTGCCAGCCGGCGAGGTGGCCGTCCACGATGAGGTCCGTGAGCGCCTGCGGGTCGTCCTGCAACTGTCCGGTGTGGTCGAGCCCTTCGTACGGGTGGCTCAGCGCTGCCGTACGGGCCATCATGCCGCCGTCGGTGTAGATCTTCAGCGCGCCCACGGAGAGCCGGTCGTCGCCGAAGCCGGTGCGCAGGCCGAGGTCGAGGGCCCTGGGGATGCCGTCGGTCTCGTGTGCCGAGACCGGGCGCAGCCGGTCCCCGGACACCATGAGCTGCACGCGCAGCGGCAGCAGCCCCTTGTCCCGGGCGAGCTGGTAGGCGCCGAGTTCGACGGGGCTGTGGCCGAAGAGCGTGCCGCCGATGCCCGCTTCGGCGCAGGCGGTGACGCCCTCGGCGAGGCAGGTGCGGGCCGCCCGGCCGATCGCCTCGGCCAGGTCCTCCTGGGAGTGCGGCAGACGCAGGGCGCGGGCGGCGCCCATCGCCTGCTCGGCGAGGAAGCCGTTCTCGTGGGGGATGTCGGCGGGCAGCAGGTCCAGGACGGCCGTGTTGACGACGCAGCCGTGGCCGGAGTCGTGCAGCAGGAAGATCTTGCGTCCGTCGCTGACCTTGTCGAGGTCGGCGGCGGTCAGATGGCGGCCGAGAGCCCGCTGGTCGTAGCCGGCGATGCTCACCCAGTCGCCGGGCGCGCGGGTGCGGGTGACGGCTTCCGCCACGACCTCGAGCACGTCGTCGATCCGGGTGCGGCCGGCGATGCTCGGGGTGTTCTGTTTGAACCCGGTCCAGGCGAGGTGCACATGGGCGTCGATGAACCCGGGGAGCACGGTGGCGCCCTGCAGGTCGATCACCTCGCGGGCGGGCAGGGAGGTCACGGCCTCGTCGAGGCCCGCGATCCGGCCCTGCCAGATGCCCACGTCATGGGCGACCGGACGGTCCGGGTCCATGGTGAGGAAGCGGGCGTTGGTCAGCCTGGTGCACAGCATCGGTGAGGTCAGGCGTCCATCGTCGCGGCGAGGGACCGGGGGCGCAGGTCCGTCCAGTGGGTCTCGACGTACTCCAGGCACGCTTCCCGGGTGTTCTCGGCGAAGGCGATCGTCCATCCCCCGGGCACCTCGGCGAACGACGGCCAGAGTGAGTGCTGGCCCTCGTCGTTCACCAGGACCAGGAAACGGCCTTCGTTGTCGTCGAAGGGGTTGGTGCTCATGCTCGATGCCTCCTTGGAGGGCCAAGATTAGGTTAGGCTCGCCTAATTGACTGGAGCTTAGCCTTTGTCCCTTCCCTCTCACAAGGAGACGTTCATGCGCCTGGTCGCGGCCGATATGGAGGACGCCGACGCCTTCGCCGGGTTCGGGCTGCCCGGCGCACCCGGCACCGAGGAGTTCTGGGCCGCCGCGGGCGCGCCCGCCTCGAAACCCGCCGAGGGCGGTGGTTGGACGACCCTGTTCCTGTGGCGCGGGTCGGAGGCGAGGGTCGGCTTCGAGAGCTGGTCGGAGCCGGTCCCCCTGAGCCGTTGGGCCGACTCGGACTGCTGGTACGCCGAGGTGCGCATGCCCGAGCGGCTGCGGGTGACCTACCAGTTCCTGGTGGACGACGCGGCGTACGCCGACCCGTTCAACCCGGCAGGTGCGGGTGGTGACCGGTCCATCGCGGCGACGCCGGACGCCCCGGAGCAGCCGCACTGGCCGGTCGTCGGTGCCGACGAGGTGCTGCCCCTGCCGCGTACGCGGATTCGCTGGGCCAGTGAACGGCTCGGGGGGCGGCGGACCGTGCGGGTCCATCCGGTGGGTGGCGGCGGGCCTGTGGTGCTGCTGCTCGACGGGGACGACTGGCTGTATCTGCATCCGGCCATGACCGCGTTCGACTCGGCCGTGGCCGCGGGTGAGTTGCCGCCGGTGACGCTGGTCTTCTTGCCGGCCAAGGACCGGGCCGAGGAGTTCACGTGCCGGGCCGGGTTGTGGGAGGCGGTGCGGGACGAACTGCTGCCGTTGGTGGCGGAGTCGGGGGTGCGCGCCGATCTCGGTCGGCTGGTGGTCGCCGGGCAGAGCCTTGGTGGGCTGAGCGCGGTGTATGCGGCGCTGGAGTTTCCCGAGTTGGTGTCGCGGGTTGCTTGTCAGTCGGGGTCGTTCTGGTGGCAGCCGGGTGCCCTGCGGGCGGCTGATCCGTTGGGGGGTCCGGTCGGGGGTGTGATTGCCGAGCGGATGCGGGCGGGTGTTGATCTGTCGGGGCTGCGGGTTGCGTTCGATGTCGGGGAGCATGAGACGCGGATGTTGCCGCACTGTGAGGTGGTCGAGGCCTTGGTCGAACAGGGCGGGGCGGCTGTGCGGGTTTCTCGGGCGGCTTCCGGGCATGACCGGGCGGGGTGGCGGCACGCGTTGGTCAGGGATGTGGGCTGGGCCCTGGAGTAGTGGTTGTCTGCGGGCCGGTGGGGGCTGAGCGCGCAGTTCCCCGCGCCCCTGACGGGGGCGCGTTACCGCGCCACCGCCAGGCAGTACGCCTCGTCGTTGGCCAGCAGGTTCCGGTGGGTGTCCTCTGCTGTGATGACGCCGTCGGCCAGGACCAGAACGCGGTCGGCGGCGTCCAGGAAGGCCGGGCTGCTGGTGATCACTATCGTCGTGCGGCCCCGGCGCAGCTTCGCCACGTTGCGGGCGATGAGCTGTTCGGTGACCGCGTCGACGGCCGTCGTCGGGTCGTGCAGGACCAGGACGTCCGTGTCGGCCGCCAGCGCCCGGGCCAGGGACAGGCGTTGGCGCTGGCCTCCGGAGAGGTTGGCACCGCGGTCGCGGACGCCGTAGTCGAGGCCGTCGCGGTGCAGGGCGACGACGTCGGTCAGCATGGACGCCTCGACGGCCTCGGGGACCGAACCGCTGGTGCCCGAGGGGTCGATGTTGGTGCGCAGGGTGCCCGCGAAGATCTCCCCGTCGTACGGGTTCACGAGGATGTGCTCGCGGACCGCCTCGACCGACAGGTCGGCCAGCTCCTGCCCACCGACCCGGACGGCCCCCTCGTACGCGTCGGGCGGGACGTTCACGGCCAGGACGGCCGCCAGGTCGGCCGCGGCGCGCGGCTGGTAGGCGGCGATGGCGACGAACTCGCCGGCCGCCACCTGGAACCTCACCTTGTTCAGGGTCCCGTGGCGGACGCAGTCGATCTCCAGGTCCGTGCCCGGGGCCGGTCGCCCGGACCCCGGGGTCGTGACCGGCGGTGCCGACAGCACCAGCGCCATCCGCTCGGCCGACGCACGCGCGATCATCACGTACTTGGGCATCTCCGAGAACAGCTTGAGCGGTTCCATGATGAACTGCGCCAGGCCCACGGCCATGACGAGTTCCCCGATGGTGATCCGGCCGTCGAAGGCCAGCCAGCCCGCCGTCAGGGTCACGGCTCCGGCCAGGACCGCGTTGAGGGCCAGCGCGGTGCCCGCGTACACGCCGTTGACCTTGGCGACGACGACCGACTGGTGCCTCGCCTCGGTGCTGACCTTCCGGTAGGAGCCGAACGCCGCGTGGTTGCCGCCGAATCCGTGCAGCGGGCGCAGGCCGGTGATCAGGTCGGCGACCTTCGCGCCGGCCCGAGCCACCCTGGCCTGCTGTTCCTGGGTGCTGCTGCCGATCCGCCGGGACATCACGCTCAGGATCGACAGGATCGCGACGGTGCCCACGATCACCAGCAGGCCGAGCCGGATGTCGGCCAGGCCCAGCGCGACCGCCGCGACCAGCACCGCGACCAGCGAGCTGATCAGCAGCGGCACCACTTCGATGATGTCGGCGGTCTGGTCGGCGTCCTCGGTGGCGATGGTCAGGACCTCGCCGGACTTGAGGTCGACGTCCCTGGCCACCGGTTGCAGGCCGCAGGCCGCGACCTTCACCCGCCAGCGATGTGCCTCGGTCGTGTTGGCCTTCTGCAGGATCCGCATGCCGAACCGCCAGGACAGCGACACCGTCGTGATGATCACGGCCAGCGCGGCGATCGAAAGGGCGAGCGCGTCGAGGCTCCGGCCGTCCCGCATCGTGTGCTCGACGATCATGCCGAGCGCGATGGGGAAGGCCGTCTCGCCGGCCTGGTAGAGGCCCATGAGGAGGGTGCCGCCGGCCATGGCGCCGAGGTTGCGGCGCAGGGCCGTGCGGAGGATGGCGGCCCCGGGGCGGGGCCGCTGCGTGTCAGTTGTCATCGAGGTGGCGGGCAATCGCTTCGGGGGTTCGCAGGGTGAACAGGTCTCGGATGGTGATCACTGGGCCGAACTCGCGGCGGAGCAGCCCGACCAGGCGTACCGCCAGCATGGAGTGTCCCCCGAGGGACACGAAATCGCTCACCGCGCTCACCTCGTCGTCGTCCAGGTCCAGTGCCTCGGCGAAGTACTCGCAGACCACGGTCTCGGTCTCGGTCTCCGGGCCCCGCTCCCCCACCGTGGTCAGCGCGCCCAGCGGCTTGGCCTCGGGGAGCGCCTTGGTGTCAGCCTTCCCGTTCACCGTCAGCGGGATGCCGTCGACCTGGGCGTAGTGCGTCGGCCGCAGGAAGTCCGGCAGTCCGGCGCCCACGTCGGCGGCGACCGCCGCCAGATCTGCGCCGTCCAGCACGAGGTAGGCGGCCAGCCGGTAGGCGCCGTCGACCTGCGGGTCGGGCTGCGCGACGGCGGCGGCGAACCGGACCGCCGGGTGCGCGGCGAACACGGCCTCGACCTCGCCGAGTTCGACCCGGTGGCCCCGGATCTTGACCTGCTGGTCGGTGCGGCCCAGGTACATCAGGTTGCCGTCGGGCCGGCGGACCACCAGGTCCCCGGTGCGGTACATGCGCTCCCCGGGCTCGCCGAACGGGCAGGCGACGAATCGGTGCGCGCTCTGGGCGGGCTGCCCGAGATAGCCGCGCGCGATGCCGATGCCCGACACGTACAGCTCGCCCGGCACCCCGTCGGGCAGCGGCCGCAGCCACGGGTCCAGGACGTACACGTCCGTGTTGTCGATCGCGACGCCCACCACCGGGTCCTCGCACTCGAAGGTGCCGACGCCCAGGGTGTTGATGGTGTACTCGGTGGGTCCGTACAGGTTGTAGCCGACCGTGCCCTCGGTCTCCGCGAGCCGCTGCCACAGCGTCGGGGTGACCGCCTCGCCGCCCAGCAGCACCAGCGCCGGCCGGCGTTCCGGGTTGTCCAGCAGGCCCTCGGCCACCAGCTGCTGCGCGTAGGTCGGGGTCACGTTGATGACGTCGATCCCGTGCTCCAGGCAGTACTCCACCAGCGCGGGCGCGTCGCGGCGCAGCTCCTCGTCGCAGATGTGCACTTCATGGCCGTCGGCGAGCCACAGCAGTTCCTCCCACGACATGTCGAACGCGAACGACACGGTGTGCGCGATCCGGAAGATCCGGTGGCCGTGCTCCGCCAGCACCGGCTCGAAGATCCGGCGCTGATGGTTGATCAGCATGTTGGTGAGCCCGGCGTACTCGGTCACCACGCCCTTGGGCTTCCCGGTCGACCCGGAGGTGTAGATCGTGTACGCGGGGTGCCGCAGCCGGTCCGGGTCGTCCGGCGCGAACGTCACGTACGGCTCGGCCTCGGGAAGCGGCCGGTCCAGTTCGATGAGGTCGCCGGTCAGCCGGGGCGAGACGGCACTCACGGTGAGGATCACGTCCGGGCGGGCGTCGTCGACGATCGCGGCGATCCGCTCGTCCGGGTGGTCGAGCTCCAGCGGCACGTACGCGGCGCCGACCCGCAGGACGGCGAACAGCGCCGCGATCCAGTCGAGGGAGCGCGGGATCGCGAGACCCACGGTCGTCTCGGGTCCGATGCCGCGTCCGGCGAGCACACCCGCGATCGCGCGGCTGCGGTCACGGAGCTCGGCGAACGTCATCGTCGCGCCGTGGGCGACGAGCGCCACCCGCTGCGGTTCGCGGTCCGCGGCCTGGTCGAACCGGTCGACGACGGTGTCCGTACCGACGTCCGTACGATCCTCCCGCACGGGCTCGGGACCGAGCCCCCGCAGCGCGCCGACCGGCCCGGTCGACCGGGCCAGGTCCTGGAGCACGCCGAGGTAGTCGTCGAGGAGACGACGGGCATGGCCGGTGTCGCCGTCGCGGTACTCGAGCTTGACCGTGAGCCGGTCGCCGGGCGTGACGACCCAGGTGAACGGGTAGTGCGTGGAGTCGTCGGCCTTCACCGAGGTGATGCCGTGCCGGGCGTTCATCTCGGCGAACGCGTCCATGTCCAGGAAGTTCTGCAGCACGAACAGGTTGTCGAACAGCGTGTCGTGCCCGCTGGCCCGCTGGATCTCGCCGAGCCCCAGGTGCTCGTGCTCCATCGCCTCGACCCGTGCCGTCTGTACGGCCGACAGGTACTCGCGGACCGACTGCTCCGGCCGGGCCCGCGTCCAGGTGGGGACGGTGTTGAGCAGCACGCCGACGATGTCGTCCAGGCCCTCGCCGTCGCGGCCGGAGACGGTCACGCCGAACACGGCGTCGCTGCGGCCGGTGTGCGCGCCGAGCAGCAGGCCGAACGCGCCGGTCAGCACCGAGTTCAGCGTGACGCCGTGCACCCTGGCCGCTTCCCGCAGCGTCTCCGAGTGCTCGGCGGACAGCGTGTGCACGAGTGCGCGCGGCAGCTCGTCCGAGAGCGCCGGCGCCGGTCCGGCGAGCAGCGTCGGGCCGGGAAGGGCCGCCAGGTGCTCCGCCCAGAAGCGTTCCGATACGGCGGGGTCCTTGGCGTCGAGCGCCCGGGCGTACTCCTCGAAGCTCGGCGTGGCCGGCATCGGGTCGAGCGGCTCGCCCGCGAGGACGGCACGGTAGGCGTCGAACAGGTCCCGCAGGACGATCTCGCGGGACCAGCCGTCCCACAGCAGCAGATGGTAGCTGAGCAGCAGGCCGTCGCGGTCGTCGGGCAGCCGCACCACGGTCAGCCTGATCAGCGGCGGCTCCCCCGGGTCGAACCCGGTGTCGCGGTCCCGGGCGCGCAGGGCGTCGACCTCCGCGTCCGTCGACAGGGCGACCGTACGGACGTCGACCCGCCGGCCGGCCTTGAGGACCTGGACGGGGTTTCCGTCGTCGTCCGTGCCGAAGCCGGCGCCCACGACCGGGTGCCGTGCGATCACATGCGCCATCGCCTCGGCCAGCGCGTCGGTGTCCAGGCGCCGGTCGAAGGTGAACCAGCTCTGCGCGACGTAGTGTCCGGCCGTGCCCGCCAGCTGGGCCTGGAAGAACAGGCCGCGCTGGAGCGGGGTGACCGGCGCGGTGCGCTCGGCCGTCGTGGCGGCGTCGGCGATGTGCTCCAGCGCTCCGCGCCAGTGCCCGGTGATCTCGTCGGGTATGCCCTCGGCGAGGGTGAACTCGGCGAGCAGGCTGCCGGTCGCCTCGTCGGTCCAGGCGTTGACCTCGACGGCGTACGGGCTGCCCTGGTCGCCGGAGGTGAGGTGCAGTGCCTGGGACTCGCTGCCCCGGCCGAGGTAGTTGAACAGCACCTGCGGGCGGGCGGTGAGCAGCGGGGCCGTCTGCGGGTCGAGGTACCTGAGCTGACCGTAGGCGACGTGGGCGCGCTCGTCCGGCTGGCGTTCGGCGACCTCGCGGGCCGCGGCGACCGGGTCGGTGTGCGCGGTGAGCCGTACGGGGGCGATGGAGGTGAACCAGCCGACCGTACGGGTGTAGTCGTGCTGTTCGAGGACCGGGACCCGGCCGTGCCGCTCCATTTCGATCGCGAGATCGGTGGGCGAGGGCTGGACGCGGGTCAGCGCGGTGCGCAGGGCGCCGCACAGCAGCTCGGTGAGACCGACGCCGAGTGCGGCGGGGGCGGTACGCGTCAAGCGGTCGCTCACGTCGGGGGCGAGCACGACCGTGGTCTCGCGCAGTGCGCCGATCGTGGGCAGCAGTTCGGGGGCCTGGAGCGTGGTGGTCCAGTGGCCGAGGTCGTCGAGTGTGTGGGTGGAGTGGAGCGTCAGTGCGTCGGCGTACTCGGCGTACGACGTGGTCGGCGGGGCCAGGGACTCGCCGCGGAGGGCTGCGGTCAGGTCGTCGAGCAGGATCAGCCAGGAGACCGAGTCGACGGCGAGGTGGTGCACGGTGACCACGAGGGTGCGGGTGGCTTCCAGCCAGGCGAAGGCGATGACGTTTCCGGACTCGGGGTCGAGCCGTTCCGCGGCCGCGTTCGCCACGGCCGTGGCATCGGTGGTGTCCGGGCGAACGACGGTGACCTCGTGGGCCGGTTCGGTGCGCAGGGCCCATACGCCGTGCGTGGTGCGGAGGCGCAGTCGCAGGGTCGGGTGTGCTGCGACGACCGCGTTCGCGGCGCGCTGGGCGTCCGTGAAGGCGGTGCCTTCTGGGGCCTGGAGGGTTCTGGCCTGGGCGAATCGGGTGAGGGAGCCGCCGAGTTCGCGCTGGCGCAGGATGATCGGCGTCGCGGGCAGCGGGCCGTCCTCGCGGCGGGAGACGGCAGGGGCGGCTGCTTGCGGTGTGCTCGTCGACAGGTTGTCGGCCAGTGCGCGGGGGGTCTTGAGGAGGAAGACGTCCCGGGGTGAGATCTGCAGGCCGAGGGTTCGGGCCCTGTTCACGACCGAGATGGCGATGATGCTGTCGCCTCCGGCGTGGAAGAAGTCGGTGTCGGGGTCGACGGCTGTGCCGGGCAGGGTTTGAGTGAAGATCTCGACCAGTGCGGTGATGGCTGAGTTTTTGTCTGCGGGTGCGTTGGGGCTGGTCGCGCAGTTCCCCGCGCCCCCAAAGGTACGTTCGGTCAGGGTCTTTCGATCCAGCTTGCCGTTGACCGTCAGCGGTAGGGCGTCGGTCGTGAGGACCCGGCCCGGGACCATGTGCACCGGCAGCTTCGTGGACAACAGCTCGGTGAAATCAACCGGCACCCGGCCCACCACATGCGCGACCAGGTGATCGCCGCTGTCCGCCACCGTGACGGCCGCATCGATCACACCGTCGAGTTCCCGTACGGCGGACTCCACCTCGCCCAGCTCGATGCGGAAGCCCTTCAGCTGTACCTGGTCGTCGGCGCGGCCCGTGAACTCCAGCTCGCCGTCGAGGGTGCGGACGGCGAGGTCGCCCGTGTGGTACATGCGGGAGCCGTCGTTCGCGAACGGGTTCGCCACGAAGCGGCCGGCGGTGAGGCCGGGCCTGCCGAGGTAGCCGAGCGACACCTGGTCGCCCGCGACGTAGATGGCGCCGACCTTGCCGGGCGGCACCGGGCGGAGCCGGTCGTCGAGCAGATGGGTGACCAGGCCGGGGATCGGGCCGCCGATCGGGCTGACGTCGTCGCCGGGGCCGAAGTCCTCGTCGGTGAGCACCCGGTGGGTGACGTGGACGGTCGTCTCGGTGATGCCGTACATGTTGACCAGCTCGGGCACACCGGTGCCGTGCCGTTCGACCCAGCCGCGCAGCCGCCCGAGGTCCAGGGCCTCGCCGCCGAAGATGATCCGGCGCAGTGCGGGCAGCGGCCGGCCGGAGAGCCGGTCGGCCTCGATGAACTGGTAGAACGCCGACGGGGTCTGGTTGAGCACGGTGACTCCGCGCTCGCGGACGAGCCGGTGGAAGTCGACCGGGGAGCGCGTCAGCCCGTACTCGGGCACCAGCAGCTCACCGCCGTACGCCAGCGCGCCCCACAGCTCCCAGACCGCGAAGTCGAAGGAGAAGGAGTGGAACTGGACCCACACGTCCCGCGGGCCGAAGTCCATGTCGGGCTGGGTGTTGGCGAGCAGCGTCACCACGCTGGAGTGCGGCACCGCGACGCCCTTGGGCCTGCCGGTCGATCCGGACGTGTAGATCACGTACGCGGGGTTGTGCCAGCTCACCTCGGGCTCGGTGGCGTTGTCGCCCACCGGCGGCTCATCGCCCTGGACGAGCACCCGGGCCGGTACGTCCGCCCTGGCCAGCAGCTGTGTGAAGCGGTCGCGCTGCTCGCGGTCCACCAGGACGACCTGGGGGGCCGCGTCGGCGAGGATGTACTCCAGTCGGTCGTCCGGGTAGGCCAGGTCGAGCGGGACGTACGCGCCGCCCGCGCTGACGATCGCGACCAGGGCCACGACCTGCTCCAGGGAGCGCGGGACGGCTACGGCGACCCGCTTGCCCGGACCTACGCCTGCCGCGCGCAGGGCGGAGGCCAATTGGTCCTTGGTGTCGGCCAGTTCGCCGTAGGTCAGGGACCGGGTGCCGCCGTCGAGGCCGCACTGGGTGACGGCGGTGGCGGCGGGGTCGCGGCGCGCGGCGGCGTCGAACAGTTCGCCCAGCGTCGTGGGGGTGAGGGGGGCCGGGCGCCGCTCGCTCTCGGGTGCCAGGTCTCCGACCAGGGCGTCCGGCCGGGTGAGCAGGCCGGTGAGGGTGTGGGTGAACGTGTGCAGGACCGCCCGGGCGGTCGTCTCCCGCAGCAGTTCGGCGTCGTAGATCAGGTTGAAGCGCGGTCGTCCGTCGAGCGTACGCTCGACGACCAGCGTCAACGGGTAGTGCGGGGCGCCCTCGTTGACGAGGTCCGTGACGACCAGTGTGTCGTCGGGTCGTCGCAGGGCGGCGACGTCGGTCGCCACGTCGAACACCACGAGGGTGTCGAACAGAGAGCCCGCGCCGGCCTGGCGGCCGATCCTCGCCAGGGAGACGTGCTGGTGCGGCAGCACCGCGCTCTGGTGCTCGCGTACCGAGGCGAGCAGGTCGGAGGAGGTGGTTCCGTCGGCCCAACGGGCGCGCACGGGAATGGTGTTGATGAACAGGCCCACCATGTCCCCGATGCCGGGCACCTCGGCGTCACGGCCGGAGACGGTGGAGCCGAACACCACGTCGCTGCCGTGCAGGATGCCGCCGAGCGTCACGGCCCAGGCGCTGTGCACGGCCACGCTCAGCGGCACGCCGGCCTCGCGGACGGCGGCGTCGAGGTCGCCCTCCGGCTCCACGGCGATGTCGGTGAACCGGTCGGAGGGGGTGTGGTCCTCGGCGACCAGTGAGGGGCCGGTCAGGCCGGCGAGTTCGGCGTGCCAGACACGGTCGCTCTCGTCGTCGTCGCGTCCGGCGAGCCAGTGCACGTAGTCGGCGAAGCCGCCGATCGGGTAGACGGTCCCGGGGGCGTGGTACTCGGCCAGCAGTGCGCGGAGCATCGGCGGCACCGACCAGCCGTCGGCGATGATGTGGTGCACGGTCTGCACCAGGACGTTCCGGCCGGAGCCCGCGCGGACGAGCGTGAACCGCATCAGCGGGCCGGTGGCCAGGTCGAATCCGGCGCGGCGGTCCCGCTCTGCGAGGTCGCGTATCTCCTCGTCGGTGATGCCGGGACGGTCGACCGTGGTGAAGGGTGCCTCTACGCCGCTCTCCAGCACGGAGACCACGCGCCCGTCGGCGAGAGCGGTGAACCGGGCGGCCAGGTTCGGGAACAGGGTGAGCAGCCGGGTGGCCGCCGCGGCGAGCCGGTCGGCGTCCACCTCGCCGTCCAGGGTGAGGAGTTGCTGCTCGACGTAAGCGCCCGCCGAGTCGTCGTCGAAGACCGAGTGGAAGTACAGGCCTTCCTGGAGCGGGGTCAGGGGCAGGATGTCCCGCAGCTCCGGGCCGTCGAGGGCGTCGACGTCGGTCTGGGTGAGCGGCACCAGGGGGAAGTCGCTGGGCGTGTGGCCGCCCTGGTCGAGTGCGGCGAGGGAGGCCAGGGCCACCCGGAAGTGGTCGCCGATGGCCGTGATGTCGGCGTCGGTGAACATGCCGTCGGGCCAGGAGATGGTGGTGACCAGCTCGTAGTCGCCGGTGGAGGCGGCGGGTTCGGCGATCGCGTTGAACTCCAGGGCGCGCGGGAGGCGCATCTCCGGGTCGCGCTTCTCGCCCAACTGGCCGGTGGTGCCCGCGAGCTGCCAGTCGCCGGGGGCGCCGGCGGCGAAGCGGCCCAGGTAGTTGAAGAGCACCTGCGGTGCGGGGGTGTCGAACTCGCTGCCGGCGAGGTAGCGCAGGGCGCCGTAGGAGACGCCGTTGTCCGGCACCCGGGCGAGGTCTTCCTTGACCGCCTTGAGGGCGGCGGCCAGATACGCGGGGTTGGTGAGGTCGTCCGCCGTGCCGGGGTCGACGGTCACCGGGAAGAGGGTGGTGAACCAGCCGACGGTCCGGGACAGTTCCGGTTCGAAGCCGGCGGAGCCGGAGACGAACTGTCCCTCGCGGCCGTGGCCTTCGAGTTCGATGTGCGCGAACGTCTGGTCCTGGCCGAGGTCGCGGCGCCATCGGGCGAGGGCGACGGAGAGCGCGGTCAGCAGGACATCGTTGACGCCCGCGTGGAACTTCGCCGGGATCTCGCCCAGCAGCGCCGCCGTGATCTCAGGGCCGACCGAGACGGTCCGCAGCCGCTCGTGCGCGACGGTGTCGACCTCGGACAGGGCGCGCCTGCCGATCGGCTGGTCCTGTCCCGGCAGGGGGCGCCGGTAGTAGGCGCTGTCCGCGTCGAAGGCGGCGCGTTCCAGCAGCTGGGTCCAGCGCCGGAACGACGTGCCCACCGGGGGCAGTTCGATCGGCGTGCCGGAGGTGAACTGCCGCCAGGCGGTGGCGAGGTCCTCCATCAGGACGCGCCAGGACACGCCGTCGATCACCACATGGTGGGCGACCAGGACCAGTTGCCGTGCCGCGCGTCGCCAGACGGCGCGCAGCATGGCGCCGCCGTCGGGGTCCAGCCGCTCGGTGGCGAGCGCGACGCACCCCTCGACCGGCAGATCGCTCTCCTGCCAGGTCACGGACGCCCCGTCCGCGTCCGGGATGTCGAAGCTCCAGTCGACGCCGCGGACCAGCTTGGCGCGCAGCATGTCGTGGTGCCGGACGAGGGCCGAGAGGGTTTCGTCGAGGGCGTCCGCGGTCAGGTCCGCCGGGGTGTTGAGCACTACGGACTGGACGAAGCCGTCGACGGCGTCGGTGGTCTCGCCGAGCCACTGCACGATGGGCGATCCGACGACGGTTCCGGTGGCGATGTCGCCGTGGTCCGTGGTGGAGACGTCCTCGCGGCTCGCGACCGCCGCCAGTGCGCCCACGGTGGTGTGGGTGAAGATCTGCCGTGCCGTGACGTGGAGGCCCTCGTCGCGCAGGGCGCTCAGCAGGGAGATCGCCAGGATGCTGTCTCCGCCGAGCTGGAAGAAGTCCTGGTCGACACCGACCTCGTCGAGCCGCAGCACCTGCGCGACCGCGGCGCACACCGCGCGCTCGTCGTCGGTGGTGGGGCGGACGAGCGAGCCCGTGTCGATCGTGGGCTCGGGCAGGGCGTTGCGGTCGAGCTTGCCGTTGGCGGTGAGCGGGAACGCGTCCATCACGACGAGGTGGGTCGGCACCATGTACTCGACCATGTGCTCGGTCGCCCAGGTCTTGACCTCGTCGGCCCTCAGGTCCTCGCTGCCGGCGGCCGGGATGACGTAGCCGACGAGGTAGGTGCCGCCGGCCGTGTTCTTCTTCGCGACGACGCAGGTGTGCCGGACCCGGGGGTGTTCGGCGAGACCGGCCTCGACGTCCTCTATCTCCAGCCGCATGCCGCGGATCTTGATCTGGTTGTCGGCGCGGCCGAGGAAGTCCAGCGATCCGTCCGGGGCGAACCGCGCGAGGTCGCCGGTTCGGTACAGCCGGGAGCCGTCGGAGGCGAAGGGGTTGGCCACGAACCGGGAGGCGGTCAGGCCGGGGGCGTTGACGTAGCCGCGGCCCAGGAGGAAACCGCCCACGTACAGTTCGCCGCCGACCCCGACGGGGACCGGGCGCAACTCCTCGTCCAGGACGTAGAGCTGAGTGTTGGGGTTGGCCTTGCCGATCGACGTCGACAGGCGTTCCGCGGCGCCCCGGTAGATGACGTGCGAGACGCCGATCGTCGTCTCGGCGGGGCCGTAGCCGTGGTACATGGGGATGTCGAGCTTGGTGCGGAACCGCTCATACAGCTCGGGGGTGAGCACCTCGCCGCCGCACCAGACGTGCCGCAGGCTGTCCAGGCGGCCGGTGTCGCCGGCCATCTCCAGCAGCACGTCCAGCATGGACGACACCAGGTAGGTGAAGGTGACGCGCTGTTCGGCGATGACGCTCAGCAGATGGTGCGGGTCGCGTTCGCCGCCGGTGCGCAGGACCACCAGCCTGCCGCCGGAGACCAGGGGCAGGAAGATCTCGTTGATGGATATGTCGAAGGACAGCGGCGCCTTGAACAGGGACGCGTCGTCGTGGCCGAAGCCCAGGATCTCGTTGACCTGCCAGAGCAGCCGCTCACTGATCGCCTCGTGCCGGATCATCGCGCCCTTGGGCCGCCCGGTCGAACCGGACGTGAAGATGACATAGGCCAGGGCGTCGCCGAGGACGGTGACGCCGGTTCCCTCGGTGGGGCAGGAGGCGTACCCCCAGTCGCCGAGGTCGACGGCCACGGCCTCCGGTTCGGCCGGGTCGTGCTCGCCCGAGGCGTTGAGTTGCAGGACGACCCGGGCGTCCTCGATGACGACGGCCCGGCGCGCGGCGGGCCACTGCGGGTCGAGCGGCACGAAGGCGCACCCGGCCTGGAGTGCGGCGAGCAGCCCGATCACCATGTCGGCGGAGCGGGCCAGGGAGATACCGACGACCTGTTCGTGGCCCAGTCCGCGGGCGATGAGGTGGTGGGCCAGCTGGCTGGAGAGCTCGGCCGCCTGGCGGTAGGTCAGCGACCGGTGCTCGTCCACGATGGCGACGGCGTCCGGTCTGGTCCGCGCCTGCTCCCGGAACATCTCGACGACGGTCGGGCGGACCCGGTCGGCCTCGTTGTCGTTCCACTCGGCCAGGGTGCGGAGCCGGGCGGCCACACTGGACGGGCCGATGGTGCCGAGGGGCCGGTCGGGGAAGTCGGCCAGGTCGTCGAGCGCGAGCTGCGCGTCGGCCGGCGTGACGCCTTCCGGGACGGTGATGCTCCGGCCGTCCGGGCTCACGTCCCAACCGCCGGGCGCCGTCCCGCCGTTGTCGACCCATCCGAGGACATCGGCGAAGAGCGTGCCGGGGGTGAGGTCGATGCCGTCGGGGCTCTGCCCCGTCGCCCAGTACGACAGACCGATGGCGCAGGCTTCGGCGATGGTCCTGTCCGGGTAGTCACCTGTGCGCCGGCGGACATCTGCCAGGCGGGTGGGAGAAAGCAGTGCGAGACGAGCACGCGGTTCCATCATCGAAGACTCAGCGTCCCTTCCAGAATGTGGAGTTAGGCTAACCTAAATAAGGGTTGCCTAACTACCCTCTCGCCAGGCCCGCCACAGTCGTGCGTACCGGCCGCCCAGAGCCACGAGTTCCTCGTGTGTGCCCTGCTCGACGACGCGTCCCGCGTCCAGCACGGCGATCCGGTCGGCGGCCATCGCCTGGGTCAGCCGGTGCGCCACGAACAGCGTCGTCCGGCCCGCGCACGCGGCCAGTACGGCCCGCTCCAGCTCGGCGGCTCCCTCGCTGCCGGCCTCCGCGGTCGACTCGTCGAGCACCACCACCGGTGCCCGGCCCAGCACCAGCCGGGCCAGCGCGATCTGGGCGACCTTGGTGACGTCCAGGCGCTCACCGCCCTCGCCGACCAAGGTGTTCAGACCCTCGGGCAGCGCGTCGACCCAGCCGTCGGCGCCGACCGTGCGCAGGGCGTCCATCAGCTCGGCGTCGGTCGCCTGCGGCGCGGCCAGCCGCAGGTCCTCGGCGAGCGGACCGGAGAACACATGCGTCTCCTGCGTCAGGATGCTCACCAGGGCCCGCGCCCCGGCCTCGTCCAGGACGGCGAGATCGGTCGGCCCGACCCGCACGGACCCGGCCTGCGGGGTCCCTATGCCGGCGATCAGGGCGGCCAGGGTCGTCTTGCCCGCGCCCGTCGCCCCCACCAGGGCGAGCGAACCACCGGCGGGAATGGTCAGGTCGACGTCCCGCAGCACCGGATCCTCGGAGCCGGGATAACGGAACGTCAGCCCCCGTACCACCACCGGGTACGAGCCGGCCTCGGCCGCCGGGACGGACTCGTCGCCCACCAGCCGCTCCTCGGCGGCCTCCCCCAGCACCCCGACCAGACGGGTCAGGCTCGCGCCCGACTTCTGCGCCTCGTCGAAGGTGAACATGATGGCGCCCAGCGGGGTGAAGAGCCGGTGGAACAGCAGCGGAGCCGCCGACACCTCGCCCAGGCTGGCGGCGTCGGCCTCCAGCAGGGCGTACCCCACGACGAGGATCAGGACGAGCCCGATGAACTCGGCGCGGTTCTCGCGGCCGACGAACCGGCCGAAGAACCGGAACACCTCGATGCCGAGGTCGCGCACCCGCCACGACTCGCTGGTGACCTTCTCGCGGAAGGCGCCCTCGAGGCGGTACGCGCGGACCGTGTCGATGCCGTTCAGACCGCTGATGAACGCCTGCGCCCGGTCGGCCTGGGCCACCCGCTGCTTCTGGTAGAGCGGGGCGGACCGTGGCAGATACCAGCGCAGGGCCAGGGCGTACGCGGGCAGCGCGCCGGCGCCCGCCAGACCGAGCCGCCAGTCGAGACCGAACATGCCGAGGGTGGCGATGACGACCAGCACGCCCGCCGAGAACACGGTGGGCACGGCCGTGCGGATGCCCTTGGACAGCACGGCCACATCGTCACCGACCCGGGAGAGCACGTCTCCCCGGCCGACCTGTTCGATCCGGGCGCTCGGCATCCCGAGCACCGCCCGGACGGCGCCTTCGCGCAGCCGGGCGAGGAGATCCGCGCCCAGCCGTCCGATCAGATAGGTCGAGACCGCGGTGGCCGCCGCGCCGAGCAGCGCGGCGGCACCGATCAGTACCCCGATCGTGACCAGGATCGATCGTTCCTCGCCCCCGACGACCCCGTCGACCACCCGGCCGAGCAGGAGTACCGGGAGCACCTGGAGCGCCGCCCCCACGACCGTGGTGAGCACGGTGGCGGCCGTCAGCCAGGGCATCTCACGGCAGTGTGCCGTGATCCATCGGGTGGCCTCGCGTCCGGTCGTCGTGCGCAGGGTCGCCGGGGCGGGGCACGTTGCGGTGGTGCTCACTTACTGATCGACCGACTTGACGAGCTCGTCGATCGCGTACGGCATGGACAGCAGGGTGCCCTGGGAGATGGCCGCGCCGACCGCGGGTCCCTCGCTGTCGAGCAGGTACGACACGTTGCCCTTCTTCACGGCGTCCAGGTTGGCGAAGAGCTTGAACTTCTTCAGCGCCTCGGTGTCGGCCTTGTCGTTGATGACGAAGATGTGGTCGACGTCGACGAGGTCGACGCGCTCCGGCGAGAGCTGGGTGTAGAAGCTGCCGCCCGCGATCTTGTCGATCTCGGTCTGGTACTTGTAGCCGATGCCCGTGACGAGTCGTCCGCGCACGTCGGTGGAGGTGAACGGCGCCACCGAGTCCTTGTACCAGGACAGCGCGACGGCGGTTTCCTTCCCGAGCTCGGGGTGTTCCTTCTTGGCGGTGTCGAGCTGGCCCTGGATGTCCTGGACCATCTTCTCGCCCTCCTCGGCCTTGCCGAGGGCCTTGGCGATGTGGAGCGCGTTGTCCTGCCAGGGGGCGCTGAAGGGCTCCTTCTCGGCCTTGGTGCGCGCCACCGTCGGGGCGATCTTGGACAGCTTGTCGTAGGCGGCCTTGTCGATCTCGGAGTAGACCGCGACGATCAGGTCCGGGCGCAGGGCAGCGATCTTCTCGTAGTTGGGGCCGGAGTCGCCGTTCTTCATGACGACCTCGGGCTTGGTGTCGCCCCACTTGTCCTTCACCCAGGGCCACTGGGTGTTGATGTCAGGGCTCTTGCCCGGGGGGTTCGGGTACTGGTCGACCATGCCGACGGGCTTGATGCCGAACGCCAGGATGGTCTGGTCGTCGGTGTAGCCGACGGAGACGACCCGCTTGGGTGCCTTGTCGACGGTCGTGGATCCGAAGGCGTGCTCCACGGTCACCGGGAAGGCGCCGGCGGCCGCGGCCTGCGTGCCGTCGTTCTGCTGGTCCGTCTTGTCCGCCGAGTCGGAACCGCATCCCGCGAGGAGACCGACGCCGAGGGTGGCCGCGGTCAGTATCGCCGCCATGCGCCGCCAGGGCCTGCTGAGCGTCGTTCGGTGGAGGAGCATCCAAAACCCCTTGCTTTCGCGCTAGTTCGCTGCACCCTCGCCTAAGGGCAGGCAAACCTTACCGCGAGGAGTGAGGTGAGCCTAGCCTTACTTCTCCGTCTTTATCAGGATGTGTCCAACTGGACGTGTGTGCGACCGATCGGGACGATGAGCGGCCGGTCGCCCACCGGGTCGTCGATGACCCGGGCGCGCAGCCCGAACGCCTCGTGCAGCAGCTCGGCGGTGATCACATCGCGCGGGTGGCCCTGCGCCAGGACCGAGCCCTCCCGCATCACCACGAGGTTGTCGCTGTAGCGCGTGGCCAGGTTGAGGTCGTGCAGCACCATGACGACCGTGCAGCCCGACTCGTGCAGGTCGTCCACCAGGTCCAGGACGTCGATCGCGTGCGCCAGGTCCAGATAGGTCGTCGGCTCGTCCAGCAGCAGCAGATCGGTGCCCTGAGCCAGCGTCATGGAGATCCAGACGCGCTGGCGCTGCCCGCCGGACAGCGCGTCGACCGGGCGGTCCGCCAGATCGGACACGCCGGTCATGGCCAGCGCGCGCTCCACCACCTCGGCGTCGTCCGAGGACCACTGCCGCAGCCAGCTCTGGTGCGGATGGCGGCCCCTGGCGACCAGGTCGGCCACCGTCAGTCCCTCCGGGGCGACCGGCGCCTGCGGCAGCAGGCCGAGCTTCTTCGCCACGTCCCGGGTCCTGAGCCGGCCGATGTCCTCGCCGTCCAGGACGACGGAGCCCCCGGAGGGCTTGAGCAGCCGGGACAGCGTCTTCAACAGGGTCGACTTGCCGCAGCCGTTGGGGCCGATGATCGTGGTGATCACGCCCGGCGGTATCGCCACGTCGAGCTCGTCGATGACGACCCGGCCGCCGTACCCGACCGTGACGCCCCTGGCGGCAAGACGCGAGGCGTCGTCGACCCCGGTCTTCGTCCGGTTGATGGACTGTGCGACCACAAGCCCCCCTTACTTAGGTATGCCTGACTCTTGTACACCTATCTGAGGTTCGCCCGCACCAGCAGATAGACGAGGAAGGGGCCGCCGATCGCGGCGGTGACCACACCGACCGGGAGCGAGACCGGCAGCGCCGTGCGCGCGACCAGGTCCGAGCCGATCAGCAGCAACGAGCCCACGAGGCCCGAGGCCACCATCGGCGGTGTCGGGCACCGCGCCAGACGCATCGCCACCTGCGGCGCCACCAGCGCGACGAACGGGACCGGGCCCGCCGCGCTGACCGCCACACCGGCCAGCAGCACGGCGCACAGCAGCAGGACCGCTCGTACCGCCGCGTACCGGACACCCAGGCCGGCGGCGACCTCGTCGCCGAAGTGCATCGGCTTGAACTGGAACGCGACGAAGGACACCACGACGAAGAGGACGAGCGAGCACCACAGCGCCACCCACACCTCGCTCCACTCGCGGTCCTCCAGCGAACCGACGAGCCACGCCTGGGCCTTGGCCACGTCTCTGATGTCGGCCGTGACGAGCAGCCACGTCGTGATCGCCTCCATCACGGCGCTCACGGAGATGCCGATGAGGATGAGCCGGAAGCCGTCGACCCCGCGCCGCCAGGCCAGGAAGTACACCAGCAGGCCGGTGCCGAGCCCGCCGGCGAGCGCCGCCGCGGACAGGCCCATGGAGTCCACGACCGCGGCCGCGGTCCCCCCCGATACGGTCACGGCGAACACCGCGACCGCGCTGGCGCCCGGGATGATGCCCAGAACGTCCGGGCTGGCCAGGGGATTGCGGGCGATGGACTGCGTGATCGCCCCCGACACCCCCAGCGCGATGCCCACGACGAGCCCGGCCAGGGCACGCGGCATCCGCAGGTCCATGATCACGAACTGGTCGACCTGCTCGCCCCGCCCGAGGATCGTCGCGATCACCCGCGACAGGCTGATGGGGAAGTCCCCGACGCCGATGGACAGACAGAACACCAGGAAGGTCGCCGTCGCCAGCAGCAGCGTCACGCACAGGACCCAGGGCCGCCAGACGAACGACACCCGGCCGAGCCGTACGCCCGGCAGCACCGACGGCTTCACATCTGTCACGTTCATGCTTTCCTGAACTTTCCGCGCCACACCAGAACCGCGAAGAACGGGGCGCCGAGGAGCGCCACGAGGACGCCGGCGTCCAACTCGCCCGGCCGCACCACCAGTCGGCCCACGATGTCGCAGACCAGCAGGACGACCGCCCCGAGCAGACCGGCGTACGGCACCAGCCAGCGGTAGTCCGGTCCGGTCAGGTACCGGGCCACGTGGGCCACCATGAGCCCGAGGAAGGCGATGGGTCCGCAGGCCGCCGTCGCCGCGCCCGCCAGCAGGGTGATGGCGGCGATGCCGACGGTCCGGCTCAGCGCGATGTTCACGCCCAGTCCCCGCGCCACGTCGTCACCCAGGTTGAGCAGGTTGAGGGAGGGCAGCGTGGTCAGGGCCAGCACGAGACCGGCGGCGATGAAGGCGGTGACCGGCCAGATGACGTCGAATCCGACCCCGTTCAGGGAGCCCGAGTTCCAGAACCGCAGGGCGTTCAGGGCCTGCTGGTCCGAGAGCGAGACCGCCGTGGTCATCGCCGCCAGGAACACCGTGACCCCTTGTCCGGCCAGTGCGAGCGTCAGGGGGTTGCCGGCGCCCCGGCCGATGCTCGCCAGCCCGAACACGACGACTCCGGCGATCCCCGCCCCCAGGAAGGCGAACCAGACGTACTGGAACGGGTTGCCGAGCCCGAACACGGAGATCGCCACGACGACCGCGAACGAGGCTCCTGAGTTCACGCCCAGCAGGCCCGTGTCGGCGATCGGGTTGCGCGTGTACCCCTGGATCAACGCCCCGCCGACGCCCAGGGCGATGCCCGCCACGACTCCGAGAATCGTCCGGGGCACCCGCACGGTCTGCACGATGAGCCGGATCTCGGTGAGCCGCTGGTCGGACTCCGGGGCCGCGAACAGCCCGTGCCATACGTCGGTGGGGCTCAACGCGCGCGCCCCGACCGCCAGCGACAGCACCGCGGCGATCACCAGGAGCGCCACGAGAGTGCCCAAACCCACGACCCGCCGCCGACGGGCCTTCGACGAGCCCCTGGGCGCGGGGCGCTCCACTGCAGCAGTCGTGCCCATGTCGACGTACGTTATCCCTTGTGCGGTCGGCGACTTGACCTGGCGGCGCCTGTCCCTGCCCTGACGGGGCGCGGGGCCGTGTCGCCTAGCGGGCGGGGCTGCCGGTGTCGTCGGCGAGCGTCCGGGCCTCCTCGGCGGCGGGTCCGGAGCCACGGCCGAGGAGCGAGTCCAGTATCTCGCCCACCCTGATGGCCGTGTTGGAGAGCAGGGACGACGTGATGCCGTGCGTGTGCTCGGTGCCGCCCTGCAGGTAGATGCCGCACCGCAGGCCGGGGTCGGTGGCGATGCGGTAGTCGCGCTCGACGCGCACCCGGCCCTCGTCGTCGCGGGCGCAGCGGTCGGCGACCTCGCCGAGCAGGCCGGTCGGGTCGGCCTGGCTGTAGCCGGTGGCGAAGACCACGACGTCCGCGTCCAGGTCGGTCTCCTCGCCGGTGACGAGGGACGTCACGGTGGCGCGGGCGCCGGCCGGCGTCTCCTTGACCCCGGTGAGCCTGGAGACGTTGAGGAAGCGCAGGCGCTCGGTGCCCAGGACCTTCTCCTGGTACGACTGCCGGTAGAGGTCGTCGATGAGGTCGATGTCCACCACGGAGTAGTTGGTGTTGCCGTGGTAGTCCATCAGCCTGCGCTTGACGTCCTCGGGCGCCGAGAAGTACGCGTCGACCGCCTGGGGGTCGAAGATGCGGTTGGCGAAGGCGCTGTCGTCGGCGGGGCTGTAGCCGTAGCGGGAGAAGACGGCGCAGACCTCGGCCTCGGGGAAGCGCCGGTGCAGGTAGGCGACGTTCTCGGCGGCGCTCTGTCCGGCGCCCACGACGACGAACCGCTCGGGTGCCGTGCCCTCCAGTTCGTCGACCTTGGCGAGGAGTTCGGAGTTGTGCCAGACGCGGTCGCCGCGCTCGACGCCCTCGGGCATGAGGGGGCGCAGCCCGGTGCCGATGACGAGGTTGCGGGCCCGGTGGACCTCGAGCCCCTCCCCCGACCGGACGGTCACGTCGAGGTACTCCACGACGCCGTCACGGGTCACGGGCGCGACGCCGACGACCTCGTGGCCGTAGGAGACCATGTCGTCGACCTGGGCCGCCGCCCACTCGAAGTAGTCGTGGAACTCCACACGCAGCGGGAAGAGGTTCTTGTGGTTGATGAAGTCGATCAGCCGGCCCTTGCTCTGCAGGTAGCAGAGGAAGCTGTACTCGCTCGACGGGTTCCGCAGCGTCACCAGGTCCTTGAGGAAGGAGACCTGCATGGTGGCGTCGTCGATGAGCATGCCGCGGTGCCAGCCGAAGCGGGGCTGCTGCTCGAAGAAGTGAGCGGTGACTGCCTCCTGCCTGCCGACGCGCGCGTTGTGCTCGCGGAGCGCGATAGCCATGGCCACATTGGACGGTCCGAAGCCGATGCCAATGAGGTCGTGGACCGGTTGTGCGTCACCAGGAAGAACCTGCGACATGTCACTCCCATCGTGCGGGGCAGCCGCGTGTCAGGTGTGGAAGGAACGAAAGGCGGGCATGCCAACGGAGCGGCATGCCACGGAACTTAGGTGAGCCTAAGCTAAACCGGCGAAGGTGTCGACAGGACAAAACGGACTGCCGCCGGACGGGACCTCACCAACTGGGGCACCATGACCCCCCGTTGCAGACTAAGGTAAGCCTTGCTTTACTTGCCTCGGCCAAACCCTTGCTCTGAGGAGGAACCCCATGCGGGTCGTCATGTTCGGTTACCAGACCTGGGGGCATCGCACCCTGCAAGCCCTCCTGGAGTCCGAGCACGACGTCGTGCTGGTGGTGACGCACCCCAAGAGCGAGCACGCGTACGAGAAGATCTGGAGCGACTCGGTCGCCGATCTCGCCGAGGAGCACGGCGTCCCCGTGCTGATCCGCAACCGCCCGGACGACGACGAGCTGTTCGAGCGCCTCAAGGAGGCCGACGCGGACATCATCGTGGCCAACAACTGGCGGACGTGGATCCCCCCGCGCATCTTCGACCTCCCGCGCCACGGCACGCTGAACGTGCACGACTCGCTGCTGCCGAAGTACGCCGGCTTCTCCCCGCTGATCTGGGCGCTCATCAACGGCGAGCCCGAGGTGGGCGTCACGGCGCACATGATGAACGACGAGCTCGACGCCGGTGACATCGTCCGGCAGGAGGCGGTACCGGTCGGTCCGACGGACACCGCCACCGACCTCTTCCACAAGACCGTCGACCTCATCGCCCCGGTCACCATCGGTGCGCTCGGCCTCATCGCCTCCGGCCAGACCGAGTTCACCAAGCAGGACCGCTCCCAGGCGTCGTTCTTCCACAAGCGCGCCGACGAGGACAGCCGCATCGACTGGACCTGGCCGGCGGAGGACCTGGAGCGCCTGGTCCGCGCCCAGTCCGAGCCGTACCCCAGCGCCTACACCTTCCACCGCGGCAAGCGGCTCGACGTCCTGGCCGCCTTCGTGTCCGAGGGCCGCTACGGCGGCACTCCGGGCCGGATCTTCTACCGCGAGGGCGACGGCGTGGTGATCGTCGCCGGCGCCGACGCCCGCACCGGCCGCAACCAGGGCCTCGCCATCACCCGCGTACGGACCGAGGACGGCCGGGAGTTGCCCGCGGCCGAGTACTTCACCTCCATGGGCGGCTACCTCACCAACCGCCCCTGACGTGCCGGCCCCGGTACGGTCCCGGGGCCGGCCGCACATCGCCGCCGCGCGGACTCCGGTCCGTGCGGCGGCGATCGCGTGCTCGGAGGGAGCGGATCACGCCCGCCAGGAGTAGCCACGTTCCGGCCGCCCCGCGGCGCCGTAGCGCAAGGTCACCTCCGCGCTGCCCGTGCTGTGGAAATACTCCAGGTAGCGGCGGGCGCTCACGCGGGAGAGGCCGGTCAGGGTCGCACACTCGGTCGCGGACAGGGTGCCGTCCGTCGCGCGCAGGGCGCGCTCGACCAGTTCGGCGGTCTCCACGCTCATGCCCTTGGGCAGGGTGGGGGCGGGGGCGGGGACGATCGCGCCGGCCAGGACGCGGTCCACGTCGGCCTGGCCCCGTACGACCGTCGTCAGCAGGCGACCCCGCTGAGCGGCGTAGCGCTCCAGGCGGGGGCGCAGGTCCTCGAAGTCGAAGGGTTTGAGGAGGTAGTCGACGACGCCCCGGCGGACGGCGCCGCGTACCGTGCCGGCTTCCTGCGCGGCGCTGATGACCATGACGTCGCAGTCGTGTCCCGCGGTGCGCAGCCGGGGGATGACGTCGAGGCCGAAGAGGTCGGGGAGGTACAGGTCGAGGAGGACCAGGTCGGGGCGCAGTTCGTCCACGGCTTCGATCGCCTGCCGGCCGGTGTGGGCCACGCCGACGACACGGAAGGGCCGGACGCGTTCGACGAAGGTGCGGTGGACGCGGGCCACCATGAAGTCGTCGTCGACCACGAGGACGTAGATCGAGCCCGACGTGTCGCGCGCTCGGGAGGTCATGGGGCCGCTCCTTCCGCCGGTGTGCCGGTGAGCCGGCCGACGGTCACGCGTGCGGTGAACACCGCTCCGTCGGGGGTGTTGGCCACCGAGATCTCTCCCCCGTGCCGTTCGCAGACCAGCTTGGTCAGGGCCAGTCCGATGCCGCGCTCGCCCTCGCGCGCGGCCTTGGTGGTGAAGCCGTGGGAGAACACCTCGCGGGCCAGTTCGGGAGCCACGCCGGGACCGGAGTCGCGTACGACGATCTCCAGGCTGGAGGCGTCCTGGCGCAGCGCCACCTCGACCCACCGCTGCCCGTCGGGCGCGGCGGCGTCGACGGCGTTGTCGACCAGGTTGCCCACCACGGTCGCCACGTCGGCGGCGTCCTCCGGCGCCAGCCGTTCCAGCGCGGTGTCGTCGGAGATCCGCAGGCTGACCTTCCGTTCGGCCGCGAGGGACGCCTTCGCCATCAGCAGCGCGGCCACCGCCGTGTCCCGGACGCGGCGGCTGAGGGTGACGTCCAGGGACTGGCGGCGCTGGTTCAACGCGCGGATGTAGCGCACGACTTCGTCCTGCTCCCCGATCTGGATCAGCCCGGAGATGGTGTGCAGCTGGTTGGCGAACTCGTGCGCCTGCGCGCGCAGCAGCTCCGAGGAACTGCGGAAGGAGCCGATCTCCCGTTCCAGCCGGGCCAGTTCGGTGCGGTCGCGCAGGGTGGTGACGGAGCCGAGGAGCCGGCCGTCCTTGGTGACGGTCATCCGGTTCATCACCAGGACCCGGCCATGGCGGACGACGACCTCGTCCCGCCTGTCGGCGGCGGCGGTCACGGTTCCGGCCAACACGTCGCGCAGCCGTCCGTCGATGCCCAAGCCGTCCAGGCTCTGGCCGACGCAGTCCTCGGGCAGTTCGAGCAGGCGTCGGCCCATGTCGTTGACGAGGGTGAGCCGGTGCTGCGGGTCCAGGGCGATCACGCCCTCGGCGATCCCGTAGAGCATCGCCTCCCGGTGCTCGGCGAGCCCGGCGATCTCCCGTGGCTCCAGCCCGAGGGTCTGCCGTTTCACGCGCCGCGCGAGCAGCCAGGAGCCGGCCACGCCGAGCCCGCTGGCGATGCCCAGATAGGCGAGCAGGTACGAGGAGGCGCCGCTGAGCCGCTGCCACACCGTCGGATCGGCCTCGCCGATCATCACCGTGCCGAGGATCCGGCCGAGGTTCTCCTCACTCGCCCCGAGGACGGGGACCTGGGCGGCCAGCTCGCGGTTGCCGTCCAGGGTCAGCTGTCCCTCCCAGCCGCGCTCCCGGGTGGTGCCCGGCCCGAGCGGCAGCCGCTCGCCGACGACCGTGGGGTTGGTGGAACTGACGATCCGGCCGGCGGCGTCGGCCACCGTCACCGAGGTCACCCCGGACTGCGCCTGTGTGGAGTGCACCAGCGGGGCGAGCGTCTCCCCCGGTGCGGGACGCACCAGCTGGCTGCGCACCAGGGGGTTGGCGGCCAGCTGTTCGGCCAGCGCGCTCACCCGGCGTCCCTCGACCCGGGTGAAGGTGGCCTGCGACTGGGCGAGGGAGACCGCGGCGACGGCCAGCAGCACCACCACGACGATGGCGAGCTGGAGCACCAGCATCTCGCCCGCGAGCGAATGGCGACGAAAGGTGGCGACCACAACGAACTCAATCTTCTCTGCCGACACAAGCGGGGCGGCTCAGGTGCCGAGTCGGACAATCATGACGCCCACCAGCGGAAATCGAAAGGGAGGCGTCATGAGAGGCCCGGCGCGCGCCTTACCCGGCACTCTCGCCGTCCTGGTGCTGCTGGTGGTCTGCGCATGCGGGGCGTGGCCGGGCGGCGGGGACGCCGCGAACCTGCGGCTCATGGTGCCCAACACGCCCGGCGGCGGCTACGACACCACGGCCCGTACCGCGGCCCGGGTGCTGGAGGAGACCGGGATCGCCTCGGGCGTGCAGGTGTTCAACCTGCCGGGTGCCGGCGGCACGGTGGGGCTGCAGCGCGTCGTCGACGAGCGGGGCAACGGCGAGCTGGCGCTGCAGATGGGTCTCGGAGTGGTGGGCGCGTCACACGCGGCGGGTTCGAAGGTGTCCGTCACCGACACCACCCCGATCGCCCGCCTGATCGAGGAGGCCGGCGCGGTCGTCGTCCGCGAGGACTCGCCGTACCGCACGATCGGTGACCTGGTGGACGCCTGGCGCGAAAACCCCGGGCGGCTCAGGGTGGGGGGCGGTTCCTCCGCCGGCGGCCCGGACCATCTGCTGCCGATGGAGCTGGCCCGGGCGGTCGGCATCGACCCGCGGAAGGTCGCGTACGTCCCGTACGACGGCGGCGGCGATCTGCTGCCCGCACTGCTCGACGGCAGGGTCGACGTCGCCACCAGTGGGTTCGGCGAGTTCCTCGACCAGATACGCGGCGGCCGGCTGCGGGTCCTCGCCGTCACCGGTGAGCGGCCGGTCGGTGTGCTGGCCGGTGTCCCGACCCTGAAGTCTTCGGGGATCGACCTGGTGTTCAACAACTGGCGGGGCATCGTGGCCCCGCCGGGCATCAGCGACACCGAGCGGCGGCGCTGGGTGGACGCGCTGACCGAGCTGCACGGCTCCCGCCGGTGGCGGGCCGAACTCCGCCGGCACGGCTGGACCGACGTGTTCGCCACCGGCCGGACCTTCGAGACCTTCCTGGCCCGCCAGGACGCACAGGTCGCCGGACTCGTCCGCCGTCTGGTGCCGGAGTGACGTCAGGAGGGGTTCGCGGAGGGGCCGATGCCCTGCATCTCCTCGACCGTTCCGCCGAGTTTGGCGCGCAGGGACTCGTACATGCCGGGCTTGGCGCTGACCACCCAGCGCATGCCGACGAGGTACTTGCCCCCGTAGACGCGGGCCGACTCCAGCCAGGTCTCCTTGAGCTTCTCCTCGGGGAAGGTGGTGATGAGGAAGTCGCCCTTCTTGGTGTGGCACACGCCCTCGCGCAGTTCGTCCGCCTCGGTGCGGATCTTCGCCTTGCAGCCGGCCAGCCCGGCGATGACCTCGACCTTCGCCGGGGCGACGACACCGGCGGCGGGAGCGGCCGCCCCGCTGGGCGTCGCCGCCTTGCCGCTGCCGGCCGGCTTCTTGTCGTCACCGCCGCCGCATGCGGTGACCAGGGGAAGCGCGACCAGGGCGCCCACCGCCGCGGCGATGCGCAGCCGGTGGGCGCGGGACGGGGTCCGGCGGTTGGATGGTGCGTGCGGTTGCTGCTGGGACACGTCGCCTCTCCGGATGGGCGCTGTTCTGCCCTGTCGGGCAGGCGTGAGTACTCGCAAGAGGTACGGATGCGCGCCCGGAGCCGTTCACACGCTTTCGACGACCGTGCGCTCCGTCTCGCCGAACTGGGTGCGGTACAGCTCGGCGTACCGTGCGCCCGCCGCCAGCAGTTCCTCGTGCGTGCCCCGTTCCACGATCCGGCCGGCCTCGACGACCAGGATCTGGTCCGCCGACCGGACGGTGGACAGCCGGTGGGCGATCACGACCGCCGTCCTGCCTTCGAGGGCTTCGGTGAGGGCCTCCTGCACGGCGGCCTCGGAGGTGTTGTCGAGATGGGCGGTGGCCTCGTCGAGGATGACGACGCGCTGGCGGGCGAGCAGCAGCCGGGCGATGGTCATCCGCTGGCGTTCGCCGCCGGAGAGCCGGTACCCGCGTTCGCCGACCACGGTGTCGACGCCGTCGGGCAGGGACCGTACGAGGTCGTCGAGGCGGGCCCGGCGCAGGGCGTCCCACACCTCCTCCTCCGTCGCAGCGGGGCGGGCCAGCAGGAGGTTGGCGCGGACGGTGTCGTGGAAGAGGTGCCCGTCCTGGGTGACCATGCCGAGGGTCTCCCGCAGGGCCCGGGCACTCAGGTCGCGGACGTCGACGCCGCCGACGCGCACGGTGCCCCCGTCGGCGTCGTACAGGCGGGGCAGCAGTTGCGCGACGGTCGACTTGCCGGCGCCGGAGGACCCGACGAGCGCCACGGTCTGCCCCGGTTCGGCGCGGAAGGAGATGCCGTGTAGAACCTCGTCGCCGCCCCGCCGGTCGAGGGTCGCGACCTCCTCCAGGGAGGCCAGGGAGACCTTGTCGGCGGCGGGGTAGCCGAAGCGGACCTTCTCGAACTCGACCGCCACGGGCCCGTCGGGCACCCCGCGCGCGTCCGGCTTCTCCTCGATGAGCGGCCGGAGGTCGAGCACTTCGAAGACCCGCTCGAAGCTGACCAGTGCGCTCATCACCTCGACGCGGGCCCCGGCCAGCGCGGTCAGGGGCGCGTACAGCCGGGTCAGGAGCAGCGCCAGCGAGACGACCGCGCCCGGTTCCAGGGCGCCGCGCAGGGCGAACCAGCCGCCGAGGCCGTAGACCAGGGCCAGGGCGAGGGCGGAAACCAGGGTGAGGGCGGTGATGAAGGCGGCCTGGGCGGTGGCGGTCCGGACCCCGATGTCCGCGACGCGGCGGGCGCGTTCGGCGAACTCCTCCGATTCCTCCTCGGGCCTGCCGAAGAGCTTGACGAGGGTGGCGCCGGGTGCGGAGAAGCGCTCGGTCATACGGGTGCCCATCGCCGCGTTCAGGGTCGCCGCCTCCCGCTGCATCCGGGCCATCCGGCTGCCCATGCGCCGGGCCGGGATCACGAACACCGGCAGCAGCACCAGCGCCAGCAGGGTGATCTGCCAGGACAGGGTCAGCATCACGGCGAGGGTGAGCAGCAGCGTGACGAGGTTGCTGACCACGCCCGACAGGGTGTTGCTGAAGGCGCGCTGGGCGCCGATGACGTCGTTGTTGAGCCGCGAGACGAGGGCGCCCGTACGAGTGCGTGTGAAGAACGCCACCGGCATCCGCTGCACATGGTCGAAGACGGCGGTGCGCAGATCGAGGATGAGGTTCTCGCCGAGCGTCGCCGACAGCCTCCGGCCGAGGATGCCGAGTGCCGCCTCCGCCACCGCGATCAGCGCGATGAGCAGGGCCAGGCGTACGACTCTGCCCTCGTCGCCGGCCGAGACGATCACGTCGACGACGCTCCCGGCCAGGACGGGGGTCGCCACGGCGAGCAGGGCGGTCGCCACGCCGAGCAGGACGAAGAGGGCGATGCGGCGCCGGTGCGGGCGGGCGAACGCGCCGATGCGGCGCAGGGTCGCCAGGGCGAAGGGGCGGCGTTCCTGCTCGGCGTTCATGACGCTGTGCAGCTGTGTCCACGCTGTGGTCTCCATGCTCATGGCATTGAACGTAGAACCTCAAGCAATCTTGAGGTCAAGGCGCTCGCGCATCGGCCCCGACATCCCGCACAATCAGCCCGATCCCCCTCTTCCCGTCCCCGCCCGTTCCCCGCGCGAAGGCCTCTATGACGATCTCCTCCCAGCCGCTCCCCGCACGTAAGCCGCAGGCCCCGCTTCCGCAACCCGCCGTTGGCACGGCATGGGAAGCCTCTGCGGATGTGACAGCGGTACAACTCCCCGAAATCCGCCCGGGACGACTCCCCCGTCGCGTCCCGGTCCGCCGCCTGCGTCAGATCCTGTGTCTGCTTCCGCTCCTGCTCGTCACCGTGGTCGCGGTGCGGCACCGGTCGGTGCTGGCCGAGGGCTTCGCACACCTGGGCACCGCCGAGTGGCCGTGGCTACTGGCCGCGGTCGGCGCGACCTGTCTGACCTGGGTCGCGGCCGCCTGCACCCGGCAGGGCGCGGTCGTCGAACCGCTGCCCAAACGGCGGCTCCTCGCGACCCAGTTCGCGGCGGGCGCGGCCAACCACCTGCTGCCGACCGGGCTCGGCGCGAGCGCGGTCAATCTGCGGTTCATGACGGTGTGCGGGCTGCCGCTGGCCCGCTCCTCGGCCGCCCTCGCGCTGTACCTGCTGGCGGAGAGCATCGGCCGGGTGGCCCTGCTGGGTGCCCTCTTCTTCGTCTTCCCCGACGCGTTGCGGCTGAGCACCCTGGTCCCGGAGACGGCGTTCGGCCCGCTGCTGGCCGGTGCCGGCGTGGTGCTCGTGGTCGCGGCGGCAGTGGTCACCCTCGTCCGGCGGGTGCGCTCGGCCCTGGTCTCCTTCCTGCGTACGGCGTTCGGTGAGGCGCGCTCGGTGCACACCCGCCCGGCGCGGGCCCTGGCCCTGTGGGGCGGGTCCTTCGCCTTCCCGGCGTTGCAGGCCTCCGTGCTGGTGCTGGTGGGGCAGTCGCTCGGTCTTGACGTGCCGCCCGCGCACATGGCGGTGGCCTACCTGGCGGCGACGGTCGCCGTCGCGCTGGTGCCCACCCCGGGCGGGATCGGCTCGGTGGAGGCGGCGCTGGTCGTGGCGCTGGTGGCGGCGGGCGGCCCGGCCGCGGTGGCCACGGCCGTGGTCCTGGCCTTCCGGGTCGTCACCGTCTGGCTGCCGCTGCTGCCGGGCGCGGTGACTCTGGGGGCACTGGTGCGGCTGAAGGTGATCTGACCCGGGTAGCGTGCCGACTCCGTCGCGCAGAAGGGACTTCACCATGCCGGTGCGGATCGAGCGTCAGGGACATGTGACCACGGTCGTCCTCTCCCGCCCGGAGGCACGCAACGCCGTGGACGGCCCCACGGCCGCCGAACTCGCCGCGGCCTTCCGGGAGTTCGAGGCGGACGAGGAGGCCAGGGTGGCGGTGCTGTGGGGCGAGGGCGGCACGTTCTGTGCGGGCGCCGACCTCAAGGCGCTGGGCACCGGCCGCGGCAACCGGGCCGAGCCGGACGGCGACGGCCCCATGGGACCGACCCGGATGCGGCTGTCCAAGCCGGTGATCGCCGCGGTCGCCGGGCACGCCGTGGCCGGAGGTCTGGAACTGGCCCTCTGGTGCGACCTGCGGGTCGCCGAGGAGGACGCCGTGTTCGGCGTGTTCTGCCGCCGCTGGGGCGTGCCGCTGATCGACGGCGGCACCGTACGGCTTCCCCGGCTGATCGGCACCGGCCGCGCCCTCGACCTGATCCTCACGGGACGGCCCGTCCCGGCCGCCGAGGCCCACGATATGGGGCTCGTCAACCGTGTCGTCCCGCCCGGCCGCGCCCGTGCCGAGGCCGAGGAACTGGCCGCCGCGATCGCCGGGTTCCCGCAGTCCTGCCTGCGCGCCGACCGCGCCTCCGTCCTCGACCAGGAGGGCCTGGACGAGCCGGCCGCGCTCAGCACCGAGTTCCGGCACGGCGCGGGTGTGCTGGCCGAGAGTGTCGAGGGCGCCGCCCGCTTCGCCTCCGGCGCGGGTCGGCACGGATCGTTCACGGATCTGTGAGCGAAGCGGATGTGCGCGAGGCGGATCCGGCGCGCGCGACGGTACGTCATGTGCAGTAACTCACCCCCCGCTCACCCCCGTCTCCGGTACGAAACCCCTTACGGGATGCGGCAGGATGAACGATTGTGCCGACCCCGGGTCAGGGTGGTCGGGCGCGATCGGACTTCCCCGAAAACGAGCAGGTGACTACGTGACGAGACTTCACATCCGGCCGTCGACGACGGCGTTCGCCGCTGTTCTTGACCCCGGAGGTGACCGGTGAACCGGGCGCTCACAGTGGACGATCTGGTCTTCGCGGGCATCGCCCTGGCCTCGGGCCTGCTGGCGGCGTTCGCGCTGCGCATCCTGCTGCGCTGGCTGGGCGGGCACGCCGACCGCACCCGGTGGAGCGGGGACGACGTCATCGTGCACGCGCTGCGGGCCGTGGTGCCGTGGGCCGCGGTCGTGGGCGGCGCGGCGGGCGCGGCGGCGGTACTGCCGCTGACCCGGACGGTGCAGCATCACACCAACCAGGTGCTGACCGTGCTGCTCATCTTCGTCGCGACGGTGTCGGCGGCCCGGGTGGTGGCCGGCCTGGTGCGCACGGTCACCCAGTCCCGTTCCGGGGTCGCCGGATCGGCCACGATCTTCGTCAACATCACCCGGATCCTGGTCCTCGCGATCGGCTTCCTGGTGGTGCTCCAGACCCTGGGCATCTCCATAGCCCCGATGCTCACGGCCCTGGGCGTCGGCGGTCTGGCGGTCGCGCTGGCGCTTCAGGACACGCTCGCCAACCTCTTCGCGGGCATCCACATCCTCGCCTCCAAGACCGTCCAGCCCGGTGACTACATCAAGCTCAGCAGCGGCGAGGAAGGCTACGTCGAGGACATCAACTGGCGGCAGACGACGATCCGCAACCTGTCGAACAACCTCATCGTGCTCCCCAACGGTCAGCTCGCGCAGGCGAACATGACCAACTTCATGCGCCCCGAGGAGCAGCTGACCATCCTGGTGCAGGTCGGGGTGGCCTACGACAGCGACCTGGAGCACGTGGAGCGGGTGACCAACGAGGTCATCGCGGAGACGATGACCGAGGTGGACGGTGCCGTGCCGGACCACGAGCCCATCATCCGGTTCCACACCTTCGGCGACTCCCGCATCGGTTTCACCGTCATCCTGGGCGTCGGCGAGTTCAGCGACCAGTACCGGATCAAGCACGAGTTCATCAAGCGCCTGCACAAGCGCTACCGCGCGGAGGGCATCCGCATTCCCGCCCCGGCCCGCACGGTGGCGCTCCAGCAGGGCGCGGCCGTCATCCCGCAGCAGCGGACCGGTGAGTTCGAGCCGGGCGACATGACGGCCGCCCGGCTCGACTGAAGCCGCCTCTCCGAGGCGTTACAGCGTCGCGGAGTTGTCGTGGTGGTGGCTGTCCCTGCGGCTGCGCGGTGCCGCGAGGGACGGCTGCACGGGCGTCACGGTCCAGTCCGGGTGGCCCGGCATCCTGGGCGTCTTCGTCCCGTACAGCCAGTCCCGCAGGAAGCCGGTGAGGTCCTGTCCGGAGACCTCGGAGGCGACCGCGATGTAGTCCTCCGTGGAGGCCGCGGCGTCGCGGTACCGCTCCAGGAACGCGCGCTCGACGGCGCTGAAGGCCGCCTCGCCGATCTGCTGCCGCAGCGCGTACAGGACGAGCACGCCGCCGAGGTAGCGCTGGCTGTCGAACAGGTTGACCGCGTTGGGCGCCGCGACCGGCCCGGAGGTGTGGCGCCACTGGTCGCCGAGGGCGTAGGTGTCCTTCATCCGGGCTTCCATGGTGGTCATGCCCTTGGAGTCGGGCCAGCCGCGTTCGTAGCGGTACAGCAGCCCGTAGAAGTCGGCGTGGCCCTCGTTCAGCCACAGGTCGGCCCAGGTGGCGGGGCTGACGCTGTTGCCGAAGTAGGAGTGGACCAGCTCGTGCATCATGTGCGAGCCGATCTTGCTCTCCTCCTGGAGGAGGTAGTTCGGCTTGTAGATGGTGAGGGTCTGCGTCTCCAGGCCGGTGAAGTCGAAGGCGTTCGGGTCGTCCGAGTTGCACGGGAGCAGGCCGTACGTCTCGAAGGGGTACGCCCCGAGCCGCCGCTCGACCCAGTCCACCAGGGCCGGGGTGAGCGCCAGGGCGGGTTCCAGGGCGGTGGCGCGGGCGGTGGGGACGACGTCCCGCAGCGGCAGGCCGTGCGGGCCCTGCCGGTCCTTGATCACATAGTCGCCGACGGTGATCTGCACCACCTCGGTGGCGATCGGCGAGCGGGAGCGGTATGTGTACGCCGTCCGGTCGCCGGTCAGCCGCTCGGTACGCACGAGCCGGCCGCTGGCGACGCCCCGCAGTCCCCCGGGCACCGTGAGACGGAAGGTGAAGTCGGCCTTGTCGGAGGGGTGGTCGTTGCAGGGGAAGACGGTGTGCGCCAGGTCCGGCTGGCAGCACACCGCGAATCCGTCCGGGGTGGCCACCCAGCCGCCGGCGGGCGGCGGGGTCCGGCGCGGGTCGGCGCCGTAGGCCACGCACACGGTGACCCGGGCCTTCGCCGCGAGCTCACGGGCGGGGGTGATCCGCAGCTTTTCGGCCACCTGCTCGAAGGCGGCCGTGCGGCCGCCGACCCGGACAGAGCGTATGTCCAGGCCGCGCGCGTCCAGGGAGAAGCGGCTCAGAGCCTGGGTGGTGCGGATGGTCAGGGTCGCGGTGGCCTCGACGAGCCTGGTCGTGGCGTCGTACGCGAAGTCGAGGTGGTAGGCCGAGACGCGGTAGCCGTCGTTGCCGAGGGCGGGGAAGACGGGGTCGCCGAGGGTCTCGGGGCCCGGGGAGGCGTCCGTGCGCGCGGACTCCTTCGAGGTGGCCGCCTGGGCCGGGACCCCCGTGGTCAGAGCCGCCGCCGTGCCGATCAGGGCGGCCGCGGGGGCCGTCACTCTGGTGCGATATCTCATGGTCCGCTTTCGCTCGGACGGCCGGGTGGTCAGGTCCGGCCGTGGCATGGAGTGAGTGATCTCTCTCCATGACAAAGGAGCGGGCCGATCGGTTGCCCGAAACTGGCGGCGGACCCCTGTCGAGACGAGGCCGGTCACGAGATATCTTGATGTCGAGCAATGTTGCAGACGTGGAGCGGAGCACCCGGTGACTGACTCGACCATCATCTATACGCACACTGACGAGGCCCCCGCACTGGCGACGTATTCCTTCCTGCCGGTGGTCCGGGCGTACGCCTCGCAGGCGGGTGTCGCCGTGGAGACCCGCGACATCTCGCTGGCCGGCCGCATCATCGCCGTGTTCCCGGAGTACCTCACCGAGGACCAGCGCATCCCGGACGCCCTCGCGGAGCTCGGCGAGCTGGCCAAGACGCCCGCCGCCAACATCATCAAGCTTCCGAACATCTCGGCGTCCATCCCGCAGCTCAAGGCCGCGATCGCCGAGCTGCAGGGCCAGGGCTACGCGCTGCCGGACTACCCGGACGACCCGAAGACCGACGAGGAGCGCGAGATCGGCGCCCGCTACGACAAGATCAAGGGCTCCGCAGTGAACCCGGTCCTGCGTGAGGGCAACTCCGACCGGCGCGCCCCCGCCTCGGTGAAGAACTACGCCAAGTCGCACCCGCACCGCATGGGCGCCTGGACCTCCGAGTCCAAGACGAACGTGGCGACCATGGGCCAGAACGACTTCCGCTCCACCGAGAAGTCCGTGGTGATCGCCGAGGACGGCGCGCTGCGCATCGAGCTCGTCGGCGACGACGGCTCCACCACCGTGCTGCGCGAGTCCGTACCGGTGCTCGCCGGTGAGGTCGTCGACGCCTCCGTGATGCGGGTCGCCGCGCTGCGCGAGTTCCTGACCGCGCAGGTCGCCGAGGCCAAGGCCCAGGGCGTGCTGTTCTCGGTGCACCTGAAGGCGACGATGATGAAGGTCTCCGACCCGATCGTCTTCGGCCACGTGGTGCGCGCCTTCTTCCCGAAGACCTTCGCGCAGTACGGCGACAAGCTCGCCGCGGCCGGCCTGACCCCGAACGACGGTCTGGGCGGCATCTACAAGGGCCTGGAGGGCCTGCCCGAGGGTGCCGAGATCAAGGCGTCCTTCGACGCCGAGCTCGCCGAGGGCCCGGAGCTGGCGATGGTCGACTCCGACAAGGGCATCTCGAACCTGCACGTCCCCTCGGACGTCATCGTCGACGCCTCCATGCCGGCCATGATCCGCACCTCCGGCCACATGTGGGGCCCGGACGGCGAGGAGGCCGACACCCTCGCGGTCCTGCCGGACTCCTCCTACGCGGGCGTCTACCAGGCCGTGATCGAGGACTGCCGGGCCAACGGCGCCTACGACCCGTCCACCATGGGCTCGGTGCCGAACGTCGGCCTGATGGCGCAGAAGGCCGAGGAGTACGGCTCCCACGACAAGACCTTCGAGGTCCCGGTCACGGGCACGGTCCGGCTGGTCGACCAGAACGGCACCGCGCTGATCGAGCAGACCGTCTCGGCCGGTGACATCTTCCGCGCCTGCCAGACCAAGGACGCGCCGATCAAGGACTGGGTGAAGCTGGCTGTCACCCGTGCCCGCGCCACCGGTGACCCGGCGGTGTTCTGGCTGGACGAGACCCGTGCGCACGACGCCAACCTGATCGCCAAGGTCCACGCCTACCTCGCGGAGCACGACACCGAGGGCCTGGACATCCGGATCCTGTCCCCCGTCGAGGCGACGAAGCTGTCGGTGGAGCGCATCCGCCGCGGCGAGAACACGATCTCGGTGACGGGCAACGTCCTGCGTGACTACCTCACCGACCTGTTCCCGATCCTGGAGCTGGGCACCAGCGCCAAGATGCTGTCGGTCGTCCCGCTGATGGCGGGCGGCGGCCTCTTCGAGACGGGCGCCGGCGGCTCCGCCCCGAAGCACGTCCAGCAGCTGGTCAGGGAGAACTACCTGCGCTGGGACAGCCTGGGTGAGTTCTTCGCCCTGGTGCCGTCCCTGGAGCAGTTCGCGAAGGTCACGGGCAACGCCCGCGCCCAGATCCTGGCCGACACGCTCGACCGCGCCACGGCGACCTTCCTCAACGAGGACAAGTCCCCGACCCGGCGCGTGGGCGGCATCGACAACCGCGGCAGCCACTTCTTCCTGTCCCTGTACTGGGCGCAGGAGCTGGCCAAGCAGACCGACGACGCGGACCTGGCGAAGGCCTTCGCCCCGCTCGCCGAGACGCTCACGGCCAACGAGCAGAAGATCGTCGACGAGCTGATCGCCGCCCAGGGCAAGCCGGTCGAGATCGGCGGCTACTACCAGCCCGACCCGGCGAAGGCCGCCCAGGCCATGCGCCCGTCCACCACGTGGAACGAGACCCTGGCGTCCCTGGCCTGACGTCCGGACCCTCGTAGATCCACTGACTCCGCCCCGACCGGCACACTGCCCGGCCGGGGCGGAGTTCTGCATGGGTGACCTTGCCGCACGCCACTCACCAGGCCCTTGGAGCCGCTCCATGACCGACGCCCCGCACTCCTTCGAGCTGCCGGCCGGGGACGGCCGCTCTCCCGTGATCCTGCATGTCCCGCACTCCGCGCGGGAGATACCCGATGACGTACGCGCGGGCATCGTGCTCGGTGACGAGGAGCTGGAGCGGGAGCTCGACCACATCACCGACGCGCACACGGCGGAGATCGCCGGGGTGGCGGCCGGGCTCGCGGAGGTGACGCCCTGGCGGTTCGTCAACCGGCTGTCGCGGCTGGTCGTCGACCCCGAGCGGTTTCCGGACGAGCGGGAGGAGATGCGGGCCGTCGGAATGGGAGCGGTGTACACGCGGACCACGCACGGCGGGGTACTGCGCCCCGGGGACATCGATCCCGAGCCGCTCGTGGAGCGGTACTTCCGGCCGTACGCGCGGGCGATGACACAGGCCGTGGCGGACCGGCTGGCGGCCACCGGGCGGGCCGTGATCATCGACGTGCACTCCTACCCCAGCCGGAGGCTGCCGTACGAACTGCACGGGGACGGACCCCGGCCGGCGGTGTGCCTCGGCACCGACCCGTTCCACACATCGCCCGGCCTGCTGGACGCCGCCCGGGAGGCGTTCGGGGAGACCGGGCTCGACAGCCCGTTCAGCGGGACCTACGTCCCCCTGGAGTTCTACGGGAAGCGGCCCGAGGTCGGCGCGCTCATGGTGGAGATCCGCCGCGACACCTATATGACCGAGCCGGGCGGTCCCGCCGGGGCCGGACTGGAGCGGCCGGCCCGCGCGCTGGCCCGTCTCGTCGACGCCGTGTCCCGCTGAACACCGGACGTCACCGGCTGGAGCACTCCCGCGCGACAAGCGGCGGGGGCGCGACGAGGGTGGGTGCATGACGGAGGAGACCACCACGCTGACCGGCCAGGAACCGCCGCCCGTACGGGACTGGCCCGCCCTCGACCTGGACGGAACGGAGTTCGACCCGGTCCTCGCGGAGCTGATGCGCGAGGGGCCGCTGACCCGGATCCGGCTGCCGTTCGGCGAGGGCTGGGCGTGGCTGGCCACCCGCCATGACGACGTGAAGCTGATCACCAACGATCCGCGGTTCAGCCGCGCGGAGGTGACCGGACGTCAAGTGACGCGGATGGCCCCGCACTTCAAGCCGCGGCCCGGTTCGCTGGCCTTCGCCGACCAGCCCGACCACAACCGGCTGCGCAAGGCGGTCGCCGGGGCCTTCACCGTCAGTGCGATGAAGCGGCTGCGGCCCCGCGCGCAGGAGATGCTCGACGAGCTGGTGGAAGGGGTCGTACGGGACGGGCCGCCGGCAGAGCTGATCGAGCGGGTGCTCGAACCGTTCCCGATCGCCCTGGTCAGCGAGGTGATGGGCGTACCCGCCACCGACCGGGAACGGGTGCACACCTGGACCCGGCAGATCATCTCCACCTCGGGCGGGGCCGAGGCCGCCGACCGGGCCAAGAACAGTCTGTACGGATGGATCACGGAGACGATCCACGCCCGCGCGGACAGCGCGGGCGAGGACGTGTACTCCCTGCTGGGCGCCGCCGTGGCGCGTGGCGACCTCAGCGAGACGGAGGCGATCGGCCTCGCCGGTCCGCTGCAGATCGGCGGCGAGGCCGTCACCCACAACTGCGGGCAGATGCTCTGTCTGCTGCTCACCCGGCCCGAGTTGCGGCAGTGGTGGCAAGAGCGGCCCGAGGGACGCGACGCGCTGCTGGACGAGCTGCTGCGCTGGATCCCGCACCGCAGCTCCGTGGGCCTGGCGCGGATCGCCCTGGAAAACGTCGACCTGCGCGGACACCGCATCCGCGCGGGCGACCCGGTGTACGTCTCCTACCTCGCGGCCAACCGCGACCCGGACGTCTTCCCCGAGCCGGACCGGATCGACCCCGGCCGCGCCCCCAACCCGCACCTGGCCCTCGGCAACGGACCGCACTACTGCACCGGCGCCGTCCTGGCCCGCCTCCAGACCGAACTCCTGCTCGGCACCCTGCTGGACCGGCTCCCCGGCCTGCGCCTCGCGGTCCCCGCCGACCGGATCGAGTGGCGGCGCAGGACGATGATCCGGGGACCGCGGACGCTGCCGTGCGCCTGGTGACCGGGCAGGCCCGCAGCCGGGTGGCCGGGCCCTAGGCCCGCAGCCACTCCGTCACCACCACGTCCCCGCCGGTCCGCAGCCGTAGCGCGAACGGGCCGGAGAGCGGTGCGTCGCCGGTGAAGCGGCCCAGGTCGTCGGCCATGAGCGGGGCGCCGGGGCGGGGGCCGCCCAGGACCTCGATCCGGGCCGGCTGCGGTGGCAGCACCTGTCCCAGCAGTCCGTGCGTGGTCACCTCGACGTCGACGGTCACCTCGCCCGCCCGGAAGGTCAGCATCCGGGGCGCGTCGGTGACGCCCCGGACCGGGAGGGCGTCGACCAGCGAGTCGAAGGTCAGCTCGGCGATCCGGGCGTCGAGGTCGTGCAGCGCGTACGCGTCGACGGCGATCTGCTGGAGCTCGGCGGGCACCGGGTCCAGGACGGCCGCGGCCTGCCGCAGCTCCTCCTCCAGCAGCCCGGCGTCGAACTCCTCGTCCTCCCAGCCGTCCTCGTCGAACGCGTCGTCGTCGTTCATGCCGTTCATGCCGTTCAGGTCGCTCATATCGCCCCCCGCGCCTCGAGCCGGGCCCGCAGCCGCCGCAGACAGCGCTGGCGCAGCGGCCCGATGCTGCCCACCGCGATGCCGAGCGCGGCGGACACGTCCTGATAGCTGGGCGGCGGCGTGGCCATCAGCACGCGCAGCAACTGCCTGCACCGCTCGCCCAGTTCCTCGAACTCCTGCCACAGCCGCCGTACGCGTTCGCTCTGGGCGGCGGCCTCCTCGGAGTCGAGCAGCGACTGTTCCGGCGTGCCCTCCTCGCTGACCCGGTCCAGGAGTTGTGGATCGTCCGTCAGGGTCAGCCGTTGCGAACTCCGGATGACCTTGAGGCACTCGTTGCGCGCCGTGCTCGCCAGCCAGGCGCCCGCCTTGCCGGGTTCGCGGATCCGCCCGAGGTGCTGGGCGAAGCGGAACCACGCGGTCTGGTACACCTCGTGGGCGTCCGCGTCGGAGAGCCGGTGGGCCCGCACCACGGACCACACCAGCGGGCTCAGCCCCTCCACGAGCGCCTTCCAGGCCGCCGCGTCGCCGTCGGCGGCTGCCTGGACGAGCGCGCCGGCATCAGTACGGTCCACGGCAGCCCCACCCCTCGAGTACGGCAGGTCATGGTACGCCGTGGAGGGGGCGGCTTCGGCCCTCACGAGCCGGGGACCAGGCGCACGACCGGGACCGGGCGCCAGGTGGGCGGACGCAGCGCGGGAACGTGCGCCCCGCGCACTTCGGCGAGCCCGGTGTTGGCGGCGAGCAGTTGCCGCCGGGCCGCGCGCGGGTCGGTCTCCTTGTGCGCCGTCATATGGGCGGCGACCATGCCCGCGGTCACGGGGGTGGCGAAGGAGGTGCCGCTCCACTGCGCGTACCCCTCGAACATCACCTGGTCCGGCTTCGCGGCGGCGTTCTCGTCGCTCAGCACTCCGGTGTGGCGGGGGTGCCGGCAGGTGCAGCCGTAGCGGAATCCGTAGCGGCAGGAGTCGTACGTGGAGTGCTGGTACACGTACGGGACGGGTGTCTTGAAGCCGGTGAGGGCGCTGGTGAGGCGCTCGCCGGGGGCGTAGACCCGTACCCAGGGGCCGTGGTTGGTGAAGCAGGCGCCGAACTCGCCGTCGCTGCGCAGGGCTCCGACCGACAGCACGGAGTCCTCCCAGCCGGGCAGGTCGGCGTAGGCGGCGGGCCAGAAGGGCGTGGCGCTGCCGTTGTTGCCCGCGGCGGCGACCAGCAGGGTGCGCTGCTCGCGCAGTTCCCGCATGAAGTTCTCCACGCCGAGCAGGCCGTCGGTGCGGCCGTTGGAGGTGCCGGCGGAGAGGCTGAGGACATCGGGCCAGCCGCCGGCGTCGACGGCCTCGAAGAGCTTCTCGCCGAACTCGGATTCCAGGATGGCGCCCGCGTCGTTGAGGCTGCCGCGCACGGTGATGTCGGTGTTGGGCGCGACGGCGGCGACGAGCCCGGCGATGAACGTGCCGTGGCCGACGTACTGCTGGAGGATGCCCCGGTCGTCGCACTCCTGGACCTGGGCGTCGCCGCCGGTGTGGGACAGCAGGCCGCAGGAGCGGTAGTCGTTCATCAGCCCGGTGTCGACGACGAGGACGCCGACGGCGGTGTCCGTGTCGTACGCCGTCTCGGCGGGCGCCGGGTTGAGCGGCTCGCTGAGCGGGACGGGGACCGGCTCGTCGCCGGGGCAGGCGTTGACCGCGATGTGGACGACATGGTTGCGGGCGGCCATCCGGTGCCCGGCCCGGTCCTCCCTCTCGCGCACGGACCGCAGCGCCTGCGCGACGGTGCGGTCGGCTTCCCGGCCGCCCTCGCCGGGGTTGCCGACCCGGATCCGGGTGATGCCGCTGCGGTTGGTCCGCGGGCCGGCCCGGCGGACCTGGTCCTGGTCGAGGTCGGGTGCCGCGGTGAAGTGCGCCCGTACGGTGTCCTCGACGATGCCGGCCTCCTCGCCGTCGCGGACGAGGACGACGCCCTTCTCGTACATGAACTCGGCCGAGTCGTCCGGGCCCATCGCGAGGGGGACGTCCGGCATGGAGCGCTGGATCTGGTCGAACTGCTCGTGGAATCGCTGAGGTGCCATGGCGGGTCCTCCCACTGGGCGACGGCGTCGGTCGGTGCGGCGGAGCGGTCGTCGGTTCGCGCCGATCCTCCTCGACATGAGCCGCGAGGCGGTCATTTGATACAGCGCCGAACCTGTGTGGTGTGGTCGGGGACCACTACCATCCGAGGAGTGACAGCGGGAAACGACTCGGTGGCGGCACTGCTGCCGATGGTGTTCGCCGATCCGGGCGAGGCTCTCGCGAGGGCCCGGGCGCTGCTCGACGCCGATCCCGACCCGCTGCACGCCTCCGTCGCCCATCAGGTGATCGGCATCTGGCAGCGGGACTTCGGCGATCTGCGGCTCGCGCTGAACCATCTGCGGCGCTCCCGGGACTTCGCGGCGCGCGCGGACTCGGCCGACCGGGAGGCGGATGTGCTGGCCACGCTGGGCGTGGCGCTGGTGCACGCGGGCCGGACCCGGGAGGGCCTGGCGGCGTTCGAGCGGGGGGTCGCACGGGGCGGCGGGCACACGCGGGCACGGGTGCTGTACCGGCGGGCGTACGTGTGGTGGGTGCTCGGCCGGCATCGCGAGGCTCTGGACGACGTACGCCGGGCGGTTCCCGTGCTGCGGCAGGCGGAGGACGTGATCTGGACGGCGCGGGCGCTGACCCTGCGGGCGACCGTGCATCTGGCGCTGGGGGCGGTGGAGCGGGCCGAGGCGGACTTCACCGCGGCCGAGGCGCTGTGGGACACCACCGGCCAGGAGCACGACAAGGCCGACGCGGTGGAGAGCCGGGGGCTCGCCGCGTTCCGGTCGGGTGACGTGCCGGTGGCGCTGCGGCTGCTCGACGAGGCGGAGGAGCGGTACGCCCGGCTCGGCACGCCGACGTTCATGCTGAACATCCGGCGCTGCGAGGTGCTGATGGCGGCCGGGCTCGCTCCCGAGGCGCTGGCCGAGGCGGACGCGGCGATCAGGAAGCTCGACGGGATCGGCGGGCAGTCCACGCGCAAGGCGGAGCTGCTGCTGGCCGCCGCGCGGTCCGCCCGGCTGGCCGGGGATCCGCACACCGCGATCGCCCGTGCCGCTCTCGCCGTACGGCTGTTCGCCGGGCAGCGGCGCACCTGGTGGGAGACGCACGCCCGGCTGGTGCTGATCGAGGCGCGGCACGCGGCCGGGCGCGGTTCGGGCCGGCTGGTCGCCGACGCCGCCGCGGTGGCGGAGAAACTGGCCTCGTTCGGGGCGCCGGCCGCGCCGGAGGCGTCGCTGCTGGCGGGCCGGATCGCGCTGGGCCTTGGCTGGACGGCGGACGCGGAGCGGCATCTGGCCGTCGCCGCCCGCAGCAGGCGGGGCGGGCCGCCGCTGGCGCGGATGACGGGCTGGGCGGCGCAGGCGCTGCGGGCGCGGTCCGCCGGGTCGGCCCGGGGTGTGCTGGAGGCGTGCCGACGGGGTCTGGACGTGCTGGACGACCACCGGATGACGCTGGGCGCCTCCGAGCTCAGGGCGCGCGCCACCGAGCAGGGCGCGGAGCTGGCCGCGCTCGCCCAGCGGGCCAGTCTGGTCTCGGGCGGGCCGCGGCGGCTGCTGGTGTGGAGCGAGCGCTGGCGGGCCACCGTGCTGTCGACGGCGCCGACCCGGCCGCCCGCCGATCCGGAACTGCTCAGCGGCATGACCGCGTTCCGCGAGATCGCCTCCCGTGCGGAGGCCGCCAGGATGGAGGGCCGGCCGGTACCGGCGCTGGAGCGTGAACAGCGCCGCCTGGAGCGGGAGATCCGGTCCCGGACCCTGCACATACGGGGTGAGGCGCCCGGGGGCGGGGACCGTTTCGACGTCGGCCGGCTGCTGGAGCGGCTGGGCGACGAGGTACGGCTGGTGGAGCTCGCCGTGCTCGACGGGCGAGTGCAGGTGCTGCTGTGCGGGCAGGGGCGGGTGCGCAGGTTCGAGGCCGGGCTGCTGGCCGAGGCGGTGACGGAGGCGGAGCACGTGCAGGCCGGGCTGCGGCGGCTGGCGCATCCCGGGGCCGAGGCGCGTCTTGCGGTCGTGGAGGCGGCCGGGCGGCGGCTGGAGGAGCTGCTGCTCGGCCCGGCGGCGGCGCAGCTGGGCGGCGGCCCGGTGGTGATCGTGCCGCCGGGGCGGCTGCACCGGGTGCCGTGGGCGCTGCTGCCGTCGCTGCGGGAGCGGGTACTCAGTGTGTCGCCGTCGGCGGGCAGTTGGCTGCGTGCCGGGGAGACCGCGCCGCCGCCGGACGGCTGCCATGTGCTGGTACGCGGCCCGGGCCTGGCGACCGGCGGCGCCGAGGTGCCCGAGCTGGCCGGCCGCTACGGCTGCGCGACGGTCCTGGAGGGCGGCGAGGCGCGGGTGCCACGGGTGCTGGAGGAGCTGGACGGGGCGGCGCTGGCCCATATCGCCGCGCACGGCACGTTCCGCGCGGACAGCCCGCTGTTCTCCTCCCTGCGGATGGCCGACGGGCCGATCGTCGTGCACGACTTCGAGCGTCTGGCCCGCAGCCCGTACCGGATCATCCTGTCCTGCTGCGACACCGCCCGCCTCGCGTCCGTCGGTGCCGACGAACTGCTCGGCCTGGTCACCGCGTTGCTGCCGCTGGGCACGGCCGGGGTGGTGGCGTGCAGCGCGCCCGTCAACGACGCCGCGGTGGTGCCGCTGATGCTGGCGCTGCACAAGGGCCTCGACGCCGGCCTGTCACTGGCGGAGGCGCTGCGCGACGCCCGGGCCGCCCTGCCGGGCGACGCGCTGCACCAGGCCACGGGGTGGGCGTTCTCGGCGTTCGGGGCGGCCTGAGGGGCGGCCTGACCCGTCCCCTGTGCGGGTCAGGCCGCCGGTCTCGGGGTGCGGCTCAGGCCGGCTGGGCCTCCGGCTCCTCGGTCAGCCACGGCAGGGCGCCGCGGTCGCTCGCGCCGAGCCGTGTGTAGGCGCTGTACAGGTGATTGCCGACGGTGCGGATCGACAGGGTGAGCCGCTCGGCGATCTGCCGGTTGCTCAGGCCCGCCGCCGCGAGGGTGACGATCTGCCGCTGCCGGGCGGTGAGTTCGCCGAGGACCAGCCCGGACAGGGCCGGCGTGCGGGCGCCCTGGCAGCGCCGGGCCAGGGCCACGGCCCGGGTGCGGGAGTGCCGGGCGGCACGCGGATCGCGGTGTGTCCCCACGGCCTGGGCGTGCGCCTCGGCGGCGAACAGCGTGAAGCCGCGCCGCTCCAGTTCCTCGGCGACCTCGTCCAGGGCCGGGCCGTCGGCGCGGGTGAGCGCGTCGGCGTGCCGGGCGAACACACCGGTGAGCCGGTCGATGACCTTCTCGGGGGCGCCGAGGCGGACGGCGTCGTAGGGGTCGGCGAGGTTTGCGAGGACGGTGTCGAGGTCGCCCCCGATGTCGACCGGAGGTTCGCCCGACAGGGCGGAGGCACGGTCGAGTTCGTCCTGGCACGACGCGTCCGAGGGTGCGCCGCGCAGCCCCTCCCTCGCCCAGGCCGCCGCCTCCCGCGACTCCCCGCGCAGCCGGGCGAACCGGGCGCGTACGGCGGCGTACCCGCACGGCAGCGGGCCGCCCTCGGCGACCAGCCACTCCCCCACCGGCGTGGCCAACGGCCGTACGTCGTCCCGGTCGATCCGGTGCGCGAGTGCGGCCGACTCGGCGTCGAGGGCGGCGGCGCACACGTCCGGTGTCCGGGCCAGCCGGCGCGCCCGCAGCCGGCCGGCCGCGGCCCTGAGCACCGGGCCGTGCAGGGGGTGCGCGAGGCGGACGGTGCCCGCGTCGTCGACGCGGATCAGGCCGTCGGACTCCAGGACTTCGAGGGCCCCGATGTCCGCGTCGTCCGGACGCAGCGGCAGGGGTTCGGCGAAGGCGAGGCGGTCCAGGGTCTCGCGTTCGCGAGGGCAGGTGCGGCCGAGGACGGGGGCGGTGCGCTCACGCACGGCCGTGGTCAGCGGCACCGGGCCCCGCCACGCGCGTTCCCCGGTGCCCGGGACCTGGGTGAGCCGCCCCCGCACCGCGCCCAGCAGGTCGCGCAGCAGCCGCAGATCGCCCTGGCTCAGCCGGTGCAGCCGGCCGGCGGTGAGCGGGTCGAGGGGGCCGGCGCCGGCCGTGAGGAGCTGCGCGATCTCCTCCTGGGCCGGCGGCTCCAGGGTGAGACGCGGCAGGAGCTCCCCGGTCCACAGCCGGGAGATCGCGCCGGGTACCCGGGTACCGTCCGTGGCGACGACCAGCAGACGGGTGCGGCCGTGCACGGCGAGTTGGTGGACCAGGGCGGCGGAGGCGTCGTCGAGGAGGTGCGCGTCGTCCACGACCAGCGTACGGACGCCGGCCAGGAGCTGGACCGCGCGGTGCAGGGTGACCGTCTCGGGCAGCAGATGGGCGAACGCGGCGAAGGGAAGGGCGCGGCTCTCGGGCGTACCGGCCGCCCGGGCGCAGTCGGTGCCGCGGACCGCCTCGGTGACCAGGCGGGTCTTGCCGCAGCCCGCCGGGCCCGTCACCGCGATGCCGCGGCGTCCGCCGGTCAGGGACCTGCGGACCAGCTCCAGTTCGTCCTCCCGCCCGGCGAACGGCCAGGGCAGCTCCAGGGGCGTCGCGTCCCGCTCGTAAGTCGTCACACAGATATGAGCGCGGCTACTCACTTCTGATACAGGGCGACTTGAGTAGCCCCCGACTCAGGCGCCCGGGACGGCCCGCGGGGCAGGCTGTGGCCATGACCGCACGCTACTGCTCGCTGGCTCAGGCGCCGGCGCCCGCCTTCGCACCGGGGCTGGCGGCCGAGCGGCTGAGCGCGCTCGTGAGCGGGCGGCGGATGTGGGTCAACGGCACTGTTCTGCACTACTGGTTCTTCGACGGCGACAGCGACGCGTCCGTCATCCCCGTGCCGGGGACGGGGATGACGCGACGCGTGTCGTGGGCCGGCGCCGAGGAGCAGCGGGACGTGGTGCGCGCATGCTTCCAGGAGTGGCAGGACCTCGGCGCCGGGATCTCCTTCGCCGAGGTCGACGACCGCTCGGAGGCCGAACTGCGCATCGGGTTCCAGCTCGGTGACGGCTCCTGGTCGGCCGTGGGCCGTGACGCGCTCCTGGCGGGCCGGCACGAGCGCACCATGAACTTCGGCTGGGACCTGACCGCGCCCGGGGAGCGCGGGACGGCCCTGCACGAGATCGGGCACGCGCTCGGCATGCTGCACGAGCACCAGAGCCCGTTCGCCGGCATCCACTGGGACGACGAGGCGGTGTACGCCGAACTGGCGGGCCCGCCCCACCACTGGAGCAGGGAGAGGACGCACTACAACGTTCTGCGCAAGCTCGACCCGGACGAGGTCAACGGCTCCGTCTGGGACCCGCAGTCGATCATGGAGTTTCCGTTCGCGTCGGGGCTGGTCCTGGAGCCGGAGCAGTACCGCGCCGGTCTGAACCCGCCCGGCACGCTGTCCGCCGCCGACAAGGAGTTCGTGCTCCGCTGGTATCCGCCGGCGGATCCTGAGGGACCGTCCGAACTGGTGCCGTTCCGTTCGGCACCGCTCGGCCTCGGCCCGGGCGAGCAGGCCGGCTTCGTCGTCGACCCGCCGGAGACCCGCACCTACACGCTCGGCACCTTCGGCGACAGCGATGCCGTCGTCGTGGTCTTCGAGGAGCGGGACGGGGAGCCCCGCTACCTCGCCGGGCAGGACGACGGAGGGACCGCGCAGAACGCCACGATCAGCGCCCGGCTCGTCAAGGGCCGCCGCTACCACGTCCGCGTACGCCTGTACTCCGCCTGGGGTTCCGGCGAGACGGCGGTGATGTGCTGGTGACAGCACAGGCGCGCCGCGCGGACACCTGAGCCACAGTCCGGCACCGGGGGAGCGGTCGAGGACGTCGCCCATGGGGGTGGGTGACGTCCTCGACCACGCCATGTCCTGGTTCACGGCCGGGGCGGGGGCGCACGGCCGACGGACGCGGTGCCGTCGAGGGCCTCGCCGAGGGCGGCGGGGCGGACGCGGGGCGCACCGGCGCCGGCGCCGTGGCTCCGCCCCAGGGGTGAAGAGCGTTCACCGGCGGCCGACATGGGGCATCGTGCAAGGGAACGGCTGGCAATGGCGTTACGCCGTCCGAGTATGGATGCCTACGCTTGATTGCTCTCGCGGCTGCACGTCCGTACCGGAAGGCCCACGAGGTGCCGGCGGCCCGACTACGCTCGCGGCGTAACACCGGGGGATGGGGGGAGCGGGTGGAGACGTCCCGACGCGACCGTGCCCGGCGGCGTAAGGCGCCGGCGGCGGTTCCGGCCGTGCTGCTCCGGGCGCTGGGCGCTCTGGTTCTGGGCATTCTGATCGGTCTGGCGGCGGACCCGTCGCGCCTGGTCGGCACCACCGGGTACGTCTTCGCCACCGGACTGCTGCTGGCCGTGGGCCTGTACGGCAGCACGTACGGCATCGACCTCGCCGATCTGCGCCGTGATCTGCGCGGTGTGGTGGCGGCGGTCACGCTGGGAGTCGTCCTCAAGGCGGCGATCGTCTCGGGCGTCATGGTCTGGGCCTTCGACCGCCCGGAGTATCTGATCCTCGGCATCGTCGTCGCGCAGATCGACCCGCTGTCGGTGGCCGCCCTCGGCAGGGACGGGCACATGTCGCAGCGCGCCCGGTCGCTGCTCACGGCGTGGGCCTCCTTCGACGATCCGATGACGGTCCTGCTGACGCTGTACGTCGCCGGGTACGCCTACACGGCCGCGGGGCACCCGGGCACGCCGTCGGTGGTGGGCGGCGGAGCCCGCGGCTACGCCCTCGGACTGGCGTTCAACGCGCTGCTCCTGGCCGGTGCCCTGCTGCTGTGGTGGGCGGGCGGCAGGCTGTGGCCGGCACGACGGGCACGCAAAGGGTCCGCGGCGTCCGCCGAGTCTCCGGAGCCCGGGGATCTCGAGCGCCCCCGGCGTCCCGTGACGCCGCTCGGCGCCCTGCTGGTCGTCTCCATGATCGTGCTCGCCGCGGCGAACATGCTGATGCTCGCCGTGGCGGTGGCCGGACTGTTCCTCCGCACGCGGGCGTTCGCCCGTCCGCTCGCACGGGCGGTCACGAGCGCCTTCCTGCTCGCGACCACCCTGCTGGGCCTGTTCGCCGCCCAGGGGGTGTCGCCGGGCCCGGGGGTGGTGCTCGGCCTCTCGGCGTTCGGCGCACAGGCGGTGGTGGCCGTGCTGCTGATGCCCCTCTTCGTGCGCGGACTGTCCCGGAGGGACCGGGTCCTGCTGGGGATCGGCCAGCAGAACGGTCTCACGGCCGTGCTGCTCGCCCTCACCCTCGAACGGGACTTCCCGAAGACGGTCGGCATCGTCGCCCCGGCCGTGGTGACCGTCAACCTGCTGCACTACGGGGCACAGATCGCGTTCGGCTGCTGGTCGCGCCGCCGTTCCGGCGGGAACCGGCAACCCGCGGGCGGGCAGCGGCGTCTCCCCCGGCATCCGGCGGCCGACGACGGCGGGGCGGGCGAGGCACCGACGGCGGCCGACGGACTGCGGTCCTCCGCGTAGCCGAATGATGTGCGGCGGCCCGGACGGGTCGCCGCCAGGGGAACGGGGAGGCCGGATGGGTGAGCGCAGAGGGAGCCGTGCCGGGCGTCCCCGCACGGGACCGCGCTGGACGCCCGTCCTGCTGCTCGGCACGCTGCCGCTCCTCACCATGACCGCCGGACAGGCCGCCGCCGACACGGGCAGGAGCGATGTCCGGCTGGTGTACTGCCTCGCCGACGAGCACCGGGGCGAGCTGGGGGACGCGGCTCTGCGGCTCGGTGTGGTGCGGCGGGCTCCGGGGCCGGTCGGCGGTGCGGACGCCGTACGGGTGCCCGGCCGCAAGGGCGGTGTGATGTCGCTCGACGACTGGGCCGCCGAGCGCCCGGGCGACTTCGCACGGGTCTGCGACGCGGTCATGGCCGCAGCGGGCGAGCCGCCGGGGGCGCCCGCGGACCAGGGCGGCGGTGGGCCGGGCGGGTTCGCCGACGGAGCGCTCCTGCTGGCGACCGGCGCCGTGCTCACCGTACTCGGACAGAAGACGGAACGGATCTCGGCGGAGCGGCGCACGCACAGCCGGCAACTCACGGCGGCCGTGCTGGAATTCCGGAGGATCGCATGGCTGTATCTCGCGGAGTACGAGCAGGTGGCCGAGACGGACCACGCCGAGGCGGCGCGGGCGAGGGCGACGCTCACCGGCCTCCTCGCCCTGGTGCCCGGCCCGTCCGCACGCCGGGCGGCGGCCCGGGCGCTGGCCGACTCCCTGCCCCTTGCGGACAGACTGCCGCGCAGCCGGGACGGGCAACTCCTGCAACCGCACGACAGAAAGACCGAGGCGGACGCCGTGCGCACCACCCTGGACCGGCAGACGCGGGAGGTGGGGGATCTGCTGCGCCCCGCACCTGTCCGGTGGCTGCGCGGATCACGACACAGCGGCCGTCCCACAAGCGCCGGAGGGCAACACGGATGACCAACTCCGACTGGGCGAACCCCTACGGAGTGCGCAAACCGTACGGATCGAACGGCGCGGGCAACGGCGACGGCCGTGACAACCGCGCGAACGGTTCCGCCACGCTCAGCGCCGACCACCCCCTGGTGCCGTGGAAGCAGCCGGACCACATGCACCAGTGGGTCGACGTCGACCACTCCCGTGACGAACTGGACCGCTTCGAGGAGCACTGGCCCGACCTCGGCGAACTCCTCGACTCGAGCTCGGGGCACGGCCGGGTGGTGGTCGTCAGCGGACCGCCCGGCATGGGCAAGACGTCGCTCATCCACCGGTGCATCCACGAGGCGCGCCGGCGTGTGACGGCGGCGGCGCCGGCGGCCGGGAACCCGCTCGTGCTGTTCGCCCCGACCGCGGGGCTCGACAACGACGGCCGCCGGATCAGTGTCGACCCCGACGGCCGGTCGTTCGCGCCGACCCGGCTGATCAACGCCCGCATACGCCGCGAGATCGCCAAGAAGCTGCTGCTGCACCAGTTCTCCGAGTCCCGGGTGCAGGCGATCATCGCGGAGGAGGACCCGTTCCAGGCCTACAGCGAGATGAGCGACCTGCTCATCCAGCACAACGCGCTGCTCTTCGTCGTGATCCCGCACATCCGGTGGAACGACGCCCAGCTCCGGGCGGCGTTTCTGCGCACCTGTCTGAGCCCCGCGCACCCCAGGATCGTACTTTTCGTCGAAGTGAGCCACGGCGCGGCGGAGACGACGCGGGAAGTGGCCGCCGCCATCGGCGGATCGGCGGCGGTCACCCATCTCGCGCTGCGCGAGCTGGACTCCGAGGACATCTGGAGGTTCAGTCACAGCGCCCGCACCGCCGGTGGCGGACCGCACGGCCTGGTCGAGCCCGACAGGAGTTCCCTGATGGCGGCATACGACGAATGGAAACCCTCCGACGTACGCGAACTGCGGAAGGTCTTCCACTCGGCGGCGAACGCCCTGCGCAGCGCACCGCACCCCTGGCCGATCGACGCCGACGCGCTCAGACCCCACTGGGAGAACCGGCGGGCCCGCCGTGACGCCCTGCTCCGTGAGCCGATCCTGCCCCGCCCCGGCGGCTGATGCCCGCCGCCACCCCGACCGCGCCTCTCCGGACCCGCAAGGAGTGCCATCGTGGCCGCAAGCAGCGCAGACACCTGGTACAGCAACCCCTTCCCCCTGGTGCCGGTCGTGCGGCTCGGCCCGTCGGCAGACCTGGGTGAGGCACCGGTCGAGGCCGCCGACTCGGGCAACGCCCATGTCTCCACCCAGTTCCTCGGGGACCTCGAGGAACTGGTGCGCGACTACCTCCGGGACCGGCCCCGGGGCGGCCGGCGCGGCCGGGCGATCGCCGTGGTGGGAGAGTTCGGCCTGGGCAAGAGCCACGCGGCCCGCGAGGTCTGCAACGGGCTCGCCCGTCCGGACGGCCCGGCCATGTGGATCGTCGACGAACCGGTGCAGGACTTCGGCCGTATGTACCGCGACCGGCTGCGCGGCCCCGCCGACACCCCGGAGGGCAAGGCCGCGTTCGAGGAGCTCGTCCGCGACTACTACGCCTATGTGACGGCGGCCCGGGTCGGCGAGCAGAGCTCCGAGACACGGCCGGGCCGGCCGGACGACATCCCGCTCGGTGACATCGCCCTGGACGACATCGCCACCGGGCTGCGCGACCGCGTCCTGGACCCCGACAAGGTGGTCTCCGCCCTGCGCTACGACCCCGAGGTGATGCACGCCGATCTGCGGGTCACCCTCGGCGAGGTCACGGAGCACAGGAGGTTCGCCACCGCGTTCGCCCTGCTGCAGGACCCCCGGTTCACCTCGATGGTCTGGGCGTGGCTGACCGGTGACGAGCCCGCCCCGCAGCTGAGGGAACGCGGCATCAGGGACGCCGTCACGGGCATCGACCCGGTCTTCGACGCGCTGGCCGTCCAGGGCTTCCTGCACGGCCGGGTCGGCAAGCCGTACGTCCTGCTGATCGACTCGCTGGAGAAGGTGCTGGACTGGCCGGAGGACTCCCGGCGTACGTTCGTCGACGCCTTCGAGCGCCTCGTCAACGTGTATGTGAGCCGGGGCGGGCTGCTGGTGTTCTGCACCTCGCCGAGCGGGCTCAACGCGTTCCGCCCGAGCCTGCACGAGCGGGTGGTGCAGCTGTGGCCGAACCGGTTCACGGCGGAACTGACGGCGGATCTCGTCGCCGAGTACGTCGGTTCGGGCGCCCGTCCGGGCTCCGCCGAGGGCGCGGTCGAGCGGTGGCCCGCGCCCTTCGGTTCCGAGTCGGTGGCGATCCTTCAGGAGCTCACCGGCGGGGTGCCCCGGGAGATCCTCAAGACCTGCCATCACGCCTGGCAGCTGAGCGAGGACGGCGGCGGAGCGGTCCGGGAGGTGACCGCCGCGACCGTGCTGCGGGCCGTGCGCGATCTGCACGACAACGTCTCCGAGGACCAGGTGCTCTCCACGATCCATGACGCGCTGGCCCTGGGGCAGTGGCGCATCGCCTCGGTCGACCCGGTCCCGGCGCGGGGGCCCGCCGCCGACGGGCCGCTGCTGGTGGCGTACTGGCTGGAGCCCTTCGAGAACGCCTACATCGCGATCGTGGTCACCTCGTCGGTGCTGGTCGCGGACGACCAGGAACGCATCACCGCGCGCGTCCGGGCGCTGCGCCGCGCACTCGAACCGGCCCGGGCCGAGGTGCTGCTGGTGGTCAACGGCCATGTGTCGCGGACGATGCGGGACCGGCTGGCGCGCTCGCTCGGCTCACAGCCCCTGCTGTACCGCCCGGGTGACTTCGAGCGGTCCGTGAACGAGGCCCTGGACCGGCTGCGCGCCCGGCTCACGGATCTCCGTCAGGAGGCCGATCTCGCGGAGCTGACCAACGAGTTGCGCGGTGCGCTGGGCGAGCACAGTTCCCAACTGGGGCGGCTGCGCCGGACGGTGAGCGATCTGGCCCGGCGGGATCTGGTCGCGGCGGCGCCCGGCCCGGCGCGCACGGCACTGCCGGAGCCCGTCGAGGGCCGGTTCGAGGAGGTGTTCTCGCTCCTCGACTCGGCCGTGGAACGGCTGGCCGGCCGTTCGTCCGGCGGTGGTACGGAGGGGAGCCCGCCGCTGCGGGCGGGGCGGGCCGATCTGACGGCGCTGGGCTGCGCCACCCTGGTCCGGCAGCTGACGGAGAGGTTCCGCACGGGCGCCGACGCCTGGTTCCGTGCCGCCTCGCCGGGCGCGTCCGAGGAGCAGTGGGCGGGGCTGCGCCGGGTCTGCCGGGAGTACGAGACGGCGGTCGAGGTGCTGCCCGTGCAGTCCCTCGGCGGTTCAGGACCGGCCCATCGGCCGACAGCGGCGCGCGCGGTGGAGGCGCTCGCCGACGAGGTCTGGGGCGGGCTGGTCAGTGCGGTCCGGGCTCCGTGACCTCGCGCAGCGCGCCCGCCAGCTGGTGCAGCCGGCTCTCCGCGTGGGCGACCTGACGCTGGTCCAGTGTCACCCCGAGGACGTAGTCCCGCGGCGACAGCCAGGTCACGTACACGGCACCCTCCTGGACATCCAGGACCAGGCGGTCGGCGGGCGGCTGCACCACCAGCCGCAGCGCGTCGGTCAGCCGGGCGAGATGCCCGCGCAGGCCCTGGGCGAGGTCGCGGTACCCGGTGCGGCGTGAGCGCACGCTGGTCTCGAGGAAGCGCGGGCCGAGCTCGGCGTTCTCGAAGACATCGCCCGCGCAGACGAGTTTCCAGTCCCGGTAGAAGGCCGCGTAGTGCAGGTCGATGGTGTTGACGTGACCGCCCCACAGGGCCCGCAGCCGCATTTCGGACAGGTTCTCGTGCTCGGCCGCCGCCGTCCCGAAGTCGATGCGCAGCTTCTCCTTGTGCTCCGGCAGCGGGACCGGAGGGTCCGTCAGGCCACCGGGCAGTTCGTCGGGCAGGTGGTGCACCCGGGTCCGGATGGCGGAGACGAGGGCGTTCATGGCCGCGTCGGCGGCGGACATCCCGCCGGGCGTGTCGGTGAGCGCGGCCAGATACTCCCCCGGCTTGACGCGACCGCCCCACAGGCCGCCGCGTGCGTTGGCGACCACGACGCGCATCAGCTCACCGGTCCCCAGGGGCCGCATCAGCGCGTTCAGGTCCTGGGTGCACAGCAGGAGCCGGCTGCCGGGCAGGGCCTCGTTGGCGATGTCCTCGCCGCCCACGGTGACCAGGCTGGACAGCGGGGCGCTGTCGCTTCTGCGGAGGACGAAGTCGATGATTCCGTTGCTGTAGTGGGACACCGACCTGAGAGCGGGGACGCCGGCGAAGGCCCCTTGGCACAGCTCTGTTATTCGGCCGTGGCCCTCCGGGAACCAGTGGGACTCGGTGAAGAGCTCGGTCTCCGGGTGCGGGGCTGCTGCCACGTACGCTCACCTTTCCGTCGAGGAACCGTCCGGGCGCCGGGGCCGGTGTCCGGCCCTAGATGCCGGGCAGTTCAAGATCGATGTCGAAGTCCCTGGCCGGTGCCGTGCGGGCGGCGGCGCGGGAGGTGAGCCAGGCGTGGTGCGCGCCCACCCGCCGGCCATCGGGCCGATGCCCCATGTCCAGGTCCCGCAAACGGCGCAGGGCACGCTCGGCGAGTCCGGCCGCCTCGTCCACGCGCCCGGCCGCGGCCAGGGTGGCCGCGAGGGAGTTCTCCGCGGCGGAGACCCAGGGGTGGCTGTCGCCGAGCCGGTCCGCCAGGAGGTTCAGGGCGGCCCTGCCGGTGGCCTCGGCCTCCTCGGCGGCGCCGGCGGACCGCAGGTACACCGCGTGCCGGACCCTGGACAGTCCGGCGTAGGGGTGCCAGGCGCCGAGTGTGCTCTCCAGGGCGCGGCCGCACTGGCGGGCCTCGTGTTCGGCCTCGTCGTGCTTGCCGAGCGCGTGCAGGTCGGCCGCGAGGCTGAAGCGGCAGCGCAGGGTGTCCAGGTGATCGGCGCCGAACCGGCCGGTGGCTTCGGCGAGCACCCGCCGGTCGCGCTCCAGGGCCTTCTCGTAGCCGTAGACCCTCTCGTGCGAGCGTGCGGAGTTGTAGGTGATGCGCCGTTCGCTGACGGCCAGGCCGAGTTCGATGCTCAGCCGGGTGCCGGTCGCGACGTCGCCGTGCCGGTGCAGCCACTGCCGCAGCAGGTCCTGGGACTCCGCGTCGCGGCCCAGTGCGCGGTAGACCCAGGCGAGCAGGTCGGCGGACCGCCAGACGGCCGGGTCGTCCTCGCCGCCGACGGCCTGGCGGTAGCGGAACCGGGCGAGGAGCCGGGCCAGCGAGTCGGGGGCCCGCCCGCTCAGCGCCTCCGTGAACGCCAGGTTGTGCTCGGCCTGCACGGTCGCGCGGTGCTGCGGTCCGAGCAGCAGCGTCAGGCCCTCCAGCACCGGCCGGGCCTGGAAGAGCGCGTCGGAGAACCTGCCGAGGGAGCGCAGCACGGCGCCGTAGGAGTCGGCGGACAGCAGTGTCCTCGGGTGCAGGGGGCCGAGCAGTCTGCGGTGGCCGCGCAGTGCCTGTTCGGAGAGCTGGCGGGCCTGTTCGTAGGCGCCGTCGAGGCGGTGGGCGCGGGCGGTGAGGTTGAGCAGGCGCAGATACTCCGGTGACGGGTCGTCGTCCCGCGGGCTCCAGGCCTCCCGCGCGCGCTCGGAGATGTCGAGCAGCCGGGCCAGGTCGGCGGTCTCGCCGCGCTGGCTCAGGGCGTTGAGATGGCGCAGCATGGAACGCCGGACAGGGGGGCGGTCGTCCTCCCACAGACGCAGCGAGTACACCTCGCGTGCCCAGTCGGCGGACAGACCGCGGTTCTCGTCCGGGTTGAACTCGGCGAGGGTGCCGCGCAGCACCTCCTCGATGCGGGCGCGCTCGTCCGGTGCCATGGCGTCGCGGACGGCGTCCCGTACGGCGTGGTGCTGCCCGAGGGGCTGGTCGGGCCGGTCGAAGTCGACCTCCATGAGCCCGACCCGGGACAGCGCCCACAGGGCGACGCTCACCATGTGCTCGTCGGGCAGCCGGGTCTCGGTCGGGGGGCGGCGGGTGCCGAAGTCGCGGGTGTCGTCCCGGGACAGTTCCGCGAGGATGCGTCTCGACCTCAGCAGTTCGAGTCCCATGCCCCGGCCGGTGAGCAGCGAGGCCGCGTTCAGCAGCCAGCCGAGGGCGTCGCTGGTGCGGCTCTCGGCGCGCCAGGCGAGGGCGCCCGGGGTGTGCAGCACGGTCTGCCGGGCGACGCGCACCATGACCGCCACGGGCGGGGCCGCGCCCTCGTTCCGTTCGAGCAGGGCCTCCTGGGCCGTGCGGTACTCGGCGAGGAGGTGTGCGACGGCGGCGCGGGCCGCCGTCTGGTCGCCCATGCTGTCGTCGCGCCGGTGTGCCGCGGCGCGCTCGGCGAGGCAGAGGGCGGCGATGCGCACAGCGAGCGGGACGAAACCCAGGACCTGGCCGACCCGCTGGGCCTGCTCCTCATCGATCTCCGCGAGCCGTTCGCCGAGGACGCCCCGGCATTCGGCGGGCGACATGGGCGGCAGGGCGAAGGCCGCCATGTCCCCCGCGGCGGGGGCGGTGCGGCTGGTGATGAGGACGTGCCCGCGTGCATGGGGGGTGGGCAGCAGCTCCCGCAGCCCGTCGGGGGATTCGGCACCGTCGTAGACGAGCAGCCAGCTCTGCGTGTCGGCGCGGGAGAGGTGGTCGAACAGCGCAGGGGAAGCGCCGTCTCCCGTCGTGACCAGGTCCAGCCGGCCGGCGAGCCGGTTCAGGCCGCGCCGGGCGCGGGGGATCTCCCAGGAGCGCACCCACCACACCACGTCGTAGGCGGAGCCGAAGCGGTGGCACAGCTCCCGTACGGTCTCGCTCTTGCCCCAGCCGCTCGCGGCGTGCACGACCAGCGGGGTGTGGTCCCGGCCGGCCGTGTGCAGTTCCTCCAGGAGTCCGCCGAGGACGTCGTCCCTGCCGACGAAGCCGCTGTAGCGGGGGGCCACGTTGGTGACGGCGGGCAGCCGCGGGAACCTCGCGCCGGGCGGGCCGTCCGCCGGGGGCGGGGCGCCGAGGCCGAGTCCGGCGTACAGCCGCCGCACGGCCTCGTCCTCGTCGGTGCCGCGCAGGTCGATGCGCTCGTGGTGGGCGGCGCCCGCGTCCGGGAAGGGCTCGTCGGCCAGGACGATGCGGACGTCGGGGTGGGACAGCGCGGCGAGCTGGGCCAGCGCCGCGTGGTCCATGTCCGCCGGGGAGAGGAAGAGCAGCGCCGTGCCGGGGGCCGGCCGGTCGCCGGAGTAGGCGTCCTGGGCGCGCAGTTCGGTACGGATGCCGCCGCGCCGGAACTGGTCCTCCAGCCAGGCGGCCCAGGGGGCGTGGCGCTGGGAGTGGACGAGGGTGACCCGGCCGAGCGGCACCGGCCGCCGGTTGCGGAGCCAGTCGGCGAGCCGTTCGTAGTAGGGGCGCAGCCCGGTCACCGAGCCCTCGGGCTCGCTCTCGACGGCGAGTTGCCGGGTGTCCAGGTAGAGCGGGTGGTACGGGATCTCCAGGAAGGCGACCTCGGAGGTGCGGGAGGTGCGCGAGAGGGGGCCGAACTTGCCGCGGACCCGTTCGCGGGCGCCGCGCAGCCGGTCGTGCGACTCGACATTGCTCTTCAGGCCGAGGGCCAGCAGCCGTACGGGCCGGTCGGCGCGGCCGCCGCTGAGCTGCTCGGCGAGGGCGGCGGAGCCATCGATGGACCAGGCCGTCATGGCGAAGCAGAGGACCAGCGAGTCGGCCAGGGAGCCGAGTCTGCCCTCGGGGGGTGCGCCGGGCGCGTCGGGCAGCGGGGCCTCGACGAGGACGTGGTCGTGGCGCAGGGCGTCCGGGTCCGAGGCGAGGGCGAGGAGGGACGCCGCGTCCGGGCGGGCCACGGAGGCGATCCGGCCGGGCACCGGCTCGGGCACCGGCGCTCCCGCCGGCGCGCCGGTGGCGCGGCCGTCCACGATGAGCACGCTGCGGTTGCTCGCGGCCAGCAGGTCCGCGACGTTGCGAACGGTCGTGCTGACGCCGAGGTTCTCCGCGGTGGAGCAGAAGAGGGCGAACCGTCCCGAGCGGTCGGCTGCGTGGGTGTCGGGCATGGCCACTCCGCTTCGGACGGAAGGTGCTGGACGGTGGGGCACGACAGGTCAGGGACGGTCATTATAGGGCGGGTTGCCCCTGATCAGGCGGTTTCGCGCTCGACGGTGGCGTCGCCACGCGGTGCCGGTCACTGGCTCTCGCTGAACCCGGTGACGAAGGGATCGCCCGCCGTGCGCCCGGTGCGCAGCCGGCGCAGGGTCTCCCCGAGCACGGAGGGCGGCAGTGCGGCGAGATCGTCCAGCGGCACGTCGGTGAGGTCCAGCACGACGGACTCCAGGGTGGCCTCGCCCTGCTCGGCACCCGCTTCCTCGAGCTCTGCCATGGGCCATCCTCCGCGGCTCGTGTCCAGTGTTGACGTCCCCACAGGGTGGCTTCCGAAACCGGCTACTTTCGGGCGGGGGCCGCGCGGACGACGGAATCTCGATGTTGACGGTCTGTCACCGGCGCCGAATACTGGGCCAAATGGCGTGGCCGGCCGGGTGGGCACCGGGCCGGCCGGCATGCGAACCGGGGGGTACGTATGAATCGACTGCGCCATGCGGAGCCGCCGTGGCCGGTCGCGGACGACGTCGTGGCGAGGGAAGCCGCCGGATGGGTGCCCCTCCCGTTCCACTCCTTCGTACTGAAGATGCACAGCCGCTGCGACCTCGCCTGCCGCTACTGCTACATGTACCGCTCGCACGACACGAGTTGGCGTGAGCAGCCGCGCACCATGGCGCCGGACGTCCTCGACCGCACGGCCGAGCGTGTCGCCGGGCATCTGGCGGCGCACCGGGTGCGCGAGGCCGGGGTGGTGCTGCACGGGGGCGAGCCCCTGCTCGCCGGGGAAGCCGCTCTCGGACGTGCCGCCTCGGTCCTGCGCTCCGCCGTGGGCCCCGGGGTACGGCTGCACCTCGCGCTGCAGACCAACGGCGTACGGCTGACCGAGCGCTGGCTCGACCTGTGCGCCGCGCACGGGATCCGGGTCTCGGTCAGTCTGGACGGCGACCGCGCGGCACACGACCGGCACCGGCGCGGCGCCGACGGGCGGGGCAGCCACGCCCGGGTCGCCGCCGCTCTGCGCCTGCTGGCCGACGGGCCGCATCGCGAGCTGTTCGCGGGCCTGTTGTGCACCGTCGACCTGCGCAACGATCCGGTGCGCTGCTACGAGCACCTGCTGACCTACCGGCCGCCGGCGGTGGACTTCCTGCTGCCGCAGGGCAACTGGCACACTCCCCCGCCGGGGCTGCGGCCCGGCCTGCCGGGCACGCCGTACGCGGACTGGCTGTGGCGGGTGTTCGAACGGTGGTACGGGGCCCGACGGCGGGAGACCCGGGTGCGGCTGCTCGAGGACATGATGACGCTGCTGCTCGGCGGCGCCCCGGAGACGGAGGCGCTGGGTCTGGCCCCGGTGCGGTACGCCGTGGTGGAGACGGACGGCTCCCTGGCCCAGGACGACACGCTGCGCACCGCGTATCACGGTGCCGCGCGGACGGGTCTGCACGTCGGGCGCGATTCCTTCGACGCGCTGCTGCGCCATCCGGGTGTGGCGGCCCGCCAGTGGGGCGCCGACGGGCTGTCCGCGCAGTGCCGCGACTGCCGGCTGCTGCGGGTGTGCGGGGGCGGCCACTACGCCAACCGCTACCTGCCGGCCACCGGGTTCGCCAACCCCAGTGTCTACTGCGCCGATCTGACCGCTCTGATCGACCGGGTCAGGGAGCGGCTGGCCGGGGACCTGGACCGGCTGCGCGGCGCCCCGGCGGAAGCCGCATGAGGCCCATGCCGCTCCGTGTGCCCGGCAGGCTCTTCACCGCGCTCGCGACGGGCGGCGGCGGGGCCGAGGCCCTGGAGCTGCTCGCGCGCGCCGAGTACAGCCGCCGCCTGGCCTGCGCCCACGCCGTCACCGAGGCCGCCCGTGGCATCGGCGACGGCGTGGCCGATACGGCCGGACAGGCCTGGGAACTCCTCGCCGCCGCCCATCGGGCCGATGCCCGGGCGGTGTCGGCGGTCCTGTCGCACCCGTCGGCCGGCACCGCGCTGATCGGCCTGCTGGCCCGCCTGGACCGCGTCGTCGAGGGCGAGGCGGGGGCCGATACTGCGAGCGAGCCGCCGATCCAGCGCTTCAGCGCACTCGCCGCGGCCGCGGCGGTCCGCGCGGGTGTGCCCGCACGGGTGCGGTGGCCTCTGACGACGGACCTGGTCTTCCTGCCCTCGCTCGGTGGTGCGCGCTTCCCCGGCGCCTGCCCGGGTGACGTGGCCGAGGTGCTGGTCGGTGCCGCCGGAGGGGCACGGATCGGGGTGGCGGGGCGGAGTGCCGTGCCCGGTCCGGTCGACGTGCCCCGGGCCCCGTACGGCTCGGCGGGACGGTGGCGGGCTGCGCACCGGCTCCTGGTACTGGACACCGGAGCACCGCTGCTCCTGGACGACCTCGACCCGCTGCGCTTCCCGGGTGTACAGGAACCGCCCCTGGGCCTGACGGCGGACGAGCTGCGCTGGTGGCAGGCCACGACCCGGGAAGCCTGCGACATACTCCGGTCCCACCACCCGGTGACCTACGCCGAACTCGCCGCCGGCCCCCGCACCCTGGTCCCCCTCGACAGCAGCGGCAGCTTCAGCGGCAGCAGCGCGGAGGCGTTCGGCTCCATGGCCCTGTCCCGGCCCCGCACCGGGCGCGGTCTCGCCCTGTCCATCGCCCACGAGTTGCAGCACAGCAAGTTCGCCGCCGTACTGCACCTGTTCGACCTGTTCGAGCCCGGCGGCGGGGAGCGCTACTACGCGCCGTGGCGCCCCGACCCGCGGCCCCTGCTCGGGCTGTTCCACGGGGCGTACGCGCACCTGGGCGTGACGGACTTCTGGAACCGCCGGCGGGCCGTGGAACAGGACCCCGGGGAACTCGCCCGGGCCGAGGCCCAGTTCGTCCGCTGGCGCACCGGCGCCCGGGAAGCCACGGAGGTCCTGCTGGCCTCCGGCCGCCTCACGCCCTTGGGACAGCGCTTCGCCCGGACGATGCTGGAGACCCTCGACGGCCTGTGCCGCCTCCCGGTACCGGCCGAGGCCCGGCGCCGGGGGCTGGCCCTGGCGGCGGAGCACCGGGCGGAGTGGGTACGCAGGAACGGGGTGCCGGAGGCGCTGCTGATCTGACGGACCTGGTCGTACCCCGCCGGCGAACGCGTTCGGGTGGGTGGCGCATGCCACCCACCCGAAATGCGTCGGCGCGCCCGCAGGACTTTCTCAGGACTGCGGACGGCTGCCGTGGTTCGCGCCGTTCTTGCGGCGGGCCTTCTTCTTGCGACGTCGCTTCGAGGACATCGAACCTCCTCTTTCTTGCTTTTCTGGCTTTTTGCTCACTGTCCACCGGATTGTCGCATCCGATGATCACAGAGCGCCTTTCCAGCCGTCGCCACGGCAAACCCATGTGCGCGAGGCATTGGCCGGAAGGCCAAAGCGGCCTCCGTCGCCTTGGCCGACGCGCACACCCCTCTCCACGCCCCCGTTCCGCATCATCAAGGGCCGAAGCGGGAGTCGTGGGAGGAGTGAACGCGTGGACAGTGTGCGAACCAGGCCGCGGAGATCCGTTGGCGAGGCCGGTATCCGCGGCAGGCTGACACGGCGGCGGGACGTCGCCGATCTGGTGGCGGAGGCCGGCGGCGGTCAGCTCCGCCGGACCATGGGGCTCACCCAGCTCACGCTGCTCAGTGTGGGTGCCACGCTGGGCACCGGGATCTTCGTCGTGCTCGGCCAGGCGGTGCCCGAAGCGGGCCCGGCCGTGGTGTTCTCCTTCGTGCTCGCCGGGCTCACCGCGCTGTTCTCCGCCCTGTCCTACGCCGAGCTGGCCGGCATGATCCCCGGTGCCGGGTCCTCGTACAGCTACACCTACGCCACGCTCGGCGAGCTGGCCGCCTGGGTCTGCGGCTGGTGCCTGGTGCTGGAGTACGGCGTCTCGGTGGCCGCCGTCGCGGTCGGCTGGGGCCAGTACGTGAACGAGCTGCTGGAGCTCACCGCCGGCTGGACACTGCCCGCGTCGCTGGCCGCCCCGCCCGGCGCGGGCGGCGTGCTGAACATCCCGGCCGCCGCGATCGTCGCCCTCGCCATGATGGTGCTGTTGCGCGGTTCCCGGCAGAGCGCTGTCGTGAACGCGGTCATGGTGGCGGTGAAGGTGGCGGCCCTCGCGCTGTTCTGCGCCGTCGCGTTCACCGCGTTCCGCGCCGGCAACTTCCAGCCGCTGTTCCCGCTCGGCATGGCCGGGGTGAGCGCGGGCGCCGCCTCGCTGTTCTTCTCGTACATCGGCTTCGACGCCGCCTCGACCGCCGGTGAGGAGGCGAAGAACCCACAGCGCGACCTGCCGCGCGCCATCCTTCTCTCCCTCGGGCTGATCACCGCGCTGTACTGCGCGGTGGCCGTCGCGGCGGTCGGCGCGATGCCGTGGCAGCGGTTCGCGGGTACCGAGGCCACCCTCAGCGAGGTGCTGGTCCACTCGGTCGGCGGTGGCGATCTGTGGCCCGTCCTGCTGTCCATCGGGGCGGTCGTCGCCACCACGAGCGTCGTGCTCGCCGTGCAGTACGGGCAGACCCGCGTCCTGTTCTCGATGGCGCGTGACGGTCTCGTCCCGCCGCTGTTCGCCAAGGTCCACGCACGGACCGGAGTGCCCCGCGCCAACATCGTCATCGTGTCCGCGTTCGTGATGGTGCTCGCCGCCCTGGTACCGCTGGGCGCGCTCGCCGACGCCACCAGCATCGGCACACTGTTCGCCTTCGCACTGGTCAACGGTGCCGTTCTGATCCTGCGCCGGCGCAGCCCCGGCGCGCCGCGCAGCTTCCGGGTGCCGCTCGCGCCCCTGACCTGCACGCTGGGCGCCCTGTGCTGCGGATACGTGATGTGGGGACTCGGCGCCGCCACCTGGACCGCGTTCGGCCTGTGGATGGCCGCCGGAATGGCCGTCTACGCGTTCTACGGCATCAGGCACTCCCGGCTCGGCCGGGACGCGCCTCAGAAGGAGAGCACCGAATGATCCCGCTGGACCCGGTGAATGCGCTGGACCTGGTGGGCCTGGCCCGAGCCCTCGTGGACACCCCCTCCGAGAGCGGCGAGGAGGCCCGCCTCGCCGACGCCGTGGAGTCCGCGCTGCGCGCGCACCCGCACCTCACCGTCGTACGCATCGGCAACTCCGTCGTGGCCCGCACCGATACGGGCCGCGCCGAGCGCGTGATCATCGCCGGACACCTGGACACCGTCCCGGCCGCCGGGAACCTGCCCTCCCGGCTGGACGGCGAGCGGCTGTACGGGCTCGGGGCGTGCGACATGAAGGGCGGCGTCGCCGTCGCCCTGCGGCTCGCCGCCGGCCTCGCCGCACCGGTGCGGGACGTGACGTACGTCTTCTACGAGTGCGAAGAGGTCGCCGGCGACCGGAACGGTCTGAAGCGCATCGCCGCCGACCGCCCCGACCTGCTCGAAGCGGACCTCGCCGTCCTCATGGAACCGTCCGACGCGGGCGTCGAGGCGGGCTGCCAGGGCGTGCTGAACGCGGACATCATGGTGCGCGGCGAGCGTGCCCACACCGCCCGCTCCTGGAGGGGCGTCAACGCCGCGCACCGGGCGTCCGCCGTGCTCCGGCGCCTCGACGAGCACAGCGCCGAGCGGATCGTCATCGACGGACTGGAGTACCGCGAGGGGCTGAACGCGGTCGCCGTCCGCGCGGGCATCGCCGACAACGTCGTCCCCGACACCTGCGTGATCAGCGTCAACCTGCGTTTCGCGCCGAGCCGTTCGCCCGAGCAGGCGGAGGCGTATCTGCGCGCACTGTTCCCCGAGTACGAGGTGGAGGTCACCGAGGTGGTGCCGGGGTCCCTGCCCGGGCTCGGCCGGGGACCGGTTGCCTCGCTGGTCGAGGCCCTGGGTGCGGTGCCCCGCCCCAAGCTGGGCTGGACGGACGTGGCCCGCTTCACCGCGCTCGGCACGCCCGCGCTCAACTACGGCCCCGGCGACCCGACGCTGGCGCACACCGCCGGGGAGTACGTGCACATCGGGCAACTGCTGGAGTGCGAGCGGCGGCTCGCCGCCTGGCTGAGCGGCTGACCACCCACGGCGTCAGAACGGGCCGGTGCCGCTCAGCCCCCCGAGCGTGCGCAACTGCAGCCACAGCACCAACCGCTCGTCCGGGTCGTCAAGATCGACACCGAGGTGCTGCTGCGCCTGTCTGAGGCGGTACCGGCAGGTGTTGGGGTGGACGGCGAGCAGCCTGGCCGCCCGCGCGACGTCGCACCCGGCGTCCAGCCAGCACACCAGGGTCCTGGCGTAGTCCGTGCCGTGCCCGGCGTCGTACGCCAGGACCTCCCGCCAGGACCCGGCCGTCAACGCCCGCTGCCCGGCCATGAGTTCCCGCAGCCGCAGCAGCGTGACCCGGGCCCGTACCTCCGTCACGACGGCGACGTCCTCCTCCGGGCCGAGCACCCGCAGCACCATGTCGGCATCGTCCCGCGAGCCGCGCACGGCCGCCGGCTCCGCCACCGCCTCGCCCAGCCCGGCCCGCACCCGGATCCGCAGCGCCTGAGCCGCACGCCGCACGATGTCCTCGGCAAGGCGCCGGTGCCGCTCCTTCCGCCCGCCCGAGCCGCTCGGCTCCGCACCGGTCACCGGCAGCAGCGCATACACCCGCCCGTCGACCAGCACGCACGCGTGCCGCCCGTACCGCGCCTCGCAGTGCAGCCGTACGAGGTCGAGCAGCCGCGGCGCGGTCTGTTCCTCGTCGGGTGTGGACTCGGCGCCTTCCAGGGCGAAGGCCACGACCCGTACCGGGGTTCCCTCGGCGAAGCCGAGGCGGTGCGCGGCGCCCGGATCGGCGCTGCCGTCGAGGAGCCGGCGCAGCAGGTCGCCGGTCAGCTGCCTGGACAGCTCCTCGCCGGCCCGCGCCCGCAGCATGAGCAGGGCGGCCGTGGACGCGCCACGGGTGAGCGCCTCCTCGCTGCCGGGGGCGAGCTGTCCGTCGTCGACGACCCACACCGACCCGAGCGTCTCGCCGCCCGCGCGGATCGCCACAGCGAGCCGCGGCAGCTCCTCGCCGTCCAGCGCGGCGAGGCGTACGGGGCCGGGGGCGGCGAACATGACGCGGTACTGCTCGCTGTTCTCGGGGCTGCTCGGCACCTGACGGCCCAGAATGCCCTGCCGCCGGGCCTCGTCGACGGTCTGCCGGGGCAGGGTGGAGTACGCCAGGATCCGCTGCCGGGCGTCCTCGATGACGGTCGCGCCTCCCACTGCCGCGGCCACCGCGTTGGCCAGCGAGAACAGGTCCCCGAACGCCGCGTCGCCGTCCCCCGGGCCCGGCCGGGACCCGATCGCCGAGGCCAGCAGCAGATGGACGTGATGCCAGGCGGCGTCCTCGTCGACGGCGAGCAGCGCGAGGCCGTGGGCCTTCGCGGCGGCCACCGTCTCGGGCCGCGAGACCTCGCCCCGTACGACGAGTCCGGCCACCCCGGCCGCGGCGGCGTCGCGCGCCAGCGGCTCGACCTGGCCCGGCGGCAGCCCGACGGTCAGCACCAGGGCACCGGGCGCGCTGCTCGGGAACGGGTCCCCGTGGCCGTACAGGAGGATCTCGGAGACGGGCGTGGCCAGGCCGTCCGCCGGGGCGGTGAGCACGCGGAGCAGGGGCTCGCCGAGGGTGCCGATCAGTTCCTCGAGGGTGCGGGCGTCCATGGGTGGTCGGGCTCCTGGGACGGTGGTGTAGGGAGGGGTCGGCGGGTTTCTATCGGACCCTGTTCGCGGTCGTCCTTGGCCGATCGCAACAGAGGCACATGCCTTCATTGTGCCTGCCGACAACGGCCGCCCGGCCCCGGCGCCGGAGACTCACTGCATGACACCTGTGACGATCTCCGCCGCCGGGTCCGGGCCGGCGGAAGCACCCCGCGCGGCCGGGGGAACAGCACCCGGTGCCTGGGCGGGCGTCGCCGACGCCGCGGCCCGCACCGCCGGGGTCACGGTCCGTACCGTGCACGACGTGGCCGGTATCCACGCCGTGGCCGGCTTCCTCGCCGACGTGTGGCAGACGCCCAGGGCCACCCCGCCGTACCCGGCCGAGGTGCTGCACAGCCTGGTGCACGCCGGTGGCGCGGTGCACGCCGCGTACGCCGCCGGACCGTCGGGCGAGCGGCTCGCCGGGGCGACGGTGGCGGTGTTCGGCGCGCCCGCCGAGCGGGACGTGTACTCGTTCGTCGCGGCGGCGGCCGGGGCGGGCCGGGGCGTGGGCTTCGCGGTCAAGCAGGCGCAGCGGGTGTGGGCGCTGGAGCGGGGCGCCACCACCATGCGCTGGACCTTCGACCCGCTGGTCCGCCGCAACGCCCGCTTCAACCTGGTCAAGCTGGGCGCGGTCGGCAGCGAGTACCTGGTCGACTTCTACGGGCCGATGAACGACGGCGTGAACGACGGCGACGAAAGCGACCGGCTGACCATCACGTGGAACCTGGCGACGGGGACCACGCGCACGGACGACCCCACCGCGGACCGCTCGGCGGCCGGCGTCGTGACCCGGGCACCGGACGGCGGGCCGCTCGCCCTGCGCGACGCGGACCGGCTGTGGTGCCGGGTGCCCGAGGACATCGTCGCGCTGCGCACCGCCGATCCGGCCCTCGCGCTCGAGTGGCGGCACGCCGTCCGCGGGGTGTTCACCGAGGCGTACGCCGAGGGCCTGCGCGCGACGGCCATGTCACGCGACGGCTGGTACCTGCTGACCCGTTCGCCGTGCGACAGCCCCGGCGAGCCTTCCCACGAGACGTCCCACGAGAGGCAGCGATGAAGCTCGAACGCGTGGAACTGCTCCACGTCGCCATCCCGCTCGTCACCCCGTTCCGCACTTCGTTCGGGACGATGACCAGCAAGGACACCTTCCTGCTGCACGTGGTGACCGACGAGGCCGAGGGCTGGTCGGAATTCGCCGCCGACCCCGAGCCCCTGTACTGCTCGGAGTTCGTCGCCGGCGCCGAGATGGTCGTCCGGGACTTCCTGCTGCCGCGCGTGGCCGCTCTCCCCGAGCCTACGACGGCGGCCGTCGCCCCCGCCATGGCCTCCGTCAAGGGCCACGAGCTGGCCAAGGCGGCCCTGGAAACCGCCCTCCTCGACGCCGAACTCCGCGCCTACGGAATGTCTTTGGCGACGTTCCTGGGATCGGTGCACGAACGGGTGCCCGCGGGCGTCTCGGTCGGCATCAAGAACTCCGTGCCCGAACTGCTGGACGACGTCGAGCGCTACCTCGCCGAGGGCTACCTCCGTATCAAGCTGAAGATAGAGCCGGGCTGGGACGTGGAGCCGGTGGGCGCGGTACGCGAACGCTTCGGCGACGCACTACCGCTCCAGGTCGACGCCAACACCGCCTACACGCTCGCCGACGCCGACCATCTGCGGCAACTCGACGCCTTCGGGCTGCTGCTGATCGAGGAGCCGCTGGAGGAGAACAACCTCCACGCCCACGCCCGGCTCCAGCAGCGCCTGCGCACCCCGGTCTGCCTCGACGAGTCGATCCACTCGGCGCGCGACGCCGCGTCCGCGATCGCGATGGACGCCTGCCGGGTCGTCAACGTCAAGCCGGCCCGCGTCGGCGGCTATCTCGAAGCCCGACGCATCCACGACGTGTGCGCCGCCCAGGGCGTGCCGGTGTGGTGCGGCGGCATGCTGGAGACGGGCATCGGCCGCGCTCCCAACCTGGCGCTGGCCGCCCTCCCGGGCTGCACCCTTCCCGGCGACACCTCTGCCTCCCGCCGCTACTTCGCGGAGGACATCACGGAACCCTTCACCCTCCACGACGGCCACCTCCCCGTACCCACGTCCCCGGGCATCGGGATCACCCCCCTCCCGGACGCCCTCGCACGCTTCACGACGTCGAGGCGGGAGCTGTACGCGACAGGGCCCCGAACATGACCGAGGGCCGGTTCCGGATGCCTCCGAAACCGGCCCTCAGCCGCGACTCTCACAAGTCGGGACGACAGGATTTGAACCTGCGACCCCTTGACCCCCAGTCAAGTGCGCTACCAAGCTGCGCCACGTCCCGATGCGTCTCGCGCGGGTGAACCGCGTGATCACGCAGGTCAACCCTACCGCACCCGGGGAGGGGCCTCGGCCTCGCGGCCCTCGTGGGGGCTCCGGCCGATCTGGGCCCCGGCCCGGCCGGCGAGGCCCACGGTCGAGACGGCGACGGCGAGGACGGCCCACCAGGGGATCTCCGCCTTGGTCGCGTGGCCGGCGCAGGCCGCGACGGCCAGGAGTGCCGGGACGGCACCCCCGATCAGTCCGGCACGCCGGACGAGTCGGTGCCGCGTCTCGTCCACGTCGTGTTCCCCCTTCGCCTGCGCGATCGCGCGCCCTGGGGAGCTCGACTCCCGGGCATATGCCGCAAACAATACGCTAAGTCGACGGTAACTCCCTACCAGGGCATACAGGTTGAGACGGACACGGGCGATGCACCCCTTATCGCCTGATGTCTGCCGACACCCACGTGGTCCGCTCCCCCGGTCAGTGCGCGCCGATCAGCGCCCGGCCCGAACACGGCCCCGAAGCGGCCCATGCCGGAGGTCCAGCCGACGGCGGTGGCACGGCTCTGAGGGGCCGAGCGGATGGAGACGGTCGCATAGACCATGGTCTGGGCGCTGTTGAGGAAGACGCCGGTGAGGAAGACGACCGTGAAGGTCAGCGCGAGCGGCATGGTGAGGGCGGAGCCGAGTTCGTAGCCCTCGCCGCGCATCAGGGTGGGCAGCCAGGTGGCGACGCCGTAGACGAGGAGCAGGCCGCTCGGGCAGGTACTTCGCGAGCACCGGCACGAAGAGCAGTGGGGCGACGCAGACCCAGAACGCGGCGCGCCAGCCGAGCGGCTCGACGACCCAGGGCCACGTAGGCGGAGAGGATGCCGCCGGTGTGGTGGGCCGTCATCAGCAGGCCGATGGTGAGGGCGCCGCGGCCGCGCGGGGCGTAGTCGGAGTCCATGCTGATCGCGGTGGGCAGCAGACCTCCGAGACCGATGCCGGCCAGGGTGCGGCCGAGGCCGTACACCGCGACGCCGTTCGCGATCGCGCACAGGCCGGAGGCCAGGGAGAAGAGGGTGACGCAGCCGACCATTGTCGGCCAGATTGCCCGCAGGCGCTCATTCAGGGAGGACTCACGCAGGCAGGGCTTCGGCCAGTACGGTCGCCAGGGTGAATCTCGTGATGTCCGCGAGATAGCCGTAGTCGAGCGTGTCCGGGGCGTCGGAGGTCCGGTGGTAGTGCGGGTTTCCCTCCCCTTCGTACGCACCGATCGCCACGTCGCCCCGCGCTTCGAACGGCATGTAGTCACTGGCGAAGATGGGGCCCAGTCGCACCGGCAGCGCCGTGTGGTCCGCCGCCGCCTGCGCCATGACCTCGCCGAAGGCGTGCGAGGCGGCGTCGTTGCCCGGCACGGCGTTCCCCAGGTCGCGCTCCACCGTCACGGTGCCGTCCGCGGGAGGTCTGCCCACCATGTCCAGGTTCACCACCCGCAGGGCCGAGACCCCCGCGGCCTGGAGCGCCGCCGCGTACGCCGTGGCACCCCAGAGCCCCTGTTCCTCGCCCGAGAAGGCCACGAACCGGACCGTGCCGCCCAGGGCGACCGGGGCGAGCAGGCGGGCGATCTCCAGGGTCGCGGCCACCCCGCTGGCGTTGTCGTCCGCGCCCGGCGCGCGGGCCGTGGCGTCGTCCGGGTTCTGCATACGGCAGTCGTAGTGGGCGCACAGGATGATGACGGGCCCGTCGACCGCCGTGCCGGGCTTGGTGCAGATCACGTTGTCGGCGCTGTGACCGGCGTTGGTCCAGGTGCGTCTGGTCACCTCCGGGTATCCCGCCGCCGACAGGCGGCCGGCGACCTCGTCGGCCGCCGGTCCGATGAACGGCGAGAAGGTGTGCCGCGTCGGGAAGTCCGCCAGGACCTCCACGGTGTCGCGCAGCGCGTCCGCCGACACCGAGGCGACGAGCGGGGCGATCGACTCGTCCGCCCGCTTGCCCGCCACCCCGCGTTCCGCCGGTACGAAGGGTTCGGCGGGGCTGGGCGGATGGCCCTTGAGCGGTGGCGCGAGGGGCAGGCCCTCGAGTACGTCGCGGTCCATCTCCCGTCTCCTCAGCCGGCGTGGCGGGCGGGTCGGCAGTAGGCACAGCCGTTGTAGCCGCGGGCGAGCGCGTCCTCGGCGCGCAGGAAGGGCACCTTGCTGCCGGCGCCGAGCCTGGACCAGTGCGGGCAGGTGGAGATGTGCAGTTCGCCGCTGTGCGGGTTGCCGAAGAAGAAGTCCTCCAGTTCCCGCACGGCCGTGATCTGGATGGTCATCCGCCCCGCAAGCTGACCGTCCTGGTACTGGGTGGCCACGAACGGATAGAGCCGGAGATGCTCCGCGTGCTGGGAGAAGTCGATCGTGATGTCGGCCGCCACCCGGTCGTCGGGCTCCAGCGTGAACCCGTCGACGACGGCCGTTCCGCCTCCGGGCATCTCCAGCGTGGAGCGCACGGCGCCCGTCTCGGTCACGGTGCAGCCGGTCAGCTCCGCGTTCTGCGTGACGCGGGTCAGCGTGCGGATCGAGACCCGGGTGTCGTCCGGCAGGGCCGTCGCGTCCAGCTGCCAGGAACCGGTGGTCTTGGCGAGGCCGCCGCGCAGCGTGCTCGCCATGTGCGTCTTGCCGCCCGGTACGGCCAGCTGCGGCACCACGTTCCGCTGCGCCACGTTGTTGTCGAACCGGACCAGCTGACCGTGTGGCACGGGCCCGTTGAGGGTGGCGGTGATGGCGGGGTCGGGGGCTCCGTGCACGACCGCGACCAGGCATTCCTGGTCGGCGATCTGCGGGGTCCACACGAGCGGTCCCACCCGCACCGCCCCGCCCGCGGGGATCGGCTGGTCGATCACCAGACTGCCCAGCGACCGGAAGTGCGTCGGCCAGAGCATCCCCGTGCCCGGATCGCACGCGAACGCCTCCACCTGGAACGCTCCGCTCGCGGCTTCCTGGATTCCTCGGTTGTGCACCCGTACATAGAGGAAGTTGGGCCGGTTGCCGATGGGCGGCTCGTGACCGAGCTCGGGATTGTCCCCGGTGCTGATGTCGTTGTTGCGGACCCAGATGTCCGGCGACGTCCAGAACGGCACACCGCTCGGCACGGCGCCGAGGTCGGCGGGGTTGTCGCCGATGTAGACGTCCACCGGCCGCGGTGCCCACAGTCCCTGGTTCACGAAGGCCTCGTCCATCACCTTGCTGTAGAGGCCGCCGGTGAGCGTGGAGTCGGCCGTGATGCAGCCTCTGGCCATACTCACGGCATGGCCGCGGGCCGAGGTTGTGTCGTCCGGCACGATGAGCAGCATTTCCAGCATCGTCCTGTTGATCGCGTCGGCCGCCGCGATCCGTACAGCGGGATCGGGCGAGTCGCCTCCCATGCCCAGGTAGCACCGCCACAGTGCCGTGCCGAGCATCGAGTTGCGCAGGTTGAAGTCGAAGCCGTTGAACGCCGGCGCGTCGAAGCGCTGAGGGAGGTCGAGCCGTCGCACCGTGCTCCACTGGTCGGTCGCGTTGTTGTCGAAGGGGAACGTCTCCGTGCGCCGGTGTCCGTGGGGGTTGAACCGGTCGCGGTAGATCGCGGGGAGCGCGTCACAGACGCTGTGCTCATACGCGAGAGAGCCACCGTGCTGGGCGTCCAGCCACTGGAACACGCCGTGGACGTACTCGTGGGCGATGACCCCGAGGTCGCCCGAGTCGGGTGCGCCGCCCTCGCCGAAGCGGATCCGCGGGGGCGTCGCCGAGCCGAGCCACGAGCTCTGGTCGGCGCCGTTGTGGGCCTGGGCGTCCACGTCGACCTTGACCATGTTGGTGTTGAGCGCCCTGTTGCCCAGACCGCGCAGGTAGCGCGCGAAGGAGTCGAGCCAGTAGTAGGCGTTGGCGCTCAGGAAGGCACGGTCGGCGGGGTAAGTCCGGTAGGAGAAGTGCGGCGACGTCTCCTCCGGCTGGGGGAAGGCCGGGCTGTCCCGGTCGATACACCTGAACCAGTCCCCGTCGAGCCGGAACCTGCCCCCGACGGCGGGAGCGACCTCCGCTTGGACGTCGTGGCAGAGGGCGTCGAGGGTGGCCGTGCTGGAACGGCCGTGCACCGTGCCGTCGTCGGACTCGGTCACGGGGTCGGGCATGAAGACCTTGAGATCTGCCGTCACATATTTCCCCGCGAGGGCGAGCCACAGCAGTTTCCCGGACACGGCGTCCATGACGACCCGGAAATGCTCGAAGGGGCCGGTGGTCTCGACGAGCAGATCGTGCACGAGATGGAGGGCGCCGTCGGGCTTCCGCCCCTTTTTCAGCAGGGCGATCGACGCGGTGGGATAGTCGGTCTCCGGCAATGGGGGCCTGGTCGTGTCCCGCAGATACACCAGCTCGTCCCTGACGATGCCGACGGACGCGAAATCGCCCTGGAACGGCGCGAGGGCGTTCTTCCGCACGGCGTCGAGCGGCTGGGCCGTGCCGGGGTCGGGGGCATCCGTGACATCGACCTCCGCCGTGTGGTCGACCTGGATGACGGCGGCCTGTTTCACATCGGCGACGGCCTGAACGGTGGCGCCCACGATCGGCAGGTCGTGGTGGAACTGCTGGTAGCGCACGCGCAGGGTGGCCGCGCCTTCGGCCGAATCCATCTCCCGCAAGTCCAGGCCGCCGGTCTTGAGGTCGCTGGACCGCGCTTTCATGAAACGGTCGATGGCCTTGCGAGCCGTCGGGGCGCGGGTCAGGGTCGCCCCGGGATCCGCGTAGGCCCGCAGAACACCGTCGGCGTCCGCGTGTTCACCCACATCCGGAACCATTCTCAGCGGCTTGTCGGCCTCCGGGCCCGGCATGTTCCTCTGCTGTTCGGCGCGGTGCGGATCCATGATGCCTCCTCCAGTGCATCTGGAGGGAAAGGAAGAAAACGCCAAGCCGCCTTGGCATTCTCGGATTTGGGGGTGTCGGGATAAATTCTAGTCCCGCCGGTCAGGAGCGGCGACTCGGGAAATCCCGCCGGAATCAGCCTCGTTGAAAACGAAACGTGGTTCCGCGGACTTCCAGCGTCGGCGTCGCCAGGTGCACGCGTCCCTCTCCCCCGGGCCGTTCGAAACGGTCGAGGAGGAAGCGGGCGGCGCGGCGGCCGACCTCGTGGCCGGCGTTGTCGACGGTGGTGAGCCAGAGATGGCGCAGCCGGGAGATGCTCGTGTTGTCGTAGCCGACGAGGGACACGTCGTGCGGGACGCGCAGGCCCAGTTCCTCCGCCGCAGAGAGGGCGCCGACACAGGTGATGTCGTTGACGGCGAAGACGGCCGTGGGCCGGTCGGGGCGGTTGAGGAGGCGGACGGCGGCGCGGTAGCCGCCCTCCTCCGTCATGTCGCCGGTCTCGACGACGGCCCGGTCCGCCAGGCCGTGCTCCCGCATCGTCGCCTCGAAGCTGCGGCGGCGCAGTTCGCCGACGGCTCCGTAGCCGGCGAGATGTGCGATGCGGCGGTGGCCGAGGCCGATGAGGTGCTCGGTGACCAGCCGGGCGCCCTTCTCGTCGTCGCCCGCGACCTGGTCCACCCCGGGCGGCACCGGCTCGCGGGCACCGGCCAGGACGACCGGCATCCGCGCGGCGACCGCGCCGAGGGCCGCCGGGTCGGGCAGGGTGCCGACCACGACCAGCCCGTCCACACGCAGGTCCAGCAGCGGGTCGGCCGGGTCCTGGCCGGTGCGGCGGTTGAGGCGCGCGTCGGCCAGCAGCATGTGCAGGCCGTGGGCGTGCAGCAGGGAGTTCAGGCCGTCGAGGAGGTCGACGAACCAGGGGTTGCGCAGATCGTTCAGCAGCACGCCGACCGTGCGGGTGCGCTGTTCGCTGAGACTGCGGGCGGCGGCGTTGGGCCGGTAGCCCAGCTCCCGGGCGGCCCGGAGCACGGCTTCCCGCTTCTCGGGACGTACCTGGTCGGAGCCGCGCAGCGCCAGGGAGACCAGCGACTTGGAGACGCCGGCCCGTTCGGCCACGTCACGGATCGTCGGCGGTCTCATGGGATGGACCGTTCCATGCGGCTCACCGGCTTGTCAAAGGGTTGACAGGCACGGGAAACCGCGCTCAGGGTGGGCTGGACAGGTTCTGGAACGGTCCAAAGAGGGGCTCTCATGGTGGACACGCTCGGCGTCGCCGTCATCGGTTTCGGCTGGATGGGGCGGGTGCACACCCAGGCGTACGCGCGGGTGCGGCACCACTATCCGCGGCTGCCCCTCGTCCCGGAGCTGGTGACGGTCGCCGAGGAGGTGCCTGGCCGGGCCGAGGAGGCCGCCGCGCAGTTCGGCTTCGCCTCGACGACGCGTGACTGGCGCGACGTGGTCGCCGACCCTCGGGTGAAGGCGGTCAGCATCACCGCGCCGAACTTCCTGCACCGCGAGATCGGCGTCGCCATGGCCGAGGCGGGCAAACACATCTGGATCGAGAAGCCGGTGGGGCTGACCGCCGAGGACGCCGGCGCGGTGGCGGACGCGGTGGCGAAGGCGGGTGTGCAGGGCACCGTCGGCTTCAACTACCGCAACGCGCCCGCTGTCGAGGCGGCCCGCGAGCTGATCGCCTCGGGAGAGATCGGCACGGTCACGCATGTGCGCATCCGGCTGTTCAGCGACTACGCGGCTCATCCCGAGGGCGCGCTGACCTGGCGGTACGAGCGGGAGCGGGGCGGCAGCGGGGTGCTGGGCGATCTGGCCTCGCACGGCACCGACCTGGCCCGGCATCTGCTCGGTGACATCACGTCCCTCACCGCCGACACCGCGGTCTTCCTGCCCGAGCGGGCCCGCCCGACCGGCGCCACCGCGGGCCACAGCCGCGCCTCCGGCGGCGAGGTCGGCCCCGTCGAGAACGAGGACTACGTCAGCTGTCTGCTGCGCTTCGCCTCCGGGGCGCGCGGAGTGCTGGAGGCCTGCCGGGTCTCGGTCGGCGAGCAGAACAACTACGGCTTCGAGGTGCACGGCACGAAGGGTGCGGTGTTCTGGGACTTCCGCCGTATGAACGAACTGGGCGTCAGCCGCGGCACGACGTACCAGGACCAGTCCGTCACCACGGTGTACGTCGGTCCGGGCCACGGCGAGTTCGCCGCGTTCCAGCCCGGTGCGGCGAACTCGATGGGGTACGACGACCTGAAGGTCATCGAGGCGTACCGCTTCCTGCGCTCGGTCGCGGAGGGCACCCCGCACGGGGCGACACTCACGGACGCCGTGCACAGCGCCGCCGCGCTGGACGCGATGGCGCGGTCGGCGGCCAGTGGCGCGTGGGCGGACGTGTCCGCGCGGGCATGACGTCTCAGGTCTGCTTCTGGAGGCGGCGGCCGAGGAGGAACCTCACCGGGACGAGGACGAGCCACAGCCACATGGCATGGGAGCCGATCACCAGGGCCAGCGGGACGGTCACGGCGAACACCGCCACCATCGTGGCGCTGTCGAGGAGGTAGAGCGTCGTGCCGGCCTCCGACGGGGTGCCGTGGCGGAGCCAGGGGCGTTTGGCCAGGAGGGCGGCGAGCGCCAGGTGGCCGGCGCCCATCGCGGCGACCGCCGCCGCGTAGACGGCGACCGAGACGGGCTCGTCGCCGTACTCCGCGAGCAGCCTGGTCGGAAAGGGCACCAGGGCCGCGACCCCCAGTCCGGCGATGGACAGGGTGATCACCTGTCCGTCGACCTCCCGCACATCACGGAAGATCCTTCGGTGGTCGTGCCAGAAACTGCCGAGCACCGTGACGCTGAGCACGTAGGCCCCGAGGTCCGGGAGCAGCCGGCGCAGGGCCTGGTCGTACTGGTCCGCGTCCAGTCCGCGCGGTACGTAGAGGTCCAGGACCAGCAGCGTGATGGCGATGGCGAACACACCGTCGGCGAGCGTCAGCAACCGGTCGGGGCCGCCGTCCGGGCGCGATGTCCACATGAGGACGACGGTAAGGGCCGCGCCGCGTCACGTTCGGCATCCACGCCCGGCCGTATGCCGTCCTCACCCCGCCTCACACACCCGCGGCCTGCGGCGGCATGTTGTACGGCGTCACCACCTGGATCGCGGACGGCAGGGTCGGGCCCGCCGGCGGCAGCGCGTCGTGCGCCCGCATCACGGTGTGGCAGGCCTCGCGCACGTCCTGGCGCAGGTCGTGGTGGAGCACGGCGGACAGGCGGTGCTCGCGCAGCAGCCGGGTGTTGTCGTGATCGAGGTCGTGCGCGACGAACACGGCGCACTCGCGGCCGAGGTCCTCGAACGCCCTGAGCGTGGCGATGTTGCCCCCACCGATCGAGTACACCGCGCGGATCTCCGGGTCGCGTTCCAGGGCGGCCCGCACGAGGTCGTACTGGGTGGCGTCCAGGCCCTGCCCCTCGGCGATCTCGACCAGCGTGCGCTCGGGGTGCCGGGCGCGCATCCCGCCGCGGAAGCCCATCTCGCGCTCCTCCTCGTTGCGGAAGAAGCCGCTGCTGAGGCTGGTGAGGATGTTGCCCGGCCGGTCGCCGAGCCACTGTCCCATCAGATACGCGGCCGTCGCCCCGGCCGCCCGGTCGTCGATGCCGACATAGGCGCGGCGGGCGCTGGCGGGCAGGTCGGTCACCAGGGTCACGACCGGGATGCCGGCCGCTTCGAGCCGGCCGACGGCCGCGGTGACCTCGGGGACGTCCGGGGCCTTGAGGATCACGCCCTGCGAGCCGCGCCGGGCGATCCGGTCGAGGTTCCGCACCAGTTCCCCGGCCGGGCCGGTCTCGCGGAAGTGGAAGCGGGAGCGCAGCACCGCCGGGTGCAGGGACGGCAGCTCGGCCTCCAGGGCGGCGCGGATCGCCGTGGTGAAGCGCTCGGGTGCCTGCATCACTATGTCGACCATGAACGTCCGGCCCACCAGCCGGACCTGGGTGCGCTGCCGGTCCAGGTCGGCTATCGCGCGGCGCACCTCCCGCGCGGTGCTCTCCCGCACCCCGCCCCGGCCGTTGAGCACCCGGTCGACGGTCGCCTCGCTCAGTCCCGCCTGCCGGGCGATCTCCCGGATCGGGAAGGGGTGGCCCATGCTCCGGCTCCTTGAGGGGTTTTTGATGGGTCGCTGCTGGTTGTTCGAGGGGTTTGTACTGACAAGAATGACAGGGCTGCGTCGCTCCGTGACCCCGAAGGGACGACGATGTCCTTCACTTCCGTACACCACCGTGCCTGGCTGTCCGAGCAGGACTGCGATCTCGACGCTTTCCGCGCCCTGGTCGAGCAGGCGACGGACCCCGCCGACTATCCGCACGCCTCCGCCGTGGAGCGGAACGTGCCGGTCTACGAGGCCGGTCTGCTCGAGGGCGACCGGGTGGTCCAGGCCGAACTGTCCCGCGCGCTCGCCGACGGCCCCGGCATCGTCGTCTTCCGCGGTGCCTTTCCCGACCCGGAGGTCGTGGACCGGGCCACCGCCGTGTTCGAGGCCCTGATCGCCGAGCAGCGCGCCTCGGGCGCGACGGCCGGTGACCACTTCGCGAAGCCGGGCGCCAACGACCGGGTGTGGAACGCGCTGGAGAAGGCGGCCCTGTACGACGCGGAGGCCTTCGCCGACTACTACGCCAACGAGGTGCTCGCGCTGGTCGCCTCGGCCTGGCTGGGCCCCGGCTACCAGGTCACCTCCCAGCTCAACGTGGTCAACCCGGGCGGCGCCGCGCAGAGCGTGCACCGGGACTACCACCTGGGCTTCCTGCCGAACGAGGTCGCCGCCGCCTACCCCGCGCATGTGCACCGCCTCTCCCCCGTGCTGACCCTCCAGGGCGCGGTCGCGCACTGCGACATGCCGGTGGAGTCCGGGCCGACGATGTATCTGCCGCACTCGCAGAAGTACGAGCCCGGCTATCTCGCCTGGCGGCTCCCCGGGTTCCGGGCGTACTTCGAGGCGCATCAGGTGCAGCTGCCGCTCGCGAAGGGCGACGCGGTCTTCTTCAACCCGGCGCTCTTCCACGCGGCCGGCACCAACCGCTCGGCGGACATCCGCCGCATGGCCAATCTGCTTCAGGTGTCGTCCGCGTTCGGGCGGGCGATGGAGACGGTGGACCGGGAGGCCGTGGCGAACGCGGTGTACCCGGCGCTGCTCAAGCGCGGGGCCGAGGGTGCCGACCAGGCATGGCTGGACCGGGTGATCGCGGCGAGCGCCGAGGGCTACCCCTTCCCCACCAACCTCGACAGCGACCCGCCGGTCGACGGCCTGGCCCCGCCCTCGCAGGCGGATCTCCTGCGCCGGGCGCTGCGCGAGAAGTGGACCCCGGAGGCGCTCCGCGCGGAGCTGCGGGCCGGTACCGAACGGCGAGAGAGCTGAGGAATTCGTGGGACTTCTCGACGACAAGGTCGTCCTGGTCAACGGCGGCAGCCAGGGCGTCGGCGCCGCCGTCGCGCGGGCCGCGGTCCGCGAGGGGGCGGTCGTGGCCGTCACCGGGCGGCGTCCCGAGCCGGGCGAGGCCCTGGTGGAGGAGCTGATCGCCGCGGGCGGCAAGGCCCTGTACATACGGGCCGACCTGTCGGACGCCGAGCAGGCGAAGGCCTCCGTGGCCCGGGTAGTCCAGGCGTACGGCCGCGTCGACTGCCTGGTGAACTCGGCCGGGCTGACCTCCCGCGGGACGCTGCTGGACACCACGCCCGAGCTGTTCGACCAGCACATCGGGATCAACCTCAAGGGACCGTTCTTCGCCATGCAGGCGGCGGTCGCGGACATGGTCGCGCGCGAGGCGCCCGGCACGGTCGTCAACATCATCACGTCGTCGGCACACGGCGGGCAGCCGTTTCTCGCGCCGTACGTCGCCGCGAAGGCGGGGCTGATCGGGCTGACCCGCAACGCCGCGCACGCGCACCGGTGGGACCGGGTCCGGATCAACGGGCTGAACATCGGCTGGACCGCGACGGAGGGCGAGGACGCGACCCAGCGGGCGTTCCACGGGGCCGGCGACGACTGGCGTGAGCAGGCCGCGGAGAAGTTGCCGATGGGCAGGCTGGGCCGGCCGGACGAGATCGCCGACTTCGTGGTCCTCCTGCTGTCGGATCGGTCCGGGGTGGTCACCGGGTCGATCATCGATTGGGATCAGAACGTGCTCGGTGGACTCGACTGAGGAACAAAGGCGCGTAGTAGCACCCCCCGTTTACACCAAGGAGCAACACCCATGCGTATCGGAATCCTCGGCCTCGGCCGTATCGGCGCCTTCCACGCCGAGACCCTCTCCGGGCTCGACGCCGTCGAGTCGCTCGTCGTCACCGACCCGTTCGCGGGTGCCGCCAAGGCCGCGGCCGAGCGGTTCGGCGCCGAGGTCGTGGACTCGCCCGAGGCCCTGCTGGCCGCCGGCGTGGACGGTATCGTCGTCGCGGCGGCGACCGACGCCCACCCGGCCCTGATCCTGGCCGGGGTCGAGGCCGGTGTCCCCGTCTTCTGCGAGAAGCCCGTCGCCAGGACCATGAGCGAGGGCGTCGAGGTGCTCAAGGCCGTCCAGGGCAGGGACGTGCCGATCCAGATCGGCTACAACCGCCGTTTCGACGCCGGGTTCGTCGCCGCGCGGGCCGCCGTCCAGGCCGGTGAGCTGGGCAAGCTGCACACCGTGCGGTCGACCACGCTGGACCCGGCGCCGCCCCCGGCCGCGTACATCGCCGCCTCCGGCGGTATCTTCCGCGACTGCTCGGTGCACGACTTCGACATCATCCGCTGGGTGACCGGCCGTGAGGTGACCGAGGTGTACGCCGTGGGCGGCAATCGGGGCGCCGACTACATCAAGGAGGCCGGTGACGCCGACACCACCGGCGCGATCCTCACCCTCGACGACGGCACGATCGCCGTGGTCTCCAACTCCCGGCACAACGCCCGCGGTCACGACGTTCGCATGGAGATCCACGGTTTCACGGACTCCATCGCCGTAGGCCTGGAGGACAAGCTGCCGCTGCGCTCGGTCGAGCCGGGCGTCACCTTCCCCGCGGGCACCCCGCACGACTTCTTCATGGACCGGTTCACCGAGGCCTACCGCGCCGAACTGACCGCGTTCACCGAGGTCGTCGCCGGCACCCGCCGCTCCCCCTGCACGATCGAGGACGCCCTGGAGGCGGGCTGGATCGCCGACGCGTGCACACTGTCGCTGCATGAGCACCGTCCCGTGACCATCGAGGAGGTACGGGTGGCCTGAGGACGTGGCGGCCGCCGCGGCTCACGGAGCGCGCCAGACGTTCGCGAACGCCTCGTCCTCGATGGCGCGTCGACGGCGGACGGCGCCCAGTTCCGTCACAGCGTCGACCACCGCGGCGAGCACGGCCCGGGCCGCGTCGTCGGGCTCCGGAAGGTCCTCGGGCACCTCCTCACGCGCCCCGACGGCCGCCGCGAGTGTGGCGAGCACCGGCTCGTCGGTCGCCCCGCGGTGCAGGGCGCGCTGCCGGGCAGGGGACTCGACCGGCTCCGGCCCGGTGCCGCGGAAGGGGATCCAGGAAGCTCGCGGCCGTGCGACGACCCCCTCTTCCTGGAGGACGGTCAAGTACTCCTCGGCCAGTCCACGGCCCCTGCGCCACAGCCAGTCCTCGATCGGCTCGTACGGCGCGTCGCGCACGAGCGCCGTCGCGGCCTGCTCCAGCAGAGGGTCGTCGAGGGACGGCGCCGGGCGGGACACGATGCGGTCGCCGTCCAGCGTCACCACCTCGGCACCGAGCAGGTCGATCACCTCGGCACCGGCCAGCCCGAGCGACAGGTCGCCCTGCGTCACCTCTCGGCTCGTGGCCGCGTCCGTCGCCACGATCATCAGGTCGCGTGCTGTACCCATCACCGCTCCCCTCGGAGGCACTGATCACGCTACGCCGCTGCCGCCCGCGGGGCGACCACGATCTTTGTCCACACTGTCGACGCACGAGCACCGTCCCGTGACGAACGAGGAGGAATGGCAGGCATGAGCGAACCAGGCCGGGAACCCCTGCGCATAGGACTGCTGGGAGCCGCGCGGATCACCGAACGCTCCCTGATCGACCCGGCCCGGGCGACCGGCCACCGTCTCGTCGCGGTGGCCGCCCGCGACCGTGCCCGGGCCGAGGCGTTCGCCGCCGGGCACGGTGTGGAGCGGGTGGTGGGCTCGTACGCCGAGCTGGTGGCCGATCCGGAGATCGACGTCGTCTACAACCCGCTCGCCAACGGCCTGCACGGCCCGTGGAACCTGGCCGCCCTCGCGGCGGGCAAGCACGTCCTGTCGGAGAAGCCGTCGGCGAGCAACACGGAGGAGGCGGCGGCGGTACGGCAGGCCGCCCGGAAGGCCGGGACGGTCTTCATGGAGGCCTTCCACTACCTCTTCCATCCCGTCACCCGCCGTCTGCACGAGCTGCTGGCCTCGGGCGAACTCGGCGAACTGCGGCACGTCGAGGCCATGGTCGCCATCGCCGCGCCGCCGGACACCGACCCGCGCTGGTCGCTGCCGCTGGCCGGCGGCGCCCTGATGGACCTGGGCTGCTACAGCCTGCACGCGCTGCGGATGCTGGCCCCCTGGGCGGGCGGCGCACCGCGTCCGGCCGGGGCCCGGGGCGGGGAGCGGGCGGGCGCGCCCGGGGTCGACGAGTGGCTGGACGCCGATCTGGAGTTCCCCGGCGGCGCGACGGGCTCCGCCCGCTGTCACATGGCCTACGACGGGCTGGACATGAGCATCCGGATCGTCGGCTCCCGGGGCGAGGCGACGGCCCCGAACTTCGTGCTGCCCCAGCTGGACGACCGGATCGTGGTCCGCACCCCGGAGGGCGAGCGCACGGAACGGCTCGGGACGCGCTCGTCGTACACGTACCAGCTGGAGGCGTTCGCCGCCGCGGTGCGGGACGGTGCTCCGCTGCCGCTGGACGCGGAGGACGCGGTGACGACGATGGAGCTCATCGACGCCTGTTACCTAAAGGCCGGGTTCGAGCCCCGGCCGCGGACCAGGATCTGACGCACACAGAAAGGGCCCGGGGCGTGGCCCCGGGCCCTTTCACGCATACAGCGTTCACGCGTACAGCGCGGGTTTCTCCACGAGTTCGACCTCGACCCGGCCGCCGTCCTCCAGCGCCCGTACACCCGCCTCGCACACGGCCGCGGCGGCGTAGCCGTCCCAGACGCCGGGGCCGGTGACCTCGCCGCGCCGGGTGGCGTCGACCCAGGCCTGGATCTCGTGGTCGTAGGCCGTCTCGAAGCGTTCGGTGAAGTCCTGGGCGATGGTGCCGCCCCAGCGGCCGGCCATATTGGTGACCAGGGCGTGGCCGTCGCCGATGCGGGCGGTGCCGCGTTCGCAGACCACCTCGGCCTGGACCTGGTAGCCGAAGCCGCAGTTGACGAAGATCTCCACGTCGGAGAGGGCGCCGCCGTCGGTCTCGAAGACGACGAACTGCGGATCGCGCAGCCCGTCGGGGGCGTTGGCGGACGGGGCCGGGCGCAGCACCGTGACGGCCGTGATCTCGTGGCCGAGCAGCCAGCGGGTCGCGTCGGCCTCGTGGGCGACGGAGTCCGTGATGAGCATGGTGCTGGTGAAGAAGGGCGGGCTGGCCGCGTTGCGGTGCCGGTTGTGCACCATCAGCGGGCGGCCCAGCTGGCCGGTGGTCAGCAGGGCCTTCAGCTTCGCGTACTCGGGGTCGTAGCGGCGCATGAAGCCGACCTGGACCCGGCGGTGGCCGAGGCGCGTTTCGGCTTCGAGGACGCGCAGGGCGGAGGCCGCGTCGGGGGTGAGCGGCTTCTCGCACAGGACGGGCAGATCGTGCTCGAAGGCGGCGAGCAGCGTGGCCTCGTGGGCCGGGCCCGGTGAGGCGATCAGGACGGCCTCGACGTCGGCCGCCGCCATGGCGGCGGCCGGGTCCGTGTAGGCGGCGCAGCCGTCGACGCGGGCGGCGACGGCTTTCGCGCGTTCCGCGTCGACGTCCACGACGGCTGTCACCCGTGCTCCGCTGGTGACTTCATGGATGCGGCGCACATGGTCGGCGCCCATCCTTCCGGTACCGATGACCGCGACTCCGAGGGTGGTGGCGCGCTCAGTCATGGCCGTCCTTTCGGGTCGTCAGGCGCCGCAGGACCTCAGGAACTTACGGGTGCGCACCGCGATCGGCAGCGGCTTGTCCGGCTCGCAGGGGTACATGTCCTGCTCGACGATGGCGAAGAGGTCCACGCCCAGCTTCTGCGCGGCCGTCAGGACCGGGCCCAGCTCGGGCACACCGGCGGGCGGTTCGCACATCACACCGCGCGCCACCGCGGGGCCGAACGGCACCTCGTTCTTCACCACGTCGGCGAGGATGTCCGGGTCGACCTGCTTGAGGTGGAGGTAGCCGATGCGCTCGCCGTACGTCTCGATCAGCTTGACGCTGTCGCCGCCGCAGTAGGCGTAGTGCCCGGTGTCCAGGCAGAGGTTGACCGCGTCGGAGTCGGTCGAGTCGAGGAACTGCTCGACGTGCTCCTCGGTGTCGATGTGGGTGTCGGCGTGCGGGTGGACGACGATGTCCAGGCCGTACTTGTCCTTCACCTCACGGCCGAGGCGCTCCATGCCCGTGGTGAGGTTGCGCCACTGCTCGGTGGTGAGCTCCGGGGGCTCCAGGATCTCGGCGGTCTTGTCGTCGCGCCAGAAGGACGGGATGACGACGAGGTGCTTGGCGTCCATGGCCTGGGTGAGCGCGGCCACGTTGCTGACCTGCTCCCAGGTGGAGTCCCACTCGGAGGGGCCGCGGTGCAGACCGCAGAAGATCGTGCCGGCGGAGACCTTCAGGTTCCGCTTGGTCACCTCGTCGGTGAGCCGGGCCGGGTCGGTCGGCAGGTAGCCGTACGGGCCGAGTTCGATCCACGAGTAGCCGGCTTCGGCGACCTCGTCGAGGAAGCGTACCCAGGGCACCTGCTGGGGGTCGTCGGGGAACCAGACGCCCCAGGAGTCGGGGGCGGAGCCGACCCGGATGCGGTCGAGCGCGAGGGCCATGTCAGGACTTTCCTTCCGAAGACGAGGCTACGGGGGCGGTGAGGTCTCCCGCCTCGGGGAGCTCTTCGACGTCGACGCCGCGTACCTGCGCCAACTCGTGCTTGAGGGAGGCCAGTTCGGTACCGCCGGCCATGTGGTTGGTCAGTTCTTCGAGGCTGACCTCGCTGCGGGAGGCGGACAGTTCCATGGTGCCGAGGCGCAGCACGCTGAAGTGGTCGCCGACCATGTAGGCGTGGTGCGGGTTGTGGGTGATGAAGATGACGCCCAGGCCCTTCTCGCGGGCGGCGGCGATGTACTTCAGCACGACACCGGACTGCTTGACGCCGAGGGCGGCCGTCGGCTCGTCGAGGATCAGGACCCGGGCGCCGAAGTAGACGGCGCGGGCGATGGCCACGCACTGGCGCTGGCCGCCGGAGAGCGTGCCGATGGGCTGCTCCATGTCGTCCAGGACGATGCCCATGTTGCGCAGCTCTTCGTCCGCGGTCTTCTTCATCTTCTCGATGTCGAGACGGCGGACCGGCCAGGGGCCCTTGGTCATCTCGGAGCCGAGGAAGAAGTTGCGCCACACCGGCATCAGCGGGACGACCGCGAGGTCCTGGTACACGGTGGCGATGCCCTTGTCGAGGGCCTCGCGCGGGGTGGAGAAGCGCACCGGTGCGCCGTCGACGAGGAACTGGCCCTCGGTGTGCTGGTGCAGCCCGGAGATGATCTTGATGAGGGTGGACTTGCCGGCGCCGTTGTCGCCGAGGACGCAGGTCACCTTGCCGGGGTGGACGGTGAGGTCGACGCCGTGCAGGGCCCGGATGTTGCCGTAGGACTTGCCTGCGCCCTTGAGTTCGACGAGAGCGGCGTCCTTGGTGGCGGCCTCGTCGGTGGCGGTTGCTTCGCTGGTCATTGCGGTCACCTCCGGGTCGCCGTGCGCTGGACCCACAGATTGATGAGGACGGCGCCGAGGAGCATCACGCCGAGGAAGGCCTTGAACCAGTCGGGGTTCCAGCCGGCGTAGACGATGCCCTGCTGCACCATGCCGAACATGAAGGCGCCGAAGACCGGGCCGATCGCGGAGCCGTAGCCGCCGGTGAGCAGACAGCCGCCGATGACGGCGGCGGCGATGTAGATGAGCTCCTGGCCCACGCCCTCGCCGGACTGCACGGTGTTGAAGGAGAACAGCTGGTGCATGCCGACGAACCAGGCGCCGAAGCCGACCAGCATGAACAGGGAGATCTTGGTGAAGGTCACCGGGACACCGACGGCCCGGGCGGAATACTTGTTGCCGCCGACCGCGAAGATCCAGTTGCCGTACTTGGTGCGCAGCAGCACCCAGGTGGCCAGGGCCGCGAAGACCAGCCACCACACCACGGTGATCTTGACGTTGACCCCGCCGACGTTGAAGGTCGAGGCGAAGAGCTTCTGCGCCTGGGTGAAGCCGTCCATGTCGCTGATGTCGTCGGTGGCCACGTTCTCGGTGACCAGCTTGGTGACGGCCAGGTTCACGCCCTGAAGGATCAGGAACGTGCCCAGGGTGACGAGGAAGCTCGGCAGGCCCGTCTTGACCAGCAGCCAGCCGTTGAACGCGCCGATCGCGAGCGACACGATCAGGGCGACGATCACGCCCACCCAGACGTTCAGGGTCAGCTGGTAGCTGAGCATCGACGCGGTCAGCGCCGAGGTGATCACGGCGACACCGGCCGACAGGTCGAACTCGCCGCCGATCATCAGCAGGGCCACGGGCAGCGCCATGATCCCGATGGTCGACGACTGGTACAGGATGTTGGCCATCGAGCTGCCGTCGCGCACCGGCGGCGCCGTGAACAGGAAGAACACGAGCACGGCGACGGCACCGAGGAAGACGCCGACCTCGGGCCGGGCGAGCAGCCGCAGCGCCAGCGGGCGCTCCCGCGTCCGGCCGTCGGACTGCTTCCGGCCGGGGGCCGGCGGTGTGTCCACCGCCGGCGTGGCCTGCTGGGTCATGCTCATCACCGGTTGCCCTTCGCGGCGAACTCCCCGATCTTGTCGACGTTGGCCTTGTCGACGAAGGCCGGGCCGGTCAGCACGGGCTGCTCACCGCCACCGCTGTAGTTGCCGTTGTTCTTGTAGAGCCACAGGCCGTCGACCGCCAGGTAGCCCTGGAGGTAGGGCTGCTGGTCGACGGCGAACTGGATGTCGCCGCCCTTGATGGACTTGATGAGGTCCTTGTTGAGGTCGAAGGTGGCGACCTTCGCCTTGCTGCCGGCGTCACCGACCGACTGCACCGCGGTCAGCGCGAAGGGGGCGCCGAGGGTGACGACGTAGTCGATGGACGGGTCCTGCTTCAGCTTGGCGGTGATCGTCGACTTCACGCCCGGCATGTCGGTGCCGTTGACGTTCTGGGTGTCGAGCTTGCCCTCGAAGGTCTTCTCCACGCCGTCGCAGCGCTGGGTCAGGCCGACGTTGCCCTGCTCCTGCACGACGCAGAGGGCGTGCTTGGCGCCGACCTCGTTGAGCTTCTTGCCGAAGGCCTCGCCGGCGACGGACTCGTCCTGGCCGAAGAACTCCAGCAGGTTGAGGTTCTTCCAGTCGCTCAGGCCGGAGTTGAGGCCGACGACGGGTATGCCGGACTTCTCGGCCTTGCCTATGACGCCCTTGAGCGCGTCCGGCTTGGCGAGGGTGACGGCGATGCCGTCGACCTTCTGGTCGATCGCGTTCTGGACCAGGTTGGCCTGGTTGCCAGCGTTCGGGTCGGCGGAGTAGACGAGCTTGATGTTGTCCTTGGCGGCCGCGGCCTCGGCACCCTTGCGGACGGTGTCCCAGAAGGTGTCGCCGGGCGCCTGGTGGGTGACCAGGGCGACGGTCATGCGCGGCGTGGTCGCCTTGCCGGCGGAGGCGTTCGCTGCGCCTTCCTCGGCACCCTTGCCCCCGGAACTGCTGGAGCAGCCGGCGAGAGTCAGGGCCGCTGCCGCGGCCACGGCGACGACGGGCGCGATTCTGCGGGAGCGGGGGTGAGAAGAGCGGTCCATCTTTCCTGGCACCTCACTGTGCTACTGCGGGGGAAAGGGGAGGGATCACGAAGGGATCCGTGGTCCCGGAGCCTTACGGAGTCCGGATCATGATGCCGCAAACAGACTGTGGCGATGCCACGGGATACAAGTCCCTGCCGCGCCCGCTGTCAATACTTTGTTAAGACATCATTTCACAAGCAGGTCCGAATGTAAGTACAAACTATTGACAGCGCCGCCCCCCGAGACCTACACCTGAGGGGCGGCAGGTCCCATGAGTCCACGCCCCCACCGTGTCAGGGCACCCCGGGACCCGCATCCCCAGCTTCCCGAGGAGGTCGCGCATGGCCGGGCCGGCACAGCATTTCGACTTGATCACGATGGGGCGCATCGGCGTCGACCTCTATCCCCTGCAGACCGGGGCCTCCCTGGACCGTGTGGAGACGTTCGGGAAATTCCTGGGAGGTTCGGCGGCCAATGTGTCGGTCGCGGCGGCCCGCCTGGGACGCCGTACGGCGGTGATCACCCGTACCGGAGACGACCCCTTCGGCACCTATCTGCACGAGGAGCTGAAGTCCTTCGGCGTCGACGACCGCTGGGTCACCCCGGTCGAGGCGTACCCCACTCCGATCACGTTCTGCGAGATCTTCCCGCCGGACGACTTCCCGCTGTACTTCTACCGCCGCCCCAAGGCCCCGGATCTGGAGATCCACACCGACGAGCTGGACTTCTTCGCGATCCGCGGGGCCCGCATCTTCTGGATCACCGGCACCGGCCTGAGCGAGGAGCCGAGCCGCTCCGCCACGCTCGCCGCCCTCAAGGCCCGCGACAAGTCGGGCATCACGGTCTTCGACCTCGACTGGCGGCCGATGTTCTGGCGCGACCCCGACGAGGCCCGCCCGTACTACCGCGAGGCACTGCGCCACGCCACCGTCGCGGTCGGCAACCTCGACGAGTGCGAGATCGCCACCGGCGTGCGCGAACCGCAGGCCTGCGCCGACGCGCTGCTGGAGGCGGGCGTGGAGCTGGCCGTCGTCAAGCAGGGCCCCAAGGGCGTGCTCGCCGTGCACCGCGACGGCACCCGGGCCGAGGTGCCGCCGGTGCCGGTCGAGGTCGTCAACGGCCTGGGCGCGGGCGACGCCTTCGGCGGCTCGCTCTGCCACGGCCTGCTCTCCGGCTGGGACCTGGAGAAGATCATGCGCCACGCCAACGCCGCCGGCGCCCTCGTCGCCTCCCGCCTCGCCTGCTCCTCCGCGATGCCGACCGAGTCCGAGGTCGCCGGCCTCCTCGCCGAGGCGTCGTCGCCGAGCACGAGCCTCTGAAACGGAGCCCGCATTGAACATCGGCATCCCCGACCTCACCACGGTCAGAGCCAGGAACCCCGAGGCGGTCGCCGAAGCGGCCGCCCGCCGGGTGCGCCGCCCGCTGATCGGCGACAGCGGCCGGCTGATGATCGTGGCCGCCGACCACCCGGCGCGCGGCGCCCTCGCGGTCGGCGACCGGCGCCTGGCCATGGCCAACCGCGCCGAGCTGCTGGAACGGCTGTGTGCCGCGCTGTCCCGGCCCGGCGTCGACGGGGTGCTCGCCACCGCCGACATCCTGGAGGACCTGCTCCTGCTCGGGGTGCTGGAGAACAAGGTCGTGATGGGCTCGATGAACCGCGGCGGACTCGCCGGGGCCTCCTTCGAGATGGACGACCGTTTCACCGGTCACCGCGCCGAGGACATCGCCCGGCTCCGCTTCGACGCGGGCAAGCTCCTGGTGCGCATCGACTACGACGACCCGGGCTCGCTGACCACCCTGGAGTCCACGGCCCGTGCCGTCGACGCCATGGCGGCCCACCGGCTCCCCCTGTTCGTGGAGCCGTTCATCTCCCGGCGGGTCGACGGCAGGGTCCGCAACGACCTGTCCGCCGACGCGGTCACCCGGTCCGTCGCCATCGCCTCGGGGCTGGGCGGCACCTCCGCCTACACCTGGCTGAAGCTGCCCGTCACCGACGACCCGGACGACATGGCCGAGGTGCTGGAGACCTCCACGCTGCCGGTCGTCCTGCTCGGCGGCGAGGTCGGCGAGGACCAGGAGGGCGCCTACGAACGCTGGCGCAAATGCCTGCGTCTGCCCACCGTCCAGGGCCTGGTCGTCGGGCGTTCGCTGCTCTACCCGGCCGAGGGCAGCGTGGAAGAGGCCGTGGACACGGCCGTCGGCCTGCTGTGATGCACAAGGCACCTGCTGTGTTGCAAGAGGCACCTGCTGTGATCCGAAAGGCACACGATGACGTATCACCTTCCCGCGGGTAAGGCCCTCGGCGGCCCCTACACCGTCGACATCACGCCCGAGAGGGCCGGCTGGGGCCACTCCGGCCTGCGGATCCTGGAGCTGCCGCCGGGCGGCGCGCACTCCTTCGAGACCGGCGACAGCGAGTGGATCGTCGTCCCGCTGAGCGGCGGCTGCACGGTCGCCGCGGCGGACGACTTCGGCCGGGACACCTTCGAACTCCAGGGCCGCCGGGACGTCTTCAGCGGCGTCAGCGACTTCGCCTACGTGCCGCGCGACGCCCGCGCGACCGTGACGTCCGCCGCGGGCGGGCGGTTCGCGCTGACCGGCGCGCGCTGCGACCGCCGGCTGCCCGCCCGCTACGGAGCGGCCTCCGACGTGCCCGTGGAGCTGCGGGGCACCGGGAACTGCTCCCGGCAGGTCAACAACTTCGGCGCGGCGGGCGTGTTCGAGTGCGACAAGCTCATCGCGGTCGAGGTGATCACGCCGGGCGGCAACTGGTCGTCGTTCCCGCCGCACAAGCACGACGAGCACCGGCCGGGCGAGGAGTCCGTGCTGGAGGAGATCTACTACTTCGAGTTCGCCGGCCACGACGGCATCCCCGGCCTCGGCTACCAGCGGGTGTCCCCGTCCGGCCCCGGCCGCGACACCGACGTACTGGCCGAGGTCCGCGACGGCGACGTCGTCCTCATCCCGGACGGCTGGCACGGGCCCTCGATGGCCACACCCGGCCACCACATGTACTACCTCAACGTCATGGCGGGCCCGGAGGCCGAGCGCGCCTGGCTGATCTGCGACCACCCCGACCACGCCTGGGTCCGCGACACCTGGCCGGACCAGCCGGTCGACCCCCGGCTCCCCCTCTACACCGCCCCGGAGACCTCCGCATGAACGCCCGCACCCGCCGACTGACGACCGCCCAGGCCCTGGTGCGGTTCCTGTCCGCCCAGTACACCGAGCGGGACGGCGTGCGGCGCCGGCTGATCGCCGGGACCTGGGGCATCTTCGGCCATGGCAACGTTGCCGGCGTCGGCCAGGCGCTGATGGAGGCAGGCATCGGGCAAGGCGCCGTCATGCCGTTCCACCAGGGCCGCAACGAGCAGTCCATGGTGCACGCGGCGGTCGGCTACGCCCGGCAGCTGAACCGGCTGTCGGCGCAGGCGGTGACGACCTCCATCGGCCCGGGCGCCACCAACCTGGTCACGGGCGCGGCCCTGGCGACGATCAACCGGCTGCCGGTGCTGCTGCTGCCCGGCGACTACTTCGCCTCGCACGCCCCCGACCCGCTGCTCCAGCAGCTGGAGCACCCCGTCGAGGCGGATGTGTCGGTCAACGACACGCTGCGCCCGGTGTCGCGGTACTTCGACCGGATCACCCGGCCCGAGGCGCTGATCCCCTCGGCGCTCCAGGCCATGCGGGTGCTGGCCGACCCGGCCGAGACCGGCGCCGTCACCCTCGCCCTGCCCCAGGACGTCCAGGCGGAGGCGTACGACTGGCCGGAGGAGTTCTTCGCCGAGCGCGTCTGGTACGTACGGCGTCCCGCGCCGGACCCGGTGGAGCTGGCGGCGGCCGTCGAGGCGATCCGGGCCGCCGAGCGCCCGCTGATCGTCGCGGGCGGCGGCGTCCACCACAGCGAGGCCGAGCAGGCGCTCAAGGCGTTCGTGGAGGCCACGGGCGTCCCGGTCGCCTCCACCCAGGCCGGCAAGGGCTCGCTGCGCCACGACCACCCGGCCGACCTCGGCGGTATCGGCCACACCGGCACGGCCGTCAGCGACGACCTCGCCCGCACCGCCGACCTGGTGATCGGTGTGGGCACCCGCTACACGGACTTCACCACGGCCTCCGGCACGCTCTTCCAGAACCCGGAGGTACGGTTCCTCAACCTCAACATCACCGGCTTCGACGCGCACAAGCTGGCCGCGCGCACGCTGGTCTGCGACGCGAGGTCCGGCCTGGAGAAGCTGCTGGACGCGCTCTCCGGCCACCGCGTGAGCGAGGCCTACGAGGCGGAGTACCGCGCCGGCAAGGAACGCTGGGACGAGGTCGTCGAGGCCGTCTACCGCGCCGACGACGAGAACGCCGTGCCGACCCAGACGCAGGTGCTCGGCGCGCTGGACGCGGCCGTCGGTGACGACGACGTGGTGATCAACGCCGCCGGCTCGCTCCCGGGCGATCTGCACAAGCTGTGGCGCGCCCGCGGCCCGCGCCAGTACCACCTGGAGTACGGCTACTCCTGCATGGGCTACGAGATCCCGGCCGGTATCGGCGTCCAGCAGGCCGCCCCGGGCACCCCGGTCTGGGCACTGGTCGGCGACGGCACCTATCTGATGATGCCGACGGAGATCGTCACGGCCGTCCAGGAGGGCCTGCCCGTCAACATCGTCCTCATCCAGAACCACGGCTACGCCTCCATCGGCGGTCTGTCGCAGGAGACCGGCGGCGAGCGCTTCGGCACCGCCTACCGCTTCCGGGCCGCCGACGGCACCTTCACCGGCGCCCCGCTCCCCGTCGACCTGGCCGCCAACGCCGCCAGCCTCGGCATGGACGTGCTGCGCGCCAAGACCGTGCGCGAACTGCGCGAGGCACTGGCCGCGGCCCGCGCCTCCGAGCGGCCGACGTGCGTCTACGTCGAGACCGACCCGGCCCCTACCGCGCCCCCGGCCGAGGCCTGGTGGGACGTGCCGGTGGCCGAGACCGCCTCCCGCGAGGCCGCCGTGGAGGCCCGCGAGCGCTACGACCGCCAGGTCGCCGATCGCCGCCGCCACCTCTGAACTCCCCCTGACATCCGGCTCCACGAAAGGCCCCGCACACCATGAAGACCATCACCCACTGGATCGACGGCAAGCCCGTCGAGGGCACCTCCGGCCGCTTCGGCCCCGTCTACGACCCGGCCACCGGCAGCCAGGAGAAGCAGGTCGCCTTCGCGACCGTCGACGAGGTGGACGCCGCCGTCGCCTCCGCCAGGGCCGCCTTCGAGAGCTGGGGCGAGTCCTCCCTGGCCAAGCGCACGGCGATCCTGTTCAAGTACCGCGAGCTGCTGGACGCCCACCGCGACGAGATCGCCGAGCTGATCACCGCCGAGCACGGCAAGGTGCACTCCGACGCGCTCGGCGAGGTCGCGCGCGGCATGGAGATCGTCGAGCTCGCGTGCGGAATCTCCGTCCAGCTCAAGGGCGAGCTGTCCACCCAGGTCTCCACCCGGGTCGACGTGGCCTCGATCCGCCAGCCGCTGGGTGTGGTCGCGGGCATCACACCGTTCAACTTCCCGGCGATGGTGCCGATGTGGATGTTCCCGCTGGCCATCGCCTGCGGCAACACCTTCGTACTGAAGCCGTCCGAGAAGGACCCGTCGGCCTCCTTCAAGCTCGCCGAACTCGCCTCCGAGGCCGGGCTCCCCGACGGCGTCCTGAACATCGTGCAGGGCGACAAGGTCGCGGTGGACCGCATCCTGGAGCACCCGGACATCGAGGCGGTCTCCTTCGTCGGCTCGACCCCGATCGCCAAGTACATCCAGCTGAAGGCCGTCGAGCACGGCAAGCGCGTGCAGGCCCTCGGCGGAGCCAAGAACCACATGCTCGTCCTGCCCGACGCGGACCTGGACCTCGCCGCCGACCAGGCGATCAACGCGGCCTACGGCTCGGCCGGCGAGCGCTGCATGGCCGTGTCGGTCGTGGTCGCGGTCGGCGACATCGGTGACGACCTGGTCGGCAGGATCACCGAGCGGGCGAAGAACCTCCGCATCGGCCCCGGCAACGACCCGGCCTCCGAGATGGGCCCGCTGATCACCCGCGAGCACCGCGACAAGGTCGCCTCGTACGTGGCGAGCGCCGCCGAGCAGGGCGCCGAGGTCGTCGTCGACGGCACCGGCTACTCGGTCGAGGGCCACGAGGAGGGCTTCTTCCTGGGTGTCTCGCTGCTGGACCGGGTGCCGCTGACGGCGGACGCGTACCGGGACGAGATCTTCGGCCCGGTGCTGGCCGTGGTGCGCGCGGAGACGTACGAAGAGGCCATCAAGCTGATCAACGACTCCCGCTGGGGCAACGGCACCGCGATCTTCACCCGGGACGGCGGCGCCGCCCGCCGCTTCCAGCTCGAGGTCAAGGCGGGCATGGTCGGCGTGAACGTACCGATCCCGGTCCCGGTCGGCTACCACTCCTTCGGCGGCTGGAAGGACTCGCTCTTCGGCGACCTGCACATCTACGGCAACGACGGCATCGCCTTCTACACCCAGGGCAAGGTCATCACCACCCGCTGGCCGGACCCGTCCGACGGCGGTATCAACCTCGGCTTCCCGAGCAACTCCTGACACCCGGAGGGGGGTTCATCCATGGCGAAGACCGGTGACCGGGCCCGCACCACGGCCGCCCCTGCGCTCAGCGCACTGGACTTCGCCCTGGACCGGGGCAGTCCCGTGCCGCTGTACCACCAGCTCGCGCAGCAGTTGGAGGCCGCGATCGAGCACGGGGTCCTCACCCCGGGCAACCTCCTGGGCAACGAGGTCGACCTCTCGGTGCGTCTCGGTCTGTCCCGCCCCACCGTCCGCCAGGCCATCCAGTCCCTCGTCGACAAGGGGCTGCTGGTCCGGCGGCGCGGGGTCGGCACCCAGGTGGTGCACAGCCAGGTCAAGCGCCCGCTGGAGCTGAGCAGCCTCTACGACGACCTGGAGGCGGCCGGGCAGGGGCCGACGACCCAGGTCGTGCGCAACGAGGTCGTCCCGGCGTCCTGCGACGTCGCGGCCGCGCTCGGTGTCGCGGAGGGCAGCGAGGTCACCGCCCTGGAACGGCTGCGCAGCACACACGGCCAGCCGGTCGCCCTGCTGTGCAACTACCTGCCGTCCGCCCTGCTGGACCTCGACAGCACCCGGCTGGAGTCGACGGGCCTGTACCGGATGATGCGCTCCGCGGGCATCACCCTGCACAGCGCCCGCCAGACCGTCGGCGCCCGCGCCGCCGACGCGCAGGAGGCCTCGCGCCTGGACGAGCAGGAGGGCGCGGCGCTGCTCACCATGCAGCGCACGGCGTACGACGACACCGGGCGCCCGGTCGAGTACGGGACGCACATCTACCGGGCGTCGCGCTACACGTTCGACTTCCAACTGCTGGTGAGGCCGTGAGGGGACCGGGTCACCTCCTGCGCAGCATCCGGCTGAACGGTGTGTCCGGGCGCTCCAGAGGCTCGTCGTCCAGCGTGATGTCGACGGCCTCGTTGAAGAACGCGACGCGCCCCTGGACCGCGGCCACCGCGGGCAACGGGGCGGCGTAGCTCCAGAGGATGTTGGGCGGCACATCGCCCTCGCCGCGCCAGGACCAGTACTCGGCGGTGCCCTTGTAGGGGCATCCGGTGCTGTGGTCGGTGGTGTCGAACAGGTCGAGGCGGACGTCCTCGCGCGGGAGGTAGTACCGGGTCGGCAGGGAGGTCTCGAAGAGCAGGACGGGGTCCCGGGTGTCGGCGACGACCTGCCCTTCGATCTCCACCCGGACATGGCGGCTGCTCGGCAGCGCGTCCACGCGTTTGTGCGGGTCACGGGGGTGGATGAAGATCTCCTCGTCCTCCTCGTACCAGTGGTCGAGGCCCGTGTCGGTGCGCAGGAACCACTCGAAGGCGATGTGACCGGCCAGGTCGTCGGCGGGGAACGTCCAGGCCGCGTTGGAGCGCACCTCGCCCTCCGCGTCGAGGTCGTAGAAGATCCGGGAGCCGGTGTGCTTGCCGGTGGGCGGGTTCTTCGCCGGGCGGAGCAGGTCGGTGCGGACGTCCGCGCGCGGGAAGACGTACTGCGGCACCGGCAGGTGCGGCTCCCAGACGAGCACGGGGTGCCGGCTGTCGACGACGGTGACGTCGCCCTTGCGGCCGCGCACCCAGCGGTCGCTGGGCTCCCACAGGAGGCCTTCGGGGGTGGTCCTGATCGTCGGGGCGGGAGTGTGGGCCGGGCGAATGGTCATGGCCGGTGCTCCTTCCGGAGGTCCGGGGGTCCGGTTCCTTCCACGGTCCCACGGTCCCGGCGCCCAGGGTCGGGCCGGGCGGACCCGCACTAAGCTGTAGGGACCGCACTTCAGGCCACGAGGCGCTCGTGATGGCAGGAGAGAGGCGAGGGCAGGATCCCAGGCAGCCGCAGCTGCCCGACCTGCATGTGCGCCTGCGTACCGAGCTGAGCCGGATCGACGAGCAGTTGCGCGCCCTGCTGGACGCCATGGACCGGATGCAGGGTCTGCTGGACGCGGTGGTCGCCATCAGCCGGGAGATGGAGCTGACCGCGGTGCTGCACCGCATCGTGACCACCGCCATGGACCTGGTCGGTGCCCAGTACGGCGCGCTGGGCGTGCTCAACGCGTCCGGAGAGCGTCTGGAGGAGTTCATCACCGCCGGTCTGTCCGAGCGCGAACTCGAGGACCTGGCCGACATCGAGCTGCCTCGCGGGCTTGGCGTCCTCGGCCACTTGATCAGCCACCCCGAACCCCATCGGATCGACGACATCCTGGCCCATCCGTCCTCCGTCGGCTTCCCGCCCGGCCATCCGCGGCTGCGGACGCTGCTCGGAGTCGCCATCAGCGTCCGCGGTGAGATCTACGGCGATCTGTACCTCGCCGAGCGGAGTGACGGACAGCCCTTCGACGTCCAGGACGAGAACGTCGTCACCGCCCTGGCCAGCGCCGCCGGCATCGCCATCGAGAACGTCCGCCTCTTCGAGCAGGTGCGGGTCGGAGCCGAGCAGTTCCAGCGGCTCCTGCTGCCCGCCCTGCCCGACCTGCGCCCCTTCAGCGCCGCCGCCGTCTACCGGCCGGCCGCCGAGCCCAGCAAGCTCGGAGGGGACTGGTACGACGCGATCCCGCTGTCCGGCGACATCGTGGCGGTCGTCATCGGTGACGTGGTCGGCCACGATCTGAAGGCGGCGGCCGCCATGGCGTCCACCCGCAACATGCTGCGGGCCCTGCTGTTCGACCGGGGCAGTACGCCCGGCGCGCTCCTGGCCCGGCTCGACCGCACCCTCCAGGCCATCACGGCCAACCCCGTCACCACCACCGCCCTGGCCCGCATCGAACCGGAGGAACCGGGCTGGCGCATCCACTGGAGCACCGCGGGCCATGTCCCGCCCCTGCTGATCACCCCCGACGGGCAAGCGGAGTACCTGACCGCCGAGCCCGGGCTGCCCCTCGGTGTCGACCTGGAGGAACCCCGCCCCGACCACTCCCGGTTCCTCCCCCCGGATGCCACTGTCGTCTTCTTCACCGACGGGCTGATCGAACACCCCGCCCACCCCATCGACGAGAGCCTGGACGAACTCGCCGGGCTCGCCACCGCCCATGCGCACCGGCCTCTGCACGAGTTCGTGCGGGCACTGGCCGATGACCACCCGAGCGACGGTCACGACGACATGGCGGTCCTGGCGGTGCGCACCCCGCCCGCCTGACGTGGCGTGGAGGTTCGGATGGATCCGACGGATGATGGTCGAGGGGATGCCGGGGGTGTCGATGCGGAGGTCCCCGATGAGTGTCGCGCGGCATGCCGGGGCCCGGCGGGGTGCCGCGGTCGCCCTGGAGATCTGCGCCGTTGCCGCGCTGTACTGGGGCTCGGCCGAGATCGGACTGCTCCAGCAGCAGGTACGGGGCCAGGTCACGCCGATGTGGCCGCCGAGCGGTATCGCGCTGGCCAGTCTGCTCCTGCGCGGGCCGCGGATCTGGCCGGGTATCGCGCTCGGGGCGTTCCTGGTCAACATCTCGCTGGGGCCGTCGTTCCTGGCCGTGCTCGCGATCGTGGCGGGCAACACGCTCGCGCCCGTCTGCTCGTACGCCCTGCTCCGCCGTGCCCGGTTCCGCAGGGAGATGAACCGCCTGCGGGACGCCCTCGCCCTGATCTTTCTCGGCGCGTTCACCGGCATGCTGGTCAGCGCCACGGTGGGCACCGGGACGCTCGTCCTCACCGGTGTGCTGGACACCAGCGACTTCTGGCCGACGTGGTCGGTCTGGTGGACCGGCGACGCGGTGGGCGTCCTGGCGGTCACACCGGTCGTGCTCCTTCTCCGCTCGGCGCGATGGCCCAGGGACGCTCCGCCGTACCGGTGGGCGGAGGGGATCCTGCTCCTGGCCGCCACGGTCTGCATCGGCTTCGTCGAGACCAGCACCACGCCGCTGCTGTTCCTCGGCTTCCCGCTGCTGGTCTGGGCGGCCTTCCGCTTCGGGCTGGCCGGGGCCGCGCCCTGCGCCCTCGCCGTGTCCACCTTCGCGATCATCGCGGCCGCGCAGAACGCGGGCCCGTTCGCCGGTCATGACCTCTTCACCAACATGATCACCCTGCAGGCGTTCAACGGCTCTGTCTCGCTGACCGCCCTCCTGCTCGGAGCGGCGGTCAACGAACGCGCCCAGACCGAGCGGGAGATCGCGCTGGCGTGCGGACAGCTCGCCGAGATGGTCACGCGCATCGCCGCCAGCGACCGCCGCCCCGCCCTGGGCCCCGAAATGACGAAGGGCCCCGCCCCACCGAAGTGAAGCAAGGCCCTGCCCGGGGAGAACTCCCGGGCACTCTGTCGGGACGACAGGATTTGAACCTGCGACCCCTTGACCCCCAGTCAAGTGCGCTACCAAGCTGCGCCACGTCCCGATGCGCGCCCACTCGCGGTGAAACCGCGTGATCGCGCGAACAGCACCTTACCCCACACCCCAGGCCGCGCCGAAAACGGCCCGGGCGGGACAATCGGCGTATGGGCAGCACAGACAGCAGGGGAAGCGCGGGAGACACCGGAGACACCGGAGACACGGGGAGCACCTCCGCGGAGCGGTGGGGCGACGCCCGGGACCGCGACAGCGAGGGGCGGGCACGCAACGCCCGGCCCCGGGACGGTCTCGGGCGGCCCCTGCCGTACGGCGCGGACGGCGTGGCCCGGCAGCCCGAGGGCGTGGTCCGCACGCCGGAGGAGACCGTCGCCGAGGCACAGCGGCTGCTGGACGAGGGCAAGCCGTTCCACGCGCACGAGGTCTTCGAGGACGCCTGGAAGTCGGGCCCCGACGCGGAGCGGGAGCTGTGGCGCGGTCTCGCCCAGCTCGCCGTGGGCCTCACCCACGCCGCCCGCGGCAACCTCACGGGCGGGGCACGGCTGCTGCGACGCGGCGCGGGCGCGACCGAGACCTGGGCCTCCGGCTCCGGGCAGCCGCTGCCGCACGGCATCGACCTCGAGGCCGTCGCCGCCTGGGCCCGGGAACTGGCCCAGGACGTCGAACGCGACGGCCGCGCGGTGGACGCGGGGGCACGGGCGCCCCGGCTACGGGGAGCGGGGGCGGGGCGCTGAGCCGGAGCGCGGTGCGGGTGCCGGCACAGGTGTGCGGCAGACTCGGGGTGTGCGAAGGATTCATGTCATCGGTATCGGCGCGGGCGACCCCGAGCAGCTGACCCTGCAGGCGGTCAGGGCGCTGCGGAGCACCGACGTGTTCTTCGTCCTGGACAAGGGCGAGGTGAAGGCGGACCTCACCCGGCTGCGCCGGGACATGCTCGACACGCACCTCCCGCAGGGGACGTACCGGGTCGTCGAGGCGCGTGACCCGGAGCGGGACCGGACCGCCGACGGCGCGGCCTACTCCCCCGCCGTCGGGGACTGGCGCAGCGCCCGCGCCGGCATCTACGAGCGGCTGATCGCGGAGGAACTCGGCGAGGAGGAGACCGGCGCGTTCCTGGTGTGGGGAGACCCTTCGCTGTACGACAGCACGCTGGGGATCCTGGAGGAGGTGCTGGAGCGGGACGCGGTGGCGTTCGAGTACGACGTGATCCCCGGGGTCAGCAGCGTGTCGGCGCTCGTCGCCCGGCATCGGACAGGGCTCAACCGCATCGCACGGCCCGTGCAGATCACCACCGGGCGGCGGCTCGCCGAGGGCTTCCCGGAGGGCGTGGACGACGTGGTGGTGATGCTCGACGCCCACCAGACCTTCCGGCGGTACGCACAGGAGGACGTCGACATCTACTGGGGCGCCTATATCGGCACTCCGGACGAGATCCTCGTCTCCGGCCCGATCGCCGAGGCCGCGCCCCGCATCGAGCGGTTGCGTGCCGAGGCCCGTGAGCGCAAGGGCTGGATCATGGACACATATCTACTGCGCAGGCGCCCCCGGGACTGACCCGGCTATCGTCCGGACATGGAGTCCGTGCGTGCCGTGCTCATCGACATCGACGGGGTGCTCACCGTGTCGTGGCGGCCCTTGCCCGGGGCCGTGGAGGCGTTGCGGGAGATCAGGGAAGCCGGGCTCGCCGTGCTGCTGGTCACGAACACGACCTCCCGTACCCGGGCCTCGATCGCCGGGACACTGGCGGACGCGGGGTTCCCGGTGTCCGCCGAGGACATCCTGACCGCCCCCGCGGCCACCGCCGCATATCTCGCCGAGCACTGTCCCGGCGCCCGGTGCGCTCTGCTGAACAGCGGCGACATCGAGGAGGACCTCGACGGTGTGACCCTCGTGGACGCGGCGGACACCGGGACCGTGCCGGACGTCGTGCTGGTCGGCGGGGCCGGTCCCGAGTTCGGCTGGGCGGCGCTCGACAAGGCCTTCGGGCAGCTCCAGCGCGGGGCCCGGCTGGTGGCGATGCACCGCAACCTGTACTGGCGTACGGACGAGGGGCTGCGGCTGGACGCCGGTGCGTTCCTGGCCGGTCTCGAGCAGGCCGCCCGGGTGGAGGCCGAGATCACCGGCAAGCCGGCGCGGGCGTTCTTCGAGGCGGCGCTCGCCCGGGTGGGCGCCGGTGCGGGCGAGGCCGTGATGGTGGGCGACGACGTGGAGTCCGACGTGCTCGCGGCGCAGCGGGCCGGTGTCACCGGGGTCCTCGTGCGGACCGGCAAGTTCCAGCCGGAGGCGCTCCGGGCCGCCGACGGCACGCCCGACCATGTGATCGACTCCTTCGCGGACCTGCCCGGACTGCTGCGGGGGTCAGCGCAGCAGTAGTTGCAGGCCGCCCACGACGGTCGCCGCGATGACCAGCTGCTCGAACAGCCGCTGGTTGATCTTGTTCACCGCCCACTTGCCGAAGAGCGCACCGGGCACGACGAACACCACGAGTGCCAGGTCCAGGAGCAGCGAGCGGCCGTCGATCAGGCCGAGACCGGCGCTGAAGGGCAGCTTGGAGACGTTGACGATCAGGAAGAAGAAGGCCGACGTGCCGAGGAAGCCGAGCTTGCGGAAGCCCGCGGAGAGCAGGTACATCGACATCACCGGGCCGCCCGCGTTGGCGACCATGGTGGTGAAGCCGCCGAGCACGCCGTAGGAGCGGGCTTTGACCCGGCCCGCCCGGCTGGTGACCGAGTCCGGCTGCTGCTCCGCGTCCGCCGTACGCCGTCGCCACACCGTCACGGCCGCCATCAGCAGCAGGATCGCGCCGATCGAGGTCCTTACGATCGCGTCGTCCGCCCACATCAGGAACACCGTGCCGACGACGACGCCCGCGGCGACCGCCGGGAACAGCCGCCACAGGGTGGGCCAGTGGGCGTGCCGCCGGTAGGTGGCGACGGCCAGCAGGTCCCCGGCGATCAGGACCGGCAGCAGGACACCGGTGGAGGCGCGGGCGGGCAGCACCGCGGCGAAGATGGCGAGGCTGACCGTATTGGCCCCGCTCACGGCGGTCTTCGAGAAACCGACGAGGAGGGCCGCGAAGGCGAGTGCGGCGAACTCCCAGCCGGTGATGTTCCAGAGCGTCATCGTGTTCATGCGAACACTGATGCTATGTGCATCGAACGGGGCGCCGCAGTGCCGTCTCGCCTGGTGGTTGCGGGCCCCGGTACTACGCCCGTTCGACGAGAAGCGCGCCCCCCTGACCGACCCCCACACACATCGTCGCCAGCCCCCGCCCCGCCCCCGTACGGCGCATCCGGTGGAGCAGCGTCGTCAGGATGCGGGCGCCCGAGCAGCCCAGGGGGTGGCCGAGGGCGATGGCGCCGCCGCTCGGGTTGACCAGGCCGGGGTCGATGCCGAGCTGGTCCACGCAGGCCAGGGCCTGGGCCGCGAAGGCCTCGTTGAACTCGGCCTCCTCCAGGTCGCCTACGCTCCAGCCGGCGCGGGCCAGGGCCTTGCGGGTGGCGGGGACCGGGCCGATGCCCATGACGTCGGGGTGGACACCGGCGGAGGCGCCGGCGACGTAGCGGCCCAGGGACTCAAGGCCCAGCTCGGTCAGGGCCTCCTCGCTGACCAGGAGGAGACCGGCGGCGCCGTCGTTCATCGGGGAGGCGTTGCCCGCGGTGACCGTGCCGCCGTCCCGGAAGACCGGCTTCAGCCGGGACAGCTTCTCGTACGAGGTGTCCTCGCGGACGCACTCGTCGGTGTCGACGACCACGCCGTCGGGGCGTTCCACGGGCAGGAGTTCGTCGTCGAAGTGGCCGTCCTTGCGGGCGAGGGCGGCGCGTTGGTGGCTGCGCAGGGCGAATTCGTCCTGGCGTTCGCGCCCGATGCCGTACCGCGCGGCGACCTCCTCCGCCGTCTCGCCCATGGACAGCAGGCCGTGCAGGTCCCGCATCGCGGGGTTGACCAGGCGCCAGCCGAGGCGGGTGTCGACGGTCTCGATGCGATGGGGCAGGGCCTCGTCGGGGCGGGGCAGGACGAAGGGAGCGCGGCTCATCGACTCGGAGCCGCCCGCGATCACGATGTCGGCCTCACCGGCGGCGATGGCGCGGGCGGCCGTGGTCACGGCCTCCAGGCCCGACGCGCAGAGCCGGTTGACCGTCGCCCCGGGGACGGACTCGGGGAGGCCGGCGAGCAGGGCTGCCATGCGGGCGACGTTGCGGTTGTCCTCGCCGGCCTGGTTGGCGGCGCCCCAGTAGACGTCGTCGACACGGGCCGGGTCCAGCGCGGGCACGTCGCCGGTCAGCGCCCGGATCACGGTCGCGGCGAGGTCGTCGGGCCGTACCGGGGAGAGGGATCCCCTGAGCTTGCCGATGGGGGTGCGGCGGGCGGCCGCGAAGTGGACGGGACGCACGAGAGGCTCCTCACACCGCACATTAATTAGCACTGCTAGTTTCGGACTATAGACCCTCGTCCCGCCGCCTGTGAAGATTCCAAGGCCACACGGTTCGGGGCGGGCGTCGCCGCAGGTAGGCACAGCATCTCCGGGCCGGTCGAGAGGCGTCACGGGTCGCGTTTGCACCAGTGCGCCCGGGGCACCCGCGCGGTCATGGAGTGGTTGCGGAACGCCGCCTGCGTGGACGAGGACCCCGAGTTGTTCTTTCCCGTGGGCACGGCGGGTCCGGCCCTGCGGGACGTCGCGGCCGCGAAGCGGATCTGCGCGCGCTGCCCGGTGACCGGCCAGTGTCTGAGCTTCGCGCTGGGCAGCGGCCAGGCCTCGGGCGTGTGGGGCGGGACCTGCGAGGAGGAGCGTGACGCACTGCTCCGGACCACGAGGAACGACGCGAGAAGGAGAAGCGCCCTATGACGGCCGTGAGGAGCACACTGCCCGACGAGGCCCGCCGGGTCTCCTGCGAGGCACTCCAGGACACCCTGGTCGACCTGCTCGGACTCTCGCTGATCGGCAAGCAGGCGCACTGGAACATCGTCGGACCGCGCTTCCGGTCCATCCACCTCCAGCTCGACGAGGTGGTGACGGCCGCGCGGAACTTCGCCGACACGGTCGCGGAGCGGTCCGCTGCGCTGGGTGTGCCGCCGGACGGCCGGCCGGAGACCATCGCCAAGACGTTCACGCTGCCCGCGCCCCAGGAGGGCTGGGTGCGTGACTCGGACGCCGTGCGGGTGATGGTGGAGTCCCTCCAGGACGCCGTCGGCCGGCTGCGCGAGCGCATCGACGCGACCGAGAAGGCGGACCTGGTCACGCAGGACCTGCTGATCAGCATCACCGCGGAGCTGGAGAAGCAGCGGTGGATGTTCGACGCCGAGAACTTCCCCCGCGAGGGCTGACCGGCGCGCGCACGAACGTATGAAAGGGGCACCCGATGACCGACGCCCTTGAACTCGACGCGCTGTGGGAGGACTTCCACCGCGTGGTGAACATGACCTCGCAGGAACTCGCGGCCTGGCTGCGGATGCGGGACGCCGACGAGGACGCGGAGCCGCTGCCCGACCAGGCGGGGAGCGAGACCGGACAGCATGTCCTGGCGATCCTCCAGAAGCGGCGCACCGACCTGACCGAGGACGATCTGCGGGTGATGCGGAACGTCGTGGACAGGGTCACCTCCCAGGTGGACCTGGAGAACGAACCGCTGCCGGAGGTGACGGCCGAGGACACGCGCCGCCGGCACCGGCTGATGACGGTCGGCCACGATCCGCTGAAGGCGTAGTCATGAGCCGCCAGGAGCGCGTCGTACGCGAACTCCTCGGCGCGCACGGCCGGACGTACGCGGACGAGGCGGGCATCCGGCTGAAGGACACCCCGCAGCCGCTGTACCGGCTGCTGGTGCTGTCCCATCTGCTCAGTGCCCGTATCCGCGGCTCGATCGCGCTGGCCACCGCCCGTGCCCTGCACGAGGCGGGGCTGCGCGATCCGCGCCGCATGGCCGAGGCCGACTGGCAGGAGCGGGTCGACGCGCTCGGGCGGGGCGGCTACCGGCGCTACGACGAGCGCACGGCCACCCAGCTGGGCGACGCGGCCGAGCTGCTGAACGAGCGGTGGGGCGGCGATCTGCGGCGACTGCGCCGGGAGGCGGACGGCAAGGTGTCCGAACTGCGCCACCTCCTGCGAGAGTTCCCCGGAATGGGACCGGCCGGAACCGACATCTTCCTGCGCGAGGCGCAGGGCGTCTGGCCCGAGGCGGCGCCCTACCTGGACGGCAAGGCCCTCCAGGGCGCCGAGCGGCTGAAGCTGCCGAAGGATCCGGAGCGCCTCGCCGAACTGGCCGGAAAGACCGACCCGGCCGTCCTCGCCGCCGCGCTGGTGCGGGCGGCGGTGGACAAGGAGATCGCCGAGGACACCCTGCGGCGGGCCGGGTGACCCGCCAGGTCCCCGGCCCGGAACCTCACCCCAGCAGCCAGCCTCCGTCCACGCTCAGTTCGACCGCGTTGACCGAACGGTTGCGCAGCAGGAAGTCGACCGCGTCCACCACGTCCGCCATCGTGGCGAGGCGGCCCGTCGGTGTCTCGGTGCGCAGCGTGGTGAGGACCTTCTCCGGTTTGGACTGCCAGTACGGGCTGTCGCCGACGACACCCGGATGCACGGAGTTGACCCGGACCGGGGCGAGTTCCACGGCCAGGGAGTTCATCAGGCCGCGCACACCCGCGTTGACGGTCGCCACCGTCGTCGCGCCCGGATAGGGGCGTTCCTTGGCCTGCCCGCCGAACAGCACGATGGCGCTGTCGTCGTGCAGCCGGGTGCGCAGCGTGTGCACGACCTCGGTGTAGCCGACGAGTTTCAGGGTGACCAGCCGCAGGGCGGCGTCGATGTCGTACTCGGTCACCTTGTTGTCGTCCCGGGAGACACCCGCGATCACCAGATGGTCGACGCGCCCCACCTCGGCAAGCGACGCCGCGACCTCCAGTGGTCGAGCCAGGTCGAGGGCGAGGCCCCGGGCACCGAACTCCTTGGCGAGCGTGTCGGCGCGGTGGGCGTCGCGGCCGGTCAGGACCACGTCGTCCCCGCACTCGGCCCGGGTCCGGGCGAACTCGAGGCCGATACCCGACGTGCCTCCGACGACAAGGACACTGCTCATGACTCCTCCTCAAGCGCCTGGCGCAGGTAGTCCCAGTCCCGCGTGAACCGGTAGGAGTGTCGCGACGGCGGCTGCGGCGCCTGGGTCTCCAGCCACCTCAGGGGCCCCTGCCCGGCGTTGACGAACCCATGCACACAACCGGCGCCCGCCCACGCGAGGTCCCCGGGTTCCAGCCGGTACCGCTCGCCGTCGAGGGTGGCCTCCGCCACGCCCTCGAGGATCAGATACGTCTCCTCGAAGGGGTGGTCGTGCGTGCCGATGACGCCGTCGGACGCGTACCGCACCATGAACATCGTCGAGGCGACCGCGCCAAGGTCGCCGTCGACCATCATCTTCACGGTGATGCCGCTGTAGACCAGCAGCGCGGTCCGCATGCTCGCCGTCACGGCCAGCAGGTCCTGGGACTGTTTGGCGGGATCCATCTGGTCGGGCTCGAAGTGCCCGAAGGTCCGGGTGCGCGGGTCGCGGACATCGATGGGGACGGGGTCGCGGGCGGGCAGCTCCGGCACCGCCTGGGTGTCGTGCCCGTAGCGCGCCCGCGGCACGGGGGCCAGCATGTCCGCCCACCGCCCGCCGGTGTTCCCGGCCCCGCGCCAGGCGTGCGGGACGCCGGTCGGCAGGAGGCCGTAGTCGCCCTCCCGCAGGAGGTACGCCCCCTCGGGCACGTCCAGGATCACGGCCCCGTCGAGGATGTGGAAGGTCTCCTCGTACGAGTGCACATGGGCGGGCACACGGCCGTCCGGCCGCAGTTCGCAGAGGCCGAAGCCGGTGTGCACACTGCCGTCGTCCTCGCCGACCAGCGTCCGCCGCCGGTGGCCGTGGCCGTCGTACGGCGGATCGGGCCGGTCGGCGGCGCGGCGCACCAGGTGGTTCGTCATGCCGTGGCCCTCTCCCCCTTCGCCTCCTTCGCCGCGAGGAGCCGGTCGCGGGACTCCTCGACGAGCCGGCGGGCCCGCCCGGTGTCGGCGAGCAGCCTCCCGTCGCGCTTGTGGATCACGCCGTCGACCAGGACGGTGTCCACGTTGGACACGTCCGCGCACAGAGTGACCGCGGCTGCCGCGTCGTGCACGGGGGAGACGTTCGGCGCGGTGGCGTCGATCGCGACGATGTCGGCGCGCTTGCCGGGCGTCAGGGAGCCGGTTCGGTCCTCGAGACCGGCGACGTGGGCGCCGTTGAGGGTGGCGATCTCCAGCATCTGACGTGCTGTCAGCATGGTGCTGGGCACCGGCATGTTGGCCTGCCAGCAGTCGGCGTTGACACGGGCGCGTTCGGCGCCGAAGGCGGCCCGGATCTGGGTGAACATGTCGCCGGGCACGGTGGTGACGACATCGATGCTGAGCGAGGGGCGCAGCCCGTGCTCGATCGCCTGCATCACGGGCGGCCAGCCGTGCCCCATCTGGAGCTCCACCTGCGGGGCGACGGACACCGTGCCGCCGCTGTCGGCGACCATCCGCCACTCCTCCTCGCTGAAGTAGCAGCAGTGGACGTAGGTGGTGTCCGGGCCGAGGAGGCCCATGCCGTGCAGCTGCTTGACCATGCCGAAGCGGCCGGCGAGGCGCCCCATGGCGACGTGCACGGTGATCGGGATGCCCAGCTCGCGCGCCAGGGCCCACTCGGCGGCGACGACCTCGTTGACGCAGAAGCCGGGTCCGCGGGTGGCGAGGCCCATGGTCAGCAGGCCGTCGTCGGAGGCGAAGTGCGTCGACCGGATCCTGCGGACGTCGTCCGCCGGGATCGCGATCTTGCTCTCGAACCAGTACTCGGCGAGGGACGTGTTGGCGCTGCCGTACGCGTACTGCGCCCGGATGCCGGATTCCTTCAGGCCCTGGATCGCGGCGTCCGGGTGCTCGGGGGTGTTGTTGATGTGGGACCAGTCGACGAGCGTGGTGATGCCGGCGTTGAGGCATTCGAGCGTGCCCGCGAGGTTGCCGGCGTAGACGTCCTCCGGGGTGTAGAGGGGTGCGAAGCTGTCGAGGACGTCGACGAAGTAGTCGTCGAGGGTGGCGTCGGGCGCGACGCCCCGGATCGGGGCCTCCCAGGTGTGGCGGTGGGTGTCGACGAAACCGGGGATGACGATTCGGCCGGTCATGTCGAGGACCTCGGCGTCGGCGCTGATCTCGGGCCGCACGGCCGCGATCCTGCCGTCCTCGACGAGGACGTCCCCCTGGGGCAGGTCCCCGATGTCGGGGTCCATCGAGATCACGTGACCGGCGCGCAGCAGTGTCCTTGTGGTCATCGCGCTTCCTCCCATGGGCTGTTCGGTACGGGGCCGGCGGGCAGCTCAGTAGGCGGCGAGTCTTCGGACCGCCGTGACGACCTTGTCGACGGTGGGGATGACCTGCTCCTCCAGCGCGTCGGCGAACGGCAGCGGGACGCACTCCCCCGCCACCCGCCGCACGGGCGCGTCCAGCAGGCCGAATCCCTCGTCGGCGACGACCGAGACGACGGTGGCGCCCCAGCCGCCCTGGTACGGGTTCTCCTCCACGGTGACGAGTCGCGAGGTTCTGCCGAGAGAGGCGAGGACGGTCGCGGTGTCCAGCGGGACCAGCGAGCGCAGGTCGATCACCTCCGCCTCGATCCCCTCCCCCGACAGCACGTCGGCGGCCCGCAGGGCCAGCGGCACCATCGAGGCCAGCGCGACGAGCGTGACGTCCGCGCCCTCGCGCACGACGGCGGCCCGCCCCAGCTCGACGAGGTGACCGGGCGGTGGCGGGGCGCCCTTGGAGGCCAGGAGGGCCTTGTGCTCGAAGAAGACCACGGGGTCGTCGCTGCGGATCGCCGCCGCCAGCATGCCGATGACGTCGGCGGGCGTCGCCGGTGCCGCGATCTTCAGGCCGGGGACGGTCAGCGCCCAGTTCTCGGTGGCCTGGGAGTGCTGGGCCCCGAAGCCGAGTCCGCCGCCGTTGGCGGTGCGCACGACGAGCGGCACGGTCACCTGCCCGCCGGTCATGTAGCGGACCTTGGGGATCTCGTTGGCGAGGTAGTCCCAGCAGCAGGCCAGGAAGTCGGAGAACATGATCTCCGCGACGGGCCGCATCCCGGTCATGGCGGCGCCCATCGCCGCGCCCACGATGGCCTGTTCGGAGATGGGCGTGTCCCACACCCGCTCGGGCCCGAACTCCTTGTGCAGCCCGACGGTCGTCTTGAACACCCCGCCGGCCGCGCCGATGTCCTCCCCGAGGCACACCACCGACGCGTCCCGGCGCATCTCGCGTGCGATGCCCTCGGCGACGGCGTCCCGGTAGGTGATCACGTCCGCCATGCGGCACCCCCGTCGGCCCATACGTCGGTCAGTGCCTCCCGCGGGTCGGGCGGCGGCGCGGCCTTCGCCGCCTCGACGGCCCGCTCGACGACGGCCCCGGCCCGCTCGTCGGCCTCCGCGACCGCCTCCGCCCCGATGCCCAGCTCGGCGAGCCGTCCCCGGGCGAGGTCCAACGGGTCGTGCTTCAGCCACCGTTCGACCTCCTCGGCCGGGCGGTAGGTCGCCGGGTCGGAGCGGCTGTGCCCGAAGTGCCGGTAGGTCTCCGCCTCCAGCACGGCGGGCCCGTCTCCGGCCCGGGCCCGCCCCGCGAGCCGCCCCACCGCCTCCGCCACGGCCACCACGTCGTTGCCGTCGACGACCTCGCCCGGGATGCCGTACGCGGGGGCCCGGTCGGCGGCCGGCCGGGGCACCGCCGTGACGTCGGCGATCGGCGTGTACTCCATGTACAGGTTGTTCTCGCACACGAACAGCACGGGCAGTTTCCACACGGCGGCCAGGTTGAGCGACTCGTGGAAGGCGCCGATGTTGGTGGCGCCGTCGCCGAAGAAGGCGACCGCGAGCTGCTCGGTCCCCCGCAGCCGGGCCGACCAGGCCGCGCCGACCGCCATGGGGAGGTGGGATCCGACGATGGCGTACGAGCCGAGCATGCCGGTGGCCGCCTTGGTCAGGTGCATGGAGCCGCCCTTGGCCCGGCACAGCCCGGTCGCCCGGCTCATCAGCTCGGCCAGACACTCCTCGGGGGTGGCGCCCCGGGCGAGGGCATGGTGGTGGCCTCTATAGGTGGCGAACACATAGTCGTCGGGGCGCAGGGCGGCACTCGCGCCCACGGCGATCGCCTCCTGCCCGGCGGCGAGGTGGGTGGTGCCCTTCACCAGGCCTTGCAGGAACAGGTCGTGGGCGGCCTTCTCCGTACGGCGGATGACGGCCATCCGCTCGTAGGCGGCGAGGAGTCCGGCCGGTTCCATCAGCCCGCCCCGTCGCCACGGGAGGTGTTGAGATGGGACTGCGCCTCACGGCGGGTGTTCAGCTCGCCGCCCACCGTCCAGTACTTCCGCCCGGCCACCAGCAGCTCCTCGGCGGGGAACTTGGTGATCACCTCGCAGCCGTCGGCGGTGACGACCAGTTCCTCCTCGATGCGGGCGGCGGACCAGCCGTCGGCGGCCGGCCAGTAGGTCTCCAGGGCGAACACCATGCCCTCCTCGAGGACTTCGGGGTGGTCGAGGGAGACCAGACGGCTGAAGATCGGCTTCTCCCAGATCGACAGGCCGACGCCATGGCCGTACTGCAGGGCGAAGGCGGCGGTCTCGTCGGCGAAGCCGAACTCCTCGGCGCGCGGCCAGACCCGGACGATGTCGGCGGTGGTCGCGCCGGGCCGGACGAGCGCGATCGCCTGGTCCATGTACTCCCGGCAGCGCACATAGGCGTCCCGTTGCGCGCGGGAGGCGCTGCCCACGGCGAAGGTGCGGTAGTAGCAGGTGCGGTAGCCGAGGTGGCTGTGCAGAATGTCGAAGAAGGCAGGATCTCCGGGGCGGATCAGGCGGTCGCTGTAGACATGCGGATGCGGTGAACAGCGCTCGCCCGAGATGGCGTTGACGCCCTCGACGTACTCGCTGCCGAGGTCGTAGAGGACCTTGCTGACGACCCCGACGCACTCGTTCTCGCGGACACCCGGGCGCAGGTAGCCGTACAGCTCCTCGTACGCCGCGTCCACCATGGCGCAGGCCTGGGTGAGCAGGGCGATCTCGTCACCGGTCTTGATCCGGCGGGCCTCCAGGAAGACCTGCTGTCCGTCGACGACGTCGATGCCCTCGGCCCGCAGTGCGGCCAGGACCGGCATCTCGGCGACGTCGACGCCGAGCGGTTCGTTCGCCAGCCCGTGTTCCCGCAGCTCGGCGGCGATCTTGGCGGCGACGTCCTCGGCGATCCCGGCATCCGGGTGGAAGGCGCCGCGCAGGGTGGAGATGCCGGCGCGGGCGCCGGTGGGCGGGCCGCCCTTGCCGTCGCTGTAGTCCAGCCACGGGTTGTACAGCTGGTGGTGGCGGGCGGCGGAGCCGAAGTCCCAGACGACCGGTTCGCCGTCGCGCACCAGCAGGGCGAAGCGGATCAGCTTGTCCATCGCCCAGGTGCCGATGTGGGTGGCCGTCATGTAGCGGATGTTGGCGAAGTCGAAGCTGAGCACCGCGCCCAGCGCGGACCGGTTCAGGGACTCGTGCAGCCGGGCCAGCCGCTGCCCGCGCAGCCGGTCCAGGTCGATGCGCTCTTCCCAGTCGACGGCGTTGGGGCCGTATGTGCGGATCGCCATGGCGACCACCCCCACTTCGGAGTGAACGCCCGGGTGACAGGAGTGTCAAGTGTCACTGAACATCGCCGGACACGAACCAGACGCCCACAGCGGGTACCTCTCCATCGTTGCGGTAACGGTGGGGAGTCGTCGACTCGAAGCAGACGGCGTCGCCCGGGCGCACCGTGTACTCGTCGAAACCGAGGGTGAGGATCAGCTCGCCGGAGGTCAGATAGCCGTACTCGGTACCCCCGTGCCGCATCAGTCCGCCGGAGCCCGCGGAGGAGCCGCCGGGCCGGTAGGTCACCAGCAGGAAGTCGACGTCCGCGCCCGGCACCCGCCCGAGGCGCTCCCACACGACCCCCGAGTCCAGTTCCAGCGTCTCGCGCTCACCCGCGCCGGCCAGCGGGCCGATACGCCGGCCCGGGTCGGCGGCGAAGGCCGCGAGGGCGTGCGGGAGGGATCCGGGCGTGCTCGCACCCACCACGGGCGACGAGGCCCGTGCGTCGAAGAGGGACTCCACGGAGATCCCGAGGGCCGTCGTGATCGCGTACAGCGTGCTGACCGACGGCTGGCTCTTGCCGGTCTCGATCTGCGACACGAGACTCGCCGACACGCCGACCTCCCTGGCCAGGGCGCGCAGGCTCGTGCCGCGCTCCTGGCGGGCCTGCCGGATACGCGCGCCGACGGGCGGCACGACGGCGGGTGACACGGGCGGCTCCTCTCGCGCTCGGCGGGTGTACAGCTTCATTGAACAGCGCGCGGGAGCCGGGAAGCCAGGTGCGGAGCGGCTCGCTCACGGCTCCCCCGCCGGGAACACCGCCCGCACCTGCCAGCCCGCGCCCGCTTCCCCGGCCGGGCCCCCGCGCGGCCCGGCGCGCAGTTCGCCGCCCAGCGCGGTCACCCGTTCCGTCAGGCCGACCAGGCCGAAGCCGCCGCCGTGGGCGGCCTCCGGGAGCTGGGTGCCGCCATGGCCGTCGTCCGTCACCGTGACCTCCAGCCGGTCGCCCGGGCAGGCCAGCCGGACGGTGACCCGTGTGGCGTCGGCCGCGTGGCGCCGTACGTTGGTCAGCGCCTCCTGGACGACCCGGAAGGCCGCCGCCTGCACCTCGTGCGGCAGGTCGTCGGAGACGGCCGGGTCACGGTGCAGGACGGACTTCTGGACCGGGCTCGCGAAGCGTGCGACCAGGTCGGAGATGCCGGCCAGATCGCCGACGGGGCGGCGGTCGGCGGCCTCGGGACCGGTGTCCCGCAGCACGCCGACCGTGCGCCGCATGGAGGCCAGCGCCTCCGTCGCGGCGCGCTCGATACCGGCCAGGACGGGGTCCAGGTCCTCCTGCGGCCGCCGGTCGGCCATCATGCGGGCCACCTGCGTCTGCACGAGGATCCCGGTGACGTGGTGGGCGACGAAGTCGTGCAGGTCGGCGGCGATCGCGACGCGTTCGGCGCGGCGGGTCTCGCTGACCGCGACGGTGCGCCGATAGTCCAGGGAGCGCAGATACGCGGCGAGTCCGGCGGTGAGCCCGATCAGGATCAGCCCGATCACGGCGAACGCCAGCATTTCGTCCTGCAACGACCGGAAGTACCGCACCGGCAACAGCAGCAGGGCCGCCCCGTCGAGCGCACCGCACAGCAGGGCCCACGGCCACGGGCAGTGGCGTACGGCGATGAACAGCAGGCTCAGCAGGATCACGACCTCGCCCGGCCCGAACGGCACCTCCGCCCGGTCCGTCAGCAGCACGGCCGTCGTGAAGAGCACGGAGAGCAGGGCGGGCCCGGCGGTGCGCAGCTGCGGGGTGAGCCACGGCGGCCGCCGCTCGACCGGCCACAGCACCGCGGCCAACCCGGCGAGGAGCACCGCCGCCGGCAGCCAGAGGCCACCGCCGAAGCCGCCGGCGATCAGCAGGTCGTAGACCGCGGCCGCCACGAGGAACCCGACGCCGAAGCCCCGCGCGCAGCCCCGGGGGGAGGTGGATCTCATGCGGATCACGGTAGGCGAGGCCCCCACGCGGCGGGATCGGCCGAACGGCCGAGGGCCGGTCCCCGGACCCGGCCGTTCGGCGGAGGCGGGCGCCCGGGACCGCGGGCGAGGATGGAGCCGCTCCGGCCGCTACCACCTGAGGCCCCTGCCCGGCCCCCACCCTGAGGCATGATCGACCCATGACGACCCCCGTCCCACCGGGCCCCGGCGTCCCCGCCGCCGGCCGCTCCGGCGCTCCCATCCGGGTGCTCATCGCGGACGACCAGGACATGGTCCGCACCGGATTCCGCTTCTTCCTCGACGCCCAGCCGGACATCACCGTGGTCGCCGAGGCCCGGGACGGCGAGGAGGCCCTGGCGCTGGCCCGCCGTGAGCGGCCGGACGTGTGTCTGCTGGACATCCGGATGCCGAAGCTGGACGGCCTGGAGGCGACCCGGCTGCTGGCCGGACCGGATGTCGCCGATCCCCTGCGGGTGGTCGTGGTCACGACCTTCGATCTCGACGAGTACGTGTACGGCGCGCTGCGCGGCGGCGCCTGCGGCTTCCTGCTCAAGGACTCCGGGCCGACCCTGCTCGCGGAGGCCGTCCGTGCCGCCGCCGCGGGCGACTCGCTGGTCTCCCCTTCGGTCACGGTCCGGCTGCTCAGGCACATCACCGCGGCTCCGGCCGCCGACAGCGCGCCGCGGCCGGTTTCCCCGGCCCCCGCGGCCCCGCTCAGGGAGCCCTTGACCGAGCGCGAACTGGACGTGGTCCGCCTGGTCGCCCTCGGCCGCACCAACGCCGAGATCGCGGCCGAACTGTATGTCTCCCTCTCCACGGTCAAGACGCACCTGTCCAGCGTCCAGCTCAAACTGGCCGCCCGGAACCGCGTCGAGATCGCGGCCTGGGCCTGGCAGAACGGGCACGCGCAGGCCGGGGCGTGAGGCGTCCGCGCTTCGGGACGCGCTCACCCGATCAGTCCGGTGCCGCTGGTGGGCCGTCGGTGCCGGTGATGCGCTGAGGACACGCGTCACGTTCTCAGGAGGCACTCTTGATGACCCGTCGTCCGTCCCCGCTCGCCCGCGTTCTCTCCTCCGCCCTGGCGGCAGGCGCCCTGCTGACCACCGCCGCCTGCTCGGACGACGGCGACGGCGACGGTTCGCGGGCGTCGGGCGTCACCGCGACACAGGTCGCCGGGAAGCAGCAGACCCCCTCGCCCACCGCCACCCTCACCGAGGACGGCGCCCAGGCCGCGCTGATCACCGAAGCCGACATCGAGGACGACTGGACCCAGGTCAAGGACACGGAGGCCGAGAACTGGAACGACAGTCTGGTCATCGGCACGGTCGACGTCTCCGACTTCCTCACCGCCAAGACCGACGCGGCCGACTGCCAGCGCCTCATGAACTCCCTCTTCGACGACGATCTGCTGGGCAGGCCGTCGGGAGCGAACGCGCTGCGCGGCTTCCAGCAGGGCGACTCACGCCTGCTGTACCAGGTCGCCTCCTACGACCGGACCGACCCGCAGGACTCCCTGAACTGGATGGCGACCCTGCCGGAGAAGTGCGACCAGTTCAGCGTCACCGAGGACGGCGAACAGCGCACCGCCCAGGTCATCGAGACCTCGCTGCCGAAGGTGGGCGACGCCCGTGAGGGCCTGCGGGTGACGGTGCGGGGCACGACCGGGGGCGCGGAGGCCACGCTGACGCTGACCGTGGCGGCCGTACGGGTCGGCAACGACGCCATCACCGTCACGGCGGGCGGGCTCGACGGGGACGAGCAGGACTCCGCCGAACAGGCGGTGAAGATCGGCACCCAGAATCTGAAGGACGTGCTGGCCGGCAAGACGCCCTCTCCGGACCCCAGCGAGGTCGAGTAAGGCCCGCCGACCTCTCCTGCACGCCGACCGCCCCGCCGACCGCCTCCCCGCCTCTGCCGATTCCCGGGACAGCGTGATCACCGGAGCGGCACAATGGCGGCGATGGCCGGTTCTCCGGCCGCTCGTGCGAGGAGAGGAAGAGACGTGAGTGAGAGCCACACCCCGCCGAGCGGCTCGGCGCGGCTGAACACCGGTGTGGCGCACAACGCGCGCGTGTGGAACTACTGGATCGGCGGCAAGGACAACTACGAGGTCGACCAGCAGGTCGGCGAGCACGTCGCCGGCATGTTCCCGATCATCCGGGACATCGCCCGGGCGGACCGGGAGTTCCTGGGCCGGGCCGTGTCGTACCTGGCCGGCGAGCGCGGAGTGCGGCAGTTCCTCGACATCGGCACGGGGCTGCCGACGGCGGACAACACCCACGAGATCGCCCAGCGGATCGCGCCCGACTCACGGATCGTCTACGTCGACAACGACCCGATCGTGCTGGCGCACGCCCGCACCCTGCTGACGGGCACCCGGGACGGCGTCACCGCCTACCTCGACGCCGATGTGCACGACCCGGACGCCATCGTCGAACGGGCTCGGAACACCCTCGACTTCACCCGGCCAGTCGCCGTCATGATGCTGGGCATCCTCAACTTCGTGCTGGACACCGAGCAGGCCCGGGACATCGTGCGCCGCGTGATGGCCGCGGTCCCCTCCGGCAGCTTCCTGGTCCTCACCCACCCCACCTTCGACGACGAGCTCGGCGGCGCGGGCCAGATCCCGGCCATGAAGTTCTGGAACGAGAACGCCACTCCCCCGATCACCGCCCGCGGCGGCACGGACATCGCCGCGTTCTTCGGGGGCCTCGAGCTGCTCGAACCGGGCATGGTGTCGTGCGGGCAGTGGCATGCCGAGGCCGGCTCGGGCGTGCTGGTACCGCAGTTCGGCGCGGTGGCCGTGAAGCCCTGACCAGAGGAAGAGGCGTATGACGACCCTTGCCGATCCCGTGCCCGGCGGCCGCCCCGGCGACGTCGAGCGGGCCACCGCGCTGAGCGGCGAGCTCTCCGGCCGGGGCGTGCACGGCGTCGTGCTGGCCTACGTCGACACCGCGGGCATCGGCCGGGTGAAGACCGTCCCGACGGCCCGGCTCGCCTCCGCCGCGGCCTGGGGCGTCGGCATGTCCCCGGTGTTCGACACGTTCCTGGCGAACGACTCCATCGTCACCACCGACGTCCTCGGCTCCCCCGACGGCGACCTGCGCCTCTACCCCGACCTCGACCAGCTGGTGGTGCTGGCCGGGCAGCCCGGCTGGGCATGGGCGCCCGTCGACCGGATCACCCAGGACGGGGAGCTGCATCCCGGCTGCACGCGCACGTTCCTGCGCCGGGTCGTCACCGAGGCGGCAGAGCGCCACGGCCTCGCCTTCCGGGCGGCCATCGAGATCGAGTGGACCGTGGCCCGGGGCGACGCGCCCGGCGACACCTTCGTGCCCGCGACGACCGGACCGGCCTACGGGGCCGCCCGGCAGGTCGAGCTCGGCGACTACACCGCCGATCTGCTGGCGGCCTGCGCGGCGCAGGGCATCGACGTGGAACAGGTCCATCCCGAGTACGCGGCCGGGCAGTTCGAGATCTCGGTGGGTGCCGTCGATCCGGTGGCGGCGGCCGACCGCAGCGTGCTGGTGCGGCAGACCGTCCGCGCGGTGGCCCAGCGGCACGGGTTCCGGGTCTCCTTCGCGCCGGCCGTCGTGGGCCAGGGCGTCGGAAACGGCGGCCATGTCCACCTCTCCGCCTGGCGTGACGGCGTGAGTCTGCACTCCGGGGGCGAGGGCCGGTACGGCATGACGGCCGAGGCGGAGTCGTTCACGGCCGGCCTCCTCGCCCATCTGCCCGGCCTCACGGCCGTGACCGCCCCGAGCCCGGCGAGCTATCTGCGGCTCAGGCCCTCCCAGTGGGCAGGGGTGTTCACCGCCTGGGGCCGCGAGACACGGGAGACCGCACTGCGCGTCATCACGGGCACCGCGGGCCTGCGCGACCAGGCGGCCAACCTGGAGATCAAACCCGTCGACCTGGCCGCCAACCCCTACCTCGCCATCGGCTCCCTGATCGCCGCCGGACTGGACGGCCTGTCCTCGTCGGCCGCCCTGCCCGGGGAGATCACCGGGGACCCGGCACGGCTGGCGGAGGCGGACGCGGCGGCCCGTGGCGTGCGGCGGCTGCCGGTCACGCTGCAGGAGGCCGTCGAGGCGTTCCGCGAGGACGAGGCGCTGCGCGCGGCACTGGGACCGGTCCTGGCCGACGCGGTGATCGCCGTACGGCGGGGCGAACTGGCGTCCGTGGCCGGGCTGGACGACGACCAGGTGGCGACGGCGTACCGCTGGAAGTACTGACGTGGGCGCGGTCCGCGAGACGCTCGACGCCCTGAGGCTGGTCGACCACCACTGCCACGGCACCGTCACCGCAGACCTCGACCGCGCGGCCTTCGAGTCGCTCATCACGGAGGGCGACGTCTGGCCGGGCGTCTCACCCTTCGACAGCCCCGTGGGCGTGGCCGTGCGCCGCCACTGCGCTCCCCTGCTGGACCTGCCCCGGCACGCTCCCGCCGAGGAGTACCTCGCCCGGCGCTCCGAACTGGGCCGGCACGAGGTGCAGCGGCGCTTCCTTCGCGCCTCGGGCACGGACGTCCTCTGCGTGGACACCGGCCTCGACCCCGACAGCCTCACCACCCCGCCCCAACTCGCCGACGCCGCGGGCGGGTCCGCGTACGAGGTCGTGCGGCTGGAGAGCGTCGCCGAGTCGGTGCGGGCCGCGGGGGTCGAGGCGGACGCGTACGCGGACGCCTTCCGCGCGGCCGCGCTCGACGCCGTACGGCGGCCCGGGGTGGTGGCCGTGAAGTCGGTGGCGGCCTACCGCACCGGCTTCGACCTGGACCCGGCCCGCCCCTCGGACCCGGAGGTCACCGAGGCGGCCCGGCGCTGGTCGGCCCGCGGCGGCCGGCTGGCCGATCCGGTCCTCGTACGGCACCTGCTGTGGACCGCCGTCGACCTGGGCCTGCCGCTCCAGCTCCACACCGGGTTCGGCGACAACGACATCCGGCTGCACCGGGCCGACCCCAGCCGGCTCACGGACTGGCTGCACCTGACCGCCGGGACGATTCCCGTCCTGCTGCTGCACTGCTGGCCCTACCAGCGGCAGGCCGCCTACCTCGCGGCGGTCTTCGAGCAGGTGTACCTCGACGTCGGTCTCACCCTGCACTACGTCGGCCCCGCCCGGGCCGGTGCGGTCCTCGCGGAGGCCCTGGAGATCACACCGTTCCGCAAACTGCTGTACAGCTCCGACGCGTACGGTGTGGCCGAGTTCTTCCACCTCGGGGCGCTCGCCTTCCGGCAAGGGCTTTCGGGGCTGCTCCAGGAGCGGGTGGACGCCGACGAACTGTCCCTGCCGGACGCGCTGCGGATCGCGCGGTGGGCCGGGCGGGACAACGCCCTGCGGGTCTACCGGCTGCCGGACGACGTGCCGGGAGGGGATTAGGACGGCGTGGGGCCGGTCACAGTTCCCCTGGAGCGGCTATCCAGGAAGTCCGAACGGCTGAAAGTATGATCAAGCAATGTCTGACATGACCGATACCACGCCCGGCTGGCTGTCCTCCGACGAACTGGAGATGACACGCGCCCGCATGCCGATCCTGTACGTCGAGGCCGTCCCGGTACGCGTCGACGACAGCGGCGAAGTCACCAGTGTCGGTGTGCTGCTGCGCATCGGGCCCGACGGAACGGTCAGCCGGACGCTGGTCTCAGGCCGGGTGCTGCACCACGAGCGCGTCCGCGACGCCCTTCTGCGCCATCTGGAGAAGGACCTCGGCCCGGTCGCGCTTCCCCGCGTCCCGGCCTCGCTCCAGCCCTTCACGGTCGCGGAGTACTTCCCGACCCAGGGCGTCACGGCGTACCACGACCCCCGCCAGCACGCGGTGTCGCTGGCCTACATCGTGCCGGTGACGGGCGACTGCCGGCCCCGGCAGGACGCGCTGGACCTGGTGTGGTTCAGCCCGCAGGAGGCCGTCTCCGAGGCGGTGCAGAGCGAGATGCCGGGCGGACACGGAGTGCTGCTGAAGCAGGCGCTGGCCCATGCGGGCTGTGTGATCTGACGGGGGCGGAACCCTCACGAAGGGGTGAGCTGATGCGGCTTCCCGACATGCCGCTGCACGATCCGTTCGTCGTCGCCGACGGCGAGTCCCGCACCTATCACCTCTACACGTCCAACGTCCCGTCCGTGTCGGGCGTGGACGGCACCGGCACGATGGTCTACCGCAGCCAGGACCTGCTGGACTGGACGGACCCCGTCGTGGTGTTCCGGACCGCCGGGCAGGAGGGAATCTGGGCGACGGACGGCGCCTGGGCGCCGGAGGTGCACGCGTGGGACGGCAGGTACTACCTGTTCACCACGCTGCACAACGAGGACAGACCACTCCCGGTCCCGCCGCCCGACCAGTGGGGCGTCCCGTTCCGGACCCCGACCCATATGCGCGGGACGATCACGGCGGTCTCCGACTCACTGCTCGGCCCGTTCACCGTGCTCGACCCCTCGCGCCCCGTGCCGCCCGAGCACCTCATGACCCTCGACGGCACGCTGTACGTCGACCCGTCCGGGCAGCCCTGGATGGTGTACGCGCACGAGTGGCTCCAGACCATCGACGGGACGATGGAGGCGGTCCGGCTGGCTCCGGACCTGTCCCGGACGACCGGCGACCCGGTCTATCTCTTCAAGGCCTCGGACGCGCCCTGGACCGCTGAGCAGATCCCCGCCGGCGTCCCGCACCAGCTGCCGCCCTACATCACCGACGGCCCCCAGCTGTACCGCGCCCCTGACGGGTCCCTGCTCATGCTGTGGTCGACCTACGAGAAGAACACGGCCGGCGGCGACGGCACCGTCAGCGGCGGCTACGTGCAGACCTACGCCGTATCGAGATCCGGGGACGTCCGAGGCCCGTGGGAGCAGCACCGGCCACTGGTCCGCGACGACAGCGGCCACGGCATGCTCTTCCGCACCTTCGACGACCGGCTGATGATGATCCTCCACCGGCCCTTCGAGAACGCCCGCGGCAAGCTGTACGAGATGGGGCTGCGCGGTCACGAGCTGGAGGTGCTGCGCCGACGGGACGACCTCGACGGCGGCGGCTGACGCCATAACGCAATCAGCGGGCCTGCCTTACGGCAGACCCGCTGGTCGATTCTGTCGGGACGACAGGATTTGAACCTGCGACCCCTTGACCCCCAGTCAAGTGCGCTACCAAGCTGCGCCACGTCCCGTTGCCCGTCTGACCTGGGGGTTCCCCCGGCCGAACGCGCAGGGAAACAATACCGCACTCGCGCCGGTGATCGCGCATCCGTTTCCCGGGGGCCGGCCCCCGGGGACGTCACTCGGCCGCCGGGAGCCCCAGGCGGGGATGCGCCTCCAGGAGCCGGTTCGGAGCGGCCTGGCGCCAGGAGTCGGCGAGGATGTCCCGCAGTTCGTCCTCGCCCTCCAGCGCCTCCAGCCGGGCCCGCACCCAGGCGAACGACGCCTCGTGGTCGGCGATCCAGAATTTCTTCGGCTCGGCGAGCACCAGTTCGTCCCGCTCCACCTTGGGGCAGCGCACGGCGATGGACGTCTCGTCCTCGGGCAGTGTCGCGAACATCTTTCCCGCGACCCGGAACGTGGGCATGCTCCAGGCGATCTTCTCCGTCGTGTCCGGGAAGGAGAGGGCGATACGGCGTACGTCTTCGGCATCCGGCATGGTGGGCACGGTAGCCGCTCCCACTGACAATCACCTGGTGAGAGCGTCTGCCGGTACGTGCTTGTAGTAGATCGTCGTCGGCCGCAGCACTCCGTCGGGGCTCGCCGCGTAGTCGGGGATCGCGCCGATCGCGGTCCAGCCTGCGGACCGGTACAGCCGCTCGGCAGGGCTGCCGGTCTCGGTGTCCAGATGCAGGAGGGTGACCCCGGCCGCCGCGGCGGCGTCCTCCGCCGTCGCCAGCAGCCTGCGGCCGAGGCCGCGCCCGCGGGCATCCGGGCCCACCATGAGCTTGACGAGTTCGGCACGGTGGCGGCTGTTGGCCTTGCCGGGGAAGGCGAGGCTCACGGTGCCCAGCACCCGGTCCCCGTCGTACGCCGCCCATACGGCGAGCCGGCCCGCGGCGACGTCGGCGGTCCGCTCCTCCCACCAGGCGTGAGCCTCCGCGCGGTCGAGCGGGGCGAGGAAGCCGACCGAGGCGCCGGCGTTGACGGTGTCGGCCAGCAGGACCGCCAACTCCACGACGGCTTTGCGGAGTTGAGTTTCGTCGAGACGGACGACGATCACGGCCGCACCACCGCCAGCAGATACCGCACGCCCTCGGGAGCGGCGCACCGGAACCGGGTCGGGCCCCACACACGCATGCGGAGGCAGTCGCCGGCGCCGAGGTGGTGTCCGGTGTCCTGCGCGGTCACGTCGAGGGCGCCTTCCAGCACCCAGATGTGCTGCTCCAGTCCGGCGACGGGCGGACGGTCGTAGGCGATGTCGGCGCCGGGTGAGAGGCGGGCCTCGACGAGTTCGCCGCGCAGGGCGGAGTGCGGCGGGGACACGGACCGCCGTACGAAACCGGAGGCATGGTCCTCCCACAGGGGCTGGTCGGCCGCCCGCACCACGGGCGCGGGCTCGGCCTCGACCTCGCTGAGCAGCTGGGACATGGTCCGCCCGTAGACGGCGCACAGACGGTTCAGCAGCGAGGCCGTGGGGCTGATCTCCGCCCGCTCGGCCCGGGACAGGGTGGACCGGCTCACTCCGCTGCGGTCGGCCAACTCGCCCAGGGACCAGCCGTGTTCGGCCCGCAGCTCGGCCAGGCGGACACCCAGCCGGGTGTCGACGGGGTCCGCGCCATCGTCGTCGTTTCTCATATCCGGGACGCTATCCCGGATATGAGACAGGCAGGTTTCGCAGTCCTCACACCGGCAGCGGCTGCGCCTGGGCCGCCGCGCCGAGCGCGTCCAGCACCGGGCGGATCAGCGGGTGCTCCTCGGCTCCCCGGCGCACGGCGGCGAAGACCCGCCGGGTGGGGGCGGTGCCGTCGACGGGGCGGACGACCACGCCCGTGAGGCCCATGCCGCGCAGCGCCGAGCGCGGCACGAGGGCGACGCCGGCGTCGGCGGAGGCGAGGGCGACGACCGCCCGGAAGTCGTCCGAGGAGTGCTCCATACGGGGCTGGAAGCCGGCGTTCTCGCAGGCCAGGACCACCACGTCGTGGCAGGGGTTGCCGGGGTACGGGCCGATCCAGGGGTCCTTGGCCAGTCCGGCGAGCGGGATCTCCGGCGCGCCGGACAGACGGTGGGCGACCGGCACGACCGCGTCGAAGGGCTCGGCGTACAGCGGCACGTGGGCCAGTCGCGGATCGTCGGCGGGCGGGGCTCCGCGGTACTCGACGGCGACGGCGACATCGACCTGCCGGTCCAGCACCATCGGCAGGCTGGCGTCGCCCTCGGCGTCCTGGACGCGGATACGGATCCCGGGCGCGGACTCGGCGAGCCGGGCCACCGCGGGCGCCACGACCAGGGCGATGCCGGTCGCGAAGGAGGCGACGGTGACGGTGCCGGCGGCTCCCGAGCTGTACGCGGCCAGCTCGGCCTCGGCCCGCTCCAGCTGGGCGAGGACCGCGTTGGTGTGGTTGAGCAGGATCTCGCCGGCGGGGGTGAGCCGTACGCCCTTGGCGCCGCGCTCGACGAGGCGGTGTCCGGTCTCCTGCTCCAGCGCGGCGAGCTGCTGGGACACGGCCGACGGGGTGAGGTACAGCGCGGCGGCAGCCGCCGTCACCGTGCGGTGGTCCGCCACCGCACGGAGGATGTGGAGCCGCCGCGCTTCGATCATGCGATCGATTGTCTCAAATGCGCCGCTCAGGCCTGCTCGGCATCCAGCTCGGCCCGCGCCGCCACGAACGCGTCCACCGCGCGGTCGACGTCCTCCGTCGAGTGCGCGGCCGACAGCTGCACCCGGATCCGGGCCTGCCCCTGCGGCACGACCGGGTAGGAGAAGCCGATCACGTACACACCGCGCTCCAGCAGCAGCTCCGCGAGACGGCCCGCCTTGGTCGCGTCGCCGATCATCACCGGCGCGATGGCGTGGTCGCCGGGGAGGATCTCGAAGCCCTCCTCGGTCATACGGCCGCGGAAGAGGGCCGTGTTCTCGGCGAGCCGGACCCGCAGATCGTCCGCGGACTCCAGCAGGTCGATGACCTTCAGGGAAGCCGCCGCGATCACCGGGGCGAGCGTGTTGGAGAAGAGATACGGCCGGGAACGCTGGCGCAGCAGGGCGACGATCTCGGCGCGGGCCGCCACATAGCCACCGGACGCGCCGCCGAGCGCCTTGCCGAGGGTGCCGGTGATGATGTCGACACGGTCCATGACGCCGTGCAGCTCGGGCGTGCCGCGCCCGCCGGGGCCCACGAAGCCGACGGCGTGCGAGTCGTCGACCATGACCATCGCGTCGTAGCGGTCGGCCAGGTCGCAGATCTCGCGCAGCGGCGCCACATAGCCGTCCATGGAGAAGACGCCGTCGGTGACGATCAGCCGGCGACGCGCGTCGGACGCCTCCTTCAGCCGGGCCTCCAGTTCGGCCAGATCACGGTTGGCGTAGCGCAGGCGGCGGGCCTTGGACAGCCGGATGCCGTCGATGATCGACGCGTGGTTGAGCGCGTCGGAGATGACCGCGTCCTCCGGGCCGAGCAGCGTCTCGAACACGCCGCCGTTGGCGTCGAAGCAGGAGGAGTACAGGATCGTGTCCTCCTGGCCGAGGAACGCCGACAGCCGCGCCTCGAGTTCCTTGTGCACCTCCTGCGTACCGCAGATGAAGCGGACAGAGGCCATTCCGTAGCCCCAGCGGTCCAGGGCCTCGTGGGCGGCGGCGACGACCTCGGGGTGGTCGGCGAGGCCGAGGTAGTTGTTGGCGCAGAAGTTGAGGACCTCGCCGGGGCGGCCGCCCGCGGTGACGTTGACGGTGGCCGACTGCGGGGTGCCGATGACGCGCTCGGGCTTGTGCAGGCCGGCGGCGCGGATCTCGTCGAGGGTGGCGCGCAGGTCGTCGCGCACGGAGTCGAACATGAGAGGGCTCCTAAGGTGCTTGCGGGACAGGGGGGTTACGCGGTCCAGTCGAGGATGACCTTGCCGCCGCGGCCGCTCGCCGCGTCGGCGAACGCCGCCTCGAAGTCGCGGAAGCCGTACCGGCCGGTGATCACGGGCGCGAGGTCGAGGCCGCCTTCGAGCAGCACGGACATCGCGTACCAGGTCTCGAACATCTCGCGGCCGTAGATGCCCTTGACGGTGATCATCGAGGTGACGATCCGGGCCCAGTCGACGGGAAACTCCTCGGCGGGCAGGCCGAGCATGGCGATCCGGCCGCCGTGCGTCATGTTGGCGATCATGTCGCGCAGGGCCTCGGGGCGGCCGGACATCTCCAGGCCGATGTCGAAGCCCTCGCGCAGACCGAGCGCGCGCTGCCCGTCGGCGATGGTGGCCCCGGAGACATCGAGCGCGAGGCTCACCCCGACCTTGCGGGCCAGCTCCAGCCGCTCCGGGCTGACGTCGGTGATCACGACGTTGCGGGCGCCGGCGTGCCGGGCCACGGCGGCGGCCATCAGACCGATGGGCCCCGCGCCGGTGATCAGCACGTCCTCTCCGACGAGCGGGAACGACAGCGCGGTGTGCACGGCGTTGCCGAACGGGTCGAAGATCGCTGCCACGTCGAGGTCGACGGGCACCCGGTGCACCCAGACATTGGCGGCGGGCAGCGCCACGTACTCGGCGAACGCCCCGTCCCGGCCCACCCCCAGCCCTACCGTGGCCCGGCACAGATGACGGCGGCCCGCCAGGCAGTTGCGGCACTTGCCGCACACCAGATGGCCCTCGCCGCTCACCCGGTCGCCGATGCCGATGTCGGTGACGTCCCGCCCGGTTCCGACGACCTCGCCGACGAACTCGTGGCCGAGCACGAGCGGGGTGCTGATGGCCTGCCGCGCCCAGCCGTCCCACGCTCTGATGTGCAGGTCGGTGCCGCAGATACCGGTGCGCAGCACCTTGATCAGTACGTCACCGGGCCCGACGGCGGGCTCCGGGACGTCCGTGAGCCACAGCCCGGGCTCCGCCTTCTCTTTGACCAGCGCCTTCACCGCAAGGGCTCCTGTGGGTGAGTCCCGGCTCCGGGCATGCCGAAGCAGCCCCTGGGCCGGGAGAGGAGTGGGATCGCACTGCAATCTGCCGTACGGCGGCCGCACCGGTCCATCGAGGATTTCTTAAGCGCCGCCTCAGCTTTCCTTCACGCCCTCAGGAGACTCCGGGAAACGCGGGCCATCAGTAGGGCAGCGAGCCGTCGAGGCCCTCCAGCCGCAGGACGAGCTGCGCGGCGTGTTCCTTGATGGCCGTCAGGCCCGGCTTCCCCCAGGGCCTCGGCTCGACGTCCGCGACACTGACCGTGCCCAGCACCAGCCCGGTGCCGTCGATGAGCGGCGCCCCCAGATAGGAGCGGATCCCGAACTCGTCGACCACCGGATTGCCCGCGAACCGCGGGTAGTCGCGGACGTCCTCCAGGACCAGGGCCTTGCGTCGCGCCACCACATGGGGGCAGAAGCCATGGTCGCGGGGCAGGGCACGGCCCACCTGAGGGCTGGTGCCGTCGCCGCGCACCACCGGCGCGACAGCCGGGACGTACAGGCCCGCGTAGAACTGCCGCTGCTCGTCGGGGAAGTTGACCATGGCGTACGGCGCCCCGGTGAGCTCGGCGAGACGGTGCGCGAAGGCGTCGAGTGCGGGTTCGGGGCGCTCCCCGAGACCCAGCCGGCGCAGTCGGTGGGTACGGGCGGGGGCCTCCTTGTCCTCGGGGGTGAGCAGCAGACGACCGGCCGGGCGCGGCGGGTCGTAGCTCATGGGCGTACTCGCGAAGTGTGGGCATGCGTCATACAGGGGCTCCGTGGCAGGTGTTATGGGGTCACATATGGGCGCCGTACCCCGTCGTGGGGGCCGGAGTGTGGGCGATGAGGTGGCGCACGAGGGTCAGCAGGGTCCGGACCCCGGAGCTGGAGATCCGGGCGTCGCAGCACACGACGGGAACGTCCGCGGTCAGGTCGAGGGCCGCGCGCACCTCCTCGGGGTCGTAGCGGTGGGAGCCGTCGAACTCGTTGACGGCGACGATGAAGCCGAGGCCGCGCTGTTCGAAGAAGTCGACCGCCGCGAAACACTCCTCCAGACGGCGGGTGTCGGCGAGGATGACCGCCCCGAGAGCGCCCTCGCACAACTCGTCCCACATGAACCAGAACCGCTCCTGGCCGGGTGTGCCGAACAGGTACAGCACATGTGCGGGGTCGAGGGTGATGCGGCCGAAGTCCATGGCCACGGTCGTCTCGACCTTGTTCTCGATGCCGTCGAGGTTGTCGGTCGCGGCACTGACGGTGGTGAGAAGCTCCTCTGTACTGAGCGGCGCGATCTCGCTGACCGCGCCGACGAAGGTCGTCTTGCCCACGCCGAACCCGCCCGCGACCAGGATCTTGAGCGCGGTGGGGAACGGATCGGCGCTGCCGCGCGGTCCGTCGGCGTAGTCAGAGCTGTCGTCGTAGTCCATCGAGCACTGCCTCCAGAAGAGCCCGGTCCGTCGGGTTGTGGTAGAACGCGGGGGGCTTGGTGGTCAGCGCCCCGCAGTCGACGAGGTCCGCCAGCAGCACCTTGGTGACGGCCACCGGCAGTTTGAGATGGGCGGCGACCTCGGCGACCGCGACGGGCGCGCGGCACAGGTCGAGCGCCTGGGTGTGCTCGGGGCCGAGGTAGCCGAGGGGGGTCGCCCCGGTGGCCATCAGCTGCGACATGAGGTCGAGCGCGACGGTGGGACGGGTGCGGCCGTTGCTGACGGTGAACGGGCGCACCAGCCGCCCGGCCGCGTCGTCGAGCCAGGGCCCGTCACCGGCCGCCGTCACGGTCAAGGCCTCATCGCCGGGGATTCGACGGACTGCTGCCGGGGAGCGGTGACCAGGTAGGGGCGGACGCTCTTGACGAGCATCGCCATCTCGTAGCCGAGCACGGCGGCGTCGGCCTCGCGGCCGGCGAGCACGGCCAGGCAGGTCCCGGAGCCGGCGGTGGTGACGAACAGCAGCGTCGAGTCGAGTTCGACGACGACCTGCCGTACTTCGCCGCCGTCGCCGAAGCGGACACCGGCGCTGCGGCCGAGGGAGTACAGGCCGGAGGCCAGGGCGGCCATGTGGTCGGCGCTGTCCGGGTCGAGGCCGTGGACGGACTTCACGAGCCCGTCGCAGGACAGGAGCACAGCGGCGTTCGTGTGCGGTACGCGCTGCACGAGGCCGCTCATCAGCCAGTCGAGATCGGATACCTGCGCGGTCGGCGCATCACTCGCCATGGTGGATCGACTCCTTGGGGTACGAAGGTCTGCGGGAGCGCTGGGCGTGGGGGTGGAAACGGGGGTGGTCATCCGGCGGGTGCGCTCCCGTCCCGCCGGGTGGTGGTGCTGTGGTCGGTGTGCACCGGCTCCAGGTGTGCCGGCTCGATGTGCGTCGGCTGCTCCCTGTCGTCCCGGCCCATGTCCCCGGACTCCATGTGCTGTTGCGCCTCGGCGAGGCTGATGCCGCGCTGGAAGGCCGCCATCAGACCGGGGTCGTGGCCGACGAGGTACTCGGGGTCCTGGCGCGGCGTGGGACCGTCGCGCAACTGGGGTGCGATGTGCTCCTGGGCGCGGCGGCGGGGCAGTTGGGGTTTGCCCATGGTGCCGCGCACGGCGCCGTTACGGGGGGTGGGCGGCTCGGTCACGTTCGCGGCGAGGACGCGCCGGTCGTCCGGGCTGATCCCGGGACGCGCCTCGGCCGGGGTGGGGCGCTCCCGACGGATCCCGCGCACGGGCAGGGGCGCGGGGTGGCCGTTCTCCGGGGTTCCGCCCGAGTCCGGTTCGGTGTCGCGCCGGAGGGCTCGGGACGCGGCGGGTGCGGAGGGCGGGACCGGCGGCCGTGGCTCGGACGCGGCACCCGAGACGGACGAGAACCCGTACACCGTCGAGGACCCTGCCGCGGGCGCGGATCCGGAATCGGGCGAGCCGCCGTGGCCGACGCCGCCGGACACCGCCGCCTCGGCCATGGACGGCTTCCGGGAGTCCGCCCGGGCTCCGAGCTCGGGCGCCGTCCGGACGCCGCCTCCGCCTCCGGCCCCGGCCCCGGTCCCGGTCCCGGTCCCGGTCGCGGCTCCAGCTCCAGCTCCAGCTCCAGCTCCAGCTCCAGCTCCAGCCTGGCCGCCCTCCGGCTGCCCGGCGCCCGCCGGCGCACCCGGCTCCGCCCCGAGCAGCGCCTGGGGCACGACGAGCACCGCCTGCACTCCGCCGTAGATGTTGGTCTGGAGGCGGACGTTGATGCCGTGGCGCCGGGCGAGCTGTGAGACCACGAACAGGCCGATGCGGCCGTCCGCGAGGAGCCGGGCGACGTTCACCTGGTCCGGGTCGGCGAGCAGGGCGTTCATCCGCGTCTGCTCCTCGACGGGCATGCCGAGTCCGCGGTCCTCGACCTCCACGGCGAGCCCGGAGGTGACGAGGTTTGCGCGCAGCAGCACCTGGGTCTGCGGGGCGGAGAACACCGTGGCGTTCTCGACGAGTTCGGCCAGCAGGTGGATGACGTCGGCGACGGCGTGGCCGCGCAGGGTGCCGTCGATCGGCGGCACGAGTTTGACCCGCGAGTACTGCTCGACCTCGGCGATGGCCGAGCGCAGCACCTCGGTCATGGAGACCGGGTTGCTCCACTGACGGCGGGAGACCGCCCCGCCGAGCACGGCGAGGTTCTCCGCGTGCCGGCGGATGCGGGTGGCGAGGTGGTCGACGTGGAAGAGCCCCTTGAGCAGCTCGGGGTCCTCCATCTCGTTCTCCAGCTCGTCGAGGATGGAGATCTCGCGGTGCACCAGTGACTGCAGGCGCCGGGCGAGGTTGACGAACACCTCGAGCTTCTGTTCGCTGCCCGCCTGGCTGGAGAGCTGCGCGGCCTCGACGACGGCGGTGAGTGCGCCGTCGTGCGCACGGGTCAGGTCGGCCGAGAGCAGGTCGAAGTCGTCGGCGTCCTCGGCGGGACCGCCGCGCTGTTCGTCGGAACCGTGCTGTGGCGGGCCGTCGCCGCGGCGCAGCGTCTCGACCAGGCCACGCAGGTCGGCCTCGCGCCGCGCGGTGGCGCGGCGCAGGACGCCGATGCGGTCGTGCACGGACCGGGCGGCCCGGTTGGCGGCCACCGCGGCGACGACGATGCCGACGAGGGTGACCGAGACGGCCCCGGCGAGCACGGCCCAGAGTGTGAGGCCCGGCCGCGCTCCGGTGGACCGGACGGTGAAGAGGACGGCGGCACAGCCGCTGAGGGCGACGGCGACGGGCGGCAGCACCGCGAGACGCAGCAGCTGGGGCCGTATATGGGTCTCGGGCAGCGCGGGTGCGGTGCGGGCGGCCGGCCGCCCGTGCCGCCCGCCCTCACGGCGGTCTGCGCGTGTGGCCGGGGCGCGGAGGTGAGACATCGGTGTCCTCGTACTGGTCCGTCGGTGCTGGGTGCCAGGGGGGCTCGCGGGCGGGTGATCGGGCTCGCGGGGCCGCTTCCGCGCCCTCCGGGCCGCCTCCCTGGACGTACCGGCGTCGGTGGTGCGTGGGCGGCGGACATCCCCGTCGCGTCGACTCCCTCGTCCGCCTTGCGCCTGCACGTGCCGGTCCCCGCTCCCTGATCCGCCCTGTTTCCCGACGGCCACTGACAGTAGTCGCCAGCGCATCATGTGCGGTGGGCAGTTGACAAACTCATACGGTGAGCGTCCTGCTCTGGTATGAGGTCTCGTACGACAGACCGATAACCCCGCCTCGCGCTCGACCATGAACGGACCCAGTTCGATCTGACCTGGTCAGAAGCGGTCACACGGAAACGGCGAGGGCCGGGGAGCCTCTCGCTCCCCGGCCCTCGCCGTCTACCTTCCGTCTGCTTCCCGTCAGCCCGCCGGGAGCGTCTCGGGGTCCTCGGCGACCTTGGCCGACCCGCCCTGGTCGTCACTCACCGTATCGGCCTGGGCCATGGCTGCCGCGTCCGCGGCCAGCTCGGCCGCCGCTTCCGCCGCCGCCGGAGCCGACTTGAAACCGGAGCCAGACCAGCCCGCGGCCACCACGGTGTGCGGAAGGCCGGGCACGGGTCCCAGCAGAGCTGACGGACTGACGTACAGATCGCGGCCGCGAACGCTGGTGAGCGCCCTCGCCGCGGTCAGGAACGGCAGCCGCGGACGCACCCGTTCCCGGAGAAGGTCGATCTGAGCAGCCGTCAGGGCCGTGTCCGCGACGGGCGGCACATCCCACTCCTCGACCGGAAATCCGGCCAGCACCGCGTCCTGGCCGTCGGGCCGCGCCCACATCCCGGTGGTCAGGTCGACCAGCACGGGGAGCGGTGCGCTCTCCGTCCCGGCCGGCCGCTCGAAGATCGCGTACTGGATCCGTTTGGTGCGGGCGGTGTGCCCGGCAGGCCAGTGTTCACCGAGCAGTTCGGGCGTGCCGCAGCCCGCCGCCAGCACCGCCGCCGCCGCGTGCAGGCGACCGTCCACGACGACTCCGGAACCGGCGTCGCCGGCCAGCGTCCGCGCCGCCGGGCCGTGCACGAGGTGCGCCCCGGCGCGGCGGGCCCGGTCCGTCATCGCGGCCAGCGCCACGGCCGCCACCGCGTACCCGCCGCCCGGCTCCCACACCGCGCCCTCGAGACCTTCGCCCTCGATCAGGGGCCAGCGGCGGGTCACGTCGTCGATGTCCAGGACCTCCGCGGCAAGGCCCCCGGCGACCAGGTCGGCGACTCCCTCGTCCGCGGCGGCCCTGCCCCCGGGCCCGAACAGGACCAGCGAGCCGGTCCTGCGGAACCCATGGACGGCCGCCCGCCCTTCGCTGCCCCACAGAAGCTGGAAGGACCTGATCGCCCGGCCCCGCTCGGCGGCGTCGGCCTCATAAGCTCGCACCAGTGCCCCGGACACCGTGCTGGCGGCGTCTCCCGCCCCGTCCAGCAGCGCCACCGACCGTCCCCGCTCGGCGACTTCGGCCGCCGTCGCCCTGCCGACCACGCCCGCGCCGACCACTGCCACGTCGAAGGAGGTCCGAGGCGTGGGAGGGACGGCGACGGGCAGCACCTCCCAGCCCGCGCCGGGCGAGCCGTCCGCCGGCTCACCCCGCGCGTCCAGCGCACCGGCCAGTTCGCCCCGCAGGGTCTCCACCAGCCGCTCACCACGGCGCTCCGGATGCTTGCCGAGAGCTCCCGCCAACGCCGCGCAGGCCGCCACGACCCGTGCCGCGGGTCCTCCGGTCAGCCGCGCGACCCGTACGCCCTCGACGGCGGCCCCCGCAAGCTCGGCGAACTCGGGTATGTCGCAGTCGTCGGTCGCGACGATCCACTGTCCCGGACCAAGCGGCGTCCGGCTCCGCAGCAGTGCGGCGGCCCCGTGGTGGACACCGCACAGGGCGATCGCCGCCCCCGGGGTCGCGCGCCACTCGGAGTGGACACCCACCGACAGCTCCGGCTCGGCGGCCTCTCGAAGGAGTCCGGCGAGCCGCAGCCCGTAGCCGGTACCGTCGTGCACCACGTCCAGGCACTCGTACCCCTGCTCGCGGCAGGCCGCCACCACGGCCGCGGCCTGCCCGGCGTCGTCGGAGCACAGCCTCAGCGCGAGGCCGTCGGACCCCTCGAGCAGACCGGGGGCCGTGGCGAGCGGCAGCAGCACCGGCAGCCGGTGCTCCCGGTAGACCGGCAGGGCGTCGCGGGCACCGAGGCTGTTGAAGTGGCCGACGACCGCGGCGAACCCGCCGTCGGAGACGACCTCGCGCGCCCTGGCTCCGCCCTGCTCCACGTCACCCCGGTCGTCGAAGAACTCCCACTCGACCGGGGCCCGGCGCACCGAGTCGACCGCACTGCTCAGGAGTTCGCCCCAGGCGGCGCGCGGCCCGCTGAAGGGCCCTACCACGGCCACCCGGGGACGCCGGAGCACTTCTCGTGTTCGCATCGGCCCTCAGCTCCCGAAGACCGGGCCGTCCGGCAGCGTGAGCACCGTCCCCGCCGGGGGCGGGGCCAGTGCCGCCGCGTCCACGCGCCGCGCGGGGTCCCACCCCAGGGCCTCGCTCAGCCGGGCGGCGCCCATGGGGACGACCGGGGCCGCCCAGGCAGCCAGCGCCGATGCCACGGCGAGTTCGCCGCTCAGGGCGGCTCGATACGCGTCGCGGCCCGCGGGGCGTTCCCGCTCGTGACGGTGGACATGTCCGAAGTCCGTCCCGCAGCGTACGACTTCGTCGAGGAGACCGACCGCGCGGCGGGTGTCGAAACCCTCCACGGAGTAGGCCTCGCGCAGCTCGCCGCAGAGGCGGGTGAGGCGCGCTTCGAGTAACTCCCAGCCATCGGCTCCGGCCGGTCGCTGGGCCGGGACGACACCGCCCGTCTCCGCGCGCAGGGCCTGGACCAGGCGGTTCAGCCAGTCGTTCCACACGGTGTCGAGGTGCTCGCGAGCCCGGACGAGGTCGCCGCGGCTGAAGTTGGTCTGGCGGCCGTTGGGCCGGTCACGCAGCACATGGAACCGCAGGGCGTCGACGCCGCCTTCCTTCAGCGCCTCCAGCGCCCACACGGCGTGCCGGCGGCTCGTGGAGAACTTCTTCCCCTCCAGCCGGTAGAACTCGTTGACGACGAACGCCCTGGCCAGGGGCATCTCCGGGTCCCAGGCCATGAAGAGCGCCGGGAAGAGGACGGCGTGGAAGTAGCCGTTGTCGTAGCCGAAGAACTGGACCGGGCCGACGGAGGGCCGGGCGGAGTCGGGATCGCACTGCAGGAGGTACCCGGGCGCCATCTCGAACCACACGAAGGTCCGCTGGTCCTCGAAGCCGGGCACGGTCACCGGGACGCCCCAGTCGGAGGGGTGACTGACCGCGATCTCCGGCATGCCGTCCCCGAGCATCCGCTCGCACAGCGCGCGCAGGTGCGGCGGCATCGGCGTGTCCCGCCAGAAGCGGGCCAGGCGGTCGGCGAAGGGCGCCAGCGGCAGGTAGAGGCGGGTCTGCGGGCGCAGCTCGGCCTCCGCACCGCACACGACGCAGTGCGGATCGACGAGGTCACCGCAGTCGTTGGGCCGGCCGCACGGCTCGCAGGCGTTGCCGTTGGAGCCGCTGCCGCAGTGCGGACAGCCTCCGGAGACGTACGCCTCGTACAGCCAGCGGTCACAGGGCACGCAGTAGGGGAGCGGCCGGGTGCGGGGCACCAGGACCCCGTTGTCGTACAGCTTCTGGAAGAAGGCCTGGACGAACTCGGCGTATCCCGGGTCGCGGCGGGGCGCGACCAACCGGTCGAAGTCGGCTCCGGCGAGGTCCCAACCGCGGGTGATGCGCTCGCCGTTGAGGTCCGCGACCTCCTCGCCGGTATGCCCGTCGAGTTCCCCCCGCACGGCGACGTAGCTCTGGTGGTCGTCGAGGCCACTGGTCATCAGCACGCGCTCGCGCTCGGCGAGAGTGAAGCGGCGCAGCACGTCGGCCGCGAGGTAGGGGCCCGCCATGTGGCCCACGTGCAGTTCGCCGTTGGGCGTCGGCGGGGTGGCGGTGATCCAGGTGAGGGTGGACACGCTCATGCCTCGTCCCCGTTCCCCGGGTTCTCCGGCTCGTGCAGGGGCCAGTAGAAGGAGACCCAGCTGAGGCCGGTGTCACCGGAGTTGTGCACGACATGGGCCTGGTTGCGGGGTATGACCAGCACCGCGCCGGCGTCGATGGCGGCGCTGTCGTCGCCGACGTCGACCGTGCCCCGGCCGCTCAAGGTGATCATCACCTCGTCCTGGTCGTGGCAGTCGGGCGCGGATATGTCTCCCGCGGGAAGGAAGCAGGCCATGGCGCCGAAGGGCGGATCCTCGCCCTGTCCGGCCCAGGGCACCAGGCGCTGGCAGGCCATGCCGAACTCCGGTGCCGCGTTGTCTTCGTGGATACGGAACGTCCTGATCATGTGCCTCTCGCTCTCTCAGCACGCGCTTGTGGGGCGTCCATCGGTCCTGGTCCGGCTGTCAGTACGCCTTGACCGGGGCGGTGTCCTGCCGTGCGACGGCCGGGTCCACCGCGCGTCCGGCGCGTTCCAGCACGGAGTCGAGGATCTCGCCGGCGCGAACGGCGGCATTGGACAGCAGTGAGGAGGTGATGCCGTGGGAGTGCTCGGTGGCTCCGCAGAGGTACACGCCCGCGTCGGTCTCGGACGCGGTGGCGACCCGGTACTCGCGCTCGACGAGCGGCTTGCCCTTCTCGTCACGGCGCAGCACGTCTCCGGCGGGGCCGAGCAGGTCCAGCGGGTCGGCCGCCCGGTAGCCGGTGGCGCACACCAGCAGATCGGCCTCCAGGTCGGTGGTGCTGCCGGTCGGCAGGTGATGGATGGTCAGCTTCACGGATTCGTCGGACTCCTGGACGTCACGCATCTCCGAGACGTTGTGCAGGCGCAGGCGCTCCACTCCGACGATCTTGTCCTGGTAGATCCGGCGGTACATGTCCTCGATGAGGTCGACGTCCACGACGGAGTAGTTGGTGTTGGCGTGGTAGCCGAAGAGCGAGTCCTTCACCTGCGGCGGCGCACCGTGGAAGTCGTCGACGGCCGAGGGATCGAAGATCCTGTTGGCGAAGGGGCTGTCGTCGGCCTGGCTGTACCCGAACCGGGAGAAGACCGCGTGCACTTCGGCGGCCGGATAGGCGCGGTGCAGGTGGTCGGCGACCTCGGCGGCGCTCTGTCCCGCCCCCAGGACGACGAATCGGCGTGGGGTACGCGTCGACGCGTCCAGGCGTGCGAGGTCGTGCAGCGTGGTCGAGCTGTGCCGTACGTGCGCGGAGACCTCGAGCCCGCTGGGCATACGAGGGACGAGGCCCGGGGCGAGCACCAGGTTGCGGGCCCTTCTGACGACCGGTTCGCCTGTGCTCTCGTCGCGGGCGACGACCTCGAAGTGGGTGACGACCCCGTCCTCGGCGACGGGCCGGGCGGAGACCATCTCGTGGCCGTAGCGCACCAGATGGTCCAGCTGGCCGGCGCACCAGGAGAGGTAGTCGTGGAACTCCACCCGGGACGGATACAGGACCTTGTGGTTGATGAAGTCGACGAGCCGGTCCCGGGCGTGCAGGTAGGGGACGAAGCCGAAGCGGCTGACCGGATTGCGCAGGGTCGCCAGGTCCTTGAGGAAGGCCACCTGCATGGTGGCGCCCTCGATGAGCATGCCGCCGTGCCAGTCGAACGCCGGTTTGCGTTCGAGGAACTCGGCGGTGAGCGGGACTTCGCCGCCGGTCTCGTTGTGCTCGGTGACGGCGATCGCGAGTGCCAGGTTGGCCGGGCCGAACCCCACGCCCAGCACGTCGACGACAGGGCTGTCCGTCCGCGACGAATCCATGTGTTTCCCTTTCAGTCTTGTGCCGGCCCCACGAGTTCGGAGCCCTCCCCGTCGCGCTCGGCCCGTTCCCGGGCGCGCGCGACCAGGACGGTGCGGTACTTGAGGAGGATCACGACGCCGAAGAGGCCGTAGAGCGCGGCGACGCCCCAGCGCGAGACGACCGCTCCGAGGGTCATGCACAGGGAGGCGATGAGCAGGGCGAGGCGGACGTTGAGGTTGAAGACCGCCATGTACTTGGTGCGCGACTGCTCGGGGACCAGGTCGGCCAGCATGGTCTGCTGCACGGGCACGTTGAGCAGCTCGCCGACGGTGAGGACCAGCATGGCCACGAGCAGTACCCAGCCGTTGCCGGACACGGCCATCACCATGTAGCCGGCGGTGAACAGGATCACGCCGGCGTACAGCCGCGGCCCGTCGCTCATCCGGCGCAGCACCCGGTGGACGACCAGGGCGAGCAGAACCACCAGGAGCGTGTTCTCGGCGCGCAGGATGCCGAGGATCTCCACTCCGTTGACGGTCGCGTCCCAGGAACCGAAGCTGAACAGCCGCTGTTCCTCGAAGGTCTCGCTGACCCGTACGTTGATGTAGTAGTTGATCTGTACTTCGATGGCCATCCGCAGGGTGGCCGCGATGAGAAGCGCCGAGAAGAGCCGGTCGGCGAGGACCGCGCGGTATCCGGAGGCGAAGCTGCGGACGTAGGCGCGCGCCGACTCGGCCTTCTCCGAGGCCGTACCGGCCGGTGCCGTCTCGCTGATCTTGAAGAACGTGATCAGCAGCACGGCGAGCGACCCGGCGGCGACGCCCGCCAGCATCTGCGGGAAGTAGTCCGCGTACAGGAAGCCGCCGATGAGAACGCCGCAGGCGAGGGCCAGGTTGATGGACCAGTAGTTGATCGTGTAGACGAACTGCCGTGACTCGGGGGTGCTGACGTCGACGACCATCGCGTCGTTCGCCGGCACCGCGAGGTTGGAGGCGAGGCTCGCGGCGAGGAAGCCGGCGTAGATGACGCCGGCGTTCTCCCACCAGGGCATCGCGGCGGCTGTCATCGTCACGTACGCGACGACGACACCCGCCTCGCCCGCCAGCAGCAGCGGACGGCGGCCGTGGATGTCGGCCAGGTAGCCACCGATCAGCGATCCCGACACCTCGCACACCGCGATGACCAGGACCAGCGCACCCGCCACCGCGACACCGAACCGCTGGGCCAGGAACACGGTCATCAGGGGCATGACCATGACGTGGAGGAAGCGCTGCACGGATCCCACGACGATGCGGATGCGGAGGTTGGGGTGCAGAGACCGGAACTTCATGTCAGGCACGCACTCCGGTGTAGATGTCGTAGTACTCGCCGGCGATGGGCGTCTTGTGCACGTCGATGAGGCCGCAGCCCGTGAGGATCTCGACGAGCTGGTCGTGGCGCAGGTAGCGGGACCGCCGCTGGAACTCGTGGCGGGTCCCGTTCACCGTCAGGGTGCTCGACCAGGTGCGGATACCCGTGGACCGGTCGATCGAGATGGACTCGGCGATGTCGACGGTGTGCTGCCCGATGCGCAGGGTGGGGTGGACGACCGACTGGTCCTCGCGCCGCTCCAGGTCCGCCGCACGCGTGATGTCGACGTAGAAGCGTCCGCCGGGACGCACACAGGCCACCCACTGCCCGATGGCCTCGGCCATCTCGGCCTGGTCGGCCAGCCCTTCGTCGTCCCAGGCGCCGGCGTAGATGTAGTTGCCCCCACCGCGGTTCATCACCACGTCGAAGCCCTCGGCGTGCCGGCGCGGGAGGTCCTCCCACAGCACGAGTTCGGGCCGGACGTCGAGGCCCTCGACGTGGGCGTTGCGCCGGAAGTGCGTCAGCATCAGTTCGCTGCCGTCGGTGCAGGTGACGTCATAGCCGCGGCGGATCAGTTCCAGGGCGGGAAAGCCGCTTCCGCAGGCACAGTCGAGAATGCGGAGGCCTTCCGCAGGGCCCAGCCACTTGGCTATTCCGTCGGCGGTCTCCTCGCGGTCGAACTCGAAGAGCATGCACAGTTCCCACAGCGTTCCGATATCCGGCTCACCGGCATCCAGAGCCGCCTCGATGCGCGCATCGGAAACTGACACGACTTCACTGTTCGTCAGGGCTGGTGCTTTTCCCACACCCCATCCTTCCAATGTCATATGAGCATTTCCTGTGACCTTCGCAGCGGTTCGAGCGCCCTGTCAAGCGGTTCCTGAAAACATCTCAGGCCGCCTGGCAGTGCTATAGAACCGCGTTATGAGCTGATTAGGAGAAGGGATTGGACAGGCCCTCTCCTTTCGTGCGCCACTGGTTAAGCCGTACCGGAATTCCGAAAACTCGCCGGAGGTAGCCCTGATGCTCGATGAGCACTCGCGTGTGTTCCGCAGGCGGCGATACCTCATGTGTCCGCCGACCCATTTCGACGTCACTTACTCGATCAATCCGTGGATGGACCTGAGCAAACCGGTCGACCAACGGCTGGCCGTCACGCAGTGGGAGGGGCTGCGTGACCTGTACGTCGCGCTGGGACACACCGTCGAGTTGATCGATCCCCTGCCGGGCCTGCCGGACATGGTCTTCGCCGCGAACGGCGCCACCGTCGTGGACGGCCGGGTGCTGGGCGCCCGCTTCCGCAACTCGGAGCGCGCCGCCGAAGGGCCCGCCTACGCCGAGTGGTTCCGCACCCACGGCTTCCCCGAGGTGCGCGAGTCCGGCCATGTGAACGAGGGCGAGGGCGACTACCTCGTCACCGGACGCTGGCTGCTGGCCGGCTGCGGCTTCCGCTCCGACCCGGCGGGCCACCTCAAGGCGCAGGAGTTCTTCCAGCGCCCGGTGGTGAGCCTCACCCTGACCGATCCGCGCTACTACCACCTCGACACCGCTCTCGCCGTGCTCGACGACGACCAGATCATGTACAACCCCTCCGCGTTCTCCCCCGGCAGCCTCGCGGTGCTGCGCGACCTGTTCCCCGACGCGCTGATCGCCTCCGAAGCCGATGCGGCGGTCTTCGGCCTCAACGCGGTCAGTGACGGATACAACGTGGTCCTGGCGCAGGCCGCGACCGGGCTGATCGAGCAGTTGCGCGCGCACGGCTTCCACCCCATCGGCATGGACCTGTCCGAACTGCTGAAGGCCGGCGGCGGCGTCAAGTGCTGCACGCAGGAGATCCGCACACCGCTCACCGCCCGGCACCGGACGGCCGCAGTCCCCGGATAGCCAGGGGGCGCGGGATCCGGGAGACCGCCGCACCGTCCGGGGGCCGTCCGCGCCGGGCCCGCCCGGGGGCGACGGCGCCCGGGGCTGACGAGGGTGGCACTGCCGGTTCGACGGCGCCGTGCACGAACGACACGAAGGTGTGCAGGGCGGCATTGGCGTTGTCCTTCCGCCAGGCCAGCGCCATCGGCACCGCGACCGGCACGGTGAAGGGCTTGAACACCACACCCGGCACGGCCAGCAGCGCCGCCGACGGCTCGGTGACCAGCGTGATTCCGGCGCCCTGTGCCACGGCCGCCAGCATGTGGGCCTCGTCGGGTTCCAGCCGGCTGATCTCCGGCGCGGCACCCGGCCCGTACACCGCGCCGAGGATGGACTCCCACAGACCGCTGCGCTCACGCGGGAAGAACACCAGCGGCTCGCCGAGGAGGTCCGCCGGCGAGACGCCCGGCCGGTCCGCGAGGGGGTGGCCGGTCGGGACGGCGGCGACCACCCGGTCGTAGGCGATGACGGAGCACTGGAGGTCGTCGCCGTCGATCGGCGGCCGGATGAAGCCGGCGTCGATCGTGCGCATCCGGATCCGCTCGACGTTCGAATGCGTGTGGCCCGTCGCGGTCTCGACCGTCATGTGGGGGTACTGCTCACGGAATCGGCTGGTCAGTTCGGATGCCAGCCCGATGCCGCCCGAGCGGGAGTAGGAGAGAGTGAGCTTCCCGTTGTGACGGCCCGCCAGCACACTGGCGAAGCGATCGAACTCCTCCGCGTGGACCAGCAGTTGCCGGGCCTTCGGCTCCAGTACCCGGCCCGCGGCCGTCAGGGCGACGCCCTGCCGGTCGCGCTCGAACAGCGGCATGCCGAGCCGGCGCTCCAGCGCCTTGATGCCCTGGGAGAGTCCCGGCTGCGTCATGTGCAGTCGCACCGCTGCCCGGCCGAAGCTCAACTCGTCGGCGACGGCGAGGAAGTAGCGCAGGCTGCGCAGGTCTCCGGTGGTGATGCCCTCGCCCTCGAAGGCGTTCTGACCGTTCACGGCGCACGCTCCAACAGCCCACGGGTACGCAGCACATACCGCTCCAATGGTGCGAAGAAAAGGAGTTCGACACTGATGCCGACGCACAGGATCAGCAGGATCGTCGCGAGGACCAGAGGCATGTCCTGCGCCACGCGCCCGTTCTCCAGCATCTGGCCCAGTCCGTACCCCATCTCCGGGGATCCCGCGATGAGTTCGGCGGCCATCAGGGACCGCCACGAGAACGCCCAGCCCTGTTTCAACCCCGCGAGGTAGCCGGGCAGGGCGGCGGGCAGCAGGATGTGACGCACTCCTCGCAGGCCGTGTGCGCCCAGCGACCGCCCGGCCCGCAGGAACAGCGGCGGCACCTGGTCCATGCCCGCCACCAGCCCGTTGGCGATGGACGGTACGGCACCCAGCAGCACGACCGCGTAGATGGCCGTGTCCGTCAGGCCGAACCAGATGACCGCGGCCGGGACCCAGGCCACCGAGGGCAGGGACTGCAACCCGGTCAGGATCGGCCCGACCGCGGTCCTGACGGGGCGTACACGCCAGACGAACAGCCCGAGCGGCGTGCCGATGGCGATGGCCGCCAGGAAGCCGAGGGCTCCACGCGAGACGCTCTGCCCGATCACTCCCAGCGTGGTGCCCAGGTACCACTGCTCCACCAGGGCGTCCCACACCGCACGCGGGCCGGGCAGGACGTACTCCGGCTTGACCCCCGAAAGATAGACCAGCTCCCAGGCCGCCAGAAACAGCGCACAGGCCACCACCGGGGGCGCCACGCGCGCCAGCAGCACCCTGCCCAGTCTGGTGCCGCCCTTGTGCTGGGTGCTCTGCAGAGCGTCCAGCCCGGTGCTCAGCCCGTCCAGGTCGGTGCTGTCCCGCGGGATGTCCGGCGGGACGGCTCGGGCTTCGACCCCGTTCCGGGACCGTCTGGTGTCAGCTCCTGGCATGACGGCTTATTTCCTTGCGCAACTCTTCCGTGATTTCCTTCGACTTCTCCGCCACTGCCTCGTCCTCCAGACGCCTGGGGTACGTCAGGTCGATGCGCCACTCGCGGGCGATCCTGCCGGGCCGGGAAGCCATCAGCACCACCCGGCCGCCGAGCCGCACCGCCTCCCGGACGTTGTGGGTCACGAAGAGCACGGACAGACTGCGGGTGTCGGCGGCGGGCTGGTTCCACTCCTGCCAGACCCTGATCAGTTCCTCGTGCAACAGGTCGCGGGTGATCGCGTCCAGCGCCGCGAACGGCTCGTCCATCAACAGGACTTGTGATGCCTGGGCCAGGGCGCGGGCCAGGGCGACGCGCTGGCGCATGCCGCCGGACAGCTCGTGCACCCGTTTGCCGTACGCGCCGCTCAGGCGGACGAGCCCCAGCAGACGCTCCGCCTCGGGACGGCGCTCACGCCGGGGAACTCCTCTGAGCCTGAGCGCCAGTTCGACGTTCTTCCCGGCGGTCAGCCACGGAAACAGGGCATGCTCCTGGAACATCAGCGCTGGGCGCGTGTCCACCGCCGAGACCTCTCCCGCGCTGGGCTCGTCGATCCCCGCCGCCAGGGCGAGCAGGGTGGACTTACCGCAGCCGGAGGCACCCAGGAGACACACGAACTCGCCGGGCGCGACGGCCAGACCGATGTCGTCGAGCACCAGCTGGTCGTCGCCCGGGCGGCCGAAGGACTTGGTCACCCCCCGGAACTCCAGCGCGGGCGGGACGGCGACGGCACGCACCGGGGCCGGCGGCACATCGACCGCCGCGGGGGACTCGGCCGTGGGCGGACTGTCGTACACCGGCCGGTTCACAGGCCTCCCCCGCAGCCGTCCGTGAAAGCGGCCCCCGCCATGCCCGCGGCCAGCGTGGCACCGTCGGCCGGGTCGATCAGCAGGAAGGATCCGGTGCGGCGCGAGTGCGCGTAGCCGTCCATGGCGAGCGGCTCGGAGGTGTGCAGCACGACCGTCGCGATGTCGTTGGCCGTCAGGTACTCCGGCCGGGGGCGGCGCGCCAGGCCGTGTGCCGTGTCGATCCGGTAGGGGAGGTCCTTGACGACCGCCCTGACCGTGCGGGTGGTGTGCTTGAGCAGTACGTGAGCCCCCACGGCCAGGGGACGTTCATGCAGGTGGCACACCGTCGCCTCGATGCGCTGTGTGAGTTCGGGGACGGCCCCGCTCGGCACGACCAAGTCGCCGCGCGCCACATCCAGGGCGTCGGCGAGCAGGACGGTCACGGACTCGGGAGCCGAGGCGGACGGGACGGGGACGCCCAGGGCGTCGATGCCCGCGATGGTCGTCACCCGGCCGGAGGGCAGCAGGGTGACGGACTCTCCGACGTGGAAGCTGCCGAGGGCGATCTGGCCCGCGTACCCGCGGTAGTCGGGGTGCTCGGCGGTCTGCGGCCGGATCACGTACTGCACCGGGAAGCGTGCCTGGTGCCCGGACAGGTCGCGGGTCACGGGGACGGTTTCCAGGTGTTCGAGGACGGTGGGGCCGCCGTACCAGTCCATGTTCGCGGACGGCTCCACGACGTTGTCCCCCGCCAGCGCGGAGATCGGGATCGCGGTGATCTCGGGAACGCCCAGTTCGGTCGCGTACGCGGTCAGTTGCACCGCGATCCGCGCGAACACCGACTCCTCGTATCCGGCGAGGTCCATCTTGTTCACCGCGAGCACCACGTGCGGGACCCGCAGCAGAGCGGCGATGGCGACATGGCGGCGGGTCTGCTCCACCATCCCCTTGCGGGCGTCGACGAGGACGACGGCCAGGTCGGCGGTGGAGGTGCCGGTGACCATGTTCCTGGTGTACTGCTCGTGGCCCGGGGAGTCGGCCAGGATGAACCGGCGCCGCGGGGTGGCGAAGTAGCGGTACGCCACGTCGATGGTGATGCCCTGCTCGCGTTCGGCGCGCAGACCGTCGGTCAGCAGAGCGAGGTCCGGGGTGTCCCGGCCTCGGTCGCGGGAGGCCTGCTCAACGGCCTCCAACTGGTCGGCCAGCACACTCTTGGAGTCGTACAGAAGCCTTCCGACCAGCGTGGACTTGCCGTCGTCGACGGAGCCCGCGGTGGCGAAGCGCAGCAGGGTGGTGGTGCCCGCCGGCCCCTCGGCGGTCTGCTCGGTGGTCGTCCCCATGTCTAGAAGTACCCTTCGCGCTTGCGGTCTTCCATCGCCGCCTCGGAGAGCTTGTCGTCGGCGCGCGTGGCGCCCCGCTCCGTCAGCCGGGTGACGACGATCTCCGCGATGACCTGCTCGACGGTCCTGGCGTCCGAGTCCACCGCTCCGGTGCAGGACATGTCCCCGACCGTCCGGTAGCGGACCAGTCGCTTCTCCACCGGCTCCGAGGCGGCTGGCCCGCCCCACTCCCCCGCTGTCAGCCACATCGCGGAGCGCCGGAACACCTCCCGTTCGTGGGCGAAGTAGATCTCCGGCAGCTCGATCCGCTCACGCTGGACGTACTGCCACACATCCAGCTCCGTCCAGTTGGACAACGGGAAGATCCGCACGTGCTCGCCGGGGGCGTGGCGGCCGTTGTAGAGCTGCCAGAGCTCGGGACGCTGGCGGCGCGGATCCCATTGCGAGAACTCGTCCCTGAGGGAGAACACCCGCTCCTTGGCCCGCGCCTTCTCCTCGTCCCGGCGTGCGCCGCCGAACACCGCGTCGAAGCGGTGCCGCCGGATGGCCTCGGTCAGCGGGAGGGTCTGGAGCGGGTTGCGGGTGCCGTCGGGGCGTTCGCGCAGGACTCCGCGGTCGATGTAGTCCTGCACGTCGGCCACGAGCAGCCGCAGCCCGTACCGGGCCACCGTGCGGTCCCGGTAGGCGAGCACCTCCGGGAAGTTGTGCCCGGTGTCCACGTGCAGCAGCGGGAACGGGACCGGTGCCGGGGCGAAGGCCTTCAGCGCCAGGTGCAGCATGACGATGGAGTCCTTGCCGCCGGAGAACAGCAGCACCGGGTTCTCCAGTTCGCCCGCCACCTCGCGGATGATGTGCACCGCCTCCGACTCCAGCGAGTCCAGATGGCTCCAGCCCCGCGACACCGGCGTGTGCGAGTGAGCTGCGGTCGCCCGCGTCACGACAACCCCCTCACGATCAGCAAAGCGTGGAGCGACACGGCGGACTCCTGCACCGTCTGGTTCTGCGTCTCGATGCGCAGATCCGGGGAATCGGGCACCTCGTAGGGGTCGTCCACCCCTGTCAGGCCGGTCAGTTCGCCCGCGGCCTGCCGGGCGTACAGCCCCTTCACATCGCGCTCGGCACACACCTCCACGGGCGTGGCGACGTGCACCTCCAGAAAGGGGGTCCCGCTCTGTTCATGGCGCTTGCGCACCGCCTCGCGACTGTCCCGGTACGGGGCGATCACCGGGACGAGCGCGATGATCCGGTTCCGGGCGAGGATCTCGGCGACCAGCCCGATGCGCTGTACGTTCGTGTAGCGGTCCTCGCGGCTGAAGCCGAGACCGGCCGAGAGGAACGAGCGGATCACATCACCGTCGAGCACCTCGACGCGATGTCCCTCGCCGCGCAGCCGTTCGGCGAGCGCGGTGGCGATGGTGGTCTTGCCGGAGCTCGGCAGTCCGGTCAGCCAGACGGTACAACCCTGGTGTAAGACAGCCGTCATACCCCCGCGCCCTCCTCGGCGACCGGCCAGTCGGGGCAGACCCGGGCGAACGCCGCCCGGAACCGCTCGTGCAGCTCCGGCGCGCAGACGGCCAGGTCGGGCAGCATCGGATCCGCCCGGTTGTAGCGCGGCACGCTGCCGTCGAGCCTGAGAACGGTGCAGCCGTAGTGGGCGGCGACCGCCGCGGGCGCCGCCGAGTCCCACTCGTACTGGCCGCCGGCGTGCACATACAGATCCGCCTCGCCGAGCACGACGGATGCCGTCTTGGCCCCGGCCGAGCCCTGGGGTACGAGGTCTGCCCCCAGTTCCTCGGCCAGCCGTGTGACGAACTCGGGCGGCCGGGTGCGGCTGACCAGCATCCGGGGACGCCGCCGGACGGCCGCCCGGGGCGGCACCGGGTCGTCGGTGCACAGGACGGTGCCGCGTGCGGGCAGGGCGACGGCCCCCGCCCTCACCTCGCCTTCCTCCCACAGCGCCACGTGCACGGCCCAGTCCTCGCGCGCAGGCTCGGCGAACTCCCGTGTGCCGTCGAGCGGATCGATGATCCAGACCCGGCGCGCACGCAGTCGGCCGCGATCGTCGGCCGCCTCCTCCGACAGGACCGCGTCGTACGGCCGATGCCGCTTGAGCAGGTCGGCCAGGACGGACTGGGCCCCACGGTCCCCGGCCGACTTCAGCTCGCGCGGGTCGGTGTCCGGCGCCGCCGCTGCCCTGATCTCCATGAGCCGCGCGCCCGCCTCCTCGGCGCAGGCGCGCGCGAAGGCGTGGTCGTCCTGGTGCGCCTCACCCGTGTCGTGTGTGTCAGTGGTACTCATGTGTTCTCCCCGTGCTGGTCTTGCCCGGCCCCGGCCCCGCAGAGCCCTGCGGTCCGAGGACTCGTTGGAGGAAGGTGCGGGTGCGTTCATGGCGGGGATCGTCGATGACCTGCGACGGCAGGCCCTCCTCGACGATCGCTCCGTCGTCCATGAAGACGACGCGGTCGGCCACGTCCCGGGCGAAAGCCATCTCGTGCGTGACCACAAGCATCGTCATGCCGTCCAGCCCCAGGTCGCGCATGACGGTGAGTACCTCGCCGACGAGCTCGGGGTCGAGGGCGGAGGTCGGCTCGTCGAAGAGCATCACGCTGGGGTTCATCGCCAGCGCGCGGGCGATGGCGACGCGTTGCTGCTGCCCGCCCGACAGCTGCGCAGGGTAGGCGTCGGCCTTGTCCGCGACGCCGACGCGCGCCAGGCAGTCACGCCCGACGCGCTCCGTCTCGGCCCGGTCCCTCTTCAGGACGCGCCGCTGGGCGATGGTGACGTTTCCCAGCACCGTCAGGTGCGGGAACAGATGGAACATCTGGAAGACCATTCCCATGCGCCGCCGGGCCGCGTCCAGGTCGGTGTCGGGGTGGTTCATACGGACACCGTCGACCCGGACGACGCCCGAGGTGGGCTCCTCGAGCATGTTCACGCAGCGCAGCAGCGTGGACTTGCCGGACCCGGAAGGGCCGATGACACACACGACCTCGCCGGGCTCGACGCGCAGGTCGACTCCCTTGAGGACGTCGAGCCCTCCGTACGACTTGTGCAGTCCGACCACTTCGACGGCTGGTTGAGCCGTGGCCATGCGTCAACCCCTTTCGGCGCGGCGGCTCTCCAGCCGGCGCACCAGGATCCCGAGCGGGACGGTGATGAGGAGGTAGCCGAGGCCGGCCACCACGAGCGGGGTGGAATCGGCCTGGTCGGCCGCCACGTCGGAGCCGAACTTGGCGAGTTCGGTGGTGGCCGCCGTGACCCCCAGGACGAACGCCAGCGAAGAGTCCTTGAAGAGCAGGACGAGTTCGTTGGTCAGTGGCGGCACGACGATGCGCAAGGCCTGCGGCACCACGATCGAGATCATGGCCCGGGTGTGCGACATGCCCAGGCAACGGGCGCTCTCCATCTGGCCCTTGGGCACGGCCTGGATGCCGGCCCGGAAGGTCTCGGCCATGTACGCCGCCGAGACCAGGCCCAGTGCCAGCGCCACCTGACCGTAGATGTCCCCGGGCAGCGTGAATCCGGGAAAGGCGACCGGGATCCCGAAGCCGATGATCAGGAAGATCACCAGCGCCGGCAGTCCCCGGAAGATCTCTATGTAGAGCAGCGCGGTCCAGCGGTGCAACGGTACGGAGGACAGGCGCATCAGGGCCAGCACGAGCCCGAGCAGGAAGCCGAGGACGTAGCCGGCGAGTGTGTACAGGACGGTGTTGCGCAGCGCCACCGTGAGCAGGTCGGGGAAGGTCTCGCGGGCGACGCCCCAGTCGAGGAAGTGCTCCTGGACGGCGGCCCAGTCGACCTGCAGCGCCAGCGCGGCGACGACGATCACGAACACCGCGTACTGCACGGTCAGGCTGACGCGTCTGCGGCGGCGCGGGCTGGAACCGGCTGTCGCGGAGGGTGAGGGTGCGGGGTCGAGGTTCAGGGGAGCTGCGGACGTCTTGGCCATGGCTCCCTCAGGAAGTCGCGCTCTGCTTTGGTGGGACACCGAGCCACTTCTGGTGGAGCCGGGCGTAGCTGCCGTCCTGCTTCGCTTCGGCGATCACCTCGTTGAGCACCTTGAGCAGGTGCTCACTGCCCTTCTTCTTCACCACGAAGCCGTAGTGCGCTCCGGTGCTGATGGGCTGTCCGGCGGTGAACTTCCCGGCCAGTTCGGGCTTCTTGAGCCAGCTGGTGACCACGGGGAGGTCCTGCACGATGACGTCGACGCTCCCCGAGCGCAGGGCGGTGAGCTGCTTGCCGGAGTCCTTGTACTCCTGAGGCTCGATGCCCTTGTCCACCGCGGCCTTCATGCTCGTGGTGCCGGTCAGCACACCGACGCGCAGCTTGCCGGCTTTGGCCTCGTCGAGCGTGGCCACCGGCTTGCCCTCGGGGCTCATCAGGCTGAGCGCCTCGTCGAAGTACGAGTCCGAGAAGGCGACGTTCTTTCTGCGCTCCTCCGTGATCGTGATGCCTGCCGCCGCGACGTCGCATCTGCCGGAGTTGAGCGCCGCGCCGCTCCGGATCGGGTCGAAGTCGATGTCGACGATCTCCTGCTTCACCCCGAGCCGCTCGGCCACCTTGTCCATCAGTGAGATGTCGAAGCCGACGACCTTGCCGTTCCGGCTGAAGGAGAAGGGCTCGTAGGGCACGTTGGTGCAGACCACGATCTTCCCGGCCTTCACCAGCGTGACATCCTTGACCAGCGGTGACGCGGCCTTCTCGGTGGCGGTGGCACCGCAGGACGCGGTGAGGAGAGCCACCGGCAGCATCGCGCCGCCGATGGCCCAGCGGCGTCTGTGGTGGGGCGACGCCGTCACGGAGTCTTCTGCCCTTGCGTCTCGCCGGCATCGACGACTTCCACGTCGAGCCTCTCCGCGAGGGCGCGGGCCACGTCGTGGACGACGGCCGGGTCCTGGCCGGGCTGCCAGGGGTGCCACACGGACAGCAGGCCGGTGAAGTCGAAGCCCTTCTCACCGGAGACGACGTCCGTACCGGGCTTGGCCACCGGGAAGTACGTGCGGAAGTACGGCGAGTGCATGGCCTCGCCCACGCTGTTGCGCACGACCCGCCCGTTGCGGTAGACGACCTTGGCGCACACGGTCATCCGGGGCGACTGCTTCTGGTTCTCCTGGGCGAGGATGTCCTCGACGCTCTCGCCGCACGCCGCGCGCAGGAACATACGCACGAAGTCGATGGCGTAGACGTCCTTGATGTGCCGGTAGACGTGGCCGCCGGAGACGCGGATCGAGAACTCGACGACCCGGTAGCGTCCTTCGGCGTCCTGCCGCATCTCGGCGTTGAACAGGCCGTGCTTCACGCCGAGTGCACGGGTGATGCTCGCGGCGATGCCGGCGACCTCGTCCTCGTGCTCCGGGGTCTTGAACGGCAGCGTGTACAGGTCCTCTTCGAAGTGCGGGCCGGCCGAGTGCTTCTTGTTGTGGACGCCGCCGAGGACGAACTGCCCGTCGAGTACGACGCCGTCGAGGGTGATCTCCTCGCCCGGCAGGTACTCCTCGAGGACCGCCCAGGACTCCGGGGAGCCGGAGAAGTAGAAGTTGCGTCCGCTTTCGATGTAGCCCTGAATCACCTTGAGGGAGGCCCTCAGCCGGTCCACGTCGCTGACGAGTTCGACGCAGTCGCTGGCGGCGGCCCGGGTCGGCTTCACCATGAGCGGCAGGCCTCGGGCGGTGGCCGCCTCGACGGCCGACTCGATGTCGGTGACCGGGTGGAACCAGACCGAGGGGATGTCGTGCTCGGCCAGGAACGTCCGCTGGCGCAGCTTGTCGCGGCAGATGCGGGCGGCCTCGGGGATCGCCCAGTCGAGGCCGAGTTCCGCGTTGGCGTCCTCGACGATCTCGATGTCAGGCTCGATGAAGGTGACGACGGCGGAGGCGCCGCGTTCCCGGGCGATCTCGACGGCGGCCTTCACGAAGTCACGCTGGTCGGAGTCGTGCGGGAGCCGGAGTACGGAGGCGAAGCGGGGATCGTTCGCCCAGGGCTCCGTGTCAACGGTGAGGAGGTGGGTCCGTATGTCCAGGTCGAGCAGGGTCTGAACGTGGTCCGGAGACGTGCTCAGCCCACGTCTCATCACGAGGACGAGGGTGCGTGTCCGGTCGGTGACCTTTGTCATGCGGCTTCGGAGCTCCTTGGTTCGGCGTACGAGGGAACAGAGTCCGCGGGCGACCGCCCAGGGCGGGGTTCAGGCCGGGTAGCCGTACAGCTCCAGGGCCTTGGCCAGGCGCTCGTGCGCGAGCTGTTCGACCTGTGGGGTGAACGCCTCCCGCCAGCTGCCGATCTGGCCCTTGAAGAAGGAGAAGGAGTCCCTGCGGAAGATCCCGTCAGCGGTCTTCTCGGGGTCCGCGTCGGCGCCGACGAACTCGATCACACGCCGTACCACGTCGAGCTGGGCCTCGGCCGAGCCACCGCCCTGCGCCCCCACCATTTCCTCGAACGATATGTTGCAGACCTTGGGGTGGTTCAGGAGCCAGAGCATCCGCTCATGGTCACCGCTGCCAGGGAAGGCCGGATCCGACAGGGCGTAGAGAAGGCGCTCCTCCAAGGAGCCCTTGGCGGCCAGAATGTTGTTGAAGACCTGGAACTCGCTGAAGTTGCCGAACCCCTGAGCGGTCCTCCCGAGCAGGAAGTTCACCATCGAGAGAACCATGTCCCGGGGATCGCGGTACATGAAGAGGATTCGCGGCTCACCGGTCTGGGACCATTCCTCGATGAATTTCCCGTCGACCTTCTTGATGTCGAGTTCCGGAACGATCCAAGCGGTGTTCTCCGGCGTCCAGGAGAAAGGCGTGTCGGAGGTGCGCCGCAGGGCGTTGTCGACGGCTTCGGTATGAGTGAGCTGAGCACCGTAGCGGTTGACCAGAGGCATTCCGAGTCGCTGTTGCCAGGCCCAGCCGAGCGCCTCCCAGGCCTGGTCCGCGCCCGCCTGGTAGGCCTCTTCCCCCTGCCCCTTCAGGGCGTCGGCCGCCTGATCGCCGTGCACCATGCGCACGACGCGATCACGCGTCTCGCCACCCAGAACCGGCCGGATTTCCTGCGGAATCCTGGACTGGCCGTAGATCTTGTAGCCGAGAGCCAGCATCAGTTCCTGCACGAGATGGGTGCCGGATTTCATCAGCGAGACAACGACGACTCTTTCCGCCCGAATACCGCTGACATCCGGAACCTGTTGCTGCACAGTCATCCCCTCACTTGTCCGCCGATGATTTTTGGCAATCAACGGACAACTCTGACTCTAATGTTGATCAAATCGTTGCAAGTCTTTGACATCAATGTCAACCAAAGAAACTTCTGCCCCATCCGTCCAGGGCGCCTTTCAGCCAAGAATGTTTCACCTTCGGCACCCTCACCGCCCTCGCGGTGCTGATAAGTGCCCCTTATGACGAAAAGGGGCGAACAGAACAATCACCTCACCCTGTGGCCCCAGGTCACGCCCGTGGACTCGCATCGCTCATAACGTTTACTTTCGCTTAGCCGCCGCAAAGAAAGGGAGGGAAGTATTCCGGACGGAGGGGAACGGTGGGCATTGCGGCTTGCGTCGGCCATCCGATTGTCCGAGAAGCCTCCGTGAAGGGACATCGACCGGCCGATTCGCTCAAAAACCCCGACTCACCCTTGACCGCACCGAGTTCGAGCACTCACGGATCGGGCGTAAGATCGGAATTCCCGTCAACTCACCAGGTCGTACGTCTGAACAGGAACACCGCATGATGCACCTCACCGTCCTGGGCGGCTGCGGAGCATGGCCGGTCAAGGACCAGCCGTGCAGCGGATATCTGGTCGAGAGCGAGGGTTTCCGCCTGTTCGTCGACCCCGGTTACGCGACGTTCCCCGCGCTCCAGGAGCATGCGACGGCCGAGCAGGTCGACGCCGTCCTGGTCACGCACGGGCACCCGGACCACTGCGCCGACCTCAACCCCCTGCTGCGCGCCCGCGCCCTCGCCGAGGAGCCACCGGCTCCCCTGCCCGTGTACACGCTGCCCTCAGCGCTCGACGCCGTACTCTCCCTGGACCGTCCCGGGATGCTGAGGGGCTCCTTCGAACTGCGCGAGTTCCAGGGCGGCGACAGCTTCGAGGCCGGCCCCTTCCGCGTCGACACGCGCCTGCTGCCGCACTTCGTCCCGAACGCGGGCGTACGGCTGACCGCCGGCGGCATGTCCCTGGCCTACACCGGGGACACCGGGCCCAGTCCCGAGGTGACCGCCTTGGCGCGGGACGCCGACGTGCTGCTGTCCGAAGCGACGTACGTCGATCAAGTCCCGCGTGCTGACGAGGAGTTCCTCTTGAGCGCACGTCTGGCGGGTGAGTACGCTGAGGCGGCCGGGGCGGCACGGCTACTTCTCACCCATCTGTGGCCGGGCACCGGTCGGGCGCCGGCCGTGAGCGCGGCAGCCCGGGCCTTCACCGGGCCGATCGACGTGGCGCGCCCCGGCCTCGTGGCCCATGTCCCCGCAGCCGCCTCCCCTCCTTCCGCCGGTTTCCACACCTGACCTCGAGGACCCGCATGCGCCTTGCCCCGTTACCGTCAGTGCCCCTGACCCGGCTGGTCGCGGCAGCGGTGGCGCTGACCGTCGCACTGAGCCTGCTGGCGGGCTGTGGATACGGAAAGAACCGGCCGGTCACGGCGGACGCGGCGGGGGCACCCGCCGGGGGGCCCAAACTCTCCGTCGACACCGTGCGCATCGGCTATCTGCCCAACCTCACCCATGCCACCGCACTCGTCGGCCTCGAGCGGGGCTTCTTCGCCCGGGAGCTGAAGGGCACCGCGCTCGCTCCCCGCAGCTTCAACGCCGGCCCGGCCGTGATCGAGGCCCTCAACGCCGGTTCCGTGGACATCGCGTGGACCGGGCCGTCGCCCGCGATCAACGGATATCTGCGGTCGGGCGGGGACGCACTGCGGATCGTGGCGGGCGCGGCCTCCGGCGGTGTGCGGCTCGTGGTGAACCCCGACCGCGTTCGCTCCCTGAACGAGGTGAAGGGCAAACGGATCGCCACGCCGCAACTGGGCAACACCCAGGATGTGGCCTTCCTGCACTGGGCGGCGAGCCGTGGGTGGAAGATCGACCCGGCGACCGGCAGGGGCGACGTCTCCCTCGTCCGCACCGACAACCGGGTGACGGTGGACGCCTTCCGCTCCGGCTCGCTGGACGGCGCCTGGGTTCCCGAGCCGACCGCCTCGATCCTGGTCGCGGAGGGGGCGCGCGTGCTGCTGGACGAGGCGGACCTCTGGCCCGGCCGCCGGTTCGTCACGACGAACGTCATCGTCTCGCCCAGGTTCCTGGCGAAGCACCGGGACGTGGTCGACGCGGTCGTACGGGCTTCCGTCGCCGCCAACGCCTGGATCGCCGACCACTCCGAGGAAGCCAGGACCGCGGCCGGCGCCCACCTCAAGCGCTTGACGGGGCAGGCGCTTCCCGCCGCCGTGCTCGACGCCGCCTGGAAGGGCATCACGTTCACGAACGACCCGCTGGCCCCGACCCTGCGCGCCCAGGCCCGGCACGCCGCCCGGCTGCGGCTGCTCGAATCGGCCGACCTGACGGGGATCTACGATCTTGGCCCGCTCAAGAGGGCCTTGCGCTCCGCGGGGCTTCCGCCGGTCACCGATGACGCGCCGTGACCCCGGCGGCGGACCTCCCCACCCCTGAGGCACCGCGCCGCCCGATCACTTCTCACCCGCGAGGTCGAGACCGTCCGGAGCCGCCGGAGCCGCCGGAGCGGTCGGAGCCGTCGGCACGGGCGTCACTCCGGGCGGAGTGGCCGGTGCGGCGGCCTCCCTTGTGGTGTCGCGCCACGGACGGGCGATGGGTGCGGACACCGCCTGCCACCACGGCTCCCCGGGAAGCTTCCCAGCCGGTTCGAAGGGCTCGCCCGGCCGGGGGAACGCCACGTCCTGTCCCGCCTCCCCGGCCAGGTCCTTCGTCCACTCCCCTGGCTCCGCCCAGGCATGGGTGGCGAGGTTGAACGTGCCCCAGTGGATCGGCAGCAGCACGCCGTGCGGCTTGCCTCCCTGCAGGTCGAGCTGAGCCCGGAGCCCCTCCGGGGGCGTCATGTGGATGTCGGGCCAGAAGTCGGAGTACGCGCCGAGCTGGATCATCGTGGCGTCGAACGGTCCGTGCTCGGCGCCGATCTCCTTGAAGCCCTCGAAGTAGCCGGTGTCGCCACTGTGGTAGATCCGGTGCTCCTCCCCGGCGACGACCCAGGAGGCCCACAGGGTGTGCTGGGTGTTGCGCAGGCCCCGGCCGCAGAAGTGCCGGGCCGGGGTGGCGGTCAGGGCGAGGCCGCCGATCTTCGTGGTCTCGTGCCAGTCCAGCTCGCGCAGCCGGCCGGGGGACACGCCCCAGTGCTCCAGGTGCGCGCCGACGCCGAGCGGCACGGCGAACAGCGTGTCCGTGCCGGCCAGGGCCTTGATGGTGGGCATGTCCAGGTGGTCGTAGTGGTCGTGCGAGATGACCACCACGTCGACCGGGCCGAGCGCGGCCAGCGGCAGGGGCGCCGGGTGCAGCCGCTTGGGTCCCGCGAAGGGGAACGGGGAGCAGCGCTCGCCCCACACCGGGTCGAACAGGACCCGTCGGCCGTCGATCTCCGCGAGCACGCTGGAGTGCCCCATCCAGGTCAGCCGCAGCCCCGTGGCCGGGGGCCTGGCGATGTCGGCGAGGGTGGTGGGGTGCAGCGGCACCGGGCCCTTCGGGCTGCGGCGGGGCCGGGTCTCCTTGTCGAAGAAGACCTTCGCGAAGTCCAGGGTGGAGCCCGAGGGCCGGGTCCGCGCGGGGCCGCCGGGGTTCTGGAAGACCCCGTCCGCGAAGTGGGGCGATCTGCGGATGCGCGCCATGCGCTCACCGCGCGGATCCGCGCCGAACGCCCCGGGCCGCAGCGCACGGAGCCCGGTGCTCAGGGAACGGAAACCGGCCACGGTACCTCCAGGTGGAGTCGGTCAGGCTTTCCATTATGGTCGGCCCCTCCGACAACACCGGAGCACAGGGGTCCCTCCGAGGGTGATACTGACCGGTGATTCAGTAACTTCCTCAGCAACCCCTTCAGTGACCCCGGCGAAGGAGCCCGTATGGCCGGCCCCCTGCTGTCCCTCACCTGGACCGACCACCTCACCGGTCACCAGGGCTTTCTGGTCGTCGACCGGCTGGTGCGCGGTGTCGCCAGCGGCGGTCTGCGGATGCGCGCGGGCTGCACCCTGGAGGAGGTCACGGGCCTGGCCCGCGGGATGACCATGAAGGAGGCCCTGCACTACGACCCGGAGAGCCGCTACGTCCCGCTCGGCGGCGCGAAGGGCGGCATCGACTGCGACCCCCGGGACCCGGAGGCGTATCCCGTGCTCGTGCGCTACCTGCGCGCGATGCGTCCGTACATCGAGAGCTGCTGGACGACCGGCGAGGACCTCGGACTCACCCAGGACCTGGTGGACCGGGCCGCCGCCGAGGCGGGGCTGGTCTCCTCCATCCAGGCCGTGTATCCGCTGCTGGACGACGAGGCCGAGGCGCGGCGCCGGCTCGGGGACGCGTTCGCGGTCGAGGTGGACGGCCTCGGCCTCGACGAGCTGGCCGGCGGCTGCGGTGTGGCCGAGGCGGCCCTCACGGCCCTGGACGGGGCCGGTGTGCCGTACGCGGGGACGCGGGTGGCCCTCCAGGGACTGGGCACCATGGGCGGGGCGACGGCCCGTTTCCTCGCCCGGGCGGGGCTCACGGTCGTGGCCGTGGCCGACCTCAAGGGCACGATCGCCAACCCGGCGGGCCTGGACGTCGAGGCGCTGCTCGCCGCACGGGACGCCCACGGCACCGTGGACCGCTCCGCGCTGCGGCCCGGCGACCGCGACCTGCCCGGCGACGCGTGGCTGTCGGCCGACACGGACCTGCTGGTACCCGCGGCCGTCTCGTACGCGATCGACTCCGGGAACCAGGAGCGGATCACCGCCCGCTGGGTCGTCGAGGCGGCCAACATGCCCGTACGACCGGAGGCGGAGCCGCTGCTGGCCGCGCGCGGGGTGACCGTGCTGCCGGACGTGGTGGTCAACTCCGGGACGAACGCCTGGTGGTGGTGGACGCTCTTCGGGGACATCGGCGCCGACGCGGAGGAGGCGTTCGCCCACATCCGCGGCTCGATGCGGGGCCTGGTCGAGCGGATGCTGGCCCGGGCGCAGGCCGACGGGACGACGCCGCGAGCAGCCGCCCACGCGATCGCTGCGGATCGCCTGCCGGTGATCGCGGAACGCTTCGGCTGGTACCGCTGAGGGACGGCGAACCAGCCACGCGCACCCTGCCGGACCGGCCGAATCCACACGTCAAGAGGGTGCACGCGCGTGTGTAGGGTGACGGCGTGACGAGAGTCCGGTTGAGCGTGGCGGAACGGCGCGGTGATCTGCTGCGGGCCGCAGTCGAGCAGATCGAGGCACGGGGCGTGACGGCGGTCAGGATCGCCGACATCGCCTCGGTGCTCGGTGTGAGCAACGCGCTGGTCCTCTATCACTTCTCGACGAAGGAACAACTGGTGGCCGCCGCGTTCCGGCACGCGGCGGAGGGCGACCTCGCCCATCTGAACAAGCTGCTGGGCCGCCGTACGTCGGCGCTGCGCCGGCTGCGGTCGGCCGTACGGTGGTACGCCCCGACGGGCCAGGCCAAGGGCTGGCGGCTGTGGATCGAGGGCTGGGCGGCGGCGCTGCGCGAGCCCGCGCTGCGGGAGGTCGCCCAGGACCTCGACCGGCAGTGGAAGGCGGCCATCGCCGAGGTCATAGCGGAGGGCGTGGCGGCCGGCGAGTTCCACTGCCCCGACCCGCACGGCACGGCCCTGCGCCTCACCGCCCTGCTCGACGGGCTCGCCGTCCAGCTGACGTCCTACGAGGGCGCGGTGCCGCGGGCACGGGCGCAGGAGTGGGTGGAGGAGGCGCTGGCCCGCGAACTGGGCCTGGAGTCAGCGGCCGACCCGGCGGAGCGGGGTACCGCGCCCATCCGTGCCGCCCCCAGCGGCACGCATTCCCGCAGCTAGGGCAGCAGTTGTGCGAGACCACTGCACAGCCGCATTCTCACGCCACCGACCCGATCCGCAGCCTGATGTCCTCCGGCGACAGCGCGCCCTTGGCCGTCACATGGTCCCCCGACGACTCCCCGCGCAACCGGCGTCCGATCCACGGCACCAGGAACTCGCGCGCCCAGTGGACGTCGTCCCGCCGGATGTCGAGGGTGCCGCGGGGCGGCAGCGGGGGCCACTCCTGCTCGGGGTCGGCCGGTACCTCGATGCCGAGCACCTGACCCGCGCGGAGCGCCACGCGCGTGTGGCCGTCGGGCGACAGGTGCAGCCGGTCGGCGTCCCAGGCCCGGCGGTCCTGGACACTGCGCAGGGACCACAGGTCGAGCACCGGGCAGCCGTACCGGTCGGCGATGGCCCGGACATGCCCGTTGTACGTGGCGATCTTGCCGCGCAGATGCTTGAGCACGGGCACGCGACGGGTGTCGAACCCGGTCGTCACCATCACCGTGCCGGCCACCGCGGCCAGCTGGGCGATGGCCTGCTCGAACCGCTCGGCCACCTCGTCCGGGTCGGTGCCGGGCCGGATGATGTCGTTGCCCCCGGCGCAGAACGAGACGAGGTCCGGGGCCATGTCGACGGCCCGCGGGAGCTGGTTCGCCACGATCTGGTCGAGGAGTTTTCCGCGTACGGCCAGGTTGGTGTACCGGAAGTCGCCTTCGGGCCTGCGGTCGGCGAGCAGCACGGCGAACCGGTCGGCCCAGCCGACGAACGCCCCGTCGGGGCCGGGATCGCCGACGCCCTCGGTGAAGCTGTCCCCCACCGCCACGTACGACCCGATCACTGCTCTGCTGTCACTCTTCGAATCGTCTGCCACAGCCGCTCATGATTCACCCTCGAATGTGACCTACGCGACCGTAGGAAGGGGTTGACGGGCGGTGAGATAAGCCACTCTTAAAGTGTTCGCCAACTCCGGAATAGGCCGCCCCTCACGGACGTTGCGGGGTCAGTCGCCAGACCCGGAAGCCCGTGATCCGGAAGTGGCTCCACACGGTCCGGAAGGCGAAGTGCCCGCTCGTGTACGGCTGCGGATCGGTGCAGTCGAAGACGAGCCGCCCGTTGTTCCACCACCGCACCGTCGACCCGTCGGAGACGATCCGGACCCGGTTCGGCATGCCCGGGACCAGCAGCGGCTCGGTGTAGTCGTGGATCAGGGGACGCACACCGGCCTGGCCCACGTAACGCCGCAGCCGGGTCGTGGTGTTGTGGTTGGCGCCGTACCCGGCGTAGTACGTCGTCAGGTGGTCGTACTCCTCCAGCGCCCCGCCCCGCGGCGTCGCGAAGAGGTCGTCCGGGGAGCGGACGTCGGTCGCGTTCCAGAAGTTGTTGAGGTCCGAGACCCGGTCGTTGATCCCGCCCTCGGAGACGGGCGTGGCGGTGTACTCGAGGACGTACGGCCCGTCGAGACGCCGTCTGAACCAGACGGTCGCTCCGCCCGGTACGTCGATGTCCAGGACGCCGCGGGAGGCGGTGACGGAGCCGCCGTCCTGGAGTTCGGCCGCCCACCGACCGAGGCCGCGGCAGAAGTCGTCGTGGGCGATGAGGCGGCGGTGCCGGGGTGCGGCCTGGGCGCTCCCCGACGGGGCGAGGGTCGCCAGCGCGGCTCCGGCCGCCAGGGCTCCGAACGTTCTGCGGGTGGTCGGCACGGGACACAGCTCCTTCAGAAAGCGCTTGCACTCACGACGGGATCACTGTGTCCCAACTGCCGTCCCCTGTCGATCCCTTGAGGCGATCGACAGCCGCACACACCGAAGGCCGGACCCGGGGATCGGGGTCCGGCCTTCGGCTGCGTGTCAGGCAGGTGGTCGTGCGATGGGTCAGCCCACGGAGACGCCGTGCGAGCGCAGGTAGGCGACCGGGTCCACGTCCGAGCCGTACTCCGGCGAGGTGCGGATCTCGAAGTGCAGGTGCGGTCCGGTCACATTGCCGGTCGCACCGGACAGGCCGACCTGCTGCCCGGCCGTCACGGTCTGGCCGGCCGAGACGGAGAGCTGGGACAGGTGGGCGTACTGCGCGTACTTGCCGTCCTCGAGCTGGACGACGACCTGGTTGCCGTACGCGCCGCCCCAGCCGGCGGAGACGACCGTGCCGGCGCCGACGGCCTTGAGCGAGGTGCCGGTCGGGACGACGAAGTCGACACCGGTGTGGTAGCCACTCGACCACATGCTGCCGGACATGTGGTACGGGGTGCCGACGGCGGCGCCGTCCACCGGGAGGCTGAAGCCGGAGGCCTCGGCGGCCGGCTTGGCGGCGGCCGGCTTCGCGGCGGTGTCGGCCTTCGGGGCCGACTCGGAGGCGGACGACTTCTCAGCCGACGCCTTGGGCTTCTCGGCCGCCTTGGGCGCGGACGACTGCGTCTTGGGCGCGCTCGCCGCCTTCTTGCCGATCGAGAGCTTCAGGCCCGGGTGGATCAGCGACGGGTCGGAGCCGACGGCGTCACGGTTGTCGCTGTAGAGCTTCTTCCAGCCACCGCTGACGTTCTGGTCGTCGGCGATCTTCGCGAGATAGTCACCGGCCTTCACGGTGTACGCGTGGGCACCCGTGGCCTTTTCGGCGGCCTTCTTCTCGGCGGCCGGAGCGGACTGGACGGCCTTTTCCGGAGCCGACTGCGGGGTCGCGGCGTGGGCGCCGGCGGCCCCCATGAGCGGAAGGGCGAGGGCGGCCCCACCGGTTCCGGCGACGGCGATGGAGCGGGTGAAACGCTGGGACTTCGGGCGGCGATGCTTACCCTTCGCGGGCATGGCGAATTCCTCTCCGGCGCCTGCGAGGTGAGCTGTCGGGTGCGGGCTGGAGATGCCCGGCCGCGCCGAAGTGCGGCTGAACCCCAAGCCGTTCCGGGAACCGGAACAGGCGTCGTACCTGTGGGTCCCCCGCTCCTGCCATACACGGGTGAGTGTGTGCGGGCTCCGGGCGGCGGCAGGATTAGGCGTCCGTCCGGATTGGTGTGGAACGTAAGCGACCGAGACGCAATGGGACAAGCTTGCGGTTGCCTGTGAGGGCGTTTTTCTTGACGCGTCGGCACATTTCCCGTCACCGAGCGTGGATTTCCGATCTCTGTTTCGCCTCAATGTCCCTGAATAACGCAAGAATTACGTGAACATGGCGACAACACATCGTCACGAATATGACGATGGTCACGCGCCCCGACCTCATCTCCTTTACGATCGGGGCACGTTATACCGAAACACCTGAAGTGCCTTATTCGCCTTATCCACCCGATCCGGACAGAACGACTACTTGCGTCGAAGGCGGACGACTGCGGCATCCAGGTCCCCGCGCAGGCCGATCCGCAGTCCGTGATGGGCGAGTACGGCCCCTCGGTGAACTTCGCCCGTTTCGAGGCATTCGTACACTGCTGTCGGGTCGAGGCCCCGCAGCCGGATCGCCGGAACGGGCTCGCCGTAGCGCTGCGCCTGGAGCCAGGCGAGGACGACGGTCTCGTCACCCAGGACGTACTGCACCGCGCTCGAGCTGCCCTCCGGGGCCCGCAGCCGGTACAGGTCACCGCGCTGCACCACGGGCCGGATCTCCTTGTAGAGCTCCACCCAGCCCCGCGCCTCGGCGAGCTCCTCCGCCGTCCACCGTGTGAGGTCGCCGCCCACCCCGAGCACGCCGGCCATGGCACTGACGAACCGGAACCGCAGGGAGCTGGCCCGCTGGTTGAGCATGGTGTTCGGGCTGTCGGTGACCCAGGCGGCCATGACCCGCGCCGGATGGATCTGGCTGAAGCCGTGCTGGATGGCGAGCCGGTCGAGCGGGTCGGTGTTGTCGGAGGTCCACACCTGGTCCGTGCGGCCCAGCACCCCGAGGTCGATCCGGCCGCCGCCGCCCGAGCACGACTCGAAGGCCACACCGGGGTGCGCCGCCCGCAGCCGGTCCAGCAGGGCGTACAGGGCATGGACGTGGTCGACCCAGAGCCGCTGCGGGTAGGGGTCGTCCGGCCATCCGGCGTCGGTGAAGCAGCGGTTGAAGTCCCACTTGACGTAGTCGATGGGGGCGCTGGAGAGCAGTCCGTCGAGCTGCTCCCACAGGTACTCCTGAACGTCCTCGCGGGCCAGGTTCAGTACGAGCTGATTGCGGAATTCCGTCCGCTTTCGTCCCGATTGATACTGGACCCAGTCGGGGTGGGCGCGGTACAGGTCGCTGTCCGCGTTGACCATCTCCGGCTCGACCCAGATCCCGAACCGCATGCCGAGGCCGTGCACATGGTCGGCGAGCGGCTTCAGCCCACCCGGGAAGCGGTCGGGGTTGGGGGTCCAGTCACCGAGCCCGGCCCGGTCGCTGGTCCGGGATCCGAACCAGCCGTCGTCGACGACGAACAGCTCGACGCCCATGGCCGCTGCCCGCTCGGCGAGCGCCCGCTGCTGCTCCTCCGAGATGTCGAACTCGGTGGCCTCCCAGGAGTTGAACAGCACCGGCCGGTCCCGGTCCGCGTCCGGGACGACGTGGGCCCGCTGCCAGGCGTGCCAGGCGCGGCTCGCCCCGCCGAAGCCGCCGTCGCTCCAGAGCCCGGCGAAGACGGGGGTGGTGTACGACCCGCCCGCGCCCAGCCTCAGCAGGCCCGAGTCGTCGTGTCCGGCCCCGCCGGTGATCTGCACGCGCGCGTCCGGGAGTTGGGCCACCGCGATCCGCCAGGACCCGGACCAGGCCAGGGCGCAGCCGTAGACCTCCCCGCGCTCCTCGGTCGCGTCGGAGTCGAGCGCGACCCACGGCAGATGCTGGTGGGAGGTGTGGCCGCGGCGGCTGCCGATGACCTTCTCGCCGTAGGTGAGGGCGGAGCGCGTCAGCCGGGACTCGGCGCCCCAGCGGCCGTGCAGCTGGGACAGCCGCCAGGTGTCGCGGTCGGGCAGGGTCCAGGTGGCGGAGTCGGCGCGCAGCACCTCGACGTCCGGGCCGTGGTTCTCCAGGGTCACCCAGCGCTCGACGACATCGGCCGAGGAGCGCATCCGGTAGTGCAGCGTGACGGCCAGGTCGCCGTCACGGAAGCGGAGCCGCAGCTCGCCGCCCTCGGCGTCATGCCCCTCGTAGGACCACTCGGTGCCGCGGCGCTCGGCGGTGCGCACGGACAGGGCGGGCCGGGCGAAGCGGGGGCCGCCCTCGACCGGATACTCCTCGCGTCCGTCGAGCGGGGACTCGAAGGCCCAGTAGTCCGGCAGCGGCCGGACAGCCAGGGCCTCGGCGTCGGCGAGGCCGATCCGGGCGCCCCAGTGCAGGTGCAGCAACTCGTCCCGGTCGGTGACATGGACGGCGTAACTGCTGGCCGGCCCCGAGAGCACCCATGTACGACCGTCTTCGGAGATCTCCAGCATCAAGCCCTCACAGATTCGAACAAGCCCGACCAGGTGCGGCCAGGCCCCAACATAATCAAGGGCTTCGGGGGCTCTCGGCAACGCCTGTGGACAACTCATTGCCCCTGGCAGGCATGTCGTATCGTCAAGTGGTGCCCGTCGACGAGCCGCGCCGACGGCACCGAGTGGGAGGAGCCCCCGTGACGCAGCAGGTCCCCTCGACCGAACCCGAGCTGGCCGCAGTACGCAATTTCCGTGATGTGGGCGGACTGCCGACCGTGGACGGACGGCGGGTGCGGCCGGGAGTGCTGTTCCGCAGCGGCCACCTCGCGCACGCGACCGGTGAGGACGCCGCCTTCCTGACCGGCCTGGGCCTGCACACGATCTTCGACTTCCGCAACGAGGCCGACCAGAAGCTCGAAGGGCCTGACGTCGAGCTGCCGGGCGTGCGCAATGTGAACCTGCCGCTCACCGACCCGGCCGACGGCGCAGAGTTCTGGAAGATGGTCCGCGACGGCGACCTGGAGCAGCTGCGTGAGATCCTCTCGGACGGCAAGGGCGCGGGCCGGATGATCGCCTCCTACCGCACGATCATCAAGCACCGCACCGCCGAGCACTCGAAGGTGCTGCACGCGCTGGCCGAGGACAGCGTCCCCGCGCTGATGCACTGCGCGGCCGGCAAGGACCGCGCGGGCCTCTCGATCGCGGTGACGCTGCTCGCGGTGGGCGTCGAGCGCGAGGCGATCGTCGAGGACTACTTGAAGTCGAACGCCAAGCACCGCCGCTACAAGGTGCGGCGCAGCGGTTCCGCCGACTCGGCCTACTCCCCCGAGGTCATGGAGCTGCTCAGCCCCCTGTTCGACGCGCGCGCCGAGTATCTGTCGGCGGCCTTCGACACCATCGAGGAGACCTGGGGCGGCGTCGACGCCTATCTGGAGAAGGGGCTCGAGATCGCTCCGGAGACGCGTGAGCGACTGCGCGAGCGGCTTCTCGACTGAGGAACGGGCTAGCGGGCCCCCGCCTCGAAGAGGAAATAGACGAACGCTGCGAAGACATGCCCCATCACGAGGTAGATGAACAGCCGCACCCACAGGGCGCGCGGGAATTTCTCCTCCATGTCGCTCAAGGCGTCTCTCCAGGGGTGGGGCCCAGGCACAGGGTGGCCGTGGGACTCTGCAACAGGGTGTGGACGAAAAGCAGCTCGACGCCGTCCTGGTCCTCGGCGGCGATCCGGTGCGGGGTCAGCGAGTCGAAGTGGGCGCTGTCGCCGGGCGCCAGCCGGTGCGTGGTGTCCCCGAGGCGCAGCCGTAGCCGGCCCCGCAGCACATGGAGCCACTCCTCGCCTGGGTGGACGCGCACGATGTCGCCCTGGGAGCCGTAGGGCACATGGACGCGCAGGGCCTGCATCCCGCGTCCGGACGCGCCGGCCTGCCAGTAGGTCCAGCCGCCCGCCGTGGTCGGTTCCATGTCGGACGCGCGGACGACGGCGTCCCGGTCGGCGACCGTCTCACCGAGCAGTTCGGAGACGGTCGTACCGTAGACACGGGCGAGCGCCAGCAGCATCGGCAGCGAGGGCTGGCGCTGTCCGGTCTCCAGACGGGAGAGATGGGCGGGCGACAGTCCGGCGGCACGGGCCGCGGCCTCCAGCGTCAGGGATGCCTGACGCCGCAGCGCGCGCAGCTGCGGGGCTACGGCGGGCAGCGCACCAGGCTGTTCGGAGGTGCTCATGCCTCCATTCAGCCGGAGGGTTACCTCTGCGGCAAGTTTCTTGCCTCAGAGGCAAAGCCCCCGCACCCCGCCTACCGGTTGGCCACCGCCTGCTTGACCAGGGTCTTCCCGAAGTCCCACACCAGACCGCCGTCGTGGGCGTCGTCCATCACGGCGGTGAAGGCGTCGACGAACCGGTCCACCTCCCGCTCGCCGATGATCAGCGGCGGGATCAGCTTGATCACCTCCATGTGGTCGCCGGAGACCTGGGTGAGGATCCGGTGCCGCTGGAGCAGCGGCACGACGACCATCTGCGCGAACAGTCCCTTGCGCGCGGCCTGGAGCATGGCCCAGCGGCTGCGCAGCTTCAGCGACTTCGGCCGGCCGAACTCGATGCCGATCATCAGTCCCCGGCCGCGGACGTCGGAGAGCATCTCGTACCGGTCCGTCAGTGCCGCCAGCCGAGATCTGAGCAGTTCCCCGGTGGCGCGGACGTTGGCCACGACCTGCTCGTTCTCCATGACCGACAGCACCGCGAGGCCCGCCGCCATGGCCTGCGCGTTGGAGCCGAAGCTCGCCGAGTGGACCAGCACCCGGTCCATGGACGAGTAGACCTTCTTGAAGATCCAGTCCTTGCCGAGCGTGGCGCCGACCGGTACATAGCCGCCGGAGAGCGCCTTGGCCACGCACACCAGGTCGGGCTCCACGCCGTCCTCGTGCTGGTAGCCGTAGAAGTCGCCGGTCCGGCCGAGGCCGGTCTGCACCTCGTCGGCGATGAGCAGCGCCTTGTGCCGGTGCAGCAGCTCCTGGGCGGCGGGCAGATAGCCGGGCGGGGCCGCCAGCACGCCCTTGCCCTGGATCGGCTCGACGATCAGCGCGGCGACATCGCCCTTCTTCAGCTCCCGTGCCAGCGCGTCGAGGTCGCCGAGCGGTACGGCCGTGTCGGGCAGCAGCGGGGCGAAGCCGTCGCGGAATCCGGACTCGCCGTTCACGGAGAGAGAGCCGGTGGTCAGGCCGTGGAAGGCGTGTGCGCAGTACAGGATCCTGGGCCTGCCGGTGACGAACCGGGCGAACTTCAGCGCTCCCTCGACCGCCTCCGTGCCGCTGTTGCCGAAGAACACCCGGTCCAGATGCGGGCTGTGCGCGAGCAGCTTCTCGGCCAGCAGGCCGGGCAGCGGCTGGCAGTCGAACCGGGTGAGGTCGGCGAGCCCGGCGTCCAGGACGTCGTGCAGTGCCTTGCGCACCACGGGGTGGTGGCGGCCGATGCCCATCACCCCGAACCCGGCGAGCATGTCGAGGTAGTCGTTGCCGTCCGCGTCGTAGAAGTAGGCGCCCTCGGCTCGCTCGTAGAACTTGTCGAAGCCGATGGTGTGCAGCATGCGCGGGAGCTGGTGGTTGAGGTACCGGGTGTGCAGCTCGTAGCGCTCGGCCGCGCGCTCGGCCAGCAGCTTGCCGAGGTCGAACTCCCCGGCCTGCGACGACTCCGACGCGGACTCGGCGGTTGTCATTCCAGTGGCTCCTTGGACAGCTCTTGCGTGACGGCCATGCTTCCGCTGATCCGTCCGGCGATCTCGACGGGTGTCAGGCCGATGTCGGCGAGCACCTCGCCGCGCTTGGCGTGCGCGAGGAACTGCTCCGGGATGCCGAAGCGCCGCACCGGTACGTCGACGTCGGCGTCCCCGAGGGCCAGTGCGACGGCCGAGCCGACCCCGGCGGCCCGGCTGTTGTCCTCGACGACGGCGACCAGGCGGTGTCCGGCGGCGAGGCCCGGGAGCGCCGGGTCGACGGGCTTGACCCAGCGCGGGTCGACGACGGTGCAGCCGATCCCGCGGGCTTCGAGCAGTTCGGCGGCCTGGAGGCAGACGGGCGCCATCACGCCCACGGCCACCAGGAGAACCTGTGGCTCCGGAGCACGGTGCAGCACGTCCAGTCCGCCCACCCGGTCCAGAGCCGGGACCGACGGGCCGACGGACTCCTTCGGGAAGCGCAGCAGGGTCGGGGCGTCGTCGACGGCGACCGCCTCGCGCAGCTGGGCGCGCAACTGGTCGGCGTCGCGCGGCGCGGCGATCCTCAGACCGGGGACGACCTGGAGGACGGACATGTCCCACATGCCGTTGTGGGAGGCCCCGTCGACGCCGGTGACCCCGGCCCGGTCCAGGACGAAGGTCACCCCGCAGCGGTGCAGGGCCACGTCCATCAGGAGCTGGTCGAAGGCGCGGTTGAGGAAGGTGGCGTAGACGGCGACGACCGGGTGCAGGCCGCCCGTCGCCAGGCCCGCCGCGGACACGGCCGCGTGCTGCTCGGCGATGCCGACGTCCCACACCCGGTCCGGGAACCGCTCGGCGAAGGCGCCGAGGCCGACCGGATGCAGCATGGCGGCGGTGATCGCCACCACGTCGTCCCGCTCCTCGCCGATCCTGACGATCTCGTCGCCGAACACCGAGGTCCAGGAGGGGCCGCCCGCCGGTGAGAGCGGCGCGCAGGTCAGCGGGTCCATGACGCCGACGGTGTGGAAGTGGTCCTCCTCGTGGGCGAGGGCGGGTTCGTAGCCGCGGCCCTTCTCGGTGAGGCAGTGGACGAGGACCGGCCCGTGGAAGCGTTTCGCGCGCCGCAGGGCGGACTCCACGGCACCGATGTCGTGCCCGTCGATCGGGCCGACGTACTTCAGGCCGAGGTCCTCGAACAGGCCCTGCGGGGCGAAGGCGTCCTTGAAGCCCTTCTTCGCTCCGTGCAGGGCCTCGTAGAGGGTGTGGCCGACCAGGGGCGTGCCCTGGAGCACGTCCTTGCCCCAGGCCAGGACCCGCTCGTAGCCGTCGGTCGTGCGCAGGGTCGCGAGGTGGTTGGCGAGGCCGCCGATGGTGGGGGCGTAGGAGCGTTCGTTGTCGTTGACGACGATGATCAGCGGCCGGTTCTTGGCGGCCGCGATGTTGTTCAGGGCCTCCCAGGCCATGCCGCCGGTCAGGGCTCCGTCGCCGATGACCGCGACGACATGGCCCTTCTCCCCCTGCACCTGGCGGGCCTTGGCCAGCCCGTCGGCCCAGCCGAGGGCCGTGGAGGCGTGGCTGTTCTCGATGACGTCGTGCTCGGACTCCTCACGCGAGGGGTAGCCGGACAGGCCGCCCTTGCCGCGCAGTTTGGAGAAGTCCTGCCGTCCCGTCAGAAGCTTGTGGACATAGCTCTGGTGGCCGGTGTCCCACAGGATGCGGTCGACCGGTGACTCGAAGACCCGGTGCAGGGCCACGGTGAGCTCCACCACGCCCAGGTTGGGTCCTAGATGGCCGCCGGTCCTGGCGACCGCGTGCACCAGGAACTCCCTGATCTCGTCGGACAGTTCACCGAGTTCCGCCTCGGACAGCGCCTTCAGATCGCGTGGTCCCCGGATGCTCTCCAGAATCGTCACGTCGGGCCCCCTTCGAATTCCGTGCTGTTCAGCTCACGGTGACGGCCGGCTCCCCCGGGCCCGTGCCGTCCTGCTCCATCTGCTCGGCGATCTTCATCGCCTCTTCGATCAGCGTCTCGACGATCTTCGACTCGGGGACGGTCTTGATGACCTCGCCCTTCACGAAGATCTGCCCCTTGCCGTTGCCGGAGGCCACCCCCAGATCGGCCTCCCGCGCCTCGCCGGGTCCGTTGACCACACATCCCATGACGGCGACCCGCAACGGCACTTCCATGCCCTCGAGTCCGGCCGTGACCTCGTCGGCGAGCTTGTAGACATCGACCTGGGCACGTCCGCAGGAGGGACAGGAGACGATCTCCAGCCTGCGCTCCCTCAGGCCCAGGGACTGCAGGATCTGGATGCCGACCTTGACCTCCTCGGCCGGCGGGGCCGACAGCGACACCCGGATCGTGTCGCCGATGCCGCGCGACAGCAGCGCGCCGAACGCCACCGCCGACTTGATCGTGCCCTGGAACGCCGGGCCCGCCTCCGTCACCCCCAGGTGCAGCGGGTAGTCGCAACTCTCGGCGAGCTGCTTGTACGCCTCGATCATCACGACCGGGTCGTTGTGCTTGACGGAGATCTTGATGTCCCGGAAGCCGTGCTCCTCGAACAGCGAGGCCTCCCACAGAGCGCTCTCCACCAGCGCCTCCGGGGTCGCCCTGCCGTACTTCTGGAGCAGCCGCCGGTCCAGCGACCCGGCGTTGACGCCGATCCGGATCGGCGTGCCGTGGTCCTCGGCGGCCTGCGCGATCTCCTTGATCCGGTCGTCGAACTGCTTGATGTTGCCGGGGTTGACGCGGACGGCCGCGCAGCCCGCCTCGATGGCCGCGAACACGTACTTCGGCTGGAAGTGGATGTCCGCGATCACCGGGATCTGAGACTTGCGCGCGATGGTCGCGAGCGCGTCCGCGTCGTCCTGGGTCGGGCAGGCGACCCGGACGATCTGGCAGCCGGACGCGGTGAGTTCGGCGATCTGCTGCAGGGTGGCGCCGATGTCCGACGTACGGGTCGTCGTCATCGACTGCACCGACACCGGGGCCCCGCCCCCGACCTCCACCGGACCGACCTGGATCCGGCGCGAGGCGCGCCGCTCCGCGATCGGCCGGGCCGGCACCTCGGGGACACCCAGCGAAACGGCGGTCATGGCTTCTGCTCCCGGTTCCCGGAGACCGTCTCGCGCATGGCGCGCAGGGACTCCTTCAGCGATCCCATGGTGGCGAGCACGGCGGTGGGCTCATAGCCGCAGTGCGCCATGCAGTTGGCGCAGCGCGGGTCCTTGCCGCGTCCGTACTTGTCCCAGTCGGTGTCCTCGACCAGCTCCCGGTACGTCGGCACGTACCCGTCGCTCATCAGGTAGCAGGGGCGCTGCCAGCCGAACAGCGAGTAGTTCGGGATCGCCCACGCGGTGCACGGGAAGTCGACCTTGCCCTCCAGGAAGTCCAGGAAGAGCGGGGAGTGGTTGAGCCGCCAGCGCCGCCGGTTGCCGCCCGCGAAGGCCTTCTTGAACAGCTCGCGGGTCTGCTCCACGCCGAGGAAGTGCTCCTGGTCGGGGGCCTTCTCGTAGGCGTAGGCGGGCGAGATCATCATCTCGTCGACCTTGAGGTCGTCGTTGAGGAAGTTCAGCACCTCGATGATGGTCTGCGGGGTGTCGGTGTTGAAGAAGGTCGAGTTGGTGGTCACCCGGAAGCCGCGCCGCTTGGCCTCCTTGATGGCCTCCACGGCCTCGTCGAAGACGCCCTCCTTCGCCACCGACTCGTCGTGCCGCTCGCGCAGCCCGTCGATGTGCACCGCGAAGGCGAAGTAGGGGGAGGGCTTGAACTTGTCCATCTTCTTGCGCATGAGCAGCGCGTTGGTGCACAGGAAAACGTACTTCCGCCTGGCCACCAGCTGACGCACGATCTCGTCGATCTGCGGGTGCATCAGGGGCTCGCCACCGGCGATGGACACCATGGGGGCACCGGACTCCAGCACCGCTCCGACCGCCTGCGCGACCGGCATCCGCTGCTTGAGCACCCCGGCCGGGTGCTGGATCTTGCCGCACCCCTCGCACTTGAGGTTGCAGGCGAACAGCGGCTCCAGCTCGACGATCAGCGGGAACTTGTCCCGCCGGCGGAGCTTCTGTTCAGCCAAGTATGTAGCGACCTTGATGGACTGTCGAAGCGGCATGGCCATCTGGCTCACCTCCTGGGGAGCAGCAAGGAACGGTGCCATTCGAAGAAAGCGGGAAGGACGGAACGAAGAACACGGAAAGCTGATATTCCACCGCGCACCGTGCCGATCCGGACGAGTTCATGTTCTGGAGCGTCCACGACCACCCGGACGGCCGCAACCGGGCGCTCGCCCGCGCGCACGGCGCTCAGGAGCGTGACGGCGGACTCCATGTCGACCGCGATCGCGCCGGTGGCGCGGAGAGCGGACCGTTCGGGACCGCGTACGACGTGGTCGGAGCCGGTGAGCGGCCCGGTGTGCACGGTCCGCCCGGGTACCGCCCGGGCCAGCTCCTTGACCAGCAGCTCGGTCCCGACGCAGGCGGTCGTGCCACGTGGGTCGCGGGTCTCCTCGGCGACGACCAGGTCACCGGGGTGCATGCCGGGCGCGAGGCCCGCGCAGAAGCCGGTGGCGAGGACGGCGGCGTCGCGCAGGGCCGGATCGGCGAGCATCCGGGTGACGGACCGCTCGGCCGCCGCCGGTCCCATGCCGGTGCGCAGCACGGTGACCGGCCCGCCGGCGCCGCCTCGGTCACCCGCGCGCAGAGCGAGCTGCTCGATGCCGAGCGCGCAGGCGATCAGCAGCGGCACCGGGGCGGGCGGGGTGCTCATCAGCTCCCCTCGGCCTCGGTGAACGGCCTCCCGGCCGCACCGCTCCCCTTGTGCCGGTCGGCGAAGGGCTCCCCATGGACGTACCGGCCGAGCGCGGTGAGCGGGAACACCTGCCGGTAGAGGTGGTAGTTGATCGAGAAGTCCCACGGGAAGCCCGTCCCCGTGAAGTAGGGCTCGTCCCAGGAACCGTCCTCCCGCTGGGTGGCGGCGAGCCACTCCACGCCGCGTTCGACGGCCTTGGAGTCCCGCTCCCCCGCCGCGAGCAGGGCCATCAGCGCCCACGCCGTCTGGGAAGCGGTCGAGGCGCCCTTGCCGCTCCACTCCTTGACGTCCTTGTAGGAGCGCAGGTCCTCGCCCCAGCCGCCGTCGTCGTTCTGCACCGACTCCAGCCAGGCCACGGCCCGCCGGATCGCCGGGTGCGCGGCGGGGAGGCCCGCGGCCACCAGGGCGGGTACGACGGACCCAGTGCCGTAGACGTAGTTGACGCCCCAGCGCCCGAACCACGAGCCGTCCGGTTCCTGTTCGGCCAGCAGCCACTCGATGCCGCGCCGGGTGCGCGGGTGGTGGGCGAGTCCCTCCACCGCGAGCATCTCGACGACGTGCGCGGTGACGTCGGCGGAGGGCGGGTCGATGACCTCGCCGAAGTCGCAGAACGGCAGCCGGTTCGGGAACGGGCTGGTGTTGTCGACGTCGAAGGCGGCCCACGCGCCGTTCTTCGACTGCATGCCGAGGGTCCAGCGCATACCGCGCCCGATGGCCTTGTCCAGCTTCTCCGGGTCGTGGTGCGTGATCCGGCGCAGCGCGAGGATCACCTCGGCGGTGTCGTCGATGTCGGGGTAGTTGTCGTTGTGGAACTCGAACGCCCAGCCGCCGGGCGGAAGTTGGGGCCGCTTGACGGACCAGTCGCCGGGTCTGACGATCTCCTCGCCCAGCATCCAGTCCGCGGCTTTCACCAACTGGGGGTGGTCGGCGGGCAGTCCGGCGTCGGCGAGCGCGATCGCGGCGAGGCAGGTGTCCCAGACGGGCGACTGGCAGGCCTCGATCATCCGGGCCCCGTCCTCGCGCCACACGGCGAACCGGTCCAGGGACGCCAGTCCCTCCCGCATCACGGGGTGCTGGAGGTCGTAGCCGAGCAGGTGCAGGGCGATGATCGAGTACACGGCGGGCGGCTGGATTCCGCCCCAGCAGCCGTCGTTCTCCTGCCGTTCGACGATCCAGCGGGCGGCGCTGTTCATGGCGGCTCTGCGCAGCCGGCGCGGGGCGACCTTCCGCAGGGCGTGCAGGCCCTTGTCCATCCGCTGGAAGGCTCCGTCCCAACTGGCCACCGGGGCCAGGGGCTTGGCGGGGTTCGGGGCGGCCGGGTCGGTATGCAGCTCGTCGAGCGGGAAGGGCGCGGGGCGTACCGGCCGCTTGGCGGAGACGATCGTCAGCGGCACGATGGTCTGCCGGGCCCAGCAGCCGAAGTCGTAGATGTTGAGCGGCAGCCACTTCGGGAACCAGATGAGTTCCGGGGGGAGTTCGGGCAGGTCCTCCCACTTCCACCAGCCGAACAGGGCCAGCCAGATCCTTGTGAAGACCCGGGCGGCGGCGATGCCGCCCCGCTCGCGGATCCAGGCGGAGGCCTTGGCCATGTGGGGCGCGTCGGGCGCGTCACCGGCCAGGCGGAGGGCGACGTAGGCCTCGATGCTGGCGGAGAGCTCGCCGGGGCCGCCGTAAAAAGTTGCCCAGGCGCCGTCGTCACGCTGCTCGCCGCGGATGAAGAGGGCCGCGGCCCGGGTGGTCTTCTCGTCGCGGATGCCGAGGAACTGACGGAGCAGCAGGTCCTCGGCGTCCATCGTGACGTTGGTCTCGAGGTCGCCCTTCCACCAGCCCTCGGCGTCCTGGCGGGAGAGCAGGAAGTCGGTGGCGAGCCGGGCGGCACGTGCGGCGGCTTCTGGTACCCCGGCCGCCGCGGGGATGTCGGTGTCGTGTTCGCTGGCCGCGGCGGCTCGGGGTGGCAGGGCCCCGGTGCTTCCGTCGGTCGTCGCTGTCATGGCTTCCCCTTCGTGCAGTGGTGCATGGTGTGCAGCTGCTGTGGGTCCGCCGTCGGCCGGTGCTCCGTGCTGTCTCGCGGCACCGGCCGGCGACTACGCGAGGGCTATTCGACCGATAGTGATCATCTCTTTCGTACGACGACGAAGTCGGCGAGCGCCGCGAACTGGTCCCGCACCCGGTCGGGCATGTCGACGGCATCGAGGGCTTCGATGGCGATGGTGTGCTGGCGGCGTGCCTCTTCGGCGGTCCACTCGCGGCCGCCCGCTTCCTCGATGAGGGCGGCGCGGGCCGCGAACTCCTCCTCGGAGAAGTTCTCGAAGTCGCTCGCCTTGGCGTCGGCGGCGAGGATCTCGCCGAGCCGCTCGGAGGCGGAGCCGCCCGCCGCGAGGGCGGCCACGACCGGCAGCGACTTCTTGCGCTGGCGCAGGTCGCTCCAGGTCTGCTTGCCGGTGGAGACCGGGTCGCCCCAGATGCCGAGGAGGTCGTCGACGGCCTGGAAGGCGAGGCCCAGGTGGTAGCCGTACTTCTCCAGCGTGTCGGCGGTGCGGTCGTCGGCGCCGCCGAGCACCGCGCCGATGGAGCTGGCGCTGGCGAGCAGGGCGCCGGTCTTGTTGCCCTCCATCTCCAGGCACTCCTCGACGGTGACGCGGTCGCGGTGCTCGTAGGAGATGTCCTGGGCCTGACCGTCGATCAGGGCGCGGCTGGCGGTGGTCAGACGGCGGGTGGCGCGGCCGGCCTCGACGGTGCCGAGTTCGAGGAGCACCTCGTTGGCGAGGGCGAACAGGGCGTCGCCGACCAGGATGGCCTGCGCGGGGCCGTGCACCTTCCAGACGGTGTCGCGGTGACGGCGCTGCTCGTCGCCGTCCATCAGGTCGTCGTGGAGGAGGGAGAAGTTGTGGACGAGTTCCACGGCGACGGCGCCGGGAATGCCGGTCTCGGGGGCGGCGGACATGACCTCGGCGGAGAGCACCGCGAGTGCGGGGCGCACGGCCTTGCCGCCGTCCCCCTCCGTGGGCCTGCCCTGGGCGTCGATCCATCCGAAGTGGTAGGCGGCAACAGTGTCCATGGGAGGTGCCAGGCGGTCGATGGCCGCCCGCAGGACCGGCATGGCCAGGGTCCGACCGCGCTCCAGGAGCGCGGCCACGTCCACCGCGGTCTCTCGAGCGGCCGTCGAGGCCGGGGGCACAGTGGGCACAGTCTCTCCTCTTGTTGCGGTACCGGAGGTGCGGGGGCCGCCTGCCGTGTGGTGCTGGTCGAGCATCACGCCGCCTCCTCGAACTCGAAGAGGTGGCGTGGGCGGGGCCGGCCCAGGGCGCCCAGCACGGCGTCCGCCGCACCGACGCCGCTGCGGACCGCACTCTCCATGGTCGCGGGCCACCCGGTGGCGGTCCACGCTCCGGCCAGGTAGAGGCCGGATGCCTTGGTGCGGGCGCCGGGCCTGAGGCGCCCGACGCCGGGGGTGGGAGCGAAGGTCGCGGTGCGCTCCCGGGTGACGAAGAAGTCCTTCACCTCTGCGCCGCGGGTCAGGGGCAGCAGCCGCTCCAGCTCGGGCAGGTACCGCTCGCGCAGCACGGCCACGGGTTCGTCGATCTCGTCCTGGGCCGCCGACTGGGACAGGGCCAGGTACTGCCCCTCGCGCAGCCCCGACGCCTCGGTGCGGTCGAAGACCCACTGCACCGGGGAGCCGAGGGCGGTGAAGAACGGCCGGGCGAGCACCTTCCGGTCGTACACCACATGGACGTTGAGGATCGGCGCGGTGCCGATCTCCAGGAGCCGCTCGGGGGCGTCCAGCGCGCCCTCGGGCAGCAGGTCGTAGGCCTCGCGCTGCGGTACGGCGAACACCACCGCGTCGGCCTCCAGCGTCTCGCCGGGAACCTGGACGCTCCACCCGCCGTGCGTGTTCTCGACGACGGAGGTGACTCGTGTCCGGATCTCGGTGCGGACGCCCGCGGAGTCGAGCGCCTTGCGGGCCAGCCGGTCGTGCAGCTCGCCGAGCGGGACATGCGCCCAGCCGATGTCGGCCGCGCCCGGGTCGGACAGCAGACCGGTCTTGAACACCATCGCGGCGAGGCCCAGGGAGGCGTCGCCCGCGACCGCGTTGAGGGTGGCGACCCCGACCAGATCCCACAGGGCCGCGACGGCACGCTCCGACTGGCCGTGCGCGGCCAGCCAGCTGCCGAAGTCCTGCGCGTCCAGCGCCGGATCGGCGAGGTCGAGTCCCTTGAGCGCGAGCGCGGCCCGGCCCACCTTGGCACGGTCGGCGAGCGACAGGTGCGGATAGGTGGCGAGGCTGCGCCCCAGATGCAGGGGCACGGGCAGCGCGTCGCGCCGCAGCCTGCCGAGCCGGCGTCCCTCGGGCCGCGCGACGTCGAGGACGGGTACGTCGAGCCGGTCCTGCAGCGGAGCCAGCGCCGCTCCCTCGATGCGGTCGAGGAACCAGCGGTAGGCGGTGCAGCAGCGCAGGTACACATGCTGTCCGTTGTCGACGGTCAGATCGCCGCGCTGGAAGGAGAAGGCCAGCCCGCCGAGTCTCGGCCTGCCCTCCAGCAGCGTGACACGCACTCCGGCGTCGGCGAGCGCGAGCGCGGTGGTGACACCGGCGAGCCCGCCGCCCACCACGACGGTGTGCCGCCCGTCCGCGACCGGCCCCTGGGACCGCGTGCCGTGGGTCATCGCGCACCCTCCCCTGCGCGGCGGCCGTGCGGCTCGAACGACGCACGGCCGGCCATCTCAGTCAGGGACGCCGCCCCGCGCCGGAGGGTTGCCCGCCGCTTTCTGCCGATGGCGGCTCCTTTGTCCCTCACGCACGCCTCCTGACGGCCCGTCGCGTCGCATGCCGGGCGTCCAGGCCGGACAGGCCGCGTACGGCGACGTATGCCTTCTCCCGGCCGGGGAGGGAGACGCGGCCGCGCAGCACTGCCTCCGGGTCGCGCTCGATACGGTCGAGGAGGCGGCGGTAGATGCCGGCCATGGCGGCGACACAGGCGCCGCTGCGCCGGTCGAGCATGGGGAGCAGCCGGTAGCCCTCGGCGAAGAGAGCGCGGGCCCGTCGCACTTCGAAGTGCACGAGGCCCGCGAAGTCGGAGCCCTCCGGTGGCCGCGGCCCGCTGAAGCCGGCCGAGCAGCCGAACTTGGCGAGGTCGTCGGCGGGCAGGTAGGTGCGCCCGCCCACGGCGTCCTCGCGCACGTCTCTGAGGATGTTGGTGAGCTGAAGCGCGAGCCCGAGCGTGTCGGCATACTCGGGCGCGCGGTCGACGCCGCGCGCCCCCGGCTCCGTGCCGAACACCCCGAGCGAGAGGCGGCCGATGGCGCCCGCTACACAGCGGCAGTAGACCTTCAGGTCGTCCCAGGTCTCGTAGGTCTCGCCCCGGACGTCCATCAGGACGCCGTCGATGAGTTCGTCGAGGCCGCTCAGCGGGATCGGGAAGGCCCCGGCGGCGTGCGTGAGCGCGACGGCGACGGGGTCGATGTCGTCCTCGTCGACCTCGCCCTCCCGGATCCGGGTGAGCAGCGCCCGGGTCTCCTCCATCCTGGCGACCTTGACATCGTGGGCGAGCGCGCCGTCGCCGATGTCGTCCACTCGCCGCGAGAACGCGTACAGCGCCGACATCGCACGGCGCTGAGGCGTCGGCAGCAGCCGGATGCCATAGGCGAAGTTACGGGCCTGCCGCCCCGTGACGGCCTCGCAGTAGCTGTAGGCGGCGAGTACCGGTGGGGACGCGTGTGGTTCCGGCTCCACGGTCCGGATCACCCCTCTCCTCGCAGAGTCACGCCCACCTCACGCAGCAACCGGACCTTGCCGGGCTCGGGCGGGCCGGGAAGTACGTCGTATTCGGCGGCGGCGATCGCGTGGACGGCCGCCCTTCCCCCCGCCACGAACCCTGCGAGCAGCAGCTTCAGCCTGCCGTGGACGCTACCCACCAGGGGGGCGCCTTCATTCAGGAGATCCCGGGCCCTTTGCGCTTCATACGCAATCAACGCACGGACCGACGCTCCGGCAGACTTCGTGGCGAGATCCGCCTCCTGGACGTGAAAACGCTTCATGTCGGCGGCGGGCAGGTAGATACGGTCGCGGCCGAGGTCCTCGGCCACGTCCTGAAGGTGCTCGACGATCTGCAGGGCCGTGCAGATCATGTCGGAGCGGCGGATCCGCTCGGGCGTCGAGGTGCCGGTGACGGAGAGGACGAGACGGCCGACGGGGTTGGCCGAGAGCTCGCAGTAGGCGAGGAGGTCGTCGTAGGTCTCGTACCGGCTGACCAGCTGGTCCTGGCGGTTGGCGGCGATCAGGCCGAGGAACGGTTCCGGGGTCAGCGAGCAGCGGCGGACGGCGGGCTGGAGGCGGCGCAGCAGGGGGTGGCGCGGGGTCGAGTCGAAGACCCTGCTCAGGTCGGCCTCGAAGGCGTCCAGCAGGACGAGCCGGTCCTCGGCGTCCGGCGGGGACACGCCGAGCAGCCGGGCGTCGGCGCCACCGGGGGCGAGGTCGCCGTCGCCGATGTCGTCGACCAGACGGGCGAAGCCGTAGACGGCCATGAGGTCGGTGCGCCAGGCCCGGGGCAGGAAGAACGGGGCCACCGGGAAGTTCTCGCCCGCGGCCTTGTCGAGAATGCCGCGCTCCGGGTCGAGGGCGCGCGCCGTGCCGGTTCCCGTCACCGCCGGCTGCCCGGCGCGGGGACGGCACGTGCTGCGTGGAGCTGGGGAGTATCCGTAGCCATCGCCGTCACATCTCCCGTTCTACACTGCCGACCCAATACACACTATTTCGGACACGCCGCCCAGCCGTCCGCACGGCTGCCCGACGGGCGGTGTCGCGCATTATCGCCCTGATTGCCGTGTTTCGGGACCTGTACAGCTTACGTTGTACAACGTGTCGCGGTCCGCCAGGGTGTCCCGCACATCACGAGAACACACCGATTGGCCCCAAGCTTCCTGAGATGGACCGGAGTTGACGTTTCCTTTGCAGACGCGGGGCCCCGCCGGAACAGTTGCGGCGGGGCCCTGGCCGATCCGGGCTACTTGCCCGTGAACTTCTCGTACTCCTTGAGGACCTCGTCGGTCGGGCCGTCCATCCGCAGCTCACCGCGCTCCAGCCACAGGACGCGGTCGCAGGTGTCGCGGATCGACTTGTTGTTGTGGCTGACCAGAAACACCGTGCCGGCTTCCTTGCGCAGCTCCCGGATGCGGTCCTCGGAGCGCTTCTGGAACTTGCGGTCACCGGTGGCCAGGGCCTCGTCGATCATCAGGACGTCGTGGTCCTTGGCCGCGGCGATGGAGAAGCGGAGCCGGGCCGCCATGCCGGAGGAGTAGGTGCGCATGGGCAGGGTGATGAAGTCGCCCTTCTCGTTGATGCCGGAGAAGTCGACGATCTGCTGGTAGCGGTCCTTGATCTCCTCGCGGGACATGCCCATGGCGAGCCCGCCCAATATGACGTTCCGCTCGCCGGTGAGGTCGTTCATCAGGGCCGCGTTGACACCGAGCAGCGAGGGCTGGCCATCGGTGTAGACCTTGCCCTGCTCGGCGGGCAGCAGGCCGGCGATGGCACGCAGCAGGGTCGACTTGCCGGAGCCGTTGGAGCCGATCAGGCCGATGGCCTCGCCGCGGTAGGCGACGAAGGAGACCCCGCGCACGGCGTGCACCTTGCGGACCCCGCGTTCCTCGCCGCGCTTGAGGATGCGGCTGAGCGCGGCCGTGGCGCTGCCCTTGCCGCTCTTGGCGCCGTTGACGCGGTAGACGATGTGCAGATCGTCGGCGACGACGGTGGGGATCCGTGCGTCCTGCTTCTGCTCAGCCACGGCCGTACCTCTCCTCCGCCTTCCAGAAGTACACGAAGCCGCCCACGGCGATGAGCACGGCCCAGGCGCCCGCGGCCGCCCAGACGTGGTCGGGAAGGTACCGGGAGCCGTAGTCGTCGATGAGGGAGAAGCGCATCAGGTCCATGTAGATCGCGGCCGGGTTCCACTGCAGCACGTTCGAGATCCAGGCCGGCTTGGACTCGAGGAAGATCGGGATGGAGAACATCACCCCGGACGCGTACATCCACGTCCGCATCACGAACGGCATCAGCTGCGCGAGGTCGGGGGTCTTGGCGCCCGCCCGGGCCATGATCAGCGCGAGGCCGGTGTTGAAGCAGAACTGCAGGACGAGCACCGGCACGATCAGCAGCCAGGACAGGTCGGGGTAGTTGCCGAAGCCGATCGTGATGGCGAACAGCACGATCATCGAGAACAGCAGCTGCTGGAGTTGCTGCAAGGCGAAGGAGATCGGCAGGGAGGCGCGCGGGAAGTGCAGGGCGCGGACCAGGCCGAGATTGCCGGAGATCGCACGCACGCCCGCCATCACCGAGCTCTGCGTGAAGGTGAACACGAACACGCCCGTGACCAGGAACGGGATGTACACCTCGCGGCTCATGCCCCGGTCGGCTTCCAGGAGCATGCCGAAGATGAAGAAGTACACGGCCGCGTTCAGCAGCGGTGTGGCCACCTGCCACAGCTGGCCGAGCTTGGCCTGGCTGTACTGGGCGGTCAGCTTCGCGCGGGAGAAGGCGAGGATGAAGTGCCGCCGGTCCCAGAGCTGACGGACGTACTCGATGAGGGACGGCCGGGCGCCGCTGACGCTCAGCCCGTGCCTGGCGGCGAGTTCACTCGCCGTGAGTCCCTCGTCGGGCGCCGCGGACGCGCTCACCGCGACCGGGGCATCGTGCGTTGTCTCACTCACTAGTGGAAACTTTCGTCTTCGAGATGCGTGGCCTGTGCGGGCCTGCATGAGCCGGGGGCCAGGGTACGGCCCGGGTGCTCCCGGATACCCGGATACGAGCTTGTCAGATGACGGGGGGCCGGCCCAGCCGGGTCAGCCGCCACACCGTACGCCACTTCATGGGCCGCCGGGGTCCGCACGGGGTCGTCCAGCCCTCGCGGAATCCGCCGAGCCAGGCCCGCAGGGCGGGGCGGGAGGGACGGCGTACGAGGGTGAGCAGCAGCCAGACGCCGAGGTAGACCGGGACGAGCGGTGCGGGGAGGTTTCTGCGGGCCAGCCAGACGCGGTTGCGGGCGACCATGCGGTGGTAGACCGCGTGCCGCGAGGGAGCGGTGGTCGGGTGGTACAGCACCATGTCGGACCGGTAGTCGATCATCCAGCCCGCGTCGAGGGCCCGCCATGCCAGGTCGGTTTCCTCGTGGGCGTAGAAGAACTCGTCCGGCAGTCCGCCGACCTCGGCGAAGACCCGGGTGCGGACGGCGTTGGCTCCGCCGAGGAACGTGGTGACGCGCGAGGAGCGCATCGGGTCGGCGGCGCGCAGCCGGGGCACATGGCGGCGCTGGGTGACGCCGTTCTCGGGGTCGGCTATGCGGAAACTCACGATGCCGAGCTTCGGGTCGGCCTCGAAGGCCTTCCGGCACAGCGCGGCGGTGTCGTGGCTCGCGAGCAGCCCGTCGTCGTCCAGGAAGAGCAGGACGTCGACGTCCCGGCCGGCCGGGCCGAAGGCCTCGATGCCGACGTTGCGGCCGCCGGGGATGCCGAGGTTCTCGGGCAGTTCGATGGTGCGGACGCCCTCGGGGACGTCCGGGACGGGCGAGCCGTTGCCGACGACGACCACCTCGACCGGGTCGCCGTCCTGCTTGGCGACCGAGTCGAGGAGGGCGCGCAGTTCATCGGGGCGGTTGCCCATGGTGATGATGACGGCGCCGACCTTCATGCCGCTCACTTCAGCCTGCTCGAAGCAAGGATCGACACGAGGTGCAGCAGGGTCTGCACCAGCGCGATGCCGGCCAGCACCGCCACGCCGAGCCGCGAGAAGAACAGGTCGCCGCGGGCCTGGTCGACGATCGCCAGCACCAGGATCAGCAGGGACGCCTCGATGCCGAGGATCAGCCGGTGGAACTTCAGGGCGCCGGCGGCCCTGCGGGCCAGCGCCATGCCGGAGGAGCGCATCTCGGAAGCGGCCTCCTTGACCGGCGGCTTTCCGGCCTGGTGCCGGGCGACGCCGACGAGGTCCGTCTCGGCCTTGATCAGGATGGCGCCGAGGGCGGCCAGGGTGCCGAGGAACGCCCACAGCCAGTCGATCCGGCCGCTGCCCCACAGGTCGGCGGCGCGCAGGCCGAAGCCGACGAGCACGGCGGCGTCGGTGAGGTAGGCGCCGACCCGGTCGAGGTAGACGCCGTTGAGCGAGTACTGCTTCTTCCAGCGCGCGATCTCGCCGTCGACACAGTCCAGCAGGAGATACATCTGGACCATGACGACGCCCAGCACCGCGCCCGCGATCCCCGGCACCAGCAGGGCCGGGGCCGCGAGCACGCCGAAGACGGTCATCAGGTAGGTGAGCTGGTTGGGCGTGACCCTGGTGTTGACCAGGTAACGGTCGACCCGCAGGGACACCTCACGCATGTAGAGGCGTCCCATCCAGTGCTCACCGCTGCGCCGGTCCTTCACCCCCGCGGGGTGAACGACGGGGCGGAGTTCAGCTACCGATGGCCTTGACATAGTCGGCGTAGATGTCCTTGATCTGTTCGGTGTTCAGGTCGAGGTGTTCGAGGATGGTGTAGCGGCCGGGCCGGGTCTCCGGGGCGAACTCGACGGCCTTGACGAACTCGTCCGTCGTGAAGCCGATCTCGTCCGGCAGCACGGGCAGCCCGTGCCGGCGCAGTACCTCGGCCATGTAGGCCGACTCCTCGTGGGCTCCGCGCAGCCACATCGCGAAGGCCGCGCCCAGTCCGCACTGCTCGCCGTGGGCGGCGGCCCGCTTCGGGTAGAGCAGGTCGAAGGCGTGGTTGATCTCGTGGCACGCCCCGGAGGACGGCCGTGAGTCGCCCGACACCGACATGGCGATGCCGCTGAGGACCAGCGCCTCGGCGAGCACCTGGAGGAAGTCGTTGTCGCCGATGCCGCCGGGGTGCCGGAGCACGGCCTCGCCGGCCTGGCGGGCCATGGCCGCGGCGAGGCCGTCGATGCGCTCGCCCTTGACGCGGTTGGCCAGCTCCCAGTCGGCGATCGCCGAGATGTTGGAGACGGCGTCACCGATGCCGGCGCGGACGAAACGGACCGGGGCCTCACGGATGACGTCCAGGTCGATGACGACCGCGATCGGGTTCGGCACACCGTACGAGCCGCGGCCCGCGTCGTTGTCGAGGGTGGCGACCGGCGAGCACAAACCGTCGTGCGCGAGGTTCGTCGGCACGGCGACCAGGGGCAGGCCGACGCGTGCCGCGGCGAACTTGGCGCAGTCGATGATCTTGCCGCCGCCGAGACCCACGACCGCGTCGTAGTGGCCGGCCTTTATGTCGCTCGCCAGCCGGACCGCGTCGTCGAGGGTGCCGCCGCCGACCTCGTACCAGGTGGCGCCGGGCATGCTCGGCGAGATGCGCTCGCGCAGCCTGGCGCCGGAGCCGCCGCTGACGGCGACGGCGAGGCGGCCGGAGTGCGAGATGCGCTCGTCGGCGAGGACACAGGCCAGGTCGTCGAGGGCACCCGGGCGGATGTCCACGACGAGCGGGGAGGGGATGAGACGGGTCAGTACTGGCACGCGATCTCCCGTCCGCGGGCGAGATCGTCGTGGTTGTCGATCTCCACCCACTTGACGTCGCCGATCGGCGCCACGTCGATACGGAAGCCGCGGTTCACGAGCTCCTGGTAGCCGTGCTCGTAGAACTGCTGCGGGTCGGTCTCCCACACGGTCTTGAGCGCGTCGGCCAGTTCGGGGGCCGCGTCGCCCTCGATGAGGGTGACGCCGATGTACTCGCCGGTGGCCTCGGCGGGGTCCATCAGCTTGGTGATCTTCGTCATGCCCTTCCCGGGGTCGACGACGACCTTCATCTCCTCGTCGGCCAGGTCCTTGACCGTGTCCAGGGCGAGGATGATCTTCTTGCCGTCGCCGCGGGCGGCGAGCAGCGTCTTCTCGACGGAGACCGGGTGGACGGTGTCGCCGTTGGCGAGGATCACCCCGTCCTTGAGGGCGTCACGCCCGCACCACAGGGAGTAGGCGTTGTTCCACTCCTCGGCCTTGTCGTTGTCGATGAGGGTGAGCTTGACGCCGTACTTCTGCTCCAGCGCCTCCTTGCGCGCGTACACGGCCTCCTTGCGGTAGCCGACGATGATGCCGACCTCGGTGAGGCCGACCTCCGCGAAGTTGGCGAGGGTCAGGTCGAGAACCGTGGGTTCGCCCTCTATGCCCGCAGGACCCACCGGCACCAGAGCCTTGGGAAGGACATCGGTGTAGGGGCGCAGACGCCGTCCGGCGCCGGCCGCCAGCACGAGGCCGATCATGCGGGTTCTCCTTCATCGTGTACGGCGGGCGCCCCTGCGGACACCCAGAAGCGGATGCTCTCCAGGAGCACCACCAGGGCCACGGCCACGGCCAGAGCCGTGAGCGCGACCGTGAACTGCGAGGCGGTGAGCAGCGCGGCGAGGACGGTGACGAGCAGCGTCCGTCCCTCGTGCCCCCCGATGGAACGCACCAGCCAGGCCGGGGGCGCTCCGGCGTTGCCGCGGATGCGGTACACCGTGTCGTAGTGATGGTAGGCGACCGCGGCCACCAGCCCGAAAGCCGCAGGAAGGGCTCCGTTCACGTCGGCTTTGGCTGCCAGGACGAGGACGGTGCCGTATTCGGCGGCGCGCAGGAACGGGGGGACCAGCCAGTCGAGGGCGCCCTTGAGAGGGCGGGCGACGGCGAGGCCCGAGGTCAGGGCGTAGACGACGGCGGCGACGATCGGCCACGGTCCGCCGAAGCCGGTCAGGGCGGCCGTGAGGACGACGGCGAGGCCGCCGAAGAAGGCGACGACGGGGGCCGTGAAGCCCGGCAGCCCGCGGGCGGGCTTCTTGAGCGCCTCGGCGAAGCCCTGGGCGAGCGGACCGCTGTCCGCGAGGTCGGCGAGCGCCCCGGCCGCCCGGTCGGTCCGCCGGGCCTTGCGGGTCAGGGAGCGCAGCACCCGGCCCGCCGTGGTGTAGGTCGCCGCGAAGGCGCAGCCGATGAGCAGTGCGTAGAAGGTGATACGAGGAGTCGTGGCCGCCGTGAGGATCGCGATCATCGCCCAGCGCTCGCCGATCGGCAGGACGATCATCCGGCGGATCCACACCGTCCAGCCGACGCTGTCGAGCTTGTCCGAGAGCGCGGCGGTGGGGCTGGTGTTGGCGGTGGCGTCGTGGTTGGCCTCGTTGAAGGAGAAGTCCACGACGTGCCGGCAGGTCTGGAGGACCATCGCGCCGAGGGCGAGGGCCCAGACGTCGTCTCCGCCGCGGGCTGCTCCCAGGGCGAGGCCGGCGTAGTAGGCGTACTCCTTGGCCCGGTCGAAGGTGGCGTCGAGCCAGGCGCCGAGCGTGGAGTACTGCAGGGAGTAGCGGGCGATCTGGCCGTCGACGCAGTCCAGTACGAAGGACGCGATCAGCAGGACGCCGGCCGCGACGAAGCCGCCGCGGGTGCCGGTGGCCGCGCAGGCCGCCGCTATGAGCGCGGTGAGGAGCGAGGCGGTGGTGACCTGGTTCGGGGTCAGGCCGCGGCGGGCGCACCAGCGGGCGATGTAGCGGGAGTACGGGCTGATGCAGTAGGTGGTGAAGAAGCCGTCGCGGGACTTCACGGCCGACTTCAGGCGTACGGCCTCGTCGTCGACGGACGTCAGGTCCTGCCGTGCCTCGTTGCGGGCCTGCGGGTCGGCGGGGACGGCGGCGACGAGGCTGCCCAGCTCGGGGCGGTGCACTTCGGTGCCGTCGCTGTCCAGGGCGGTGAGGATGCGGTCGGCGAGGCTGTCGACCAGGGTGGTGCCGCCGCCCGCGGAGTTCTCGCGGGCCATCGCCCGGGTGAGGGCCTGGCGGCCGGCCGGCTGGGCGGTGACGGCGCCGGGGATCGCGGCGAGCGGGAAGCGGGGGTCGGTGAGGCCGAGCCGCAGCGCGTGCACATGCCCCACGAACCGGGCGTCGACCAGGGCGACCCGCTCCTCGCCCGGCACCGCGGCGAGCAGGGTCTCGGCCTCGGCGGTGTCGGCCGCGCTCCGCACGTCGAAGCCGAGGGATCGCAGGTCGGCCTCGATCGACGATCCGGGGACCGGCTGACCGGTGAGGATGGCGGTCGACAACCGAATTCACTCCCTGGTACCGACGCGTCCGCGCCGGTGCTGTGCTGGGTGGGGGCGCCCGCTCCGGTGGCTCCCGGGCGGCATGTCGGCAGAGGCTATCGGATACCGGGAAGGCCACGTTCACCGCCTGTTAGGCAGATCGATCAACGTGGTTCGCACAAGCCTTTGCCACGATCATCATCGGGGATCCGGGGCCCGCCCCACAAACCGCGCCTCCCAGACCGGACATCGGGGACATCGCGTGGGGCCCGGTCGTGGCCGCATAGGGTGAGCGACCATGACTTGGCTGATCACAGGCGGGGCCGGCTACATCGGGGCACATGTGGCGAGGGCCATGACCGAGGCCGGGGAGCGCGTTCTGGCGCTGGACGACCTCTCGGCCGGGGTGCCCGCGCGGCTCCCTGACGACGTGCCGCTCGTGGAGGGGTCGTCGCTCGACGGTGAGCTGCTCAAACGGGTGTTCGCCGAGCATGGCGTGACGGGTGTGGTGCATCTCGCGGCGCGCAAGCAGGTCGCCGAATCGGTCGCCCAGCCGACGCGGTACTACCGGGAGAACGTCGGGGGTCTGGCGACCCTGCTGGACGCGGTGGCCGGGGCCGGCATCGAGCGCTTCGTCTTCTCCTCGTCGGCAGCCGTGTACGGCGACCCGGGTGTGGACCTCATCACGGAGGACACGCCCTGCGCGCCGGTGAACCCGTACGGCGAGACGAAGCTCACCGGTGAGTGGCTGGTGCGGGCGGCGGGGCGGGCACACGGGATCTCCACCGTATGTCTGCGGTACTTCAACGTGGCGGGCGCTGCGGCGCCGGAGCTGGCCGACACGGGTGTCTTCAACATCGTCCCGATGGTCTTCGACCGGCTGACGCGCGACGAGGCGCCGAGGATCTTCGGAGACGACTACCCGACCCCGGACGGCACCTGTATCCGTGACTACATTCACGTCGCCGACCTGGCCGAGGCGCATCTCGCGGCGGCCCGGCGGCTCGCCGACGGGGGCGTCACGGGCGATCTGACGGTCAACATCGGGCGCGGCGAGGGCGTCTCGGTGCGCGAACTCATCACGGTCATCGGCGAGGTCACCGGCGACCGGCGGCCGCCGCTCGTCGAGGGGCGCCGCCCGGGGGACGCCCCGCGGGCGGTGGCCTCGGCGGCCCGGGCGGCCGAGGAGCTCGGCTGGACCGCGCGGCGCGGGGTGCCCGAGATGGCCGAGTCGGCGTGGCGCGGCTGGCTGCTGCACCACGGCTCGTGAACAGCTCCCGACGCGCTGAGGGTGCCCTGACCAGCGCATCGTTTCCGCAGGTCAGGGCACATGACAACGGTGTTCAGTGCCGCGTTGCACATACCCCCTCCCCGTAGTTCACTGGGGCACCCGGGCACGATCGGACGGACACAGGAGGCGGCTTTCATGGGGGCTGGGCACGATCACGGGCACGCGCACGGAGCGTCGCCCGGTGGTACCGCGACGTCGGCGTACCGCGGCAGACTGCGGGCCGCGCTGGCGATCACGCTCGGCATCGTGGTGGTCCAGATCGTCGGCGGGCTTCTCGCGGACTCGCTCGCGCTCGTCGCGGACTCGGCGCACATGGCGACGGACGCGCTGGGCCTGATCATGGCGCTGCTCGCGATCCACTTCGCGGGCCGCCCGCCCAGCGACCGGGCCACCTTCGGCTACGCGCGGGCCGAGATCCTCGCCGCCCTGGCCAACTGCCTGCTGCTGCTCGGGGTCGGCGGGTACGTCGTGTACGAGTCGGTCCAGCGCTTCATCACCCCGGCGGACACCGAGGGCGGGCTCGCCGTCGTGTTCGGTGTGATCGGCCTGGTCGCGAACATGGTGTCGCTGGCGCTGCTGATGGGCGGCCAGAAGGAGAGCCTGAACGTGCGCGGCGCGTTCCTGGAGGTGGCGGCGGACGCGCTGGGCTCCGTCACGGTGATCGTCTCGGCCACGGTGATCATGCTCACCGGCTGGCAGGCCGCCGACCCCATCGCCTCGCTCGTCATCGCCCTGATGATCGCTCCGCGCACGTGGAAGCTGCTCCGCGAGACGCTCGACGTGCTGCTGGAAGCGGCGCCCAAGGGAGTCGACATGGCGGAGGTACGGGCCCACATCCTGGCGACCGACGGGGTGGAGGACGTCCACGACCTGCACGCCTGGACGATCACCTCGGGCATGCCGGTGCTCTCGGCGCATGTGGTCGTCAGCTCGGAGGCGCTGAGCGCGATCGGCCACGAGAAGATGCTCCACGAGTTGCAGGGCTGCCTCGGCGACCACTTCGACGTGGAGCACTGCACCTTCCAGCTGGAGCCGACCGGGCACGCGGAGCACGAGGCGCACCTCTGCCACTGAGAGGCACACCTCTGCCACTGACACGGTGACTGATGAGGTGCCCGGGGCCGGTGGGGCGCATTCCGATCCGAGTGCGCCGGGGGACGCAGCGTTACGGCGCACGCCCACGCCCTGCCCCTCCCCGCACCGGCAGGGACGATTTTCGGCCCAGCGCGCCGGGCACGATCAGCTCCTGGGTCCCTCTTCCGGCGTCGAGCGGCGCCGCCCGCGCTCCGCGCTGCCGCGCGGGGACATGCGGGCACGCCGCGAAGTGCCGGGAGTGCCGGATTCGTACGGCAGACTTGGGGCGCGAAGACCGATGTGAAGGATGGGTATGCCGATCACACCTGCCACCGCGACGCACAACCCGTCGAACGGCACCGCAGACGCGATTTTGCTGGAACTGGTCGACGAGGACGGCGTGACGATCGGCACCGCGGAGAAGCTCGCCGCCCACCAGCCACCCGGACAGCTGCACCGCGCGTTCTCCGTGTTCCTCTTCGACGAGTACGGCAGGCTGCTGCTCCAGCAGCGCGCGCTCGGCAAGTACCACTCCCCCGGTGTGTGGTCCAACACCTGCTGCGGCCATCCCTACCCCGGCGAGGCGCCCTTCGCGGCGGCGGCGCGCCGGACCTTCGAGGAACTCGGCGCCTCCCCGTCCCTGCTGGCCGAGGCGGGCACGGTCCGCTACAACCACCCGGACCCGGAGTCCGGTCTTGTGGAGCAGGAGTACAACCACCTCTTCGTCGGCATGGTGCAGGCCGTGCTGCGGCCGGATCCGGAGGAGGTGGCGTCGACGGCGTTCGTGACGCCGCCCGAGCTGGCGGAGCGGCATGCCAAGGACACCTTCTCGTCCTGGTTCATGACCGTCCTGGACACGGCCCGGCCGGCGATCAGGGAGCTCACGGGAGAGTCGGCCGGCTGGTGACGAAGAAGACCCTGACGGCAGGGCCGGAGAGGCTTTGAAGAAGCCGGACAGGCTTTAGGGGAAGCGTGTGGGCTTGAGCGGCAGGGCGGCCCAGATCACCTTGCCGCCGCTCGCGGTGTATTCGACCTCACACCTGCCGCCCGCCTCCCGGGTGACCTCGCGCACCAGGAGCAGCCCGCGGCCGCCGGTCCGGCCGTGGTCGGCCTCCAGGGCGGTGGGCCGGTACGGGTGGTTGTCCTCCACGGACACACGCAGCCACTCCGCCCCTACGGCCACCTCGACGGCGACCGTGGGCGACAGCACCGCCGCGTGCTTCACGGCGTTCGTCACCAGCTCCGAGACGATCAGCAGCAGCCCTTGGGCCAGGTCGTCCGAGACCGGCACACCCTGGCGCAGCAGCAGGTCCCGTACGGCGTGCCGGGCCTGCGGGACCGAGGCGTCGACCGCCGGCGCGGTGAACCGCCAGACTCCCTCGTACGGCAGCGGATCCGCGGGCCCGAGGGGCACCGCGCCGCCCTGTGGGCGTGGGCCGGACCCATGCCCCTCGTCGTCCATCGTCCGGTCGCCACCCTCGCGCTCGATTGTCGCCACATCTCGAGTGTTGGTAAGGATGCGCTCCGCACCCCGGGACTGAACAGAAGTCAGCAACTATCGAGCACTTCTGACCGTTGGCGTATGACACGGTCAGTTGTGGGACTGGTCCTGTCCCTGTTGTGCCGTCTCGGCGAACTATTCGGGTTGTACGGGTTTGCCTTCCGGATAGCATCCGGCCCATGGAGCCGCAGCTGCTGTACAGCGTGACCGACTCGGTCGCGACGGTCGTCATCCGTCATCCGGAGAAGCGCAACGCCATGACGGCCACGATGTGGCGCTCGCTGCCGCCGTTGCTGGAGGCGTCGGCGGACGATCCGGCCGTGCGGGCGCTGGTGCTCACCGGCGAGGGCGGGACGTTCTGCGCCGGTGCCGACATCTCAACGCTCCGGGGCTCGCCGGAGGAGGCGCAGGGTCTTGCCGTGCGGGCCGAGGAGGCGCTCGCCGCGTTTCCGAAGCCGACGCTGGCCGCCGTGCGCGGGCACTGTGTGGGCGGCGGGGCACAGCTGGCGGCGGCCTGTGATCTGCGGTTCGCCGAGGAGGGCGCGCTGTTCGGTGTGACGCCCGCGAAGCTCGGCATCGTGTACCCGGCGTCCTCGACCAGGCGGCTGGTGTCCCTGGTGGGTCCGGCCACCGCCAAGTATCTGCTGTTCTCCGGTGAGCTGATCGGCACGGAGCGGGCGCTGCGCACCGGTCTTGCCGACGAGGTGCTGCCCGAGGGTGAACTCGGCGAGCGGGTCGCCGAGTTCACCCGGACCCTCGTGTCCCGTTCGCAGCTGACGCAGGCGGCGGCGAAGGAGTTCGCGAACGGCGGTACGGACCGGGACGAGCACTGGACCGGGCAGGCGCGCGCGAGCGGCGACACCGCGGAGGGCGTCGCCGCTTTCCTGGAGCGCAGGCAGCCGCGATTCGACTGGAGTGTGTCTACGTCAGGATGACGTCGGCGTGCGACCGGAGCAGTTCGACGAGGTGCGCGGGGGCTTTCTCCGGCGATCCGGCGTCGTAGGGCGGCTGCGGGTCGTACTCGGTGGCGAGCTGGACCAGCTGGGCGTGTTCGTCGCCCGCGATCCGGCCGAGGAGGGTCAGTCCCATGTCGATGCCGGAGGAGACGCCGGCCGCGGTGACGTACTTGCCGTCGGTGACGACCCGCTCCCCGGTCGGCTCGGCGCCGAAGCGCTTCAGCTCCTCCAGGGTCAGCCAGTGGGAGGTCGCGCGACGGCCCCGGAGGAGTCCGGCGGCGGCGAGCAGCAGGGAGCCGGTGCACACCGACGTCGTCCAGGTGCTGCCCGCGTCGGCGGCGCGCAGCCAGTCCAGGAGCGGCTCGTGCGCCATCAGTGACTCCTGGCCCGGGCCGCCGGGCACGACGACGATGTCGGGGTTCGGTACGTCGGCCAGGGTCCGGTCGGCGGTGAGCGCGAGGTTCCCCGTCTCGTTCCGTACGGGGCCGGTCCCCTCGGCGACGAAGACGGTCTCCGCGTCCGGGATGCGGCCGAGGGTTTCGTAGGGGCCGACGGCGTCGAGGGCGGTGAAGCGGTCGTAGAGGACGATGGCGATCTGCATGGGGGGTCCCTTCTGGTCGGGTGAGGAACTCAGGGCGTGGTCGCGGGGCGGAAGCGGCGGCGGTACTCGGCCGGGGGTGTGCCGAGGGCTTTGACGAAGGCCCGGCGCATGGCCTCGGGGGTGCCGTAGCCGCTGGTGCGGGAGATCTCCTCGATGCCGTCGGTGGTGTCTTCCAGGAGACGGCGGGCGTGTTCGAGGCGGACGCGGTCCACGTACCGCCCGGGCGTCATACCGGTCTCGGCCCGGAAGGCACGGGCGAAATGGCGGGGCGAGAGGCGGGCGCGGGCGGCGAGCGCGTCCACGCAGAGGTCGGCGTCCGGGCGTTCCGTGATGAACCGCTGGACGTCCCGGAGGGGCTCCCGGTGAGCGGTCTGGGCTTCGAGCTGGGCGCTGAACTGGGCCTGGTTCCCGGGTCGCCGCAGGAAGACCACCAGGTGGCGGGCGATGGCCAGGGCGGCGTCCCGGCCCAGGTCCTCCTCGACCAGGGCCAGGGCGAGGTCGATGCCGGCGGTGACACCGGCCGAGGTGGCGATGTGCCCGTCGCGCACAAAGACGGGGTCGGGGTCGATCTCGACGGCCGGGTGGTCACGGGCCAGCCGGTCGCAGTACGCCCAGTGCGTCGTGGCGCGGCGGCCGTCCAGGAGCCCGGCCTCGGCGAGCACGGCCGCACCGGTGCACACGGAGACCAGGCGCACGGCACGCGGCCCGTGCTCGCGCACCCAGCCGACCAGGCGCGGGTCCGGATCCAGGGAGCCCGGACCGCCGGGGACGAGCAGGGTGTGCGGGTCGGACGCGTCGGCCAGGGACTCGTCGGGTACGAGGGTCAGGCCGCTGGTGGTCCGCACGGGCACCCCGTCCGGGGAGGCCGTGCGGATCCGGTACGTCCCCGGGGAGAGCAGCTCCGCGCCCGCGAAGACCTCCACGGGCCCCGTGACGTCGAGACTCTGCACGCCGTCGAAGAGGACGGCGAGAACGGTGCGCTGGGCCATGCCTTGATTCTTCGCGGGCCCGGAGTGTGGCCGCAATGACGAACTTCCCACCTTTCCTGCCATGGGATGTGCGGCCCTGGAAGGCATACCAAGCGGTTGGTAACCTGCCCGGCATGACGACTGCCGCCCTTGAGCCGCGCGCCGGCCGACGCTGCCAGAACGTGCTCAACTCCCTGCACGCGACGCACTACTTCTCGCCGGATCTGGGACGGGAAGTGGGTGCCGCCGGGATCACCCATCCCCACGCCGTGAACTTCGCCGTACGGTCCGCCGCCCTCGGCCCGGTCGGGCCCGGTGCGGTGGCGGCGGCCTTCTACAACTACAAGTACGAGCTCGTGGCCCGGCACGTGCCGGCGGTGTGGGAGAGCGCCACACCCGGCCAGGTGCTGGCGGCACGCGCGCGTGCGGTCGACGCGACGCTGCGGCGCCTGCTGGGCGAAGAGGCCCTGGCGTCGGCGGAGATGGCCGAGGCCGCGCGGCTGGCGCTGCGCGCCACCGAAGCCTGTTCGCGCGGTGCGAGGCCGCTGTACGCCGCCCATGCCGACCTGCCCGTCCCCGAGGAGCCGCACCTCGCGTACTGGCACGCGGCGACCCTGCTGCGCGAGCACCGGGGCGACGGGCACCTGGCCGCCCTGATGTCCGCGGGTCTCGACGGTCTCGAGGCGATGGTGACCCACACGGCGACGGGCAAGGGCATGGCGCCGAAGTGGGTGTTCACGACCCGGGGCTGGAGCCAGGAGGACTGGGACGCGGCGACGGACCGGCTGCGTGAGCGCGGGCTGCTGGACACGGCCGGCGAGCTCTCCGAGCGGGGTGCCGCCCTGCGCGAGGAGATCGAGCGGGAGACGGACCGGCTCGACCGGGCCCCGTACGAGCACCTGGGTCCGGAGGGCGTGGCCCGGCTGACCGAGCTCGGCGCCGGTTTCGCGCAGGCCGCGCTCGTGGCCGGTGCCTTCCCGGCGGATCTGATCGGCAAGGGCTGAGGGCCGCGGGGCTCGGCGGCTTGCACCGGGGTGAACCGTGGCCGGGACACGCGTGTTCGGTCGTGACGCATGGTGAAGCGTCAGTGAGGTACCCGCCCTTTACCGGCCAGTGCGGTCGGGAGAGGAAAGGGGAATGAACGTGTTCCGTGCTATCGCAGACGTGCTGCGCCAGATCGGCGGCGCCATCGCCACCGTCGTGACGCTGCCCTTCCGGGCCCTGGCCCGGCTCTTCGGCGGGGCCTCGTCCTCCACCCGCAGCCGCAGGGTCTGATCGGGGGCCACTCCCGACCTGCCGGGCCGCCCTGGACCCCGAGTGTCGGTGTCACCTGCCACAATTGCCGCGCAACCTCAGTGGAGAAGGCGGTACGGGATCGTGACGACACCCGGGTCCAACGGGTCCATCAACGCAGTGTCCATCGAAGGCAGGATCGCCGAGGAGCTCGGCGTACGGGAGCGGCAGGTCAGGGCCGCCGTGGAACTGCTCGACGGCGGTTCTACGGTGCCCTTCATCGCTCGCTACCGCAAGGAAGCGACCGAGATGCTCGACGACGCGCAGCTGCGCACGCTCGAGGAGCGGCTGCGCTATCTGCGGGAACTCGAGGAGCGGCGGACGGCGATCCTGGAGTCGGTGCGCGAGCAGGGCAAGCTCACCGAGGAGCTGGAGGCACGGATCCGGGGCGCCGAGACCAAGGCGCGCCTGGAGGACATCTACCTCCCGTACAAACCCAAGCGGCGCACCAAGGCGCAGATCGCCCGCGAGGCGGGTCTCGAGCCGCTGGCGGAGGGGCTGCTCGGTGACCCGGGCGTCGAGCCCCTCGCCGCGGCCGCCGCGTTCGTCGACGCAGACAAGGGCGTGGCCGATCCGCAGGCCGCCCTCGACGGCGCCCGGGCGATCCTCACCGAGCGGTTCTCGGAGGACGCCGACCTGATCGGCGAGCTGCGCGAGCGCATGTGGGTGCGCGGGCGACTGGCCGCCAAGGTGCGGGACGGCAAGGAGGAGGCGGGGGCGAAGTTCGCCGACTACTTCGACTTCGCCGAGCCGTTCACCGAGCTGCCCTCGCACCGCGTGCTGGCCATGCTGCGCGGCGAGAAGGAGGAAGTCCTCGAACTGGCCCTGGAGCCCGAGGAGGCCACGGACGGCCCGTCGTCCTACGAGGGGATCGTCGCGAACCGGTTCGGGATCGCCGACCGGGGCCGCCCCGGCGACAAGTGGCTCAAGGACACGGTCCGCTGGGCCTGGCGCACCCGCATCCTCGTGCACCTCGGCATCGACCTGCGGCTGCGGCTGCGCACGGCCGCCGAGGACGAGGCGGTGCGGGTCTTCGCGGCGAACCTGCGCGACCTGCTGCTCGCCGCCCCGGCGGGCACGCGCGCGACGCTCGGCCTGGACCCCGGCTTCCGTACGGGCGTGAAGGTCGCCGTGGTGGACGCCACTGGCAAGGTCGTCGCCACGGACGTCATCCACCCGCACGTCCCCGCCAACCGGTGGGACGAGGCCGTCGCCAAGCTGGCCCGGCTCGCGAAGGAGCACGCGGTCGAGCTGGTCGCCATCGGCAACGGCACGGCGTCCCGCGAGACCGACAAGCTCGCCGGGGAGCTGATCACCAAGCACCCGGAGCTGAAGCTCACGAAGGTGATGGTGTCCGAGGCCGGCGCGTCCGTGTACTCGGCGTCCGCGTTCGCCTCGCAGGAGCTGCCCGACATGGACGTGTCGCTGCGCGGTGCCGTGTCGATCGCGCGCCGGCTGCAGGACCCGCTGGCCGAGCTGGTGAAGATCGACCCGAAGTCGATCGGTGTCGGCCAGTACCAGCACGACCTGTCCGAGCTGAAGCTGTCGCGTTCGCTGGACGCGGTGGTGGAGGACTGTGTGAACGGCGTGGGCGTGGACGTCAACACGGCCTCCGCCCCGCTGCTCGCCCGGGTCTCGGGCATCACCTCCGGCCTCGCCGAGAACATCGTGGCGCACCGTGACACCAACGGGCCGTTCACGTCCCGGGGCGGGCTGAAGAAGGTGGCGCGGCTCGGTCCCAAGGCGTACGAGCAGTGTGCGGGCTTCCTGCGGATCCGTGGCGGTGACGACCCGCTGGACGCGTCCAGCGTGCACCCGGAGGCCTATCCGGTCGTGCGGCGCATGGTGAAGACCAGCGGCCAGGAGGTCGGCGCGCTCATCGGCAACACCGGTGCGCTGCGCTCGCTGAAGCCGCAGGACTTCGTGGACGATTCGTTCGGTCTGCCGACCGTCACCGACATCCTGAAGGAGCTGGAGAAGCCGGGCCGCGACCCGCGTCCGGGCTTCAAGACGGCCGCCTTCCAGGAGGGCGTGGAGAAGATCTCCGACCTGTCGTCCGGGATGGTCCTGGAGGGCGTCGTGACGAACGTCGCCGCGTTCGGGGCGTTCGTCGACGTCGGTGTGCACCAGGACGGCCTGGTGCACGTCTCCGCGATGTCGAAGACGTTCGTCAAGGACCCGCGGGACGTGGTGAAGCCCGGGGACATCGTCAAGGTGAAGGTCCTCGACGTCGACATCCCGCGCAAGCGGATCTCGCTGACGCTGCGGCTGGACGACGAGGCGGCGGCCTCGCAGGGCCAGGGCGGCGGCTCCGGTGAGCGCCGGCAGCGGGGTGGGCGTCCGCCGCAGCAGCGGCAGGGCGGGCGTGGCGGTGGTGGCGGTTCGCGTCAGGCGCCGCCGCCTGCCAATAGCGCGATGGCCGATGCGTTGCGCCGCGCGGGGCTGGCGGACCCCAAGGGGCGCAAGCGCTGACAGCTCCGCCAGGGAGGTTGTGGGGAGCTGCGGGTCCGTTGTGGCTGGTCGCGCAGTTCCCCGCGCCCCTGGGAAAGCGGCGCTTCGCGCCCTTTCCGTTCTAGGGTTGCTGGATGGGTGCCATCACCTGGGAAGTGTCCGGGAGCCAGGGGTTCGAGACCGCCTGGGCCGAGCAGGAGGACGGTGTGCTGCGGGCCCGGGGGCGGGCCGTCGGTACCGTGCCCGAGCCGTACTGGATCTCGTACGAGCTCGAGACGGCCGAAGGCTTCGTGACCCGGCGGTTGAGTGTCACCGCGGAGGCCGAGGCCGGTACCCGCTCGCTCGATCTGCTCCACGACGGTCAGGGCCGCTGGACCGCCAACGGCGAGCCGCTCCCCGACGTCGACGGTGCGCTCGACTGCGATCTGGGGCTGTGCCCGCTCACCAACACCATGCCGGTGCTCCGGCACGGGCTCCATCTGGCGTCCGGCGAGCGGGAGTTCCTGATGGCCTGGGTGTCGGTGCCGGATCTGGCGGTGCGGCCGTCGCGGCAGACGTACACGCATCTGGGGCCGGGGCGGGTCCGTTTCGCCTCCGGTGACTTCCGCAGCGACCTGGAGTTCGACGAGGAGGGGTACGTCGTGGAGTACCCCTCCCTCGCCACCCGCCTGACGGCCCGCTAGCGCTCGGTCACCTTGCCGTCCGCCACCTCCAGGCGGCGCGTCACGTGGACGGCGTCCAGCATGCGGCGGTCGTGTGTGACCAGCAGGAGCGTGCCCTCGTAGGCGTCGAGGGCCGACTCGAGCTGCTCGATGGCGGGCAGGTCGAGGTGGTTGGTCGGCTCGTCGAGGACCAGGAGGTTGACGCCCCGGCCCTGGAGCAGCGCCAGGGCGGCTCTCGTGCGCTCGCCCGGGGAGAGGGTCGCCGCCGGGCGCAGGACATGCTCCGACTTGAGGCCGAACTTGGCCAGGAGGGTGCGGATCTCGACCGGTTCGGTGTCCGGGACGGCCGCCCGGAAGGCGTCGAGCAGGGCTTCCTGGCCGTGGAACAGCTTGCGGGCCTGGTCGACCTCGCCGAGCAGGACACCCGAGCCGAGCGCGGCGTGCCCGGCGTCGAGCGGGACACGGCCGAGCAGGGCGGCCAGCAGCGTGGACTTGCCCGCGCCGTTCGCGCCGGTCACCGCCACCCGGTCCGCCCAGTCGATCTGGAGGGACACCGGGCCGAGGACGAAGTCGCCGCGGCGCACCTCGGCGTCCCTCAGGGTCGCGACGACGGCTCCCGAGCGCGGGGCCGACGCGATCTCCATGCGCAGTTCCCACTCCTTGCGCGGCTCCTCGACGACGTCGAGACGCTCGATCATGCGCTGGGTCTGCCGGGCCTTCGCTGCCTGCTTCTCGCTGGCCTCGCTGCGGAACTTGCGGCCGATCTTGTCGTTGTCGTTGCCCGCCTTGCGGCGCGCGTTCTTCACGCCCTTGTCCATCCAGGACCGCTGTGTCTGGGCGCGGTCCTGAAGAGCCGCCTTCTTGTCGGCGTACTCCTCGAACTCGTCGCGGGCGTGCCGGCGGGCGACGTCCCGCTCCTCGAGGTAGGCGTCGTAGCCGCCGCCGTAGAGGTTGATCTGCCCTTGGGCGAGGTCGAGTTCGAGGACCTTGGTGACAGTGCGGGTGAGGAACTCGCGGTCGTGGCTGACGACGACCGTGCCGGCGCGCAGGCCGCTCACAAAGCGTTCGAGGCGTTCCAGGCCGTCCAGGTCGAGGTCGTTGGTCGGCTCGTCGAGGAGGAAGACGTCGTAGCGGGAGAGCAGCAGGGAGGCGAGGCCGGCGCGGGCCGCCTGGCCGCCGGACAGGGACGTCATCGGCTGGTCCAGGTCGACCGCGAGGCCCAGTGAGTCGGCGACCTCCTCGGCGCGTTCGTCGAGGTCGGCGCCGCCGAGACCGAGCCAGCGCTCCAGGCTGGTGGCGTAGGCGTCGTCGGCGCCGGGGGCCCCGTCGACCAGGGCCTGGGTCGCCTCGTCCATGGTCCGCTGGGCCTCGGCGACGCCGGTGCGGCGGGCCAGGAACGCCCGTACGGTCTCGCCGGGCCGGCGGTCCGGCTCCTGCGGGAGGTGGCCGACGGTGGCGGTCGGCGGGGACAGGCGCAGTTCGCCCTGCTCGGGTGCGGTGAGTCCGGCGAGCATCCTGAGCAGGGTGGACTTGCCGGCGCCGTTGGCTCCGACCAGGCCGATCACATCCCCGGGCGCGACGACGAGGTCGAGCCCGGTGAACAGGGAGCGGTCGCCGTGGCCGGCGGCGAGGTTCTTGGCGACGAGGGTGGCAGTCATCAGATCGCCGATTTTAATGGGCGCTCAGTGGGTCACTGCCGTCACCAGGACACTTCCGGAGGTGCGCGCCACCACGTAGGACCGTCCCTTCACCGCCCTGGCGTCGAGGGCGATGTGGTGACGGCCCGGTTCGAGGACGCCGTCGAAGATCTCGTGGGTGTGGGTGCGGGAGAGCCGGTCGAGGCGGTACGCGGTCAGGGTGACCCGGCAGGCGGAGGTGACCTCGATGTCCGCCCCGCCGTCGGCGGCGGTCAGACCGGTGAGGCGGCGCTGTGCCAACGACCCCCGGTCCAGGGCGTGTTCGATCTGGGCGACGATGAGGGGGACGATCGGGGCGTGGCCGTCGACATAGGCGACGGGGACCTCGGCCTGTTCGAAGGCGCGGCGGACGGCGGCACGGTCCCGCTCGCCGGTCGCGTGGCCGAAGGCGACGGCGCCGTAGGCGCGCAGTTCGTCGGCGGGCACTCCGTCGGCGTCGTGGGCGATGTCGGCGCCGACGCCGATGGTGCGTAATGCCGCGGCGAGCTTGGCCAGGACGGCGACGCGGGCGCCGATCAGCAGGACGCGGCGCCGGGTGTCCGGGGCGGAGCCGTTCAGCAGGGCACTCAGGGCCGCGCGGTACTCGGCGCCGCGGAAGCGGAACGGGCCGATGCCGTGGTAGCCGTTGAGGTCGAGGTCGGCGTGTTCGTCGGTCTGCCAGGCGAAGTCCCGCCAGATGAAGTCCTCGCCGTCCCGCCGGATGATCGCGGTGACGGCTCCGCAGGCCAGATCCTCGCACTCGGGGCAGCCGTAGACGACGTAGCGGCCCTCGGGCAGGGGTGCCGGGCTTTCCAGGAGCAGGCTGCGGACCTGCGCGGTGAAGATGGCGGGCGGGACGTCGGAGGCGAGCGGGGAGACCGCGTCGAGGTCGGAGAGCCGGAACAGCAGCGGGCGTCCGTCGACGATGAAGTCCACGAAGTCCCGGTGGACCTGGTAACCACCGTCGTGGAGAACTCCGCCGGCCCGCATCGCGGGTGCCAGGCCGAAGGTCGCGTATTCAGGACACATGCTGTGAGTATCCCCATACTGCGCGTGATGTGAGCACGGCATGACACATTCCGCTACGGTCCCGGCATGGCGGGCGAGCGAAGTGACGAGATCGTGGTGGTCGGCGGCGGGGTCGTCGGGCTGACGACGGCTGTGCTGCTGGCCGAACGCGGGCGGCGGGTGCGGGTGTGGACGCGGGATGCCGTCGAGGCGACCACCTCAGCGGTCGCGGGGGCGCTGTGGTGGCCGTACCGGATCGAGCCGGTCGCGCTCGCGCGTGCGTGGGCGCTGCGGTCGCTGGAGGTGTACGAGGAGCTGGCGGCGCGGCCCGCACCGACCGGCGTACGCATGGTCGAAGGGGTACTGGGCGAGACCCGTCTCGACGAGGTGGACGGCTGGCTGGCGGGGCGGGTGCCGGGGCTGCGGCCGGCCACGGCCGGGGAGTACGCGGGTACGGGCGTCCGGGCACGGCTTCCCCTGATCGACATGCCCGCTCATCTGCCGTGGCTGCGGGAGCGGTTCGTGGCGGCGGGCGGGGTGGTCGAGGCCCGTACGGTGTCCTCGTTCGCGGAGGCCGACGCGCCGGTCGTGGTCAACTGCACGGGGCTGGGGGCGCGTGAGCTGGTGCCGGATCCGACCGTGCGGCCCGTGCGCGGGCAGTTGGTGGTCGTGGAGAACCCCGGCATCGACACATGGCTCGTCACCGCCGACGCGGCCGGGGACTACGCGTACCTGTTTCCGCAGCCGGGCGGGCTCGTCCTCGGCGGTACGGCGGAGGAGGACGCGTGGTCGCCGGAGCCCGACCCCGCGACGGCCGAGGCGATCGTCCGCCGCTGCGCGGCGCTGCGGCCGGAGATCGCCGGGGCGCGGGTCCTGGAACACCGGGTCGGACTGCGCCCGGCCCGCCCCGCGGTCCGACTGGACCGCGACGCCCTGCCGGACGGCCGGCTCCTGGTGCACAACTACGGCCACGGCGGCGCCGGGGTCACGGTGGCGTGGGGATGCGCTCAGGAGGCGGCGCGGCTGGTGTGCGACTGAGGGGACGGGGCGCCGCGCGGCTGACTGCCCCCAGCCGAGGCGAGGGGCGGACGCCGCCGGGCGAAGGCAGTCATCACCCCAGTCGAGAACGCTCGGGCGTCAAAAGGCCGGATGCCCCCGGCCGAAGGCATCGGAGCCGTCAGGCTCCGACGCCCCGGCCGGGGGCATCCGTCAGGGCGGTCAGTCGTATCAGTGCTTGCCGATGGGGTCGCCCTCGACGTCCGGGCCGACGCCCGGGCCGACACGGAACTCGAAGTCGCCGTCGTACTTCTCGTGGCCTGCCATGACGGCCATTTCGACGGCCTCGGAACCCATCTGCTCACGCACGATCACCGGGTCACGGCGCAGGTCGCGCATGAGGGCGACGCACATGAAGGTCATCACGACGACGAACGGCGCCGCGGCGAGGATGGTGAGGTTCTGCAGACCTGTCAGCGCGTCGCCCGAGCCGCTGCCGACGAGCAGCATGATCGCGGCCACCGCACCGGTGACGACGCCCCAGAACACCACCACCAGGCGGCCGGGTTCGAGCGCGCCCTTCTGCGAGAGCGTGCCCATGACGATCGACGCCGCGTCGGCACCCGAGACGAAGAAGATGCCGACAAGGACCATCACCAGCAGGCTGGTGGCGGTGGCGATGGGGAACTGCTGCAGCACGTCGAAGAGCTGGCCCTCGGGGGTCGCCTCCTTGCCGAGCTTGCCCTCCTCCTGCATCTTCATCGCCGAGCCGCCGAAGATCGCGAACCAGACCAGGCTGACCGTGCTGGGCACGAGGATGACGCCGCCGACGAACTGCCGGATGGTCCGGCCCCGGCTGATCCGGGCGATGAACATGCCGACGAACGGCGTCCAGGAGATCCACCACGCCCAGTAGAAGACGGTCCAGCTGCCCAGCCAGTCCGCGACGCCCTCCCCGCCGCTGGCCTCCGTACGGCCGGCCAGCTGGGGCAGATCGCCGAGGTAGGCGAAGACAGACGTCGGCAGCAGGTCGAGGACGATGATGGTCGGGCCCGCCACGAACACGAACAGAGTGAGGATCAGCGCCAGCACCATGTTGGTGTTGGACAGCCACTGGATGCCCTTCTCCACACCGGAGATCGCGGAAGCGACGAAGGCCAGGGTCAGTACCGCGATGATCGTGACGAGCAGCCCGGTGCTCACCTTGTCCATCCACTTCAGCTCCTGCACACCGGAGCCGATCTGGAGGGCGCCGAGCCCCAGCGAGGCGGCGGAGCCGAAGATGGTCGCGACGATCGCGAGGATGTCGATGACCCGGCCGGCGGCGCCGTTCGCGTGCTTCTTGCCGATGAGCGGGGTGAAGACGGCGCTGATGGTCTGGCGGCGCCGCCTGCGGAAGGTGCTGTAGGCGATGGCGAGGCCCACCACGGCGTAGATCGCCCAGGGATGGAGCGTCCAGTGGAACAGGGTGGTGGCCATGGCCGTCTCCATGCGTTCGCCGGAGTCGGCCGGGTCGGTGCCCGGCGGGGGCGTCGAGTAGTGCGACAGCGGCTCGCTCACGCCGTAGAACATCAGGCCGATGCCCATGCCCGCGCTGAACATCATCGCGACCCAGGACACCGTGCGGAACTCGGGCTCCTCACCCTCCGCACCGAGGTGGATACGGCCGTAACGGCTGATCGCGAGCCAGAGGGCGAACACGACGAAGCCGGAGGCGGCGAGCATGAACGCCCAGCCGCCGTTGTGCATCAGCCCGCTGAGCATGCTGCCGGAGACGGATTCGAGCGAGTCGGTCGCCGTGGCACCCCAGATCACGAAGGCGACCGTGAGCGCCGCCGTGACACCGAAGACGATCCGGTCGGTCTGGGGCGTCTCCTGACCGGGGAGGCCCGCTTCCGATCCCGGCAGCGCGCCTCCCTTATGGGGGTCGTTCTCGCTTGGTCGGTCGTGTGTCACAGGCGGCACCTTTCATTGGAACGTAGGAGGACCGTAAGTCCTCCGTAACGCCCCTACCACGTGTGGCGCAAATTCATCCTCCTGAACATTGCGGTTCGGACTCGGCTGCCGTGAGGTGGTACGTGGCCCGTTCGTCGAGCAGCAACGGGACGAGTGCCCGCAGGGGCTGGCGCAGGGGGACGAGCACGCCCTCGGCGTCCCGTCGTACGCGCACACCGTGCAGCGCGAGTTCGTCGCCGACCTCGGTGTACTGCGCGGCGGTGAGCCGGTAGCCGCAGGGCGGGTTCTGGATCACCTCGGCGGGTTCGGGCGTGTCGTTGTCGGCGCCGCCGACGTAGACGGGGCCGGTGGCAGCCAAGCCGGCGAGCCGGGCCCTGGCCGTCGTGGCCTCGATGCGGCCCCGGCGCTGGTCGGTGTAACCGAACAGACCCTTGAGCGCGTCCAGTTGGGAGGTGACCCGGCGCCGGTTGTTCAGCGCCTCGTCCGCCTTCTCCGCTTCGGTGAGCGGGTCGACGCGGCTCTCGATGAGCAGTCCGACCGAATGCTTTACACCGGACATATTGCGCAAAATGCGCTCCTGTCCATCTCCGGCGACCTGTTTGACCGGTTCGCCGGTTTCGGGGTCGGTCCAGATGCCGTAGGTGCCGGTCGAGTGGCCGGCCCGCTGTGCCGCGGGGCGGACATAGGCCTCGGAGAGGGTCTGCGCCTCGTCGTGGACCGCGTCGTGGGTGTTGAGGTTGCGCGGCCACAGGTCGAATAGGGCTTTGTCGTAGTACGGGGGTGTCGCGCCGTATTCGTGCAGGTCGTAGATGATGTCGGGGCGCTGGTCGCGGATGAGCGCTGCCAGGGCGCGGCCCTCGGCGGTCTGCAGGGCGAGGTGGTCGCGGTTGATGTCGACGCCGTCGCTGTTGCCGCGGGTGTTCGCGGCCCGGCCGTCGGGGTTGGCCGTGGGCACGACGAGGACGGTGGTGCGGTCCAGGAAGCGCCGGGTACGGCTGTCGCGGGCGTGTGCGAGGTCACGGACGGTGCTGAGACAGGCCTCGCGGCCAGAGGGTTCGTCGCCGTGCTGGCTGCACACGAGGAGCACCTTGTTCGGGCTCGGGCTCGTGCCGATCCGGACGAGTTGGAGCGGGCGGTCCTGCTTCGTCGTACCGAAGCGGGTCAGGGAGACCCGGCCGCTCGACCGGTCGACGGCCTTGAGGAAGTCCTGCTCCTCGGGCTGGGTGGTCCAGCGGGCGCCGTCGGTCCGCTCGAAGCCGGTGCGCGGCGGGGAGTCGCCGGCCGTGGCCGCCTGGGCGGGGACGGCCACCAGGGATGCGGCGAGGGCGGCGGTCAGGGTCAGGGCGCGGACGCGGTTCACTGGGTTCCCTCCGGGACGCGGTGGGTGGAGCGCGGTTGCCGTACGCCGTCCAGGAGCGCGGCGACGGGCGGGGTGAGCGCGGCACCCGCGGTGGCGCGGGCGAAGGCGGCGGGTCCGCCGACGAACGGCACGTCGGCCGAGGTTCGCGAGAGGTCGAGCGCCAGCTTCGGCGTGTCGGCGGGAGCGTCGATGAGGCCCTTGTCGGTGCCCGCGACGATCAGCGCCAGACGGTGGCCCTTCGGGACGACATGGTCGGTCGCCGCCAGGTCGAGGGTGATCGTGTACCGCTTGCCCGGGGTGAGCGGGGAGCCCTTGTCGTCCGAGGCGTGGTTGCCGAGGTCGGCCCAGCCGCGGCTGACGACCGTGTAGTCGACGTCGGCGGTCTTGGCCTTCGCCTCCTTGAAGCAGGAGTTGTCGCCGGCGGTGCTCGCGCCCCAGCAGGTGCGGTTCGTGAGAGTGGTGATGCCTTCGCCGGCGTCGGCGTAGTCGCGGATGGTGTCGGGGCCGATGTCCACGAGGACGGCGGAGAGATGGGCCGTCGGGGCGGAGGGCGTCGCGGTGACAGTGACCTCGGAGGAGCCGGACAGGCGCAGGTCGCGGGTGAGCGGCCCGGTGGCGAAACCGGCCTTCTCCGGTGTCGGCTTGTCGACCTGAGCGGCCCAGTCGGTCTCGCTCAGCTTCGGGTCGTCGGTGAAGGTCTCGGTGCCGTGGCCGCGGTGCAGGCCGAGGGTGCCGACGCCGGGCTGGGTTCCCCGGTCGGGGCGCAGGGTGGTGTCCCGGGTGCCGGCCGGCGGCCAGACCTTGGAGGTGCTCCACTGGTCGGGACGGCGTTCGATGTCCGCCATGGGCTCGCGGTCGATGCCGTTGTCGTAGCCCATGAGTTCGTGGTCGAACCAGCGGTGCAGGGTGTCGACCCAGGTGGCGCGGCGGAAGTCGAAGGGGTCGACGTGGCCGGTCTGGGAGAGCCAGATCTTGCGCTCGACGCCGTGCTTCGCGAGGGCGTCCCACCACTGGCCGACGTGCTTCATGCGCACGTTGAGGTCCTGCATGCCGTGGATCAGGAAGACGCTGGCCCTGACCTTCTTCGCGTCCTTCACATAGTCGCGCTCGGTCCACAGCGGGGTCCGGTCGCCGGTGCGCGGGGCCCCGTCGACGAGCTTCTGCTGCACGGCGCCGCACTTCTCGCGGGCGTCGGGGCTGTTGACGTAGTCGGACAGCCACTCGGGGCCGGAGTCGTAGAGCGGGGCGCCCTGCTGGAAGTAGTAGTCGTACCAGGAGGAGATGGCGCTGATCGGGACGATGGTCTTCAGTCCCTTGACGCCGGTGGCGGCGACGCCGTTGGCGATGGTGCCGTCCCAGCTCTTGCCGATCATGCCCGTGCGGCCGTTCGTCCAGCCGGCCTTGGCCCGGGTGGTGCCGGTGCGGGTCGTGTAGGCCTTGGCGCGGCCGTTCAGCCAGTCGACGACGGCCTTCGCCGACTGGACGTCGGAGCGTCCGCCGACGTCGTCGCAGCCGTCGGAGCGGTTGGTTCCGGCCAGGTCGACGCCGACGAAGGCGTAGCCGCGGGGCACGAAGTAGTTGTCGTAGTACAGCGGCATCTGGACGACGTCGCCGTTCGCGTCGTACGTCTTGCGCTGGCTCTCGTTGCCGCGCCCGCAGCAGGAGTAGTACGGGCTGGCGTCCATGATGACGGGAACCTTGCGGCCCTGCCGGGCGGGTTCGCGGGGGCGGACGATGTCGACGGCGACGCGGTCGGCCTTACCGTCGCCGTCGCCGTCGAGTCCGGTGTCCACCCAGACGGCCTCGCGGACGGCCTTGTCGTACGAGTAGACGGGTTCGCTCCCGCGCGGGGCGGCCTGTGCCGCGGCCGGGGTGAGCAGGGTGGCCAAGAGGGCGGCCGTGGCCGCCGTCGCGAGCGGTCTCCAGGTCGTGAAGCGCGTGCGTTTCGGCATGCGCCGGACGCTACATCGGTGAACTCCTGTTCAGAAGAGGGCAGCTGACGGACCGGCGTGTCCGGGAGGGGCCCGGGGGCTCGGCCGGTGCCTCATGTCGGCCGAATGGCGATCGTGTGACAGCAGGGACCATGGACATGACTGGTGACACAGGGAGTCAATAGGCTCCGGACAGCTTTCGGGACCTACGACTTGGAGCCTTGCGTGCACCGCAGAATCATCGCGCCGGGAGCCCTGGCAGCGGCCGTTCTCCTGCTGGCGATCCCGGCGTCGGCCGCGCCCCACTCCCCCGGCGCGCCGGGCATCGGTGACCCCTACTACCCGGCCTACGGGAACGGCGGATACGACGTCTCCCACTACGACCTCCGGCTGAAGTACCAGCCGGCCACGGACGAACTGGAGGGCACGGCGACCCTCGTGGCCCGCACCACGCAGGAGCTGTCGAGCTTCAACCTGGACTTCCTTTTGGACGTCGGCGAGGTGCGCGTCAACGGCGCGAAGGCCTCGTTCAGGACGTCGGGCGAGCACGAGCTGGAGATCACGCCTGGGACGCCGCTGGCCAAGGGCGCGCCCGTGACGGTCGTCGTGCGCTATCGCGGGGTGCCGTCGTCGAAGCAGGCCTACGGCTTCACCAGCTGGCACCGGACCCCGGACGGCGGTGTCGCGGCGAACGAGCCCGAGGCCGCGGCGTGGTGGTTCCCCGGTAACGACCACCCGCTCGACAAGGCCACCTACGACGTGTCCGTACTGGTCCCGGACGGCACCCAGGCCATCTCCAACGGCACGCTCCAGTCGACGAGTTCACGGCTCGGCTGGACTCGTTGGAACTGGCGCTCGAACAAGCCGCAGGCCACGTACCTCGCCACGCTCGCGGTCGGGAAGTTCGACATCACGACGGGCACTACCGAGAGCGGCGTTCCGGTCCTCAACGCCTACAGCAAGGAGCTGGGCGACCACGCCGGCGCGGCACGGGCGAGCATCGAACGGACCGGGGAGATCGCGGACTGGCTGGCCGGGTACTTCGGGCCGTACCCCTACAACGCGCTCGGCGGATACGTGCCGAACACGACCACGGGCTACGCGCTGGAGACGCAGACCCGGCCGTACTACAGCCCGCGGCAGTTCGCGAACGGGTCGAACGTGTCACTCGTCGTCCATGAGATCGCCCACCAGTGGTACGGGGACGACGTGTCCCTCAAGCGCTGGAAGGACATCTGGATCAACGAGGGGTTCGCACGGTACGCGCAGTGGCTCTGGTCGGAGCACGAGGGCGAGGGCACGGCGCAGGAACTCGCCGACTACGTGTACGCCTCGCATCCGGCGGACGACTCGTTCTGGACGGTGAAGCCCGGGGACCCGGGGCCGGAGAACCAGTTCCACGCGGCGGTCTACGACCGGGGCGCACTGGCCGTCCAGGCACTGCGCAACGAGATCGGCGACGAGGCGTTCTTCGCGATCCTCAAGGGCTGGCCCCAGAAGTACGCCCATGGCAACGCGTCGGTCGCCGACTTCCGGCGCTACGCCGAGGAGGTGTCCGGGAAGCCCCTGGCCGCGCTCTTCGACACATGGCTGTTCCAGGCGTCCAAGCCGACGTCGGCGGCGGCCCGGACCGCGTCCGTCGCGAAGGCCGGCGGGACGGTGACGCAGCCCAAGTCGTGGAAGAAGATCAAGGCGACGAACGGGGCGCACGAGCACGGCCCGGCCGCACGGGGGTCGCGTTGATCTAGCGCGGGCTCTCATGCCGCCGGGGCGGCCCGGGGGGCGCAGCGGCATCGCGCCGCCAGGGCGGCAGAGGTGGGGGCTAGTAGGCGCAGCGCCCTCACTCCGCCCGGCGTCGGCGCGCCTGCTCCCCGGTGTCGGTCTACCGTGGCCCCATACGCCCGGGTGTACGGGCCCGGGCCGCGTTCGGAGGAGCCGGGCGTGCGGGATGTGGCGATCGTCGAGGCGCCGTCCGTGCTGGGGCTGCGGCCGACCGGGGTCGAGGGACTGCCGGAGGCGCTGCTCGGGGCCGGGCTGGCCGAGGGGCTGGGAGCGGTGCGGGCGGGCCGGGTGGAGCCGCCCGGCTACGACCCGGAGCGGGATCCGGACACCGGGGTGCTCAACCCGGACGGCATCGCGGGGTACTCCGGCGCGTTGGCCGATGCCGTCGGCGGGGTCCTCGACGACGGCCGGTTCCCCGTGGTGCTGGGCGGCGACTGCAGCGTGCTCCTCGGCAACCTGCTCGCGCTGCGCCGCCGGGACCGGCACGGCCTGCTCTTCCTCGACGGGCACACCGACTTCTACCAGCCGTCGGCGGAGCCCACCGGTGAGGCGGCCTCGATGGAACTCGCCCTGGCCACCGGGCGCGGCCCGCACGTCCTGGCCGACCTGGAGGGCCGGGGCCCCCTGGTGCGGGACGAGGACGTCGTCGCCCTGGGCTTCCGGGACGCGGAGGAATCCGCGTCCTACGGCATGCAGCCGCTGCCGTCCGCGCTGCACACGATGGACCTGGACACCGTTCGTGCCCTGGGGGCGGCCGGGGCGGCCCAGCGCGCCGTCGGCCTGCTGACCGGCGACGGCACGGGCGCCGGGTACTGGATCCACCTCGACGTCGACGTACTGGACGACGCGGCCATGCCCGCCGTCGACTACCGCCTGCCCGGCGGCCTGACCTGGCAGGAACTGGAGACCGTCCTGCACACGGCCCTCTCCGACAGCGGAGCCGTGGGCCTCGACGTAGCCATCTTCAACCCCCTGCTGGATCCCGACAGCTCGCTCGCGAAGCGCCTGACGCAGTGTCTGGTACGGAGCTTCGACGGGCAGGGCTGAGGCGGTCCGAGCCGTGCCGCCTCAGTGCCGTGACGCCCTTCACCGACGGCACGGTGGCGTCACCCCGGACATACCTGATCCCCGACATGACGCCACCGTGGACGGGGCCACTGACAACGGCCCCGGGTTGCTACTTCGTCAGCTGCGACAGCTCCTGGTCGGCCGTCGCGGACACCCTGCGGCGGACGCCGAACCAGCCCGCGACCAGCATGGCCGCGATCAGCGGGACGAGCAGGAGGGTCCTGCGGCCGACCTCGGGGTCGTTCCACATCATGCCGAGGCAGGCCAGCAGGAAGACGACCGTGGCGATCTCCGTGACCGGGCTGCCGGGGAGGCGGAAGGAGGGGCGCTCGACCAGGCCCGCCTTGGCGCGGCGGACGAAGACCAGGTGGCAGATCATGATGATCACCCAGGTGCTGATGATGCCGAGGGAGGCGACGTTCAGCACGATCTCGAAGGCCTGGGCCGGCACCAGGTAGTTCAGGCCGACGCCGAGCACGCACACCGCGCAGGTCAGCAGGATGCCACCGTAGGGGACCTGACTGCGGTTCATACGGGCCGTGAACTTCGGGGCCGATCCCGCCATCGCCATCGAGCGGAGGATGCGGCCCGTGGAGTACAGGCCGGAGTTGAGGGAGGACATCGCCGCCGTGAGGACCACCAGGTTCATCACGTCGCCCGCCGCGGGGATGCCGATCTTCGACAGGACCGTGACGAAGGGGCTCTGGTCGGCCGAGTAGACCGAGCCGGGCAGGAGCAGGGCCAGCAGGACGACCGAGCCGACGTAGAAGAGCCCGACCCGCCACATGATCGAGTTCACCGCGCGCGGGACGACCTTCTCCGGCTCGGCGGTCTCACCCGCGGCGACACCGACCAGTTCCAGCGCGGCGTACGCGAAGATCACGCCCTGCATGACCAGGACGACGGGCATCATGCCGTGCGGGAAGACGCCGCCGTTCTCCGTGATCACGCTCATGCCCGGTGTCTGGCCGCCCACCTTGTGCTGCGTGGCGAGCAGGAAGATGCCGATGAACATGAAGCCGACGAGCGTGGCGACCTTGATGATCGAGAACCAGAACTCCATCTCACCGAAGATCTTCACCGAGATCAGGTTCACGGCCAGCACGACCGCGAGGGCGGCCAGCGCGAGCACCCACTGCGGGATGTCGGTGAACAGGCTCCAGTAGTGCGTGTAGAGCGCGATCGCGGTGATGTCGGCGATGCCGGTGGTCGACCAGTTCAGGAAGTACATCCAGCCGGCGACATAGGCGCCCTTCTCGCCGAGGAACTCGCGCGCGTACGACACGAAGGAGCCCGAGGAGGGGCGGTAGAGCACGAGTTCGCCGAGGGCCTTCACGACGAAGAAGGCGAAGACGCCGCACACCAGGTAGGCGATCGCCAGTGCCGGGCCCGCGTTGTGCAGCCGCCCGCCGGCGCCCAGGAAGAGTCCGGTGCCGATCGCGCCTCCGATGGCGATCATGTTGACGTGGCGGGCTTTGAGGTCCTTGCTGTAGCCGGCGTCACCCGCGTCCGCGGGCACCTGGGCCGCGTCGCTACGGGATGCGGCTGCTGCCGTGTTCACGGCGTCCTTGCTCACGGTGGATCCACTTCTCTGGTGCGCCCGAGCGGGTCACGCTCGGCTTGTCCGGACGTACATAAGGTCTGCGCCCTCGGTAAAGGCACAGACCAAGGGGCCACCTTCCCCCACCGAGCGCGACTCACGCGGTGGCATACGTCACAGAGCGCTACTTCTCACAGCACCTTCACGTCGGTCGCCGGAGGTTTCACAGCACTGGTGAGACAGCGATACTGCTGCATATGACGACCGACACCGAGGAGCCGACCCTCACGATCGACGAACTGGCCGCCCGGGCCGGTGTCACGGTGCGCACGGTCCGCTTCTACGGCACGAAGGGGCTGCTGCCGCCCCCGGTTCTCGGCCCCCGGCGGGTGGGGCACTACGGTCGGGAGCACCTGGCCCGGCTGGCGCTGATCGAGGAGTTGCAGCGGCAGGGCATGACGCTGTCGGGCATCGAGCGCTATCTGCGGCAGCTGCCGCCGGATCTGAGCGCGCACGACCTCGCCATCCACCGGGCCGTGGTGGCCTCCTGGGCGCCGGACACCGTCGAGACGGTCACGGCGAAGGAACTGGAGCGCCGGGCCGGACGGCCGCTCGGCGCCGAGGACGTCGAGCGGCTGGTCGCGATGGGCGTGGTCCGGCCCGGTGACGACGGGTACGAAGCCGACCTCGGTCTGCTCCGGCTGGGCGTCGGGCTGCTGGACGTGCCGCTCTCCCAGGAGGCGATCTTCGCGGCGCGCAAGGTTCTCATCGAACACACGCGCGCCGCGGCCCGTGAACTCTCCCAGCTCTTCCGGGGCGAGGTGGCGGAGCGTGACGCCCGGGACGTGCGGTCCCTGTCGGCGCACATGCACCCTCTGGTGGTGCAGGCGCTCCTCACGGCCTTTCAGCGGTCGCTGAAGGAAGAGCTGGGCGAGTGGCTCACGGAGCCTCCGGAGGAGTCAGCCCCGGGCTGAGTCGCTGAACCGCTCCCCCTTCTCCGCCTTGTCCACCAGGAGCGCGGGAGGCGTGAACCGGTCGCCGTAGCGCTCGGCGAGTTCCCGCGCGCGTGCCACGAATCCGGGCAGGCCGCCCTCATAGCCGTTGATGTACTGGAGCACGCCGCCGGTCCAGCCCGGGAAGCCGATGCCGAAGATGGAGCCGATGTTGGCGTCGGCGACCGAGGTCAGCACGCCTTCCTCGAGCAGCCGGACGGTGTCCAGCGCCTCGGAGAAGAGCATGCGCTCCTTCATGTCGTCGAACGGGATCTGATGGCCGGGCTTGGTGTAGTGCTCGCGCAGTCCGGACCAGAGTCCGGAGCGCTTGCCGTCGTCGCCGTAGTCGTAGAAGCCGGCGCCGCCGCTGCGGCCCGTGCGGCCGAACTCGTCGACCATGCGGTCGATCACGGCCTCGGCGGGGTGGGCGGTCCAGGTGCCGCCCGCCTCCTCCACGGCGCGCTTCGTCTCGCCCCGGATCTTGCGGGGCAGCGTCAGCGTCAGCTCGTCCATCAGGGACAGCACCTTGGCCGGGTAGCCGGCCTGGGCGGCGGCCTGCTCGACCGACGCGGGCTCGATGCCCTCGCCGACCATGGCGACGCCCTCGTTGATGAAGTGCCCGATGACGCGGGAGGTGAAGAAGCCGCGCGAGTCGTTGACGACGATCGGGGTCTTGCTGATCTGCCGCACCAGGTCGAAGGCGCGGGCCAGCGCCTCCTCGCCCGTGCGCTCGCCCTTGATGATCTCGACGAGCGGCATCTTGTCGACCGGCGAGAAGAAGTGCAGCCCGATGAAGTCGGTCTGGCGCTCCACGCCCTCGGCGAGTGCGGTGATGGGGAGGGTGGAGGTGTTGGAGCAGAGCAGCGCGTCGGGCGCCACGACGTTCTGGATCTCCTGGAACACCTTGTGCTTGAGGGAGGTGTCCTCGAAGACGGCCTCGATGACGGCGTCGCAGCCGGCCAGGTCCTGCGCCTCGGCGGTGGGCGTGATCCGGGCGAGCAGCGCGTCCGCCTTCGCCTGGGTCGTACGGCCCTTGGAGACGGCCTTGGCGCACAGCTTCTCGGAGTAGCCCTTGCCCTTGAGGGCCGCCTCCAGGGAGACGTCCTTCAGGACGACGTCGATGCCGGCGCGGGCACAGGAGTAGGCGATGCCCGCGCCCATCATGCCGGCGCCGAGGACGGCGACCTTGCGGACCTTCGTGGGCTCGATGCCCTTGGGGCGGTTGGCGCCGGAGTTGACGGCCTGGAGGTCGAAGAAGAAGGCCTGGATCATGTTCTTCGAGGTCTGCCCGGCCGCGAGGTCCACGAAGTAGCGGGCCTCGATGATCTGGGCGGTCTCGAAGTCGACCTGGGAGCCCTCGACGGCGGCGGCGAGGATGTTGCGCGGCGCCGGGTAGGGGGCGCCGCCCGTCTGCTTGCGCAGGTTCGCCGGGAAGGCGGGCAGGTTCGCGGCGAACTTGGGGTTGGCGGGCGTGCCGCCCGGGATCCGGTGGCCCGGCTTGTCCCAGGGCTGCTGCGACTCCGGGTTGGCGTCGATGAAGGCACGGGCCTTGGCGAGCAGTTCCTCCTGGGTCTCGGCGACGTCGTCGACGAGGCCGTTCTCCAGGGCGCGGCGCGGGTTGTACTGGGTGCCCTGGAGGAGGACCTTCAGCAGGGCGTCGGCGATGCCGAGCAGCCGGACGGTGCGGACGACGCCGCCGCCTCCGGGGAGCAGGCCGAGGGTGACCTCGGGGCAGCCGATCTTCGAGCCGGGCGCGTCGAGTGCTACGCGGTGGTGGCAGGCCAGGGCGATCTCGTAGCCGCCGCCGAGGGCGGCGCCGTTGAGCGCGGCGACGACCGGCTTGCCGAGGGTCTCGATGCGGCGCAGGTTCCGCTTGATCGCCATGCCGCCGTCGAACAGCTCCTGGGCCGTCTCGGGGGTGACGCGGATCAGGTCGCGCAGGTCGCCGCCGGCGAAGAAGGTCTTCTTGGCGGAGGTGATGATGACGCCCCGGATGGAGTCCTTCTCGGCCTCCAGGCGGTCGGTGACGGCGGCGAGGGAGTCGCGGAACGCCTGGTTCATGGTGTTCGCGGACTGGTTCGGGTCGTCGATGACGAGGGTGACGAGGCCGGTGCGGTCCTGTTCCCAGCGGATGGTGGTGGACTCAGTGCTCATGGGGATGTGCTCCGTAGTGATCCGTTGGGAGGTGGTCAGATGCGCTCGACGATCGTGGCGACGCCCATGCCGCCGCCCACGCACAGCGTGGTGAGGCCGTAGCGCTTGTCCTGGCGCTCCAGTTCGTCGACGAGCGTGCCGAGGATCATCGCGCCGGTCGCGCCGAGGGGGTGGCCGAGGGCGATCGCGCCGCCGTTGACGTTGACCTTGTCCAGGGACAGGCCCATGTCCTTCACGAAGCGCAGCACGACCGCCGCGAACGCCTCGTTGATCTCGACGAGGTCGATGTCGTCGATGGTCAGTCCGGCCTTGGCGAGGGCCTTGCGGGTGGCGGGGGCGGGGCCGGTGAGCATGATGGTGGGCTCGGAGCCGGAGACGGCGGCGGAGACGATCCGCGCGCGGGGGGTGAGCCCGTAGCGCTCGCCGACCTCCTTGGAGCCGATCGCGACGAGCGAGGCGCCGTCCACGATGCCGGAGGAGTTGCCCGCGTGGTGGACGTGGTCGATCTTCTCCACCCAGTGGTACTGCTGGAGCGCGACGGCGTCGAAGCCGCCGAGTTCGCCGATGTCCGCGAAGGACGGCTTGAGCTTGGCGAGGGAGTCGGCGGTGGTGCCGGGGCGGGGGAACTCGTCGTGGTCGAGGACGACGAGGCCGCTGCGGTCCTTCACCGGGACGACGGACCGCTCGAAGCGGCCGTCCTTCGTGGCGGTGGCCGCGCGCTCCTGGGAGAGGGCCGCGTACTCGTCGACGTCCCGCCGGGAGAAGCCCTCGATGGTGGCGATGAGGTCGGCACCGATGCCCTGCGGCACGAAGTTCACGTCGAGGTTGGTCATCGGGTCGTTGAACCAGGCGCCGCCGTCGGAGGCCATCGGCACCCGGGACATCGACTCGACGCCGCCGGCGAGGACGAGGTCCTCCCAGCCCGAACGCACCTTGGCGGCGGCCAGGTTGACGGCCTCCAGGCCCGAGGCACAGAAGCGGTTCTCCTGCACGCCGGCCACCGTGTCGGGCAGCCCGGCGGCGATGGCGGCGATCCGGGCGATGTCCGAGCCCTGGTCGCCGACCGGGCCGACGACGCCGAGGACGATGTCGTCGACGGCGGCCGGGTCGAGGCCGGGGAAGCGGGCGCGGATCTCGTGGATGAGTCCGACGACCAGGTCGATGGGCTTGGTGCCGTGCAGGGAGCCGTTGGCCTTGCCGCGACCGCGCGGGGTGCGGATCGCGTCGTACACGTACGCTTCGGTGCTCACGAGGGGGCCTTTCACTGAGGGTTGCGGAACGCTGGGAGGAGCCCGGGGACGTCCCAGTCCCGGGCGACGTCCGCCGTGTCGGCGCCCGGCCGCGCCGGGCCGGTGCGGACGGAGGTCGGGGTCGCGGAGAAACGGGGGGCCGGGGCGGGCTGGGTGATGCCGCCGTGGTCGGTGAAGGTGCCGCGGGCGGCGAGATGCGGGTGGTGCGGGGCCTCGCGCAGGGACAGGACGGGCGCCACGCACGCGTCGGAGCCCTCGAAGACGGCCGTCCACTCGTCCCTGGTCCGGGTCTTGAAGCGGACCGCGATCTGTTCGCGCAGTTCGCCCCACCGGGTGACATCCTTGCGGGCCGTGGCCTGGTCCTCGACGCCGAGGAGGGTCAGGAACTCCTCGTAGAACTGCGGCTCCAGGGCGCCGACGGCCATGTGCCTGCCGTCGGCCGTCTCGTACGTCCCGTAGTAGGGGCAGCCGCCGTCCAGGAGGTTGGCGCCGCGGCGGTCCTGCCAGCCGCCGGCGGCGAGCATGCCGTGGATCATCGTGGCGAGGTGGGCGGTGCCGTCGACGATCGCGGCGTCGACGACCTGGCCGGTGCCGGTCGCGCGGGCGTGGTTCAGGGCGGCGAGGACGCCGACGACGAGATACAGGGAGCCGCCCGCGTAGTCGCCGAGCAGGTTGGCCGGGACGGCCGGCGGCTCGTCCGGCCGGCCGATCATGCCGAGGGTGCCGGTGGGGGCGATGTACGCGATGTCGTGCCCGGCGCGCTCGGCGAGCGGACCGTCCTGTCCCCAGCCGGTCATCCGGCCGTAGACGAGGCGCGGGTTGCGGGCGTGGCAGACCTCGGGGCCGACGCCCAGGCGCTCGGCGACACCGGGGCGATAGCCCTCCACCAGGATGTCGGCGCGTGCGGCGAGGTCCAGCACATGGCCGGGGCCGTCCGGGGACTTCAGGTCGACGACCACCGAGCGCTTGTTGCGGTTGGTGACGTCGTACGCCGGGTCGATGGCGAGTCCGGGGCCGCCGGGGCGGTCCACGCGCACGACGTCGGCCCCGAGGTCGGCCAGGAGCATGGCGGCGAACGGGCCGGGCCCGATGCCGGCCAGCTCGACGACGCGCACGCCGGTGAGCGGGCCGTGTCCTGGCGTCTTTGCCGTGGTCATCCAGCCCCCAGTGCTGTGACACAACTGATGTAACACCAGTGATGCTAAGAACGCGTTCCGATCGGCACAAGACCTGAAGAGAGCAAGCGCTTAGTAATCTGCCCGACGGAGTCAGTCCGCGTCCAGTTCCGCTATCAGCCGTTTCGGCGCGATCACCCGGTAGCTCTCCTCCACCCAGTCGCAGAGCATCTCCGCGGCCGGGGCTCCCTGCGGCTCCAGGGGGACGCTCACCCAGCCGGCCTTGCCCAGGCCGTAACCGGCGGGCTCGGCGCCGGGGCTGGACAGGGCGTGGGCGTGGGCCGTCTCGTCCTTGAGCTTCACCGTCACACCCAGGGGGTAACTGCCGTCCTGGACGCCCAGGAAGACGAACACCTTCTTGTTGACCTTCGCGACGGACTCGCCCCAGGGGAACTCCTCGACGGCACCCGGCAGCCCCAGCGCGAACTCGCGCACTTTCTCCCACTTCTTCAGGGCATTCCTGGGCACGGCCATCGTCGTTCCTCCGGGCTCGTCGTCGGGCTCCGCACCCCTCACGCTAGCCTCGGCCACCGACAGCGGCACGGGCTGCACGACCGAGGGGTGTCATGAGCAGGCTGAACAGGACGGACCGTCCGTACGACATCGTGCTCTTCGGAGCCACCAGTTTCGCCGGAGCGCTCACCGCGGAGTATCTGGCCGCGCACGCGCCGGACGGGCTGCGCTGGGCGATCGCGGGCCGCAGCGCTCAGAAGCTGGAGCGGCTGCGCGAGCGGCTGCCGGACGGCGCGGAGGTGGGCGTGCTGCTGGCGGACGTCTCCGACCCGGCCTCGCTGCGCGCTCTCGCCGAGCAGGCGCGCGTGGTGGCCACGACGGTCGGCCCCTACGTGAAGTACGGCGAGGAGCTCGTGGCCGCCTGCGCGGACGCCGGGACCGACTACCTCGACCTCGCGGGCGAGCCGGAGTTCGTGGACCTGATGTACGTCCGGCACGACGCACGCGCGCGGGAGACCGGGGCCCGGCTGGTGCACGCCGCCGGCTTCGACTCGATCCCGCACGACCTGGGCGTGTACTTCACCGTGCGGCAGCTGCCCGAGGACGTGCCGCTGACCGTGGACGGTTTCGTGACCGTGGACGCCGCCTTCTCGGGCGGGACCTTCAACTCGGCCCTGAACCAGTTCGCGCGGCAGCGGGAGATGGCAGCGGCCGTGCGGGACCGGCGGCGGCACGAGCCGCGGCTGGTGGGACGGCGGGTCTCCGTGCCGACGGGTACGCCGCGGTTCGCCAAGGAGGTCGGCGCCTGGGCGCTGCCGATGCCGACCATCGACCCGCAGATCGTGCGGCGGTCCGCGGCGGCCCTCGAGCGGTACGGCCCCGACTTCCGCTACCGGCAGTACGCGGCGGTCCGGCACCTGCCCATGGCGGTGGGCGGGGTCGCGGCCGTCGGCGCGCTGGTGGCGGCGGCTCAGGTGCCGCCCGCGCGGCGCTGGTTGTCGGACCGGCTCAAGCCCGGGGACGGGCCGAGCCCCGAGAAGCGGGCGAAGAGCTGGTTCTCCCTGCGCTTCGTGGGCGAGGGCGGCGGCCGGCGGGTGTACACGGAGGTCTCCGGCGGCGACCCGGGTTACGACGAGACGGCGAAGATGCTCGCCGAGTCGGCGCTGTGCCTGGCCTTCGACGAGCTGCCGAAGACGGCGGGCCAGGTCACCACGGCGGCCGCGATGGGCGACGCGCTGATCGACCGGCTGAGCGCGGCGGGCATCCGCTTCCGCGTCGCGTCGACCCGCTGAGGGACGGCCGAGGGGCTCCGTCCTACATCGGCCACTCGGCGATGGTGTAGATCATCCCGGCGATCCAGGCGAGACCGGCCAGCACGGCGAGGATCAGCCCGACCGTGACGGCCCGCTCGACCGTCTGGGTCGGTCCGGCAACAGGCTTGGGAGCGCGGTGGGTTGTCATGCGCCCCAGCCTGCCGACGGGGCCGCGGCCGGGCATCCGTACAGGTACTCAGAGCCGGTACTCAGATCACACCGGCCGGTCCCTCGGCCGGGCGGTGGCCGGTCAGGTCGAGCAGGTCTCCCGCAGGGCCTCGCGGCAGAGGGCGTCCGCCCTGCGGGTGGTTTCCGGGAGACGGTACTCGGGGGTCAGCGCGAGGGTGTGGGCGCAGGCGCCCGCGAGCGTCACGCGGTGGCCGACCGAGACGAAGACCGGCTTGACGGCCTCCCGGGTGCGCAGGGCGCGGCCGACCTCCTCGGAGCCGGCGAGCAGCGCGGAGCTGCTGCCGCGCGGGGTGTCTGGGTCGTCGTAGGCGAAGGTGAAGGGGTTCTTGGCGACGCCGATCGTGGGGAGGCCGGTGAGGACGCCGAGGTGGCTGGCGAGGCCGAAGCGGCGGGGGTGGGCGAGGCCGTAGCCGTCGCAGACCACCAGGCCCGGCGCGAGCGGCAGGGCGTCGAGGGCGGCCAGGACCGCGGGGATCTCGCGGAAGGCGAGCAGTCCGGGCACATAGGGGAAGGAGACGCGGCCCACCGCCGTGGCCTGAGCGACGACCTCGAGACTCGACGCGTCCAGGACGACCGCCGCAGCCGCGACGACGTCACGTTCGTCGTCGTAGGCCACGTCGACCCCCGTCACACGGCCCGTGCCGGGCGGCGGTCCGGGTTCGTCGAGGATCACGCGCTCACGCAGTTCGTCCTGGACGGCGCGGGCCTCTTCCTCGGTCGCGGGCCAGTCTTCGGGGATGCGTACGGTCGTCATGGTGGGCCCGAGCCTACGGGCAGCGCGAAGGCCGGCGGGATCAGGGAGTCCCGCCGGCCTCGGGAGGCACGCGCCTCACTTGTTCAGTGCGCGCTGCAGCTGGCTCTTGTTCATGCTGGAGCGTCCGTCGACGCCGCGGCGCCTGGCCTCCTGGTACAGCTGGTCGTAGGTGGGCCCCTGGGAGCCCTTCCCGGACCGCTGACCGCCGCGCTTGCCGGAGGACATGTCCTTCGTGGAGGTGCGGCTGGCGGTCTTCGACTCGCCGGAGCGTGCGCGTTCCTTGTTCACCGTCCGCGCGGCGATCTCCTTGGCGCGGCCGGTGCTCTCGCCCCGGTCCTGCGCACTGTCCTTGATGTGCTCGTACTGGCGCTCCCGCTTGGAGCTCGAACCGCGTGGCATCACCGCTCACTTCCTTTCACGACCAGTGAACGGGTACCCACATTGCCGACTATCAGGGCGGTCCGCATGCTCAGTGCTCCAGGCGGGCAACCCGGCCCTTCTCGCCGGCGGCCCAGCACCCTCGGTCCGGGGTGCAGTCGACGGTGTCGTAGGAACCGGTGTCGACCGTCCGCCAGGTGCGGCCGCCGTCCGAGGTGAGGTCGGTGCCGGTGGGGCCGACGGCCAGGGCGGCGGTGCGGCTGTGCGGGAGCCAGGCGACGCCGGAGCGGTAGGCGGGCGGGGGTGTGGCGGCGGGGCGCCAGGTGCGGCCGCCGTCGGCAGTGCGCGCGGCGGCCCGCGGGGAGGGCTGCTCGGGGCGGAAGTCACCGCCGACCGCGAGGCCGTGAGTACGGTCGCGGAAGGCCAGCGCGAAGACACCGCGGGCCGGGTCGCCCGCCGGGAGGGCCGTGTCGGTGGCCGTCCAGGTGTGGCCCCGGTCGGCGGAGTGCAGCACCCGCGCGCGTGCGGCCCCGCCGGTGGCGAGCCAGACGTCCTTCGGCCCGGAGGTGACCAGGCACTGGCCGCTCGCCGCGAATCCGGCCTCGCCCTCCTGCGCGGCCGGCATGCCCGCGTTCGGCAGCACCTTCCAGGTACGGCCGCCGTCGCCGGTCGACAGGATGCGGAACTTCCCGTCCACCGGGTCGCTCATCGCGAGGCCGTGGCGGGGATCGAAGAAGGCCAGGCAGTCGTAGAAGGCCTTCGGGTCGGTGTTGCGGAAGGACTCCGTCCAGGTCGTCCCGCCGTCGTCGGTGCGGTACACCCGGGACGCCTCGCCCTCGCCGATGGCCAGGACCACGGCACGGCGCGCGTCGAACGCCTCGACGTCCCGGAACTGCAACTCCGCCGCGCCCGGGGGCGAGACGTTCCGCCAGGTCGCCCCGCCGTCGGTGGTGCGCAGCACGGTGCCGCCGGTCCCGGCGGCCCAGGCCGTGTTCCGGCTGACGGCGGCGAGGCCGCGGAACCGTACCTCCGGGGTGCCGGTGTCCTTCGGTTCCCAGTGCGGCACCCGGTGCTCCGGCTCGTGCGCCTGCGCCGGTACGGCGGTCAGGGCGGCCAGTGCCGCCACGCATGCCGCCGCCGCGGTCGCCCTGCGTCGTGTTCGTCCCGTCCGTCGCGTGCTCCCCAAGCGCCTCATGGCCGGGGAAGCTAGCCCACCGTCCGGGCGCCGTCCAGACGGCCTCGGCGGCGTTCCGGGGCCCCGCGGTGGGCGCCACAAACGCCCGCCGTGGCACATGAGGAGAGTCACGTCACTCTGGTGCATGAACGCGGTGACGGAGGTCACTCGCATTTCGTGTGCACGGATTGGCTGAATCCGGCGTCTCTTCCAATGCCCGGCCTCATCCGGCCGGAAGTCCGTCCAGCCGTCACAAGGGAGCAAGGCGTTGTCCATCGTCATCGAGCAGCCCGTGGAGGCCCGTCTCGTCGCCGCCGCGCCGCGAATGCCGAGCATTCCCGCGACGCTCCACTACGACCGACGTGACCCGTTCGCCGTCCGCATGACCTTCCCCGCCCCGGCCACGCTGGAGGGCGTCGAGGTCTGCTGGACCTTCTCCCGTGAGCTGCTCGCCGCGGGCCTGAAGGAGGCCGAGGGACACGGCGACGTGCGGGTGCGGCCGTACGGGTACGACCGCACGGTACTGGAGTTCCACGCCCCCGAGGGCACCGCCGTCGTGCATGTCCGCTCCAGTGAGGTGCGCCGGTTCCTGGAGGCCACGAGCGAGCTCGTGCCCGTCGGTCTCGAGCACCTCCAGCTGGATCTGGACCACGGTCTGGCGGAGCTGATGCGGGACGCGTGCTGAGCTAACGTCCCCGCGCCAGCAGGGCGTTGACCTCGCCGTAGTCCAGAGCGTCCGCGAGTGACCCGTATGTCCCCGTGTCCAGCAGCTCCCGCGCGGCTCGGCGGACCAGGGCGTGGGCGGCCTGGGCGACGCCCGAGCCCACACTGACACGAGCCACTCCCAGGGCCGCGAGTTCGGCGACCGGAGGTGCGCCCGGGCCTGCCATGACATTCAGCGGCCCGTCGACGCCGTCCACGAGTTCCTTCACGATCCCCGGGTCGACGGCCCCGGGGACGAAGATCCCGTCGGCCCCGGCGGCGCGGTACGCGGCGGCCCGCTCCAGGGTGGAGTCCACTCCCCCGGCGCCGCTCAGGAAGGTGTCGGTCCGGGCGTTGACGAACAGCGGCACGCCCGCCGCGTCGGCCGCCTCGCGGGCGGCGGCGATCCGCCCGGCCTGCTCCTCGACGTCCCGTAGCGGACCGCCCGCTCCGACGCCGACGTCGTACAGCGCGTCCTCGATGTTCACGCCCACCACCCCTGCGGCGAGGACCGCTCGGACGGTGTCGGCGACGCCCGCGGCGTCCTCGGCGTAGCCGCTCTCGATGTCCGCGGTCACGGGGACGGTCACGGCGCGGGCGATACGGGCGACGGCTTCGAGGGCCGCGTCGCGGTCCACCCGTTCGCCGTCCGGCGCGCCGAGCGCCCAGACGACCCCGGCGCTGGTCGTCGCAACGGCGGCGGCCCCCGCCTCCTCGACCAGCCGGGCGCTGACGGCGTCCCAGGCGTTGGGCAGGACCAGCGGGGTCCCGGGGATGTGCAGGGCACGGAAGGCCGAGGCCAGGTCGTTCCGGTTCGTCATACGGGCAACCCAAGCAGTGGGACGGGGGCCATGGCTGGCAGGAATCCGGCATGAACGTGAGTCAGCTCCGGGCAGGCGCCGTCGACTCCGCCGCCACCGCCCCACGCACCTCGCGCACGATCTTCCACAGCCCGGGCGCCACCGCCCCCGCACGCTCGGTCAGCTCCTCGACCCGCCACCCATGGACGCGGACGTCCTTCTCGGGCAGCAGGTGCGCCGCGACGGCGAGGGCGACGAGCGCCGCGTCCCGCTCGGACGTCTCGGCGACCGGCAGAGGTCCCTGGAGGACCCGCCCCGTCTCGTCCCGCAGCGCGTCCACGGCGGCGGCGCGCTCCAGCGCGTACTCGACGGACGGGAACACGCCGAGGACCCGCTTCTTCTCCGCCCGCAGATACCCCCCGGCCACGAGCTGCTCCCGCACGGCGTCGAGGGTCACCCGGGCCCGCAGTGTCACCCAGGTGCGCCAGGAGTGCGGGCACGACTCGTGGACCAGTTCCAGCAGCCCGTCGAGGACGGCGTCACCGGCGCGCGCGTCCATGTCGACCGGCGTGGCGATGCCGTCCTCGTCGGTGAGCAGTCCGCGCTGGGCCAGTTCGGTGAGGGCGCCGGCCCGCACGAGGCCGGCCAGGTGGCCGGTGCCTGCGGCCGACGGCCGCGCGGAGTCCCAGGCCAGCAGGCAGAGCCGGGCCGGCAGCGAGAGCGGGCCGTCGGTCACGGGGCCTCCTCGGGGCGCTCGGGCCGCACGTTAATTCGTTGACAGGCCCGACACCCCCTCGTACGTTGGGAAGCGTCCTGTTGCCGCCGATTGGAGAAGGACGTTGCTCGTCTGAGGTCCTGAGACACCGCGTCACACACATCAGGTGTGTGCGCTGCGTGCGACCTCGGCGATCGAGCCGTCCTTGGGTGCAGGGCTTTTCTCATGCCTGTGGACTCCCTCCTCCCTGGTCGCAGGTGTCTCGATACGCGTTTGCCCCTGACCGCATCAAGCAACCGCGAAAGAGGCCCCGCATGCCTACTTCGATCACTGTCACGTCCCTCTCCTTCACCTGGCCCGACGGCTCCTCCGTCTTCGAGGGCCTGGACGTCGCCTTCGGCCCGGGCCGCACCGGCCTGGTCGGTGTCAACGGGTCGGGAAAATCCACCCTGTTGAAGCTGATCGCCGCTGAGCTCGCACCGGCCGACGGCGCCGTCCGCGTCGCCGGCGAGGTCGGCTACCTCCCGCAGAACGTCACGCTCGACACCACCCTGCGCGTCGACCAGGCCCTCGGCATCGCCGCACAGCGGGCCGCGCTGCACGCCATCGAGGCGGGCGATGTGGCCGAGGCGCACTTCGAGACCGTCGGCGACGACTGGGACGTCGAGGAGCGCGCCCTGGCCACCCTGAGCGAACTCGGGCTCGGACACATCGAGCTGGACCGCACCATCGGCGAGGTCTCGGGCGGCGAGTCGGTCCTGCTGCGACTGGCCGCGCTGCTGCTGCGCCGGCCCGATGTGCTGCTGCTGGACGAGCCGACCAACAACCTCGACCTGTACGCGCGCAGGCGGCTGTACACGGCCGTCCAGTCCTGGCCGGGTGTGATGGTCGTCGTCAGCCACGACCGTGAACTCCTGGACCTCGTCGACCAGATCGCGGATCTGCGCTCCGGCGAGATCACGTGGTACGGGGGCAACTACTCCGACTACGAGGAGGCCCTGTCAGTCGAGCAGGAGGCGGCCGAGCGCATGGTGCGCGTCGCCGAGTCCGACTTCCGCAAACAGAAGCGCGAACTGGCCGACGCGCAGGTCAAGCTGGCCCGCCGCAAGCGGTACGGGCAGAAGATGTTCGAACAGAAGCGCGAGCCGAAGATCGTCATGGGGGCGCGCAAGCGCGCGGCGCAGGAGTCCGCGGGCAAGCACCGCATCATGCACGAGGAGAAGCTCGCCGAGGCCAGAGAGCGGCTCGACGAGGCGGTGGAGGCCGTACGGGACGACGACGAGATCCGTGTCGACCTGCCCTACACGGCCGTGCCGCCGGGGCGTACCGTCCTCACCCTCCAGGATCTCGGGCTCCGGTACGGCGCCCGCGTGGAGGGCGGCTTCGAGCTGCGCGGCCCCGAGCGGGTCGCGCTGATCGGGCGCAACGGCTCGGGCAAGACCACCCTGCTGCGCACGATCACCGGCGAGCTGGATCCGGAGTCGGGCGACGTGCGGACGCATGTCCCGCTGCGGTTCCTGCCGCAGCGGCTCGATGTTCTCGACGGGGAGCTGACCGTCGCCGAGAACGTGGCCCGGTTCGCGCCGGACGCCACCAACAACCGGATCCGGGCGCGGCTGGCCCGCTTCCTGTTCCGGGGCGCCCGGGCCGACCAGAAGGCGGCGACGCTGTCCGGCGGCGAACGCTTCCGGGCGGCGCTGGCCGCGCTGATGCTGGCGGAGCCCGCGCCGCAGCTCCTCATGCTCGACGAGCCGACCAACAACCTCGACATGGCGAGCGTGCATCAGCTCACCACGGCCCTGGAGTCCTACGAGGGGGCGCTGATCGTGGCCAGTCACGACCTGCCGTTCCTGGAGTCGATCGGCATCACGCGCTGGCTGCGGATGGAGGACGGAGAACTGAAGGAAATCACGCCAGAGGCTGTCGGGTATTCCGCCTAGCGTCGGCGGCATGACCGACTTCACGCACGATGTCATCACCCTGACCGGAGCACGCGAGAACAACCTCAAGGACGTCACCCTCCGCATCCCGAAAGGCCGGCTGACCGTGTTCACCGGCGTTTCGGGGTCGGGGAAATCGTCCGTCGTGTTCGACACGATCGCGGTGGAGTCGCAGCGCCAGCTGAACGAGACGTATCCGTGGTTCGTCCGCAACCGGCTGCCCAAGTACGAGCGGCCGCACGCGGACGGCCTGGAGGACCTCTCCCCCGCGATCGTCGTCGACCAGCGGCCGGTCGGCGGCCACTCCCGGTCGACCGTCGGCACCATGACGGACGTCTACTCGGTGATCCGGGTGCTGTTCTCCCGGCACGGCACCCCGAGCGCCGGGCCGGCCACGGCCTACTCGTTCAACGACCCGTCGGGCATGTGCCCCGACTGCGACGGCCTCGGCCGTACGGTCCGGCCCGACTGGGACCGCATCGTGGACCCGGACCGCTCCCTCGCCGACGGGGCGGTCCGCTTCCCGCCGTTCGCCGCCGGGACCTGGCAGGGGCAGGCGTACACGAACAGCGCCGACCTGGACCCGGACAAGCCGGTGGGGCGGTTCACGGCCGGCGAGCGGGAGTTCCTGATGCGCGGGCGGCCCGGCGGCAGCAAGGTCAAGGTCAACGGCACCGGCGGCACCTGGACCACCGAGTACGAGGGGCTGGCCGACCGCTTCGAGCGGCTGTATCTGAAGCGGGACCTGTCGGCCATGAGCCAGAAGACCCGCGACCTGGTCCGGGAGTTCCTGGTGGAGGGCACCTGCCCGGCCTGCCGGGGAGCCCGGCTCAACGCGGCGGCGCTCGCGACCCGGATCAACGGGCGTTCCATCGCCGAGTGCGCCGGGATGCAGGTCCCCGATCTCATCGCCGTACTGAAGGGGATCGACGATCCGGTGGCCGGGGTGATCGCGGGGGCGGCGGTGGCCGCGCTGGAGCGGATCGAGACGATCGGGCTCGGCTACCTCAGCCTCGACCGGGAGACGGCCACGCTCAGCGGCGGGGAGGGGCAGCGGCTGAAGACGGTGCGGCACCTCGGTTCCAGCCTGACCGGGATGACGTACATCTTCGACGAACCGAGCGTCGGCCTGCACCCGCGCGATGTGGGCCGCCTCGGCGATCTGCTGCTGCGGCTGCGCGACAAGGGCAACACCGTGCTGGTCGTCGAGCACGACCCGGATGTGATCGCGCTGGCCGACCATGTGGTGGACATGGGCCCGGGGGCGGGCACCGGGGGCGGCACGGTGGTGTTCGAGGGCACCCCGAAGGAGCTGGCCGCGTCCGGCACGCTCACCGGCCGCTGTCTGCGCACCCGTACGACGGTCAAGGACGAGGTGCGCGGGCCCGTCGGCGACCTGTGGGTCAAGGGAGCCGACCGGCACAATCTGCGGGACGTCACCGTACGGTTCCCGGCCGGTGTGCTCACGGCGGTGACCGGGGTCGCCGGGTCGGGAAAGAGCACCCTGGTCGCGGAGTTCACCGCCGCCCACGACGAGGCCGTGGTCGTCGACCAGTCGTCGATCGGGATCTCGGGCCGGTCCACTCCGGCGACCTATCTGGGGATCATGGACACGGTACGGAAGATCTTCGCCCGGGAGACGGGGGCCGAGGCGGGCTTCTTCAGCTTCAACTCGAGCGGTGCCTGCGGCACCTGCGAGGGCCGGGGCATCATCTACACCGACCTCGCCTTCATGGACCCGGTGACGACGACCTGCCACGACTGCGAGGGACGGCGCTTCAGGGACGAGGTGCTGCGGCTCACCGTGCGGGGCGGCTCCATCGCCGACGTCCTGGAGATGACGGCCGAGCAGGCCCTCGGCTTCTTCGACGACCCGGGCGTACGGCGCCGGCTGCGCGCACTGCGGGACGTCGGACTGACGTATCTCACGCTCGGCCAGCCCCTCTCCACGCTCTCCGGAGGCGAGCGGCAGCGCATCAAGCTGGCCACGCGGCTGCACCGGACGGGCGCGGTCTACGTTCTCGACGAACCGACGACCGGTCTGCACATGGCGGACGTGGAGGGGCTCGTCGGCCTGCTGGACCGGCTGGTCGACACGGGCAACACGGTCGTCGTCGTCGAGCACAACCTGGACGTGGTCGCCCGTGCCGACTGGGTGATCGACCTCGGCCCGGACGGCGGCAGGGACGGCGGCGAGGTCATCTTCGAGGGCACGCCGCGGCAGCTCCTGGAGGCGGAGGGTTCGTCCACCGGGGAGCACCTGCGGCGGGCTTTGCTGGGGTAGGGGCCTTGCCTTTGCCCACCCGCCCGCCCGAATCGGTTGGGCAGGAGGCTTGCCTTGCCTCGGGGTTCTGCCCGTGCCTCGGCGGGGGCGTTGTCCCTGTTTCCCACCCACCCGCCCGAATCGGTTGGGTAAGAGGCTCGCCCTGCCTCGGGGCTCCGCCCCGGGCCCCGGCGGGGGCTCCGCCCCCTGCGCCCCACAGCGGGGACCTCGCCCCGGGCCCCGGCGGGGGCTCCGCCCCCTGCGCCCCACAGCGGGGACCTCGCCTCGGACCCCGGCGGGGGCTCCGCCCCCTGCGCCCCCAGCGGGGACTTCGTCCCCTGCACCCCTGAGCCGTGCTTCACCCCCTCCACCCCGAGCCGGACTTCATCCCCCTGCGATCCCCCGGCGCCGCACCCCCAGCTCCTCCCTCCCTCCCGGGGGTGTCCTCCCGCGGGATCGCCCTGCATCATGGTCGGCTGACGCCCGATGCGTTCCGGTCGATCCCGGAGGTCCTGTCGGTGCGGTCCCGACACGTCCCATCCGATACGGAGTCACGCTCGTGCCCAGCAAGAAGGCCCTCGTCCGCCGCCCCAGCCCGCGTCTTGCCGAGGGGCTGGTGACGCACATCGAGCGGGAGAGGGTCGACGCCGACCTCGCGGTCGAGCAGTGGGAGGCGTACGTGGCGGCCCTGCGCGCGCACGGCTGGGACACCATCGAGGTGGATGCGGCCGACGACTGCCCGGACTCGGTGTTCGTCGAGGACACGGTCGTGATGTACCGGAACGTCGCGCTGATCGCCCGCCCGGGCGCCGAGTCCCGGCGCCCGGAGACCGCCGGGGTGGAGGAGGCCGTGGCCGGTCTGGGCTGCTCGGTGAACTGGATCTGGGAGCCGGGCACGCTGGAGGGCGGCGACGTCCTGAAGATCGGCGACACCGTGTACGTGGGCCGGGGCGGGCGCACCAACGCCGCGGGCGTGCAGCAGCTGCGCGCCGCGTTCGAGCCGCTGGGCGCGCGGGTCGTCGCCGTACCGGTGAGCAAGGTGCTGCACCTGAAGTCGGCGGTGACGGCGCTGCCGGACGGCACGGTCATCGGGCACATCCCGAAGATGGACACGCCGTCGCTGTTCGCGCGCTTCCTGCCGGTGCCCGAGGAGGCCGGCGCGCACGTGGTCCTGCTCGGCGGTGACAAACTGCTGATGGCGGCGAGCGCGCCGAAGACCGCGGAGCTGTTCGCGGACCTCGGGTACGAACCGGTCGTCGTGGACATCAGCGAGTTCGAGAAGCTCGAGGGATGTGTGACGTGCCTCTCGGTGCGGCTGCGGGAGCTGTATGCCTGACCGGGCCGCTTCGTCCCTCTTCCGGCCCTCGACCTGCGGGTCCCGGGGACGCTGCGGAGCGCGCGAGCGACCCGCTGATCAGCGGCCTTTACAGAGCTCTTAACCTACGGCATCGTAACCTACGGAAACGTAGCCTACGATTCCGTAAGTTACCGCTCACCGCTCGTACGCATGTCCCCTGGAGAGTCCATGACGATCACCACTCCCCACCTCGGCAGCCCCGCCGGCGCCTGGACCGACGCCCAGCTGCTGTACGCACTGGAGGAAGTGGTCGAGAAGGAGCTCAACCGGCATCTGCAGGTCGCCAAGGACTGGATGCCGCACGAGTATGTGCCGTGGACCGACGGGCGCAACTTCCCCGGCCTCTTCGACGACGGCGAGGCCTGGGAGAAGGAGCAGTCCAAGGTCACCGAGATCGGCCGCATCGCACTCGTCGTCAATCTTCTGACCGAGGACAACCTCCCCAGCTACCACCACGAGATCGCCTCGCTCTTCGGCCGTGACGGCGCCTGGGGCACCTGGGTGCACCGCTGGACGGCCGAGGAGGGCCGGCACGGCATCGTGATGCGGGACTACCTGCTCACCTCGCGCGCCGTGGACCCGGACAAGCTGGAGCAGTTCCGCATGTCCCACATGAGCGAGGGCTTCGAGTCGGACAACCGCCACTCGATGCTGCACTCGGTCGCCTACGTCGCCTTCCAGGAGCTGGCCACCCGCATCTCGCACCGCAACACGGGCCACCAGTCGGGCGACCCCGTCTGCGACCGGATGCTGTCCCGCATCGCGACCGACGAGAACCTGCACATGGTCTTCTACCGCAACCTGCTCAAGTCGGCGTTCCAGCTCGCGCCCGACCTGACGATGCAGGCGGTGCGGGACGTGGTCGTGAACTTCCGGATGCCCGGTCACGGCATCCCCGGCTTCGAGCGGGCCGCCGCACAGATGGCGATCGGCGAGGTCTACAACATGCGCATCCACCACGACGACGTGCTCCAGCCCGTGCTGCGCTTCCTGAAGATCATGGAGATCGACGGCCTGGGCCCCGAGGGCCGCAAGGCGCAGGAGGAACTCGGCCTGTTCATGAGCGGCCTGGACGCCGAGGCGTCGAAGTTCGACGAGAAGCTGGCCGCGCGCAAGGCCCGCATGGCGGCCCGGGCGGCCGGCGCCTGACCCGGCAGCCGCAGCCACACGCTCAGCCCCCTGGCGGGATGTCCCGCCAGGGGGCTGTCGCGTGCGACAGGCTCTAGCCCGACCTGCGCCGCAGCTCCAGCCGTTCCTTCTCCGACAGGCCGCCCCAGACGCCGAAACGCTCGTCGTTGTCCAGCGCGTACTCGAGGCACGCCGAGCGGATCGGGCACAGGCCGCAGATCCGTTTCGCCTCCCGCACCGAACTGCCCGGCTCGGGGAAGAAGAAGTCCGCCCCGGTCTGCGCACACAACGCTTCCTGCTGCCAGGCGAGTTCGGGCATGGTGATCGTGTCGATGTGCATGGCCAGAAGCGTCGCGGTCGGCGAAAAACGTTCGATCAACGCGGGATCAACACCGCGTTCACGCACCCCCGGCCACTCCGATCATCACCTCTTCGACGAGCCGGCGCACGGCGGCGCGCGGGAGCCTCGCGCACCCCGCCCCGGCAGGTCTCCGGCGGCGTTTGTCAGTGGGCGGTGCCAGACTCGGCAGAGAGACGACCGGACTCTGTGCGAGGAGGGCGACCATGCTCACCACCCGGTATGTCACCGGCGCTCCGAACTGGATCGATGTCGGCACACCCGACATCGACGGCGCCGCCGCCTTCTACGGGGACCTGTTCGGCTGGCGGTTCCAGCCGGGCGCCCCCGATGTCGGGGGGTACGGCCTTTTCCAGCTCGGCGGCAGAAGCGCCGCCGGCGGTATGCAGACCACGCCGGAGCAGGGCCCGCCCTCCTGGTCGGTGTACTTCCAGGCCCCGGACGCGGACGCCACGGCGAAGGCGGCCGAGCAGGCGCGCGGCTCGGTGCTGATGCAGCCGATGGACGTGCGGGACCTGGGCCGCATGGCGATCCTCGCCGACCGGGCGGGGGTGCTGTTCGGCCTGTGGCAGCCGGGGCGCAACAAGGGCCTGGACGTCGTCCAGGAGCACGGCTCGCTGTGCTGGGTGGAGCTGTACACGGCGGACGTCCCCGCCGCGGCCGCCTTCTACCACTCGGTGCTCGGCCTGGAGACCGTCGGCGTCGAGTTCCCCGGCGGCGCCTACACCACCTTCGTCCCCGCCGGAGAGCCCGAGGACGCCATGTTCGGCGGCGTCGTGCCGCTGGCCGACGACCCGGTCGAGGAGGAGGCGTACTGGCTGCCGTACTTCGAGGTCACCGACCCGGACGCCATCGCCGACAGGGCACAGGAGCTGGGCGGCACGGTCCGACTGCCCGCCACGGAGCTGCCGGGTGCCGGCCGCCTGGCCAAGCTCGCCGACCCGTACGGGGCACGCTTCGCTGTGATCCGCAGCGAGCCGCAGGCGGCGTGAGGCACTACGCCGACGCGCGCCGTACCAGTGTCGTCGGGAGCACCACGCTCGAGGGCGCTTCGGCCGCGCCCTCGTCCGGACCCCCGTGCGAGGTGCCCCGGTCGAGGTCACGCAGCAGCAGCCGGGCCATCAGGCGGCCCATCTCCTCGATGTCCTGACGGACCGTCGTCAGGGGCGGGTCGGTCTGTTCCGCCACGGGCAGCATGTCGTCGAAGCCGATCACGGCGACGTCGTCGGGGACGCGGCGGCCGGACTCGCGCAGGACGCGCAGGGCACCGGAGGCCGTGAGGTCGTTGGCGGCGAACACCGCGTCCACGTCCGGGCAGCGGTCGAGGAGCTCGCGCATCGCACGCTCACCCCCGGCCGGGGTGAAGTCGGCCTCGGCGATCAGCCGCGGGTCGGCGTCCGCCATGACGTCCCGGTAGCCGTCGAGCCGGTCCGCCGCGGAGGTCTGGTCGAGTGCGCCGGTGATGTGCGCGATCCGGGTGCGTCCGAGGCCGGCCAGATGGCGGACGGCGTCGCGGGCACCACCCCGGTTGTCGCTGTCGACGTACACCACACCGCGCCGGTCGCCGCTCCAGCCCGGCCGCCCGCCGAAGACGGTGGGGACACCGGCCCGCTGGATCAGCTCCGGCAGCGGGTCGTCGAGGTGCAGGGAGAAGACGAGGGCCCCGTCGACATGTCCGCCGGCCAGGTACCGGCCGACCCGGGCGTGATCGTCCCGGCCCTCCGTGAGCAGCAGGACGAGCTGGTTGTCGTGGGCCGTGAGCTCCTTGCTGATGCCGCGCAGCTGGAGCGCGAAGAACGGGTCGGCGAAGACCCGGGTCTCGGGTTCGGCGACGACGACCGCGATCGCGTCGTGCCGCCGGGTCACCAGGGAGCGGGCGGCCTGGTTGGGCACGTACCCGAGTTCGTCCACGGCCTTGCGGACCCGCTCCACGAGGACGTCCCGCACCCCGTCCCCGCCGTTGACCACACGCGAGACGGTGGCCCGCGAGACACCGGCCCGGGCGGCCACGGCCTCCAGAGTGGGACGCGGCGCGGTGTCGGTCACTTCGGGGCTCCTCATCTGCGGTTGCGGATCAGGATAGCCCCGGGGCGCGGCGCCGTGAGAGCGCTCTCGCGCACACGGGAGAGGATGTCACCTCATACGCCCCACGCGTCCGTCAGTGCTCGTGCGCGCCCTCCTGCCGCCCGTCGCCCTGCCGCTCGCTCGCGTGCTGTGCGTCCCCGTGATCATGGGGGTCGTACCCGGGGATCGTCCCGTCCGGCTTCTTCACGAGGAACAGCCCCACCATCCCCATGTCGGAGTGGCTCTGCACATGGCAGTGGTACATCCAGGCGCCGGCGCCGACCCCCTCCCCCGCGATCACCTGGAAGCCGAAGGAGTCGGCCGGGCCCGTGATCTTGTTGTCGATGACCTGGCTGGGGTCGTCGGGGCCGGTCAGCATGCCGGTGCGGTTGTCCGCCCAGCGATGACCGTGCATATGGAACGTGTGGTAGAACTCGCCGTGCGTGATCACGACGAACTCGACGCGATCCCCCACCGTCGCCTCGAAGTTCGGACCGGAGTGCGGCGGCCTGTTGTTGATGCGCATGTCGTTGAAGACGACCGTGTGCGTCCGGTCCGGCAGGACGTCGCCCTTGCGCCGGACGATCACCGGGCCGAACAGACCCTTCTGCAGCCCCTGGGTGCCGTGTTCGGTGCCGACGACGTGGTCGTGGTAATGCCAGTAGCCCGCGCTGCCCGCCCGCCAGGTGCCGTCCTTGCGGCGGCCGGGGGCGTGGGTGCGCCAGGTGTAGGTGCGGGTGCCGCCCGGTTCGACATGACTGCGGTTCATCTTCGTGCCGTCGCTGGTGATTTCGTAGTCCAGGCCGTGGACATGCAGACTCACCGCCACGTCCATGGCGTTCTCGAACTCGATGTGCAGGGTGTCGCCCTCGTTGAGCTCGATCAGCGGGCCGGGGACGGTCGCCTTGCCCTTCTCGAGGCCGTAGCCCATCTGCCCGTCGGCGAGCTTCTCGGCGTACAGCTTGATGCGCTTCACCTCGCCTCCGGCGGGCGCCGTCTTCGCCGGTCCGTCGGCGCTGATGGCCTCCGGCGCCACGGACAACGATGTCGCGACGGCAGCGGTGCCCAGCAGGACCCGTCGGTTGAAGCTGCGTCTGTCCATGCGGAACTCCCCACCCTGGTAAGGCTTTTACGGAGGCGTACCTGTGATGAACCTGTGCGACGGTACCGGCCACGCCCCCGTTTATCCACACTCAAGACAAAGTTGGAGCCATCCCGGTCATAGGTATTGGCGGGAGATGCAAAGGGGTTTAGCTTCCTTGGCGGTGTTGCTGTGACCGTGGAGGTGCCCATGCACTTACGAGGGTTGAGCAAGAGAAGACGCGTCTGGGCGGCCTCCGTGGCCGCCGGAGTCGTGACCGCCGGGCTGCTGACGGGGCCGGCCGCGAACGCGCGGCCGTATCCGGAACCCCCGCTGACAACGATGTCGATCAAGTCGCCGCCGGGCGGCGCGAATGTACGGGTGCTGATCTTCCACGGTTCCGCGGCGGCCGGGGAGGAGTCCCCGGTCGTGAACGCCGGGATCGAGGCGATCGAGAAGATCGGGCTCTCGGGCCCGGCGAACCGTCGTTTCAAGGTCGAAGCCACCGGTGACGCCTCGGTGTTCACCAATGAGACGAGGCTCGGCCGCTTCAACGCGATCGTGTTCCTGACCGGTGGGGGCGATGTCCTCGACGCGGAGCAGGAGGCGGGCCTGGAGGCGTACATGGAGGCCGGCGGCGGGTTCGTCGGCCTCCATGACGCGGCGCGCGCGGAGCCGTACTCGGACTGGTTCACCGGACTGGTGGGTGCCCGCCCGGCCGCGTCGAGCGCCTCGGCCGTGCAGCGGGCGACCGTCGAGGTCGGCGACCGCAGGCACCCGGCCACCAAGGACCTGCCGGTGCAGTGGAAACACCCGGACAAGTGGCTGAACTGGGTGAAGAACCCGTCGGGTGACGTCCATACGGTCGCCCGGGTACGGGAGTCGAGCTACCAGCCGGGCACGGGCGCCAACGGCTGGGACCACCCGGTCAGCTGGTGCCGCGACTACGACGGCGGCCGTTCCTTCTACACCGGCATGGGCGGCACGGTGTCGTCGTACGACGAGACCGACTTCCGTGCCCATCTGCGCGGCGCGCTGCTGTGGACGACCCGGCTGGAGCAGGCCGACTGCAAGGCGACCATCAACGCCAGCTACCAGGCGGAGCGCCTGACCAAGCCCAACCAGCCGGGGCAGAACGACCAGATCGGCGAACCGCACGGGCTGGTCACCGCGCCCGACGGCCGGGTGTTCTACATCGGCCGGGGCGGCGCCGACTCCTCGCAGCCGGTGGTCACCGACTGGAACAACCCCGACATCGGCAGGGGCAAGGGCGAGATCCACGTCTACGACCCGAAGACCAAGCAGGTCACGCTCGCGGGTGCGCTCACCGTCTTCGGCAACAAGGGCGGCGGCGACGAGCTGATCAAGGTCGAGGAGGGGCTGCTCGGCATCGAGCTGGACCCGGGGTTCGCGACGAACGGCTGGGTGTATCTGCACTACACGCCCCACTCGCAGATCAACCGCGACACACGGATGGCAGAGCGGCGCGTCTCCCGCTTCACGCTCGACCAGGCAACGAACAAGCTGGACCTGTCCAGCGAGAAGGTGCTGCTGAAGTGGCCGGTGCAGATTCACAGTTGCTGTCACTCGGGCGGCGGGATGGCCTGGGACTCGAAGGGCAATCTGTACATCGCCACCGGTGACAACAACTCCAGCGGCTTCAGCTCCGGTTACTCGGGCAACAACCCGCAGCCGAACTACAAGGGCGTCTCCTTCGCGGACGCGCGCCGCACGGCCGGCAACACCAACAACCTCAACGGCAAGATCCTGCGCATCCACCCGGAGCCGGACGGGACGATCACGCTTCCCGAGGGCAATCTCTTCACCGGGAAGGAGACCGACGAGGGCGGTGGCAAGACCCGCGGCGAGATCTATGTGATGGGGGTCAGGAACCCCGCCCGTATCTTCGTCGACAAGTCGACCGACGTGCTCTACGCGGGCTGGGTCGGTCCGGACGCGAGCGCGCCCTCGACGACCTGGGGTCCGGCCAAGTACGACACGTTCGCCGCCATCACCAAGGCGGGCAACCGCGGCTGGCCGTACTGCATGGGCAACAAGCAGCCCTACCGGGACCGTAATCTGCCGGACCCGTCCAAGCCGCTGGGCTGGTACGACTGCGACCGCCCGAAGAACGAGTCGCCGAACAACGACGGCCTGGTCAATCTGCCGCCGGTCACCGGCAACAACATCTGGTACTCGCCGCAGGGCGGCGCGCCGGACTATCCGCGGGACGCGAACGGCGTCCCCTCGTACAAGCCGGAGGAGGCGTCGTACCGGCTGCCCTGGCTGAAGGGCGGCGGCCAGGCCGCGATGAACGGCCCGGTCTACCGGTATGACGCCGGCAGCACGAGCGGGGCCAAGTGGCCCGCCTACTGGGACGGCAAGTGGTTCGTCGGTGACTTCTACGACGCCGACCAGCCGCGCAACGCGGTGATCATGGACCCGAAGACGCAGGGCGACGGCGGTCTGCCGGTGCACTCGGAGTCGCTGAAGAAGATCGTGCCGATCGGCAACGACGGCATCAAGAACCTCATGGACTGGAAGTTCGGTCCGGACGGTGCGCTGTACGTCCTCGACTACGGCCGCGGCTTCTTCACCTCGGACTCCAAGTCGGCCCTGTGGCGGGTCACCTACAAGGGCGGCGGGCCGACCCCGGCCGCCGACCAGCTGGCTAGGGGGACCGAGTGACCCGGCAACGAAGAATCTGGGCCGCCCTGCTGGCCGCCCTGCTCATGATGCTCGGCGTGCAGGCCATGCCGGCGTCCGGGCAGCCGAAGGAGAAGGCGAAGGCCGCCGAGCAGGTCCTCACCTGGACGGCCGGCAACGACATCGACAAGTACCTCTCGGCGCCCAAGACGGCGGTCGCCGGCACGGCCACGATCGTGTTCGAGAACAGTGTGGCCACCGGCAACACCACGGGCATGCCGCACACGCTGACGTTCGTGACGAGCGATCCCGAGTTCAACGACGATGTGACGCTCAACATCCTGGCCAACCCGAACGACGCCCAGGGCGGCAAGCACACCGCCCAGGTCACGCTCACGCCAGGCCGGTACTTCTACCACTGCACGATCCCCGGCCACGGCCAGATGCAGGGCATCCTCGTGGTGACCGAGGGCACCGGCGAGGACACCACGGCTCCCGAGGCGTCGGCCCATGTGAGCGGGACGCAGAACACGCAGGGCGAGTACGTCGGTTCGGCGAGCGTGGCGCTGCACGCGACCGACGAGGGCGGCTCGGGCGTCGAGAAGATCGAGTACGCGGTCGGTGACACGGGTGCCTGGCAGCCGTACACCACGCCGGTCGTCGTCGATCAGGTCGGCGCCCACAAGGTCCGCTACCGCGCCTTCGACAAGGCGGGGAACGTCTCCGCCGAGAAGAGCGCGGCGTTCACGGTCGTGGCGCCGCAGTCGGACGACACCACCGCGCCGGAGACCTCGGCGACGGTGAGCGGGGATCGCGATCCCGACGGGGCGTACATCGACATGGCGACGGTCACCGTCTCCGCCTCCGACACGGGCTCCGGGGTCAACACGATCGAGTACGCGATCGGCTCCGGCGACTGGCAGCCGTACACCGCGCCGGTGATGGTGCACCAGGTCGGCACGCACACCGTCCGCTACCGCGCCACCGACAAGGCGGGCAATGCGGCGGCGGAGAAGAGCGTGCAGTTCAAGGTCGTCGCGGCACCGCCGCAGGACACCACGCCGCCGGTGACGGGCGTGTCCGTGGAGGGCACGAAGAACTCCGCCGGGGCGTACGTCAACAGCGCGCGGGTGACCGTCACGGCGACCGACGCGCACGGTTCGGGCGTCGAGAAGATCGAGTACTCGCTCGACGGCGGGCCGTATCTCGTCTACTCGGCCCCGGTGGTGGTCGACCGGGCGGGCGGGCACACGGTGGCCTACCGGGCGACGGACAAGGCCGGCAACACCGCTGCGGCGCGCACCGTGACCTTCACGGTGGTCTCCGGGCAGGTGCCGGCGCCCGACTGCCCGGAGTACGACGAGCGGTTGACGGTGATCGTCGGCTCGGTCGACTCGGGAGTGCGCAACCGGGTGACCGACAACCGGTGCCGGATCGGCGAGCTGATCGAGGACGAGAAGGAGTGGACGTCCCACGCGCTGTTCCTCAAGCACGTGACGTCCGTCCTCGACGCCCTGCTGAAGGAGGGCGTGATCGACCAGCGCGAGTACAACGCCGTCCGGAAGGCCGCCCGCCAGTCCGGGATCGGCAAGCCGGGGCAGACCGAGGGCTACCGCTCGCTCTTCGACGGCAGCGCGGAGTCGTTGGCCAAGTGGCGGCAGGTGGGCGGTGGTTCGTTCGGGCTGAACGCCGACGGGACGATCACCTCCAGCACCACCACGCCCGGCATGGGCATGCTGTGGTTCCCGGAGCGCAAGTACGGCGACTTCTCGCTGAAGCTCCAGTGGCGCGACGACGCGCCCGGCACCGGCAACGCCAACTCGGGCGTGTTCGTGCGCTTCCCCTGGGTCCACGACCATCCGGAGGAGTCACGCCCGGAGTGGGTCGCCATCAAGTACGGGCACGAGGTGCAGGTGCTCGACCGGCCCGACGGCGACATGTACAAGACGGGGTCGGTCTACGGCTTCGACCGGGTGGGGCTCGCCGGCGCCGGCGTGACCCAGAAGGGCACCTGGAACGACTACGAGATCCGCGTGGTCGACCAGCACTACTCGGTGTACCGCAACGGTGTGCTGATCAACGAGTTCGACAACACCGGCGGCCAGGCCTTCACCCCGCCCCGCTCGGACGACCCGGGCACGGACGGGCGGCGGTTCGCCTCCGGCTACCTCGGGCTCCAGGTGCACGGCACGACGGATGTGGTGTCCTACCGGGACATCCGGATCAAGGAGCTGTAGGCCCCTCGGGCGCTTTTCTGGCCCTGCTCGGCTGTACCCGCCTCGGTTCTCCCGGCATCTTCGGATACTCGGGCGGGTACGGCAGATCCCCCAGCCCGTGGTCGTGCTCGTCACGGCGGGCGAGGTCGAGCAGGGACTCCAGGGAATAGCGGTGGTCGTCCATGTCCGCGTGCACGTCGCCGAGTTCGGCGAAGCGCGCGGGCATGGTCGCGAGATCGAAGTCCTGGGGGTGCGCGACCCCCACCTCGTCCCAGCTCAGGGGCGCGGAGACCGGGGCGTGCGGGCGGGGCCGTACGGAGTAGGCGGAGGCGATCGTGCGGTCGCGTGCCGTCTGGTTGTAGTCCACGAAGATGCGTCTGCCCCGCTCCTCCTTCCACCACTTGATGGTCACCTGGTCCGGCATGCGCCGCTCCAGCTCCCTGCCGACGGCGATGGCGGCGCGCCGCACCTGGGTGAAGGTCCAGCGCGGTTCGATGGGCACGAAGACGTGCAGTCCCCGGCCGCCCGAGGTCTTGGGGAAGCCGCGCAGCCCGCCGAACTCGTCGAGCACCGCCCGGAGTTCGTGCGCGGCGCGGGCGGCGTCGTCGTAGTCGGTGCCGGGCTGTGGGTCGAGATCGATGCGGAGTTCATCGGGGCGGTCGACGTCGCCGCGGCGTACCGGCCAGGGGTGGAAGGTGAGGGTGCCGAACTGGGCGGCCCACACCACCGCTCCGACCTCGGTGGGGCACATCTCGTCGGCGCTGCGGCCGCTGGGGAAGGTGATGTGCGCGGTCGGGATCCAGTCGGGCATGTTCTTGGGCGCCCGCTTCTGGAAGAAGTTCTCGCCGTTCATGCCCTCGGGGTAGCGCTCCAGGGTGGTGGGCCGGTCGCGCAGGGCGCGCAGGATGCCGGGGCCGACGGCGATGTAGTAGCGGGCGAGGTCCAGCTTGGTGAAGCCGCGCTCGGGGAAGAACATCTTGTCCGGGCTGGACAGCCGTACGGTCCGGCCGCCCGCCTCCAGTTCCACCGCGTCACCCATGCGAGCCACGGTAGGCGCAGGGCGTGGGCCGCGCATTCGGAGCGTTCGGGCGTCACGGGGCGCGCAGACGGGTGGCGAGCAGGGTGACGTCGTCCTCGGTGGTGCCGTGCACGAGGCGGGCGAGGAGGGCGTCTACGACGCTTTCCAGGGGACCGTCGATGTCGAGGCGCAGATGGGTCAGGCGCCGCAGCGAGGAGTCGATGTCCCTCCGGCGGTCCTCGATCAGCCCGTCGGTGTACATGAGCAGCACGGTTCCGGGCCGCACCGGCAGGGTCAGTGCCTCGTACCCGCCGAGGTCGGTGCCGAGGGGCGGTCCGGTCGGGACGTGCACGAGCTCGGCCGGGCCGTCGGGGTGCAGCAGCACGGGCGGCGGGTGCCCGGCGCCGGCGAAGGTGCAGGTGCCCTGGCCGGGGTCGACGAGGGCGAGCAGACAGGTGGCCACCCGGTCCAGGCCGATGCTCGCCAGCCGGTGGTCGGCCTGGAGGATCCGCTCGACGGGGGCGCCGGTGGCGGCGATGCTGCGCAGCAGGGAGCGGTACTGGCTCATGGCGACGGCGGCGGTGAAGCCGTGGCCCATGACGTCGCCCATCACCTGGAGGGTGCGTCCGCAGGGCAGGGCCATCGAGTCGAACCAGTCCCCGCCGACGAGGGCGCGGTGCCCGGCGGGGAGGTAGCGGGAGGCCGTCTCGATGTCCGGGTGCGGACCGCCCGGCTCGGACAGCAGGGCACGTTGCAGTTCCAGCGCCATCGAGTGCTCGAGGGTGTACTGGCGGGCGTTGTCGATGGCGACGGCGGCCCGGGCGGCCAGTTCCTGGGCCACCACCACGTCCTCGTCGGTGAAGGGTGCCGAATCGCCGGCTCGGAGCAGGTACAGGACACCGACCGGGTGCTCCCGTGTCGGCAGCGGAACCACGACGATGGAGTGGACCCCGAGTTCGCGGACCACCTCCAGGTCGAGCGGTGTGCGCAGCATCTTCAGCAGCACGTCGTCCGAGGCGAGGTTGCCGACCCACGGGCGGCCGGTGTCCAGGCAGCTCCGGACCGGCGAGTCGCGCGGGACGTCGAAGTAGTGGCCGCTCCTCGCGGTCAGTCCGATGCGGGCGACGATGTCCGGGCCGCCTGCCGAGGCCATGATGCGCAGCCGGAGGGCACCGGGGGCCGGCGGCGACAGGTCGTCGGCCTCCGTGTCCACGATCCGCACGGACGCCCGGTCGGCCAGGCTCGGCACGACGAACTCGGCCAGCTCGGCACAGGTCTTCTCGACGCGCAGGGTCGTGCCCACCCGCGTGGCGGCGGTGTCCAGCAGGGCCAGCCGCTGGTGGGCCCGTTCCAGGTCGTCCATGTACTGGCGCATCCCGCTGACCTCCACGGCGATCCCGCACAGGCCGAGCACGCGGTCGCCGTCCTGGAGCCGGTGGTACACCGCGCTCCACTGCCGGCGCCTGAACGGCGAACTCACGTGCGTCGTGCCGGTGACGGACAGCTCGCGGGGCCGGCCGTCGCCGAGGATCATGCGCAGAGTGCCCTCCGAGCGGTGGATGTCCGGCAGGACCTCGGCCATGGTCCGGCCGTGGAACGCGTCGGGCGGCACGCCGCTCATCCGGGCCATGGCTCCGTTGACGTACCGATAGCGCAGCCGTTCGTCCAGGATGGCCACCGCGGCGGACGTGCCGTCCAGGACTCTGCGGAGGATCTTGTACTCGTGGGCCTTCTCGAGCGCCTCCGTCGGCGCGTCGGACACCATCGACAGCAGCGCGTCGTCGGCCCCTGAGAAGAGCCACGTAGACGGAAGCTGGTCGAAGCCCATGCGGCTCCTCCTCGTCCCCCTCCCTGATCGGAACACGCCACCGTCCAGTGTGTCGCCCGGGGCCGGGCCGCGCATCCGCAGCTCCGCGCGATCTCGCCCTGACCTGCGGCTTTCGCAACCCCGCTCAACAGGCGGAGCCAGGCAGCGGCTCTTAGAGTCAAGTCATGGATCTCCCGGTGATGCCCCCCGTGCTGCCCATGCTCGCCAAGTCCGTGGCGGCGATCCCCGCGGGCATGCAGTACGAGGCCAAGTGGGACGGGTTCCGGGCGATCGTGTTCCGCGACGGGGACGAGGTCGAGCTCGGCAGCCGTACGGGCAAGCCGCTGACCAGGTACTTTCCTGAGTTGGTGACGGCTGTGCGGGAGCGGTTGCCGGAGCGCTGTGTGGTGGACGGGGAGATCGTGATCGCGCGGGAGGGGCATCTGGACTTCGACGCGCTGACGGAGCGGATCCATCCGGCGGACTCGCGGGTGCGGACGCTGGCGGAGCGGACGCCGGCCTCGCTCGTCGCCTTCGATCTGCTGGCGCTGGGGGACGAGTCGCTGATGGACGTCCCGATGACCGACCGGCGGGAGCGGTTGGCCGGGGAGCTGGCGGGGGTGACGGCGCCGGTGCACCTGGCTCCGGCGACCACCGACATCGAGGTGGCGCGGCAGTGGTTCGAGCAGTACGAGGGGGCGGGCCTGGACGGTGTCATCGCCAAGCCGCTGACGGTGCGCTACCGCCCGGACGAACGCGCGATGTTCAAGATCAAGCACGAGCGCACGGCGGACGTGGTCGTCGCCGGGTACCGCCTGCACAAGAGCGGCCCTGTCGTGGGCTCGCTGCTGCTCGGCCTGTACGACGACCGGGGCACCCTCCAGCACGTGGGCGTGTCCGCCGCCTTCACGATGAAACGGCGCGCCGAGCTGGTGGAGGAGCTGGAGCCGCTGCGCCTGGACGACGCCCAGGGGCATCCGTGGGCGGCCTGGTCCGACGAGGCCGCCCACGAGAAGGCACGGCTGCCGGGGGCGCCGAGCCGCTGGTCGGGCCGGAAGGACCTGTCGTGGGTGCCGCTCAGGCCGGAGCGGGTCGCCGAGGTGGCGTACGACCACATGGAGAACGGGCAGCGTTTCCGGCACACCGCCCGGTTCCGCCGCTGGCGCCCGGACCGGACCCCCGAGAGCTGCACCTACGCGCAGCTCCAGGAGCCGGTCCGCTACGACCTGGCGGAGATCCTCGGCGCCTGAGGACGCTCGAGAGCGCTCAGGGCTGCATCAGCACCTTGACCGCGCCGTCCTGCTTGCGCTGGAACATCTCGTAGGCGTGCGGGGCCTCCGACAGCGGCACCCGGTGGGTGGCGAAGTCCTCGACGCCCAACGGGTCCTCGTCGGTGAGGTACGGGATGATGTCGTCGGTCCAGCGGCGGACGTTGGCCTGGCCCATGCGCATCTGGATCTGCTTGTCGAAAAGGGTGAGCAGGGGCAGCGGGTCGGCCATGCCACCGTAGACACCGGACAGCGAGATGGTGCCGCCGCGGCGCACCAGCTCGATCGCGGTCTTCAGCGCGGCGAGACGGTCGACGCTGAAGCGTTCGGCGAGCGGGCCGCTCAGTTTGCGGGGCAGGATCGCCGAGGCGTTCTGCACCATGCGGGCGGCCGCGCTGCCGTGGGCCTCACTGCCGACCTCGTCGATCACGGCATCCGGGCCACGGCCGTCGGTCTCGTCGCGGATCGCCTCGATCAGTTCCTTCTCGTCGTCGAAGGACCTGAGGTCGTACGTCTCCACGCCCCGCGCGCGGGCCCGGCGCAGCCGCTCAGGGACCAGGTCCACGCCGAACACCCGTCCGGCGCCCCGAAGCCGGGCGACGCGGCAGGCCATGTCGCCGATGGGTCCGAGGCCGAGCACGGCGACGCTGCCGCCCTGCGGGACGTCGGCGTAGGCGACCGCCTGCCAGGCCGTGGGCAGGACGTCGGAGAGATAGACGAACCGGTCGTCGGGCGGGCCTTCCGGGACCTTGATCGGGCCGAACTGCGCCTGCGGGACCCGCAGATACTCGGCCTGCGCGCCCGGCACGGAGCCGTACAGTCGGGTGTAGCCGAACAGGGCGGCACCCATGCCCTCGCCGCTGACCTGGGTGGTCTCGCACTGGGTGGGCAGGCCGGTGAGGCACATCCAGCAGTTGCCGCAGGCGATCTGGAACGGCACCACGACCCGGTCCCCGGCCTGGAGGTCAGGTACACCGGCGCCGACCTCCTCGACGATGCCCATGGGTTCATGGCCGAGGATGTCCCCCGGTGTCATGAACGGCGTGAGCACTTCGTACAGATGCAGATCGGAGCCGCACAACCCGGTGGAGGTGATGCGGATGACCGCGTCCGTCGGTTCCTGGATCGTCGGATCGGGCACGTTCTCCACCCGCACGTCACGCTTGCCCTGCCAGGTCACTGCCCTCATCGCCTCGCGCTCCCTCCGTCGGCGTGCGCGTCGGTCGTTTCGGCGGGTCCCCGAGTACCCGGGTGCCCCGCACTGAACCTTGAGCCGATCGACGGACGCGACGGGAACACTGTCCCGCCAGAAACGATCGAGTGTGGCCATCGATGCTCAGATAAGCGCACAATCAGGACAAACGGATGACGTGAGGCGCGGTGGCGACGGTGGGCATGGGACGAGAGGCGCGCGGACGGCGGGCGGCGACGACAGCGGCGCTGCTGGCCGCGACGGTGACGGCGGCCCTGGCGGCGGGCTGCACGAGCGGGGGCGGTCCGCCGGACGACGGGCGGGGACCGGCCAGTGCGTCGGAGCGCGGCGCCTCACCCACGGCGACCGACGGCTCCGTCCTCGCCGTCAAGATCGACAACGCCGACGCGGCCCGGCCGCCCACGGGTGTCGATTCCGCGGACGTGGTGTACGTGGAGCAGGTCGAGGGCGGGCTGAGCCGTCTGATGGCGGTGTACGCGACGAAGCTGCCGCAGGCGGTCGGCCCGGTACGCAGCGCCCGGGAGTCGGATCTGGAGCTGCTGCGCCAGTTCGACCGGCCCACACTCGCCTTCTCCGGCGCCCAGACGAAGCTCCTGCCCCTGATCGACGAGGCGCCGCTGCGGACCGCGACGCCGGGCAGCGCCTCCGACGCCTTCTTCCGCGACCCCGACCGGTCGGCCCCGCACAACCTCTATGTGCGGCCCGAGCGGATCATGCCGGAAGCCCCGGGTCCGGCCGCCCTGACCACCGGCTTCCGCTACGGCTCCGCTCCCGCGGGCGGCACCGAGGCGAACTCGCAGACGGTGCGCTATCCGGCGGCCCGCTTCACCTTCACCTGGTCGGACTCCCGGGACCGCTGGCTGGTCGGCATGGACGGCACGCCGGCCACGACGGCGGACGGCAAGCGGATGGCGGCCGCGACGGTCGTCGTGCAGTACGTGAAGGTGCGCGACTCCGCCTTCCGGGACTTCCTCGGCAACAACACGCCGTACACCGAGACGGTGGGCTCGGGGAAGGCGAAGGTGCTGCGCGACGGGCGGGCCCATGACGTGAACTGGGAGCGCGAGGACGCCACGGACGGCACGGCGTTCACCGCCCGCGACGGCACACCCGTGAACTTCGCGAAGGGCCAGGTGTGGGTGGTGTACGCCGAGGCGCCCTGACCGGCCCGCGCGGACCGCGCCGGTCAGCGGGGCGCCACCAGGGACTCCCCCGGATTGCGCAGGCCTTCGGCCGCGTCCGACACCCGCCGGATGAGGTCGAAGAACACCGTCTGCTCCTCGGCGGTCAGCGGCGCGAGGAAGATCTGGTTCATCCGGGCGGTGCGCACGGTCAGCTTGCGGTGGGTACGCACGCCCTCTTCCGTGAGGCGCAGCAGGAAGCGGCGGCCGTCCTGCGGGTCACGGACCTTGTCGAGCAGTCCGCGCCGGATGAGCCGGCTGATCACCTCGGCGATGGTGGACCGGTCGAGCCCCACCCGCTCCCCCGCCGTGCGCTGATCCAGGCCGGGCTCGGCGACGAGCGTGTTGAGGACCGCGTACTGGGGCGAGGTGATCTCCTCGGAGACCATCGTGTTCCACAGCAGGTAGTGCGCCTGCTGGAGCCGCCGGGCCAGGTGCCCGGGGTGGGTGGTGAGGTCGGCCGCCGCCATGTGCACCCCTCGGTCGTTTTCGTTGGTGCACTGAACAATACCGGTCCGCTCCCGGGCTGTCTGCCGACCGCACAAGGGACCAGAGGCGCATACGCCAAGCTCTTGACGCCCTGCTGCGGCGATGGCAGCGTGAGGGGAGCTTCACGGAAATACTCAGTGCGCTGACTAATCAAGGTCGGGGTGCTCGGAAGAGATGGGGCTTCTCGGATGGACAAGGTGGTCGCCACAGCCCTGGAGGCGGTGGCCGATGTGCCCGACGGCGCGTCGCTCGCGGTGGGCGGTTTCGGGCTGAGCGGTGTGCCGAACGTGCTGATCCAGGCGCTGTACGAGCGCGGGGTGGCCGGGGTGTCGGTGGTCTCCAACAACTGCGGGGCGATGGAGTCGGGCCTGGCGGTCCTGCTCGCCGCCGGCCGGATCGCCCGGGTGACGGGCTCCTACATCGGCGCGAACAAGGAGTTCGCCCGGCAGTACCTGGCCGGGGAGCTGGAGGTCGAGCTGATCCCGCAGGGCACGCTGGCCGAGCGGCTGCGGGCCGGCGGCGCGGGGATCCCCGCCTTCTACACCCCGGCCGGGGTGGGCACCCAGGTCGCCGAGGGCGGTCTGCCGTGGCGCTACGACGGTGAGGGCGGGGTCGCGCTCGCCTCGCCGCCGAAGGAGGTCCGGGAGTTCGACGGCGAGGAGTTCGTGCTGGAGCGGGGCATCCGCACCGACTTCGCCCTGGTCCGGGCGGCGAAGGGCGACCGGCACGGCAATCTGGTCTTCAACAAGTCCTCCCGCAACTTCAACCCGCTGGCAGCGATGGCCGGGCGGGTGACGATCGCCGAGGTGGAGGAGCTGGTGGAACCCGGCGAGATCGATCCGGACGCGGTGCACCTGCCCGGAATCTTCGTGCAGCGGGTGCTCGCGCTCACCCCCGAGCAGGCGGCGGACAAGAAGATCGAGCAGCGGACGGTGAGGTCCTGATGGCCTGGACGCGTGAACAGATGGCCGCGCGGGCGGCGCGGGAGCTGAGGGACGGCCAGTACGTCAATCTCGGCATCGGCCTGCCCACCCTCATCCCCAACTACCTGCCCGAGGGCGTCGAGGTGGTCCTCGAATCGGAGAACGGCATCCTGGGCACCGGGCCCTACCCCACCGAGGAGACCGTCGACCCAGACCTGATCAACGCCGGCAAGGAGACCGTGACGGTCCTGCCGGGCGCGTCCTTCTTCGACTCGGCGCTGTCCTTCTCCATGATCCGGGGCGGGCACATCGACGTGGCCGTGCTGGGCGCGATGCAGGTGTCCGAGCGGGGCGACCTGGCCAACTGGGCGATCCCCGGCAAGCTGATCACCGGCATCGGCGGGGCGATGGACCTGGTGCACGGCGCCCGTACGGTCGTCGTCGTCATGACCCACACCGCCAAGGACGGCTCCCCCAAGATCCTCACCGAGTGCGCCCTGCCGCTGACCGGCAAGGGGTGTGTGAACCGGATCATCACCGACCTCGGTGTCCTCGACATCACCGAGGACGGGCTCGTCCTGGTCGAGACCGCGCCGGGCGTGAGCGCCGAGGAGATCGTCGCCAGGACCGACGCCGAACTGACCGTGCCGGAGGGCCTGAAGTGAAGGACGTCTACCTCGTCGACGCGGTCCGCACCCCCATCGGCCGCTACAACGGCGGTCTCGCCTCGGTCCGCCCGGACGACCTGGGCGCGCACGCGATCCGCGAACTGCTCGCCCGCACCCCGGACTTGGATCCGGCGCGCATCGAGGATGTGTACTTCGGCAACGCCAACGGCGCCGGTGAGGAGAACCGCAACGTCGGCCGCATGGCGGCACTGCTGGCGGGGCTGCCCACCTCAGTGCCGGGCGTGACCGTCAACCGGCTGTGCGCGTCCGGTCTGGAGGCCGTGATCCAGGCGGCCCGCGCCATCGCCGTCGGGGACGCCTCGATCGCCGTGGCCGGTGGTGTGGAGTCGATGACCCGGGCGCCCTATGTGCTGCCCAAGTCCGACAAGCCCTTCCCGGCCGGACACACCGAGCTGTACTCGACCACCCTCGGCTGGCGCATGGTCAACCCGCGCATGGAGCCGCAGTGGACGATCCCGCTGGGCGAGTCGGCCGAACTCATCGCGGACAAGCACAAGATCAGCCGCGAGCAGCAGGACGAGTACGCGCTCCGCAGCCATGAGAAGGCGGCGCGAGCACGGGAACAGGGCCTGTTCGACGCGGAGTCGGCGCCTGTCGCGGTCCCGCGACGCAAGGGCGATCCGGTGCTCTTCGCCGCCGACGAGTGTGTCCGTCCGGATGCCTCCCTGGCGACGATGGCCAAGCTGAAGCCGTCGTTCCGTAAGGAGGGCGGCACGGTGACGGCGGGCAACGCGTCACCGCTCAACGACGGTGCTGCGGCCCTTCTTCTGGTCGACGAGGAGGGCCTGAAGGCCACCGGCCGCGAGCCGCTCGCCCGGGTCAGGGCCACCGGTGTCTCCGCGACCGACCCGCACTACTTCGGGCTGGCGCCCGTGGAGGCCGTCAACCGGGCGCTGGCCAAGGCGGGCAAGGGGTTCGACGACCTGTCGGTGCTGGAGCTGAACGAGGCGTTCGCGGCGCAGGTGCTGGGATGTGTGGCCGAGTGGCCCGAGTTCGATACCGCGATCCTCAATCCGCAGGGCGGTGCGATCGCCCTGGGGCATCCGCTGGGTGCGTCCGGTGCGCGGCTCGCCGGGACGGTTGCGCATCAGCTTGCCCGGAGTGGCGGCGGCGTCGGCGTCGCCACGCTTTGCATCGGGGTGGGCCAAGGCCTTGCCCTTGTCCTGGAGCGCTAGCGCCGTTCGAGACTGCGGGCCGCACGTGGCTGGTCGCGCAGTTCCCGCGCCCCTGACGGGGCACGCCCCTCAAGAACCTCAGGGATTTCCATGACTCTCACCCAGCACGACATCGACCAGGAGATCGCGGCCGAGCACGCCGCGTACGAGAAGCGCCTCGCCGACGGCGGGCCCGTCGAGAACCAACCGCGCCGCGACTACGCGCCGTACCGCTCCTCGGTGCTCCGGCACCCCAAGCAGCCGCCGGTCACCATCGACGTCAGCAAGGACCCGGAGCTGGTGGAGCTGTCCTCCCCGGCCTTCGGGGAGCGGGACATCACCGAGATCGACAACGACCTCACCCGGCAGCACGACGGCGAGCCGATCGGCGAGCGCATCACCGTCTCCGGCCGGCTGCTGGACCGCGACGGCCGCCCGGTGCGCGGCCAGCTCGTGGAGATCTGGCAGGCCAACTCGGCGGGCCGTTACGCCCATCAGCGCGAGCAGCACGACGCCCCGCTGGACCCGAACTTCACCGGCGTGGGCCGCACGCTCACCGACGCCGAGGGCCACTACCGCTTCACCACCGTCCAGCCGGGCCCGTACCCGTGGCGCCAGCACGTCAACGCCTGGCGGCCGGCCCATATCCACTTCTCGCTCTTCGGCTCGGCGTTCACCCAGCGGCTCGTGACGCAGATGTACTTCCCGAGCGACCCGCTGTTCCCCTACGACCCGATCATCCAGTCGGTGACGGACGACGCGGCCCGGCAGCGGCTGGTCGCCACCTACGACCACAGCCTGTCGGTGCCGGAGTTCTCGATGGGCTACCACTGGGACATCGTGCTCGACGGGCCGCAGGCCACCTGGATCGAAGAAGGGCGCTGACCTGCCATGACGAAGATCGACACCAACAGGCCCGAGAGCGTGCTGCCCACCCCCTCGCACACCGTCGGCCCGTTCTACGGCCACGCCCTGCCGTTCCGCGGCGGTGAGGACATCGCGCCCGCCGGGCATCCGGACACGGTCACCGTGCACGGCTACGTCACCGACGGCGAGGGCAAGCCGCTGCCCGACGCCCTGATCGAACTGTGGGGCCCGGACCCGGAGGGCAACCTGGCGACGGCCGACGGATCGATGCGCCGCGACCCGGCCTCGGGCGGCTTCCTGGGGCGCAACGGCGTGGAGTTCACGGGCTGGGGACGCATCCAGACCGACGCGAACGGCCACTGGTACGCGCGCACGCTGCGGCCCGGTGCGCGCGGGCGGAACGCCCCCTACCTCAGCGTGTGCGTCTTCGCGCGCGGGCTCCTCCTGCATCTCTACACCCGGATCTACCTGCCCGGCGATGTGGCGGCGCTCGCCGCCGACCCGCTGCTGTCCCTGCTGGAGGACGGGCGCCGCGACACGCTGATCGCCGTGGAGGAGGCGCGCGGCACGTACCGTTTCGACATCCGCCTTCAGGGCGAAGGCGAGACGGTCTTCCTGGAGTTCCAGTGACAGCTGCGCACGGCGACACCGGCCTGCTCGCCCCCGGGTGGGCCGACTCGGCGGCCGCGTCCGCCACGAGCGACCACGCGTATCTGCGGGCGCTGCTCGACGCGGAGGCGGCACTGACCCGGGCCCAGGCCGGGCTGGGGCTCGCCCCCGCCGAGGCCGCGACTGCGGTGACCGAGGCGGCAGCGGGCACCTTCGACATACGGTCTCTCGCCGAGCGGGCCCGCGCGGGCGGCAACCCGGTCATCCCGCTGGTCGCGGAGCTGACGAAGGCCGTCGGCGACGAGCACGGCCCCTACGTCCACCGGGGCGCGACCAGCCAGGACATCATGGACACGGCGACGATGCTGGTCGCCGCGCGGACCCTGGACCTGGTGCTCGCCGACCTCGGACGCACCGAGCAGGCCCTCGCCCGGCTGGCCGCCGAGCACCGGGACACCGCGATGCCGGGACGGACGCTCACCCAGCACGCCGTACCGACGACCTTCGGGCTGAAGGCGGCCGGATGGCGGGCGCTGGTCCTCGACGCGCGGGACCGGGCGACGGCCGTACGGGACTCGCTGCCCGCCCAACTCGGCGGCGCGGCGGGCACGTTGGCGGCGTTCGGGGCGTACGGCGCGAGCGATCCGACCGGGCTGCCGGCGGCGTACGCCCGTGAACTCGGCCTCAGGGCACCCGATCTGCCCTGGCACACCCTGCGGACGCCCGTCGCCGACCTCGCCGGATGCCTCGCCTTCACGGCGGGCGCGCTCGGCAAGCTCGCGGCGGACGTCCTCATCCTGTCACGCACCGAGATCGCCGAGGTCGCGGAGGGCAGCGGCGGGGGCTCGTCCGCCATGCCGCACAAGTCCAACCCCGTACGCTCCACCCTCATCGCCTCGGCCGCGCGCCGGGCACCGCAGCTCGCGGCCACGCTGTACGGCTCGCTGGCCGCGGAGGACGAGCGGCCGGCCGGGTCCTGGCACGCCGAGTGGGAGCCGCTGCGGGACCTGCTGCGGCTGGCCGGCGGGGCCGCCGGGGACGCCGCGGAGCTGGCCGGGGGACTGCGGGTCAGGCCCGACGTCATGCGCGAACACCTCGACCTCACCCACGGGTTGATCGTCTCCGAGCGGCTCTCCGCCGAACTGGCCCCGGTGCTGGGCCGCGCCCGTGCCAAGGAACTCCTCACCCGGCTGGCCGCCGGGGGACGTCCGCTCGCCGAGGCCCCGGAGCTGGCGGACGTCGACCTCGACCCCACCCACTACACCGGCTCCGCGGGAGCCCTCACCGACCGTGCTCTGGAGCGACGTTGACACTCCTGAACCACCGCACCGAAGGCCCCGCCTCCGCTCCCCCGCTGCTGCTCGGCCCCTCCCTCGGCACGTCGTACGCCCTGTGGGACAAGGTGGCGCCCGAACTGTCGAGCACCCACCGGGTGGTCCGCTGGGATCTGCCGGGGCACGGCGGTTCGGCGGCCGGGCTCATCGGGTCCGGCGCGACGGTCGGTGACCTCGCCGGCCTGGTGCTGGCACTCGCCGACTCGCTCGGCGTCGAACGGTTCGCGTACGCGGGTGTGTCACTGGGCGGGGCCGTGGGCCTGCATCTCGCGGTGCACCATCCGGAGCGGCTGTCGTCGCTCGCCGTGATCTGCTCGTCGGCGCACTTCAACGGTCCCGGGCCGTGGGAGGAACGGGCCGCGCTGGTGCGGCGGGAGGGGCTGGCCGGGCTCGCGGAGGGCGCGGACGCACGCTGGTTCACGTCCGGGTTCACCGTGCCCGAGCTGGTGCGGGACCATCGGGACGCCGACCCGGCCGCGTACGCCGCCTGCTGTGACGCGCTCGCCGCGTTCGATCTGCGGGACCGGCTGCCCGGGATCGCCGTGCCGACGCTGCTGGTCGCCGGCCGCGAGGATCCGGCGACGCCGCCCGCGCATCTGCGGGAGATCGCCGACGCGGTGCCGGGCTCGACGCTCGTCGAGCTCCCGGGCGCCTCGCACCTGGCGCCCGCGCAGTGCCCGGAGGCGGTGCTGACCGCGCTGCGGGCCCACTTCGGCGGGCCTGCCGGACGCGGGATGGAGGTGCGGCGCGAGGTGCTCGGCGACCCGCACGTCGACCGGGCGCAGGCCCGGCAGACGCCCTTCACCGCGCGTTTCCAGGACTTCATCTCGCGCTATGCCTGGGGCGAGATCTGGACCGACCCCACGCTGTCGCGCCGCGAGCGCAGCATGATCACCCTCACCGCGCTGGTCGCGCACGGCCACTACGACGAGCTGGCCATGCACGTCCGGGCGGCCCGCCGCAACGGGCTCACGCCCGAGGAGATCGGCGCGGTGCTGCTGCAGACGGCCGTGTACTGCGGGGTGCCGGCGGCGAACTCGGCGTTCGCGACGGCCCAGCGGGTGCTCGCGGAGGAGGACGGCACGGCGGGGTGACCCTGCCGGTCGTGGTCTGGGCTACGCCGGTCCGACGCCGGCCGCGAGCACGGCCCGCGCCCGCTCCGCCAGTCCGTCCGCGCCGCACGAGACCGCCAGGCCCAGGCCGCGTTCGAGGTCGCTGACCGAGCGGGCCAGGATGCCGTACTCGATGCGGGCCGCCGCGTGCTCGTACTGGCAGGGCGACGCCTCCAGGTAGGTGACGGCCTGGGCGGCGAGCCGGACCGCGCGCTGCCCGGTCTCCAGGGCGGCGGCGCAGCGCAGGGCCTCACCGATGGCGGTGTCCGTGCCGAAGCGCTCGGCCTGCCGGCGGACGTCGACGGCGAGCCGGGCGGCACGGGCCGGGTCCTCGGTGCTGAGGGCCCGGGCAAGGTCGGCCGCCCAGGGGACGAGCACGGGGTTGTGGTGGCCGCGTGCCGCCGCGGCCTTCTCGGCGGCCTCCAGTTCGTTGACGCCGTCCTTGGTGCGGCCGACGGCCAGCAGCAGCCGGCCGCGCACCGAGCGCGGGTCCGGCAGGACGATGGTGGAGGGGTAGGGCGGGGCGAAGCCGTACCGTTCGGCGACCTCCCAGGCCTCCTGGACGTGGCCGCGGGCGAGCAGCGTGTCGACGAGGTTGCAGGTCGCGGACCAGTACAACGGCAGGCCGCGGCCGACGCGTTCGGCGAGGCGCAGCGACTCGCGCAGGGACGACTCCGCCTCCTTCAGCCGGCCCCGCCTGCGGTGGCCGAGCCCCACGTAGGCGTGGGCCAGGGCGAGGTGGCCGCCGCTCCAGCCGGCCGTCTCGTAGGCGCGCAGGGCCTCGTTGTAGAGGGTCTCGGCGCGGTCGAGGCGGTCGGTGAAGGCGTACGCGTTGGCCAGCATCAGCAGCAGTTCGATGCCCCACTCGGTGTCGGTCCAGCCGAGCCCGGGGGCCAGACGGCCGTTGACGAGGGCGCGGTCGCACAGTTCGGCGACCTCCTCCGCGTTCTCGCCGTGCATGAGGGCGTCGAAGCCGCGCAGCATCAGCAGCGCGCGTTCGGAGTTGTCCCGGCCGGTGCAGGGGCCGGCGAGGTCGGCGAGCCGCCGGGAGCGGTCGGGTGAGGTGGCCTCGCCGGCGTGTATGCCCTCCCACATGAAGTGCACGGCCTGGAGCCGCATCCGGGCGGGGCCGGGCCGGAGCCGGGCGGCCTCCGCCTCGACCGTGCGGACCGCCTCCTCCAGCTGGTCGTTGTGGAGCAGCGCCTGGGAGAGGCGGAAGACGGCGTCCACCCGCTTGTCCCCGCCGAGGCCGGGCATGCCGAGCGCGGTCCGCAGATGGCCGATGGTGCGGGCGGGCGCGGTCAGGAAGGTGGCCTCGGCCAGCTCGTACAGCACATGCGGGTGCGACTCGGGCCTGGGCGGTTCCCTCAGGGCGCGCTCGAGGCAGCGGCGGGCGGCGTCGGGGGCGCCGACGGCGAGGTGCTCGCGGGCGGCCTCGCGCAGCTGCCCGACGAGTTCCTCGTCGTCGTCCGGGTGGACTTCGAGGAGGTGGCGGGCGGCCGCGGCGGCGCCGCGCCCCTCGTCGGTGACGATCCGGGCGGCGATGCCGTGCATGGCGGTGCACAGGGCGTCGGGTATGGAGTTGTAGACGGCGGTGGCGATCAGCGGGTGGACGAACTCCAGGTCGCCGTCGGCGCCTCGGCCGGTCGCAGGGTCGGGTGTGGTGAGGATGCGGGCGGTGCGCAGCAGTTCGGCGCAGCGGCGGGCGTCGTCGGGCCCCAGGGTGGCGAGTTTGGCGACCAGGCCGGTGGAGATACCGGTGCCGAGGATGGCGGCGGCCCAGGCGAACCGCGTGGCGTCGATGCCGAGTTCCTCCAGGCGGGCGACGAGGCCGCCGCCGCGTGCCGAGCGGTTCAGTTCGCGCAGCTCCCCGGCCCGGGCCTCGACCGGTTCGACCTCGCTGTCCTGGACCTTGGCGAGGAGTTCGACGGTCTCGTAGGGGTTGCCCGCGGTGACGGCCCAGACCTCGCGGCAGAACGCGGCGTCGGCGTGCGGGCCGAGGGTGGCGCGGGTGAGTCCGGCCGTCGCGTCCGGGGTGAGGGCGCTCAGGGTCGCGACGGGTCCGTCCGCGGCGGCGGCGACGGTGTCGAGGTGGCGGGCGCTGGTGCCGGAGACCTCGCCGGGGCGGCGGGTGACCACGACCAGCACGGACATCTCGTCGAGGCGCTCGGCGAGCCCGGCCAGCCAGTGCAGGGTCTCCTGGTCGGCCCAGTGGGCGTCGTCGATCAGCAGCACCAGCGGCCAGTCCCGGCGGGCGAGCCGGCGTACGGCGGCGACCAGTCCGTCGCACACGCCCTGCGGGTCGGCCTGCCGGTCGCCGGGTTCCGCTATGCCGAGGGCCGGGCCGGCGATGTCGTACCAGTCGCCGAGGTACTCGCGGGCCTCCTCCGGCAGCATCGACACCAGTGCCGGCTGCAGCAACTGCCGTACCACGTTGAAGGGGACCGACCTGAGGGTCTCGCCGCCGCGTGCCGACCAGACCGTGCAGCCGCGGGCCTCGGCGATACGGCGGGTTTCGGCCAGCAGCGTGGTCTTGCCGAGTCCGGCCTCGCCGCGGAAGACCAGCAGTCCGCCGGACGAGGAGCGGTCCGCGCACAGGCCGTCGACCGCCCGCGCGACGGCGGCGACCTCCTCGTCGCGCTCCCAAAGGGAAGCCGAGGCGCCGGCCGTGGGCCGTACCTCCGTCATCCCGCTACCTCCCCAAGTCGCCCGAACGACGTACAGACGTCGAGCGTAGCCGTCCGCTTGCCTGAGCGGAGGGCGGTCCGGGCACCTGTTGCCGTGACGGGTGACACCGACGGCGATCGGACGGCACAACCGGCCCGTCACCAGCCGCCTTCGGGTCAACAAGGCACAACGGTACGGGAGGTGACGTTCATTCACCAGGGACGGGACACACGGCGCGGCCGGCGGGCGCTGGTCGCGGGGTCGGTGGGCAATCTCATCGAGTGGTACGAGTTCGGCGTCTACGGCTACTTCGCGACGATCATCGCGGCGCGGTTCTTCACACCGGAGGGCGGCAGCGAGGTCGAGGCTCTGGTGAAGACGTACGCGTCGTTCGCGCTCGCGTTCTTCTTCCGACCGGTCGGGGCGGCGCTTTTCGGCCGTCTCGGGGACCGCGTCGGCCGTCGGCCGGTGCTGGTCCTGGTGATCACGCTGATGACATTGGCGACGACACTCATCGGCGTACTGCCGACGTACGCGCAGGCCGGCGCACTGGCGCCCTGGCTGCTCACCTTTCTGCGGGTGCTCCAAGGGCTGTCGGCAGGCGGGGAGTTCGGCGGGGCGGTGTCGGTGATGACGGAGTCCGCTCCGCCGGGCCGGCGGGGGCTGTACGGGTCGTGGCAGTCGTTCACGGTCGCACTGGGGCTGCTGGGCGGGGCGGGCGCGGCGGCGCTGCTCGCCACCGCGCTGACCGAGGAGCAGCTCGGCGCGTGGGGCTGGCGGCTGCCGTTCCTGCTGACCCTGCCCCTGGGGCTCGGGGCGTTGTGGCTGAGACTGCGGCTGGACGAGACACCGGAGTTCGTGGCGGAGCGGTCACGGGAGACGCCTCCCCCGCGCGAGGTCGCGAGGGCGATCGTGCTGGGCGCGGGTCGGATCATGGGCTGGGCCGCGGCCGGATACACGTTCCTCGTCGTGCTGCCGTCGTATCTGCAGAGTTCGCTGGGTGCGACCTTCCAGCAGGCGCTGGTCGCCACTGTGCTGGCCAATCTGGGCTTCGCGGCGACGATCGTGCCGGCGGGGCTGCTCAGTGACCGGGTCGGCCGCAGGGCGGTGATGCTGACGGGCGCGGTGCTGGTCGTGGTCCTCTCGGTGCCGCTGCTCAACCTTCTGCAGGAGCCCGGCGTTTCGAACACTGTGAAGGGTGTGGCGGTGTGCGGGGCGGGTGCCGTGGTGGGGCTGATGGCGGGGCCGGGCCCGGCGATGCTGTCGGAGATGTTCCCGACACGGGTGCGATATACGGGCCTGGGACTCGCCTACGCGCTGTCCAATGCGGTGTTCTCGGGGTGCGCCGGGCTCATCATCACGGAGACGATCGAGCGGACGGGGAGTGTGGACATCCCCGCGTACTACGCGGCGGCGGCATGCGCGGTGAGCGTACCGGCCCTGCTCACGCTGCCCTCGCGAAGGGTGCGCGGGGCGAAAGCGGTGGAGGAGAGGACGGGTTGATGCGATGCGGATGATCGGTCTCATGTCCGGCACGTCGTACGACGCGATCGACGCGGCGGCGGCCGAGCTGGATCTCGTCGGCGACAGCCTGGTGCTGAAGCCGCTCGGCATGGTGAGCGAGGCGTACGACGGCGAACTGCGCGAGGCCCTGTCGGCCGCACTGCCGCCGGGGACCACCACGCTGGGCGAGGTGTGCCGGCTGGACACCCGGATCGGGCAGGCCTTCGCGGCGGCCGCGCTGCGGGCCGACCGCGAACTCTGCGACGGGCGGGCCGAGTCGGTGGCCTCGCACGGGCAGACCGTGTACCACTGGGTCGCCGAGGGAGAGGTCCACGGCACACTCCAGCTCGGACAGCCGGCCTGGATCGCCGAGGCGACCGGGCTGCCGGTCGTCTCCGACTTCCGGCCGCGTGACATCGCCGCCGGCGGGCAGGGCGCGCCGCTGGTCGGCCTGGTCGACCAACTGTGGCTGCGCGGCCGGCCGGGCCGGCCCGTCGCCCTCAACGTCGGTGGTATCGCCAACCTCACCGCACCCGACGGGACCGCCTTCGACACCGGGCCTGGCTGCGCGCTGATCGACGCGGCGGCACGGGGGTTCAGCGGCGGGGCCCTCTCCTGCGACACGGACGGGGCCCTGGCCGCCCGGGGCCGGGTGCACGGGCCGCTGCTGGACCGGCTGCTCCAGGAGCCGTACTACGCGCTGTCGGCGCCCAAGACGACGGGCAAGGAGCTGTTCCATCTCGGTCATCTGCGGGACGCGCTGGCCGGGTTCGGGACGCTGCCCGCCGAGGACGTCGTCGCCACGCTGACGATGCTCACGGCCCGGACCGTGGCGGACGCTCTGCGGTCGGTGGGAGCGACGGAGGTGATCGCCTCCGGGGGCGGGACGCGCAACCCCGTGCTGATGAGGATGCTCGGGGAGCTGCTGCCCGGGGTGACGGTGCGCGCGTCGGACGAACTGGGGCTGCCGTCCGGGGCGAAGGAGGCCTACGCCTTCGCCGTCCTGGGGTTCCTGACCCTGCACGGCCTGCCCGGCACCTCACCCGCGAGCACCGGTGCCCGGCATCCGAGCGTGCTGGGATCGGTGACCCCGGGCCGGGACGGACTGCGGCTGCCACCGCCCGCCCGGCTGCGGCCGACCCGGTTGATCCTGGAATGACCGGACCTGGTCGACTCCTCTCATGCCTCTTTCACCGACGCCTCATACGGTGGGGGCATGACGCAGGAGACTCCTTCCGGGTGGTACCCGGACCCCGGACAGAAGAGTGACGGGCCCGCCACCGAGCGTTGGTGGGACGGCAAGGCCTGGACGGCCCGCATCCGTCCGGCCCAGCCGCCGGCGCATCCGGCGGCTGAGGAGGGTTCGGCTTCTGCGGGGGACCCGAACGAGGACGCCGGTTCGGCCGCTCCCGCGCGCTCCGGCGCGGAGGGTTCGGACACTGCGGGCGAGCCCACCCCCACGGCAGGCTCGGGCTCTGCTGTGAATCCGGCCTCTGCGACAGACTCGGGCGCCGCCGACGGTCCTGCTCCTACGGCAAGCCCGGACGCTGCGGGTGATTCAGCCCCTCCGGGGGATCCGGCTGCTGCCGCGCATCCGGACACCGCCGGTCATGACAGCGCCGCTGGACACCCAGGCCCTCCCGGACACCCGAGCATCACCGGACATCCGAGCGACCCCGGACACCCGGGCACCGCCGGCCACCCGGGCGCCACCGCATACCCCGGCACCCCTGGATATCCAGGCACCCCCGGACAACCCCCAGGGCCGGCTCAATACCCGAACACCCCCGGACACCCGGGCGCCGGCGCCTACCCCTCCTACCCCGCCGCACCCCCCACCGCCAAGGGAAGCCGACTGCGGGTCGGGATCGCCGTCACGGCGGCCGTCGTTGTGCTCGCGAGCATCGGTGTCGGGGTGTACGCGCTGACCGACAACGGCGGCTCGGGCGGCGGTTCGGCCACCTCGCAGGGGCCGGGCGCACCCGGCGGCCAGGGCGGGCCGTTCGGCGGGCCGGGCGGGTCGGGTGGATCCGGAGGCAACGGCGGCTCCGGAGGGTCCGGCGGTTCCGGTGGGCAGAGCCCGTCTCCCGAGCGGTCCGAGCCGCCGAAGATCAGGAGCGGGTCGGTGACCGACGCCGTCAGCGGGATCAGCATGCCGATCCCGAAGGGCTGGTACGGCCAGGAGATCACGGTCGGCGCGCAGGTCACGTCCGACGACTCCTACAAGTGCCCCGGCGACACCTCCTCGACCTGCACGAAGGGCGGAGCCTACTCCGCACCGGCCCTGGCCCTCGGCACCAAGGGCAGCACCGCCGAGGAGATCGCCAAGGCTGACATCGCGGCCAACGCCGAGGAGTCCTACGGCGGCAAGTCCTACGGCGGGATCACCTCGCACGACGTACTGGCCGCCAAGGCGGTGACCGTGGCCGGGCAGAAGGGCTACCTGGTCCGCTGGAAGGCCGTCACCAGCAAGGGCGCCGACGGCATCGTGGAGTCACTCGCGTTCCCCTCCCCGGCGAACGCGAAGCAGATGGTCGTCGTCCGGTTCGGGGTGGACGCAGACCAGAAGGAGTCCGTCCTCGACGACATCGCCGAGGGAATAAAGGTGTCGACGGGCAGCGGCAACGGCCAGGACGTCTGACAAGGAACACAAGAACCGGCCGGGGCGGGGGGGGGGGCCCCCCCCCCCCCCGGGGCCCCCCCCCCCCCCGGGGGGGGGGGGCCCCCCCCCCCGCCCGCCCCCCCCCCCCCCCCCCGGCCCGGGGGGTGCGCGCCGCCCCCGTCCCCACGGGTCGGCGCGGTCGGGTCACCGTCCGGTCATCCGACGGACGGCGGCCCGGGTCTCATCTCAGGCCCAGAGCCGGCAGCACGGCGGCCTCCACGAACCGGACCAGATAGTCCGGGTCGGCCCACTCGCCCTCCAGGACGGGCCGCACCCGCAGAACGCCGAACATCTGCGCCGGGACGTACTCCAGCGCCGGATGGTCGGCGGGCACCTCTCCCCTCTCGACCCCACGCCGGATGATCTCCTTCAGCGCGGCGATCTCCGGTTCGACCAGCGCCTCGCGCAACGCGCGCTGCAACTCCGGGTCCTGGGGGGCCGCGTGGGCGAGCGCCTGGAGGAGCTGGGTGTCCCGGCCCGACAGCTCTCCCGCCGCCCGGGCGGCCTCGCGCAGGTCGTCCGCGAGCGAGCCGGTGTCGATGCAGCGCGTCCGCCGGTGGGAGCGCAGCGCCGCCGCGACGAACTGGGGCTTGGTCTTCCACTGACGGTAGAGCGTGGACTTGCTGCAGCGGGTGCTGGCGGCGATCCCCTCCATGGTGACGGAGTCGTAGCCGCACTCGCGGAGCTGCTCCAGCACGGCGTCGAAGAACTCCTGCTCACGCTCCGGCGTGATCTTGGAGCGGCGTGTGGCACCGACCGGCTCGGGTCGGTCGTCCGCAGCCTGCGACGTCATGACCGTGCTCCTGGCTTCCCTCGGGCGGCCGGAAAATTCCGGCCGGCAGTGTGTTCTACGTCTATCGATACGCCAGTGTACCGGAACGCGGGCGTATCGGTACACTGGCGTATCGGTACGCACTCGTACCGATAACAGCACCACCGTGACCGAAGGGGCCGGGGGATGAATGCCCGCACCGAGCCTGCGCCGGCGGGGTCCGACGCGACAGCGCGACCGCCGTACGTCATAGCCCGACCGCCGCTCGTCCGGGAGCTCCTGCTCGTCGCGGGGCTCTTCCTCGTCTACAAGTTCGGCCGGCAGCTGGCCACGGGCCACACCGGCGAGGCCTTCCACAACGCACAGCGTGTGTGGGACTTCGAGCGAGCGGTCCATCTGCCCGGCGAGGGCGCGGTGCAGTCCCTGCTGCTGCACGGCGACGGCCTGGCGCATGTCGCGAACACCTACTACGCGGCCGTCCACTTCCCGGCCACCGTCGCCTTCCTGGTCTGGCTCTATCTGCGCCGCCCGGCCCACTATGTGTGGGCCCGCCGGGTCCTGGCCGCCGTCACCGCCGCCGCGCTGGCGCTGCACCTGCTGTTCCCGCTCGCCCCGCCCCGGATGCTGGCCGCGACCGGTCTGGTGGACACCGCGCGCGTGTACGGGCCGTCGGTCTACGGCGATCCCACGACCGACTCCCTCTCGAACCAGTTCGCGGCGATGCCGTCGCTGCACTTCGGATGGGCGCTGATGGTGGCGATCGGCCTGATCGTCGCGACCCGCTCGCGGTGGCGCCGGCTCTGGCTGCTGCATCCGCTGCTCACGCTGCTGGTGATCGTCGGCACCGCGAACCACTACTGGCTGGACGCGATCGTGGCGACGGCCCTGCTCGGTCTCGCCCTCGCGGTGGTCCAGGTGCCGCACCGTACGGCGACCACGGCGGGCCGTGCGCGGGGCGAGCTCGTTCCGGCGCAGGCGCGATCCGAGGAGCAGGCACTCGCGGGGGCGGGCCGATGAACGCCGTGCTCGTCGCCGTCGCCCTGTCCCTCGTCTCCGCCGTCGCCTACGCGGCAGCGGCCGTCGCCCAGGAGCGGCTGGCCTCCCGCTCCCCCGGCTCGGGCGTGCTGCGGCTGCTCGGCAGCGGCGCCTGGTGGTCGTCGGTCGGACTGAACGCGTCGGCCGCGCTGCTGCACGTCGTGGCCCTGAGGTACGGGCCGTTGACCGTGGTCCAGCCGCTCGGCGCACTCACTCTGGTCGCGGCGGTGCCCATGGGGGCGCGGCTCGCGGGACGGCGGGTGAGCGCGGTCGAGTGGAAGGGCACGGCGCTGACGCTGCTCGGCCTGGGCTCGATCCTGGTCACGGCGTCCGGCCCGGCGCCCGACGATGTGCTGAGCGTTCCCGAGGCGCTGGCGGTGGCCGGTGCCACCGCTGCCCTCATCGGGGTGCTGTCCCGGCCGGGCGCCCGCCCCGGGCTGCGGCACGCGACCGCGTCCGGCATCGTGTCGGGAGTCGCCTCGGCCCTCACCCAGACGGTGACGGTGGCCGCGACGGACCGGTCCGGTCCGCTGCTGAGTGTCCAGGTGGTCGGGGTGGCGCTGCTCGTGGCGGCCTTCGCGGCCGGCGGGCTGCTGCTGTCGCAAGTGGCGTACCGGGGCGGTCTGGGCGCCCCGCTCGCGATGGTGACCCTGGCCAACCCGCTGGCCGCCGCGGTGATCGGGCTGTCGCTGCTGGGCGAACGTCTCCAGGGCGGCCCGGCGGGCGTGCTGCTCGCGCTCGCCGGGGCCGGACTGGCGTCCTGGGGGGTGGTACTGCTCAGCAGGGCGGCGCCCGTGGACGAAAGCCGCCCGGTGGACGACGACCATCCGGTGGCCGCCGTCCTGGCGCTGGAACCCGGCTCGGCCACGGCCGAACCGGCGTTGGTGCCCCGGCAGCACGATCCGGGGCACCTCACCCCGGCTACCCGGTGATGATCGCCGGGTCGCTCACACCCGGCCGGCCGTTCTCGACGTGTCCCGCGAACCGCCGCAGGAACGCCGCGTCGCCCTCGACGGTGACGGTCAGGTCGTACCAGCGGCCGCTGCGGTCGAGGTCGACGGTCCGCCGGACCTTCGCGCCCGGGCGGACGGTGACGGTCGAGGGCCTGCCACCGTAGCCGTCGGAGAGCTTCAGCCGTGCCGTGCCGGAGCCCTTGTTGGTGAAGGTCAGTTCGACGTCGTCACCGGTGTGGCGGGCGGTGACCTCGCAGCCGGCCTTCTTGTTCGACCCCTTGAAGACCCGCACGAAGCCGTTCGGGCCGTGCACGGTCAGGTCGTACGCGCCCGCCGAGTAGGCCGAGTTCCAGGTGTCCGAGAGTGTCTTGCCGGCCTCGGTGGTGTACATCCAGGGGCCGTCGGCGCGGTTGCCTGACGTGATGTGGAAGGCGGCGCCGGCCTTCGGCCCGGAGGCGAAGGCGAGGGTGAGCTTCCCGGCGGCGGCGTCGACCGAGGCGTCCACGTGCGGGGCGTACTTCAGCGGCCGGGTGCGGCGCGGACCGCGTTCCTGCCGGGGCATGCGCGGGTCGGCGGGCGGGGTGGGCTTGTAGTCGGGGTGGCGTTCGCGGTCCTGCGGCTCGTACTCGTCGGTGCCGGGCAGCGGAGCCGGCCGGGCGTCCTTGCGGGAGAAGTCGAACGCGGACGTCAGGTCGCCGCAGATGGCCCGGCGCCACGGCGAGATGTTCGTCTCGCGCACGCCGAAACGGCGCTCCATGAACCGCACGATGGAGGTGTGGTCGAGGGTCTCGGAGCAGACGTAGCCGCCCTTGCTCCACGGCGAGACGACCAGCATCGGCACCCGGGGGCCGAGCCCGTACGGACCGGCCGTGTTCTTGCTGTCGCCCGGGAAGAGATCGAGGGAGACGTCGACGGTGGACAGACCGCGGGAGGCGTCCTTCGGCGGCAGCGGCGGCACCACGTGGTCGAAGAAGCCGTCGTTCTCGTCGTACGTGATGAACAGGGCGGTCTTCGACCAGACCTCCGGGTTGGAGGTGAGGGCGTCCAGGACCTGGGCGATGTACCAGGCGCCGTAGTTCGACGGCCAGTTGGAGTGCTCGCTGAAGGCCTCGGGAGCGGCGATCCAGGAGATCTGCGGCAGCTTGCCGGCCTTGACGTCCGCCTTCAGCACGTCGAAGTAGCCGTCGCCGGCCTTGGCGTTCGTGCCCGTGCGGGCCTTGTCGTACCAGGGGTCGCCGGGCTGGGCGTTGCGGTACTTGTTGAAGTACAGCAGGGAGTTGTCGCCGTAGTTGCCGCGGTAGGCGTCCTGGATCCAGCCCCAGGAGCCCTTGGCGTCGAGGCCGTCGCCGATGTCCTGGTAGATCTTCCAGGAGATACCGGCCTGCTCCAGGCGCTCGGGGTAGGTCGTCCAGCCGTAGCCGAGTTCGTCGTTGCCGAGGACCGGGCCGCCGCCGGTGCCGTCGTTGCCCGTGTAGCCGGACCACATGTAGTAGCGGTTCGGGTCGGTGGAGCCGATGAACGAGCAGTGGTAGGCGTCGCAGACGGTGAAGGAGTCGGCGAGGGCGAAGTGGAAGGGGATGTCCTCGCGGGTCAGGTACGCCATGGTCGTGGTGCCCTTGGCGGGCACCCACCGGTCGTACTTGCCGCCGCGGTAGGCCTGGTGGCCGTCGGGCCAGGAGTGCGGCAGGCCCTCCAGGAACTGCATGCCGAGGTCGTCGGCGTCCGGGTGGAACGGCAGGATCTCCTTGCCGTCCTTCTCCTGGTGCCAGATCGACTTGCCGTTGTCGAGCGTGACCGGACGCGGGTCGCCGAAGCCGCGGACACCTCTCAGGGTCCCGAAGTAGTGGTCGAAGGAACGGTTCTCCTGCATCAGGACGACGATGTGCTCGACGTCCTCGATGGACCCGGTGCGATGGTTCGCCGGCAGCGCGGCGGCGCGCTGGATGCTGGCGGACAGCGCACTGAAGGCCGTGGTGGCACCCGCGAGTTGAAGAAAGCGGCGCCGGTTTACTTCGTACATGTAGGACAGACCTCTCATCCTGAGGTACGGGATGGCCGGAACATGACGGAATCTGCGCGGAAGGAGTGTTTCAGGGACACCAAACGCCAAGGAAGGGGCGGGTGACACTCGTGTGAAAGTCGCCGGTACGTGAGGTGTGCCGGCGCGCTTCCAGGGGAGGGTGAGGGGCGTGACAGAGACGCAGACGGTTTCCCCGCCGACGAAACGGCCCGTCCGCCAGCTCCTCGCCGCCTCCGTGGGCAACGCCGTGGAGTGGTACGACTGGTACGCCTACACGTTCCTGGCGACCTATATCGCCGCCCAGGTCTTCCCCGAGAGCGCGGACAACTCGCTGGTGCCGCTGCTGTCCACGTTCGCGGTCTTCGCGGTGGGCTTCTTCATGCGGCCGGTCGGCGGGCTGCTGATGGGCGCGGTCGCGGACCGGCACGGGCGGCGGGCCGCGCTCACGGTCACCATCCTGCTGATGGGCGGCAGCAGCCTGCTGGTCGGACTCACCCCGACCTACGCTTCGGTGGGCGTGCTGGCACCGGTGGTCCTCGTCCTCGCCCGGCTGTTGCAGGGCCTGTCCGTGGGCGGCGAGTTCGCGGCCTCGACCACCTTCCTGGTGGAGTCGGCGGGCCCCGGCCGGCGGGGGCTGTTCTCCAGCTTCCAGTACGTGTCGACGACCATCGGGCAGCTCGTCGCCTCCGGCATCGCGACACTCCTGGTGGACACGCTGAACGACGGGCAGATGAACGGCTGGGGCTGGCGGGTCCCGTTCGTGCTCGGGGCCGTGCTGAGCCTGGTCGGCTTCTGGATCCGGCAGGGCGCGCAGGAGACCCGCAGCGCCGAGCAGCAGGAGGCCCCGCGCCCGGGCCTGTTCGAGGCGCTGCGCCGGCATCCGCGCGAGTCGCTCCTGATCTGCGGCATCACGGCGGGCGGCACCATCGCCTACTACACCTGGACGTCGTATCTGCCGACGTACGCCGAACTCAACGCGGGCCTCGAGAAGTCGGACGCGCTGCTCGCCGGCACGATCTCACTGGCCTTCTTCGCCCTGCTCCAGCCGCTCGGCGGACTGCTCTCGGACCGCTTCGGCCGCCGCCCCCTGCTGCTCTTCTTCGGCCTGGGCTTCGCGCTGCTCTCGGTGCCGCTGCTGCACAGCCTGCGCGACTCGTTCGCCGTGCTGCTGCTCGTGCAGTGCGCGGGCATGGTGCTGCTGACCGGGTTCACCTCGATCAGCGCGGCCGTGAACGCGGAGATCTTCCCGCCCCGGGTGCGCGCGGCCGGCATCGGCTTCCCCTACTCGCTGACGGTGGCCCTCTTCGGCGGTACGGCTCCGTACGTCGGCACCCTGTTCAAGGAGGTGGGGCATGCTGGGCTGTTCCCGTGGTACGTCGCGGTGCTCTGCCTGCTGTCGTCCCTGGTGTATCTGCGGCTGCCGGAGACGGCGCACGGGCCGCTCCGGCGGTGAGCCGGCGGCCCGTCATGGCCCGGGCCGCCGGCCCGACTCCCCCGCGCGCTCCTCATCGAGAGGCCCTTCGAACTCTCCGTTGCCGGACTGATCGGCGGCAGCCGGTGGGGGCGCCGCGGGCTCGCCCTCGGCAGCGATCTCCTTGACGGCGGCCCGCTCGGGGTCGGTCGCGGCGTTGGTGGTCCGGCCCACCTCCGCCAGGGTCATCTGGGCGCGGTCGTCGACGAGCCGGGTCACCAGGTGCTGCGCGGCCCCGAAGGCAGCGGCCCAGCCGAGGACCTGCGCCCTGCTGTCGAGATCGCTGAGCCCGGGGACGAAGGCGCCCCGGATCAGCAGCAGCCCGAGGAAGGCGGACAGGGCACCGGTGGGGAACTTCAGCACCGCCGACGCCAGGGGCAGCATGTAGGGGGAGTCGGTGCCCCGGATGCGGCGCAGTGAGGCGATGACGGTGAGTGCCGCGCCGGCGAGTCCGGCGATCTCGACGGTGAGGATGTCCCTCGGCTGGGCCAGGCTGCTGGCGGCGGTGCCCACCGGCACATTGCGATGCTCCGCGGTGGGGCACACGACGTCGATCCCGCTCGCGTTCCCGGGCTCCACCTTGGGCGTGAAGCACAGGCTCAGCGACTGGGGGAAGAACCAGCCGTAGACGGCGAGGCCCGCCACACCGAGCAGGACGACGAACGTCGCGGTCCACAGGATGTTGCGCAGACTGCGCACCCGAGCCAGCTCGTCGTCCAGGGCGTTGTACGCGGCGTCGAGCGCCCGGACCATGAGGTCCCGGTCGCTCGGTGAGATCTCGCCGGAGATGATGGAACGGAGCCGCCGGCCCAGACGGACGCGTCGCGGGTCGTCCGCTTCCAGATGATCCTTGACCAGCGCCATGACCTCGCTGGCACGTCCGGCGGCTTCCTCGTCGGAGATGAGTTGCAGGAGCACCACCTCCGCGCTGCGTATGTTCGACCAGACGCCCTCACGCGCGGCCGATCCGGACCAGGCACGCCGCCATCCGAAATCCTCGTCGGCAGCCGCTCCGGCCTTTTTCAGATGGCCCCGCATTCCCTCGGCGAGCGTCTTGCGGTCTTCGGAGCACGGCTTGACACGTTCGCGTTCCAGCTGGGCTTCGAGATAGGCGATCCGGGTTTTCGCCCGTGCGCGCCAAGCGGTCCGCGGTGGCCGTCCCAGAGCGGTTCCGGTCACTCGTAGACGGCTGGTACGTGCAGCCTGTCCCACGACTTCCGGCCCGGTATGCCGTCAGCATCCCGGCCCCTGAATCCGAGTTTCCATTGCCAATTCGCGTACGACTTCCGGTCCGCTTCGCTCCAGCGCGAGTCGGGCCCGTCGGCGTACACCCCGCAGTCCTCGTCGATGAGGCGGTAGCCCATGGCCTCGATGATCGGGCTCCTCACGGAGGGCTGGAAGAAGTCGCCCCCCGGAAAGCGTTCGAACTCACCCTCCATTTGCGGGGGAGCCACGCGGATCCGCTGTCCGGGGCGGATGATGTCCGGATTCGTGATCTGGGGGTTCCACTCCAGAATCTGGTCCAGCGTCACGCGGTGCATAACCGCGATCTTACTGAGCGTGTCGCCACGTCTCACTACGTAGAACTCTACTGTCTTTTCCATGTATCCACACTAAGCGAACTACCCGACATGGAAAAGTCGAGAATTCCGTTTCAATTTCACTTTTTGATTCGGAAACGGCTTCCGTTGAAACCGCCTCACAGGCGGACGACGACCAGGGCGATGTCGTCGTCACGGCGTTCGATGAGGCCGTCGGTGTCGAGCACCCGGGTGTCTCCGCGGAGGTAGGACAGACCTGCCTGGGGGCGGGGGACGTGTTCCGGCCGGGCGCCCAGGGGCGGATCGGTGGCCTGGTCCAGCAGTTGGCAGCCGCCGTCCGGGCTGAGCAGGATCGGCGCTGGGTGGCCGACGTTGCTGTAGATGACCAGCCGGCTGCGCCCTCCGGGGCCCGTGCGGTGCTGGGCACGGCCCAGTTACCACACACATTGAGTGATCCGCTGGCCGGGAGGTAGCGCACCGCGATGTCCCGGTGCCTGTCCAGGTCGGGCGAGCGGAGCATGACCTCCTGGAGGGTGACGGCGATCTCACGTTCGCGGGCGTGCGCCTTGCGCAGCCGCTCGTTCAGCTGTTCCAGATCGTGGGAACGGGCGTACACCTGGGTCGCGATCCCCGTCACCTGGCTGCTCAGCGGCGGGGTGAGCTCCCGCATGAAGGGGGAGTGCATCAACTCGGTGACGTCGTCGGCCCGGGCGATGATCCATTTCACGTCGCCGTCCGGGGGTGTCCGGAAACGTCTCCAGGATGTACCGCCCGAGCAGTTCTTCGCGGCTCCTGCCTGTGAGCCGGAGGTAGGCCCGGTTGGCATGGCAGACCACCAAGTCGGCGTCCAGCACCAGGTACGGATTCGGTGCGGCGTCGAACAGCTCCGACCTCCGTCGTGGCGCTCGACTCCTCGCACTCGCGGCAATGACCGCGGTTCGGAACTGAATACACGTGGCCGGAAGGCCGACGGCTGATGGCGGCCGGGAGGCCGGGAGGCCCAAGACCATGGCGAGACGCCACCGGGGGTCCTCGCCGGCGAGGGTGTCGCGGACATTCGACCAGACGCCCTCGCGGGCGGTCGAGCCGACCGCGGACTGCGCCAGCCGAATTTCTCGTCGGCGGCGGTGGGGGCCCTTTCGAGATGCCCCCGCATTCCTTCGATGAGCGCAGGGCGCTCTTCCGGGCGGGGACTGACGCTTTCGTACTCGGGTTGCGCTTCGAGATAGGCAACCCGCGTTTTCGCACGCGCGCCATGCCGACCGCGACGGCCCGTTACGCAGGCCTGTCATTCGGCTGCGTGTACGGGCCGACCGGCTTTCGGTTCTGGTCATTCGCTCTGATACGCACCGCCCTCTCGGCCCGCTTCCCGGGGCGGGGCCACGCGAATCCGGTCGCCGGGGTGGATGAGGTCCGGATCCTCGATCTGCGGGTTCCACTCCAGAATCTCATCCAGACTCACGTGGTGCATCCGCGCGATCTTGGTGAGATTGTCACCGCGTTTCACTACGTAGAACTGCGTTCTTGTCTTTGCCATGCATCCAGCCTAAGGCAATTCCCCGCGAGAACAAAGTGCAGAATTCTGTTTCGATTTCACTTTTTGATTCGGAAACCGATTCTGCCGAAGGCCCTTCCGCCTGACGGAAGGGCCGTTGCGGTGCCCGGAGGGCCGCCCCGACGATGACGGCACGACCAGAGACGGGAGCCAGTGCCCATGCCTCACACCACCGCCTTCGCCAGGAACCATTGGTACGTCGCCGCCTACAGTCACGAGGTCGGGCGCGAGCTGCTCGGCCGGACGGTTCTCGGTGAGACGCTCGTGCTGTACCGGACCGAGGACGACGGCACGCCGGTCGTCCTGCACGACCGGTGTGTGCACCGGCGGTACCCGCTCTCCGAGGCCCCGACCCGCCTCGACGGCGACCGGATCGTGTGCGGGTACCACGGGTTCACCTACGACACGACCGGCACCTGCGTGTACGTGCCGGGGCAGAAACGCGTGCCGCGCACCGCCCGGGTCGCCTCCTACCCCGTCGTGGAGCAGGACTCGCTGATCTGGGTGTGGATCGGGGACCCGGCGCTCGCCGACCCGCAGGTCATCCCACGGGCCAGGCACCTGGACTCCCCCGGCTGGGTCACCGTGCGCGGCATGGAGCCCATCGACTGCGACTACGGCCTGCTCGTCGACAACCTCCTCGACCTCTCCCACGAGACGTATCTGCACGGCGGGTACATCGGCACCCCCGAGGTCGCCGAGACGCCGATCACCACGGAGGTCGACGAGGGCGCCGGGATCGTCCGCGTGAGCCGGCACATGGACGACGCCGAGTGCCCGCCGTTCTACGCCAAGTCGACCGGCATAGAGGGCCGGATCACCCGCTGGCAGGACATCGAGTACCACGCCCCCTGCCTGTATCTGCTGCACAGCCGCATCGCCCCGGTCGGGGTGGTGCCCGAGCCGGACGGCAGCGACCCGAACGGCTTCCACACGGAGATCACGTACGCGATCACTCCGTCCGGCGACGGCAAGGTGTACGACTTCTGGGCCGTCTCGCGCGACTGGGCGACGGACGACGCCGAGGTCACCGAGTTCCTGCGGGGCAACAACCACACGGTCGTGATGCAGGACGTCACCGCGCTCAACCTGCTGCACAGGACGCTCGGCAGCGAGCGCACCGGCTACCAGGAGCTCAGCATCAACATCGACACCGGTGGTCTGGCCGCCCGCCGTATCCTCGCCCGGCTGGTCGAGGAGGGCGACAAGCCCCTGGAGAAGGTCCAGTGACATCGCCCTCCGCCGCCGGGACCGGCGAGATCTACCGCATCGACTGGCTGCCCGGCACCGACGTCCTGCACGGCACCTGCCACTGCGGCCGTGAGCACACCGCGCAGGACCCGGTCGAGATGTGGGAGTGGATGCTCGCCCACCCCCAGGGGCACTCCGTCCACGAGCCACGAGGGAACAGCTCATGAGCGTGTACGAAGCCGAACTCGTCGTCGAGCGGCGGGAGTCCGCCGCAGACGGCGTGCTCGCCCTCACCCTGCGCCACCCGCTGGGCGAGCCGCTGCCGGACTGGGAACCGGGCGCCCACATCGACGTCGTGCTCGGCCCCGGCCTGGAACGGCAGTACTCGCTGTGCGGCGACCCGGCGGACCGGTCGGCCTGGCGGATCGCGGTGCTGCGCGAACCGGACGGGCGGGGCGGATCGGCCCATGTGCACGAGCGGGTGGGGCCGGACGACAAGGTCCGGGTGCGCGGGCCCCGGAACAACTTCGGCCTGGAACCCGCCCCGCGCTACCGGTTCGTCGCGGGCGGCATCGGCATCACCCCGATCCTGCCGATGCTGGCGGCGGCCGAGGCGTCGGGCGCCGAGTGGACGCTGCTGTACGGCGGCCGGACCCGCCGGTCCATGGCGTTCGGCGAGGAACTGGGCCGGTACGGCGACCGGGTGACGATCGCGCCCGAGGACGAGACGGGGCTGCTGGACCTGCCCTCGGTGCTGGACGACGTACCCGACGGCACACTCGTCTACTGCTGCGGCCCCGGGCCGCTGCTGGACGCGGTGGAGGCCCGCAGCCCCTCCGGGGTGCTGCGCGTCGAGCGGTTCCGGCCGAAGGAGCGGGAGACCGGCGGCGACTCCGCGTTCGAGGTGGAGCTGGCACAGAGCGGCAGGACACTCACCGTCGCACCGGACGTGTCGGTGCTCGACACCGTGCGCGCCGCCGGGGTCGAGGTGCTGTACTCCTGCGCCGAGGGCACCTGCGGCACGTGCGAGACCGATGTCCTGGAGGGCGAACCCGACCACCGCGACTCGGTGCTCACCGAGGACGAACGCGCGACGGGCGAGACCATGCTCATCTGCGTGTCCCGCTGCCGTGGCAAGCGGCTCGTGCTGGACCTGTGATCCGGACGGTCAGGGCGCTGCCCACAGGCCCCGGACATGCCCCAGGTGACGGGTCATCACCGCCCTGACGGCCTCCTCGTCCCGGGCGAGCAGCGCGTCCAGGATCTCCAGGTGCTCCTCCGCCGACGCCTCCAGCCGCCCCTGCCCGGCGAGCGCGGTCAGTCCGTACAGCCGGGAGCGGCGTCTGAGGTCCCGTACGACGTCGACGAGATGGTCGTTGCCGGCGAGGGCGAGCAGGCCGAGGTGGAAGCGCAGGTCGGCCTCTACGTAGGCGATGAGGTCACCGGCCGCCGCGGAGGTGACGATCTCCTGGGCGACCGGGCGCAGCGCCTCCAGCGCCACCGGGTCGGCCGTGACCGCCAGGCCCGCCGTCGTCGGGATCTCGATCAGCGCCCGGATGTGGGTGTACTCGTCGAGTTGCTTCTCGGAGACGGCGGTGACCCGGAAGCCCTTGTTGGGCACGGTGTCGACCAGGCCCTCCTTGGCGAGGTCGAGCATGGCCTCGCGCACGGGCGTGGCGGAGACACCGAAGCGGGCGGCGAGGCCGGGGGCCGAGTAGACCTCGCCCGGGCGCAGTTCACCGGCGATCAGGGCGGCCCGCAGCGCGTCCGCGACCCGCTCCCGGTGACTGGGCTTTCTGCTGCCCAGCAGGGGCAGGGCGGGGGTGTGCCGCGGGGCCATGACGGTCGGGTTCCTCTCGGGGTCGGCTCGGGTGCTGGCGGCTACAGGACGAAGCCCGCCGGGAACGGGTCCTCGGGATCCAGCAGGTACTGGGCGGTGCCGGTGATCCAGGCGCGTCCGGTGAAGCTGGGCAGTACGGCGGGACGGCCCGCGACCTCGGTCGTGCCGAGCAGTCTGCCGGTGAACCGGGTGCCGATGAAGGACTCGTTCACGAACTCGGTGTGCAGCGGGAGTTCACCGCGCGCGTGCAGTTGTGCCATACGGGCGCTGGTGCCCGTGCCGCAGGGCGAGCGGTCGAACCAGCCGGGGTGGATGGCCATGGCGTGCCGGGAGTGGCGGGCGGTGGAGCCGGGGGCGGCCAGGTAGACGTGGTGGAGGCCGTGGATGGACGGGTCTTCCGGGTGGACGGGCGGGTCCTCGGCGTTGACGGCGGCCATGAGGGACAGGCCCGCCCGGAGGATGTCGTCCTTGCGTGACCGGTCGAAGGGCAGGCCGAACTGCTCCAGCGGCAGGATGGCGTAGAAGTTGCCGCCGAACGCGAGGTCGTACGTCACCGTCCGCCCGTCCGCGAGCGTGGCCTTGCGGTCGAGGCCGACGGCGAAGGAGGGCACGTTCTGGAGGGTGACCGCCTTGGCGACACCGTCCTCGACGGCCACTTCGGCGACGACCGGCCCCGCCGGGGTGTCGAGCCGGATGGTGGTGACCGGCTCGACGACCTCGACCATGCCGGTCTCGACGAGCACGGTCGCCACGCCGATCGTGCCGTGCCCGCACATCGGCAGATACCCGGAGACCTCGATGTAGACGACGCCCCAGTCGCAGTCGGGCCGGGTCGACGGCTGGAGGATCGCGCCGCTCATGGCGGAGTGGCCGCGCGGCTCGTTCATCAGCAACTGCTTGATGTCGTCGCGGTGTTCGCGGAAGTACAGCCGCCGCTCGTTCATGGTGGCGCCGGGGACGGTGCCGATGCCGCCGGTGATCACCCGGGTGGGCATGCCCTCGGTGTGCGAGTCGACGGCGTGCAGGACGAGTCTGCTGCGCATGGTCACTACGCCAATCCGGCCGCTACGGCCTTCTCGGTTGCGGCTCGGACGGCTGCCTCCTGCTCGGGCAGCAGCGGCACGCGCGGCGGGCGGCAAGGGCCTCCGTGGCGGCCGACGAGGTCCATGGACAGCTTGATGGCCTGGACGAACTCCACCCGTGAGTCCCAGCGCAGCAGCGGATGCAGCTGCCGGTACAGGCCCCGCGCGGTGTCGAGGTCGCCGTCGACGGCCGCGTGGTACAGCTCGACCGAGGCCTGGGGCAGCGCGTTCGGATAGCCCGCGACCCAGCCCTTGGCACCCGCGACGGCCAGCTCCAGCAGGACGTCGTCCGCGCCGATCAACAGGTCGAGTTCGGGGGCGAGTTCGGCGATCCGGTAGGCCCGGCGGACGTCGCCGGAGAACTCCTTCACGCCCCGGATGTGCCCCTCGCCGTGCAGCCGGGCGAGCAGCTCCGGCACGAGGTCGACCTTGGTGTCGATCGGGTTGTTGTACGCCACCACCGGCAGGCCCGCCTTCGCGACCTCGGCGTAGTGGGCGACGACGGACCGCTCGTCGGCGCGGTAGGCGTTCGGCGGCAGCAGCATCACCGCCGTGCACCCCGCCTCCCCCGCCTGCTCGGCCCAGCGCCGGGACTCGGCTGACCCGTACGCCGCGACGCCGGGCATGACGCGCTGCCCGCCGATCGCCGCAACGGCCGTCTCGACGACCCGGGTGCGCTCCTCGGGGGTGAGCACCTGGTACTCGCCGAGGGAGCCGTTCGGCACGACGCCGTCGCAGCCGTTCTCGACGAGCCAGGCGCAGTGCTCGGCGTACTTGTCGTAGTTCACGGAGAGGTCGTCGTTCAGCGGGAGCGCGGTGGCGACGAGGACTCCGCGCCAGGGGCGGTGATCGGTCATGACTGTCCCTCCTGGGAGTGTTGCCGTGCGAGGACGCCGAGCGGCACGGGACGGGCGAACGGCCTTCGGGCCGGGGCGGGCGGGCATCCGGCGAGCCCCGCGACCGCGCCGGCGCACATCCGGCCCTGGCACCAGCCCATCCCGGCCCGGGTGAGCAGCTTCACGGTGCGCACGTCGCCCGCCCCGAGGTCCAGGGCGTCGCGCACGGCACCGGCGGTGACCTCCTCGCAGCGGCAGACCACGGTGTCGTCGGTGACCTGCTCGGGCCAGTGCGCGGGCCGCGCGTAGGCGGCTTCGAGGGCGGCAGCGGATCTCCCGAGCCGCGTACGGGCCTTGAGGGCCGCCGGGGCCGGGCCGGGGGCGGTGCCGTGCAGATAGGCGGCGGCGGAGCACCCGGCGATGTGCCCCTCGGCGAGAGCGAGGGCCGCGCCGCCGACGCCGGTGGCCTCACCGGCCGCCCACACGCCGGGCACGTCCGTGCGCTGCTCGGTGTCGACGGCCACGGCGAGCCCGTCGAGACCGCAGCCCAGGCCCTCGGCCAGGTCGGTGTGCGGGAGCATGCCGTGCCCGACGGCGAGGGTGTCGCAGGGCAGGTGCCGCTCGGTACCGGTCCTGACGCGTCCGCCGCTGTCCAGGGCGGCGACCGTGACGCCGGTCAGCCGGTCGTCGCCGTGGGCTCGGACGACGGTGTGACGGGCGAGGAACGGCACGCGGTGACGCAGCAGCCGGGCGGCGTATCCGGCGCCCTCCGGGAACTTGCCGGCCAGGGCCCGGCCGTGGCGGACGAGGCGCCTGGGGCCGGCGGACTCGACGAGCGCGGCGACCTCGACTCCGGCCGCCGCGAGCCCGGTCGCCACGGGCAGCAGCAGCGGCCCGGTCCCGGCCACGACGGCTCGGCGCCCCGGCACCACGAGCCCGCCCTTGAGCATGGCCTGGGCGCCCCCGGCGGTGACGACACCCGGCAGGGTCCAGCCGGGGAAGGGCAGCACCTGCTCGTAGCCGCCGGTGGCCAGCAGCACGGCACGGGCCCGCACCTCGGCCGGCTCCTCCTGCTCCGGCCCGAGCAGCGCGTGCACGACGAAGCCGTCGGACACCTTTTCGACGCACCACACATGATGATCGGTCAGCACCCGTACGGCACTGGCGGCGAGTCCGTCGCGCAGCCGCTCCCAGGTCCGCCACCCGTGGTGCAGCGCCTCGGGCCGCCCGGCCCCGAGTCCGGCGGCGGGCTGCCGGTAGAACTGCCCGCCCGCCTCCGTCGCCCCGTCGACGAGCGCGACCCGCGTGCCCCGCGCGGCCGCCGCCAGGGACGCGGCGAGACCGGCCGGTCCGGCTCCGATCACGACCAGGTCAGTCCGCATGCCGCACCCCTTCATGGCCCGTCCCCTCCTGCGTGCCGATCACGTCCCCCGGCCGTACCGGCACAAGACAGGCGCGTTGGTTGGGGCGGCCGTTGACGCTCACCAGGCAGTCGAAGCAGACGCCGATCCCGCAGAACACCCCGCGCGGACGGCCCCCGCCCCGGGTGGCGCGCCAGGAGGTGACGCCCGCCGCCCACAGCACGGCGGCGACCGTCTGCCCGGGCAGCGCCTCGACCGGCCGCCCGTCGAAGGTGACCGTGAAGGCGGGGCCGGGCCTGGCTCCCGCCAGCTCCAGCGGATTCACTCGGCCTCCTCGGTGAAGCGGTCGGGCCGGAACGGGCCGAGGTCCAGGTCGGGCTCCTGCCCGGTCAGCGCCTGGGCGATCAGCTGCCCGGTGCCGGTGGCGAGTCCGATGCCCGCGCCCTCGTGCCCGCAGGCGTGGAGAAGTCCGGGCGCCCGGGGATCCGGGCCGATCGCGGGCAGATGGTCGGGCAGATACGGCCGGAAGCCCACGTACGTGCGCAGGGCCCGGACGTCGGCGAGGAAGGGGAAGAGGTCCGTCGCTCCCGCTGCCAGCGCGCGCAGGGCCGGGAGCGACAACGACCGGTCGAAGCCGACCCGTTCGCGGCTGGCGCCGATCAGGACCGGCCCGGCGGGCGTGCCCTCCACCACCGGGGAGGTCTGCAGCGCCGCCGAGTCGCTCGCGACATCGCCCACGTAGTCGGCGGCGTACACCTTGTGCCGGATGCGGGGCGGCAGCGGCTCGGTGACCAGGACGAAGCCGCGCCGGGGCAGCACGGGCAGGGACACGCCCGCGCGGGCCGCGATCTCGCCGCCCCAGGTGCCGGCGGCGTTGACGACGGCCGGGGCGTGGATGTCGCCCCGGTCGGTCCGCACCCCGCGCACCGCGCCGCCGGGGCCGCGCAGCACGGTGGTGACCTCCCGGCCGGTGAGCAGCCGGGCGTTCGAGGCGCGCAGCAGGTGCGCGGCCGCGAGGGCGGGCATCACCTGGGCGTCCTGCGGGTAGTGCATACCGCCCGCGAGACCGGGAGCCAGATACGGCTCCAGATCGGTGAGCCGGTCGGGCGGTACGGGGACGGCCTCGACCCCGGCCGCGCGCTGCCCGGCGGCGAGTTTCTCCAGCCCGGCCAGTGCGCCTTCGGTGCCGGCGACGACGACACCGCCCTTGGCCTCGTACTCGACCGGCTTCCCCAGCCCCTCCCGGGCCAGTCCGGCCCACAGCCGGGCGGACAGCAGGGCGAGTTCGAGTTCGGGTCCGGGTTCCTTGTCGGAGACGAGGAGGTTCCCCTCCCCCGCGCCGGTCGTACCGCCGGCCACCGCGCCCCGGTCCACCACGACGACTTCGAGGCCGGCACGGGCCGCGTACAAGGCACAGGCGGCGCCGGCCACTCCGGCTCCGACCACCACGACATCGCAGGTCAGCGACTCGCTCACGCCAGTACTATGTCACACACCACATCGCCTGGGAATGGGGCGAACACCGGTCGAGCGAAGCCGGAAGGGCTCAGTCGGCCGCCGGTACGACCCTCAGGTGGGAGGCGGTACGACGCGTCCCGCGCTCCCTGGACGGGGTACGGCGGGCCTCGCGCAGCACGAACGTGAGCCGGGTGCAGCCCAGCTCCTCGAGCGTCCTGGACGTCTCGACGACGACCCGGCACTCGGTGGCACCCCGGCGCGGGTCAGGGTGCAGCAGGGGGCGTACGGCGCCGTCGTGCTCGACAGCGTCCTCGCCGACCGAGCGGATCCAGTGCGGCAGGCCCTGCCGGTACGCGGCCTCCATGATCGGGTCCTGGGCGATGTCACGGCGGACGGCCTGGAGCTCGTGGTCGGGGCCGTGGCTCTCCACGGTGCGCGCGAAGTGCGCGAGCATCGGCAGGCACCAGCTCGACTCGTGCTCGCCGAGCACCGTGGGGGCGTCGGGGTGGAACAGCACGAACCTGAGGAAGTTGTCGCCCGGCATGGCCGTCGGGTGCGGACCCACTCCGGCGAAAAGTGACCGGAACGCGCTATTGGTCAGCGCCACGTCCCAGCAGTGGTCGACGACGAGCGAGGGGGAGGAGACGGCCTCCAAGAGCCCGGCGTAGTCCTCCAGATAGGCCTGGGCCTCTGGAGTCTCGGCGACGGGCCGCGGTGCCGGCCGCTGCCCTCCTGCCTGATATGCCATCGGGAGGTCACCCCTCTTGCCTGTGCGGCCTTGACGCGGCGCCCCGATCCTGCTGCCCGGAGCTGAGGCGTGTCAACTATCGTGGCATTCCGTGCCTGTTGACGGCTGAAATTGGCCACAGTTGTGGCGAGACCTGGATGTGAGTTCGAAGCACCGGCTACGCTCCGGGAAGTTCACGCCGGGGAAAGTCACGGCATCCACTTGTGAGAAGCCTGTGAGAGACGTAGGAGATCTGTCGGTGACGGGTGGCTTCGTCGAAAGTCCGGGCGCCACGCCGACGGCCGTGCTACCGGCCGTCGTCTCCCGTGTCACCGCGCTCGCCGACCGGCTCGGCGTGCCGCACGCCGAGGTCTTCGGCATCGGCCGGCTGTCCGTCGCCTCCGGGGTTCCGGAGCCGGTGGTGAAGGCCCTGCTCTGCGGCAGGCCCGCGGGCGAGCCCGATGTCCAGGCCCGGTTCCTGCAGCGCCTGGACCTGCTGCGCCGGACCCGGCTCAAGCCCACCGGCCGCAAGTACACCCAGCAGGAGATCGCCGACGGCGCCGGAATGTCCCGGCAGCAGGCCGGAGCCCTCATCAACGGCGACCGGCGGCCGACCATGGAGCACTGCGACGCCCTCCAGCGCTTCTTCCGGGTGCACGCCGGATTCCTCACGGCGGAGGACCCCGAGGCACTCGTGAGCGCCCTCCAGCACATCGAGCAGGAGCTGCTGCAGAAGCTCGCCGACCGCGAGCGGGAGGCGGCCGCGGCGGCCGACGACCCGCTGGAGCGGCTGTTGCAGGACCACGGCGTGCGCGGCATCGCCTGGCGGGCCGCGCAGCTGCCCACCGACCAGCACCGTGACAAGGTCGCGGAGTGGCTGGACATGCTCCTGGAGAGCGTCAAGCGGCCCGATTCGTGACCGTGGGGAGAACTGTGGGCATCGGTAAGGAAATGCGCCGCCTGTGCGGCGAGCTGGTCGCGGAGCTGACCCTCCCCGCGCCGGCACGGCCCGACGAGCTGTACGCCGCGCTGTGCGACGCCATGAGCAGACGCCGTGGCCGGCCCGTCCACTTCCGTACGGCCGCCTTCCCGATCGGGACCGCCAGCGGGCTGTGGCTCGACATGGCCGAGCAGGACCTCGTCGTGATCGAGGAACGCACCGCGCCGGACCACCAGTTGGTGATCCTGGGCCATGAGCTGTGGCACATGAACGCCGGGCACTGCTCCCACCATGTCGAGGGCGCGGCGGTCGCGGCCCGGCTGCTCGACGACAACGCCGATCTCCAGGCGACGGTCCTGAAGGTCGCGGCGCGCACCCGCTTCGACCTGGACGACGAGAAGGAGGCCGAGAGCTTCGGCCTGCTGCTGGCCAGCAAGTGCCGGGCGTGGCTGGCCGGTTCGTCGGCGCGGGGGCCGGTGCAGCGGGATCATCTGGCGGGGCGGATCGAGGCGTCGCTGGGGTATCGGGGTCCGCAGGGCTGACGGCCGTGCGGTTCTTCCGCCGAGCGGGCGAACCGAGGGGCGGCGGGGCCGGATTGTCAGTGGTGGACGGCAAGCTGGAGGTGCGCCCTTTCTGTGCGGGGCGTGCGTGCCGCATGGCGCGGGACCGATGACGCCGACACGGGGAGAGCCGACCGATGCAGACCGCCGTATTGACCGACCGTGAGCGCGCCGCCGTCCAGGCGTATCTGCGGCTGCTGCACACTGTTCGGGCCGCGTTCGATCTGGAGACCGGCAGCCGTCCGGCGATGGTGCCGCCCGCCGTTCTCGCGGAGGCGGAGGCGGCTCTTGAACGGGCCGGGCTGACCGGTAACGAGGAGGACTTCTTCGGGTTGCTGCGGAGCTGGTGTTCCGAGTCGTAGCGCCTGTGAGGGGGCGGAGTCGAGCTCGGGGGTGCGGGTGGTTTCCGGGTGCGGGCCGTGCGGGGTTGTTCGCGCAGTTCCCCGCGCCCCTGAGAGGCTCGCGGCGCCTCAGGGGTGCGGTACCGCGACGGCCGTCGCGACCAGGCCGCGGGACGTCGTCCAGCGGCCCTCGAAATGGTCGAGGCGGCTGCCGCCCACCAGCGGCCCGGGGACGAGGAGCGCCGCGCGGAAGCCGCCGTCGGCGGTGAGCTCGATGTCCGCCTCCATGAAGTCCAGCCACTTCCCGGTGAGGGGGAACCACGCCTTGTAGACGGACTCCTTCGCGCTGAACAGCAGCCGGTCCCAGTGGATGTCGGGGCGCTGTGCCGCCAGCCGGCGCAGCCGCTCCGCCTCGGACGGCAGGGACACCGAGGGCAGGACCCCCTCGGGCAGCGGCCCGTGGACCTCGGCGTCGATGCCGAGGGAGGCCAGGTCGGCGGCGCGGACCAGGGCGGCGGCACAGTAGCCGTCGCAGTGCGTCATGCTGCCGGCCAGCCCGGCGGGCCAGCCCGGGGCACCCCGCTCCCCGGGCAGGATCGGCTGCGGCGGCACGCCGAGCTTCTCCATGGCGCGGCGGGCGCAGGAGCGTACGGCGGCGAACTCCCGCCGGCGCTTGGCGACCGCCCGCGCCACGAGCGCCGCCTCCTCGGGGTACAGCGGGGTGTCCGCGCCGTCCTGGCCGTAGGTCTCCACGGTGACCACGCTCGCGGGCAGCAGTTCCTCGATCACCTCTCCTCGCCCTCCCTCGGCAGGATGCGCCGCAGCCGCCCCGGCGGCCCGGGCCGCTTGCGCCACTCGCGGGGATAGCCCACCGATACCTCCTCGAAGCGCACGCCCTCGTGCCAGGTGGTGCGGGGGATGTGCAGATGGCCGTAGACCATCGTGTGGACGCGGAACCTGCGGTGCCAGTCGGCGGTCAGCTCGGTGCCGCACCACATGGCGAACTCGGGGTGCCACAGGACGTCCATCGGATGCCGGTCCAGCGGATAGTGGTTGACGGGGATCACCGGCAGGTCCTCGGGCAGCTCCGCGAGTCTGCGTTCGGTCTCGGCGACCCGGGCCCGGCACCAGGCCTCCCGGCTCGGGTACGGGTCGGGGTGCAGCAGGTACTCGTCGGAGCACACGATCCCCGTGCCGTGGGCGTACTCCAGGCCCTGCTCCTTGGTCGTGCACCCGGCCGGCAGGAACGAGTAGTCGTACCCCAGGAACAGCGGGGCGACGGCCACCGGGCCGCCGGGGCCGTCCCAGACGGGGTAGGGGTCCTCGGGTGTCGTCACGCCGAGTTCCCGGCACAGCTCGACCAGGTACTCGTATCGGGCGACACCGCGCAGGGTGACGGAGTCGCTCGGATGGGTCCACAGCTCGTGGTTCCCGGGCACCCAGACGACCTTGCGGAAGCGGCCCGCGAGCGTCTTGAGGGTCCAGCGGATGTCGGCCGCGGTCTCCGCGATGTCGCCGGCCACGAGCAGCCAGTCGTCGTCCGTCGCGGGCGCCATGCGCTCGACCAGGGCACGGTTCTCCGGGTAGCCGATGTGCAGATCGCTGATGGCGAGCAGTTGTCCGGCGCCACCGGCCGTCGATGTCACCCTTCATCCCCCTCCGCACACACGAACGCCACCAAGAGATCACATCTCGGCGTCCGGGGACAAGACCGGCCGGATGGCCGCGACGGGAGAAATCCTTCACACGCGCGTTGCACGAGAGGGCCCGCCGAAGCCGTATGATCGGCCGCAACACCACCGCTGAGAACTCCCTTTCACAGGGGCGGTTTGGTGTACCCACATTCATCCTGCCCGGGCACGGGCTGCTCAGCCCTGCCCGCGAACCGTGAAAGGCGGCCTGCATGGTCTCTCGCGTACGCGTCTGGCTCAACCGCACGTACGCGGAGAACGTGTTCTTCATGGATCAGCTGCGGAGAAATCCCAGCGACCGGGCCGTCGAGATCCATGCCACCCACGGAGACCCCGACTCCCCCGTGCTGGCCGCGGCCGACACCGCCGAGCTGGAGCCCGAGGGCCTGTCCCCGGCCGGGTACGTCGAGTACGCGCTGGTCCAGTGCGCCCGGCGGGGCATCGATGTGTTCGTGCCCCGGCTGCACCAGTCGGCGGTCGTGGCGCACCGCGCCGAGTTCGAGGCGGCCGGCACGGCGGTGCTGGCGCCCCCGCCCGAGGCGGTGGCCGTCTTCCACGACAAGGTGATCGCCTACGAGGCGGTCCAGGCGATCGGCGTGCCCGTGCCGCCGTGGTACCGGGTCCGCTCGGCGGGCGAACTGGTCGCCGCCGTCGAGGAGTTGGAGGCCGGCGGACACAAGGCGTGCTTCAAGCCGGCGTCCGGAGCGGGCGGGGTGGGCTTCCGCGTGATCACGCGCTCGCCCTTCTCCCTGTCGCAACTGAACGGGTACCCCAGCCCGTACGTGCCGCTCGATCTGGTGCTGGAGGCGCTGCGGCAGGCCGAGGAGCCGGTGGACTGGCTGGTGATGCCGCGCCTGGAGCAGCCCGAGGTGTCGGTGGACTGCCTGACCGGTCCGGACAACCGGGTCCGGATGGCGGTGGGCCGCACCAAGAACGGTCGCCGCCGGGGCTTCACGCTGCACGAGCAGTGGCTGGACCCGGCCCGGCGGATCGCGGAGGACTTCGGGCTGCACTACCTGTCCAACATCCAGTTCCGGATGTTCGGCGACCGGCCGGTCCTCATGGACGTCAACACCCGCCCGGCCGGCGGCCTGCACCAGCTGTCCCTGTGCGGCGTCAACGCCCCGTGGGCGGCTGTGCGGCTGGCGCTCGGCGAGGACCCGGGCGAGGTGGTTCCGCCGTTCCTGGGCCAGGACTACTCGGTGGTGTCGGGGCCGCGCCCGCTGCGTCCGGTGTCGCTGCCGCAGCAGCGGGCGGAAGCGGCCGATCCGCTGCCGCCGGTGCCGGTCGACTCCGTCGGGGCGACCCCGCAGGCCACGGTCGGAGCCCTGCCGCTCTAGGGGCCGCTAAGCGCTGTACCCCCACGCCTGGGCCAGTTCTTTCAGGCGTGGGGGCAGTTCGGCGTCCGGGTCGGCGGTGCGGGCCGTCTGGATGCGGCCGGACTTGATGGTGCTGGACCAGTCGCCGAGCTGGGGGCGGAAGGTGCCGTGGTCCTTGCTGCCGTAGTCGAGCATCGCGGGCTCCCAGGGCAGGCCGAGGTGGTCGCAGATGCCGCGGGTGACCTTCTCCGGTTCGGCGGTGAGCTCCTCGTACGTGATCACGTGCGGGTCGAGGTTGCGGCGGGCCTCCTCCAGCTTCTCGCTGTATTCGAGGACCTCGGCGCGGACGGCCTCGTGATCGGGGTCGGTGCGGCGGCTGGTGAGGGAGGCGACGACCGCGCCGGGGTGGCGGAGCAGCAGGATGTAGCGGGCGTTCGGCCAACATCGGCGCAGGCGGGGCCAGATGAGGGTGTTGGGCGGGGTCTTGTCGACGATGACGTCCTTGCCGCTGCGGGTGAGTTCGAGGTGCAGCACCCGGTCCCACAGCACGTGCTCCAGCTCGTCCTTGTCGAGGTGGAGCGCCTGCATGGCGTCCGCGGTGAAGTCGCGGGACAGGCTGACGTGCACGGTGCGCAGGTGCATCTCGTGCGGGGCGCGGACGCGGCTGTGGCTGTTGAGCAGGACGCGCAGCAGGGTCGAACCGGAGCGCACCGACGACAGCACGAAGACGGGCGAGTCCACCAGCCGGGGAGCGGTCGGGGCGGTGTAGGTGTCGGCGGCCGGGCGGGGGGCGGGGATCGCCTCGAGGTTCCGGCGCGGGGGACTGACCGCCTCTATCACCAGCCTTCCGCGACGCTTCAGTCCCTTGCCGATGGCGGACATGCGCGGGTCTCGCACGGTGACACCTTTCTTTCGCTGTGCGTTCCGATCCCAGGGGGGCCGGGCGAACCGCAGGTGTCGTACAGGCGAACCGGCCTGCTCACGGGCGTCCACATACGGTCCGTGAGCAGGCCTTTTACCGCTTTCTTAAACTTTCGTCAGAACCGGCCGGCGCCGCGGTACAGCTCCAGTTCCCCTTCCAGTTCCACGGCCAGCACCGTGGCGTACGGGTCGAGGTCCGCCGCCGCGGGGGGCTCGATCCAGAGGATGCCCGGTGTCTCGTGCAGGCCACCGGTGACGCGGTGGGGCAGTTCCGTGCCGCTGCCCAGGACCGACACCCGGCGCACCTTGCTGAGCAGGCCGCGGACGTTGATCTCGGCGCGTGGGGCGTCGAACAGGGTCAGGTAGAGGGTGCGGCGGTCCTTGGACAGGGTGCTCGGGCCGTAGTGGTGGCCCGGCGGCAGTCCCCGGACGGTGCCGTACACCGCTTCCGCGTGCTTGGCGATCCAGGCGCCGAGTTTTTCCAGCCGCTCCGCCTGCTCGGCCGGGATGGTGCCGTCCTCGCGCGGGCCGACGCTGAGGAGCAGATTGCCTCCGCCGCCGACGGTCTCGGTGAAGTAGCGGATCAGCTGGTCGACCGACTTGTGGTTGTGGTCGTGGTGCTGATGGCCCCAGGAGTCGTTGATCGTGAGGCAGAGCTCCCAGGGGCCCTCCGGCGGGATGACGGGTGCGCCCTGTTCCGGGGTGGCGTAGTCGCCCTCGCTCAGCATGCGGGCGTTGAAGACGACGTCCGGGACCTCGGAGCGGATGAGGGCGGCCAGTTCGGGGATGCGCCACTGCTCCTCGCTGCGGTCCCACTCGCCGTCGAACCACAGCAGGTCGGGCTTGTAGCGGGAGACCAGCTCCCGCATCTGGCCGTCCCGGTAGGCCAGGAAGCGTTCCCAGGCGTCCAAATCCTCGGACTCGGCGGCGACCTCGGAGTAGCGGTTGTCCTCCAGCTCCGGCGGGCGGCCGGGCTTGCGGGTGGAGGCGTAGTCGGGGTGGCTCCAGTCCGAGTGCGAGTAGTAGAGGCCGACCTTGAGGCCCTGCTCGCGCAGGGCGTCGGCGTAGCCGGCGATCAGATCGCGGCCCACGTTCAGGTCGCCGTGGGCCGTGTCCCACAGGGCGACGCCGTCGTGGTGGCGGCTGGTCAGCACGGCGTACCGGGCGCCGGCCCGCGCGAAGAGCGTCGCCCAGTCGCGTGGGTCGTAGCGGGAGGCGGTGAAGCGGTCGAACTGGGACATGTACCGGTCGTAGGGGACGATGTCGTCGTAGAACGACCAGGACTCCTGCACGCCGTCGACGGCGTAGATGCCCCAGTGGATGAAGATCCCCAGCTTGGCGTCGGTGAACCAGGGTTGTACGGCCATGGGTCAGCCCCTGCGCAGACGCAGCGTGAGGATCTGGAAGGGCCTCAGGGTGACGGAGACACCGCCGTCGGTGAGGTCCGCATCCTCGGTCGGCCGTTCCAGCAGGTCGGTGATCTGTGCGCCGGCGAGCGGGAAGCCGGTGCGCAGAACGCCCTGGGCGCGGCCGCCGCGGGACTCGTAGAGCCGTACGACGATGTCGCCCGAGGTGTCATCGGCGAGCTTGACCGCCTCCACGGTCACTCCCTCGCCCTCGACGGAGACGACGGGTGCGGGGGCGCCCGCCGCTTCGGCCACCCGGAGCGGGAGGTTGAGGGCGTAGCCCTCGGCAACGGCGTCCTCGATGGTCGCGCCGGGCAGCAGCGCGTAGGTGAAGCGGTGGCGGCCCTGGTCGGCCTCGGGGTCCGGGATGCGCGGTGCGCGGACCAGGCTGAGGCGCACGGTGGTGGTGGTGCCGCCGTCCTCGCGGACCGTGCGGGAGACGTCGTGGCCGTATGTCGAGTCGTTGATGACCGCGACGCCGTAGCCGGGTTCGCCCAGGTGCACCCAGCGGTGGCCGGAGACCTCGAAGCGGGCCGCCTCCCAGCTGGTGTTGGTGTGGGTGGGCCGCTGGATGTGGCCGAACTGGATCTCGGCGGAGGAGTGCGGGGCACGGATGTCGACCGGGAAGGCCGCCTTGAGGATCTTCTCGGTCTCGTGCCAGTCGATGTCCGTCTCGATGTCGATCCGGGGGCTGCCGGCTCGGACGGTGATCGTCTGGGTGATCGAGGAGCCCTTGCCGAAGGACCGCTCGACGCGGACCGCGCCGATCAGCGGGTCCTGCTCGACGACCGTGACGGACGAGGCGTCGAGCAGGTCCGTGTAGCGGTTCTGGTAGTGCTTGTCGATGTCCCAGGCGTCCCAGTAGTTGGGCAGGTCCGTGTGCAGACGCAGCAGGTTGCCCGGGTCGGCCAGGACCTCGCGGTTCGCGCGCAGGTCGCGCACGGACGACAGGGTGCCGTCCTCGGCGATCTCCACGCGGACCAGCCCGTTGTCGAGCACCCGGCCGCTGACCGTCACCGGCTGCGCGGGGCGGGAGTCGGCGAGGGGCGCGGAGCCGCTCGCGGGGACCTCCACGTACACCGGTGCGCCGTCGGCGGTGCGGATCACCTCGGCGCGGTCGTAGGGGCTGGTGTTGAAGGCGCGGGTCTCGCCGGCGCCGAGCGCGGCCACCGCCTCGGCCGTCAGCGTGTGCAGTTCCCCGGCGACTCGTGCGTACTCGGCCTCGGCCTCGCGGTGCACCCAGGCGATGGAGGAGCCGGGCAGGATGTCGTGGAACTGGTGCAGCAGGACCGTCTTCCAGAGCCGGTCCAGCTTCTCGTGCGGGTAGGCGTACCCGGGTGCGTGCAGAGCTGCCGTCGTCGCCCACAGCTCGGCCTCGCGCAGGAGGTGCTCGGAGCGGCGGTTGCCCTGCTTGGTGCGGGCCTGGGAGGTGTAGGTGGCGCGGTGCAGCTCCAGGTACAGCTCGCCGACCCACACGGGCGCGTCCGGGTACTCCTCGCGGGCCTTGGCGAAGAACTCGTCGGGGTGTTCGACGACGACCTTCGCGGAGCCCTCCAGGTCCGCCAGCCGGCGGGCGCGTTCCATGATCTCGCGGGTGGGGCCGCCACCGCCGTCGCCCCAGCCGAAGGGGGCCAGGGAGCGGCCGGCGCCGCCCTTCTCGGAGTAGTTGCGGACCGCGCGGGACATCTCCTCGCCGCTGAAGCGGGCGTTGTAGGTGTCGACCGGCGGGAAGTGGGTGAAGATGCGGGTGCCGTCGATGCCCTCCCACCAGAAGGTGTGGTGGGGGAACTTGTTGGTCTGGTTCCAGGAGATCTTCTGGGTGAGGAACCACTCGTTCCCCGCGAGCTTGGCGATCTGCGGGTAGGCCGCGTTGTAGCCGAAGGAGTCCGGCAGCCAGACGCCCTTGGTCTCGATGCCGAAGTGGTCCATGAAGAACCGCTTGCCGTGGATGAACTGGCGGGCGACGGCCTCGCCGCCGGGCAGGTTGCCGTCGGACTCGACCCACATGCCGCCGACCGGCGCCCACTGGCCGTTCTTGACCGACTCCTGGATGCGGGCCCAGACCTTGGGGTAGTTGTCGCGCACCCACTCGTACTGCTGGGCCTGGGAGCAGGCGAAGATGAAGTCGTCGTACTCGTCGGCCAGGGACGTGACGTTCGAGAACGTGCGGGACGTCTTGCGCTTGGTCTCGCGGATGGGCCAGAGCCAGGCGGAGTCGATGTGGGCGTGTCCGACGCCGGAGACGGTGTGCGCGCTGGCGTGCGCGGGGCGGGCGAGGATCGGCTGGAGCGCCTCGCGGACGGCGGGTGCGGAGCCGGAGACGTCGTCCAGGTCGAGCAGGTCCATCGCCCGGTCGAGCGCGTGGGCGATCTCGTGCCGGCGCGGGTCGTGCTCGCCCAGCTCCAGCATCAGCTCGCGCAGCACCTGGACGTCGAGGTCGAGGTGCCAGACCTCCTCGTCGAGGATCGCGATGTCGGCGCTGCGGAAGGTGTAGAGCGGCTTGTCGCCCGCGGTGAGTTTGTCGCCGAGCGGGGTGGTCTTCGAGAAGTTGTCCGCGAGGATGTCCGGGTTGGAGGCGGCCTCGACCAGGTAGTCGACCGTCTCCCCGCCCGTCGCCGGGTTGGCGATCGCCACGTACTGGTTGAGCGGGTTGACGGCCTTCAGCGGGGTGCCGTCCGTGAGGTGCACGAGGGCCTCGGCCTGGTTGCCGGGCCAGTCGCCCACGAACCCGAGGTCGATGACGGCCTCGACGCGCTTGCCGGCCCACTCGGCGGGCACCTGGCCGCGCATACGGAACCAGGTGGTGCCCCAGGGCGGGCCCCACGGGGTGCCCATCGTGAACGGCTCGTACGAGGCGGCGGCGGCCTCCTCGAACGGGACCGGCTCCCCCGGCGCCTGCCAGGCCTCCACCTCGAAGGGCACGGTGGCCGCGTAGACCGCGGTCTTGATGCGCTGGTCGTGGAGGCGCTGGACGCGCTCTTCGATCCGGCGGCTTTCGTCATGCATGAGATGTCTCCAGGAAGCGGAACGAGCGAGCAGACGGCAGGCGGTGGGGGGAAAGCGCTTACCGGACGGCGTTCACCTAAGGTACGCCAGCCCGGGATGGACCTCGGTGTAGCCCTCGACCAGCCGGCGGGCCACATTGACCGAGTCGACGAGCGGGTGCAGCGCGAAGGCCTTCACGGCCGTCGCCTGCGAGCCGGAGTCGGCGGCGGACAGCACCTCGCGCTCGACGGCCTTGACGGCGCAGACCAGTCCGGTGGCGTGGTCGGGCAGTGGCTCGACGGTGACGGGGTGGGCGCCGTTGGCGTCGACGAGGCAGGGCACCTCGATGACGGCGTCGGTGTCCAGGACCGACAGGCTGCGCTGGTTGCGGACGTTGAGGATCAGGGTCGTGCGCTCGTCCCGCGCGATGGCCCGCATGAGCGCCAGGGCCACCTTCTCGTAGCCGCCGGACAGATCGTCCTCGTCGCGTTCGCCGGCGCCCGCCGTCTCGCGGTTCTCGGCCATGTAGGTGGCCTCGCGTTCGGCGCGGGTGTCGTCCCAGACCTTCAGGGCGGGGGCGTCCGGGTTCCTCATCTCGGCGTAGAAGCGTGCCTGCTGGTCGTGCAGGAAGGCGCCGCGGGTCTTCTCGGCCTGCTGGTAAGCCCGTACGGCTTCCCGGTTGAAGTAGTAGTAGTGCAGATATTCGTTGGGGATCGCGCCGAGGGAGCGGAGCCAGTCGACGCCGAAGAGCTTGCCCTCCTCGAAGGAGCCGAGCAGGTCGGGGTCGCCGAGGAGGCGTGGGAGCTCGTCGCGGCCGGCGACGTGCAGGCCGCGCACCCAGCCGAGGTGGTTGAGACCGACGTAGTCGATCCAGGCTTCCTTGGGGTTCGCGCCGAGCACGCGGGCGATGCGGCGGCCGAGGCCGACCGGGGAGTCGCAGATGCCGATGACGCGGTCGCCGAGGTGGCGGCACATCGCCTCGGTGACCAGGCCGGCCGGGTTGGTGAAGTTGATGACCCAGGCCTCGGGCGCGAGCCGGGCCACCCGCCGCGCGATGTCGACGGCGACCGGGACCGTGCGCAGGCCGTAGGCGATACCGCCGGCGCCGACGGTCTCCTGGCCGAGGACGCCCTCGGCCAGGGCCACCCGTTCGTCGTTCGCGCGGCCCTCCAGGCCGCCGACGCGGATCGCGGAGAACACGAAGTCGGCGCCGCGCAGCGCCTCGTCGAGGTCGGTCGTGGCGCTCACCTCGGGTGCGTCGGGGACGCCGGCCGCCTGCTCGGCCAGGACACGGGTCACCGCCGACAGCCGCCCGGCGTCCAGATCGTGCAGGACGACGTGTGTCACCCGGCCCTCGGCGTGGTCCTGGAGGAGCGCCCCGTACACCAGTGGCACGCGGAATCCTCCGCCGCCCAGAATCGTCAGCTTCACGTCTGCACCTTTCCCGCCACGACGACCTCGACGCCCGCCTCCTGCAAGGAGGCCCGCGTCGCCGTGTCGACCGGCGCGTTCGTCACCACCACGTCCAGGTCCTCGGGACCGCAGACCTTCGCCATCCCGTGTCCGGGGAACTTCGCCGTGTCGGCGAGCAGGGCGACCTTCTCACTGGCCTTGATCATGGCGCGCTTGACCGGCACCTCCACGACCGTCGTGTCCATGACCTGCCCGCCGGGCCGCACCCCGCTGGTGCCGAGGAAGAGCCAGTCGGCGTGCAGCTGGCGCAGGTTGTCCTCGGTGAGGAAGCCGACCAGGGAGCGGTACTCGCGGCGGACCATGCCGCCGAGCAGGACCAGTTCGATGCCCTCGTCGTCGGCGAGTTCCTCGTAGACCACCAGGTTGCTGGTGATCACGGTGAGCCGGCGGCCGTGCAGCTGCCGGGCCAGGCGGTAGGCGGTCGTCCCGATGTCCAGCAGGACAGACTGGCCGTCCTCGATCATCGCCGCCGCGCGCTCCGCTATGGCGTCCTTCTCGGAGACGCGCACCTCGGCGACCTCGGCGAAGGGCTGGTCGCCCTCCTCGACCACGGCGCCTCCATGGACGCGTGTGAGAAGACCGTCTTCTTCCAGTTTGACCAGGTCACGCCTGATAGTGGCCGGGCTCACACCCAGCCGCTCGGAGAGGTCGGTCACAGCCGCGGGGCCTCCGGAGCGAAGGGCCCGCAGGATGAGTTGGTGTCGTCGTTCTGCCAGCACGGCCGGAACACTACTCGTCATCTTCAATCATTTCCATGCTCAGTTCTGCTCGGGTATTGACCAATCTCTTCGGGCAGCGCACGATTCCGGTCACGGAAATGAAGAGTTTTGACGATCTCCGTCGAACTCGAGCGAGAGGACACATCCGTGGACGACGACCGGCCCGATGCGCTGCTGACCGGGCTGCTCTTCTACGACCTCGTCCTCACGGGACTCGGCAAGCCGCCGACGCCCGGCGAGGAGATCTGGACCGAGGGCATGGGCTGCGGCCCGGGCGGCATCGCGAACCTCGCGGTGGCGGCCTCCCGCTTCGGCCTCAGGACCTCCCTGGCCACCGTGTTCGGCGACGACTTCTACGGCGAGCACTGCCGTGACGTCCTGTGCGACCAGGAAGGCGTCGACCTCTCGCTCTCCCGGACGGCGGACGGCTGGCCGACCCCTGTCACCGTCTCCGTCGCCTTCGGCCACGACCGCGCCCTGCTCACCCATGGCCAGGAGCCGCCGTACTCGCAGGACGCGCTGATGGGCGACCCGCCCGACGCGCGGACCGCCCTGGTGCACATCGAGGCACAGCCGCGCGAGTGGCTCGCCAAGGCCGCCGCCAACGGCACGCAGGTCTACGCCGACGTCGGCTGGGACCCCACGCAGGAGTGGTCGACGGCCCTCCTGGACCAGCTCGCGCTGTGCCACGCCTTCCTCCCGAACGAGACGGAGGCCATGGCCTACACCCGCACCGACAGCGCGGTGGCCGCGCTCGGCACGCTGTCCGAGCTGGTGCCGGTCGCGGTGGTGACCCGGGGCGGGGACGGCGCCCTCGCCGTCGACCAGATCACCGGCGAATACGCGGACGTACCCGCCCTCGACGTCGACGTGCTCGACGCGACCGGTGCCGGGGACGTCTTCGGCGCCGCCTTCGTCACCGCCTCGCTCGGCGGCTGGCCGCTGGCGGAGCGGCTGCGGTTCGCGGTCCTCGCGGCCGGGCTGTCCGTCGGGCACCACGGCGGGGCGCTGGCGGCCCCCGGCTGGTACGGCGTGCACCGCTGGTGGCACTCCCTGACCGATCCCGAACTGAAGCGGTCGTACGGCTTCCTGGCCGACCGGATCCCGGCGAACCCCGGGCCGGCGGTCGCGTACGCCCCCCTCACCCCGCCGGCCCCTCACACGTCCGTCGGCCCACGCGCCTCCGAACGGCGGCACTGATCCCCGCACCCCTCTCCACGTCGAACATGAACAACAGGAGTGACCCGTGGACCTTTCCCGCAGACGCTTCCTCCAGGCCGCCGCGTTCACCGCGGCCGCCTCCGGTCTGACCGTGGCATGCGGCAACGGCTCGGATTCGGCCGGCGGCAAGAACGGCAAGAACCTCACCTTGTGGTACTGGGGAGGCGCGCTCAGCGACAAGGTGGTCGCCGAGGCGAAGACGCACTTCGGCAAGGAGGTGAAGCTGACCGTCGCCTCCATCGGCGGCGACTTCAAGTCGAAGCTCACCACCACCCTCGCGGCGGGCACCTCCGTGCCCGACATCACCGGCATCAAGGGCGAGGACATGGCGTCCTTCCTGCCCAACGCGAACCGCTTCCTCGACCTGAACGACCTGGGCTTCAAGGACATCTCGTCCCAGTACCTGGACTGGAAGACCAAGCTCGCCCGGACCGAGGACGGCAAGCAGATCGGCTTCCCGATCGACATCGGCCCCACCGCGCTCTTCTACCGCGCGGACCTGTTCGACAAGGCGGGGCTGCCCACCGACCCCGACAAGGTGGCCGCCCAGGCGGGAACCTGGGAGGAGTACTTCGCGCTCGGCACCGAGCTGAAGAAGAAGGTCTCCGGCACCTACCTGGTCAACAACATCGGCTCCGTGTTCAACATGGTGGTCGGGCAGGGCACCGAGCGGTTCATCGACAAGGACAACCGCTTCATCGGCGACCAGGACCACATCCGCAAGGCGTGGACCACCGCGGTCCGCCCCTACACCCTCGGTCTCGACGCCAAGATCAACGACAACACCTGGAACGCCGCCGTCGGCAAGAGCCTCAGCACCGAACTCGGTGCGGCCTGGCACGCGCTGGACATCGAGCAGGCGGCCCCGAAGACCAAGGGCAAGTGGCGGGTCTGCGCGATGCCCGGCGGGCCGGCCAACCAGGGCGGCTCCTATCTGGCCCTGCCCAAGCAGTGCCGGAATCCCGAAGAGGCGTTCAAGATCATCAGCTGGATCCTCAGCCCGGAGAACGACGCCCGCGGATTCGCCGACGCCGCGATCTTCCCCGCCGCGCCGGCGGCGTACGCCATGCCGGCCATGACGGGCGGCGACCCCTTCTTCGGCGGGCAGAAGATCATCGAGGTCTTCGGCCCGGCCGCCAAGGCCATACCGGCCAGCTACGAGGCGCCCGCGGACGCCGCCGTCATGGCTCCTTTCATGACCGAGCTGACCAACATCGAGGCCAAGGGCAAGAAGCCCGACGACGCCTGGAACGACGCGGTCAGCCAGGCCAAGCAGATCGCCCGCCGCCAGGGGGTGAGCTGAGCAATGGCCTCACCTCCGGTCACCGGCCCCGCCGCGGCGCCCCGGCGCCACGGCGGGCCGGTCCCGGCCCGCTTCCGCCCCCGGCGCACGCCGCCGGCGGGCGCCGTGCGGCCGAGGCGTCGCGGGGTGCTGTCCCACTGGCGGCAGTACCTGGCGATCTCCCCCTTCTTCCTGATCTTCGGCGCCTTCTCGTTCTTCCCGGTCTTCTATTCGCTGTACCTGGCCTTCCAGCGCTGGGACGGCATGGGCACCATCCAGTTCGTGGGCCTGCAGCAGTTCCGGTTCCTTCTGGACGACCCGGTCTTCTGGATGTCGATCCGCAACACCCTGGTGATCTGGGTCCTGTCCACCGTTCCCACGCTGTTCGGCGCCCTGGTGCTGGCGACGCTGCTGCACTCGGTGCGGCGCTTCAAGGGCTTCTACCGCATCGCCCTCTACATACCGAACGTCACCTCGATCGTCGCCGTGTCGATCTTCTTCGGCGCGGTGTTCAGCAACAACTTCGGCCTGGTCAACGCCATTCTGGGCACGGTCGGCATCTCACCCGTGCCGTGGCTGAGCAATCCGTGGCTGATCAAACTGGTCATCGCGCTGCTGATGACCTGGATGTGGACCGGCTACAACATGATCATCTACCTGGCGGGCCTCCAGGCCATCCCCACGCAGATCTACGAGGCGGCCAGGCTGGACGGCGCCGGGCCCATCCGCACGTTCTTCCAGATCACCATGCCGATCATGCGGCCCATCATCCTGTTCACGGTCGTCATCTCGACCATCAACGGCCTGCAGAGCTTCAGCGAGCCCCAGGTCCTGTTCGGCAGCAACGCCGCCAACCCGAACCTCGGCGGCCCGGGCCAGGCGGGCCTGACCACGCTGCTGTACTTCTACCAGTCGGCCTTCGTCAACAACGACTACGGCTACGGCGCGGCCATCGTGTGGGCCTTCTTCGTACTGATCATGGTGCTGGTCGTCATCAACTGGCGCGTCGTCCAGCGCGGGAGGAAGTCATGACCGCAGTGGTCAAGAGGCGGTCACGGCGCCCCAAGGGGCTGACCGCGCACATCTTCCTCGGCCTGGCCGTGCTGATCTCGATCTTCCCGTTCATATGGACGATCGTCATGGCGACGAACACCACCGAGGACATCTACAAGAGCCCGCCGAAGCTGACCTTCGGATCCCATCTGCTGGAGAACATCCGGCACGTGCTCGACACCATCGACTTCTTCGGGTCGATGCTGAACACGATCGTCGTCGCGACCGTCACCACCGTCCTGGTCCTGTTCATCGACTCCCTGGCGGCCTTCGCCTTCGCCAAGTTCGACTTCCCCGGACGCAAGGTGCTGTTCGCCATGCTGGTGGGGTTCATGATGCTGCCGCTCCAGCTGGCCGTCCTGCCGCAGTTCATCCTGATGTCCGACATCGGCTGGGTGGGCACGCTCAAGGCGCTGGTCCTGCCCGCCCTCGCCAACGCCTTCGGCATCTTCTGGCTGCGCCAGTACATAGAGAACGGCGTGCCGGACGAACTCCTCGACGCCGCGCGCATCGACGGCGCCGGCTTCTTCCGCCAGTACTGGAACATCGTGCTGCCGATGATCAAGCCCGCGCTGTCCTTCCTCGCGATCTACGCCTTCGTCGGTGCCTGGAACGACTACATCTGGCCCCTCGTCGTGCTCACCGACCCCAGCCACCTCACCCTCCAGGTGACGCTCGCCCAGCTCCACGTCGGCCACACGACCGACTACAGCATGGTCATGGCCGGTGTGCTCATGGCGTCGATCCCGCTGGTCGTGGTGTTCACCATCTTCGCCCGCGGGTTCATATCGGGCGCCACGGAGGGGGCAGTGCAGGGGAGCTGAGCGAGGCAGCCTCGCCCCGACAGGGGCGCGGGGACTGCGCGACCAGCCACAGGGGACGCGCAGCCGAGAACCGGCAGCCGGTCCCGAGCTCTCAGGACACCAGAGAGGCACCCAGTGACGGACGTCAACTCCGAGGCCCCACGCGCCAAGGTCCTAGTCGTCGGCATGGACGGACTGCGCTACGACCGGCTGGCACTCTCCCCGTCCGCGGCACCCGTGCTGCACGCCCTGATGGCCGCAGGCGCCCACGGCACCAGCCTGCTGCCCTACGGCGAGGCCGACGGCCAGGCCGAGGACGGACCGTCGACCAGCATGGCCTTCACCGACTCCGGGCCGGGCTGGTCGAGCGTGCTGACCGGGGTGTGGCCCGACCGCCACGGGGTGACCGGCAACGACTTCGCCGGCGCCGACTACACCCGCCACCCCGACTTCCTGAGCCGAGCCGTGGCCGCCCGGCCCGCTCTGCGCACCGCGGCCGCGGTGTCCTGGCCGGAGCTGGTCCGCCGCGGTGTCCTCGGCCCCGCGATCGGCGCCCGGGTGTCCTACGACGGCGAATCCGACGGCTACGCGAGCGCGGACCGCCGAGTCGCCGACACCGCGGCACGCTGGCTCACCGAGGACGACCCGGACGTGCTGTTCGTCTACTTCGGCGCCACCGACGAGGCGGGCCACGCCACGGGCCCCCTCTCCCCCGCCTACGATCACGCCCTCCTCGCCCAGGACGCGCACCTGGGACGGCTGCTGGAGGCGATCGACGCCCGGCGCTCGGACCCGGCACGCGCCGAGGAGCGCTGGACCGTGCTGGTGACCACGGACCACGGTCACCTCGACACCGGCGGCCACGGCGGCGACACGCGTGCCGAGCGGGAAGTCTTCGTCGTCCTCGCCGAGCCCGGCGGGCCGCCCGCGGGCACCCGGCTCGACTCGCCCCGACTCATCGACATCGCCCCCACGGTCCTGGACCGCCTCGGCATCCCCGCCGGCCCCGACCGGGGTCTGCGGGGCCGCGCCCTGCCCCGCCCCACCGCACCGACTTCGGAATGGTCATGACCGACGCATCTCTCGATCCCCTGCTCGCCCTGCGCCCCTGGGAGGCACCCGAGGTCACCTCCTGGGGACGTCTGCCGATGAACGCCGTCGACCGGCGGGCCGGGGCCGTCTCCCTGGACGGCGACTGGCGCTTCCAGCTGCTGCCCGCGCCGGACGCCCCGCTCGGGGAGGTCTGGTCGTCGTCGTACGTACCCGGCGTGTGGACCATGCAGGGCACCGACGACCTTCCCCGGTACCTGAACATCCGCATGCCGTTCGCCGAGTTCCCGCCCGAGGTGCCCGCGGCCGACCCGACCGGCGTGTACGAGCGGACGGTGGACGTGCCGGCCGAGTGGACCGGGCGGCGGATCGTGCTCCAGGTGGGGGCCGCCGAGAGCGTGCTGCTGGTGCATGTGGACGGGCGGCCCGTCGGGATCTCCAAGGACTCCCATCTGGCCGCCGAGTTCGATCTGACGCCGGTGCTGCGCCCCGGGCAGCGGGCGACCCTGCGCCTGACCGTCGTGAAGTGGTCGGACGCCTCGCACATCGAGGACCAGGACCACTGGTGGCACGGCGGGATCACCCGCTCGGTGCTGCTGTACGCCAGGGACCCGCTGCATCTCGCGGACGTGGCCGTGCGGGCCCGGCGGGACGGCGACCTGCGGGTGGACTGCCGGGTGCGGGACACCGGCGGGGCGCTGCCCGAGGGCTGGTACGTCAGCGGGGAGCTGGACGGGCACCTGCTCACACAGGACGCGGAATTCGACCGCGCCAACGCCGAGGACGAGCGCGTCTCCGACTTCCTCGGCGAGGCCCGGCTGCGCGCCGCCGTACCGGACGTGCGCACCTGGAACGCCGAGACGCCCGAACTGTACGGCCTGACCGTACGGCTGCACCGCGCCGACGGCACGGTCGCCGACACCTCGCACCACCGGATCGGCTTCCGCGACGTCGAGATCACCGGCCGGGACCTGCTGGTCAACGGCGAGCGCGTGTTCATCCGGGGCGTCAACCGGCACGACTTCCATCCGCTGACCGGCCGGACGGTGTCGTACGACGACATGCGCGCCGACCTCGTCCTGCTGAAGCGGTTCGGCTTCAACGCGATCCGCACCGCGCACTACCCGAACGACCCGTCCCTGTACGACCTGGCCGACGAACTCGGTTTCTACGTCGTCGACGAGGCCGACATCGAGTCCCACGACCACGCGCACGAGATCGCCGACGACCCGCGCTATCTGGGCGCCTTCGTCGACCGGGTCGCGCGGATGGTGCTGCGGGACAAGAACCACCCGTCGGTCATCATCTGGTCGCTGGGCAACGAGTCCGACTACGGCGCCAACCACGACGCGGCGGCGGGCTGGATACGCCGGCACGACCCGGCCCGGCGGCCGGTGCAGTACGAGGGCGCCGCCAAGCTCGGCTGGGCCGATCCGGACCTGGCCTCCGACATCGCCTGCCCGATGTACGCGCCGCTCCAGGAGTGCCTGGCGCACGCCATGTCCGGGACCCAGACCAAGCCGCTCATCCAGTGCGAGTACTCGCACGCCATGGGCAACAGCAACGGCACGCTGGCCGACCATTGGGAGGCCATCGAGGCCACCCCGGGTCTTCAGGGCGGGTTCATCTGGGAGTTCTGGGACCACGGCATCCTCCAGCGTGTGAACGACGGCAGACCGGCCGGGCGTGGGGGCGCCGGGCTCTATGACAACGGTGTCGCCGCGCCCGGGCATCGCTGGGCGTACGGCGGCGACTTCGGGGAGAGCGACCACGACGGCGCCTTCATCGCCGACGGGGTGGTCTTCCCCGACCGCACCCCCAAGCCCGTGATGTTCGAGCACCGGGAGATCGCCGCGCCGGTGCGGATCGAGTGCTTCCGGCACGAGGGCATCGTCCTCGGCAACCACCAGCACTTCCGCGGCCTGGACTGGCTGTCCGGCGAGTGGGAGCTGTCCCTCGCCGACGGCGGCACCCTCACCGCTCCCGCCGAACTGCCCGATCTGCGGCCGGGCGAGACGGCCGCCGTGCCGCTGCCGTTCGAGCTGCCGGAGGACGGCGGCGAGGCATGGCTGACCCTGCGCGTCACGACGGCCCGGGACGAGGCCTGGGCGCAGCGCGGCACGGTGGTGTGCCTGCCGCAGGTGCGGCTGCGGGCGGCGGAACCGATGCGGCACACCCCGGTCTCGGACCGACCGGTCGAGGTCGACGAGGACGGGCTGCTGGTCCATCCGCTGCTGGCGGCCGCGCCCACCCTGTCCCTGTGGCGGGCGCCCACCGACAACGACGAACTGGGCGGAATGGCGGGCCGCTGGCGGGACTGGGGGCTGGACGCGCCCACCCGGAAGGTCGTCGCCGTACGGCGTGACCCGGGGCGGGTCGCCGTCGTCGCCGACCATCTCTGCCCGGGCGGGACCGTCCGGCACGAGCAGGTGTTCACGGCCGTCGAGGGCGGACTCCTGGTGGAGGAGAGCGCCGAGCTGCCCGAGGCGCTGGACGATGTGGCCCGGGTCGGGTCGGTCTTCGAGACGGTCGCCGGGCTGAACCTGCTGGAGTGGTTCGGGCAGGGCCCGTGGGAGTCGTATCCGGACCGGGGCGCGGGCGCGCCCGTGGGCCACCACGGTCTGCCGGTGGACGAGCTGTTCACGCCCTATCTGCGACCGCAGGAGAGCGGCGGGCGGCACGGCGTACGGCGGTTCACGCTGTCCGCGCCGGACGCCACCGGGCTGGCGGTACGGCTGGACCAGCCCTGCCAGGTGTCCGTGACCCGCCATCGCGCGGCCGACCTCGCCTCGGCCGCGCATCACGACGAACTGGTGCCGCGTGCCGGGTGCGTGGTGCACATCGACGCGGCGCACCGCGGGCTGGGCACGGCGTCGTGCGGGCCCGACACCTTCGCTTCCTATCTCGTCGCGGCAGGCGTCCATCGCTGGAGCTGGACGCTTCGCGTTCTCTGAGTTCTTCGAGTTCTTCCCGCTCTTCCCTTTCCCTGTTCTCTGTCACCTCATGGAGCACCCGTGTGCACTTCGCATGACCACGGCCTGGGCGAGGCGCCCCAGGCCGGTGCCGGAAGACGCAGTTTCCTTCGTGCCACCGCGCTGCTCGGCGCGACCGCCACGGCGGCGGCCGCGCTGCCGGCCGTCACCGCGGCGGCGGCGCCGTCGAGTTGGCGTCCCGATCCGCACAGCCGCCGCTTCACGCTCGCCGTGATGCCGGACACCCAGTACCTCTTCGACGGGCCGAGCATCGACAAGGCGCCGGTCGAGGCGTCGCTGCGCTATCTGCTGGAGCACGGCAAGGAGGAGAACCTCGTCTTCCTGTCGCATCTCGGGGACCTCACACAGAACGGCGCGAAGGAGGAGTTCGCGGCGATCGGCGAGGCGTTCCGGCTGCTGGACCGGCGGGGCGTCGGCTACAGCGTCCTGGCCGGCAACCACGACGTGAAGTCGTCGACGACCGACCAGCGGGGTGCGACGCCGTACCTGGACGCCTTCGGTCCGCGGCGGTTCAAGGGGAAGCCGATGTTCGGCGGCGCCTCCCCCGACGGCTACAACACCTTCCATCTGTTCACGGCGGGCGGCCGGGAGTGGCTGGTGCTGGCGCTGGACTGGCGGCTGTCGCCGCAGGGCTACGCGTGGGCCAAGCAGGTCATGGCACAGCACCCGAAGACGGCGGTGATCCTCACGACGCACGAACTGGTCGTCGAGGACGACTCCCTGTCGGAGTACGGGCAGCAGCTGTGGGACCAGCTGGTCGAGGAGCACGACCAGATCTTCCTCACCCTCAACGGGCACTACTGGCCGGCCGCCCGCGCGACGCGGAAGAACGCGGCCGGGCACGACGTCCATCTGCATCTGACGAACTACCAGAACCGCTACTTCGGCGGCGCGGCGATGATCCGCCTCTACCGCTTCGACCTGGACCGGAACGTCATCGACGTGGAGACGGTCTCCCCGTGGATCCTGGGCCGGGCCAAGAAGGGGCTCAACGAGCTGGAGCGGCAGGAGATGGAGCTGAGCGGCGACGCCGACCGGTTCTCCGTCGAGATCGACTTCCAGAAACGATTCTCCGGTTTCGCGCCCGTGCCCGCCCGGCCGGCCCGGCCCGTCTCGAAGCTGCTGCTGCCGGGCACGGTGGCGTACTGGCGCTTCGACAAGCCGTTGGACGGAACCGTCCGCGACCAGTCCGGGCGCGGTAACGACCTCTCCCTGGTCACGGTGGGCGGCGGCGCGCTGGGCTGGTCGGCGGACCACCATCCCGACCAGCCGGGCCACGGCAGCCTGGAGTTCCAGGGCTTCAAGTCACCGCTCAAGGGCGCCTATCTGCGCACGGTCGACGGCGCCCCGCTCAACGCCGCCACCTTCAAGGACGGTTACACCATCGAGGCGTTCTACCGCCTCCCCGCCGACTGGGACCCGGACCACAACGCCTGGTCGGGCCTGGTCTCGCGCACGGGCACGGGCGGCGCCGCCGGCAAGACCGCCGACGACCCGGACGAGCCGCTGGCCACGCTGTCCCTGTCCAACGACCGTGAGCCGCAGTGGGCGATGCGCCCGCTCAACCAGCAGGGCATCGCCACCAACTGGGGGCAGGAGACGCCGCTGGAGACCTGGTGGCACCTCGCGGTCGTCAACGACGGCAAGCACAGCACGCTGTACGTCGAGGGCTGCCCGGTGCTGCGCAATCCCAAGGCGGCCTCCGTCGGCATCACCTCCGTGGGACTGCCGTGGCTGCTGGGCGGCTACGAGTACGGCGGCAAGATCGACCAGATCTTCCACGGCCGGCTCGGCGACGTCCGGATCGTCGCCCGGGCGCTGCCCGTCACCTCCTTCATGAACCACTGAGATCCCGAAGGGCTTGTCGATCATGACCGAGCAGCAGCTGCCCGCCTGGGCCGATCCGTCCGTCTCCCCCGTCGCCCTCGATCCGCAGGGCGTCTCCCGCCGCGGGCTCCTGCGCCGCGCCGGCCTCTTCGGCGCCGCGTTCGCCCTGGGCTCGGCGGCGACCGCCCGGACCCCCGCCCTGGCCGCCGGTGACCGACGGCTGGGCGGCGAGGACCCCCGCCTCGCCTACCTCGTCGGCGACCACCACATCCACACCGTCTACAGCCACGACGCCAAGTACACGTTCTCCCAGCTGGCCACGGCGGGCGCGAAGTACGGCCTGGACTGGATGGTGTTCACCGAGCACTCCAACTTCGGGCACGCCGACCACGGAGCCGCGCTGGAGCACAAAGAGATCCTGAAGGCCCGTGCCGAGAACCCGCGTCAGCTGATCTTCCAGGGCCTGGAGTGGTACATCCCGGCCGCCGAGCACTGCACGGTGTTCACCACGCCCGGACGCCACGAGGTCGACCTGCTCACCCGCTTCGAGCGCGCCTACGACGGCAAGCTGCTCGGCTACGACAAGGGCGGCCCCGCCGACGCGGACACCGCCCGCAACGAGGCCCACGCCGTCAAGGCGCTCGAGTGGCTGTCCCAGCAGCGTCGTTCGGGCTACGTCGACGACGTGCTGGTCCTCGCCAACCACCCCCTGCGCCTGGGCATCGACTCCCCGCACGAGATGCGCGCCTGGCGGGACGCGGCCCCCGAGATCATGATCGGCATGGAGGGCGCGCCCGGCGCCCAGGGCGCCGCCATCCCCGGCTGGCGGGGTGCCACCTCGATGCGCGGCGAGTACGAGAACAAGCCGTCCGCGCAGTCCTGGCCCGGCTACCCGGCGGACGCCTATCTGACGTACGGCGGCTTCGACTGGGCGACGGCGACCGTCGGCGGCCTGTGGGACTCGATGCTCGCCGAGGGGCGGCTGTTCTCGATCACCACCAACTCCGACGCCCACCGGATCGTCTTCGACACCTGGAAGAACGGCGACTGGCCGGCCGGTCAGAACTTCGACAGCACCGGCAAGCTGCCCGACCCGGTGAACACCGACACCCCGCAGCCGGGCAGCGACTTCTGGCCCGGCCAGTTCAGCCGCACCCATGTGGGTGTGACGCGCTACGGCTACCGCGCGGTCATGGCGGGCCTGCGCGCGGGCCGGGTCTGGCTGGACCACGGGCATCTGCTCGACGGGCTCGACGTCCGGGTCAAGCGGGACCGCGACGCCGGACGCGGCGTCACCCTGGGCGGCCGCCTGCGCGTCCGCAAGGGCGAGAGGCTCACGCTGCACATCACCGTGACGACCGCCTCACGGCCCAACGCGCAGGGCATCCTGCCCGAGCTCCAGCACGTCGACGTGATCCGGGGCGCGGTGCGGGGCCCCGTCACCGACCGGGACACCTGGAAGGCGCCGGACACCAAGGTCGTACACACCAAGGACGTCAGCGGCCGCAAGGGGACGTACACCCTGCGCATCCCCCTCACCGCCGGGGACGAGTCCTTCTACGTCCGGCTGCGCGGCAGCGACGGCAACCGCCATGGTGCGGGGTACCTCGGTGCCTCCGTCGACCCGAACGGGCCGATCCCGCACGAGCCCGGGAACGGTGACCCGTGGGCGGACACGTGGTTCTATTCCAACCCCGTGTTCGTCGATGTCGAGGGTTCCTGACTCCGGGTACCAGCAGGTCACGGAGTGATCCGGCGGAGGTACGGTGGGCCGCGTGACCGGTGAAGAGTCGCTGCGGCCCCAGTCCCTCATGCTGACGTTCCTGGGCGACCAGGTGCTCGGGCGTGATGTGTGCGTGTACTCGGGCAGCGTCATCGACGTGTTCGCCCGCGCCGGCATCGGCGAGCAGGCGACCCGCTCGACGCTGACCCGCATGGTGGGCCGTGACCTGCTGCGCCGCCAGCGTGAGGGCCGCCGGATGTATTTCGGGCTGACCGAGCGCTCGGAGGCCGTGCTGCGCGACGGCGAGCGGCGCATCTGGCAGACCGGCGCCGTCAACCGGCACTGGGACGGCACCTGGACCCTGCTCGGCTTCTCCCTGCCCGAGTCCTGGCAGCGCCAGCGCCACGACCTGCGCTCCCAGCTGACCTGGAGCGGCTTCGGACCGCTGTTCAACGGCCTGTGGATCGCCCCGGGCGAGGTCGACGTGTCGGCACTGGTCGCCGAGCTCGGCCTGTCCGCCCATGTGAAGGTCTTCCGGGCCCACGCGGACACCGGCATGGACATCGGCCAGATGATCGAGGAGACCTGGGAGCTGTCCGACCTGGCCGGGCACTACGAGACGTTCGTACGGCGCTGGCAGCCCTGGGAGGACGACCTCCCCGACGCCGACGACGCCCTCGTGCTGCGCCTGCGCCTGCAGACCGAGTGGCTGCGCATCGTCCGGCGCGACCCGCGCCTGCCCGTCAAGCACCTCCCGGACGACTGGCCGGCGGACCAGGCCGAGAAGACGTTCCGGGCCGTGCACGACCGGCTCTCACCGCTCGCCCGTGACGCCTCGGAACGCCTGCTCGACCTGGTGCCGGCACGGCCTCAGGCGTAGAACCGCGACAAGCTCTGCAGCACCGCCGCCGGCTTGCTGCCGCCCTCGATCTCGATGGCTCCCTCGACGGTGATCTGCGCGCCGCCCGGCACGTCCTCGACCTCGGCGAGCTTGGCCGTCAGGCGGATGCGGGAGCCCACCTTCACGGGGGAGGGGAAACGCACCTTGTTGAGGCCGTAGTTGACCTTCGTCGTCACTCCCTGGACGTCCAGCAGTTCGGTGAACAGGGGGATGAAGAGGGAGAGCGTGAGGTAGCCGTGGGCGATGGGGGCGCCGAAGGGGCCCTCCTTGGCCTTCTCGGGGTCCACGTGGATCCACTGGTGGTCCCCGGTCGCGTCGGCGAAGGTGTCGATCCGCTCCTGTGTGACCTCGATCCACTCGCTGGTGCCGAGGTCGCTGCCCGCGAGCTTCTTCAGTTCGACGAGACCGTTGACGGTGATGCTCATACAGCTGTCCTTCGCTAGGAGTCGGTGCCGTAGCGCTTGCGCACACGGGACTTGAGGAGCTTTCCGGAGGCGGTGCGCGGCAGTTCGTCCGCGACCACGACCGACTTCGGGATCTTGTACTTGGCGAGGCGTCCCGCGAGCGACGCGAGCACCTCGTCGAGGTCGAGCGCGGTGCCCGCGCGGGGGACGACGACCGCGCGCGGCACCTCGCCCCATTTGTCGTCCGCCACACCGATGACCGCGCACTCGACGATGTCCGGGTGGGCGAGGAGCTGGTCCTCGATCTCGGCGGGGTAGATGTTCTCCCCGCCGGAGATGATCATGTCCTTGATGCGGTCGACGATGTGGACGTAGCCGTCCTCGTCGACCTGGGCCGCGTCGCCGCTGCGGAACCAGCCGTCCACGAAGGACGCGGCCGTCTCCTCGGGCAGCCCCCAGTAGCCGGGCATGACGTGCGGTCCGCGCACCACGACCTCCCCGACCTCGCCGACGTCGACCGGCGCGAGGTCCGGCCGTACGACCCGTACGTCGCTGAAGAAGTGCGGTACGCCCGCCGAACCGGCCTTGGTGACCGCGTGTTCGGCGTCCAGGAACAGGGTTCCGGGCGCGGCCTCGGTCATGCCGTAGCCCTGGAGGAAGGTGAGGCCGCGCTCCTGGTAGGCGGCGATCAGCGGGGTGGGGACCGGGGAGCCGCCGCAGGTCAGGATGCGCAGCGAGGAGAGGTCCGCCCCCGGCCAGCGCGGGTGCCTGGCCACCTGGTCGAACATCGTCGGCACGCCGAACATGAAGGTGATCCCGTGCCGCTCGATCAGATCGAAGGTGGCGTTCGGGTCGAAGGCCTCGACCAGGACGCAGGCGCCGCCCTTCAGCAGGACCGGGAGCGTCAGCATGTTCAGGCCGGCCGTGTGGAACAACGGGGCGGAGACGAGGGCGCGTTCGTCGGTGATCAGGTCGGTGTCGACGAGGACGTTGACCGCGTTCCAGGTGAGATTGCCATGGGTGAGCATGGCGCCCTTGGGGCGGCCGGTCGTGCCCGAGGTGTACATGATGATGCAGGTGTCCTCGGCCCCGACCGGTTCGTCGACCGGGTCCCCGGGCGCCTCGGCGACGGCCCTCTCGTACTCCTCGCCGACCTCCAGATAGACGCGTACGTCCGTGCTGCCGGGCAGTCCCGCGACCAGACCGGCGTGCGAGGGGCCGTAGACGAGGGCCTTGGCGCCGGAGTCGGCGAGCTGGTAGGCGATCTCGGGGCCGGCCAGGCGGGTGTTGAGGGGGACGAAGACCGCGCCGAGCGTGCCGGCGGCGAACAGGGTCTCCAGATAGGAGGGGTGGTTCGGGCCGAGGTAGGCGATGCGGTCGCCGCGCCGGATGCCCCTCTCGCGCAGGGCGTGGGCAAGGCGGGTGGTGCGCTCGTACAGGTCCGCGTAGGTACGGGTGGTGTCGCCGTGGATCAGGGCGGTGCGGTGCGGGGTCTTGCGGGCCCGGCGTGCGGGCCATGACCCCAGTCCCTCGTTGCGCATGTCACGGCCCCTTACGGTTTCGTCAGCCCGAGCAGGCGGGCGGCGTTCTCCTTGAGGATCTTCGGCCGGACCTCTTCCTTGATCGTCAGCTTGCCGAAGTCGGCGAGCCAGCGGTCCGGGGTGAGGACGGGGAAGTCGGAGCCGAAGAGGACCTTGTCCTTCAGCAGGGTGTTCGCGTACTGCACGAGCTGCGGCGGGAAGTACTTCGGCGACCAGCCGGACAGGTCGATGTGCACACCCGGCTTGTGCGTGGCGACGGCCAGGGCCTCGTCCTGCCAGGGGAACGAGGGGTGCGCCAGGATGATCTTCAGATGCGGGAAGTCGGCGGCCACGTCGTCCACGTGGAGGGGGTTGGAGTACTTGAGGCGGATGCCGCCTCCGCCGGGCACTCCGGCGCCGATGCCCGTCTGGCCGGTGTGGAAGAGGGCGATGGTGCCCGTCTCCTCGATCACCTCGTACAGGTCGTACGCCACCGACCGGTCGTTGGGGAAGAAGCCCTGGATGCTGGGGTGGAACTTGAAGCCCTTCACCCCGTACTCCTCGACCAGGCGGCGGGCCTGCTTGACGCCCGCCTTCCCCCGGAAGGGGTCGATGGAGGCGAAGGGGATGAGGACGTCGGCGTTGGCGGCGGCCGCCTCGGCGACCTCCTCGTTGGGGACGGGCGGGGTGCCGGTGGCGGACTCGGCGTCGACCGTGAAGATCACGGCGGCCATCTTCCGCTCGCGGTAGTACGCGGCGGTCTCCTCCAGGGTCGGCTTCCGCTTGCCCTCGACCTTGAAGTAGGCGGAGGAGGCGTCGTGCAGATCGTCGTCCAGGGAGGAGTGGCCCTTGGAGGACACCTCGGCGTGGGTGTGGACGTCGATCGCGACGAGGTCGTCCGGGTTCATGGAGCGGTCCATCACGCCTCCGGGAACTTCGGCGCCGGGATGCCGACCGACTGGAGTTCGGCACCGACCGAGGTGGGCCAGGCGTCGGCCAGGGCGCCGGGGGTCCAGCCGCCGTCGGCGTACGCCGCCCTGATCTCCTGCGGATGCGACCAGAGTGCCACCTTGTCGCCGCCGATGCCGACGCACTGGCCGGTCACGCCGCGCGCCGCCTCGGAGGCGAGGAACGGGACGAGGGCCGCGCAGTCCTCCGGGGTGCCGAAGCCCTCGCCCTTGCGCAGGAAGTCCGGCAGCGGCTCGCCGTCGCGCATGGCCTCGATGTACGGGGCGAAGGCGGGGATCGTCTCGGTCATCGCGGTCGCGGCGACCGGCACGATCGCGTTGACGGTGATGTTGGCGCGGCCCAGCTCCATGGACCAGGTGCGGGTCATCGCCGCGATGCCGGCCTTGGCGGCGGCGTAGTTCGTCTGGCCGAAGTTGCCGCGCTGCCCGGCCGGGGAGCCGACCAGGATGAGCGAGCCGCCCTCGCCCTGCTCGCGCATCCTGACGGCGGCGGCGCGGGCGCAGGTGAAGGTGCCCTTGAGGTGGGTGGTGATCACCGCGTCGAAGTCCTCGTCGGTCATCTTCCACAGCACCTTGTCGCGCAGGATGCCCGCGTTGGTGACGAGGACGTCCAGCCGGCCGAACTCCTCGACCGCGCGGTTCACCAGCCGCTCCGCGGCCTCGGAGGTGCCGACCGGGACGACCTCGGCGACGGCCCTGCCGCCCGCTTCCGCGATGGACTTCACGGCCGCCTCGGCCACGGCCTCGTCCACGTCGTTGATCACCACGGACGCGCCATGGGCGGCCAGGGCATGGGCGTAGGCGAGGCCGAGGCCCCGGCCGCTTCCGGTGACGACGGCGACCTTGCCGGAGAGATCGATGCTGGGCACGGGTGGGTCCCTTCACGAGCTGATGCGGGTGGTGCGGCTTCGAGATCGAAGCTAAGAGCAATAATTGTTGACGTCAATAGTTGTTGAAGACCCACGGGTGCGAGATGCTGGAATCCCAGGAAGCACCGAGCACAGGGAGCCCGTCATCGCACGCCAGAACGTCACCCCGAAGCCCATCGACGCGCACGAGCCGTGGATGCGCGGGCTGCACGCCGACACGGGCTACCTGCTGTACCGCCTGGGCCTGCGCTCGGGGCAGCTCTTCAACGCCTGCCTCCAGGAGTCGGGGCTGCGCCTGCGCCACTACGCGGTGCTGCGCTTCCTCGCCACCACCGAGGGCACCCTCCAGCGCGAGCTGAGCACCCGGCTCGGCTACGACCCGAGCGCGATCGTCGGCCTGGTCGACGACCTGGAGAAGCAGGGCTTCGCCGAGCGCCGCCCCTCCCCCGACGACCGCCGCAGCCGGATCGTCGTGCTGACCGAGAGCGGCCGCGCGTTCCTGCGCGACACCGACGAGGCCGGACTGAGAGTGACCAACGAACTGCTCGGCCCGCTGGAGGAGGCCGAGCGGGAGACGCTGCACGCGCTGCTGCTGCGGATCGCGGAGGACGGCCTGAACTGATGTTGTGCAAATGATTGACTGCTGCACGATGGATGCATAACTTCACGGGCTATCCGAGACCCGTCCCCAGGGAGCTCCCCGTGCAGCCATCCCCCTCAGCCGCCCAACCCACCCCGGATTCACGTCAGTTGCGCCGCGTGGCCATCTCCGGCCTGCTCGGCACGACCGTCGAGTTCTACGACTTCCTCGTCTACGGCACCGTCGCCGCGCTGGTCTTCGGCGACCTGTTCTTCCCCCAGGCAGACCCGGCCGTCGGCACCATCGCGGCGTTCGGGACCTTCGCCGCGGGCTATCTCGCCCGCCCGCTCGGCGGCATCGTCTTCGGCCACTTCGGCGACCGGATCGGGCGCAAGTCGATGATGCTGCTGACCATGGTCCTGATGGGCCTGGGCAGCTTCCTCATCGGCCTGCTGCCCACCTACGACGCGATCGGCGTCTGGGCCCCGATCCTGCTCGTCGCGCTGCGCGTCGTGCAGGGCATCGCGATCGGCGGCGAGTGGGGCGGCGCGATGCTGATGGTCGTCGAGCACGCCGAGAAGACGCAGGGCTCCCGGCGCGGCCTGTGGTCCAGCTTCACCCAGCTCGGCGCCCCGCTCGGTTCCGTGCTGTCGGCCGGTGTGGTCACCCTCGTCGCCGGGCTGCCCGACGACGACTTCCGCTCCTGGGGCTGGCGGGTGCCGTTCCTGCTGAGCATCGTGCTGCTCGCCGTCGGGCTCTTCGTGCGCCTCAAGGTCGCCGAGAGCCCGCTGTTCGCGCAGGCCAAGCGGGAGCCGGTGGACAAGCCGCCGATCGTGGAGCTGCTGCGCCGCCCGAAGCCCGTGCTGCTCGCCGCCTGCGTCGGCATCGGCGCGTTCACCACCCAGTCGCTGCTGACGAGCTTCATGATCTCCTACGCCGTCGACGAGGGGTACACCCGGCCACAGGTGCTGACCGCGGTGACCGTCGCCTCCTGTGTGGCCCTCGCCGTCCTGCCCGCCGCGTCCGCGCTGTCGGACCGGGTCGGCCGCCGGCCCGTCGTGCTCGCCGGCGCCATCGCCTCGGCCGCGCTCGCCTTCCCCGTGCTGGCCCTGGTCGACTCGGGCTCCCCCGGCCTGCTCATTCTCGCGCTCGCGCTCGGTCACGGTGTCGCCCAGTCCACGATGTACGGGCCGCTCGGCGCGCTGCTCACCGAGATGTTCGGCACCCGCGTCCGCTACACCGGCGCCTCCCTCGGCTACCAGGCGGCCACCCTGGTCGGCGCCGGTTTCTCCCCGCTGATCGCCGGCAGCCTCCTCGCCACCTACGGGGGCGGGAGCACGCCTGTCTCCCTGCTGCTGTGCGTCGGCGCCGCGATCACCGCCGTCACCGTGTGGCGGCTGCGCGAGACACACACGGACGCCCTGGACTCCCCCGCCGCCACCCCCACTCTGGAAGGAACCCCGCGTTGAGGATCCGCCTCGCCCTGCTGACCACCTGCCTGTCCCTGGCGACTGCCCTGCCCGCGCAGGCCGCCGACGCCACCGACAGCCATCTGGAGGGCAAGCTCCCCTCCGGCGCCGCGTATGTGATGGACGTACCCGCGTCCTGGAACGGCACGGTGCTGCTGTACAGCCACGGCTACAGCCCGGCCGGGGCCCCCAACCCGGCGCAGAACACACCGGGTTCGGCCGCCCGGGAGAAGCTGCTGGCCGAGGGCTACGCCCTGATCGGCTCCTCGTACGCGACGAACGGCTGGGCCGTCACCGAGGCGGTGCCCGACCAGCTCGCCACGCTGGACCTGTTCACCGAGAGGTTCGGGGCGGCCCGGCGGACGCTGGCCTGGGGCACCTCGTACGGCGGCTTCGTCACCACCATGCTCGCCGAGCGGCACGCCGACCGCTTCGACGGTTCGCTGTCGATGTGCGGGCTGGTGCAGGGCGGCGTCGCCAACTGGAACAGCACCCTGGACCCGGTGTTCGCGCTGCGCACGCTGCTCGCCCCGGACTCCGGTATCCGGCTGGCGGGGTTCGCCGACCAGCCGGAGGCGGTCGCCGCCGCCAAGTCGCTGACCACGAAGGTCGACGCCGCCCAGCAGACCCCGGAGGGCCGGGCCCGGATCGCACTCGCAGCGGCTCTGCACAACATCCCCGGCTACAACGACGCCTCGCAGCAGAAGCCGGGCCCCACCGACTGGGGCACCCAGCAGTCCAACCAGTTCACCGCCGTCCGGGGGCTCGTCCAGATGCCCGCCTTCAGCTGGCGGCAGGAGGCCGAGAGCCGGGCAGGCGGCAACCCGTCCTGGAACACCGGTGTCGACTACACCGCCATGCTCGCCCGGTCCCCGCTGTACAAAGAGGTGACGGAGCTCTACAAGGAGGCGGGACTGTCCTTGCGCACCGACCTCTCGGCCCTCGGCCGGGCGCCCCGGATCTCCGCCGACCCCTCGGCCGTGGGGTGGATGCGGAACACCAGCGTGCTCTCCGGCCGGCTCACCGACCCCCAGCTCAACATCCACACGACGGGTGACGCGCTGATCCCGGTGCAGGCCGAGAGCGCCTATCGGCGCGCGGCCACGGCCGGCGGCTCCGCGGGGCTGCTGCGCCAGGCGTACGTCGACGGCCCCGGCCACTGCACCTTCACCCCCGGCGAGACACTGGCCGCCCTGGACACCCTGGAGGACCGCCTGGACACGGGCCGCTGGGACGTGTCGCCCGGCGCGCTCAACTCCCGTGCGGGGCAGGAGGACCCGACGACCGCGGCCCGCTACGTTCCCTACCGCCCGACCGCCTACCCCCGCCCCCACGACCTCGCCCACCCGGGAGACATCCGGCCATGACCGGCCCCACCGCGCCCGACCGGCTGCTGTCCGTGCTCGCGGCCTTCGACCACGAGCACCCGGCGCTGTCCCTGACGGACATCAGCCGGCGGGCCGGGCTGACCCTGACCACCACCCACCGGCTGGTGGGCGCGCTCACCGAGTGGGGCGCTCTGGAGCGGGACGAGTCCGGCGTCTACCACGTCGGGCTCCGGCTGTGGGAGCTCGCCGCGCTGGCGCCGCGCGGCCTCGCCCTGCGGCAGATCGCGCTGCCGTACCTGGAGGACCTGTACGAGGCCACGCACGAGAACGTGCAACTGGCCGTGCGGGACGGGTCCGACGTCGTCTACATCGAGTGGCTCTCGGGCCGCTCGGCGGTCGGCGTGCACATACGCGTCGGCGCCCGCTGGCCGCTGCACGCCACCGGCGTCGGGCTGGCCCTGCTGGCCCACGGCGCCCCGGAGCTCCAGAAGGAGTACTGCGGGGGCGAACTCGCGGCCTTCACGCCGTACACGATCACCGAACCGGCGCGGCTGCGGCGGGAACTGGCCGAAGTGCGCCGCACCGGCGTCGCGGTGAGCGACCGTCAGGTCACGGAGGACGCCCTGTCGGTGGCGGCGCCGATCCGGGCGGCGGACGGCACGGTGACCGCCGCCGTGTCCATCGTGGTGCCCCATGCCGACGCCCAGGTGCCCGTGCTGGCCCCCGCGGTGCGGGTGGCGGCGCGGGGGATCTCACGGGCCCTGGGGTGGCAGCCGGAGCGAGCCCGGGGCGGCGGGCGCCGCGATGACGAAGAAGGCACTCGTGCGGGTGAATTTCCGTCCGGTCACCGGCGAACGACCGCATAGTGAGGTGACCGGGAGGGGCGGAAGGGGGACCCGACCAGTGCCCCGCCCTCCCGTCGGGGGGTCACCATGGAGCCGCTCTTCCGCCTTGCCCTGCTGCGACCCGCGATCGCGCAGGATCCCGACAACCCAGGCATCGAACTGGCCCAGCAGACGGACTTCCAGCGGGCGCTGGCCGCAGCGGCTGGCGCGGCGGACCCGCGGACCGAACTGCGGCGGGTGGTGGGCGAGTACGTCGCCGGACCGCTGTTCATCTCAAAGCCCGAGCAGGCTCCGCTGGCCAAGGAGACTGCCAGGTTCGTGGCCGCGCTGGACCGGCTGCCCGCTCCGGCGAGGGCCGCGGCAGAGGCCCGTCCGGGATCCGCCGCGCATCCGCCGCCGTCGCTGCGGGACACGGTGATCGCGGCCGTCCGGGACGCGTTCGGCGCGGCCCCGGCCGATGTCGTGCAGGGCGCGCCGTACAAGGACGCGGTGGCCCGGCTCCGGGACAGCGTGCTGGCCGTCAAGTACCTGCCCGCCGAGCACACCAGGCCCCTGGAGGAACTGGTCCGTCAGTTGCGGCACCTGGAGATCGTCGCCCGCCTCGTGACGCACACCGCCTTCCCCGCCACCCCGCGGGAACTGCGGCGGGCCCGCAGGCGCCCCCTGCGGCTGCCGGGGGCCACGGGTCTCGAACCCGTGCTGTCCACCGTCGAGGCAGAGCGCCGGCAGCGGGAGAAGGAGGCCGAGGCGGCCGGGGAGCGCCGGCAGCGCGCCGAGCGACTGCTCACCGTCTTCCGGCAGTTGCGCACCGCCATCGGTGAACTCACGGGTCTGGGCGGCGAGCACTTCAGCATCTCCCCGCAGAACCGGTCGGCGCAGGTGCTGCCGCCGGCCGAGTACACCCCGCCGGCCGAACTGGCCCGCCAGATCACCTTCCACAAGCTCCTCTCGGAGGCCAACCTGCGGGCCCTGGCCCCAGGCGCCGGCACGGGCGGAGGCACCGGCGGAGGCACCGGCGGTGGCACCGGCGGTGGCGGCGCTCCGGAAGCGGCGGCCGAGGAACCCGGTCCGAACCCTCCGGAGCCCACCGCCGTGGCCGGAGCCGCCCAGCTCGCCGGGCAGGTCTTCGGCGCCAGGCCCGACCTCCTCGCCGGCACCCCCGGTTTCGTCCCGGCCCTGCTGAAGGACCTCGGTTTCCGGCTCGAACCGCCGGCGGTCCAGCAGTTGTCGGAGGCCACCCGGGCCCTGCTGACGGCACGCGGCATCGATGTCACGGCCCTGCCGCTGGACCGCGTCGTCGCCCTCCTCCAGAGCGAGGCCGACCGGACGGCGGCAGAGCTGGAGAAACTGTTCGGCAAGCCGGTCAAGCGCAGCGTGCGGCGACTCGGGGACACGCTGGTCATGACCTCCACGCCGGTGCCGTCCGTCTGGAACGCGATCAGCATCGGGGACCTGGACCCGATCGAGCAGATCCCCCTGGAGGCCGAACCCATCCCGGCCACGCGGGGCAGCGTGAAGCCGTCCGGCGTCGCCGACCTGATCGTGGTCCGCCAGCAGCTGATCGGCTACGAGGGCGCCGACGTCGCCCACATCGAGAACGTCCTCAAGGGCGAGACCAAACTGCGCGAGCACACCCGGCGTGAGGAGACCGAGCAGACCACCGTGACCGAGACGGAGACGATCACCTCCGAGGAGCGTGAGCTGGAGTCGACGGACCGGTTCGAGATGACCAGGGAGGCCAGTGCCGTCATCAAGGAGGACGCGGCGCTGAAGGCAGGCCTGACCGTCACCGGCAAGTACGGCCCCACGGTGGAGTTCTCGGCCTCCGCCGAGGGCTCCGTCTCCCGTTCGAAGGAGGAGGCGACCAAGTCGGCGTCCACCTTCTCGCAGGACGTCACCCAGCGCAGCGCCTCCAAGATCTCCGAGCGGGTGCTCCAGCGCACCACCCTCCGGATCACCACCGAAGTCACCGAGAAGAACACCCACACGCTCGACAACAGCCCCGGCATCGACCACATCTCCGGGGTCTACCAGTGGGTCAACAAGGTCTACCGGGCGCAGATGTACAACTACGGGCTGCGCACCATGTTCGACTTCATGATCCCGGAGCCCGCCGCGTTCCTCATCCACACCCTGCAGTCGGCCCACGCCGGAGCCGTCCAGGTGGACAAGCCGCCGGCGTTCACGCTCGAGGCCAACAAGATCGACGAGACCAATTACCACTACTGGGTGCAGGTGTACCAGGCCACGGATGTCACGCCGCCGCCCGAGATGTACCTGACCAAGTCCTTCGACTTCAAGGCGGGCGGCGGGGACAGCAAGACCAACTACAACCACTCCGGCCAGGTCACCCTCGACGAGGGCTACCAGGCGTTCCAGGCGTCCGTGGCCCGCCTCTGCAACATCTGGGAGGGCGACCACTCCCTGGACGTCGCCGTGGGCCGCCGGACCCATCGGTTCGACCCGGACGGCAACTGGGTGTGGATCACCATGCTGGACGAGGAGCAGAGTTCGATCCCGGTGGCCGTCGACAGCTTCCGCCTCTCCCAGGTGGCCGTCGCGATCGAGATCAAGTGCCGGCGCACCGAGCGCGCGATGGAGAAGTGGCGGGCGGAGACCCACGCCAAGCTGACCACCGCCTACCGGGCCCGGCTCGCGGAGTACGAGGAGAAGGTCGCCGCTCTGGCCTTTTCGGCGGGCGTCGCCATCGAGGGCCGCAACCCGCTGGCCAACCAGGAGCTGATCGCCCACGAGCTGCGCAAGAGCTGCGTCAGCATCCTGACCAAACAGCACTTCGATCTCTTCGACGCGATGAAGGGTGAGCCCGGCAAGGTCCCGCAGTTCGACATCGACGAGGCCGCGGCCGAAGGCGCCTACGTCCGCTTCTTCGAGCAGGCCTTCGAGTGGGAGCACCTGACGTGGGTCGCGTACCCGTACTTCTGGGGCCGCAAGAGCGAATGGGACGAGCGCCTCGCCTACGACGACCCCGACCCGTTGTTCAACCAGTTCCTCAAGGCCGGCTACTGCCGGGTCACCGTACCCGCCCGCCTCGGCTTCGAAGGCGCCATCGACCACTTCATGCAGTTCGGCGAACTGTGGGACGGCGGTCCTCTCCCCACCGTCTCCAGCCCCCTCTACCTGCCGATCGCCGACGAGATCGCCGAGCGTCTCGACCGGCCCGGCGACGAGATCCCCCAGGGCGACCCCTGGACGGTGCGCATCCCCACCAACCTGGTGCGGCTGCGCGCGGACGACCAGTTGCCCCGCTGGGTGCAGAACTCCGAGGGCGAATGGGTCGAGGACTGAGCCGATGAAGCACTTCGTCCTGGTGGCGGGCTACGGGAAGCCGCCCCATCAACTGCCGTTCCGGGCCTACTGCGAGAACCGGGTCCGACAGCATGTGGCGGCCAACAAGGCCATGGAGGACCTCGTCTTCCAGATCCTCGACGTGGGAGCCGGGGAGATCGTCGTCCGGACGTTCGCCTATCCGGCGGGCCGACGGACCGAGTCGGTCGCCGCGGTCCGCTCCTTCGACCGCGTCACCCCCGCCCACTACGACGGAAACGCATTCAAGCACGGGGTACGCGGCGTGATGTCGGTCCTGGACGTCTACGCGGCGGTGCGGACCATCGGTGTGACCGCGCCCGGCACCCTTATGGAGCTCAGCTTCTTCTCCCACGGCTACAACCGGCCGGTCCTGGTCGACAGCTTCGACTACCAGCAGCCCACCGAGATGCTCCGTGATCCCAGCGACATGGATCCGCGCCCGAAGGACTTCCACAGCGCGAACATGCCGGCCGCGGAGCTGTCCGCCTTCCAGGCCGCCTACCACCCCGACGGCGTCAACTGGAGCTGGGGATGCCACTTCCAGGAGTCCTACCACCGCATCCTGACCAAGCTGGAGTTCCACCCCGACTACCGCTCGTCGGGCCTTCCCGACAGCAAGGTCCTGGTTTTCCGGAACCTCGACTCCGACCAGGCTCTGCTGCTCGGGGATCACCTGGGCAGGACCTTCCAGGACCACCGGAAGGTGGAGGTGACCTTCGGCGAGATGAAGTGGTTCTTCCGCAGACACATCCTGGCCGGGTACTGCCACGCCCTCGCGGTCCACTCCGGGCGGAAGACCTACGGCGGACTCCTCGGCACCTACGCCGAACGCGACACCACCGGCCCTCGCCCGCTCATGCACGTCAACCGGGGCTTCGGCAGGCATCTGGCCTTCTACCGGAACTACTTCGGCTTCGCCCTCGACCCCGAGCGCCGGTGGTACGGCCGCTACGATCCGGCCTTCACCTGACGCCCCCGTTCAAGCTGTGCACTCATCGGCCGGCCCGTACTTTTCCCGGCTTTACCTCTTGACGACCCGGGGGACGTGGAGCACATTGGCGGCACTTTGAGAGCGCTCTCACCCCTCCACTCGAGAGGCATCCCCCCATGAGCGATACCTCCCGCACCTCGCACAGACGCCGCCCGCTGCGGCGGGCGTTCGTCGCCGTCGTCAGCACACTCGGTCTGGCGGCAGCCGCCACCACGGCCGCCACCCCCGCCGCGAACGCCTCCGCTCCGCCGCCCCCGTCGGGCTGGACGCAACTGTTCGTGGACGACTTCAACGGGGCCGCGGGCAGCGGCGTCAACACGTCCGACTGGCAGTACGCCACCGGCAAGGGCTACCCGGGCGGCCCCGCCAACTGGGGCACGGGCGAGATCGAGACGATGACGAGCAGCGCGGACAACGTCTCGCTCGACGGCAGCGGCAACCTCCGCATCACCCCCCGTCGGGACGCCGCGGGGAACTGGACCTCCGGCCGCGTCGAGACCAACCGCACCGACTTCCAGCCCCCGGCCGGCGGCACACTCCGCGTCGAGTCACGCATCCAGGTGCCGAACGTCACCGGGGCCGCGGCGAAGGGCTACTGGCCCGCCTTCTGGATGCTGGGCGCCCCCTACCGCGGCGACTACTGGAACTGGCCGGCCGTCGGCGAGCTGGACATCATGGAGAACACCCAGGGCATGAACACGGTGTTCGCGACCATGCACTGCGGCACCTCGCCGGGCGGCCCCTGCAACGAGACCAGCGGTATCGGCAGTTCGACCACCTGCCAGGGCACCAGCTGTCAGGCCGGCTTCCACACCTACCGGATGGAGTGGGACCGCTCGACCAGCGTCGAGGAGATCCGCTTCTATCTCGACGGCACCAACTTCCACACGGTGCGCGCCAACCAGGTCGACGCGACGACCTGGCGGAACGCCACCGATCACGGCTTCTTCGTCATCCTGAACGTCGCGATGGGCGGCGGCTTCCCGGACGCGTTCGGCGGCGGCCCGGACGCCGGGACGCAGCCGGGCCACGCCATGGTCGTCGACTACGTCCAGGTGCTCTCGTCCGGCGGCGGCACCACACCCCCGCCGACCGGCAACCGCGACGCCTACGCCGCCATCCAGGCCGAGTCCTACGACGGCCAGTCCGGGGTGAGCACCGAGACGACGACCGACTCCGGCGGCGGCCAGAACGTGGGCTCGCTGGCCAACGGCGACTGGCTGCACTTCAAGGGCGTGAACTTCGGCTCCTCGGCGGCCCGTCAGTTCAGCGCCCGGGTGGCGAGCGGTGCGGCGGGCGGCGTCAGCGGACTGGTCGAGGTGCGACTGGACAGCCGTGGCAACGCGCCCGTCGGGAGTTTCTCGGTGGGCGGCACCGGAGGCTGGCAGTCCTGGCGGACGATCCCGGCGAACATCAGCTCCGTGACGGGCACGCACGACGTGTATCTGACCTTCACCAGCGGTCAGCCGCAGGACTTCGTGAACGTCAACTGGTTCACCTTCGGGCGCTGACGATTCTCGGCAGGGGGCTCCACGCGCGCGTGGGGCCCCTTTTCGCTGCCCTCAGCGCAGGTCCGCCCGGAACGCGGCGGGGGTCTGTTCCGTGTGCTGGTGGAAGAACTTGGAGAAGTTCGCGGCGTCGGGGAAGCCGACCGCCGCGCCGACCCGGCCGATCGGCAGTTCGGTATGGGCGAGGAGCCGTTTGGCCTCGAGGACCACGCGCTTGTCGATGAAGGCCTTGGGGGTGTCGCCGGTGGCGGCGCGGACCGCGCGGACCAGGGTGCGGCGGGAGTAGCCGAGGGCGTCGGCGTAGGCGCTGACACTGTGGTTGGTGGCGAAGTCCCGCTCCACGGCGTCCCGGAAGAGGGTGAAGGTGGAGTCCGACTGCCGGCGTACCGACTCCGCCGAACTCGCCGCGAGATGGGCGAGCCGCAGCAGAAACGCCGTCAGCGAGTGGCGCAGGACGGCGGTGTGCAGGCTGAGCGGCAGCGTGGCCGTGTCCTCGTACTCGCGCCGCAGGTGTTCGAGCGCGGCGCGCAGACCGGCGAGCTCGGCCGGGTCGGGACGCAGCAGCGGCGGCAGGTCGTAGCGGTACAGGCCGGTGGCCTCCACGGTCGCGCGGGGCAGGAAGCCGGGCTGCATGGTCAGCACCGTTCCGCGGTACTCGCTCGTCCGCGAGAAGCGGTGGACCTGCCCCGGGCGGATCCACAGCAGGTCCCCGGCCCCGGCCTCGTGCTCGGTGAAGTCGACCATGTGCCGGACCGGGCCCTCGGCGAACAGCATCACGACATGGAAGTCGATGCGGTGCACGCGCTCCAGCGGCGCGTCGGCGTGCCAGGTGCGGCCGGTGCCCATCGGGCCGACCTGCATGCCGACACCGCCGACGCTCAGCTCGACCGGAAAGGGGAACGTTCTGATCCCGTCGCCGCCTCGGATGGTGCCATCCGCCATGTCTGCCATATCCGCCATGTCCGCCTCATGCCGACCCGTTCGCGCCCCGCGCCGCTTCCGGGTGTCCCACTTTCACCACACCCTGGCACACGGCGACCTTCCGTCGAAAAAGTCAGACTTTTAATTTTGAACACGTCAGACCAGCCACTTCGCTCCTATCGAGGACTTCTTGAAGATGAGCACGCAGACAGCGGACAGCGCGGACAGCTTCGAATGGACCGAACTCGACCGGCGTGCCGTCGACACCGCCCGGCTTCTGGCGGCGGACGCCGTCCAGCGGGTCGGCAACGGCCATCCCGGCACCGCGATGAGCCTGGCACCGGCCGCCTACACGCTCTTTCAGAAGGTGATGCGGCACGACCCCGCCGACCCCGAGTGGGCCGGCCGTGACCGCTTCGTCCTGTCCCCCGGCCACACCTCGCTGACCCTGTACACGCAGCTGTACCTCGCGGGCTACGAGCTGGACCTGGACGACCTGAAGGCCTTCCGCACGCACGGCTCGAAGACGCCCGGCCACCCCGAGTACGGGCACACCGCGGGCGTGGAGACCACCACGGGCCCGCTCGGCCAGGGCGTCGCGAACGCCGTCGGCATGGCGATGGCCGCCCGTTACGAGCGCGGACTGTTCGACCCCGAGGCCCCCGAGGGCACCTCCCCCTTCGACCACACCGTCTGGGCCATCGTGTCCGACGGCGACCTCCAGGAGGGCGTCTCCGCCGAAGCCTCTTCGCTGGCCGGGCATCAGAAGCTCGGCAACCTGGTCTTCCTCTACGACGACAACCACATCTCCATCGAGGGCGACACCGCGACCGCCTTCTCGGAGGACGTGCTCAAGCGGTACGAGGCCTACGGCTGGGATGTGCGGCGGATCGAGCCTCAGGAGGACGGCGACGTCGACGTACAGGCGCTGTACGCGGCCCTGAGGGCGGCTCAGGCCGAGACCGGGCGCCCCTCGATCATCGCGATGCGCACGATCATCGCCTGGCCCGCCCCGAACGCCCGGAACACCGAGGCCTCGCACGGCTCGGCGCTCGGCGAGGACGAGGTCGCCGCCACCAAGCGCCTCATCGGCTTCGACCCGGAGCAGACCTTCGAGGTCACCGACGAGGTGCTGGCCCACACCCGCGGGGCCCTGGACCGGGGCGCCGAGGCGCGCACCGCCTGGGACAAGCGGATCGCCGCCTGGCGCGGTGACAACCCGGAGCGCGCCGTCACCTTCGACCGTGTCAGCAAGGGCGAGCTGCCCGAGGGCTGGGAGGACGCCCTGCCGGTGTTCGAGCCGGGCAAGGCGGTCGCCACCCGGGCCGCGTCCGGCAAGGTCCTCCAGGCGCTCGGCGCGGTCGTCCCGGAGCTGTGGGGCGGCTCGGCCGACCTGGCCGGTTCGAACAACACCACGATCGACAAGACCTCGTCCTTCCTGCCCGGGGGCAACCCGCTGCCGGAGGCCGACCCGTACGGCCGGACGATCCACTTCGGCATCCGTGAGTTCTCCATGGCCGCGGAGATGAACGGCATCGCCCTGCACGGCAACACCCGGATCTACGGCGGCACGTTCCTGGTCTTCTCCGACTACATGCGCAACGCCGTCCGGATGTCGGCCCTGATGCAGCTGCCGGTGACGTACGTGTGGACGCACGACTCGGTCGGCCTGGGCGAGGACGGCCCGACCCACCAGCCGGTCGAGCACCTGGCCGCGCTGCGGGCCATCCCGGGCCTGAACGTCGTACGCCCGGCCGACGCCAACGAGACGGCCACCGTCTGGGCCGAGATCCTCAGGCGGCACACCACCGACCCGGCCCCGCACGGCCTGGCGCTCACCCGCCAGGGTGTGCCGACGTACGAGCCGAACCCGGAAGCGGCGCGCGGCGGCTACGTCCTGAAGGACTCCTCGACCGAGGTGCCGGACGCGGTGATCATCGCCACGGGCTCCGAGGTGCAGCTCGCCGTGGCCGCCCGCGAGGCCCTGGAGGCCGAGGGGGTCGGCACCCGGGTGGTGTCGATGCCGTCCGTGGAGTGGTTCGAGGAGCAGCCGCGCGAGTACCGCGAGCGGGTGCTGCCGCCGTCCGTGAAGGCCCGGGTCGCGGTCGAGGCCGGTATCGGCCTGACGTGGCACCGGTTCGTGGGGGACGCGGGACGCATCGTCTCCCTGGAGCACTTCGGCGCCTCCGCCGACGCCAAGACCCTGTTCGCCGAGTTCGGCTTCACCCCCGAGAACGTCGTCGCCGCCGCTCGTGAGTCCCTCACCGCGGCCCGTGGCTGATCCGACCGCCCGAAAGAAGATGATCACTGTGACCGAAGCGACCGCGAGCGCGGGAGCACTCAAGCGCCTCTCCGACGAGGGCGTGTCGATCTGGCTCGACGACCTGTCGCGCCGGCGGATCGAGTCCGGCAACCTGGCCGAGCTCGTCGCCACGAGGAACGTCGTCGGCGTCACCACCAACCCGTCCATCTTCCAGGCCGCCATCGGCTCCGGCGAGGGCTACGAGGCACAGCTCGCCGACCTGGCGGTGCGGGGCGTCACCGTCGACGAGGCCGTCCGGATGATGACAACCGCCGACGTCCGCGCCGCCGCCGACGTCCTGCGGCCGGTGTACGACGCCACCGGCGGCCGGGACGGCCGGGTCTCCATCGAGGTCGACCCGCGCCTCGCCCACGACACGACGGCGACCGTCGCCGAGGCCCGGCAGCTGGCCTGGCTGGTCGACCGCCCCAATGTGATGATCAAGATCCCGGCGACGAAGGCCGGCCTGCCGGCGATCACCGAGGTGATCGGCGCGGGCATCAGCGTGAACGTGACGCTGATCTTCTCGCTGGAGCGCTACCGCGAGGTCATGGACGCCTATGTCGCCGGCCTGGAGAAGGCCCAGGCGGCCGGTCGCGACCTGTCGGCCATCCACTCGGTGGCGTCCTTCTTCGTCTCCCGCGTCGACTCCGAGATCGACAAGCGGCTGACGCTGCTGGGCACGGACGAGGCCCTCGCCCTGAAGGGCAGGGCGGCCCTGGCCAACGCGCGGCTCGCCTACGAGGCGTACGAGCAGGTCTTCGCCGGGGCGCGCTGGCAGGCGCTGGGCGGGGCCCGCGCGAACCGGCAGCGCCCCCTTTGGGCCTCCACCGGTGTGAAGGACCCGGCATACAAGGACACCCTGTACGTGGACGAACTGGTCGCCCCCGGCACGGTCAACACCATGCCGGAGGCCACGCTGAACGCCGTCGCCGACCACGGCGACGTCCAGGGCGACACGGTCACCGGCGGCTACGCCCAGGCCCGCGCCGACCTGGCGGCCGTCGAGCGGCTCGGCATTCCGTACGACGAGGTGGTGCGGCAACTGGAGAACGAGGGCGTGGCCAAGTTCGAGGTGGCCTGGCAGGACCTGCTGGACGCGGTCACCAAGTCCTTGAACGACAAGGGAGTTGACGCGGAATGAGCGAGGGCATCCCCCAGACGGCCGAACAGGAGACCAAGGGGACCAAGGAGGAGAAGGAGGCCGTGGCGGCCCAGGAGGCGGCCGGGGTCGAGCAGACCGGGGTGGACGGCACGGCCGAGGCCGCCGTCCCGCCCACGGAGTACACCGAGGCCGACTTCGTCAACCCTCTGCGCGACGCGCGTGACCGCCGGCTGCCCAGGATCGCCGGCCCGTCCGGGCTCGTCATCTTCGGCGTGACCGGTGACCTGTCCCGCAAGAAGCTGATGCCGGCCGTGTACGACCTGGCCAACCGGGGTCTGCTGCCGCCGGGCTTCTCGCTGGTGGGCTTCGCCCGCCGGGACTGGGAGGACCAGGACTTCGCGCAGGTGGTGCACGACGCGGTCCGTGAGCACGCCCGGACCCCGTTCCGCGAGGAGGTCTGGCAGCAGCTCGCCGAGGGCATGCGGTTCATCCCGGGCGACTTCGACGACAACACGGCGTTCAAGCAGCTGCGCTCCGCCGTCGAGGAGCTGGACGCCTCCCGGGGCACCAGCGGCAACTACGCCTTCTACCTCTCGGTGCCGCCGAAGTTCTTCCCGAAGGTCGTCCAGCAGCTGAAGAAGCACGGGCTGGCGAACGCGCCCGAGGGCTCCTGGCGCCGCGCGGTCATCGAAAAGCCGTTCGGGCACGATCTGGAGTCGGCCGAGCAGCTCAACTCGATCGTGCACGACGTGTTCGACCCGGAGCAGGTCTTCCGGATCGACCACTACCTCGGCAAGGAGACCGTCCAGAACATCCTGGCGCTGCGCTTCGCCAACCAGATGTTCGAGCCGATCTGGAACCGGTCGTACGTCGACCATGTGCAGATCACCATGGCCGAGGACATCGGCATCGGCGGCCGCGCGGGGTACTACGACGGCATCGGCGCCGCCCGTGACGTCATCCAGAACCATCTGCTCCAGCTGATGGCGCTCACCGCGATGGAGGAGCCGGCCGCCTTCGACGCGGCGTCGCTGCTCACCGAGAAGCTGAAGGTGCTGCGGGCCGTGCGGCTGCCGGGGGACCTGGGGCTGAACACCGTGCGCGGGCAGTACGCGGCGGCCTGGCAGGGCGGTGCGAAGGTCGGCGGCTATCTGGACGAGGACGGCATCGACGCCTCGTCGAAGACCGACACGTACGCCGCGATCAGGCTCCAGGTGGACAACCGCCGCTGGGCGGGCGTCCCGTTCTATCTGCGCACCGGCAAGCGGCTCGGCCGCCGGGTGACGGAGATCGCCGTCGTCTTCCAGCGGGCCCCGCACTCCCCCTTCGACTCCACCGCGACCGAGGAGCTGGGCTCCAACGCGATCGTCATCCGCGTCCAGCCGGACGAGGGCATGACGGTCCGGTTCGGCTCCAAGGTGCCGGGTACGTCGATGGAGATCCGGGACGTGACGATGGACTTCGCCTACGGCGAGTCGTTCACCGAATCGAGTCCGGAGGCGTACGAACGGCTGATCCTTGACGTCCTCCTGGGCGACGCCAATCTGTTCCCCCGTCACCAGGAAGTGGAAGAGTCCTGGAAGATCCTCGACCCGATCGAGCGGTACTGGGCCACGAACGGCAGGCCCGCACAGTACGACTCGGGCAGCTGGGGACCCGCGGAAGCCGACGAGATGCTCGCACGAGACGGACGGAGCTGGCGCAGGCCATGAAGATCGACCTGACCGACACCACGGCAAGCAAGATCAACAAGGCGCTGGTGCAGGGGCGCCGGGCCATCGGCACTCCCGCCGTGGGCATGGTCCTGACGATGGTGATCGTCACGGACGAGGAGAACGCCTACGACGCGATCAAGGCGGCCGAGGAGGCCTCGCACGAGCACCCCTCGCGCACCCTGGTCGTCATCAAGCGGCACGCCCGCACCCCGCGCGACCGCACGCAGTCCCGGCTGGACGCCGAGGTCCGGGTGGGCGCCGACGCGGGCACCGGCGAGACGGTGGTGCTGCGTACCTACGGCGAGGTGTCCGACCACGCCGACTCGGTGGTGCTGCCGCTGCTGCTGCCGGACGCGCCGGTGGTGGTGTGGTGGCCGGTGGACGCCCCGGACGTGCCCTCCAAGGATCCGCTCGGGGCACTGGCCCAGCGGCGGATCACCGATCTGTACGCCGTCGAGAACCCCTTGGAGACTCTCCGGACCCGGGTCCGCTCCTACGCGCCCGGCGACACCGACCTCGCCTGGACCCGGCTGACGCCCTGGCGTTCGATGCTGGCCGCGGCGCTGGACCAGGCCCGGGCGCGGATCGTCTCGGCGGCCGTGGAGGCCGAGGCCGAGAACCCGGCCGCCGAGTTGCTGGCCCGCTGGCTGGAGGCACGGCTGCACGTCTCGGTCGACCGGGTGGTCACCGCCGGGCCGGTCGTCACGGCCGTACGCCTGGGCACCGAGAACGGCGAGATCGTCATCGACCGCCCCGAGGGCCCGTTGGCCACGCTGACCCTGCCGGGCCAGCCCTCCCGCACCCTGGCGCTGAAGGTCCGTGCCACCTCCGAACTCATCGCCGAGGAGCTCAGGCGCCTCGACGCCGACGAGATGTACGCCATCGCCCTGAACGGCGAGGCCGACGAGGAGACCCCCGCTCATGTCTGACTCCCCCTCCGGCTCCCCCGAGCTCACCCGGCGGCCCGAGTGGACCGCCCTGGAGGACCACCGCACCGACACCCTGCCGCAGCCGGACCTGCGTGAGCTGTTCGCGGCGGACCCGGGGCGCGCCGAGCGCTACGTCGTACGCGTGGGCGATCTGCGCATCGACTACTCCAAGCACCTGGTCACCGACGAGACGCTGGCCCTGCTCCAGGAGCTGGCCGCCGCCACCGACGTGTTCGGGCTCCGGGACGCGATGTTCCGCGGCGAGCGGATCAATGTCACCGAGGACCGGGCCGTGCTGCACACCGCGCTGCGGGCGCCGCGGGACACGGTCGTCGAGGTCGACGGCGAGAACGTGGTGCCGGGTGTGCACGCCGTGCTCGACAGGATGGCCGGCTTCGCCGACCGCGTGCGCTCCGGGGAGTGGACCGGGCACACCGGCAAGCGCATCCGCAATGTCGTCAACATCGGCATCGGCGGCTCCGACCTGGGCCCCGCGATGGCATACGAGGCGCTGCGGCCGTACACCGCGCGGGATCTGACGTTCCGCTTCGTGTCGAACGTGGACGGCTCCGACCTGCACGAGGCCGTGCGCGATCTGGATCCGGCGGAGACGCTGTTCATCGTCGCGTCCAAGACCTTCACCACGATCGAGACCATCACGAACGCGACCTCGGCGCGCTCCTGGCTGCTTCAGGGCCTGGGGGGCGACGAGAAGGCGGTGGCCAAGCACTTCGTCGCCCTGTCGACGAACGCGGAGAAGGTCGCCGGGTTCGGTATCGACGTCGACAACATGTTCGAGTTCTGGGACTGGGTCGGCGGCCGCTACTCCTACGACTCCGCGATCGGCCTGTCGCTGATGATCGCCATCGGCCCGGACGGCTTCCGGGAGATGCTCGACGGCTTCCGCATCGTCGACGAGCACTTCCGCAACGCCCCCGCCGAGGCCAACGCCCCGCTGCTGCTGGGCCTGCTCGGCATCTGGTACGGCAACTTCCTCGACGCCCAGTCGCACGCGGTGCTGCCCTACAGCCACTACCTGTCCAAGTTCACCGCCTACCTCCAGCAGCTCGACATGGAGTCCAACGGCAAGTCGGTGGACCGCGAGGGCCGTCCCGTCCAGTGGCAGACGGGGCCGGTGGTGTGGGGCACGCCCGGCACCAACGGGCAGCACGCCTACTACCAGCTCATCCACCAGGGCACCAAGCTCATCCCGGCGGACTTCATCGGCTTCGCACGGCCGGTCGCCGAGCTGAGCGAGGAGCTCAGGGCGCAGCACGATCTGCTGATGGCCAACTTCTTCGCCCAGACGCAGGCGCTCGCCTTCGGCAAGACGCCGCAGGAGGTCCGGGCGGAGGGCGTGCCCGAGGAGCAGGTGCCGCACCGCACCTTCCGGGGCAACCACCCGACGACCACGATCCTGGCTCCCGAGCTGACCCCGTCGGTCCTCGGCCAGTTGGTCGCCCTCTACGAGCACAAGGTGTTCGTGCAGGGCGCGGTGTGGAACATCGACTCCTTCGACCAGTGGGGCGTCGAGCTCGGCAAGGTCCTCGCCAAGCGCGTCGAGCCCGCCCTGACCGAGGGCGCGGATGTCCCCGGTCTCGACCCGTCCACGGCCGCGCTGGTGGCCGCCTACCGCAATCTTCGGGAAGTGAACTGACATGCAGATCGGTCTTGTGGGTCTCGGCAAGATGGGCGGCAACATGCGCGATCGCCTGCGCAACGCCGGCCACACCGTAGTCGGCTACGACACCAACCCCGAGAAGTCCGACGTGGCCAGCCTGGCCGACCTCGTCAACGCGCTGGAGGCGCCGCGCACGGTCTGGGTCATGGTCCCGGCCGGCGGCCCCACCCAGCACGTCGTCGACCAGCTGGGGTACCTCCTCAAGCCGTACGACACGGTCGTCGACGGCGGCAATTCCCGCTGGACGGACGACGAGAAGCACGCCGAGGAGCTGAGCAAGCACGGCATCGGCTTCGTCGACGCGGGCGTCTCGGGCGGTGTGTGGGGCCTGAAGAACGGCTACGCCCTGATGGTCGGCGGCGAGAAGGAGCACGTCGACCGGTTGCAGCCGATCTTCGAGGCGCTCAAGCCGGAGGGTCCGTACGGCTACGTCCACGCGGGCAAGGTGGGCGCCGGGCACTTCGCGAAGATGGTCCACAACGGCATCGAGTACGCGATGATGCAGGCCTATGCCGAGGGCTGGGAGCTGCTGGAGGCCGTGGACTCGGTGGACAACGTCCGCGAGGTGTTCCGCTCCTGGCAGGACGGCACCGTCATCCGCTCCTGGCTGCTCGACCTCGCGGTCAACGCGCTCGACGAGGACGAGCACCTGGAGAACCTCCGGGGATTCGCCCAGGACTCCGGCGAGGGACGCTGGACCGTGGAGGCCGCGATCGACAACTCCGTGCCGCTGCCCGCGATCACCGCGTCCCTGTTCTCCCGGTTCGCCTCCCGTCAGGACGACTCGCCGCAGATGAAGATGATCGCGGCGCTGCGCAACCAGTTCGGCGGCCACGCCGTCGAGTCCGCGAAGAAGGCGTAGCACCGTGGGCGATCTGCTGCTGGTCCGTCACGGCGAGACGGAGTGGAGCCGGAGCGGACAGCACACCAGCTTCACCGACCTGCCCCTCACCCCGCGCGGTGAGGAACAGGCCAAGTCGCTGGTTCCGCTGCTGGCGGACCGCCCCTTCGCGCTGGTCCTCACGAGCCCTCTCACCCGCGCCGTGCGCACCGCCGAACTCGCGGGCCTGACGGGGGCCGTGCGGGACGCGGACCTGCACGAGTGGTACTACGGCGCCTACGAGGGCGTCACGAGCGACGAGATACACCGAACCCGCCCGGACTGGGACCTGTGGACCGACGGGGGTCCGCCCGGTGCCGACGGCAAGCCGGGCGAGTCTCCGGAGGAGGTCGGCGAGCGCGCCGACCGGGTGCTGTCCCGGGTGGCCGGGGCGCTGCCCGAGGGCGATGTGATGCTGGTGGCCCACGGCCACTTCCTCCGCGTCCTGACGGCCCGCCGCCTGGGCCTGTCCCCTGCGGAGGGGCGGCTGTTCCGGCTGGAGACCGGGACGGTCAGCCGGCTGTCGACCGAGCACGGCCGACCGGTGATCGCGGAGTGGAACGCGACGGGGTAACGCGAGTCGGCCGGAGGTGAGTTGACAGCCTCCGGCCGGCGCGCAAGAGTCCCCGCTGATGGAGATCGACAATATGACACCCGCCGAGGAGCGGGTGTGGCGTGCCTTTTCGCGTGGGCGGGACGTGGACTTCCGGGAGTCGGCGGACGAGGATCCGGAGCGGGGCGCGGAGTGGGGCCCCGAACGGACCGTGCGCGCGGCCGTGTTGCGGGCCCTGCTGCTGAGGGCGCCGCAGGAGGACGGGGAGACCGCCGCCCTCAGACTGGCGGGCGCGCGGATCACCGGGGTGCTCAGCCTGCAGTACGGCGACATCGACCACGCCGTGCGCCTGAGCCACTGCTTCTTCGAGAAGACACCCGTGCTGTACGCGGCGCGCCTGCGCCAGCTGAACCTGCGCGACTCCGTCCTGCCCGGCCTGGACGCCGCCACCCTGCGAGTGGACGGCGTCCTGCGGATGTCGGACTGCCTCTTCGACGGGCCCGTGCGGCTCGGCGGCGCGCAGATCGCCGGGGCACTGTTCCTGGACGGGGCCGACATCGGCGAACCGCCCGCCGGTCAGCCGGCCCTCCAGCTCAACCATGTGACCGTCGGGGACGGCCTGTCGGCGCCGGGCCTGCGGACACGGGGCGAGGTGCGGCTGACGGGCGCGTCGGTCGCCGGGTCCGTCGACCTGGGCGAGGCCCGGCTGCGGGGCCCCACGGGTGATGTCGTCCTCGACGCGGAACTGGCCGCGGTGGAAGGGGACGTCCTGCTGCGCCGCGTGGAGGTGTACGGCTGGATCGGCCTGCGCGGCTCCCGGATCGGGGGCCGCCTCGACCTGTCGCACGCGCGTCTGTCGAACCCCGGTGACGCCGCGCTGCGGGCCAGCAGCTGCACCATCGGGGAGGTCTGGCTGCGCAAGATGCCGCCCATGGAGGGCACGCTCAACCTGCGCCGCGCCCAGGTGGACGTCCTGTGGCTGGAGCCGGAGGTGGTCCCGGAGGAGGTCCTGCTCGACAGCCTCGTCTACACCTCCCTCACGCCGCACGCGCCCGCCGAGCGCCGTCTGGCGATGCTGGAGCGGGACGGCGAGGGCTATGTCCCGCACGCCTACGAGCAGTTGACCGCTGCCTACCGAAGGATCGGCGACGACCACGCCGCCCGCCAGGTCCAGCTGGCCAAGCAGCGCCGCCACCGCGGCACCCTCTCCTGGTACGGCCGGCTGTGGGGCTATGTCCAGGACGCCACCGTCGGCTACGGCTTCCGCCCCCTGCGGGCCGCGGGCTGGCTGGTGTCGCTGCTCGTGATCGGCTCTGTCGCCTACGCGCTGCACCACCCCCAGCCTCTGAAGGAGGACGAGGCCCCGCAGTTCAACCCCGTGTTCTACACGCTCGACCTGCTCCTGCCCGTGATCTCCTTCGGACAGGAGGGGGCGTTCGCCCCGGCCGACGGCTACCAGTGGCTGTCCTACGCCTTGGTCCTCACCGGCTGGATCCTCGCCACGACGGTCGTCACGGGCATCACCCGGACCGTCAGCCGCCAGTGAGGGCCCGCACCGTGTGCTGGGCCGCCAGCCGTACCGGGGCGTTGGCGGCGCCGTAGCCGCGGTAGCCGTCGTCGCGCTGGACCAGTTCGAAGAAGACGCGGCCGATGGTCCGGGTGTAGCAGTGGCGGAAGGCGCCGTGGGCGTCTCGGTCGTAGAGGATGCCGAGGTCGCGGTAGGTCTCCAGCTCCCCGTCGGTGAACTCGAAGCGGGCGGCGAGGTCGTCGTAGTAGTTCGCGGGGACGGGCAGCAGCCGGCCGCCGGCCGCACGGAAGCGGCGGGCCGCGGCGACCAGGTCGTCGGTGGCGAGGGCGATGTGCTGGGCGTGGACGGTGTCGTCCGTGGGCGCGGCGCCGACGGTGAGGGCGATCCGGACGCTGCCGTCGGGGTTGGTGACGGCACGGCTGCGCAGCAGACCGTAGGGGTCGGCGACGTCCACGCTCTCCTGGGCGTGCAGGCCGAGCACCCCGCGGTGGAAGAGGGCCGCCTCGTCGAAGTGGTGCCAGGGCTGGGTCAGGGCGAGGTGGTCGATACGGCTGATGCCCGTGGGGGCCGGGGCCTGGCCGGTGTCCTCGAAGTCGGCCCGCCAGTCGGGCAGTTCAGGGCGGCCGGTGGCGCAGAAGAAGAGCTCCGTGCCGTCGGGGGCGGCCACCGCGTCCAGCGGGGCGTCCTCGGGCGCGCGGCGGCGGGGCAGGACGGGGGCCAGCAACGCCTCGGCACGCCGGGCCGCCGCGGCCGGGTCGGGTGACTCCAGCCCGATCGCGGCGAGCCGAGTGCCGTCACGGCGGACGGCCGGCCCGGTGTTGACCAGGATCCGGGCCTCGCCCTGCTCCCACAGCGCGACGGGCTTGCCGCGGTGCCGGGCGGTGCGGGTGAAGCCGAGGGAGCCGAGCAGGGCGGTGAGGGGCTCGGCGTCTGGCGTGACCAGCTCGGCGAAGGCGACGCCGGTGGGGACGACCGGGTCGGGCAGGGGGGCCCGGCCGACCGTCTCCTGGAGGACCAGCAGGGAACGCCGGGCGTCCACGGCGGTCGGTCCGGCGTCGGCCTGCCGGAAGACGTCGTTGAAGACCTCCAGGGAGAGCGGGCCGTCGTAGCCGGTGCGCAGGACGTGCCGCACGAGGCCCGCCACGTCGAAGCCGCCCTGGCCGGGGAAGCAGCGGTAGTGGCGGCTCCACTGGAGGACGTCCATGGCGAGCAGCGGGGCGTCGGCGAGCTGGAGGAAGAAGATCTTCTCGCCGGGGATGTCCTCGATGCCCTTGGGGTCCGAACCGCGCGAGAGGATGTGGAAACTGTCCAGGCAGGTGCCGAGCGCCGGGTGGCCGGCCGTCTCGACGATGCGCCAGGCGTGGTCGTACGTACTGACGTGCCGCCCCCAGGCGAGCGCCTCGTAGGCCACCTTGACGCCGGACTCCCGCGCGAGGTCGGCGAGCCGGCTGAGCTGCTCGGCGGCGAGGGCGTCGTCGTCCACGGCCTGCGGGGAGACGCTGGAGCAGACGAGGACGGTGCCGGCGCCGAGCCTGCGCATCAGCTCGAACTTGTGGCGGGCCCGCCACAGGTTCCCGGCGAACTCGGCCTCGGGCACGGCCTCGATGTCCCGCATGGGCTGGAAGAGGTCGATGGTCAGTCCGAGGTCGGCGCAGCGGGCGCGGATGTCCTCGGGGGTGAGGGGGCTGGCCAGCAGATCGTTCTCGAAGATCTCCACCCCGTCGAAGCCGGCCCGGGCCGCGGCGTCGAGCTTCCCGGTGAGGGATCCGCTGAGGGAGACGGTGGCGATGGACGTACGCACGTCGGTACCTCTCTCTGGGCGTGTCGTTCGGACTCGGAACCCCCTAGTTCGGTGCCCCTACGGCCCCGGCCAGTTCGGTCAGGTCCGTGAGCATCCGCGCGGCGTCGGGTTCCCGCCCGGTGAACAGGCGGAACGCGTCGGCGGCCTGGAAGGCGGCCATGCCGCCGCCGTCGAGGGTGGCGCAGCCCAGCGCGCGGGCGGTGCGCAGCAGTTCGGTCTCCAGCGGGCGGTAGACCACCTCGGCGACCCACAGCCCGGGGTGGAGCAGGCCGGCCGGCAGGGGAAGGCCGGGGTGGGCCGCCATGCCGGTGGGCGTGGCGTGGACGATGCCGTCGGCGTGCGCGAGCAGCTCGGCCTGCCGTTCCGGGGGCGCGGCGGCGGCACGGCCTTGGCCGAAGGCGCGGTTCAGGGAGCCGGCCAGGGCCGCGGCCCGTTCGGGCAGCGCGTCGACGACGGTGACGCGCTCGGCGCCGAGGGTGAGCGTGGCGTGCGCGACGGCCGCGCCCGCACCGCCGGCGCCCAGCTGCACGACCCGCTCCAGCGGTGCGTCCGGCAGCCCGCGCGCGAAGGACGCCGCGAAGCCGGTGACGTCCGTGTTGTGGCCGACGGCACGGCCGTCCTCGAAGACGACGGTGTTGACCGCGCCCAGCGCCTCGGCCTGCGGTGCGAGCGCGTCCAAGTGCTCGATGACGAGCTGCTTGCAGGGGTGCGTGATGTTGAGCCCGTCGAAGCCCAGGTCGCGGGCGGCCCGCACCAGATCGCCCACCGCTTCCGGCGGCACCCCGAGCGGGTCGATGTCGATGAGCCGGTACAGCAGGCGCAGACCCTGGCGGTCGGCCTCCCTCTCGTGCAACGCCGGACTGAGCGACGGGCCGATGCCGGAACCGATCAGTCCGACGAGATACGAGTCCTTGGGCACACGGGCCTCCCGAGCAGCTCACTAATGTACGAACCAGTACGTTAGCTATATCAGCCGAGGACGGGCTCGGGAAGAGCCCATGGGCGAACGGGCCCCTGCTTCTACAATCACCGGCACCGGCCCCTCCGCCCGAAGGAACCTGATGACCAGCGTCGAAGAACCGGCACGTCCTGGCGAGCGCATCCGTGACGCCGCCCGCACCCAGGCCGAGATCCTCGACGTCGCCACGCAGGAGTTCGCGCGGGCCGGCTACGACGGGGCCCGGGTCGACGAGATCGCCGCCCGCACCCGCACCACGAAGCGGATGATCTACTACTACTTCGGCGGCAAGGAACAGCTGTTCACGACCGTGCTGGAGCGGGCGTACGGCGTGATCCGGGAGGCCGAGCAGCAGCTCGACGTCGAGCACCTGGACCCGGTGGCGGCGATCCGGCGCCTGGCCGAGGTGACCTTCGACCACCACGAGCAGCACCCGGACTTCATCCGCCTGGTCAGCATCGAGAACATCCACGGAGCCCAGCACATCGCAGGCTCCGAGAAGCTCGGGAAGATCGGCTCCCCCGCCCTGGACGTGATCCGCCGGATCCTGGCCTCGGGCCAGGAGTCGGGCCTGTTCACGGCCGGCGTCGACGCCGTCGACCTGCACGCGATGATCTCCTCCTACTGCTTCTTCCGGGTCTCCAACCGGCACACCTTCGGCGCGCTGTTCGGCCGCGACCTGCTGGATCCGGCACAGCGCGCGCACTACCGCACCATGCTGGGCGACATGGTGATCGCGTATCTGACGGCTGAGCGCACGGCGGACTGAACGTCCGGCGCACAACCTCTTGACACCGGCGGCACACGGGCGCAGCATCACTGGCCATCCCCTACTAACTACCCAGTGGGTTAATTAGCCGCGATCCGGCCCGCCCTCTCTGCTCGCCGTTCGTCTCACTCCGCCTATGGTGGAGCCCGCTAAGGAGCCGCCGTGTCCGTCCCCGCCACGCCCCGAGGGGCCGCCGCCCCGCCCGGTCAGCCCAGGAAAGCCGCGACCGCCGCCTGGATCGGCAGCGCACTGGAGTACTACGACTTCTTCATCTACGGCAGCGCCGCCGCGCTGATCTTCCCCGCCGTGTTCTTCGACGAGTCGGACCCGGCCACCGCGACCCTGCTGTCGCTGGCCACGTTCGGCGTCGCGTACGCCGCCCGCCCGGTCGGCGCGCTGTTCCTCGGCCACTTCGGGGACAAGCTCGGCCGCAAGAAGATCATGGTCTTCACGCTGATGCTGATGGGCCTGTCGACGTTCCTGATCGGCTGTCTGCCGACCCGGGACCAGGTCGGCACGCTCGCCCCGGTCCTGCTGGTGCTGTGCCGGGTGCTCCAGGGCATCTCGGCGGCGGGCGAACAGGCCAGCGCCAACTCCATGACGCTGGAACACGCGCCGCCGGGCCGGCGCGGCTTCTTCACCAGTTTCACCCTCAGCGGCACACAGGGCGGCCAGCTGCTGGCCACGCTGGTCTTCATCCCGGTCGCCGCGCTGCCCGAGGAGCAGCTGCTGTCGTGGGGCTGGCGGGTGCCGTTCTGGCTGAGCGTCGGGGTCGCCGTCGTCGGCTGGGTCATCCGGCGCAAGCTGGACGAGACCCCGGCCTTCGCGCAGCAGGCCGCCGAGGAGGGCGTCGTCAAGCTGCCGCTGGTGGTGCTGATGCGCGAGCACTGGGCGGATGTGCTGCGGGTGATCGCGGGCGCGCTCATCGCCTCGGTCAGCACGATCTTCACGGTGTGGGCGCTGGCGTACGCCACCAGCGACGCCGTCGGCATGTCGCGTACCGCCATGCTGTGGGTGGGTGCCCTGGCCAATGTCGTCGCGCTCGCCGCGATCCCGCTGTGGGCCACGCTGTCCGACCGGATCGGCCGCCGCCCGGTGTTCCTGATCGGCGCGGCCGGCAGCGCGGTGACGATGTTCCTGTACCTGTGGGCCGTCTCCACGGGCTCCTACCCGCTGACGTTCCTGACGGGCGTCCTCTGCTTCGGCGTGGTCTACAGCGCCGCGAACGGTGTGTGGCCCGCCTTCTACGGCGAGATGTTCACGACCCGGGTCCGGCTGTCCGGCGTGGCCATCGGCACGCAGATCGGCTTCGCGGCGGCCGGGTTCGCGGTGACGTTCGCCGCGCAGATCGCCGGGCCGGACGGCGACGACTGGTCCTCGGTTGCCCTGTTCACGGCGGCGCTGTGCGTGCCGCCGGTGATCGCGGCGGTGTCGGCGCGTGAGACGAACCGGGTGCCCACGGAGGTGCTCGGTGAGCGTGCCGCTCGGGGAACTGTTCAGCCGGAGAAAGTGACGATCTGACCAGGGTTTGGTACCGGGTGCGGGCGCGTGGGGGCTGGTCGCGCAGTTCCCCGCGCCCCTTTGGCTCGCCTGTTCAGCTGTTGGACCAGGCTCGGCGGCACAGGACCAAGCGGTAGCCGTCGGGGTCCTCGATGGTGACGCCCCACTCGTTCCAGTAGGGGTTGGGGGATTCCACCCGCTTGCCGCCGTGCTGCTCCAGGCGGGCGATCAGATCGTCCGGGACCGGGCCGTCGGCGTAGATCACCAGCAGGTCCTCCTCGGTGGGGCGGGGCTCGACCGGCCGGGCGGCCTCGTACACGAGCTCCAGATGCCAGTCGGCGTCGGGCCAGCCGAGCATCAGCAGGTCGTGCTCCCCCGGTTCGCCCCCGCCCTCGGCCCGCCACACCACATCGAGCCCGAGCCCCTCGCGCCAGAACCGCTCGGCCGCCGCGAGGTCCCCGGAGGGACGGGCGACGCGGATGTGACTGCGACCGTTCACGGGCATGGCGACCCCTTCTCGTGGCGTCCTGGTCTACGACGGCGACCCGTCTCGCAGCCTAGGAAGCCGGCCCCCACGGAGTCATCGGCCATCGGACCTGCGCCCCGCGCCCTAGGTCGCGCCCTCAGGACTTGCTGTGCACGATCTGGATCAGGTTGCCGCAGGTGTCGTCCAGCACCGCGGTGGTGAGCGGGCCCATCTCCGTCGGCTCCTGCGTGAACCGCACCCCGAGCCCGCGCAGCCGCTCGTACTCCGCGTGAACATCGTCCACGGCGAACGAGGCCGCCGGGATGCCGTCATCGACCAGCGCCGTCTTGTACGGCTGTACCGCCGGATGGCCCGAGGGTTCGAGGAGCAGCTCGGTCCCTTCGAGGTCCTCCGGCGAGACCACGGTCAGCCACCGGTCCGTCCCCACCGGGACGTCGTGCTTCTTCACGAAGCCCAGCACGTCGGTGTAGAAGCCCCGGGCTTTTTCCTGGTCGTCGACGAAGACGCTGGTGATGTGGATCCTCATGAGCTGCTCTCCGGAGTGTCGGACCTGATCTCGGAACAGGCGGCGGCCGTTCCGTTCGACGGTACCGGTGGCCTCTGACATTCACCTGTTCCTGCGCGGTCCGGGCGGGGTATGCCGGATCTCACCTCGACGAGCGCGACGGAGGAAGAGCGATGGCACACCTGCGGCAAGAGGTCGATCCGGCCGAGGCAGGGCTGGATCCGAAGGTGCTGGACGACATGGACCGGCACTTCACCCGACTGGTCGACGAGGGGCGGCTGCCGGGCTTCCTCGTGTCCGTCGCCCGCGCCGGACACGTCGCGCACCTCACGACGCACGGACTGCGCGACATCGCGGCCGGCCTCCCGGTCGAGCCGGACACGCTGTGGCGGGTCTACTCCATGACGAAGCCCGTCACCGCGGTCGCCGCACTGCTGCTGGTGGAGGAGGGCCGGCTGTCGCTGGACGACCCGGTCGCCCACCATCTGCCGGCCTTCGCCGAGCCGCGGGTGTACGTCAGCGGCTCCGGGTCCGACGTACGGACCCGCCCCGCCGACGGCCCCATACTCGTCCGGCATCTGATGACCCACACCTCGGGTCTGACCTTCGGCTTCTACCACAGCCACCCCGTCGACGCCCTGTACCGCGCGGCCGGCCTGGAGTCGTCGGTGCCACCGGGCGCCGACCTGGCCGAGACCATCGAGGTGTACGCGAGTCTGCCGCTGCAGTTCGAGCCGGGCACCGAGTGGAACTACTCGGTGGCCAGCAATGTCCTGGGCCGGATCATCGAGGTCGTGTCGGGTCAGCCGCTCGACGTGTTCTGTGCCGAGCGGGTCTTCGGCCCGCTCGGCATGACGGACGCAGGTTTCCACGTCACGGACGAGCAGGCACCCCGGCTGTCGGAGATGTACGGGGAGAAGGAGGGCGGCGGCATCGAGCCGATCCCGGGGCTGCCGCTGCGCGGCCGGCCGCGGTTCCTCTCGGGCAGCGGCGGCATCGTCGCCTCCGCCCACGACTACCACCGCTTCATGGAGCTGCTGCGCCGCCGCGGCGAACTGGACGGCGTCCGGCTCCTCGCGCCCGGGACCGTGGACCTGATGACCCGCAACCACCTGCCCGACGGCGCCGACCTGCGCTCCTTCGGCAGCCGCCCCGCCCACGACGAGCCGGGGAACGAGGGGGTCGGCTTCGGCCTCAACTGCTCCGTGGTGATCGATCCGTCCCGCACACTCGTGCCGTCCGGACTCGGCGCCTACGGCTGGAGCGGGGTGGCGACGACGACGTTCTGGGTGGACCCGGGCCGCGACCTGACGGTGCAGTTCATGACGCAGGTGCGGCCCCGGACCTCGCACACGGTGTTCCGGGACCTGAAGAGGATGGTCCACGAGGCCCTGTCGGGCTGAGCCCGCTACCGGTCGACGCGCAGTGTGAACTCGACTCCTTCCTGGGCGAGTTCACGCAGCCACTGTTCGGACCTGGCCGCGGTCTCGGCGGCGCGGTTCAGCCCCGGCGGCAGAGAGCCGTCCAGGACGTGGCGGACACCCAGGGCCAGGGTGCGCGAGACGCAGCGGGCCATCGCGCTCTCCCCCGCGTCACCCGTCAGGTCGAGGAGGTAGCCGCCCGCCCAGGAACGCCCCGTCTCGGCCCGTACCTCCAGCGACACGGCGAGGACGACCCGGTCACGATCCTCGTCCGTCGTGGGATGGGCGGCGGCCAGCTCCCGGGCCAGGGCGGCGATCCGGGTGTCGTCGCCCCTCTTCAGCTCCTCGAAGACACCGTCCCAGGCCCGCAGCCAGCCCTCCAGACGCAGGGTGCCGCGTACGAATGTCCGCGGTGTCCAGGCGTCCGGCAGCCCGTACTGCGCGACGAACGGGACGCTGTCGCGGTTGGGATAGACCTCGAACGTCTCCCCCTCGACGACATGCCGCCGGGTCGCCTCCCACGGACGGCCGGCGACGGTCTCGGCACCGCCCTCGATGTAACGGGCCGGTGAGCGCAGGGCGTTGAGGACACCGGCGGGTGCCCAGCTGAAGCGGTACGTGAAGTCGTTCGGGACGGCGGGGACTCCGCCGCAGTACGAGGTGAGGGTGTACGAGGCGGGCGTCCCGTCGCCGACGGCGTCCCGGGCCCGGGCGACCAGGGCGTGCGCGAAGAGGTGGTCGATGCCCGGGTCGAGCCCGGACTCGGTGAGGACGACTACCCCGGCCTTCTCGGCGGCGGGCACCTGATCCAGCACCGCCTGGGACACATAGCTGGAGCAGGCGAAGTGCGCTCCCCGCCGCACGCACTCGGCGAGCAGCGGCGCGTGTTCCGGCGCGGGCAGCATGGACACGACCACATCGCCGGGTGCGAGTTCGGCGGCGAACGCGGCCGGCGTGTACGCGCGGGGCTCGGCCCGTCCGGTGAGGCCCAGCCGGCCGAGGGCGTCGGCCGCGCGGCTCTCGGTGCGGTGCCAGAGCCGTACGCGCTCGGCGGTGTCGCACAGCGCGGCCAGTCCGCTGCCGGTGGAGAGGCCGGCGCCGATCCAGTGGACGGTGCCGCCGGCGGGTACCGGGTCCGTGGCCATGGAACTCCCCCTCATCGAACTCCCTCTTGTTGCTCCTTGTCGAATTGCCCCTTGTCGAGTCCGTGTTCACGGCAGGCCTGACGGAACCGGTCCAGGCAGCGCCCCCAGGGCCCGGCGACGCCGAAGTCGAGCAGCTGGGAATACAGGGCGGCCGAGAAGTCGGCGCTGGACTCCAGCGGCAGCAGGGAGGGGAGGTTGTCGATGGCGATCAGGTCGAGCGGGGGTTCGGCGCGCAGCCGGCGCACGGGCTCGTCCCAGTCGGTGGTGTCGTCGTACACCGGAAGGACGTTGAGCGGGGAGCCGACGTCGCAGGTCACGTCGCACAGGGTGCGCAGCCGGCGGTCCGGGGTGTCGAGGTCCCGCTCGCGGAGGAAGGGCGGGACAGGGGTGGTGGCGAGCACCGCGTTCACCATCACGTCGTGCTCCAGCAGGGCGCGGCGGTCCAGGTCGCGGGTCTCGGCGAGATCCCAGCAGGTCGGGTCGGCCCCGGCGGCGGCGAACGCCACCCGGGCACCGCGGCCGCTACGTCCCAGGGCGCCGATGACCAGGCCGGTGAACTCGGCGTCGTCGGCGGCGGGCTTCAGGGTCTCGTCCAGCTCCTCCTTGGTGGTGGGCGTCAGCGGCGCCCGCAGCCGGCCCCGGTGCTGGAGCACCGCCAGGGCGGCGCCCAGAAAGCCGGCCCAGAAACCGAAGGCGGCGAGGCGCCGCCCGGTGTCGTCCACCAGGTACTCCAGGTCGAACAGCGTCCCGCCCCCGGCCGTGAACCGGCCCAGCAGGCCGGCCGCGCCCGGCTGGCCCTTGTAGGCGTGGCCGAAGAAGATGTGCCGGTGCGTCAGTTCCGACGGGTCAGCGGGCAGTTCCTTCAAGCCGAGCACGACGGCGTCGGGCGGCGCCGTCACCCAGGAGCCCGCGGGCGCGACACGGCAGCCGGCCGCCTCGTACTCCTCGATCGGGAAGACCCGCTGAGGGGACTCCTCCACGGTCAGTTCCACACCGTTCCCGACGAGCCGCCGGGCGTCGTCGGGCACGATCGGTGTGCGTCGCTCGGTCGTTCGGGCCTCGTGGCGCAGCCACAGATGGAGCTCGGTCATACCAGGTGGGCCTCCGGCGTGAGGCGTCGGCCGCTGAGGGCCGACGCTCAAGGGGCTGACGTCCACGAAGCGTACGCGGCCCGCCTCCGGGTCGCGCACGAATGCGCCCAGGTCACGCCGAGGAGAACCGGAGCCCGCCCCGTGCGGGCACCCGGTGCCTCAGGAGGAGCTGACCACCGCGTCCAGGTGGGGCAGATGGTGGTCGAGACGCTCCCGCTTCGTCCGCAGATAGGTGATGTTGTTCTCGCACGGCGGGATCAGCAGCGGCACCTGCTCGGCGACCTGGATGCCGTGGCTCACCAGGGCTTCGCGCTTGCGCGGGTTGTTGGACATCAGGCGGACGGACTTCACGCCCAGGTCCTCCAGGATCCTGGCGGCCACCCCGTAGTCGCGGGCGTCGACCGGCAGGCCCAGGGCGAGGTTGGCCTCGACGGTGTCGAGACCCTCCGCCTGCAGGGCCATCGCGCGCAGCTTGGCGAGCAGGCCGATGCCACGGCCTTCATGCCCTCTGAGGTAGACGACGACACCGGCGCCCTCGGCGACGACCGCGCGCAGGGCGGCGTCGAGCTGGTCGCCGCACTCGCAGTGCTGGGAGCCGAAGGCGTCGCCGGTCAGGCACTCCGAGTGCAGCCGGATGAGTACGTCGTCCGTGCCGAGTTCGCCGTAGACCAGCGCCACCTGTTCGTCACCGCGGTCGTGGTCCAGGTAGCCGACCGCCTGGAATTTCCCGTACACGGTGGGCAAGGGCGCATTCACGACGCGTTCCACGCCGGTCCGCTGCGGTGACTTCTTGCCGAGTACGCCAATTTTTTCTGTCATGATTCTCGAGTTCCTAAGCAGAGACGAAAGGCCGTGACGTGATGAGTGATCTGGTGCCGGCGGACACCACGGAAGACGTACGGACGCGGGGCGCCGGTGTCTCACGGCAGGTCGCGGTGCTTCCCGTGGGGAGCTTCGAGCAGCACGGTGCGTTTCTTCCGCTGGCGACCGACACGCTCGTCGCCTGTGCCGTCGCGCGGGAGATAGCCGGCGCGTACCCGGTGCACCTCCTTCCTCCGGTGACGATCTCGTGCTCGCACGAGCACGCGGCCTGGCCGGGGACCGTCAGCATCTCCTCGGTGACCCTTCATGCGGTGGTACGGGACATTGCGGCTTCGCTCCGCCGGTCCGGCGTCGAGGCCCTGGTGGTGGTCAACGGGCACGGCGGAAACTACGTACTGGGCAACGTGGTTCAGGAATCCTCCGCCCGCGGTGAGCGGATGGCGCTCTTCCCGGCCCCGGAGGACTGGGAGGAGGCGCGGCAGCGGGCGGGTGTGGTCACCTCGCTGCTCACCGACATGCACGCGGGGGAAATAGAAACCTCCATCCTTCTGCACGCTCATCCCGAAATGCTCCGACCCGGTTATGAGACCTCCGATTTCGTCGCTGACGACCGGCGTCATCTGCTCACCCTCGGCATGTCCGGCTATACCGATTCCGGTGTCATCGGCCGTCCTTCTCTGGGTTCGGCGGAAAAGGGGAAGGAACTCCTGGCGAGCCTGGCGGATTCCTTCGGGGCGTATTTCTCGATGCTGACCTCCGCGGACGACGGGGCTGCCTCCACGAGCGACGGGGCTGACGGGTAGTCATTCCCGGCGCGGGACCGGGCACGCAGGCCCGTGTACCAGCGGGCGACGAGCACGATCAGGCCGGGCAGGCTCGCCACGAGGCTGAGCACCCCGTAGACGACCGCGACGGCGAGTCCCCGGCCGGCGCCCAGACCCGCGGCGCCGAACGCCCAGGCGGTGACGCCCTCCCTCGGACCCCAGCCGCCGACGTTCAGCGGCAGTCCCATCGCCAGCAGCGCGAGGACCGCGAGCGGCAGCAGGACGGCCACGGAGGCGGCGGCCCCGGCGACGCGGGCGGCGAGTACGAACATGGCCACGTAACCTGCCAGAACGACTACCGAGGAGACAATGACTCCGGGGCCGTTGCTGCGGGACAGCAGCCCTTCGCGCGCCTCGGCGAGGACCCCGCGCAGCTTCCGGCCCCGGCGTGAGGGTGCCGCCCGGTTCATGCGCAGGGCGACGACGACGGCGAGGGCGCCCACCGCGGCCAGGGCCGCGAGCGGGGCGATGTGCCGGGCCTCGTCCAGCACCGGGGACGGCATGGTCAGCAGCACCACGGCCCCGACGGCGAACAGCGCGATCTGCCCGGCGGCCCGTTCGAGAACGACCGCCTTCACGCCCCGGCCCAGGTCGCCCTCGCTCTGGCCGTGCCGGACCGCCCGGTGCACATCGCCGAGGACGCCGCCGGGCAGCGCCGCGTTGAGGAACAGCGCGCGGTAGTAGTCGGCGACGGCCGGTCCGAACGGCAGCCGGATCCTGAGCCCCCGGGCCACGAGCGCCCACCGCCAGGCGCTGAACACCGTGGTGACAAGCCCGATCCCGAGCGCCAGCACCAGCGACGTCGCGTCGATCCGGCTCAGCCCGTCCAGGAAGACACCGGTACCGAGGCGCCACAACAGCACACCGAGGATGGCGACTCCGGCGAGGGTGCCGAGATGCGTACGGACCTTGCGGGAGCCGATCCGGGCCAGGGCGGCCCGGATCGGGCCGGGCGACGGGGAACCGGCGGGGCGGGAAGCCTCCGGTGCCGGAGCACCGGGTTCCCCGAGCGGACTCCCGCTGTCGCCGCTCCGGGGCAGCCGGTCGCTCTCGACGGACATCGGTCGCGGACGTGTCCCCGTCGCCTGGGGGCTCATGACGCTCCGCCCACCGGACGGCTCAGGGCCAGCAGGTCGGTGTGGTGGACGATGACGCGCAGCTGGCCGGCGGCGCAGGCGGCCAGGCGTTCGGCCAAGTAGGCGTCGGCGCGGTCACGCAGGTCGGGGCGTTCCTCGACGGCGGCGCCGACCCAGCCGCGCAACCACTGTTCGGTGAGCGCGGCCTGCTCGGGGCCGAGCCGCCAGGGGCTCGGGTGCAGCCGTACGGTAGCGCCGTGCTCGGAGAACGCCTCGGCGGCCGCCGTGACCGCGTCCGGGCCGAGCAGGCCGTCACGGCGCTGGTGTTCGTTGAACGCCTGGACGATCTCCGCGTCCAGCGGGTGGGACGGGGTCAGTTCGACCCGCCCGGCGACGGACAGCGTCAGCAGGGCGGGGCAGCCGGCTCCGGCGCAGGCGGCGGCGAGGGCGTCGATCTCGTCGCGGGTGAGAACGTCCAGCAGCGCGGACGCCGTCACCAGGTTCGCGCCCTTCAGGGCGTCCGGCGTGAGGCGGGCGACGTCACCGCGCCGGGTCTCGACCGAGACCCGGCTGCCGTCGGCGGCGGAGCGCGGGGAGGCGACGGCGGCGAAGTGCAGCAGGTAGGGGTCGCGGTCGTGCAGGACCCAGTGCTGGGCGCCGTCCAGGCGGGGCGCGAGCCAGCGGCCCATCGACCCGGTGCCGCAGCCCAGGTCGTGGATGGCGACGCCCGACTTCCCCGGCAGGTTGGCGAGCCGGATGCGCAGCGGGTCGAGCAGGTCGTGCGCCCGCGCGTCGGCGTCGGCCGGCTCCCGCAGCTCCAGCCACTCGGGCGCGTAGCGGGGCGGATCGCCGGGGTCGGCCTCGCGCAGCTTCACGGTGGGCCGGGAGCCGGGTGTGCCGCTGGGGCCGGCGCCGGGGATGACGGCGCCGTTCGCCCACGCGATCACCGCGTCGCCCGGTGCCGCCGCGGTGTCACCCGGCTTCGGAGCCGTGGCGTCCGCCGGCTGGGCGGATTCCATCGACTCGGCACCTCCTCTGGGTCCGGGCTGCGTCGGAATCGCCCCGCTCTGCTGGGTCGTCGCCGGGTTCGTCATGCGGCCCTCCGGGGTTCGGTCGGAAGCCGGCGCAGTACCGCCGCCAGGCTCTGTGCGGTCGTCGCCCAGCCGTCGAGGGAGGCGCGGCGACTGCGGGCGGCGGCCTTGAGGCGACGCCGTACGTCCGCCTCGCCGAACCAGCCGCGCAGTTCGGCGGCGATGGCGGCGGGGTTCTCCGGCGGGACGAGAATGCCGGGCACGCCGCCGTCGGGGGCGCGGCCGACCGCCTCGGGGAGTCCGCCCACGTCCGTGGCCATGACCGGGATGCCCCGGGCCAGTGCCTCGGTGACGGCCATGCCGTAGGTCTCGGCGTAGGAGGTGAGGACCATCAGGTCGGCGGTGGCGTAGCTGGCGTCGAGTGCGGGGCCGGACTTCGGGCCCGCCAGCTCCAGCCGGTCCTCGAGGCCGTGCTCGGCGATGAGGGACCGCAGATGGGCGACGTACTCGGGCTCCTGGGTGAGGCTGCCGACGAAGACGCAGCTCCACCGCAGGTCGGTCACCGTGGCCAGCGCCTCCACCAGCCGGTGCTGGCCCTTGCGCGGGGTCACGGCGGCCACGCACAGCAGACGCGAGACACCGTCGGTGCCGGGCGCGAGAGGTGCGATGTCGGCACCGGGGGCCGCGACGTGGACGCGCTCCGGGGGAAGGCCGTGGTGGGAGACCAGGCGGCGGACCGCCCAGTCGCTGGTGGCGATGACCGCCGGCACCGCCCGCAGCACCGCCCGCTCCTTGGCGTCCAGTTCGGCGGCCACGACCGGGTCCAGCCCCGTCTCGTCGCCGAGCGGGAGATGGACGAGGACGACCATGCGCAGCCGTTCGGCCTCCGGCACGACGATCTCCGGGACCCCGCAGGCCACCAGGCCGTCGAGCAGGACGACGGCACCGTCCGGCAGTGCGCTCAGGGCGCGGGCCAGTTCCGTACGGGCCGCGGCCCCCGGCCGGGGCCAGTCACCGGCGACGGCGTGCTTGGTCACCTGCCAGCCGAAGCCGGGCAGGTCCAGGCAGAGGCGCCGGTCGTAGGCGTTGCCGCCGCTGGGCGCCGCCGGGTCGTCGATGTCGCCCGGGAGCACGAAGTGCACGGTGCGCAGGGACATGGGGATGATCTCGGCGTTCTTCAGGGCGGCGTGCTGCACCGGAACATAGTTCAGGCGGGCCGGTCCGGTCTGCCCGGGCCGCTCGATGGTCGTGTCGGTCACAGCGCACGCTCGTAACTCGCCCAGGCGATGTGCGACTCGTGCAGGGTGACGGACAGGCCCGCGATGCCCTTGGCGCCCTCGCCCAGCGCGCCCTTGTGGATGCGCTCGGCGAGGCGGTCGGCGATGACCTTGGCGAGGAACTCCGTGGAGGTGTTGACCCCGGCGAAGTCGGGTTCGTTGTCGAGGTTGCGGTAGTTCAGCTCGCTGACAACGGCTCCGAGTTCCTGGGTGGCCAGCCCGATGTCGACGACGATGTTGTCCTCGTCCAGCTGCTCGCGCCGGAACGTGGCGTCCACGAGGAACGTGGCCCCGTGCAGGCGCTGCGCCGGTCCGAAGACGTCGCCACGGAAGCTGTGGGCGATCATGATGTGATCGCGGACGGTGATGCTGAACAACGGACGACCCTCCAGGTGCGGCGCGTCTGCTCCCCCGCTGTCGGCTGCCGGGGGATGCCGGGTAATACGGCTCTTTGCCTTCCCCTGTTCAGCCTCCGCTACGGCTTTTCTCAGGTCAGGCGCTCTTGTCGTACCGATGTCGTACCGGATGGAACGAATCGTCAGCCGATGCGTCAATCGCTCTCGTCGTAGCGGACGCGGTGGCACAGCGCGGGGATCTCGCCGGAGGCGAGCCTCGGCAGCACGTCGGGCAGCTCCTCGAAGGCGGATTCGCCGGTGACGAGGACGTCGAGCGCCGGGTCGGCGAGCAGGTCGAGGGCGACGGCGAGCCGGTCGGCGTAGGTGCGGTTCGGGCGGGCCGGGGAGACGGTGCCCACCTGGCTGGAGCGGATGACGAGCCGCCGGGAGTGGAAGTCCTCGCCGAGCGGCAGGCTGATCCGCCGGTCGCCGTACCAGCTCAGTTCGAGCACGGTCCCCTCGGCGGTGAGGAGTTCCAGGGACCTGGCGAGTCCCTGCTCGGTGGCGCTGGCGTGGACGACCAGGTCGCACTCGCCCTCGGCGTCCGCGGGGGTGGCGAAGCCGACGCCCAGGGCCTTGGCGATGGCGGCACGGGACGGGTCGGCGTCGACCAGCTGGACCCGGACGCCGGGGAACCGGGCGAGCAGGGCGGCCACGGAGCAGCCGACCATGCCGCCGCCGACGACGGCGATCCGGTCGCCGACCAGGGGCGCGGCGTCCCACAGGGCGTTGACGGCGGTCTCCACGGTCCCGGCGAGCACGGCCCGTTCGGCCGGCACGGTGTCCGGTACGGGCGTGACGGCCCGGGCCGGGACGACGTAGCGGCTCTGATGGGGATAGAGGCAGAACACCGTACGGCCGGCGAGCTCCTCGGGCCCTTCCTCCACCACGCCGACGCTGAGGTAGCCGTACTTCACGGGGCCCGGGAAGTCGCCCTCCTGGAACGGTGCCCGCATGGCCGTGTGCTGGCTGACCGGCACGCCGCCGCGGAAGACGAGCGTCTCCGTGCCGCGGCTCACTCCGGAGTACAGCGCGCGGACCAGCACCTCGTCCTCGCCGGGTGCCGGCAGGGTGACGTCCCGGATGGCGCCTCGCCCAGGCGAGTCGATCCAGAACGCCCGTGCGGTGTGCTTCATCGAAGTCCTCCTGAACGATCGGGAAGCTGCTTGCGTACCGAGGGGTGCACAGGCCGCGCACAAGGTAGCGGCGTTGATCGACTCTGTCACACGGCCGGAGGGTGTTCGGTGGCCCTGAACAACACTTACGACGCGAGGCTCGTACAGCAGGAGACCGCCCTGGGGGCGGGAGCGCAGATCCTGCTGCTCGCCCTGATCGGTACGGCGATCGGGATGGGCCCGGCGGGCTGGCTGACCGGCCTCGCGTTCGCCCTCGCCACCTGGGCGGTGCTCTCCCGGGCCCTGCACCGCTCCCGGCTGCGCTCCTTCGGGGCGGCCAACCGGGTCACCCTCGGCCGTGCCACCCTCGTCGGCGGGGTCACCGCCCTGGTCGCGGACTCCTTCCAGAGCTCGCCGCCCGTGTCGCTGTTCGTCGGCCTGACGGCGGTCGCCCTGATCCTCGACGGCGTCGACGGCAAGGTGGCCCGCCGCACCGGCACCTCCACGGCGCTGGGCGCGCGCTTCGACATGGAGGTCGACGCGTTCCTGATCCTGGTGCTGAGCGTGTACGTGTCGATGGAGCAGGGCCCGTGGGTGCTGCTCATCGGCGGTATGCGGTACGTCTTCGTCGCCGCAGCGCGGGTCTGGCCCTGGCTGACCGCCGCCCTCCCGCCGAGCACCGCCCGCAAGACGGTGGCGGCGCTCCAGGGCGTGCTCCTGCTGGTGGCGGGCGCCGATCTGCTGCCGTACGCGGGCAACTTCGGGGTCGCCGCCCTGGCCCTGGGCCTGCTGGTGTGGTCGTTCGGGCGTGACGTGCTGTGGCTGTACCGGACGTCGCGGGTCGATGAGACCGCGGCCCGGCGGCAGGTGCGGGAACTGGTCGCGGGCTGACGCCCCGGCCGGTCAGACCTCGAACCGCCCTCGCGCCGTCTCGATGTGACCGAGGTACTGGTGCGTCCAGCCGCAGAGCAGGTCGACCGTGGCCCGCAGGGCCCGGCCCGGCTCGGTGAGCGTGTACTCGACCTTCGGCGGCACGGTGGGGTGCACCTTCCGGTCGACCAGGCCGTTGCGCTCCAGCATCCGCAGGTTCTGGGTGAGCATCTTGTGGCTGACGCCCTCGACCTCGTCGCGCAACTCGCTGAAGCGCAGGGTGCGTTCACCGAGGGCCTCGATGATCAGCAAGGCCCACTTGTTGGCGACGTCCGAGAAGATCTCACGCGCCAGCGAGTCCGCCCGCCGCAGATCCGCGTCCTCGGGCAGTCCGCTCAACTCCTGCTTGGTCACCATCTGTTTCCCCAGTCACCGAAAAGTGCGTTCTTCCAGGTCGGCGGTCACTCTCCTACAGTTCCCGAGTAACCGCAAGAGAGCACGTAGACGCGTGCTCGACGGAAGGACAGGAACTGTGACGACTCCTGATGTCTACGACCACGCCATTCCGGCCGAGACCTACTTCGGCTACGCGCAGGCGATCCGGTCCGGCGATCTGATCCATGTCTCCGGGCAGCTCGCGTTCGACGAGGCGGGCGGCTTCCGCCCCGAGGACGACTGGGCCACCCAGCTCGAGCAGACCCACGTCAACATCGACAAGGTCCTGGCCCACTACGGCGTCACGCGCAACCAGGTCGTCTCCCAGACGCTGTACGCGGTGGACCTGGTGCGCCACGCCGATGTGCTGGCCAAGGCCAACCGGGCGTATTTCGGCGACCACCGCCCGGTCAGCACGGCCCTCGGCGTCACCGAGCTGACCTTCCCCGGGCAGTTGGTCGAGATCAGCTGCGTGGTGGACACCAGGCTGCCCGCGTGAGGGAGCCTCAGCGACGCGTTCCGGTGCCCACCAGGGTCCGCTCGTAGGGGTCGAGGACGACGCCCCGGACCTTGGTGGAGACGCCGGCGATGATCTGCTGGTGGGCCAGCGGCACGACGGCGTCCGTCCTGAGGATCGCGGCCTCGGCGGCCATGGCCGCGTCCTGCCTCTCACCGGTGCCGTCGGTCCCGTCGGCCTCGGCGACGGCCCGGTCGACGTTCTTGTCGCACAGCCGGGCCAGGTTGTAGCCGCCGTCGCAGGTGTAGTCGCTGCCGAGGACGCCGACGGGGTCGCCGGTGTCGAGGAGGCTGTTGCGGGCGCCGATGAACGCGTCGAACATCCCGGCGAGGGCGTCGCTCTCCAGCCGTGAGTACTCGCGCACTTCCAGCTTCACCGTGAAGCCGGCCTTCTCCAGCTGCTGTTGCACGACCTGGGCGGTCTCGGGCAGCTCGGGCCGGTTGTCGTAGGTGGCGAGGGTGATCCGCTCACCGTCGGGCTCGGCGGCGTCCGCACGTCCGGCCGGCTTCACCCGCTTGCTCTCGGCCCAGGTGACGGCTGGACCGTAGATGCCCGCGCCCGGGTCGGCGTAGCCCTCGAAGACGCCCTTGACGATGCTGGAGGAGTCGATCGCCGTGCGAGCGGCGGCGCGCAGCTTCGGGTCCTTGAAGGGACCTGTCCTGGTGTTGAGCTGCAGGCTGGTGGTGCGGGTGGTGCCGGCTTCCTTCAGGGTCGCCTTGTCGAGCGTGGCGGCCTGGGCGACGGGGACGGCCTCGGCTATGTCGATGTCACCGGTGCGGACCGCGTTGGCGCGTGCGGTGCCGTCCTTGACGAAGCGCGCGTCGATGCCGGAGGCCTGGGCGCGGCCGCCCCAGTAGTCGTCGAAGCGGTCGAGGGTGGCGGAGCCGCCGTTGACCTCGGTGATCTCGAAGGGCCCGGTGGCGCTTCCGACCGGGTCGGGGTTGCCCTTCCCGTCGTAGGCCTTCGGGGAGAGGATCGCGAGGCTCGGGCTGGACAGACGCATGGGCAGGACGGGGTCGGCCGTGGCCGTGGTGACGCGTACGCCGCGGTCGCCGTCGGCCGTCGCGTCGAGCGTGACACCGGCGAGGGCGGCGGGCGCGGGCTTCGCCTTCGTGGCGCGGGTGAGCGCCGCGGCCACGGCGGACGGGGTGACCTCCACGCCGTCTTGGAAGGTCGCCTCGCGCAGGGTGAACCGCCAGATGCGGTCGCTCTCCCGGCGCCAGGACTCGGCGAGGGCGGGGGACGCGGCACCGTTGGCGTCCAGGGCGGTCAGGCCCTCGGTGACGCCGAGCCGGCTGAGGAGCGTGGCGTCGGCTCCGTACGGCGAGAAGTTCTCGGCGGGCGGGAAGGCGAGGGCGACCCGCAGCCGGGAGCCCGACTGCCCACCGTTCGACGACGACTCCCCTCCCGGGGAGGCGAAGCAGCCGGCCAGGCTCGGGACGAGGGCGAGGGCGGCGAGGAACCGGAAGGGACTGTTGATGCTCTGAACACGCACTTGCACAGCATATGCATCACGTGATCCCGAACGGCCCAAGGGATTTGACAGTGGCGACGGTCACTCCCTAAACCTATCCACATGACATCCATTTTCAACAAGCTGGGGCGACCGTGAGGATCGCGTTCGTCGGCAAGGGCGGCAGCGGCAAGACCACGCTGTCGGCACTCTTCTCCCGCCACTTGGCGCGCTCCGGCGCCCAGGTCCTCGCCATCGACGGCGACATCAACCAGCACCTGGCGGAGGCGCTCGGCGGACAGGAGCAGTCCGCCCCTCCCCTGGGCGCCCACCTGTCCTCGATCAAGGACTGCCTGCGCGGCACGAACCCCCGCGTTCCTTCCCGCGAGGCGATGATCAAGACCACTCCCCCGGGCCGCGGCTCCCGCCTCCTGCGCCCGCTCGGCGACGACGAACTGCACGCCCGGCACGTCGGCCGCGCGGGCGGCGTACCCCTGATGGTCACGGGCGAGTTCGACGAGTCCGATCTGGGCGTGGCCTGCTACCACTCCAAGCTCGGCGCGGTCGAGCTGTACCTCGGTCACCTGCTGGACGGCCCCGGCGAATATGTCGTGGTCGACATGACGGCGGGCGCGGACGCCTTCGCCTCCGGCCTGTTCACCCGCTTCGACATCACCTTCCTGGTGGCGGAACCCACCCGCAAGGGCGTCTCGGTCTACCGCCAATACCGCGACCACGCCCGCGAGTTCGGCATCCGGGTCGCCGTGGTCGGCAACAAGGTGACCTCCGAGGACGACCTGCTCTTCCTCAAGGAAGAAGTAGGGGACGACCTCCTGACCCACCTGGTCCACTCCCCCTGGGTCCGCGCGGCCGAACAGGGCCGCGCCGAGGCCGGCCCGGACCCCCTGGCATCCCTGGAGCCCCACAACCGCCACGCCCTCGACGTCCTCCGCGAGGCGGTCGACACCCACCCCCGCGACTGGGACCGACTCCACCGGCACGCCGTCGAGTTCCACCTGCGCAACGCCCGCGCGTGGGCGGACGGCCGCACGGGCGTCGACCTGGCGGCCCAGGTGGATCCGGACTTCGTCCCCGGGCCGGCCGCCTTGCGCTGACTCCCCCCACCGGCTACTCGATCCCCGTGGCGTCGAGTAGCCGGACCACGGCCTTGCGCCCGTACCCGAGCAGTCGGGCACGGTCAGCGGCCATCAGATGTCGATGGACGAGAAGTCCCGTCACCAGCCCGAACGGCCCGCGAAGCCGACCCGTGCCCACTTCTGGGCGGCATCACCCGATCGCGTGAAACAGGCGGCGTGGGAAGTGGCCGACCAAGCGGGCAGGGCGGTTGTTACGCTCCTCCGGTGAGGATTCCGGGCCCCGCAGAGATCCAAGCGCTGCACGAGAAGCACGCGCCCTCCGCCGAAGCGTTCAGGCTCGTCCACACGCACTGCGAGATCATCTGGGGAATCGCCGAACAGCTCCTCTCCGCGCCCCACCTCGCTCACCTCGACGCCGAACTGGTCCGCGCCGGCTGCCTCCTTCACGACATCGGCGTCTACCGCCTCTACGGGGACGACGGACGGCTAAACCACGCGAACTACATCCGGCACGGCCTGCTCGGCCACGAGATCCTCGAAGCGGAGGGCTTCCCCGAACCCCTCTGCCGCTTCTGCTCCCACCACACCGGAGTGGGACTGACGCGGGACGACATCGTGAGCCAGAAGCTGCCTCTGCCTCCCGCCGACTACCTGGCGCAGTCGGAGGAGGAGAGGCTGGTGATGTACGCGGACAAGTTCCACACCAAGTCCAGGCCGTCGGTGTTCCTCTCCCCCGACGAATACGCCGCCCACGTCCGCCGCTTCGGTGCGGACAAGGTGACCGCTTTCCAGGCACTGCGCGCAGAGTTCGGCGACCCGGACCTCACCGGTCCGGTACCGGGCGTCGGAGCGGAGGAAAGCGCGACGACGGCCGCCGTTCAGGCGTAGGGGTCGGCCATGACGTGGCTGCGGCCTACGTGAACACCCAGTGGCGTTCCACCCGCGCCGGCTTGGCGAACCGCCTTCTCCACGCCCCGGAACGGCCCGTCCCCTTCCGGCACAGGAAGGGGACAGGCCTGACCGAGCGTTACCGCACCGGCGTCGCGACCGGTGCCGACGCATAGCCGGTGGGCCGGGCCGTGAAGGTGCCCCGGCCCTGGGTGCGGCTGCGCAACCGGGTCGCGTAGCCGAACAGTTCGGCCAGCGGCACAGTGGCGGTCACGACCGCCGCGCTCGCCCGGGTGACCGAGCCGCTCACCCGTCCGCGCCGGGCGGCGAGGTCGCCGAGCACACCGCCCACCGCGTCCTCGGGCACGGTGACCGTGACCTCGACGACCGGCTCCAGCAGGACCATCGCGCAGGCGCGCAGGGCCTCGCGGAGGCCGAGGCGGCCGGCCGTGCGGAACGCCGTGTCCGAGGAGTCCTTCACATGGGTCGCCCCGTCGGTGAGCGTGACGCGCAGCCCGGTCACCGGGTGACCGCCGAGCGGCCCTTCGGCGAGGGCGTCGCGGCAGCCGGCCTCGACCGCCCGGACGTACTCCTGCGGCACGCGCCCGCCGACGACGGCGGAGCGGAAGGCGAAGCCACCGTCGTACGGCTCCACGTCGAGGACGACATGGGCGAACTGCCCCGCCCCGCCGTCCTGTTTGACGTGCCGGAACACCAGTCCGGTCACGCCCCGGCCGACCGTCTCGCGGTAACTGACCCTGGGGCGGCCGATGTTGACGTCCGCGCCCAGCTCGCGCCGGAGCTTCTCCACCGCCACCTCCAGGTGCAGTTCACCCATGCCCGAGAGCACCGTCTGGCCGGTCTCCGGGTCGGTCCGCACGACCAGCGAGGGATCCTCCTCGGTCAGCCGCGCGAGCCCCGACGCCAGCCGGTCGGTGTCGCCGGTCCTGCGGGACTCGACCGCGACCGAGACCACCGGCTCGGGCACGCCCGGAGGCTCCAGGACGAGCGGGGCGTCCGGCGCGCACAGGGTCGAGCCGGCGCGGGCGGACTTCAGCCCGACGACCGCGACGATGTCACCGGCGACCGCCCGGTCCAGCGGTGCGTGCCGGTCGGCCTGGACGCGCAGGATCCGGCCGATCCGCTCGGTGCGCCGCGCGCTCGCGTCCCACAGGGTGTCTCCCTTCTCGATCGTTCCCGAGTAGATCCGCAGGTAGGTCAGCCGTCCCGTCGGGGTGGCGTGCACCTTGAAGGCGAGGGCGGCAGACGGCGCGGCCGGGTCGGCGGGCCGCTCCTGTTCCTCGCCGTCGTCGGTGCCTTGGACCGGCGGCACGTCAAGCGGCGACGGCAGATAGGCCACGACCGCGTCGAGCAGCGGCTCCACACCGCGGTTGCGGTACGCGGAGCCGCACAGCACGACCACGCCGTCGCCGTCCCGGGTCAGGTCCCGCAGCGCCGAGGAGAGGGTCCGCTCGCCGAGCTTGCCCGTGGCGCAGAACTCCTCCAGTGCGCCCGGATGGAGTTCCGCCACGGCTTCCTCCAGCGCCCGGCGGCGTGCCAGGACTTCGTCCCGGAGGCCGTCCGGCACCGGTGCCTCCTCACGGGTGTCACCGTCGCTCCACAGCAGCGCGCGCAGGCGTACGAGGTCGACGACACCGGTGAAGGTGTCCTCCGCACCGATCGGCACCTGCACGACCAGCGGGGCCGGGTGCAGCCGCTCCCGGATCGACGCCACGGCCGCGTCGAGGTCGGCACCGGCGCGGTCCATCTTGTTGACGAACGCGATCCTCGGTACGCCGTGCCGGTCGGCCTGCCGCCACACCGACTCGCTCTGCGGCTCCACCCCGGCGACCGCGTCGAACACGGCCACCGCACCGTCGAGCACCCGCAGCGCACGCTCCACCTCGTCGGCGAAGTCGACGTGCCCCGGGGTGTCGATCAGATTGATCCGGTGACCGTCCCAGGCGCAGCTCACCGCCGCGGCGAAGATGGTGATGCCCCGGTCCCGCTCCTGCGGGTCGAAGTCCGTGACGGTCGTGCCGTCGTGGACCTCGCCGCGCTTGTGCGTGGTTCCGGTGGCGAACAGGATCCGTTCGGTGACGGTGGTCTTGCCGGCGTCGACGTGGGCGAGGATGCCGAGGTTGCGGACAACGGCGAGCGGGTTGTGGTTGATGCGCACGGCCCATGGCCTTTCGAGGCGATCAGAAAAGGGGCAGCGCGATTTCCGGGCGAGGCAGGTGTGGTGACACACGTCCGCTTCGGCTCGCCGACGCTATGTCAGCGAGCCGAAGCAGGCGCTCTTCAGGCGTTCGTCCCGGTCATCCGGCGTCCGCCGCGCAGCGGGCACCGGAGCGACGAGGACACGAGGATCACCTCGTAGCGCGGCAGGGAGACGGCGACAGCGGTGTGGTCACGCATGGCGGTCTCCCTTCGGTCGTCACAACGGCGCGCGCCGCTCACGTCGTGGGCGGCGCCGGGTACTCCGTGAGTGTAGGGAGGGCGGGTGGAATCGGGCCAGGGATTATTCCGGCGGGGTCGGGGTGTCGTGGGTCCGGTACATCGCCTGGACGTCCAGCTCCAGTTGGACCGTCGGCCCGACCACCGCGATGCCCCGGGCCAGCATGGTGCGCCAGTTGAGCGTGTAGTCCTCGCGGTGCAGTTCCGCCGTCGCCAGGGCCGCGCAGCGCAGCTCCTGCCCGTAGCCGCCGTTCACCGTGCCGAGATACGTCGTGTCGAGCGAGACGGAGCGGCTCACGCCGTGCATCGTGAGGGAGCCCAGCAGTGACCACTTGCTGCCGCCGCGATAGGCGAAGCGGGTGCTGTTGAAGTCGATGTACGGGAAGCGTTCGACGTCGAGGAAGTCGGCGGACCGCAGATGGTTGTCGCGGGTGGTGTTGCCGGTGGTGATGCTGGAGGCGTCGATGCGGACGGACACCCGGGAGTCGGTCATGTCCTGGGAGATCATGATCCCGCCGTCGAAGCGTTCGAATCGGCCGTGGACGTTCGCCATGCCGACGTGCTTGGCGATGAACCGGATCGCGGTGTGCGGCGGATCGAAGAGCCACGTCCCGGGCGCCGGCAACTGGAGCGCCTCGGCCGGCTGGAGCCAGACCCGCTCGGTGGGCGTCGGGGTGCCGGTGCCGATCTCGATCGTCTCGCGGTGCGGCCGCAGGCCCTCCGCCGCGACCATCAGGCTGTACCGGCCGGGCGGCAGCGCGGCGAGGAAGTAGCCGTACGGGTCGGTCGTCCCGCGGGCGGCCACCCGGTGGGTGTCCAGGGCGGTGACGGTGACGTCCGCGGCCGCCAGGGGCGAGCCCATCGGGTCCACGACCTCACGGGCCACGGCACCCGCGCCGGACGGAAGGGGGAGCGCGAGGCCCGCCGCCGCGGCGGAGGCGCCCTTGTGCCGCCGGCGCCGGAGCAGTGCGAGGGCCATGATGTTCACCTTTCATCAGGTGGCACGGCCGTAGGCGCGGCGGTTCAGCGCACGACGACGGCCGCACCCTGTTGCGGTCACACCCCCCTTGTCGATCTTGCGGCACCGGGCTCCGGGACGGGTGTCTCAATACGAGACAGTCAGGACGAGACAGTCAGGCCCGTTTCCGGAAAACGTCCGCGTGTTCGCCGGCCCACTGGGCGAAGGTACGGGCCGGGCGGCCGGTGACCTTCTCGACGGTGCCGGACACCGTACGGCCCACCTCGGGGGTGTTCCCGTACGCCTCGAGGAGGAAGCCGATCACGTCCTCGGGGAGGTACGCCGCCCGCCACTGGGCGACGGCCTGCTCCTCGGTCAGTTCGACCAGGGCGATCTCCCGGCCGGCTGCGGCGGCGACGGCCGCCACCTTGTCGCCGACGGTGAGCACTTCGGGGCCGGTGATCACGTACTCCTGGCCCGCGTGGCCCTCCTCCGTGAGCGCGACCGCGGCGACGGCGCCGATGTCTCCCTCGTGGACCATGGCACTCAGCCGTGCGACGAACGGCTCCCGTACCTCGCCGGCGGCCTGGATCCCGTCCGCCCACTCCAGGGCGTTGGCCATGAACTCGACGGGCATGAGCACGGTCCAGCTCACTCCGTCGTCGCCGCGCACCGCGTCCTCCAACGGGGTGGGCCCGCCGCCGTGCAGCACGGTGATCCGGCGGACACCGGCCGAGCGGGCCAGTTCCAGGATCCGGGGGCCGGTCTCCAGCGGGGTGAAGGCGGCTCCGGCGAAGGTGATCAGGTGGAGTCCGGTGATCCCCTCCAGGGCGGGGGCCAGGCTGCCGGGGTCGTTCAGGTCGCCCTCGACGACCTCGACCCCGGCCGGGAAGGCGGCCTTCCCGGCGTCACGCGTGAGGGCGCGGACCGCGTGGCCCCGGGCGAGCAGTTCGGCGACCACCTGGCGGCCGACGGTTCCGGTGGCACCGGTGACAAGAATCTTCTGCGTCTGCGTCATGCCTCGACCGTAGGAACTCTTGCGGTCACCTTCTGTCCGCGAGCCAGGGGCTTCTCGTCGGCGAAGTCCGGCGAGTACTACGCCAGGAGGGACACGAGCAAGGTGAAGCCGTACAGGGCCGACCTCCGGGTGGATCTGTGGTGACAAGATCCAAGACGTCACGCCGGGCGGGTGGAGTTCCGGGGGCCTTCCCGGACAGGCCTAGGCGGGCCGGTATCGGTCCCGGACCTCGGGGCGTTGCCGGAAGCCGGCCGCCTTGTAGGTGGCGACGGCGCCCGCATTGGAGCTCGGGGTGCAGACGAGCGCGCTCGAAGAGCCCAGCGCCTGGAGTGCGGCCGCCGCGGCGACGGTGATCGCCTTGCCGTAGCCCTGACCGCGATGTTCCCGGTGCACGCCCATCGGTTCGAGCAGCCCGGGCCTCCCCGGGCCGGCCGACCACACCGTGACCGCCGCCACCGCGTTGCCCCGGTCGTCGTAGGCGACCAGACACCGGGCGTCGGCGTACGGCACTCCGGCCGCCATCGCGTGCCAGTGCTCGTCCCTGAACGTCGACCCGTCAAAAGACGCCCGCTGCACGGCGGTCCGCACCCCCGCCCGCTCCGGCCCGACCACCTCGATCCGCACGCCCGGGTCGTTCACCGGCTCCGTGAGGTCGCGGCGCAGCGGGGTCCACGGCTCGTCGGTGTGCCAGCCCTCCTCGCACAGCAGGTCCTGAACCAGCGCACCCGTCGGCGCCTCGACGTTCACCTTCCCCTCGGGCAGCACGCCGCGTTCCGGATCGGTCACGTCCGCGACCAGCTGCCGCGCCAGCTCCTCGTCCCCGTGGGCGCCCGGCGCGATCGTCAACCGCAACAGCCCGGGACCGTCCAGCAGCCCGACGGCGAGGATCCGTCCGTCCCGGCTCCAGGTCCGGACCGCCGCCGCGGTCGCTTCCGCGCCCGACCGCCAGAACCAGCCCAGGTCGCCCGGATGCAGTTGCGTCGGCGCCCCCTCGTACTGCCACTCCCGCAGCACGCCGACGGTCTCGCTCAGACCGTCGGCTCCCGGCTCGCCCAAGACAATCGCCATGCCCTGATGACACACCACGGCACCGACAGCCCGCACCCGGGTTTCCGGCCGGCAGAGGGCACGGCCTAGACGGCGGGCTCCGGCGGTCCGCCCTCGTACGCCGCCCGCAGCACGGCCCGGACACCGTCCGCCGTCACCGGGCGCGGATTGGCGTACGGCTCGCCCGCGACCCGAGTCGCCGCCGGTGCCACGTCGGCTTCCGTGAGGCCGAGTTCGGCGAGGGAGCGCGGTGCGCCGAGGCGTCCGGCCAGCTCCCACAGGGCGCGCGGCACGTCGTCCGTGCCGAGGGCCCGCCCCAGTACGGTCAACGCCTGTGGGGCGGCGGGGGCGTTGTAGGCCAGGGCGTACGGCAGCATCACGGTGTGCGTCTCGGCGTGCGGCAGCCCGAAGGTGCCGCCCAGCACGTGGCACATCTTGTGGTGCAGCCCCATCGTGGTCGCGCCGAGGCACGCGCCGCACAGCCACGCCGCGTACAGCGCCCGGCTGCGCGCGTCCAGGTCCCGAGGGTCGGCGGCCAGGTGCGGCAGCGCCCCGGCCATCGCCCGTACGCCCTCCTCGGCCATGACCGAGACCAACGGCGAGGCGTCCGGGGCGTACAGCGCCTCGACGGCGTGCGCGAGCGCGTTGACTCCGCTGGTGACGGTCAGCGGCACGGGCAAGGAGAGGGTGAGCCGGGGGTCGTAGACGACGCTGCGGGGCTGGACGACCGGGTCGCGGCCGGTGCGCTTGGCGCCGTGCTCGGTCAGGCCCCAGACGGGCGTCATCTCGGACCCAGCGTAGGTCGACGGCACGGCGATCAGCGGCAGCCCGGTGCGCAGGGCGATGGCCTTGCCGAGCCCGATCGCGGAGCCGCCGCCGACCGCGACACACCCGTCCGCCCTGGCCGCGCGCGCCACCTCGACGGCCCGGTCGGCGTCCTCGGCGGGCACGTGCATCCGGGCCTCGGCGTGCAGTCCCGCACAGGAGTCGCCCAGCGCGTCCGCGACCGCCCTGGCGACTGATTCGCCCCTGCTGCCGCACACCACGAGCAGTCGCCGCAGGCCCAGGCGTGCGGCCTCATCCGGGGTCGCGGTGACGGCCGCGCCGGGCCGGAAGACGACACGTACGGGCCGGGTCTCGTACGAGAACTCGCTCTGGTACGTCATGCGGCATGCTCCAGGACGAGGTCGAAGCGGGCGAGCCGGAACGGGTTCGGCACACCGAACTTCTCTGCCAGGGAGGGGTCGTCGGTCTCGGCGAAGTCCTGGACCAGGCTCTGCTTCACGGCGAACACCGCGTCGGTGTCCAGGTACTCCCCGCCCGCCACGAAGATGTGGGTGGTGACGGGCGTGTGTCCCTCGGCCGTGGCGATGAAGTGGATGTGCGCGGGACGGTAGGGGTGCCGTCCGGTCGCGCGCAGCAGACCGCCGACCGGACCGTCGGTGGGGATGGGGTACGCGGCCGGAACGCAGGTGCGGAACCAGAAGCGGCCCTCGGCGTCGGCGGTGAACAGCCCGCGTCCGTTGCCGGCGGGCTGGACGCCGGGCTGCTGGACGTCGTAGAACCCCTTGTCGTCGGCCTGCCAGACGTCGACGACGGCGCCGGGCAGCGGTGTGCCGTCCCGCGCCAGCACCCGGCCGCTGACCACGCATTTCTCGCCGCCGCCCACCAGGTCGATGTCGTCGCCGAGTTCACGGACCGGCGACTCTGTCATGTGGAAGGGACCCAGCACGGTCGACTCGGTGGCCCCGGGTGCACGGTCACCGTGGACGGTCTCCACGAGCATGGACAGGCCGAGCACGTCCGACAGCAGGATGAACTCCTGCCGGGTGTCGGTGCAGGCCTGCCCGGTCGCCGTCAGAAAGGCGATCGCCCGCTCCCACTCCTCCTGCGTGAGCCGGGTCTCACGCGCGAAGTCGTGCAGATGCCGGACGAGTCCGGTGAGCAGCTCGCGCAGCCGCGGGTCGGCGGTCGCGCGGAGGCTGGCGAGGGCCTGCTCGGTGACGCCGGCCCCGGTCGCGTCGGTGGTCATCCCGGCTCCTCGTCGTCGACGTCGGCTTCTTCCCTGTTGGCGTCCGCTGCTTCCCTGATCGCGTCCGCCGCTTCCATGATGGCGCTCTCAGGCGTGACCGAGGATCCGCCGCAGCGCGTCCGCGAGCAGTTCTCCGGCGTCCGGAGCAACGGACGCGTGCCGGAAGGCGACGAAGCCGTCGGGGCGTACGAGGAGGGCGCCGGTGTCCGTGATCTCGCGCAGCCGCGCCCAGTCGCCGTACGGGTCCTCGTACTGCTGCCCGGGACCGATCACCACGGTGGCGATCTCGATGTCCTGGGTCTCGGCCGCGCGCACCCAGTCCTCTCCCCCGATGCCGGTCAGCAGCGTGAAGCGGCCCCGGCCGACCGTGTCGAGGGTGGAGAGCGTGCGGGTGCCGGAGGTGATCCAGGCGTGCGGGAGCCGGGCGCCGGGGCGGGAGGACGGCTGGTGGTGCAGCTCGGGGTCGCGGGCGAAGCCGGGGTCGGGCGTGCCGTCCGGGACGATCGCGGCGGAGCTCTCGGCGGGATAGCGCTGGTTGAGGTCGACGCCGTGCGCGTTGAACTCGTACACCTTGAAGGCGATCGCCTCGCGCAGCTCGGCCCGCTGCTTCTCGGCCGCCTCGGTGGGGTCCTTGCGGGCGGCGATGTTGGCCCAGAGCTGCTCGGGGGTCTGCGGGGAGAGCCCGTCGAGGGCCTCGAAGACCGGGGCGGTCTCGCGGATGGACTGGTTGGCGCGGGTGACGATCTGCCGCCCGACCGGGGCGCGCTCGGCGGTGTAGGAGTCGAGCAGGGCGGGTGCGGCGGCGCCGTCGAGGACGAGCTTGAGCTTCCAGGCCAGGTTGTAGGCGTCCTGGATGGAGGTGTTGGAGCCGAGGCCGTTGGACGGCGGGTGGCGGTGCACGGCGTCGCCGGCGCAGAAGACGCGGCCGTTGGCGTACCTCTCCGCGTACATCTCGTTGACCGTCCAGGCGGAGGACGACTTGACGGTCACGGGGATGTCGTCGTCGCCGACGAGCTTGCGGACGACGGATTCCGCGTACGCGGTGGTCAGATCCGGGGCGCCCGCGGTGACGTCGTAGCCCCACACGATCAGCCACTCGTTCCAGGGCCGGACGCAGCGCACCAGGCCCGCGCCGATGCCGCCGACCGTCGCGCCGGGCGCGAGGACCCAGTAGAGGGTGGACGGACGGTGGGCGGTGTACTTGGTCAGGTCCGCCTCGAAGACGATGTTGACACTGCCGGCCACGCCCATCTGGCCGCCCATCGGCAGCCCGGCGTCCGCGGCGACCTTCGACCGTCCGCCGTCGGCGCCGATCAGGTACTTGGCGCGGATCTCGTAGGTGTCCCCGCGCAGCCGGTCGCGGACGGTGGCCGTGACGCCGTCCGCGTCCTGGGTGTGGGACAGGTACTCGGTCTCGAAGCGCAGCCGGGTGCCACGGGCGACGGCCGCGTTCACGAGGACCGGCTCCATGAGGTGCTGCGGCATGTCGCACATGCGGGTGGGGCTGGCGAGTTCGTGTTCCGCCTGGACGAGCGGGTCGTTGCCCCAGGAGCGCACCCGGCCCAGTTCCTCGCCCGCCAGGCTGGTGCAGAACGTCGTGTTGCCCATCAGGTGCTGCGGGGTCGCCTGCTCGATGACCTCCTGCTCCACGCCGAGGTCGCGCAGCACCTCCATGGTGCGCTGGTTGGTGATGTGCGCGCGGGGCGTGTCGGCGAGGCTCGCGTAGCGGGTCACCACGAGGTTGGGCACGCCGTAGGTGCTCAGGGCGAGCGCGGCCGAGGCACCGGCCGGGCCGCTGCCCACGATCAGGACGTCGGTCTCGACGACGGTGGACACGGGGCGCTCCTGCGGGGGGAATCGGACTTCGGCCATTCATGATCATGGAGGGGATCGGCGGGAGACGGGTGTCTCATTACGAGACAGCGTGCGCGCCGGACGTTCCGGACACGGCAGTGGTTGTCCGTTCAACGGAACCCGATACGGTGGACATGTCGTGACCACCACAGAGCACATCCCCGCCGCCACCGCCCTCTCCTCGCTGTATGACGCCCGTGAACGCTTCCTGACGGGGCGCCCGTTGCCCGACGGCGTACCGGAGGAGATCGCCGCGGCCTGGCGACGGGCGCGGTTCTTCGGGGTGCCGCACGACTTGAAGGAGCCGGCGGCCCGTCCGGTGCGACCGCCGGAGTCGGCCCTGCTCGGCGCCGCCCGCCCGGTGCTCGAACGGATCGCCCCCGCCCTGGGCGCGGGCAGGTCGCTCCTCGTCCTCACCGACGAGCGGCTGCGCGTGCTCTGGACGACGGGGAGCGTGCCCGGGCTCGAGACGTGCCCCGTTCTGTCGGAGCAGGAGGTCGGGGACAACAGCGCGGCCCTCGCCCTGCGCACCCGGCGCCGGGCCGAGATGCACGGGCCGGAGCACTTCCTCGACCGGTGGCAGGACGTGTCCGCGGTCAGCGTCCCCGTGCGCGACCCGGAGAATGCGCAGGCGCTCGGCACGGTGACCGTGGCGTCACGGCTGAGCGCCACGCGTGCGCCCCATCCGCAGGCGGCACTCGCCGAGGCCGCCGCGGCCGCGGTCGAGACGGAACTGCGCGCGCGGGCGGGCCGGGCCGAACGGATGCTGCTGGACGCGTACCTACGGGCGTCCGGGCCGGACGGAACACGCGGCGCGGACCTGGCCGTGGTCGCCCTGGACGGCCGCAACCGGCTGGTCAGCGACGCGGCGCAGCGGTTGCTGACCCCGGAGGTGCTCGAGGCGCTGGAGCGCACGGCGGTGAGCGCACGGCGTGGGGACGGCGCGGGCGGGACGGAGGGATCCGCCTGGGAAGCCGGGCGTACCGCGCGACTCGGGGGCGGTGCGGGTGAGACGGAAGGGGCCGCCCTGCCCGCCCTGACCGCCCGGCCCGGCGGGCTCACCGGGCGGCTCGAAGACGGCGGTGTGAGCGGGGCGGGGGTGACCGAGGCAGCCGGGTACACCGCCCGGATCACCCCCGCGCGTCTGGACGACGGCACGGTCCTCGGGATCGTCGCCGTCCTGGAACCGGTCGGCGATCCCGTACCGTCGGCGCCGGCCTCGCCGCGCCCGCCCGTCACCCTGACCGGTTCCTCGGTGCCCTGGCGGCACGCCGTCGCCCGCGCGGCGGAACTGGCGCGCTCCCCGGAGCCGCTGCTGCTGACCGGTGAGCGCGGAACGGGCAAGTCCGCGCTGGCCCGGGAGTTGCTCGGCCAGGGCGCCGTCCGGATCGCCGACGCGGCGCGGGACACCGGGCTCGACGGGGCCCTGACCGCGTGGCCGGCCGACCGGCCGCTCCTGCTGCGGCACGCCGAGCGCCTCGAACAACCGGGGGTGGCCGCGCTCAACTCCCTGCTCGACACGCGCCCTGACGCCCGCGTCCTGGTCACCTACACGCCCGGCGCGCCGGTCGGCCCCTGCCTGCAGCGCCTGCTGGACAAACTGTCCGCCCGCTCGGTGACCCTGCCCCCGCTGCGGGAACGCGCCGAGGACATCCGGGAACTGCTGCCGGTCCTCGCGCCCCGGCCGGCGCCCGGACAGCCCCCGCTGACCTGGACCCTGGACGCCCTGCGCGCGCTCGAGCTGTACCCGTGGCCCGGGAACATCACCGAGCTGACCCATGTCGTCCGGGCCCTGGCGGAGCAGCGGCGGATGTCCGGCCCGGTCCGCCGGGCCGAACTCCCGGACCCGGTGCGCGAAGGTCCGGCCGCTCGGCCCCTCAGCCCCATGGAGCACGCCGAGCGCGCCGCGATCCTGGAGGCACTGCGCCGCCACGGCGGCAACAAGGCACGCGCGGCCGCCGCGCTGGGGATCGGCCGGGCGACGCTGTACCGCAAGTTGCGGGGATACCGGGAGTGAGCAAACAGCTCGGGCGGGCCGGGAGATATCCCGACCCGCCCGAGCTGGTCTGTGTCCGAGGGGGGACTTGAACCCCCACGCCCGATAAAGGGCACTAGCACCTCAAGCTAGCGCGTCTGCCATTCCGCCACCCGGACAAGGTGTCTGCCGCCTGACCAGGGGTGTTCCCCGCGGCGACATGGACAACAATACCAAGGTTTCGGAGTGCCCTTCACCTGCGTTTCCGTCCGCCTGGCGGGGGTCCGGGACCTCGCGGCCCGATACCCCTAGGGTCGCACCATGAGTGACTGGATGGTTACGCAGAGCCCGGTTCGGGGTCACCGCCCTCGTGCGCTGTCGCCGCTACGGGAGCATCTGCGGGACACGTTCTGGTTCGCTCCCACCCTGGCCATGGTGAGCGTCTTCGTGGTCTGGGCGGGGGCGCAGGCCCTCGACACGGTCATCGTCGACGCGCTCCAGGAGGACGGCGACTACGAGACGCTGGACGAGCTGCTGCGGTTCGCGGAGGACGCGAAGGCCGTCGTGACCGCGGTCGGCTCGGCGATGATGACCTTCATCGGTGTGGTCTTCAGCATCTCGCTGGTGGCCGTGCAGATGGCGAGCGGGCAGTTCACCCCGCGCGTGGTGCGGCTCTTCGTGCGCAGCCGGATCACGAAGGCGACCTTCGCGGTGTTCCTGGCGACCTTCGTGCTGACCCTGCTGGTGCTGACCTCCTTCGACACCGCCGACGACCCCCGCGCCGTGACGTCGGTGCCGCTGGTGCAGTCGGTCCTCACGCTCTGCATGGTCGCGCTGAGCCTGTTCCTCTTCGTGCTGTACGTGAACACCACCCTGCGGCTGATGCGGATCAGCCATGTCATCGCACGGATCGCCACGGAGTGCTTCCGGGTGGCCGCCTCTATGCCCGTGCCGGCGGGCGGACCCGACGGGCCCGAGCCCGCCCTCCTCGGTCCCGCGACCGCATGGGTTCCGCACGAGGGCCGGGCGGGTGTGCTGCGGGACGTGCACATCGCGCGCTTGGTGCGGGTGGCGCGCAAACACGGGGTCGTATTGCGGCAGATCCCCAGGATCGGGGACTTCGTGGTGCCCGGTACGCCCGTGCTGGCCGTCCACGGCGGGCCGGCCCCGCCGCGCGGGGCGCTGCGCTACACGGCCTCGGTCGGGGTGGAGCGGACCTACCACCAGGATCTCGGCTTCGGTTTGCGCCAGTTGTCCGACATCGCGCTGCGCGCCCTTTCGTCCGCGATCAACGATCCGACGACCGCCGTCCAGGCGCTGGACCGCATCATCCAGTTCCTGGCCTCGCTGAGCCGACGCCCGCTGGACGCCGCGCTGCACCGGGACCGGGCCGGTGCGGTGCGGCTGGTGCAGCCCGTGCCGGGGTGGACCGAGCTGGTGGATCTGGGGTTCACCGAGGTACGGGGGTGCGCCATCGGGAGCCCGCAGGTCTCCCGGCGCATGCTGGCCGGACTGGACGACCTGCTCCTTCTCGTCCCGGCGGAACGGCGGGAGCCGCTGCTGCGCCACCGCGAACTTCTCCGCCAGGCGGTCGACCAGGCCGAACCGTCCCCCTCGGACCGCGCGTTCGCCCTGCGCCCGGACCGGCAGGGCATCGGCTGAGTCCGAGGGGGTCCCTCCTCACGGCAGGAGCTGGTACTCCGGGAAGTTGCCCGGCAGCCGCTCCCCCGCCGGTCCCCGCGTCACCGCGCGCACCAGCAGCTCCCCGCCGACGAACGCGCCGCGCCAGGACGCGCCGAGGCCGCCGAAGAGCTCGTCGCGATCGCCTCGGGAGCGGGGCCGGCCGTGGCCGACCTTGAAGGCGCGGATGTGCGGGGCGAGTCGCTCATAGGTGGCCCGGTCGTCGGTGGACAGCGTGGCCACGAGCGCGCCGTTCGAGGCGTTCATCGCGGCGAGCAGCTCCGCCTCCGTGTCGACCAGGACGATGGTGTCGACCGGGCCGAACGGCTCCGCGTGGTGCAGCGGAGAGGACGAGGGCGGGTTGAGGAGCGTGACCGGCTGGACGTAGGCCGAGGTGTCCTGGCCGGGCAGGAAGCGGGCGTCGGCCGGGCTGCCTCTGTGCAGTGGCACGGCTCCGCGCTCGATCGCCTCGGCGACCTGGTCCTGGAGCTCTTTCGCCTTGGCAGCGTTGATCACCGGCCCGAAGTCCAGCTCGGCGTACGGGTCGTCGGGCTTCTCGACGGCGAGCGGGTGACCGACCCTGACGTCGCGGACCGCCGGGAGGTACGCCGCCAGGAACGCGTCGAACAGGTGCCGCTGGACGACGAAGCGCGGGTATGCCGTGCAGCGCTGCTTGCCGTAGTCGAAGAGCTTGGGGATCACCGCGGTGAGCGCGTCCCAGTCCGAGTGGTTCCAGATGCCCCAGGTGTTGAGTCCTTCCTGTTCGAGTATGTGTCGTTTGCCGAGGTCGGCGACGGCCGTGGCCACCGCGGCGCCGGTGTCGCGGCCGCCGACGAAGGAGACGCAGCCGATCTCGGGCGCCCGCAGCAGCGCCTGGGACAGCTCGCCTCCGCTGCCACTGACGAGGGTCACGGGGATCCCCTCCCGTGCGGCGAGGGCACTGGCCAGGGTCAGGCAGGCGACACCGCCGTCGGTCGGGGTCTTGGCGATGATCGCGTTGCCTGCGAGTGCCTGTACCAGTAATGCGTGAACGAGCACGCTCATCGGGTAGTTCCAGCTGGCGATGTTGGACACCGGGCCGTCCAGCGGGGCCCGGCCGGCGACCATCGGTTCGATGCCGTCGACGTACCAGCGGACCCCGTCGATGGCCCGGTCGACATCCGCCTGGGCGAGCCGCCAGGGCTTGCCGATCTCCCAGACGAGCAGGAGCGCGAGCAGCCGGCGGTGTTCGGCGAGGGCGTCGAGCGTGGCGGCGACGCGGGCCCTGCGCTCCGGCAGGGGGATGTGCCGCCAGGCTCGGTGCTGATCGAGGGCCGCGCGCACGGCCCGGCGGGCGGTGGAGCCGTCCAGGCGCGGCGGGCCGGCGATGGGGCTGCCGTCGACCGGGCTGACGGCGGGCAGGACCCTGCCGTCCGCCTGCCAGGCGGAGTTCCAGAGGTTGAGGACCCGGTCGTCGCGGAAGGCCTCGGGCGCGACGGAGAGGCAGCGCCGCCACGCGTCGGGCCAGGAGGTGCCGGGTTTGAGGGTGAGGGTGGGTGCCATGGGGTTGCTCCGCTCTCGGTGCACAGTCGGGGGCGGGGGGCAGCTTTTTCGGGGGAAGTCTTTTTTTTGGGGGGGGGACGGCTAACGGCCTTCGAGCCGCGCCGCCACGAGCTTCGCGGTCTCGGTCGGTGTGCTTCCCACGCTCACCCCGACCGCCTCCAGCGCCTCCTTCTTCGCCTGCGCGGTACCGGACGAGCCGGACACGATCGCGCCCGCGTGGCCCATGGTCTTGCCCTCGGGCGCGGTGAACCCGGCGATGTAGCCGACGACCGGCTTGGTGACGTGCTCGCGGATATAGGCCGCCGCGCGTTCCTCCGCGTCGCCGCCGATCTCGCCGATGAGGACGATCAGTTCGGTGTCGGGGTCGTCCTGGAAGGCGGCGAGGCAGTCGATGTGGGTGGTGCCGACGACCGGGTCGCCGCCGATGCCGACGCATGTGGAGAAGCCGATGTCGCGCAGCTCGTACATGAGCTGGTACGTCAGCGTGCCCGACTTGGAGACCAGGCCGATACGGCCCGGCTTGGTGATGTCGGCCGGGATGATGCCCGCGTTGGACTGGCCGGGGGTGATGAGGCCCGGGCAGTTGGGCCCGACGATGCGGGTGCCCTTCTCCCTGGCGTACGCGGTGAAGGCGACGGAGTCGTGGACGGGGATGCCCTCGGTGATGACGACCGCGAGGCCGATGCCCGCGTCGGCCGCTTCGACGACAGCCGCCTCGGCGAAGGCGGGCGGTACGAAGACGACGGTGACGTCCGCCCCGGTCGCGCGCATGCCGTCGGCGCCCGAACCGAAGACCGGCACGGCACGGTCGTCGAAGTCGACCGTGCGGCCCGCCTTGCGCGGGTTGACGCCGCCGATGACGTTGGTGCCGGCCGCGAGCATGCGCCGGGTGTGCTTCATGCCCTCGCCGCCGGTCATGCCCTGGACGAGGACCTTGCTCTCCTTGGTGAGGTAGATGGCCATGGCGTTCCCTCTCCTCAGGCCGCGGTGGCGAGTTCGGCGGCGCGGCGGGCGGCGCCGTCCATGGTGGTGACCTGCTGGACCAGCGGATGCGCGTGCTCGTCGAGGACGGCCCGGCCCCTGGCCGCGTTGTTGCCGTCGAGGCGCACGACGAGCGGCTTGGTCAGCCGGACGGTGTCCAGGGCCCGGACGATGCCGTCGGCGACGGCGTCGCAGGCGGTGATCCCGCCGAAAACATTGACGAAGACGGATTTCACGGCCGGGTCGGAGAGGATCAGCGACAGTCCGTCCGCCATGACCTGGGCGCTCGCTCCACCGCCGATGTCGAGGAAGTTGGCCGGGCGGGCGCCGCAGCCCGCGACCACGTCCAGGGTCGACATGACGAGTCCGGCGCCGTTGCCGATGATTCCGACCTCGCCGTCGAGCTTGACGTAGTTGAGGCCCTTGACGGCAGCGGCGGCCTCGAGTGCGTCGTCGTGCCCCCTTTCGTCGGCACCCCATCGCGCCTGCCGGAAGCGGGCGTTGTCGTCGAGGGTGACCTTGCCGTCGAGGGCGAGGATCTGCCCCTGCCGGGTGCGGACGAGAGGGTTCACCTCGACGAGAAGAGCGTCCTCCCGGACCATGACGTCCCACAGCCGTACGAGGACGTCGACGCACTGCGCCGGCAGCCCTGCGGCCTCGGCGATCGCGCCCGCCTTCGCCGACGTCACGCCCTCGGCGGGGTCGACGGGGATGCGCGCCACGGCCTCGGGGCGGGTGGCGGCGACCTCCTCGATGTCCATGCCGCCCTCCGCGGAGGCGATGGCGAGGAAGCGGCCGGCAGCACGGTCGAGAACGTAGGAGACGTAGAACTCCTCCTCGATGGCCACGGGTTGGGCGAGCATGACCGTGCCGACCGTGTGGCCCTTGATGTCCATGCCGAGGATCTGGCGTGCGGTCAGCTCCGCCGCTGCCGGATCGGCGGCGAGCTTCACACCGCCCGCCTTGCCGCGCCCACCGGTCTTCACCTGCGCCTTGACGACGACACGGCCGCCGAGCCTGCGCGCGATCCCACGGGCCTCCTCAGGCGAGTCGGTGACCTCGGCCCTCGGGACCAAGATGCCGTGTTCTTCGAAGAGTTCCCTTGCCTGGTGTTCGTACAGGTCCATTTCCGGCTCCTGACTGAAAGTGCCGCACGCCCCCTGGACACCACCCACCGGATGCGGGATAACAAGCTTCATACAGTATTCGTCGACTGTATGCAATGTACCGCGAGCCGTTCCAACCCCCTACGAAGGGACAGGACTTCGCCATGCCCGACGACACCCAGGACTTGATTTCCGGTGGTCATCTCGTAGCCAAGGCGCTGAAGGCCGAGGGGGTCGACCGCATCTACACGCTGTGCGGCGGCCACATCATCGACATCTACGACGGCTGCGTCGACGAGGGCATCGAGGTCGTCGACGTACGCCACGAACAGGTCGCCGCCCACGCCGCCGACGGCTACGCGCGCATCACCGGCAAGCCGGGCTGCGCGGTGGTCACCGCGGGCCCGGGAACGACCGACGCCGTCACCGGTGTCGCCAACGCCTTCCGCGCCGAGTCCCCCATGCTGCTGATCGGTGGTCAGGGAGCCCTCACCCAGCACAAGATGGGGTCCCTCCAGGACCTGCCGCACGTCGACATGATGAACCCCATCACCAAGTTCGCGGCGACCGTGCCGGACACGGCGCGCGCGGCGGACCTGGTGTCCATGGCGTTCCGCGAGTGCTTCCACGGCGCGCCCGGGCCCTCCTTCCTGGAGATCCCGCGCGATGTGCTGGACGCCAAGGTGCCCGTGGCCAAGGCCCGCGTGCCGCAGTCCGGCGCCTACCGGGCCTCGACCCGCTCGGCCGGTGACCCCGAAGCGGTCGAGAAGCTCGCCGACCTGCTGGTGCACGCCGAGAAGCCGGCCATCCTGCTCGGCAGCCAGGTGTGGACGACCCGGGGCACCGAGTCGGCCATCGAGCTGGTGCGCACCCTGAACGTCCCGGCGTACATGAACGGCGCCGGTCGCGGCACCCTCCCGCCCGGCGACCCGCACCACTTCCAGCTGTCCCGCCGGTACGCCTTCTCCAACGCCGACGTGATCGTCATCGTCGGTACGCCCTTCGACTTCCGCATGGGCTACGGCAAGCGGCTGTCGCCGGACGCGACCGTCGTGCAGATCGACCTCGACTACCGCACGGTCGGCAAGAACCGCGACATCGACCTCGGCATCGTGGGCGACGCCGGACTGGTCCTGAAGTCCGTGACCGAGGCCGCCTCCGGGCGCATCAACGGCGGTGCGTCCAAGCGCAAGGAGTGGCTGGACGAGTTGCGGGCGGCCGAGCAGACCGCTCTGGAGAAGCGGCTGCCGAGCCTGAGGTCGGACGCCTCGCCCATCCATCCGTACCGCCTGGTCAGCGAGATCAACGACTTCCTCACCGAGGACTCGATCTACATCGGCGACGGCGGCGACATCGTCACCTTCTCCGGGCAGGTCGTCCAGCCCAAGTCACCCGGGCACTGGATGGACCCCGGTCCCCTGGGCACGCTCGGCGTCGGCGTCCCCTTCGTGCTCGCGGCCAAGCAGGCGCGGCCCGACAAGGAGGTCGTCGCGCTCTTCGGCGACGGCGCGTTCTCCCTCACCGGCTGGGACTTCGAGACGCTCGTCCGCTACGACCTCCCGTTCGTCGGCATCGTCGGCAACAACTCCTCCATGAACCAGATCCGCTACGGCCAGGCCGCCAAGTACGGCAAGGACCGCGAGCGGGTCGGCAACACCCTCGGCGACGTCCACTACGACAAGTTCGCCCAACTGCTGGGCGGTTACGGCGAGGAGGTCCGCGACCCCGCCGACATCGGCCCGGCCCTGAGGCGCGCCCGCGAGTCCGGCAAGCCGTCCCTGATCAACGTCTGGGTCGACCCCGACGCGTACGCCCCCGGAACCATGAACCAGACCATGTACAAGTGAGGTGCCCCGATGACTGCTCCGTCCACCAAGGCCCTCGAAGGCATCCGCGTCCTGGACATGACCCATGTCCAGTCCGGGCCCTCCGCGACCCAGCTGCTCGCCTGGCTCGGCGCGGACGTCGTCAAGCTGGAGGCGCCGACCGGCGACATCACGCGCAAGCAGCTGCGTGATCTGCCGGACGTCGACTCCCTGTACTTCACGATGCTCAACTGCAACAAGCGGAGCATCACCCTCAACACCAAGACCGAACGCGGCAAGGAGATCCTCACCGAGCTGATCCGGCGCTCCGACGTCATGGTCGAGAACTTCGGACCGGGCGCGGTCGACCGGATGGGCTTCACCTGGGACCGCATCCAGGAGATCAATCCACGGATCGTCTATGCCTCCATCAAGGGGTTCGGCGAGGGCCCGTACACCGACTTCAAGGCGTACGAGGTCGTCGCGCAGGCCATGGGCGGGTCGATGTCGACCACCGGTTTCGAGGACGGGCCGCCGCTGGCGACGGGAGCCCAGATCGGGGACTCGGGGACGGGGGTGCACGCCGTGGCGGGGATTCTCGCGGCGCTGTACCAGCGGGAGAACACCGGGCGTGGTCAGCGGGTCAACGTGGCCATGCAGCATGCCGTCCTCAACCTCTGCCGGGTGAAGCTGAGGGATCAGCAGCGGCTGGCACATGGCCCGCTCCGTGAATATCCCAACGAGGACTTCGGCGACGAGGTTCCCAGGTCCGGAAACGCGTCCGGCGGCGGCCAGCCCGGCTGGGCGGTCAAGTGCGCGCCGGGCGGCCCGAACGACTACGTGTACGTCATCGTGCAGCCCGTCGGCTGGCAGCCGATCAGCGAGCTCATCGGCCGGCCCGAACTGGCCGACGACCCCGAATGGGCGACGCCCGAGGCGCGGCTGCCCAAGCTGAACAAGATGTTCCAGCTGATCGAGGAGTGGTCCTCGACGCTGCCCAAGTGGGAGGTGCTGGAGCGGCTCAACGCGCACAACATCCCGTGCGGGCCGATCCTGTCCACCCGGGAGATCATCGAGGACCGGTCGCTGGTCGCCAACGAGATGGTCGTCACCGTCCCGCACCCGCAGCGGGGCGAGTTCGTGACCGTCGGCAGCCCGCTCAAGCTGTCCGACTCCCCCGTCGAGGTGACCGGTTCACCGCTGCTCGGCGAGCACAACGAAGAGGTCTACGTCGGCGAACTCGGTCTCGGTGACGAGGAAGTGCGCCTGCTCAAGTCGAACGGAGTGATCTGACGTGATGGCAGAAGACCGCCTCCTGCGGGTGCGCGGCCTCCTCGACTCGGTGCGTGCCGAGGGGCGGACCGCGCTGACCGCGCCCGAGGGCAAGGTGATCGCCGACGCGTACGGGATCGCCGTACCGGGCGAGGAGCTGGCGACCGACGTCGAGGAGGCCGTCGCGTACGCGGCGCGCTTCGGCGGGCCCGTCGTGATGAAGATCGTCTCGCCGGACATCCTGCACAAGACCGACGCCGGCGGGGTGATCGTCGGCGTCGAGGGATCCGCGGACGTACGGGCCGCGTTCCACACCATCGTCGACAACGCGCGCGCCTACGACGCCGATGCGCGCATCGACGGGGTGCAGGTGCAGGAGCTGCTGCCGAAGGGGCAGGAGGTCATCGTCGGCGCGGTCACCGACCCGACGTTCGGGAAGGTGGTCGCCTTCGGACTCGGCGGGGTGCTCGTCGAGGTCCTGAAGGACGTCACCTTCCGGCTCGCCCCGGTGGACGCCGACGAGGCGCTGTCGATGCTGGACTCGATCCGCTCGGCGGAGATCCTGCGCGGGGTGCGCGGCCAGGCGGGCGTGGACCGGTGGGCCGTGGCCGAGCAGATCCGCCGGGTGTCCGAACTCGTCGCGGACTTCCCGGAGATCGCCGAGGTGGACCTCAATCCGGTGATCGCGACGGCGGAGGGGGCCGTCGCGGCCGACATCCGGGTGATCCTCGCCGAGTCGCAGCCCCCGCCGCGCCGGCGGTACTCGCGGGACGAGATCCTCGCGTCCATGCGCCGGCTGATGCAGCCGAGCTCGGTCGCCGTGATCGGTGCCTCCAACGAGCAGGGCAAGATCGGCAACTCGGTGATGCGCAACCTCGTCGACGGGGGCTTCGCCGGGGACATCCACCCGGTGAATCCCAAGGCCGATGACATCCTGGGCCGCAAGGCGTACAAGAGTGTCACGGACGTTCCCGGTGAGGTGGATGTGGCGGTCTTCGCGATCCCCGCCAAGTTCGTGGCCTCGGCCCTGGAGGAGGTGGGACGCAAGAAGATCCCGAACGCCGTGCTGATCCCCTCCGGCTTCGCCGAGACCGGCGAACACGGACTCCAGGCGGAGATCGTGGAGATCGCCGAGCGGCACGGAGTACGGCTGCTGGGTCCGAACATCTACGGCTACTACTCCACCTGGCAGGACCTCTGCGCCACGTTCTGCACGCCGTACGACGTCAAGGGCGGGGTCGCGCTGACCTCGCAGTCGGGCGGCATCGGGATGGCCATCCTGGGCTTCGCGCGCACCACCAAGACGGGCGTGTCGGCGATCGTCGGACTCGGCAACAAGTCGGACCTGGACGAGGACGACCTGCTGACCTGGTTCGGGGAGGACCCCAACACCCAGTGCATCGCGATGCACCTGGAGGACCTCAAGGACGGGCGCGCCTTCGTGGAGGCCGCGCGGGCGACCGTGCCGAAGAAGCCGGTGGTCGTGCTGAAGGCGGGACGTACGGCGGCGGGCGCGAAGGCGGCCGGTTCGCACACCGGTGCCCTGGCGGGCGACGACGCCGTGTACGACGACATCCTGCGGCAGGCCGGGGTCATCCGGGCACCGGGGCTGAACGAGATGCTGGAGTACGCGCGCGCGTTGCCGGTGCTTCCCGCCCCTCAAGGCGGCAACGTCGTGATCATCACGGGGGCCGGGGGCAGCGGCGTGCTGCTCTCGGACGCGGTGACGGACAACGGCCTGTCGCTGATGGAGATCCCGCCCGATCTGGACGAGGCGTTCCGGAAGTTCATCCCGCCCTTCGGGGCCGCCGGCAACCCGGTGGACATCACCGGGGGCGAGCCGCCGTCGACGTACGAGGCGACGATCCGGCTGGGGATGGAGGACCCGCGCATCCACGCGCTCGTCCTCGGCTACTGGCACACCATCGTCACCCCTCCGATGGTCTTCGCGGAGCTCACCGCGCGCGTGGTGGCCGAGTTCCGGGAGCGCGGGATCGAGAAGCCGGTGGTGGCGTCGCTGGCGGGCGACGTGGAGGTCGAGGAGGCCTGCCAGTACCTCTTCGAGCGCGGGGTCGTGGCGTACCCGTACACGACCGAGAAGCCGGTGGCCGTGCTCGGCGCCAAGTACCGCTGGGCGCGGGAGGCGGGTGTGCTGGGGGGCGGTACATGAGGTGAGGGAGCGGGGGCCGGCCGACGGTGCGCGTCGGCCGGCCCCGGGACCCGTACGCGCACGAAAGGCATGGGACAGGGGGCGCTGGCCAGATCTTTCGACGCAAGGGGTGCAATCCACGTGACAACCACCGACGTTCCACGGGTCGCCGCCTATCGCGAGGTGACCGACAAGAACGGACGCGTCTATCGCATCGGCGAGTCCGACATCGACATCATGGGGCGCAAGCGCAAGTGGATGGTGATCCTGCCCTGGATCGGCATGATGGGCATCTCCTCCGCCGAGTACGCGTTCGCGTCCGCAGAGGACACCCTGCACACGGCGCACAGCTGGAACAGCATGCACATCTTCTGGATGATGACCGTCTGGGTCTTCTTCCAGGCCGCGGTGGCCTTCCCCGCGGGCAAGCTGCGTGAGAGCGGAAAACTGCTGGCCCGCTGGGCGATGATGTGCGGCGCGACGGGCACCTTGCTCGGCTATCTGTCGCTGGCCTTCGCACCGCACGTCGTCTTCGCCTACATCGGCTTCAGCATGTTCAGCGGCATGGGCGCGGGCATGGTGTACGCCACCTGCGTCAACATGGTGGGCAAGTGGTATCCGGAGCGCAAGGGCGGCAAGACCGGCTTCGTCAACGGCGGATTCGCCTACGGCTCGGTGCCCTTCGTCTTCATCTTCAACGGCTACATGGACCTGACCAACTTCCGTTGGGTGCTGGTCTCGGTGGGTGTGTTCCTGGCCGGAATCGTCGCGTTCTCCGGCTACTTCTTCAGGGACCCGCCGAAGAACTGGTGGCCCGCCGCGATCGACCCGCTCAACCCGCCGAAGGACCCGCGTGCGGCGCGCTCCATGCGGATGAACCCGCCGGCGGTCCGCCAGTACTCCCCCAAGGAGGCGTGGAAGACCGGCCGGGTGGCCCTGATGTGGTTCTGTCTGGCGTGCACGTCCGGCGTGAACATCTTCGGTATCGCGTTCCAGGTGGACATCGGCGAGGAGGCCGGCTTCGCGGGCGGGATCGTGGCCACGGCCATGTCCCTCAAGGCGATCGTCAACGGTACCGGCCGTGGCGTCATCGGCTGGCTCTCCGACCTCTACGGCCGCAAGCGGTGCCTGCTCGCCGTGTGTGTCATCCTGGGCCTGGCCCAGTTCGGCATCCTCTGGTCGGCGGACAGCAAGAACCTGACGCTGTTCCTGGTCTTCTCCGCGATATCCGGCTTCGGCGGCGGCGCGATCTTCCCGATGTTCGCGGCCCTCACCGCGGACTACTTCGGCGAGAACAACAACGCGTCCAACTACGGCATGGTCTACAGCGCCAAGCTCGTCTCCGGTCTGGGCGCGGGTATGGGTGCCGTGGTCGTCGGCGCCTGGGGACACTCCGGTGCCTTCGTCCTGGCCGGCTCGATCTCGCTCTTCGCCGGCTGCGTGGCACTGTTCCTCACCCCGCCGGGACGCGACAAGGAAGAGAGCCGCATCGTTCCCAATCCACAGCCGCTCGGCGAGGACACGGCCTGATCGTGACGCGCCCGGACAGGGCTCGTGGGCTGACCGTCCCACGTGTGAGGAGGCCCCTCCCCGGTACGGGAGGGGCCTCCTCATGCCGGTACTGCCCTCAGCACTTCTCCCTCAGGGAGTGCAGGTGCGCGCTGGAGCGGCGCGCGAAGGTGAAGGACTCGGCCGGGTTGTCGTGCTCGGCCTGCCAGTGGTGGGCCATGCGGTGGCCGCGCAGCCGGGTGACGGCGGAGATGAACCGCTGGTAGTCGATGTCGCCGTCGCCGACGTCGGTCATGTTGTAGCCGTACGGGTTCGACGGGTCGCTCTCGCCGTCCTTCACGTGGAACAGCGGGTAGCGGTCGGGCCGCTTGAGGACGTAGTCCAGCGGTTCGAACGGCGCGGGCTTGCCGTCGGGCCGCTTGGAGAAGCGGAACTGGCCGACGTACGCCCAGTAGATGTCCATCTCCAGGTAGACGAGGTCCGGGTCGGTCTCCTTGAGCAGGATGTCGTAGAGGCGGACCTTGGGGTTGTCGGTGGCGAAGGAGAACTCCTCGGAGTGGTTGTGCTGGTAGAACTTCATGCCCCGGGCCTTCGCCGCGGCGCCGTAGGTGTTGAACTCCTCGGCCGCGCGCTTCCAGGCGTCGACGGTGGAGCCGTAGCGGAACGGGCCCGAGGCCGTGCCGATGTGCTTGAGGCCGAGGGCCTGGGCGTCGTCGAGGACCTTGGTGAGGTTCTGGGCGAAGGTGTAGGCGTTCGGGTCGTTGGAGTAGTAGCCGACGTGGCTGCCGATGGGGTTCAGGCCGTGGTTCCGTGCCAGCCGCTTGAGCTGGGCGAGCGTGATGGCGCCCGCGGAGCCCTGGGTGTAGCCGGCGAACTCGACCTCGTCGTAGCCGTACCTCTCCAGTTCGGCGAAGACGGGTCCGAAGCCGAGGGTGGAGACCTTGTCGCGCAGGCTGTAGAGCTGGATGCCGAGGCGGCCGGGCGGCAGCACGGGGCGGCCTCGGCCCTTGGCGCCGGACGCGGTGCCGGTGGCACCCGTGGTGTTGCCGGTGGCGGCGGTCGCGGGGGCAGCGGCGCCGAGCAGGGCGGCGGCGGTGGCGCCTGCGGCGACGCCGAGCATGCCGCGTCTGCTGAGGCGGTGGTTGAGCTCGGGATCGGGCTGGGAGAAGCGGCTCATGCGTGGAACTCCTCGTGATCGCGGGGCGTTGTCAGTGGTGAGTGCTTCACTTGTGACCAGTCGGATACTGAGGGTGACGACCTCAGGTGAGACCGGCGAGTCGGAGCAGCAGTGACTTCACATCGGTGGCCGCGACGCGGTCGCCGACAGCGCGGGGGGTGGAGCAGATGAGGAGCGGACCGTCGTCGTCGCTCGCCGGAAGGCGGCCGTGGCTGCCGCGAATAGGTGAGGGGTCGAGGGGCACGACCGCCATGCGGTAGCGCATGCCGAGTTTCTTGCGCGCCAGTGCGGTGGCCGCCTTGACCTTGACGTAGGGGTCGAGGGGATCCATGAAGAGTTCGACCGGGTCGTAGCCGGGTTTGCGGTGGATCTCGACGAGTGGCGCGAAGTCGGGCGCGTGGGCGTCGTCGAGCCAGTAGTAGTACGTGAACCAGGCGTCGGGTTCCGCGACGGCGACGAGTTCGCCCGCGCGCGGATGGTCGAGGTGGTGGGCCTTCTTGCCCTCGTCGTCGAGGAGCTGGCCGAGGCCGGGCAGACCGTCGAGGGCTGCCCGGGTGGCGTCGAGGTCCTCGGGGCGGCGCACATAGACGTGGGCGATCTGGTGGTCGGCGACCGCGAAGGCACGGGACGCCATCGGGTCGAGGTACTCCATGCCGTCCTGGGTGTGCACTTCCAGCAGTCCGGCACGGCGCAGGGCCCGGTTGATGTCGACGGGCCGGCTCACGCGGGTGATGCCGTACTCGGACAGCGCGACGACCGTGCGGCCCTCGGCGCGGGCGTCGTCCAGGAGCGGGGCCAGGGCGGCGTCCAGGTCGGCGGCCGCCTTCAGGGAGCGCGGGTCGTCGGGGCCGAAGCGCTGCAGGTCGTAGTCGAGGTGAGGGAGGTAGCAGAGCGTCAGATCGGGGTGCCGGGTGCGGATGATGTGGCGGGTGGCGTCGATGATCCACCGGCTGGAGACGAGGTCGGCTCCGGGGCCCCAGAAGTGGAAGAGGGGGAACGTGCCGAGCTTTTCGGTGAGTTCGTCGTGCAGCGCGGCAGGCCGGGTGTAGCAGTCGGGTTCCTTGCGGCCGTCGGCGTAGTAGACCGGGCGGGGGGTGACGGTGAAGTCGGTGTCGGCGCCCATGGCGTACCACCAGCAGATGTTCGCGACGGTGTAGCCGGGGTGGGCGCGGCGGGCGGCGTCCCAGAGCTTGTCGCCGGCCACGAGCCCGTTGTGCTGGCGCCACAGGAGGACGTCGCCGAGTTCGCGGAAGTACCAGCCGTTGCCGACGATGCCGTGCTCCGAGGGCATGGTGCCGGTGAGGAAGGTGGACTGGGCGGCGCAGGTGACGGCGGGCAGGACGGTGCCCAGCGGGGCTCGGGAGCCGGACTGTCCGAGCGCCTTGAGACGGGGCATGTGGTCGAGGAGCCGGGGGGTGAGGCCGACGACGTCGAGGACGAGGAGGGGTGTGGGGCCTGCCGGGGCCGGGTGGGTGCCCGGGGCGGAAGGGGCGGTGCCTGGGGCGGAAGCGTGGGTGCTCACGGCAGCTCCTTCAGGCCGAGGTCCGTCAGCAGGTCGCGGGCGAGGGTGAGTTCGGCGGCGATGCCCTCGGCGAGCTGGCTGCGGCCCCGGGGGCGCAGCTCGGGCGGGAGGGCCTGCCAGGTGTAGGTCTCCACCTCCAGGTGGCGGGTGAGCGGGGCCGGGCCGCCGACGAGCCGGGTCAGTGCGTTCTTCAGGACCGGGAGTGTGGAGGTGAGGGGCGCGGCCGGGGGCGCGTGCAGGGGGACGTGGAAGTGGGCGCGCCAGGGTGCGCCGTCGGGCAGGGCGTGGCCCGCGAGGGCCTCGTCGAGGTCGTCGGTGGCGCGCAGGCCGGCGGCGGTGGCGGTACGGGTCTGGTGCAGGAAGCGGGGTTCGGCGAACGCGGCGAGGGCGTCGCGGACCTCCGGCAGATGGGGGTGTTCGGCGTGCAGGGCGGCCGAGAGCTGGGACTTGACGACGGGGACACGGGCCTCGGTGAGGGCGTCCAGGGCGGTGTCCGGATCTTCGAAGGAGGTGGCTAGATGGCAGGTGTCGACACAGATGCCGATGCGGTCGTGGCCGATCGCGGTGAGCGGGGCGATGGCGTCGCGGGTGGTCTCGACGACGCAGCCGGGTTCCGGTTCCAGGCCCACGCGGATGGAGCGGCCGGTCAGTTCCTCGATGACGTCGAGGCGTTCGGCGAGGGTGCGCAGAGCGGTGCGGGCGGTCTCGGCGCGCTCGTCGTCGTACGCGGTGCGCCAGGCGAGGGGCAGGGTCGAGATGGTGCCCTCGGCCACGTCGTCGGGGAGGAGCCCTGCGAGGACCCGGGCCAGGGCGCTGGTGTGGTCGAGGCGTTCCGGGTCGGCCCAGTCCGGCTTGTAGACGCGGTACTTGACCTCCTCGGCGCCGAAGCCCTCGTAGGGGAAGCCGTTGAGGGTGACGACTTCGAGGCCGCGCCGGTCGAGTTCGGTGCGCAGGCCGCGCAGCGCGGACGGGTCGGTGACGAGGGCGTGGGCGGCGTCCTTGGCGAGCCACAGCCCGATGCCGAGCCGGTCGCGGCCCAGGCGGCGGCGGACGGGCTCGCAGTGGTCGCGGAGCTGGGCGAGGACCCCGTCGAGGGTTTCGGCGGGGTGGACGTTGGTGCAGTAAGCGAGGTGGACGGTGGAACCGTCGGGGTGGCGGAAGCGCATGGTTCACGCCTCCGCGACGGGGACGCGAGCCGGCTCGTCGCCCTCTCCCGGGCCGTGATCCGGCTCGTGCGGATCCTTCGGGGCGCCGCGGAGGATGGAGTTGCCCTCGTGCGTGGCCTCGGTGCCGTTGAGGTCGAGGTTCAGGCGGCCGCTGAGCCCGTAGAAGGCGACGGGGTTGCGCCACAGCACCCGGTCGACATCGTCCTCGTCGAAGCCCTCGGCCAGCATCAGGTCGCCGACCTTGCGGGTCTTGAGGGGGTCGCTCCTCCCCCAGTCGGCGGCGGAGTTCACCAGGACCTGCTCGGTGCCGTAGGCGCGCAGGATCGCGACCATCCGTTCCTCGTCCATCTTGGTGTCCGGATAGACGGAGAAGCCCAGCCAGCAGCCGCTGTCCTTGGCCTCCTTGACGGTGGTCTCGTTGAGGTGGTCGACCAGGACGCGCTCCGGGGGCAGGGCGGACTCCCGGACGGCGTCGAGGGTGCGGCGCAGACCGGCGAGCTTGTCGCGGTGCGGGGTGTGCACCAGGGCGGGCAGGCCGTGGTCGGCGGCGAGCTGGAGCTGTGTGGCGAGGGCGGTGTCCTCGGCGGGGGTCATGGAGTCATAGCCGATCTCGCCGACGGCCACGACGTTGTCCTTGACGAGATACCGGGGCAGTTCGTCGAGGACGGGCACACAGCGCGGGTCGTTCGCCTCCTTGGGGTTGAGGGCGATCGTGCAGTGGTGGGCGATGCCGTACTGGGCGGCGCGGAAGGGTTCCCAGCCGAGCAGGGCGTCGAAGTAGTCGCGGAAGGAGGCGGGCGAGGTGCGGGGCTGGCCGAGCCAGAAGGAGGGCTCGACGAGGGCGCGGACGCCGGCGGCGTACATGGCCTCGTAGTCGTCGGTGGTCCGGGAGGTCATGTGGATGTGGGGGTCGAAGATGCGCATCAGGACTCCTTGCCGTGGGGGTGGTCCGTGCCGGGGGCCGGGGTCACGGACTCGGTCAGGTCCAGGACGCGGGACAGGTCCTCGGGGACGGTGCGGCCTGCGGCCGTGCGTTCGGCGGCGTAGTCGCCCAGCATGCGGGCGAGTTCGCCGTCGCCGTGGGCGCGCCGGGGCAGGTCGGCCACATGCTCGACGGGGACGCCGGTGAACAGGCACTTCAGCACGGCGTGGCGCCAGTCGTGGGGGGCCAGGTGCCGGGCGGCGTACGGGCCGACGGCTGCGGTGAGGAGCCGGGTGTCGTTGGTGCGCAGGGCGTCCTCGACGAGAGGGAGGGCGCCGGGGCCGGAGACGAGGTGGGGCAGGGCGTGCAGGACGGCGCGGCGTTCGTCGGCGGTGCCCTGGAAGTACACCCGGGTCAGGGCATCGGTGCCGGCACGGGCCGCGTGGAGGATGAGCACCCGGGCGGCGTCGGCGTGCGCGGCACCGCAGCGGCGGCCGGCCTCGGCGAGACGCAGCTCCCAGGGGGAGATCGGCCCGTGGATGCCGGGGTGTGCGGCGGCCTCGTCGAGGGCGTGCTCGAGCCAGGACCGGGCTTCGGGGGCGAGGTGGGTGGTGAGGTGGCGACGGAGGTCGGCGGGCGAGGGGGTGAGGGCGGTGCCGGGACCGGGTTGGCCGGTGTGGGTGGTGCTCTCGGTTCTCGCCGCCGGTGTGGCGCGGGGCTGGGTCATGGGGTGCTGCTCCCTTCAGGGGTGGCGGAGGGAGCGCCGTGGGGTGGCGCGGCCTGCTGGAGGGCCGGAGCGGGGGACTGCGGCACGGTGGCCGCGACCTGCTCGGCGTGGCGGAGGAACGGGAGGGAGTGTGCGGCGAAGTGAGGGCCCGCGTGGGAGTGGCGGGGCAGTTCGACGACGGTCAGGCCCTGGTATCCGGTGGCGGCGAGGGCCGCCAGGAGCGGCGGGAAGTCGATCTCCCCGTCTCCGAAGGGGAGGTGCTCGTGGACGCCGCGCCGCATGTCCTCGATCTGGACATGGCGCAGCCAGGGGGCGGCGGCGCGCACGCAGTCGGCGGGAGAAAGGGGTTCGAGGCACTGGCAGTGGCCGAGGTCGAGAGTGAGGCCGAGCGGCTCGGGATCGCCGAGCGTGCGGCGGAGGTGGTGGAAGTCGGCCAGGGTGGCGAGGAGGTGGCCCGGTTCGGGTTCGACGGCGAGCGGGACGCCGGCGGAGGCGGCGGCGTCCAGGACGGGCGTGAGGGTCTCGGCGAGACGCTTCCAGGCGGTGTCCGTGTCGGTGCCGTCCGGGAGGACGCCGCTGAAGCAGTGGACCGCGTGGGCTCCGAGGTCGGCCGCGACCCGCACGGCACGGACGAGGAGTCCGGCCCGGCGCGCCCGGTCATCGGGGTCCGGGTCCAGCAGGGAGGGGCCGTGCTTGCGGCGCGGGTCGAGCACATAGCGGGCGCCCGTCTCCACCGTGACGCCCAGCCCGAGTGCGTCCAGCCGCCGCGCGACCCGTCGGGTGCGGGTGGCGAGGCCGGGGGCGAGCGGGTCGAGATGCATGTGGTCGAGGGTCAGACCGACGCCGTCGTAGCCGAGATCGGCGAGGAGGGAGAGCGCGTCGTCGAGCCGGAGGTCGGCGAGACCGTTGGTGCCGTAGCCGAAGCGGAGGGGCTGGAGCGGAACGAGAGGAGAGGTCTCCGGAGTCACGTCACACTCACCTTCTTCGCGAACCTCGCCCCCAGCGGGGCCAGGGCCGCGATGACGAGGGCCGTGGCCGTGCCCTTGGAGCGGGCGGTCAGGGCGGCCTGGAGGGGGATCGTGGCGCGGACGCCGGCGCCGACGGCTCGTTGGGTGAGCGGAGGTGAGGGGTTGAGCGTGGCGTGGAAGTAGGGACGGGCGGTGGCCGCGACGTAGGCGGCCGCGAGAGCGGTGGTGAGGTGTGCCGCGGGACTCCGGCCGGGCACAGGTCCTCGAGGCCGAGTCGCCCGTGGCCCGGGATGGCCATGAGCGGTTGCTTCTCGTTGTTCTGCGGGCCGGTGCGTCACCACACGGGTCAGCAGGGCGGTCGTCGCGAGCGCCGCCAGAGGGGCCAGAGGCGAACCGCCCTGGGCTTCCTGGCGGGAGACCGTCGTGACGGCCAGCGTGTGGGTGCCGAGGAGGGCCGCTGAGGGGAGTGCCGGACGGGTGCGGCCGGTCGTCGCGGCGGCTCCCAGGAGCAGGTCGAGTCCACGTGCGGCGGCCATGGCCACGGGGCCCGCGGGTGTGTGCTTCAGGCCGAGGTCGTAGGCCCAGACGGTAGCCGCGAGGGGAGCGGCGACGGCCAGGGCGGGGCGGCCGGCGCCGGCGGCCAGGGCCAGTCCGGCACCGGTGAGGGCGCAGGCCGCCGTGAGCGCGGCGGCCGGGTGGACGCGGCCCGAGGGCAGGGGGCGGTGCGGGCGTTCGACGGCATCGACGTCGCGGTCCGCCCAGTCGTTGAGGGCCATGCCGGCCTCGTAGAGGCAGAGGGAGGAGCCGATGGCGAGCAGGGTGCGGGCGTTGGGCGCCGCGCCGGTCGCGGCCGTGCCGGCCAGGGCGTCGCCCGGGACGCTGAACAGGGCGGGCAGACGGAGAAGTTCGGCCCAGGCACGTCCGCGTCCGCGCTGTGACCGGCCGGTGCATGCGCAGGGGGCCGTGTCGCCGGCGCCGCCTTGCGGAGCGGCTGTCGACGCGCCCTCAAGGCAATCGCAAGAGCTTTCGCGTGGCGTCACAGAGCATCCCCCGTGTCGTCAAGGCGCTCCACCGACCCCACGTCCTGGCGGCCCTCTTCACCGGCAGGCCCCAGGCGCCGCCCGAACCGGAGCAGTTCCGCGTACTGCTCGGCAAGACCGGACGGTCCGTCCCCGACGGGGTCCTTGAAGTAGAAGCCGAGGGCGTCGAGCGGACCGGACAGCCCTGCTTCGTGGGCGCGGGCCGTGAGCCGGGCAAGGTCCAGCACCAGGGGTGCGGCGAGTGCCGAGTCGCAGCCCTGCCAGATGGTCTGGAGGATCATGCGGGTGCCGAGGAAGCCGTCGAAGGCGATGTGGTCCCAGGCCGTCTTCCAGTCGCCGAGGGCCGGGACGTCGTCGATGTGCACCTCGCCCTCGGGGACGGTGCCGAGGGTGTCGGCCAGGACGCGTTCCTTGCCCGCGTTCTTCGCCGCGGCGGCGGCCGGGTCGGCGAGGGCGGCGCCGTCGCCACCGCCGAGCAGGTTCGTTCCGGACCAGGCCCGGACCGTCAACGCCCGCTGCGCGAACATCGGGCCGAGCACGGCCCGCAGGAGGGTCTGTCCGGTCTTGCCGTCCCGGCCGGCGTACGGCAAACCGCTCCGCTCGGACTCGCGGGCGGCGGCGGGGTGGTGCATGCCTTCGGAGGGGGTGAAGTTGACGTAGGGGCAGCCCGCGCGCAGGGCTGCCAGCGCGTACAGGGTGCTGGCCGGCAGCGGGGCGTCAGGCCCCTGGGACGCGGGTTCGGTGGAGGCGACGTTGACCACCACGGCCCGCGCCAGTTCATGGCGGTGCATGAAGTCGTGTATGTCGTCGGCGAAGGCCGTGATCAGTGCGGTCTCGCTCCTGGTGTCCCCCGGGGTGGGGCCACCGGGCCTGATCTCCCGGTCGGCGGCCTCCAGTTCGGCGGCGACGGCGGAGGCGACGCCCGGCGGGAGGACACCGCCGGCGGTCAGGGACTCGGCGCGCTTGGGCAGGGGGCAGTCGAGGGTGTCGTGGCCGCCGAAGACGAGATCGGACAGGGCGGGCAGGGCGCTGCCGGTGAACGCCGGGGTCTCGGTGACCATGCCGGTGGGCGGGTGCAGTCCCGCGGTGATGGCGGCGCACCCCGTGACGACGGTGGTGGCGACGGAGCCTCGGGCTCCGATCAGCCACACCCCCACACGCGGTCGGGAGAGGGACGCGGACATAGGCAGCCTCCTGATCGTGCGCGGACCCGGGCGAAGGGAGACGGCGAGCGGGGGTCCGGCGTCCCCCGCCCGCCGCCGTTCAGTCGCCCTTGACGGGCAGTTCCTTCAACTGGATGTTACGGAAGGAGACTTGGTCGTCGGCGCCATGGTTCTGGAGGCCGATGTAGCCGTCTGTCAGGCTCCGCTGGGGGTCCTTGTTGGTGAAGTCGTTGATCTTGACTCCGTTGAGGAACACCTGGAGCCGTTCGCTCTGGACCTTGATCTCGTAGGAATTCCACTGGCCGGGCGGCCGCAGGACCTGGTCACGGGCCTTGATGTTCGCCGACTTGAACGAGTAGACGGAGCCCGTGGTGCGCTCGGGCGCGTCCGTGGCGTCGATCTGGATCTCGTAGCCCTTGTTCACCGCGGACCAGGGGTCGTCGGAGGCCGGGAAGCCCACGAAGATCCCGGAGTTGTCGTCGCCCCGCATCTTCCAGTCGAGCTTGAGGGAGTACGACTTCAGCTCCTTGGCCTGGTACCAGAGCAGGCCCATGCCTCCCTCGGACTCCATCACGCCGTCCTTGACGACGAACTTGCCGGGGCCCGCCTGCTTCCAGCCGTCCAGGGTCTGGCCGTTGAAGATCTTCCGGTAGTCCTTGCCCGGCTTGCAGTCGGCCTTGACCTGGCCGGTGGCGTACTGGAGGCCGCCGAGCAGATGGGCCCGGAAGGCCTCTTCGGCGTAGGACTCCTTGGTGTGGCCGCCGCCGGTGTAGAAGGAGCGGCCGCCGCCGTAGCTCTGGCACCAGGCGATCGGGTGGTCGCCCTTCATGTTCCCGCCCTGGTAGGTGGTCTCGTCCAGGGTGGCGAGGACCTTGGCCTGCTCACGCGGGTTGGTGCGGTAGTTGTACCACTCGTCGGTGCGCTCCCAGGCCTGGTCCAGATGCCCGGTCGACGGGTGGTCGTGGTCCTCGACGCGCACGGTGGCCTTCTGGATGGCCGGGTGCGAGTCGAAGTAGGCGCCGACGAGGCCGCCGTAGAACTGCCAGTCGTACTCGGTGTCGGCGGCGGCGTGGATGCCCAGGTAACCGCCGCCGCCCGCCACGTAGTCCTCGAACGCCTTCTGCTGCTCGGCGTTGAGGACATCACCCGTGGTGGACAGGAAGGCCACCGCGTCGTACTTGGCGAGGTTGGTCGTGGTGAACTGGCGGGCCTCCTCGGTCGCGTCGACCGTGATGCCGGCCGGGCCGCCGAGCTCCTTCAGCGCGGTGATGCCGGCCGGGATGGAGTCGTGGCGGAAGCCGGCGGTCCTGGAGAAGACCAGGACCTTCTTGCCGCCCTTGAACGGCTCCTTGGAGAACTCGAAGTCGTCCACGTCGTACAGCGCGCCCTCGCCGCCCTTGAAGACCAGGTAGATGTCCGTGGCCTTCTTGGGCAGCGACCGCAGCGGCACATCGACGTTCTGGAAGGTCTCCCAGCCGCCGGTCGGCGGGATGTAGGCCGAACCGTGCAGCGGTCCGTCGGGCGAGCCGGTGCGCAGTTCGATGAAGCCGCCCGCGCCGCCGGAGGAGGCCCGCACGGTCATCTTCTTCTGCCCGTCGAACCGGTAGGGGCTGAAGGAGATCCAGTCGCCGTCGTCGATGTTGCCGACGGTCTTGCCGCCGTTGGCGCCGGTCTTGTCGATCACCGTCACGCCCGACTGGGTGGTGAAGTGCTCGCCCTGGCGGTGCAGCGGCTGGAGCACGGCGCGGGCGGTGCCGGTGAGCGTCTCCTGGCCGTTCGCCCCGCCGTCGGTGTAGCTGGCGCCGACGACGCCGTAGATGTTGGCGTTGGGGTCGTGGCCGCCGTCGCCGGGGGGCGGCTTCAGGGTGCCTTCGCAGCCCATCTCGCTGGTCAGCTCGTGGGCGTGGGAGTCGTGGCCGAGGCTGTAGGCGACCTTGACCTTGGAGCAGTCGACGGTCTCCTCGGGGTCGGTGACGGTCACCTTGAACGGGACGGGCTTGCCGAACTCGGCCATGGTGCCGTTGCCCGGGATGTCGATCCGCACCTTGGGCTCGGTGTTGCCGACCACGATCCGGGTGCTGGCGTTGCCGGTGTGGCCCTCGGCGTCCTTGGCGGTGAAGGTCGCGGTGTAGGTGCCGATCTTCTTGTACTTGTGGGTGGGGTTGAGGCCCTCGCCCTTGGTGCCGTCGCCGAAGTCCCAGCTGTAGGTGAGGTCCGCGGAGTCGGCGTCCTTGGCCGAGCCGGTGAACTTGACCTTCAGGCCGGCCGCTCCGGACGTCTTGTCGGCGCTCACCTCGGCGATCGGCGAGAAGCCGTCCTCGGCGTTCTCGATCCGGTACAGCGCGGAGTGCTCGTCGCCCTGGAACCAGGAGACGCCGTAGTCGAGGACGTAGAGCGCGCCGTCGGGGCCGAACTCCATGTCCATGATCTGGGTGCCGGTCCACGGGAAGTCGTTGATCTTCGCGACCGAGCCGTCGCCGTTCTGCTCGATCCGCTTGATCCAGCGGCGGCCGAACTCACCGGCGAAGAAGTCACCGTCGTAGGCCTCGGGGAACTTCACCTTGGAGTCGAGCTCGGGGTCGTAGCGATAGACCGGGCCGGCCATCGGGGACTCGGAGCCGCTGCCGAACTCGGGCACGGAGCCGCCGTCGTACGGGATCCAGGCGGCCTGCGCGGGCGGCAGGTCGGTGAGGCCCGTGTTGTACGGCGAGGTGTTCTTCGGGGCTGCGCAGTCGAACTTCTCGCCGGACTCCTTGGTGGCGAAGTCGTAGTCGACGTACGCGTCGTTGTTGCCGGTGCAGAACGGCCAGCCGAAGTTGGCGGCCTTGGTGACCTTGGCGAACTCGACCTGTCCCCCCGGGCCCCGCTTGGGGTCCGCGGCGCCCGCGTCGGGGCCGTAGTCGCCGACGTAGACGATGCCGGTCTTGTCGTCGACGCTCATCCGGAACGGGTTGCGGAAGCCCATCGCGTAGATCTCGGGACGGGTCTTGTCCGTGCCCGGGGCGAAGAGGTTGCCGTCCGGGACGGTGTACGAGCCGTCCTCGGCGACCTTGATCCGCAGGATCTTGCCGCGCAGGTCATTGGTGTTGGCGGAGCTGCGGCGGGCGTCGAAGGCGGGGTTGCGGCCCTCGCGGTCGTCGATCGGCGTGTAGCCGTCGGAGGCGAAGGGGTTGGAGTCGTCGCCGGTCGACAGATAGAGGTTGCCGGCCGCGTCGAAGTCGATGTCGCCGCCGACATGGCAGCAGATGCCCCGGGAGGCCGCGACGTCGATGACCTTCTTCTCGCTGGCCGTGTTCAGCGTGCCGTTGGCGTTCAGGGTGAAACGGGAGAGGCGGTTGACGCCGTCGAACTTCTTGAACTCCTCGGCGGTGCCGGTCTCCGGGGCGTCGCCCGCGGGGGTGTCCAACGGCGGGGCGTAGTAGAGGTAGATCGCCCGGTTGTTCTTGAAGTCCGGGTCGATGCCGACGCCCTGGAGGCCCTCCTCGTCGTGGCTGTAGACGGGGATCTTGCCGGCGACCTTGGTGACGCCGCCCTGGTCGGTGAGGCGCAGTGTGCCGTCGCGCGAGGTGTGCAGCACGCTGCGGTCCGGGAGCACGGCGAGCGACATCGGCTCGCCCGTCTCGGGTTCGCCCTTGGCGAGCGGCACCTGCTGGAACTGGCCCTCGGCGGCCGCCGGTTCGTCGTGCTCCGGATGGCCGGGGTGGGCCCCGGCGACGGTGGCCGGGGCGCCCACGGCCAGGAGCAGGCCGGTGAACAGGGCGACGGTGGTGCGCAGCCTGGGATGTCCGGCGCTGCGGGTGGCTCTGAGTCTGGTTCTGTGCACGAAGTCCCTCCGGGAACGGGGTGGGCCGTACGGGATGGGTGCGTAGACGTGCGGTGCGGGCGCCGGGGTGCGCCGTCACCCCGGAGGTGTGTGACCTGAACACAAGGAAGGTGCGTGGTTCAGCTGTTGAACGCGGCGTCGAAGGACGCGCTGGGCGGCTCGAAGTCGAAGGCCTTGAGGCGGGTCAGCGCCTCGGGCGCCCCCTGGAGCCGGTCCATGCCGGCGTCCTCCCACTCGACGGAGACCGGCCCCTGGTAGTCGATGGAGCGCAGCATCCGGAAGACGTCCTCCCAGGGGACGTCGCCGTGCCCGGCGGAGACGAAGTCCCAGCCGCGCCGCGGGTCGCCCCAGGGCAGGTGGGAGCCGAGCCGGCCGTTGCGTCCGTCGAGGCGCTTGCGGGCCTCCTTGCAGTCGACGTGGTAGATCCGGTCGCGGAAGTCCCAGAGGAAGCCGACCGGGTCGAGGTCCTGCCACACGAAGTGCGACGGGTCGAAGTTGAGCCCGAAGGCGGGGCGCCGGCCGACCGCCTCCAGCGCGCGGACCGTCGTCCAGTAGTCGTAGGCGATCTCGCTGGGGTGCACCTCGTGCGCGAACCGCACGCCCTCGGCGTCGAAGACGTCCAGGATCGGGTTCCAGCGGTCGGCGAAGTCCTGGTAGCCGCGTTCGATCATGGCGTCGGGGGCGGGCGGGAACATGGCGACCAGGTGCCAGATGGCGGAGCCGGTGAAGCCGATGACGGTGTCGACGCCGAAGGCGGCCGCGGCGCGCGCGGTGTCCTTCATGCGTTCCGCGGCCCGCTGCCGGACCCCTTCCGGGTCTCCGTCCCCCCACACCGCGTCGGGCACGATGGCCTGGTGGCGTTCGTCGATGATGGCGTCACAGACGGCCTGGCCGACGAGGTGGTTGGAGATGGCCCAGCACTTGAGGCCGTACTTGTCGAGCAGCGCCCGGCGGCCGTCGAGATACCCCGGGTCGGAGAGCGCCTTGTCGACTTCGAAGTGGTCGCCCCAGCAGGCGAGTTCGAGGCCGTCGTAGCCGAAGTCGCGGGCGAGCCGGCAGACCTCCTCCAGGGGCAGGTCCGCCCACTGGCCGGTGAACAGCGTGAACGTACGCGGCATCGCGCGTCAGCCTCCTCAGACCGCAATCGGGGTGTAGACGGAGTTCTTCTCGGCGCTCTCCTCGACCGCCGCGAGCACGCGCTGCACCTGCAGCCCGTCGGCGAAGGAGGGATCGGGGCGGCGGCCCTCGGCGACGGCGTGGACCAGGTCGCGGGCCTGGTGGACGAAGGTGTGCTCGTAGCCGAGGCCGTGGCCGGGCGGCCACCAGGCGTCCAGGTAAGGGTGGTCGGGTTCGGTGACGAGGATCCGGCGGAAGCCTGCCTCCGCGCCCGGCTCGGTGCCGTCGTGGAACGACAGCTCGTTGAGCCGCTCCAGGTCGAAGGCGAGCGAGCCGCGCTCCCCGTTGAGCTCGATGCGCAGGGCGTTCTTGCGGCCGGTGGCGTAGCGGGTGGCCTCGAAGGAGGCCAGGGCGCCGGAGGGGAAGCGGGCCGTGAACAGGGCGGCGTCGTCCACGGTGACCTGGCCGGTGCCGGCCGAGGAGACCGCGGCCAGCCCGCTCGTGGCGCCGGTGGGCAGCGGCCGCTCCCGTACGAAGGTCTCCGTCAGCGCGGAGACACCCGCCAGCCGCTCCCCCGTCAGATACTGCGCGAGGTCGACGATGTGCGCGCCCAGGTCGCCGAGCGAGCCCGACCCCGCCTGCTCCCTGCGCAGCCGCCAGGTCAGCGGGAAGTGCGGGTCGACGAGCCAGTCCTGGAGGTACGTCACACGCACGTGCCGCAGCCTGCCCAGGCGGCCCTCGGCGACCATCCGCCGGGCCAGGGCGGTGGCCGGCACCCGGCGGTAGTTGAAGCCGACCATCGCCACCTGGCCGCGTGCGTGCGCCTCCTCGGCCGCGCGTTCCATCGAGGCGGCTTCCTCGACGGTGTTGGCGAGGGGCTTCTCGCACAGGACGTGCTTGCCGGCGGCCAGGGCGGCGAGGGCGATCTCGGCGTGGCTGTCGCCGGGGGTGCAGATGTCGACCAGGTCGATGTCGTCCCGTTCGACGAGGGCACGCCAGTCGGTCTCGACCGACGCCCAGCCGTGCCGGTCCGCCGCCGCCCGCGCGGCGGCGGCGTCCCGGCCGCAGATCGCGGCCTGCACCGGGTTCAGCGGCAGGTCGAAGACACGGCCCGCGGTGCGCCAGCCCTGCGAGTGGGCGGCGCCCATGAAGGCGTAGCCCACCATCCCCACGCGCAGGGGTGGCTTGCCTGCCTCCTCGGTCCCTTCTGACTGCTGCTGCGGCTGTCCCATGTGGGAGTCCTCCTCGTCCTGGTCGGGGTCGCGCACGTGGGGGGTGCGGGGGCGGAACCGGTCACTGGAAGCCGGTGGGCATGTACTGGTCGACGTTGGTCTTGTCGACGACGGCCGAGTAGAGCGTGATCGACGCGGGGATCTCGAACTCGGCCATGCCGCCGATGCCCTTGCCCTGGCCGAGGGCGCGGGCGAGGTCGATCGCGGAGGCGGCCATGGTCGGCGGGTAGAGCACCGTCGCCTTGAGCACGCCGTCGTCCTGCTTGATGGCCTGGAAGGCGGAGAGCGCACCGGCCCCGCCGACCATCAGGAAGCCGTCGCGCCCGGCCTGCTCGATGGCCCGCAGCGCGCCCACGCCCTGGTCGTCGTCGTGGTTCCACAGCGCGTCGAACTTCGACTGGGCCTGGAGCAACTGGGCCATCTTGGCCTGGCCGGACTCGACGGTGAAGTCGGCGGCCTGGCGGGCGACCTTCTTGATGTTGGGGTAGTTCTTCAGGGCGTCGTCGAAGCCCTTGGTGCGCTGCTTGGTCAGCTCCAGGTTGTCGAGGCCCGCCAGTTCGATGACGCGGGCGCCCGACTTGCCCTTGAGCTTCTCGCCGATGTAGTGCCCGGCGTTGAGGCCCATGCCGTAGTTGTCGCCGCCGATCCAGCAGCGGTAGGCCTGCGGGGTGTTGAAGATCCGGTCGAGGTTGACGACCGGGATGCCCGCGCGCATCGCCTTCAGCCCGACCTGGGTGAGGGCCTTGCCGTCGGCGGGCAGCACCACCAGGACGTCGACCTTCTTGTTGATGAGGGTCTCGATCTGGCCGATCTGCTGGGCGGTGTCGTTGGAGCCCTCGGTGATCTCCAGGGTGACGTCCGAGTACTTCTCGGCGCGCTCCTTGGCGTTGTCGTTGATGGCGTTGAGCCAGCCGTGGTCGGCCTGCGGTCCGGCCAAGCCGACGGTGACCTTCTTGCCCGGCTTGTCGTCCGCGGCGGGCTGGTCGTTCCCGGCCGGCTCGTCCTTGGCGTCGGACGGCTCGTTGCTCGTGCAACCCGTGAGGAGGGCACCGGCGGAGACGGCGGCGGCCCCGAAGAGCAGTCCTCTGCGGCTCGTGATCTCTGTCATGGCGGTGAACCCTTTCCTCAGGTCGTGCTCGCGGTACGGCGCTGGACCAGCACGGCGGCGACGATGATCGCGCCCTTGGCGATCTGCTGGACGTCGCTCTGCAGGTTGTTCAGGGCGAAGATGTTGGTGATCGTGGTGAAGATCAGGACGCCGAGGACGGAGCCGACGATGGTGCCCCGGCCCCCGCTGAGCAGGGTGCCGCCGATGATCGCGGCGGCGATGGCGTCGAGTTCGTAGAGGTTGCCGTTGGTGTTCTGGCCGGAGCCGGACAGGACGATCAGCAGGAAGGCGGCGATGCCGCAGCACAGGCCGGACAGCAGATAGAGGTAGAGCCGCTGGCGGCGTACGTCGATGCCGGCGAGCCGGGCGGCCTCCGGGTTGCCGCCGACGGCGACGGTGCGGCGGCCGAAGGTGGTGCGGTTGAGCACCAGCCAGCCGATGACCGTCACGACGGCGAAGACCATGACCAGGGGCGGGATGCCGAGGATGTAGGCGTCGCGTTCGCCCAGGTCGAGAACGGACGGCACGGTGACGATCTGGGTCTTGCCGTCGGTGATCTGCAGGGCGAGGCCGCGGGCGGAGGCCAGCATGGCGAGGGTGGCGATGAACGGCACCATCGCGCCGTAGGCGATGAGCACCCCGTTGACCAGGCCGCAGCCGACTCCGACGACCATCGCCGTGAAGAGGATGCCGGCGAAGCCGTACTCCTGGGTGGCCACCGTCGTCGCCCACACCGAGGCGAGGGCGACGATCGCGCCGACCGACAGGTCGATGCCGCCGGAGACGATGACGAAGGTCATGCCGACGGTGACGACGCCGATCACGGAGGCCTGGGTGAGGACCAGTTGCAGGTTGCGGGTGTCGAGGAACTCGTCGGGCTTGGTGATGCCGCCGATGAGGATCAGCGCGGCGAGCACGCCGAGCAGGGAGAGGGTGCGGACATCGGCGCGGAACAGCAGGCCGCGCCAGGCCGGGGGCTGAGCCTCGGGCACCTTGTCGGTGCTGTCCCGCGGCGGGGAGACGGGCTGCGTCATGACGCCGGGCTTCCTTCCATGACCAGGTCGAGTACGCGGTGTTCGTCGAGTTCGCGCGCGGGCGCCGTGTGGACGACACGGCCCTCGCGCAGCACCAGGACGCGGTCGGCGAGGCCGAGCACCTCGGGCACCTCGCTGGAGACCAGCAGTACGGCGAGGCCTTCGTCGGCCAGCCGGCGGACGACGGCGTACAGTTCGGCGCGCGCGCCGACGTCGACGCCGCGGGTGGGTTCGTCGAGCAGCAGCACCCGGCAGCCGCGCAGCAGCCAGCGGGCCAGGACGGCCTTCTGCTGATTGCCGCCGGACAGGGTGCGCACGGGCACGGACGGGTTGTCCGGCCGCAGGGACAGCTCGCGCGTCGCGGCCCGGGCGGCACCGAGTTCGGCGCGCCGGTCGATCCAGCCGCCGCGCGAGAAGCGGGACATGGAGGAGACCGACACATTGCGGGTGACGGACTCCAGCATCAGCAGGGCCTGGGCCTTGCGTTCCTCGGGGGCGAGCCCGAGCCCGGCGCGGACGGCGGCCCGTACGCTGCCCGGCTTCAAGGGCCGTCCGTCGACCAGCACCTGACCGGACGTCGGTTTGCGGGCCCCGTAGACGGTCTCCAGGATCTCGGAGCGGCCCGAGCCGACGAGTCCGGCGAGGCCGACGATCTCGCCCGGCCTGACCTCCAGGTCGAAGGCCTCGAACTCCCCTTGACGGGCCAGCCCTTGAATCTGGAGAACCGATTTTCCGGTCGGCGGGGAGAGGGGCCGGCCGGGGAAGACGTACTCGACGTTGCGGCCCGTCATCAGCGCGACGACCTCACGGGTCGGTGTCGACTTCGCCGGGAGCCCGTTCGCGACGGCCCGTCCGTCCTTCAGCACGGTCACCCGGTCGCCGATGCGCCGGATCTCCTCCAGGCGGTGTGAGATGTAGACGACGGCGACTCCGGCGGCGGTGAGATCGCCGACGATACGGAAGAGGTTGTCGACCTCGTCCGGGTCGAGGGCGGCGGAGGGTTCGTCCATCACGATGAGCCGCACATCGTGGGAGAGCGCCCGGGCCATGGACACGATCTGCTGCTGCGCGGCCGACAACTCCCCCACCAGACGGGCCGGATCGACCTCAGGGTGCCCGAGCCGCTTGAGGAGCCGAGCGGTCGACTCGCGCGCCGTCTTCCCGCGTACGACGAACCCGGCGGCGGTCGGCTCATGGCCGAGGTGGACGTTCTCGGCGACCGACAGATGCTCCACCAGGTCGAGTTCCTGGTAGATGGTGGCGATGCCGAGGCGCATGGCGGCGATCGGCGAGCGGAGCGTGACCTCCTCGCCGCGCCAGCGGATGGTGCCGGTGTCGGGCTGATGGGCACCGGCCAGGACCTTGATGAGGGTCGATTTGCCCGCGCCGTTCTGGCCGAGCAGGCAGTGCACCTCACCGGCCTGGACGTCGAGGTCGACGCCGTCGAGGGCCCGGACTCCGGGGAACGACTTGGTGATGCCGGACATGCTGAGCAGCGGTGGTTCTGGTGCCATGAGGTCCCCTTGGCGGGCGTGCGGGCCGGTTTCAGGGCAGGGCGGAGCGCGGAGCGGAGCAGGGAACTGTGCGGGGCGCGGTACTGGTACGCCGTACTGAGCTGTGCGCTTACGCGGGTGAGAACAGGTGATCGCTGATGAGCCGGGCCGCGCCGATGACACCGGCGGCGGGTCCCAGCTCGCCCAGGACGATGGGCAGATTGCCGGTTGCCAGCGGCAGCGACTGGCGGTAGACCTGGGTGCGGATCGCGGCGAGCAGCGTGTGGCCGAGGCCGGTCACTCCGCCGCCGATCACCACCAGACCCGGGTTGAAGAAGCTGACCAGGCCGGCGATGACCTGGCCGGTGTGATTGCCGCCCTCGCGGATCAGGTCGAGTGCGGTGGCGTCGCCCGCGGCGGCCGCGGCGGCGACGTCGACGGCGGTGAGGCCGCCGTTCGTCTCCAGCCGCGATGCCAGTTCGGCCGAAAGCCCCTGCTGGGCGGCCTCCGTGGCGTCGCGGGCGAGGGCCGCCCCGCTGAAGTGGGCCTCCAGGCAGCCCCGGTTGCCGCAGGCACAGGGCCTGCCGTCGGACACGGCTTGGATGTGCCCGATGTCGCCGGCGCTGCCCGTCGTACCGCGGTAGACGTCACCGCCGACGACGATGCCGCAGCCGATGCCGGTGCCGATCTTGACGCAGAGGAAGTCGGCGACGGTGCGGGCGACGCCCGCGTGCTGCTCCCCCATCGCCATGAGGTTCACATCGTTGTCGACCATGACCGGGCAGCCGAGTTCCTGGCTGAGCGCCTCCCGCACGGGGAAGCCGTCCCAGCCGGGCATGATCGGCGGTGCCACCGGAATGCCCTCGGGGAAGCGGACCGGGCCCGGGACGCCGATGCCGGCGCCGTCGAACCCCTCCGCGAGCCCGGAGGCCTTCAGTTTCGCGGCCATGGCCAGGACCTGCTCGAACACCGCGACCGGGCCTTCGCGCACGTCCATGGGCTGGTTGATGTGGCCGAGGGTCTCCAGTTCGGCGTTGGTGACGGCGACGTCGACCGAGGTCGCGCCGATGTCGACGCCGAGGAAGCGCAGACCGGGGTTGAGCCGGATGTTGTGGGAGCGACGGCCACCGCGCGAGGCGGCGAGTCCGTCGGCCACGACCAGCCCCGTCTCCAGCAGCCGGTCCACCTCCACGGCGAGCTTGGACCGTGAGAGGTCGACCTGGTCGCCCAGCTGGGCACGGGAGTTGGGGCCGCCGTCGCGCAACAGCGTGAGCAGTCGGGCCTGGTGGGCGTTTCCGGGTCGTGCGGTCATACGTCTCACGAGCCCCTCCCCGCCTCGATCGGCCTGTGCGCGCCGGTTTCCCGCCACATCAGTGGCTTGCTTTCGGAGGGAACGTAGCAGCGGCTGCCGGAGGTGGGAAGAAGTCGCGCAGGAATTGCCCTCTACTTTTTCCACTCACAGGACAAAGACGTGGAACGGGAGTTGAGGGTCTGGAGTTGCCGACAACGGCCGAGAGCCCTACGAACGCGCCCGCGCGTGATACGACCGCCGCGTGTGCTCGGTGTGTTCGCGCATCAGCTGGGTGGCCCGCTGTTCGTCCCGGTCCGCGATGGCGGCGATCAGTTCGCGGTGTTCGATCCAGGACTGGTGGCCGCGCTGACGGGCCACCGGCGTGTAGTACCAGCGCACCCGCCGGTCGACCTGGGCGGCGAGTTCGGCGAGGACCGCGTTGCCGGCCAGCTCCATGATCTTGGTGTGGAAGCGGGCGTTCATGGCGACGGCGCCGTCCACGTCGTCGGCCTCGACGGCCTTCTCGCCCTCCGCACAGAGGGATTCCAGGGCGGTGAGGCCGGCACTGTTCGCGTTGGCCGCCGCGAGCCGGGCCGCCTCGGCCTCCAGGAGCGTGCGGACCGTGAGGAGCTGGTCGGCCTCCTCCTCCGTCGGCTCGTGCACGAACGCGCCCTGGGCGGGCCGCAGATCGACCCACCCCTCGGTGTTGAGCCGCTGCAGCGCCTCGCGCACCGGCTGCCGGGAGACCCCGAGATGCCCGGCGAGTTCGCTCTCGACGAGGTGCTGGCCGGGCTGGAGGGCCCGGGTGGTGATGAGTTCGAGGAGTGCCTCATAGACACGGTCACGCAGCGGACCCGGGCGTTCCAGCTTGGGTACCGCCCCCTGGGGCAGGCCTGTCGAAAGCATCGCGGTCCCCCTCCTCGGCAGGGCCGTGCACAGCGCGGCGGCTACCGGTGTCGCCGCAGAGTCAGTATCGATTGTCTTTCGTCTACAGTCTACGGCGCACAAAGGCCAGGGATTCGGGCAGTTGGCCGCGTCACACCCGGGCGGCCGGGAGAGCTAGGGGCAGCGCACGACCTGTCCCGCGTACGACAGGTTCCCGCCGAAGCCGAACAGCAGGACCGGGTCGCCGGTGGAGACCGCGCCCTGTTCGACGAGCTTGGAGAAGGCGAGCGGGATGCTCGCGGCCGAGGTGTTGCCGGACTCGGTGACATCGCGCGCGACGACGGCGTTCACGGCACCGATCTTCTCGGCGAGGGGTTCGATGATGCGCAGGTTCGCCTGGTGCAGCACGACCCCGGCGAGGTCCGCCGGCTCCAGACCGGCCCGCTCGCACGCCCGGCGCGCGATGGGCGGCAGCTGGGTGGTCGCCCAGCGGTAGACGCTCTGCCCTTCCTGGGCGAAACGGGACGGAGTGCCCTCGATCCGCACCGCGTGTCCCATCTCGGGTACCGAGCCCCACAGCACCGGCCCGATGCCGGACTCCTCTGCGGCCTCGACCACCGCGGCCCCGGCCCCGTCCCCGACGAGCACGCAGGTGCTGCGGTCGCTCCAGTCGGTCACCTCGGACATCTTGTCGGCCCCGATGACCAGCGCACGGCTCGCGCCCCCCGCGCGGACGGCGTGGTCGGCGGTGGCCAGGGCATGGGTGAACCCGGCACACACGACGTTGAGATCCATGGTGGCCGGGTGCGGCATCCCGAGGCGGGCCGCGACCCGGGCCGCCATGTTGGGCGAGCGGTCGACGGCGGTGGAGGTGGCGACCAGCACCAGGTCGATGTCGGCGGGGGCCAGGCCGGCCGCCGCGAGGGCCTTGGCGGCGGCCTGGGCGGCCAGCTCGTCGACCGGCTCGTCGGGCCCGGCGATGTGGCGGGTGCGGATGCCCACCCGGCTCCTGATCCACTCGTCACTGGTGTCCACCAGGCCCGCCAGGTCCTCGTTGGTGAGTACCTTGGCGGGCTGGTAGTGGCCGACGGCGGCGATGCGCGAGCCGTTCATCTGGGTGGGTCCCCCTCGTTGCCTTGGGTAGCGGGACCCACCAGTCTGATCAGTGACTCACGGGTACGACGGCAGCCAAGGCAACAGGAAACCGGCGCCAGGCTTGTCAGCTTCGGTCAGGACCTCGGACGCCCTGGCACCTGTCGCACGCCGGGGCGACCCGGTCCCAGACCTCAGCCGGTGAACAGCTGTGTCGCCTTCCGGACGAGCTCGTACAGCCCGTAGGCGAGCGGTACGCCCACCCACACCCAGGCGAAGGCGATCAGCCACCGCCGGTCCGGGCTAGGCGGACTCTGACTGCTGCTGGACACGATCGGCCTCCTTCGGCTGCGGGACGTGATGGCGGGGGTCGACGGGCCGGACGAGTTCGTTGGCGACGAAGCCGACGACGAGCAGGCCGATCATGATGACGAAGGACAGCCCGTACAGGGACGCGCCGTGCCGGCCGGCCTCCTCCTGGCGGTCGGCGATCCAGTTCACGATGAGCGGCCCGAGCACACCGGCCAGGGACCAGGCGGTGAGCAGCCGCCCGTGGATGGCGCCGACCTGATAGGTGCCGAACAGGTCCTTGAGATACGCCGGGATCGTCGCGAAGCCGCCGCCGTAGAAGGAGAGGATGACCAGCGCGCACAGGATGAACAGCGGCTTGGAGGTGTCGCCGAACAGGGCGATGAGCGCGTACATCAGCGCGCCGACGCCCAGGTAGACGCGGTAGATGTTCTTCCGGCCGATCAGGTCGGACGTCGACGACCAGCCGATGCGGCCCGCCATGTTCGCGGCCGACAGCAGGGCGACGAAGCCGGCGGCGGCCGTCACGGACACCGGCGTGGAGGTGCCCGCGAAGAAGTCCGTGATCATCGGGGCGGCCTTCTCCAGGATGCCGATGCCGGCGGTGACGTTCATGCAGAGCACGAGCCACAGGCACCAGAACTGCGGGGTCCGCACCGCACTACGGGCCGAGACCTGCGGTCCGGCGAGGACGCTCGGCCCGCTCTCCACCGGCTTCTCGGTGCGGGGCACCCGCACCAGCAGCACACCCAGCAGCATGAAGACCGCGTACGACAGCCCGTGCACGAGGAAGGCCAGGGCGATGCCGGAGCTGTCGCTGCCGAACGACTCCAGCATCTGCGCCGACCACGGCGAGGCGATCAGCGCACCGCCGCCGAAGCCCATGATGGCGATGCCGGTGGCCATGCCGGGCCGGTCCGGGAACCACTTGATCAGTGTGGAGACGGGCGAGATGTAGCCGATGCCGAGGCCGATGCCGCCGACGAAGCCGTAGCCGAACACGATCAGCCAGTACTGCTCGAGGGACGCGCCCAGCGCGGAGAGCAGGAAGCCGGAGGAGAAGCAGACCAGGGCGACGGTCATCGCCCAGCGGGGGCCGTTGCGTTCCACGAGCGTGCCGCCGAACGCGGCGGACAGGCCCAGCATGACGATGCCCAGCTGGAAGGGCAGCGCGCTCTGTGTGCCGCTGAGGCCGAGCGCGGACTCGAGGGGCGGCTTGAACACGCTCCAGGCGTAGGCCTGGCCGATGGAGAGATGTACGGAAAGAGCGGCGGGCGGAACGAGCCAGCGGCTCCAGCCCGGGGGCGCGACTGGGGGACTCATGAATCCCGGACGGTAGGCAGTCGCAGGGTAGTTGAAAAGGCGGCGCGTCGACCGTATGCGGTGAGCGGTATTCAGGATGCGCCGAACGGTCGCCGCGCGGACCCTTGCCGCCCCAACCTCCATACTGTAGACAATATTTCGTCGACACAAGCCGCACGGCGCGTTCCTGAGCGGTCGTACGGCGGTCACACCTCCGCGGTATCCCTCAAACCGAACGGAGTGTTCCCGTGAAAGTCGCAGTTCTCGGCGCCGGTGCCATCGGCGCCTACGTCGGCGCCGCGCTCCATCGCGCGGGTGCCGAGGTGCATCTCATCGCCCGTGGACCGCATCTGGCGGCCATGAGGCAGCACGGAGTCCGGGTGCGCAGCCCGCGGGGCGATTTCACCGCGCACCCCCACGCGACCGACGACCCGGCCGAAGTGGGCCCGGTCGACTACGTCTTCCTGGGCCTGAAGGCCAACGCGTACGCGGCGTGCGGGCCGCTGATCGCGCCGTTGTTGCACGGGACGACGGCGGTCGTCGCGGCCCAGAACGGCATCCCTTGGTGGTACTTCCACCGGCACGGCGGCCCGTACGACGGCCACCGCGTCGAGAGCGTGGACCCGGACGGCGCGGTCAGTGCGGTGCTCGCGCCCGAACGGGCCGTCGGATGTGTCGTCTACGCGGCCACCGAGCTCGAAGGGCCGGGCGTCGTGCGGCACTTGGAGGGCACGCGGTTCTCGATCGGCGAGCCCGGCCGGGGCCTCTCGGCACGCTGTCTCTCCTTCAGCGAGGCGATGCACGCGGGCGGGCTGAAGTGCCCGGTGGAGCCCGATCTGCGGGACGACATCTGGGTCAAGCTGCTCGGCAACATCTCCTTCAACCCCATCAGCGCGCTGGCCCGCGCGACCATGCGGCAGATGTGCCTGCACGGCGGCACCCGCAGGGTCATCGAGATCATGATGACCGAGACGCTCGCGGTCGCCCGGGCCCTCGGCTGCGAGGTCGGCGTCTCCATCGAGCGCCGGCTCGCGGGCGCCGAGCGGGTCGGCGACCATCGCACCTCCACGCTCCAGGACCTGGAGCGCGGCAAGCCGCTCGAACTCGACGTACTCCTCGCGGCGGTCGTCGAGCTGGCGGAGATCACCGGCGTGGAGGTGCCCACCCTGCGCACCGTGCACGCCATCTCGGACCTGCTCGCGCTGAGGAGCGCCGCATGAGGAAACGGCAACCGAAGACCTACACCCGACTGACCCACCCGCTCGTACGTGACTCCCGCGACGAGCCGTTCCGGCAGGCGAGCTGGGAGGAGGCCCTGGACCGGGCCGCCCGGGGCATCGCCCGCAACCGCGGCGCCTTCGGGATGTTCAGCTGCGCCCGCGCCACCAACGAGATGAACTACGTGGCGCAGAAGTTCGCCCGGGTCGTCATGGGCACCAACAACGTCGACTCCTGCAACCGCACCTGCCACGCCCCGAGCGTGGCCGGTCTCTCGGCGGCGTTCGGCTCCGGCGGCGGGACGTCGTCGTACGAGGAGATCGAGCACACCGACCTGATCGTGATGTGGGGCTCCAACGCCCGCTTCGCGCACCCGATCTTCTTCCAGCACGTGCTGAAGGGGATCAGGAACGGCGCCCGGATGTACGCGGTCGATCCGCGCCGGACCTCGACCGCCGAGTGGGCGGAGAGCTGGCTCGGCCTCAACGTCGGCACCGACATCCCGATGGCGCACGCGATCGGCCGCGAGATCATCCACGCGGGGCTGGCCAACGAGGCGTTCATCGAGCGGGCGACCACCGGCTTCGAGGAGTACAGGGCGCTGGTCGAGCCGTGGACGCTGTCGCTCGCCGAGAAGGTGACGGGCGTACCGGCCGCGGCGATCCGCGAGCTGGCGCACGCCTACGCCCGTGCCGAACGCGCCCAGCTGTGCTGGACCCTCGGCATCACCGAGCACCACAACGGCACCGACAACGTCCGCGCCCTGATCAACCTGTCCCTGCTCACCGGGCACGTCGGCCGCTACGGCTCGGGCCTGCAACCCCTGCGCGGGCAGAACAACGTGCAGGGCGGCGGCGACATGGGCGCGATCCCCAACCGGCTGCCGGGCTTCCAGGACATCCTCGACCCGGACACCCGGCTGAAGTTCGAGTCGGCCTGGGACACCGTCATCCAGCCGCACTACGGCCTGAACCTCACGGAGATGTTCGAGGCGATGGAGGACGGCGGTCTCAAGGCCGTCTACTGCATCGGCGAGAACCCGGCCCAGTCGGAGGCCGACAGCGAGCAGGCCGTACGGCGGCTCAAGGCCCTGGACTTCCTCGTCGTGCAGGACATCTTCCTCACGAAGACGGCCGAACTCGCGGACGTCGTCCTGCCGGCCACCGCCGGCTGGGCGGAGACCGAGGGCACCACCACCAACAGCGAGCGGCGGGTGCAGCGCGTCCGCAGGGCCGTCACCCCGCCGGGCGAGGCGCGCGAGGACATCGACATCCTCTGCGACCTCGCCGGCCGCCTCGGCCACGACTGGAAGTACGCCGACGCCGAGACCGTGTGGAACGAGCTGAGGTCCGTCTCGCCCGACCACTACGGCATGACGTACGAGCGTCTGGAGGAGCACCAGGGCATCCAGTGGCCGTGCCCCAGCAGGGACGGGCTCGAACCGACCTATCTGCATGGCCGGTTGTGGGACCCGGACCCCGCCGGGCGCGGACGGCTCGCCCCCTTCGGGATCGTGCAGCACGACCCGCCCGTGGACCTCACCGACGAGCGGTACCCGATCCGGCTGACCACCGGACGGCGGCTCGACTCGTACAACACCGGTGTGCAGAGCGGTGGTTACGCCTCGCCGCTGCGGCGCGGCGAGTTCATCGAGCTGTGCCCGGAGGACGCCGAGCGCTACGGGGTCGTGGTGGGTGAGCAGGTCCAGGTCATCTCACGGCGCGGGTCGGTGACCGCGCCGGTGTGGGTGGACACCGCGCTGCGGCCCGGACTCGCCTTCATGACCATGCACTTCCCCGACGAGGTGGACACCAACTCGCTGACGATCGAGGCGAACTGCCCGATCGCGGGGACGGCGGAGTTCAAGGCGTCGGCGATCCGGATCGAGAAGCTGCCCATCGCGACCATCGTGGGGTGACGCACTGTGGACCTGCACTTCGGTGACAGCAAGCCGACGGACGAGGAGCGGGCGGCCGTCGACGCCCTGCTCGGCCCTCCGGAGTCCTCCTGGGAGGGCGCCGATCGCTCCGATGCCGATCTCAGATGGGCCCGGGGCGGGCGCGCGGCCCGGGACCGCCGCGACCTGCTGTTGCCGGGGCTGCACGCCGTCAACGACCGGATCGGCTGGATCAGCGACGGCGCCCTCGACTACCTGTGCCGGCGGCTGACGGTGCCGCCGGCGGAGGCGTACGGGGTCGCCACCTTCTATGCCATGTTCTCGGTCAAGCCCCGGCCGGCGACCGTGCTCCATGTGTGCACGGACCTGGCGTGCGCGGCGGCCGGGGCGCCGGAGCTGTGCGCCGGGATCGAGGCCCGGCTGGGCCTCGGCAGCGGTGTCACGGTGGAGCGCAGCCCCTGTCTGGGCCTGTGCGAACGGGCCCCGGCGGTGCTCGCGGTCAAGGCCGGGGATCCCGTGCGTACGGCGGTGTCGGCGCCGGCGACCGTCGAGCGGGCCGTCCTCGCCGCGAGTGCGCCCGACTCGGCGCCGGAGGAGCCGCCCGCGGCGCTGGCGGTGCCCCAGGCCGGGCAGGACGGTCTGATGCTGCTCCAGCGCGTCGGCGTGGTCGACCCGGCGTCCCTCGACGACTACCGCGCCCACGGCGGCTACACCGCCCTGCGCCGGGCCTTCGAGCTGGGCCCGGCCGGGGTGATCCGCGAGGTCACCGACTCGGGTCTGGTCGGGCGCGGCGGTGCCGCCTTCCCCACGGGCCGCAAGTGGCAGGCCACGGCGTCCCAGCCCGATCATCCGCACTACCTCGTCTGCAACGCCGACGAGTCCGAGCCGGGCACCTTCAAGGACCGGGTGCTCATGGAGGGCGACCCGTACGCGCTGGTCGAGGCGATGACGATCGCCGCGTACGCGACTGGCGCCCACCGGGGCTACCTCTATCTGCGCGGCGAGTACCCGCGCGCCCTGCACCGGCTGGAGCACGCGATCGCGCAGGCACGCGCTCGCGGACTGCTCGGCGACGACATCCTCGGCCAGGGCTACGCCTTCGACATCGAGATCCGGCGCGGCGCGGGCGCCTACATCTGCGGTGAGGAGACGGCCCTGTTCAACTCCATCGAGGGGTACCGGGGCGAGCCCCGCTCGAAGCCGCCGTTCCCGGTGGAGAAGGGCCTGTTCGGCAAGCCGACGGTCGAGAACAACGTCGAGACGCTGGTCAACGTCCTGCCGATCCTCACGATGGGCGCCCCGGCGTACGCGGCGATCGGCACGGAGAGGTCCACCGGTCCGAAGCTTTACTGCGTGTCGGGGAGTGTGGAGCGGCCCGGTGTCTACGAGCTGCCGTTCGGCGCGACGCTGGGCGATCTGCTCGCGCTCGCCGGGGTGCGTGAAGGACTGCGGGCTGTGCTGCTCGGCGGGGCGGCGGGCGGCTTCGTCCGGGCCGACGAGCTCGGCGTCCCGCTCACCTTCGAGGGGACGCGGGAGGCGGGCACGACGCTCGGCTCGGGGGTCGTGATGGCCTTCGACGACAGCGTGCCCCTGCCCCGGCTGCTGCTGCGCATCGCCGAGTTCTTCCGGGACGAGTCGTGCGGGCAGTGTGTGCCGTGCCGGGTCGGCACCGTACGGCAGGAGGAGGCGCTGCACCGGATCGTGGAGCGCACCGGCGCCGGCGCCGCCGGGGACATCGCCCTGCTGAGGGAGGTCGGCCGCGCGATGCGGGACGCCTCGATCTGCGGTCTCGGGCAGACCGCGTGGAACGCCGTGGAATCCGCCATCGACCGTCTGGGGGCGTACGAATGACCGTCACACCGCTGGGGATCCCGCGCCGTCTGCTGGAGTTCACGCTCGACGGGGAGCCGGTGCGGGCGCCGGAGGGCTCGACGATCCTCGACGCCTGCCGGGCCGCCGGGAAGGACGTCCCGACCCTGTGCGAGGGCGACACACTCCGGCCCAAGAACGCCTGCCGCGTCTGTGTCGTCGAGGTCGAGGGGGCCAGGACCCTCGTCCCGGCCTGCTCCCGCAAGGCCGAGCCCGGGATGGAGGTGCGCACGGACACCGAGCGGGCCCGGCACAGCCGGAAGATCGTCCTGGAACTGCTCGCGTCCTCCGTGGACCTGTCGACGACCCCGAAGGCCGCCGAGTGGCTCAAGGAGTACGAGGCGAAGCCCGACCGCTTCGGCCCGGACGCGGCCCGGATCGACGAGGAACCGAAGGTCGACAACGACCTCTATGTGCGTGACTACGACAAGTGCATCCTCTGCTACAAGTGCGTCGACGCCTGCGGCGACCAGTGGCAGAACACCTTCGCGATCTCGGTCGCCGGGCGCGGTTTCGACGCCCGGATCGCCGTGGAGCACGACGCTCCGCTGACCGACTCGGCGTGTGTGTACTGCGGGAACTGCATCGAGGTGTGCCCCACGGGCGCGCTGTCCTTCAAGTCGGAGTTCGACATGCGCGCGGCGGGTACGTGGGAGGAGTCGCGCCAGACGGAGACGACCACGGTCTGCGCGTACTGCGGAGTGGGCTGCAACCTGACGCTCCATGTGCAGGACAATGAGATCGTGAAAGTCACCTCGCCGCACGACAACCCGGTGACCCACGGCAATCTCTGCATCAAGGGCCGCTTCGGCTACCAGCACGTACAGAACCGGGGCTGATCAGGACATGGGACGTGTCACGGAACGACGCAAGGTGCTCCGCATCCGGGACGGGGTGGTCTCCAGCCGCCCGGACACGCTCGTCGCGGAGGAACCCCTGGAGATCCGGCTCAACGGCAAACCGCTGGCGATCACCATGCGCACCCCGGGCGACGACTTCGCCCTGGCCGCGGGATTCCTGGTGAGCGAGGGGGTGCTGGGCGGGCAGGACGACCTCCAGAACATCGTCTACTGCGCCGGGGCGACGGTCGACGGCTCGAACACGTACAACATCGTCGACGTGAAGACGGCCCCGGACGTGGTGATCCCCGACATCACGCTGGAGCGGAACGTCTACACCACCTCCTCCTGCGGCCTGTGCGGCAAGGCGTCGCTGGACGCGGTGCGCACCACGGCACGGTGGCCCATCGCCGACACTCCTCCGGTCCGGGTCACCCCGGAGCTGCTGGCGAGCCTGCCCGACCGGCTGCGCGCGGCGCAGCGGGTCTTCGACCGGACCGGGGGCCTGCACGCGGCGGCGCTGTTCTCCGAGGAGGGCGAGCTGCTGGACGTCCGGGAGGACGTGGGCCGGCACAACGCGGTCGACAAGCTGGTCGGCCGTGCCCTGCGGAACGGGGACCTGCCGCTGTCGCGGACGATCCTGCTCGTCTCGGGCCGGGCCTCCTTCGAGCTGGCGCAGAAGGCCGTGATGGCCGGGCTGCCGGTGCTGGCCGCGGTGTCGGCGCCGTCCTCGCTGGCGGTGGATCTGGCCGCAGAGACCGGCCTGACGCTGGTGGGCTTTCTGCGGGGCGGTTCCATGAACGTGTACGCGGGTGAGGACCGGATCGCTCTGCGGGCGGCGGCCGCCCAGGGCTGAACAGGTTCCTCCGCGACACGGCGGCGGGGCCCCGACCGGCGGGGAGCGCCCCCTGCGCCGCAGGGGCCCCGTCTCACATCTGTCCGGCCGCCTCAGTCAGCCGTGCCGGATATCCGTCGCAGCATCCCGGTGAACTGCTCGCGTTCGGCTGCCGACAGCGGGGCGAGCAGCTCGTCGTTGGCGGCCCGGGCCGCCTTCTCGCAGCGCTTGAGCAGCCGGGCTCCCCGCGTGGTCAGGGACACCGCGTTCTTGCGGCGGTCCTTCGGATCGGGCTCGCGGACCACCAGGCCGGCCGACTGGAGGTCGTCGAGGATGCCGACCAGGTCCTTGGGGTCGAGCCGGATCCCGCGGCCGAGGTCGGCCTGGGCGACAGGGCCGAGGTCACGGACGGCGGAGAGCACCACGTGGTGCCACATCCTCATCTCCTCCTCGGCCAGCGCCTCGGCCACCAGGGTCCGGCCGCGGGCGGCGGCGCGGCCGAGCAGCCAGCTGGGCAGGGAGCGGATCGCGGGCAGAGGGGCTTTCGACATGGCCGCAGCCTAGCCAAGAAATCGTTGGTCCTTCCTATGATCGTCCTATACCGTTGGGCTCCCCAATGACTTCGTTGGGAGTACCAACGAGTACCGGAGGTGCGATGCGTCGCGTCCGCTACGAATCCCGAGGTGGCCCCCTGTTCGTGGAGGAGGCTCCGGTCCCCGGGCCCGGCCCCGGAGAACTGCTCGTGCGCGCGGAGGCGATCGGCGTCACGCTCCCGGTCGTACGCAAGGTCACCGAGGCGGCCGAGCCGGGCCCGCTCGGCGGCGAGATCGCCGGGGAGGTCACGGCCGTCGGCGAGGGCGTCACGCGCTTCGGCACCGGCGACCGGGTGACAGGGCTCTGCTTCGGCCACGGCTATGCCGACTTCGCCCTCCTGCACGAGGCCATGGCCTCCCCGGTGCCGGCCGGTGCCCGCGCCGTCGACGCGGTCGCCCTGGTCCGCAGCGGCCTGGTCGCCCTCGGCGCCCTGGCGGCGGCCCGGCCCGAGCCCGGCGAGGCGGCCCTGGTCACGGCGGCGGCGAGCGGCGTCGGCCATCTGGCCGTCCAGCTGGCCAGGACGCGGGGCGCGGGCCGGGTCGTGGGGGCCGTTTCCGACCCGGCGAAGGCCGGGTTCGTCCGCGGTCTGGGCGCCGATCACGTCGTCACATACGGCGACGACAGCTGGGGCGCTCCCGTCGACTACGCCCTGGACGCGGTCGGCGGCGAGCTGCTCACCCGGGCCCTCGCCGCGCTCGCCCCGGAGGGACGGCTGGTGGCGTACAGCTCGGGCGGCGGCACCGTCCAGGCCTACGACCTGCTGGTGGGCGCCAAGTCGGTGATCGGGTTCCAGATGGCGCGTATCGCTCGCGGGAGACCGGAGTTGTACGAGCAGTGGCGCGAGGAGCTGTGGCGGCTGTTCGCGGCGGGAGAGATCGCGCCCGTCGTCCACGGGGAGTTCGCCTTGGCGGACGCCGCGAAGGCCCACGGGGAGATCGAGGCGCGGGCCAACCACGGAAAGGTCGTCCTGATCCCCTGACGCACGCTTCTTGTGGGGGGTCTGTGAGTCCAAGTACCGTCTGTGGCCCCACACATGGGACGTGGGATGTCCGGTTGTCCGCACCTCTGCCGCCCGGATGTCCGTTCCCATGCCTCGGTGGTCCAGCCGACAGACGCATGAAGGGCAGGTCGCACCATGCCGTCAAGTCTTCGCGCACGTCTGAGATCCACCCTGACAGCCGCTCTCGCCGCCGCCGCGCTGCTCGCGCCGGCCCTCCCCGCCCAGGCCCGGCCGGCCACGGCCTTACCGGAGTTCGAACAGCAGGTCCTCTTCAAGGCCTCCCAGGACCCCGGCTACGCCTGCTTCCGCATCCCGGCGATCGTGCGGACCACGTCCGGCACACTGCTCGCCTTCGCCGAGGGCCGCGTCCTCAACTGCGGTGACGCGGCCGACATCGACATCGTCCTCAAGCGCTCCACCGACGGCGGCCGCACCTGGGGGCCGCTCCAGGTCGTCACCGAGGGCGCCGGCGACACGCACGGCAATCCGGCGCCCCTCGTGGACCGCAGGACCGGCCGGATCCTGCTGGCCGAGACGTACAACACCGGCCGGACCGACGCCGGGAACTGCACCGTCCCCTGCGACCGCACCCCGCATCTCCAGCACAGCGACGACGACGGCAGGACCTGGTCCAAGCCGCGCGACCTGAGCGACCAGATCCTGCCCGCGCACTGGAACTCCTGGTACGCCACCGGCCCCGTGCACGGCATCCAGCTCACCCGCGGCAAGCACGCCGGGCGGCTCGTGTTCGGCGTCAACACCGAGACGTGGGACGGCAGCCGGGTCACCGCGAACCACGCCGCGCTCATCGTCAGCGACGACGGCGGCGACCACTGGCGGGTCGGCGCCACGGACTCCTGGCCCATAGCGCAGGACGGCACGTTCCGACAGAAGCCCTCCGAGGTGACGCTCACCGAACGCACCGACGGCGTCGTCCTCGTCAGCGGCCGGGAACAGGACGGCACCGATCTGGGCCACCGCGCCCAGACCCTCAGCCAGGACGGCGGCGACAGCTTCGCCACGCCCTTCCGCGATCTCCCGGACCTCTACACCCCACAGGTCCAGGGCGCGACCGTACGCCTGGGCGACCGGCTCCTGCTGTCCGCTCCGGCCGACCCCGACCGCCGCCGGACGATGATGGTCCGCTCCTCCTACGACGGCGGGCGCACCTGGGACACCGTGGACCGGGGCACGGTCGTCACCACCGACTGGTCCGGCTACTCCGACATGGCGGCCGTCGACGGCACGACGGTGGGCCTGCTGTACGAGGGCGGCGCGGTCGACGCCCGCGACGAGATCCGCTTCGCCCGCTTCACCGAGGACTGGCTGAAACCGCGCCGGGGCCCCGACCCGACCACCCGTGACGCCGCGTCGGCCGCGACGCCGGCGGCCGTGCTCGGCGGTGCGGGCCGGACCACCGGCGTGCGCGGCGGTGCGCTGTCCTTCGACGGCACCGACGACGCCGTACGGCTGCCGTACCGGTCCCGGCTCCCGCTCGGCGAAGGGGACTTCACCGCCTCGCTGTTCTTCCGCTACACGGCCACGACCGGCGAGCAGCCCTTCCTGTGGATGGGCGGCATCGGCAGCACGCAGCCACAGATCTGGCTGCGCGGGGAGCCGGCGAGCAATCGGGTCCGGGGGCTCATCACCACGCGGTCGGGCGCGAGCACCGTCAGGTCGGCCTCGGTGTGGACCGACGGCGCCCACAACGACGGACGCTGGCACCATCTGGCCCTGCGCCGGGGCGCCGGGAAGCTGACGCTCTTCCTCGACGGCGCGCCGCTCACCACCACGGACGTGGCGGGCTCGGTCAGCCGTAACTCCCCGTTCGGTGTGCACATCGGCCAGCGGATGGACAGCAGGGCGTTCCTCAGCGGGGCGATCGACGACGTCCACGTCTGGAACCGGGCGCTGTCCGACGAGGAGTTGGCGTCGGGCGCCGCGAAGGCGGCCGCCGGGGGCACCGTCCTGTGGCTGCCCATGGACCAGGTGAGCGGCAGCAACTAACGTCACGGAGCGTGCCCGACGACTCAAGAGCAGCACGAGCACGACAGCGCACCGGAACCGGGATCGGCCTGCTGCTGGCCCTGGTTCTCGGTGCCGCCCTGATCGTCGCCCTTCCGGAGGACGAGAGCCGGGACGACGACGGCGCCTGCCGGGCGCGGACGGTGGACTCGTGGCGGGCGGACGACGGCCTCACCGCCGAGTTCGCCCGCTACGGCGACGACGCGGGCCGCACCGACGACTGGACCGGCGGCGACGGCACCCACTCGCTGCGGCTGCCCGACGGCCGGGTGCTGTGGCTGTTCTCCGACACCTTCCTGGGCCGGGTGTACGGCCCGCCCAACCCGGCCGGCGAGTCCCACGCCTGGCGGGACACGGCCGCGCCGCTGGTGCGCAACTCGGCCGTGCTGATGCGGGAGGGCCGGCTGGAGACCACCCTCCCCGCCCCGCTCTTCGCCGACCCGGCGCCGAACCAGTGGCGCTGGCCGGTCGCCGCCCGCGTCGAACCCCGCTCCCCCGGCTCCTCCGAGCAGGTGGTCCGGGTGCTGCTGTGGGTGCGCACGGCCGGCCAGGCCCCATGGATCTACGGCGTGCCCACCGCGACCGAGGTCGCCACCCTGTCGCTGCCCGGTCTGCGCCTGGAGTCGATCACCAAGGTGCTCGACCAGCAGCTGGTCCCCGACCCGTCCCGGCGTGTGCTGTTCGGCACGACACTGGTCGAGGAGGACGGCTGGACGTACGTCTTCGGCGGCGACGACGGCCGGGCCGCCTCCCGCCCGGCCTCGCACGCCTACGTGGCACGCGTACGGGAGGGCGGGCTCGGGGATCCGGCGGCCTGGCGGTACTGGAACGGCTCGGCGTGGACGGCCGCCGCCCGCCCCCGGCCGGTGCTCGGGGACGGGCAGCGCAGGGGCGTCGGCAGCGCGTTCTCGGTCGTCCGGGACGCCGGCACGTACATGCTGTTCACGATGGCCACGGGCACCAAGGGCCTGACCACCGTGGCCTCGTACTGGGCGTGCTCCCCGGCCGGGCCGTGGCACGGGCCGGCGAAGGAGTTCAGTCCGTCGCTGCCGCAGGGCCAGGTGGCCGCCTACAACCCGCAGGTCCATCCGGTGCTGAGCGGCGACGGACGGCTCGTCCTGAGCTACGACGTCAACTGGCTGGAGACGACCGGTGCCGCGGCCCAGCTCAGCCGGAACGTGTCCCTGTACCGACCGCGGTTCGTGTCGCTGCGACTGGCTCCGGCGGAGTGACCTCCGCGCGGGGGTCGTGCGAGCGGCGCTTGGCGATCACCGCGCACACCATCAGCTGCATCTGATGGAAGAGCATCAGCGGCAGCACGGCCAGCGAGGCGTGCGCGCCGAACAGGACGCTCGCCATGGGCAGTCCGGAGGCCAGCGACTTCTTCGAGCCGGCGAACTGCAGGGTGATCCGGTCCTCCCTCTTGAAGCCCAGCGCCTTGCCGCCGTACCAGGTCAGCAGCAGCATCACGGCGAGGATCACGGCCTCGACGACGAGCAGCGCACCCAGCCGGGCGGGGCTGACCTGGTGCCAGATGCCCTGCACCATGCCCTGGCTGAACGCGGTGTAGACGACGAGCAGGATCGAGCCGCGGTCCACCAGACCGAGGATCTTCTTGTGGCGGGTGACGAAGCCGCCGATCCAGCGGCGCAGCAGCTGTCCGGCGAGGAACGGCACGAGCAGTTGCAGCACGATCTTCAGCAGCGAGTCGGCGGAGAACCCGCCGCCGCTGCCGCCGAGCAGCGAGGCCGCGAGCAGCGGGGTGGCGACGATGCCGATCAGTGAGGAGAAGGAGCCCGCGCAGATCGCGGCGGGCACGTTGCCGCGGGCCATCGAGGTGAAGGCGATCGACGACTGGACGGTCGACGGGACGAGCGTGAGGAAGAGCAGGCCCTGGTAGAGCGGGTCCGTGAGGATCACCGGCACCAGCCCGCGGGCCGCGAGGCCGAGCAGCGGGAAGGCGACGAAGGTGGCGGCCAGGACGGTGATGTGCAGCCGCCAGTGCCGCAGGCCGTCCAGTGCCTCACGGGTGGAGAGCCGGGCTCCGTAGAGGAAGAACAGGAAGGCGATCGCCGCCGTGGAGGCCCCGGACGCCACATCGGCGACCGACCCGCGGGCCGGGAACAGTGCGGCGACTCCCACGGTCGCCAGCAGGAGAAGGATGTACGGGTCGATCGGCATCCGGCGCGGCCGGCGCAGGCGTTTCACGGTGCTCCACTTGCTCGGTACTTGTCGCTCGGTACTTGTTGCTCGGTACGTACGGGCGGTGCGGGGCCGGGGAGGCCCCCTCCCATCCTGCTCCCCGGCCCGGCGATCGGGAATCCCGTACACCGCTCTGACTGTCATCGCGTTCCGCGATAACCTGAGGCTCATGTACGACCCCTCCCATCTGCGCACCTTCCTGTCGGTGGCGCAGACGCTGAGCTTCACTCAGGCCGCGCGGCGGCTCGGGCTGCGGCAGTCGACGGTCAGCCAGCACGTACGGCGGCTGGAGGACGCCACCGGGCGGACGCTGTTCACACGGGACACACACTCGGTGGAGCTGACGGAGGACGGCGAGGCCATGCTCGGTTTCGCGCGCCGGATCCTGGAGGTGCACGAGCAGGCGGCGGCGTTCTTCACGGGCACCCGGCTGCGCGGCCGGCTGCGCTTCGGCGCCTCCGAGGACTTCGTGCTGACCCGGCTGCCCGAGATCCTCGAGGGCTTCCGCCATGACCACCCGGAGGTCGACCTGGAGCTCACGGTCGAGCTGTCGGGCACGCTGCACGAGCAGCTGGCCGCCGGGAAGCTGGATCTGGTCCTGGCCAAGCGGCGCCCCGAGGACCCGCGGGGTGAGCTGGTCCGGCACGACAGGCTGGTGTGGATCGGCGCGGAACGTCTCCGGCTCGACCCGGACCGCCCGGTGCCGCTGATCGTCTACCCGCCGCCGGGCATCACCCGCGCGCTCGCCCTGGAGGCGCTGGAGCGGCAGGGCCGCGACTGGCGTGTGGTGTGCACGAGCGGGAGCCTCAACGGACTCGTCGCGGCGGCCCGGGCCGGTCTCGGTGTGATGGCCCACTCCCGCGGCCTCATCCCGCCGGGTCTGGTCCGGGTCCCGGACCGGGCGGGCCTGCCGGAACTGGGACAGGTCGATTTCGTGGTGGTCCACGGCCGGCGCCGCTCCTCCGCGCCGGGCGCGGCGGACGCTCTGGCGGCGGCGCTCCTGGCGGGCGGGGACCGGCTGCGCCGCAGCTCACGCAAGGATCTGTGACAACCGGAGTGACGGAATCCGCCGCCGCCGCGCTGACAGAAGAGACGCTCCTCAGAGTGCTCCGCATTGCGCCTGAAGTCGTACAGATTCGGTGGAGATTACGGCACCGAAACTTACTCAACCGTCAGTAATCTGTCCGACCCTTCCCCATGTGAGCGCTTTTTCCCTCGCTGACCAGCGCCGATGAGAGCGCTGCTCACCTTCGACCCCCCTCCCGCACCCTGGCCCCGTGGGGTAGCTTTCACGGCGCTGTGCGGAGCGTCACTCAACAGAAGCGCTGAGGAGCGGGGAGCGGGGTTTGCGCGAGTTCACCAACCCTCCGTTGGCGTTGGCACCTCCGGTGGGCGGTCTGGCCGACGTGGTCTTCGAGCATGCCCAGGAAGACCCGCTGTACATCGCCCTGGGCCGTAAGGACGACGCGGGGTACTGGCGGGATGTCACCGCCGCCGAGTTCCGTGACGAGGTGCTCGCCCTGGCCAAGGGCCTGCTGGCGAGCGGCATCCGGTTCGGCGACCGGGTCGCGATCATGTCCCGTACGCGCTACGAGTGGACGCTCTTCGACTACGCGCTGTGGACCATCGGCGCCCAGGTCGTGCCGATCTACCCGACGTCCTCGGCCGAGCAGTGCTTCTGGATGCTGTACGACGCCGAGGTGACGGCCGCGATCGTGGAGCACGAGGACCACGCGATGACGATCGCCACCGTCATCGACCGGCTGCCGCAGCTGCGCCGTCTGTGGCAGCTCGACTCCGGCGCCGTGCAGGAGCTGTACGACGCGGGCGCGCACCTCGACGACGAGGTGGTGCACCGCCACCGGCAGGCCGTCACGCCCGACTCGATCGCCACGATCATCTACACCTCGGGCACGACCGGACGCCCCAAGGGCTGTGTCATCACGCACGGCAACTTCGCGTACGAGGCGGACACCGTCATCGAGCGCTGGGAGCCGGTGTTCCACTCCAAGCGGGGGGACGAGGCCGCCACCCTGCTGTTCCTGCCGCTCGCGCACGTCTTCGGGCGAATGGTCCAGGTCGCGGCGATACGCGGTGGGGTGAAATTCGGCCATCAGCCGCAGCTGAACGCGGCGGCCCTGCTGCCCGATCTGGCCGCGTTCAAGCCGACGTTCTTCCTGGCCGTGCCGTACATCTTCGAGAAGGTGTTCAACGCGTCCCGCCGCAAGGCCGAGAAGGAGGGCCGCTCCGGCCCGTTCGAGAAGGCCGTGGACATCGCCATCAAGTACGCGGACGCCGTCGAGGCCAAGGCCTGGGGCATCGGGCCCGGCCCCTCGGCGGGGCTGCGCATGCAGCACCAGCTCTTCGACAAGCTCGTCTACTCCAAGATCCGCGCCGCGATGGGCGGCCGGATCCGGCACGCCATGTCGGGCGGCTCGGCGATGGACCGGCGGCTCGGTCTGTTCTGGGCCGGGGCGGGCGTGCACATCTACGAGGGCTACGGCCTGACCGAGTCCACGGCCGCCGCGACCGCCAACCCGCCCGGACGCACCCGGTTCGGCACGGTCGGCCAGCCCATCCCGGGCATGACCGTGCACCTCGCGGACGACGGCGAGATCTGGCTGCACGGCCAGAACGTCTTCCAGGGCTACCTCAACAACCCCAAGGCCACGGACGAGACCTTGCACGACGGCTGGCTGGCCACCGGCGACCTCGGCTCGCTCGACGAGGACGGCTACCTCACCATCACCGGCCGCAAGAAGGAGATCCTGGTCACCTCGGGTGGCAAGAGTGTTTCCCCCGGTGTGCTGGAGGAACGCGTCCGGGACCATCCGCTGGTCAACCAGTGCATCGTCGTCGGCAACGACCGTCCGTACATCGCCGCCCTCGTGACCCTCGACCCGGAGGCCGTGGAGCACTGGCTGGCGATGCGGGGCAAGCCGCAGCTGTCCGCGGCGGAGCTGGTACGCGACGCGGACCTGGAGACGGAGGTGCGGCGCGCGGTGGTCGCGGCCAACACCCTGGTCTCGCAGGCCGAGTCGATCCGCACCTTCCGCATCCTGGCCCAGCCGTTCACCGAGGAGCACGGGCTGCTGACCCCGTCCCTGAAGCTGAAGCGCAAGGCGATCGAGAAGGCGTACGAGAACGAGGTCGAGGCGCTCTACCGGGCATGAACCGCCTGTTAACGGATGGTGTGCCACCCGTCTGAATTCTCCCGTCAGGAATGCATCACGGCTCGTGATCGTTGACGATGGGAGTACACCCGTCACATACCTAAGGATCGAGAGCTCGTGAGCAAGGTCCCCCAGATCACCCTGAACAACGGCATCCAGATGCCCCAGCTGGGGTTCGGCGTCTGGCAGGTGCCGGACGACGAGGCCGAGTCGGCCGTCGCGACCGCGCTGGAGGCCGGGTACCGCAGCATCGACACAGCGGCGATCTACGGCAACGAGGAGGGCACCGGCAAGGCCATCGCCGCCGCCGGTCTCCCCCGCGAGGAGCTCTTCGTCACCACCAAGCTCTGGAACGCCGACCAGGGGTACGACTCCACGCTGCGCGCCTTCGACACGTCGCTGGAGAAGCTCGGCCTGGACTTCGTCGACCTGTACCTGATCCACTGGCCGCTGCCGGCCCGGGACACGTACGTCGACACGTACAAGGCGTTCGAGAAGCTGCACGCCGACGGCCGGATCCGTGCCATCGGCGTCTCCAACTTCCTGCCCGAGCACCTGGAGCGGCTGATCGGCGAGACGACGGTCGTCCCGGCGGTGAACCAGATCGAGCTGCACCCGCACCTGCAGCAGGGCGCCGCCCGTGAGTACCACGCGGAGCAGGGCATCGCCACGGAGGCCTGGTCGCCGCTCGGCCAGGGCAAGGGCCTGCTGGAGGTTCCGGCGGTCGTGGCCATCGCCCGGAAGCACAACCGCACGCCGGCCCAGGTCGTGCTCCGCTGGCACCTCCAGCTGGGCAATGTGGTGATCCCGAAGTCCGTGACGCCGTCGCGGATCAAGGAGAACATCGAGGTCTTCGACTTCGAGCTGGACACCGAGGACCTGGCGGCCATCAGCGCCCTCAACGAGGACCGTCGCATCGGCCCGGACCCGGCGACGTTCGACGGCGCCTGAGCCCTCTCTCTCGGCCCTACGACTGCCCGCAGCCTGTCACTCGGCTGCGGGCAGTCGTGCTTCTCGGAGACGGTGGGTGGGGTCCTGCTCAGACCGCCCGGACCGCCGTGTGCACCGTGTGCGCCTCCAGCACGAACATATCCGCCCGCCGGTACAGACCCGCCTCGTCGTCGGGATCGAGAAGCCGGTCGAGGGTGGCGAGATCGTCCGCGTCGAAGCCCTCCGGAATCCGCTCCCGCAGATGCGACAGGGAGCCGACGACATACTCACGGGCGCGGTCCGAGACGGGTGCTGGCAGATCCAGCAGGAAGGTGTGCGTCCTGCCCGGCTTCAGCCCCGCCGACGCCAGCAGGGCCGGCCAGTCCTCCGTCTCCGCGACATAACCCGGCAGCTCCGTCCGCATCCGCGTGAACCACTGCGCCTCCAGCCCGTCGAGCCGCGCCTGGAGCCCGGGCCGGCCGATACCGATGTCGCGCGGCAGATACCGGGCGGGCAGGCCCCCCTCCATGAGGGCAAGCGTGCCGCCGGGCGCCAGCCGGGCCGCGAACGCGGCGAGCGCGGCCCGCTGGTCGCCGAGGTGGTGCAGGCTGCGGCTCGCCCAGAGCAGGTCGGCCGGGTATTCCAACTGGTCCAGCACGTCGGGGAGTTCACCGGCGATCGTGCCGAAGCGGTCGGCGACGCCCAGCCGCTCGGCCCGTGCCCGGGCCCGTTCCAGCAGCGGCTCGGAGCCGTCCACCGCGACGATCCGCGCGCCCGGGAACGTCTCGGCGAACAGACACGACACGACGCCCGGCCCGCTGCCCGCGTCGACGATCAGGCCCGGCTCGGTCACCTCGTGCGCCAGCCAGCCCATGGCCCGCTCGTACAGGGAAGCGAACAACTCCGCCTGGGACTCCAGCCTCGGAGCCATCGCGGCCCAGTCGAGATGCGTGTGGTCGTGACCGCCGGGGCCGTGACGGTCGTGATCGTGGTCGTGGTCGTGGTCGTGCGCCATGGTGGTCAGCCTCTCCCTCGGATGCCGCCAGACTGCGCCGACGCACCGGGAAAAGGCCACCGCTGTTGCCGCTCCCGCAAAAATGATCCGCCGGGGCCGAAGCCCCGGCGGACCCGTGGGGACGGGGTGTCAGCCGCTCAGGACAGCGGCGGGTACGCGTTCTGCATCAGCTGCCGGAACTGGGCGGAGAACCAGTGCCCGGACAGCGGCGCGTCCGGCAGGGAACCGGACAGGTTGTTGCCGTTGCGCGGGTTGCCCGTGTAGGTCGGGTCGCACATCCGGTCGAAGCCCTTGCCCTCGTCGTTGGCGATCTCCTTGCTCGCCCCGTCGGACTCGCCCGGCGGCTTCATCCACACATAGGCGTCGATCCCCGCGGCCGGACTGGCCTTGGGCCGCTCGCCGAGGCCGGCTCCTGACTGGTTGCACCAGTTGCCGACGTGGATGCGGCGGTCGTAGCGGCCGCCGTCGACGTAGGTGTCGACGGAGGTCTGCGCACCGGGTCCGCTGGGCCGGGCCGAGCCGCCCCAGCCGTTGCGGGAGGTGTCGATCAGCATGCCGATCGAGGACGGGAAGCCCGCCGAGACCAGCTGGTTGCGGAAGCCCTGGGCGAAGCCCTGCTCGTCGACGTAGCGGTTCCAGTCGACCCACTTCGACTCGCGGACGGACTTGCCGGCCACGTTGTCGTTGATGGTGAAGTTGTTCTCCTTCAAGGCGCTGTAGTTCGCCGTGTTGGTGATGAAGCCGTGGACGTCGTTGACGGTCGCGCCCTCGGCGGACGCCGCCTCCTTGAACAGGGTCGCGGAGGCACCGAAGTTGTCGTCCCAGCCGATCCAGCCGTGGTGCCCGGCGTCGACGTAGTTGTAGACGTTCGGCACGTCGCCGAGCTTGTTCAGGGCGTAGCCGACGCCCTTGACGTAGTTGCCGTTGGCCTTCATCACATCGCACTGCGGGGTGGCCGTCGGGCGGCTGCCGGTGTTGGTGACGAGGTTCGGCAGCGAGTCGATCTCGACGGTGGTGACGATCCGCAGCGAGGCGTACTTCGAGTCGGCGAAGATCGCCTTGATCGGGTCGATGTACTGCGTCTTGTACCGGTCGATCTCCGTCGGGCCGAGCTCGCCGTTGGAGGCGAGGGCGGCGCAGTCACGGCCGGGGAGGTTGTAGATGACGAGCTGGACGACGAGCTCGCCGGAGCCCTTCTGGCGCAGCGCCTCGTCGAGGTGGGCGCGCAGGCCCATGTTGCCGCCCGCGCCGTTGATCGCGGCGATCCGGTCCAGCCAGACACCCGTCGGCTGGCTGGAGACGCGGCTGCCGCCCGGCTCGGCTGCGGCCTTCGCCGACCATTCCGGGTTCACGTACACCTTGGCGCCGGCATAGGGGTTGTCGACCCGGTTGGACGGGCCGCCGGGGCCCGGCGGGTCGGTCGGCCCCGGGTTGCCGCCGTCGTCGACGTTGCAGGTGACGCCGTCGAGGGTGAACGTGGCCGGGATCGCGTTGCTGCCGCTGTAGCTGCCCTGGAAGCCGAAGCTGACCGAGGCGCCGGTCGCGAGCTGGGCGTTGTAGCTCTCGTTGGCCGCGGTGACGGCGGCACCGCTCTGGCTCAGCTTGGCGTTCCAGCCGCTGGTGACCTGCTGGTTGCCGGCGTAGGACCACTTCAGCGACCACGACGACTTGGCGGCGCTGTTGTTGGTGACGGTCACGGCGGCGGTGAAGCCGGTGCTCCACTGGTTCTGGATCTTGTAGTCGACGGTGCAGGGGACGGCGGCGATGCCGGCGCCGTCCGGGTCGACGGCGAACGCCGTGCCGGTCGCGCCGGCGACCAGGGCCATGGCGGCCAGTAACGCAGTTCTCGTACGGCTCATGAGTGCGGGTTTCCCTTTCGCTGGTGAGGGTGTCAGCCGTTCAGGGCGCGCTCCGACAAGGACATGAGGAACCGAGGAACCCGGCATGGCACTCGCGCAGACGGGGACGACCGCGCTGAGGGCGGCTCAAAGTACTGAACGCGAGAGGTGTCGCATGAGCGACTCCTTGCAGGCCGGGCACGCCGTGACGGACGCGTCGACTGATGGAATCGCTCCCACTGGTGTCAAGGAAGGTAGCGCCAAGTGTCTGCAAAGAACAGGGGAGTCGCTGACTTTCGCTCAACATGCGGCGTCGAATCTTTTCGACTCTTCAAGGCCCTTGACCGATACCACACCCGTCCTCACGATGGGAGCGCTCCCACTGGTTCAAGCCTTGACTTCTCCGAGCCGCAAGGAGGAACCAGCACCATGCATCCCCCACCCCGGAGACGCGGAGCGGTGCGGCGCGTGTGGATCGCCGCCGTCGCAGCTCTCGCGCTTCCGTTGACGATGCTCTCCTCAGGGTCGACTCCCGCGCAGGCGGCCGCACTTCAGTGCAGTGTCGATTACAAGACGAACGACTGGGGCTCCGGCTTCACCGCGGATCTGACCCTCACCAACCGCGGCACGGACGCCATCGACGGCTGGACGCTGACCTACGCCTACTCCGGCAACCAGAAGCTGGGGAACGGCTGGAACGGCACCTGGTCGCAGTCCGGCCAGAACATCACCGTCAAGAACGCCCCCCACAACGCGCGGGTCGCCGCGGGCGCCGCCGTCTCCACCGGCGCCCAGTTCACCTACAGCGGCGGCAACGCCGCGCCTACGTCCTTCTCGGTCAACGGCACCGCCTGCACCGGCGCGCACCAGCCGCCGATCGCCGTGCTGACCAGCCCGTCCGCCGGTGCCGTCTACACCCAGGGCCAGGCGGTCCCGCTGGCGGCCACAGCGGCCGCGGCGGACAACGCCACGATCAGCAAGGTGGAGTTCTACGACGACACCACGCTGCTGGGCACGGACACGAGTGCGCCCTACTCACTCTCGGTCTCCGACTTGACCGTGGGCAGTCACTCGCTGGTGGCGAAGGCGTACGACAGCATGGGCGCCTCCGCGAACTCCACCCCGGTCGGCATCACGGTCTCCTCCGGCCCCACCGTCGTCGCCTCGCCGCTCCAACTGGGCGTCCAGTCCGGCAAGTCGGGCACCTACGAGGTCAAGCTGTCCAAGCAGCCGACGTCCAACGTGACGGTGGCATCGGCCCGTGCGAGCGGCAATTCGGGTCTGTCGGTCACGGGCGGTGCTTCGCTCACCTTCACCCCGCAGAACTGGAACACCGCGCAGAAGGTGACCGTCACCGCGGCCGACTCCGGCACCGGCTCGGCGGTCTTCGAGTCGACGGCCGCGGGGCATGCCAAGGCCGCGGTCACGGTGACCCAGCTGGCGGCGGCGAAGGTCTACGACGCCCGCTTCCTGGAGCTCTACGGGAAGATCACCAACCCGGCGAACGGCTACTTCTCCCCCGAGGGCATCCCCTACCACTCGGTCGAGACGCTGATCGTCGAGGCGCCGGACCACGGCCACGAGACCACCTCGGAGGCGTACAGCTACCTCCTGTGGCTCCAGGCCATGTACGGCAAGGTGACCGGCGACTGGGCCAAGTTCAACGGCGCGTGGGACCTCATGGAGAAGTACATGATCCCCACCCGCGCCGACCAGCCGACCAACTCCTTCTACAACGCGTCCAAGCCGGCGACCTACGCGCCCGAGCTGGACACCCCGAACGAGTACCCGGCCAAGCTCGACACCGGCGCCTCGGTCGGCCGGGACCCGATCGCGGCCGAGCTGAAGAGCGCCTACGGCACGGACGACGTCTACGGCATGCACTGGCTGCAGGACGTCGACAACGTCTACGGCTACGGCAACTCGCCCGGCAAGTGCGAGGCGGGCCCGTCGGACACCGGCCCGTCGTACATCAACACCTTCCAGCGCGGCTCGCAGGAGTCGGTGTGGGAGACGGTGCCGCAGCCGACCTGTGACGCCTTCAAGTACGGCGGCAAGAACGGCTATCTGGACCTGTTCACCGGTGACGCCTCCTACGCCAAGCAGTGGAAGTTCACCAACGCGCCGGACGCCGACGCCCGGGCCGTGCAGGCCGCCTACTGGGCGGACCTGTGGGCGAAGGAGCAGGGCAAGGGCGGGGACGTCTCCGCGACGGTCGGCAAGGCCGCCAAGATGGGCGACTATCTGCGCTACTCCATGTTCGACAAGTACTTCAAGAAGATCGGCAACTGTGTCGGGCCCTCGTCCTGCCCGGCGGGCACCGGCAAGGACGCCTCGCACTATCTGATGTCCTGGTACTACGCCTGGGGCGGCGCCACCGACACCTCGGCCGGCTGGGCCTGGCGCATCGGCTCCAGCCACGCCCACGGCGGCTACCAGAACCCCCTCGCGGCCTACGCGCTCGGCAACTACGCCCCGCTGAAGCCCAAGTCGGCCACGGGCGCGGCCGACTGGTCCAAGTCCATGGAGCGGCAGCTGGAGTTCTACCGCTGGCTGCAGTCGAGCGAGGGTGCGATCGCCGGCGGCGCGACCAACAGCTGGGCGGGCCGGTACGCGACCCCGCCCGCCGGGAAGTCGACGTTCTACGGCATGTACTACGACGAGAAGCCCGTGTACCACGACCCGCCGTCCAACCAGTGGTTCGGCTTCCAGGCGTGGTCCATGGAGCGGGTCGCCGAGCTGTACCAGCAGACGGGGAACGCGCAGGCCAAGACGGTCCTCGACAAGTGGGTCGACTGGGCGCTGTCCAAGACCACGTTCAACCCGGACGGCACGTTCCGGATCCCTTCGACGCTGCAGTGGTCGGGCCAGCCCGACACCTGGAACGCCTCCAGCCCGGGTTCCAACAGCGGATTGCGGGTCACCGTCGCCGACTACACGAACGATGTCGGTGTGGCGGCCTCGTACGCCAAGACCCTGACGTACTACGCCGACCGCTCGGGTGACACGGAGGCCGGCGCGGCGGCGAAGAAGCTGCTGGACGGGATGTGGGACAACCACCAGGACGCGCTCGGGATCGCCGTTCCGGAGAACCGGGCCGACTACAACCGGTTCGACGACGCGGTGTACATCCCCAGTGGGTGGACGGGCACGATGCCGAACGGTGACGCGATCAACTCGTCGTCGACGTTCGACTCGATCCGGTCCTTCTACGAGGACGATCCCGCGTGGTCGAAGATCGAGAGTTATCTGGCGGGCGGTGCGGTTCCGTCGTTCACGTATCACCGGTTCTGGGCTCAGGCGGATATCGCGCTTGCCATGGGCTCGTACGCGGAGCTTCTCGAATAGCCCCCGCCGGGCGCTCCGCGGGTGGTGCGGTGGTGATCTGCGTGCCGTAGGTGGCTGGTCGCGCAGTTCCCCGCGCCCCTGAAAGACAGGTGCGTCCGAAGCTCTGCGTTCGTGGTCTCGTCACCTGACGGCGAGGCCGAACGGCCGGGCGGTGCCCACCCGCACTGGGGACCGCCCGGCTCTCGCACGTTCCCTCACGGAAGGACCCCCACCGTGCGAAGAACCCGTATCCTCACCGCCGTGCTCGCGCTGGCGGCCGGGCTGCTGTCGGGTGCCCCCACCGCCCTGGCCGCCGATCCGCCGTCGACGAAGCTCGCCGCGGACACGTACACCTGGAAGAACGCCCGGATCGACGGGGGCGGATTCGTCCCCGGGATCGTCTTCAACCGCTCCGAGAAGAACCTCGCCTACGCCCGTACCGACATCGGCGGCGCGTACCGCTGGCAGGAGTCGTCGAAGAGCTGGACGCCGTTGCTGGACTCGGTCGGGTGGGACGACTGGGGGCACACGGGTGTCGTCAGCATCGCGTCCGACTCCGTCGATCCGAACCGGGTGTACGCGGCGGTCGGGACGTACACCAACAGCTGGGACCCGAAGAACGGCGCGGTCATGCGGTCATCGAACCGGGGCGCGAGCTGGCAGAAGACGAATCTGCCGTTCAAGCTGGGCGGCAACATGCCGGGGCGGGGCATGGGCGAGCGGCTGGCGATCGACCCGAACCGGAACAGCGTGCTGTACCTGGGCGCGCCCAGCGGCAAGGGGCTGTGGCGGTCGACGGACTCGGGCGTGACGTGGTCGCAGGTGACGAACTTCCCGAACGTCGGCAACTACGTGCAGGATCCGAGCGACACGTCCGGCTACGCGTCCGACAACCAGGGCATCGTCTGGGTCACCTTCGACGAGTCCACGGGCACCTCGGGCAGCGCCACGAAGACGCTGTACGTCGGGGTCGCCGACGCGGAGAACGCGGTGTACCGCTCGACGGACGCGGGCGCGACCTGGCAGCGGCTGGCCGGGCAGCCGACGGGCCAGCTGGCGCACAAGGGCGTCCTGGACGCGAAGAACGGCCACCTCTACGTCGCCTACAGCGACAAGGGCGGCCCGTACGACGGCGGCAAGGGCCGGCTGTGGCGGTACGCGACCGGGGCCGGTACCTGGACGAACATCAGCCCGGTGGCGGAGGCCGACACGTTCTACGGCTTCAGCGGGCTGACGGTGGACCGGCAGAAGCCGGGCACGGTCATGGCCACGGCGTACAGCGCCTGGTGGCCGGACACGCAGATCTTCCGCTCCACGGACAGCGGGGCGACCTGGACCAAGGCGTGGGACTACACGTCGTACCCGAATCGTGAGAACCGCTACACGATGGACGTCTCGTCCTCGCCGTGGCTGACGTGGGGTGCGAACCCGGCGCCTCCCGAACAGACCCCGAAGCTGGGCTGGATGACGGAGTCGATGGAGATCGACCCGTTCGACTCCGCTCGCATGATGTACGGGACGGGCGCGACGATCTACGGCACCGAGAACCTCACGAACTGGGACAGTGGCGGGAAGTTCACCGTCAAGCCGATGGTGCGGGGCCTGGAGGAGACGGCGGTCAACGACCTCGCCTCTCCCCCGTCCGGGGCCCCGCTGCTCAGCGCGCTCGGCGATGTCGGCGGCTTCCGCCACACGGACCTGACCAAGGTGCCGTCGATGATGTTCACGCAGCCGAACTTCACGACGACCACGAGCCTGGACTTCGCCGAGTCGAGTCCGAACACGGTCGTCCGGACCGGCAACCTCGACTCGGGCCCGCACATCGCGTTCTCGACGGACAACGGCGCCAACTGGTTCGCGGGCACCGACCCTTCGGGAGTCAGCGGCGGCGGCACGGTCGCGGCGGCGGCAGACGGGAGCCGGTTCGTGTGGAGCCCGCAGGGCGCCGGCGTGCACCACGCGACGGGCTTCGGCACGTCCTGGCAGGCCTCCGGCGGGATCCCCTCCGGGGCGCTCGTCGAGTCGGACCGGGTCGACCCCAAGACCTTCTACGGCTTCAAGTCCGGGAAGTTCTACGTGAGTACGGACGGGGGTGCGACGTTCAAGGAGTCCCCGGCGAGTGGCCTGCCCAGCGGCGACAGTGTCCGCTTCAAGGCCCTGCCCGGCGGGAAGGGCGATGTGTGGCTGGCGGGCGGCGCGAGCGACGGTGCGTACGGTCTGTGGCACTCCACGGACGGCGGGGCGAGCTTCACCAAGCTCTCGAACGTCGAGCAGGCCGACACGATCGGCTTCGGCAAGGCGGCGCCCGGCGCGACCTACCAAACCCTCTACACGAGCGCGAAGATCGGCGGCGTACGCGGCATCTTCCGCTCCACGGACAAGGGGGCGAGCTGGACGCGCATCAACGACGACGCCCACCAGTGGGGTTGGACGGGCGCCGCCATCACCGGCGACCCGAGGGTCTACGGCCGTGTCTACGTCTCGACGAACGGCCGTGGCGTCGTCTACGGCGACAGCTCCGACGGCGGCTCCACGGACCCGGGGCCGGGCCCCGACCCGACACCGACGGGCGCCTGCAAGGTGACGTACAAGGTCACCAACCAGTGGTCGGACGGCTTCCAGGCGGACGTCCAGCTCACCAACACCGGGACCGGCACATGGAACGGCTGGTCGCTGAGTTGGCCCTTCACCGACGGGCAGAAGCTGACCCAGGCGTGGAACGCCGAGGCCGCGCAGTCGGGTTCGACGGTGACGGCGAAGAACGCCGGCTGGAACGCCAGCGTGGCCGCGGGCTCGTCGGTGAGCTTCGGCTTCACGGCGAACCGGTCGGGGGCGAACACGAAACCGACCGTGTTCAAGGTGGGTGACCAGACCTGCACGGTCGCCTGACGGGCCTGCTGTCGTGACCGGTGAGTGCGCGCTCCCCCCGGGGCGCGCACCCACCGGGGTCTCACGGGGTGTAGACCGTCGGCCGCGGAGCCGTCGGCATGGCGTTGCCGAGGAAGAAGCTCGGGTGCGGGGGCTGGTTGTAGGCCGTGTTCTGCCAGGCCAGGGCCGTGCGGTACTGCGTGTCGTGGAGCAGGGTCGTGATCTTCGTGTTCGTCTCGTGCGGGGTCGAGTAGACGCGCAGGGCCGTGTTGTCGCCGGTGCGCCAGACGACCTCCTCGCGCCAGTCGCCGAGGATGTCGCCGGACAGCACGGGCGTGGACTTCGTGCCGTTGTTGGAGGAGACCCCGGATCCGGTCAGCAGGCGGGTGTCGCCCGACGTGCCGTACTTGTCGATGCGGGTGCCGTCGAGGAGTTCACGGACGGGGTCGCCGTCCCACCAGGACAGGAAGTTGATGCTGGAGGGTTCCCGGCCGAGGGAGGCGCCGGTCGCCGAGCGCAGGGTGGTGTCGGAGGCGGACCAGGACTCGGCGCCCGCGCTGCCCGCGTGGATGTCGGCGGAGACTCCCCGGCCGTTGTCGGCGCCGGAGGCGGTCTTCCAGAGGATCGCGCCGGTGCGGGCGTCGGCCATCCAGGAGCCGGGCTGGCTGGTGCTCTCCGAGACCTTGAAGTACTCCAGGCCCGCGCGGGACGGGTTCAGGTCGCCGACATGGCCGGCGTCACCGTGGCCCGTCTTCGTGGTCCAGAGTCCGTTGCCGTTGTCGTCCACGGTCATGGCGCCGTAGACGATCTCGTCCTTGCCGTCCGCGTCGACGTCCGCGACGGACAGGCTGTGGTTGCCCTGGCCGTCGTAGCCCTTGCCGCTGTTGGTGGAGGAGTTGGTGTCGAAGGTCCAGCGGCGGGTGAAGGAGCCGTTCCGCCAGTCCCAGGCGGCGATCACCGTGCGGGTGTAGTAGCCGCGCGCCATGATCAGGGAGGGGCGTGAGCCGTCGAGGTAGGCCGTGCCCGCGAGGAAGCGGTCGACGCGGTTGCCGTAGGAGTCGCCCCAGGAGGAGACGGAGCCGCGGGCCGGGACGTAGTCGACGCTCTGCATCGCCTTGCCCGTCTGCCCGTTGAACATGGTCAGGAACTCGGGCCCGGCCAGCACGTACCCGCTGGAGTTGCGGTGGTCGGCCGAGGAGCTGCCGATGACCGCGCCGGTGCCGTCCTTGGTGCCGTCGGCGGTCTTCATGGCGACCTCGGCCTTGCCGTCGCCGTCGTAGTCGTACACCTGGAACTGCGTGTAGTGCGCGCCGGAGCGGATGTTGCGGCCCAGGTCGATACGCCACAGCCGGGTGCCGTCGAGCTTGATGCCGTCGACGATCGTGTTGCCGGTGTAGCCGGACTGGGAGTTGTCCTTGGCGTTGGTGGGCTGCCACTTCAGGACGATGTCCAGGGCGCCGTCGCCGTCGAGGTCGCCGAGGGAGGCGTCGTTGGCCTCGTAGGTGTACGCGGAGTTGCCCGGGGCGGTGCCCCCGGCGGGCGGGGAGATCGGGATGTCCTTGTAGCCGGTGCGGAACTGGACCGCGTGCACCGAGTCGCCCTGTTCCGTTCCGTTCACGACCGCGCGAACGGTGTAGTCGGCCTGGGCGGGTGCGCCGGAGTGAAAGTAGTTCGTGGAGCCGGTGACCGGCGTGGAGTTGACCTTCGTACCGGCCCGGTAGACGTTGAAGGAGACATTGTCCGGGTCGGTGCCGAGCCAGCGCCAGCTGACCAGGTTGCCGCTGCCGGTGTGGACGCTGACCACGCCCCGGTCGAGCTTCTCGACCTGCCGGGCGGTGGCGGCCTGGGCGGCGTCGTCGGTGGCGAACGTGGTCAGGCCGGCGCCGGCGAGCGCCGCCGTGGCCACGGCCACCGGGAGGAGAACACGGCGTCTGCGGTGCCTGTGGGGGTGCTTCACGTGACGGACCTCCTGGGAGGACGGGCGGGTTCCGCCTCTCAGTCGCCGCCGGGGGCACGGGAGTTGCCGTACCGCTCGGCCAGTTCGGCGACCGTGCGGGCGATGCGCGCGCGCAGTTGGTCCGGGGCCAGCACCTCGATGCCCGTGCCGAGGCGCAGGAACTCGGCGTGGGCGTGCTCGACGGACTCGATGGGGACCGTCGCGCGCGTCCAGCCGTCCTCGTCGGTACGCCCTTCGCGACGAACCGCCTCCCCCGCCGGGCCGGTGAGCGTCGTCCCCGGGGCCAGTCGCACCACCGCCTCGCCGCGGTACAGCCGGGTGTGGAAGTCGCGCTGGTACGCCGCCCAGTACGCGGCCAGGTCGAAGTCGCCGGGGCGGGAGAACTCCTCATCACCGGTGGCGACTTCGAGGATCTGGTCGACACGGAAGGTCCGCGGTCCCGGCCCGGCGACGACATACCAGCGGCCCGCCTTCAGCACCAGCCCGTACGGCTCCAGACGGCGCTCCACATCGGTGGGCTCGCGCCAGCGGCGGTAGAGGACGTGCAGCACCCGGGAGCTCCAGACGGCGTCGGCGACGGCCGGGAGGTACGGGGTGTCGTCGGCGTCCGTGTACCAGCCGGGGGCGTCCAGGTGGAAGCGGCCGCTGATCCGGTCGGCATGGGCACGCAGCTCCGGCGGCAGGGCGGCACGCACCTTGAGCTGGGCGGCGGCCAGGACCGAGCCGAGGCCGAGCTGGGCTGCGGCAGCGGGGGCGCCCGCGAGGAAGAGGGCTTCGGCCTCGCCGGTGGTGAAGCCGGTGAGGCGGGTGCGGTAGCCGTCGAGGAGGCGGTAGCCGCCGGCGTGGCCCGCGTCGCCGTACAGCGGGATCCCGGCGGCGCCCAGGGCCTCCACGTCCCGGTACACCGTCCGCACCGACACCTCCAGCTCCTCGGCGAGCTGGGCGGCGGTCATCCGGCCGCGGGTCTGGAGCAGCAGGAGGATCGAGACGAGCCGGCTGGACTTCACTGACACAGGATGGCAGTGAACCGGCCTTAGCGTCCCGCCATGCCCTTCACGGAGAAACACCTGACCGTGCCGCCGCCCGTCGAGGTGGCGGGACGGTGGGTCAAGCGCTACCACGTCACCGCCGACCCGGCGGGCATCGCGCCCGAGGTCGAGGAGACCGCCTACCGCTTCCTGCCCGCGCTGCTGCCGAAGCCGGACGGCACCGCGCCGGCGACGTTCGTCGTCCTGCACCGGGGCGGTGACGACGGCGCCTATCTCAACGCCTACAGCTGGGTGTGGGACAACGCCCTGCACTTCGGGGGCGCGGCGGCGGGCCAGCCCGTCCTCGGCTGCCCGGACGACGACCCCACCCACTTCGTCCAGACCGGCAAGCCATGGATCGGCTGTGTCTGGGAGCTGCCGCCGATCCTGCACGAACGCGACGCCTGGGTGCGCCACATGCTCGCCCCCGCCACCCCCGACCTCGACGCCTACCTCGCCGACTCCCTGCCCGGGGGAACCACTGGAGACCGCCCATGAGCAGCCCGCACGACTTCGACTTCTTCCACGGCGACTGGCGGGTCCTGCACCGCCGGCGCACCGACTTCCTCGACCCGGACGGCGGATGGGAGGAGTTCACGGGCACGAGCCACTGCCGGCCGCTGTTCGACGGGGCCGCCAACATCGACGAGATCGACATGCCGCATCTGGGCTCGAAGGGCGCCACCCTGCGGCTGTTCGACCCGGTCACCGAGCTGTGGTCGCTGAACTGGGCCTCCAGCCGCACCGGCACCCTCTTCCCGCCCGTCTTCGGTCACTTCGAGGGCGACCGCGGCGAGTTCACCGGCAGCGACACGTACGACGGCAAGGACGTGCTGGTGCGGTTCGTGTGGTCGGGGGTGCGTGACACCGCCGCCCGCTGGGAGCAGGCGTTCTCCGTGGACGGCCGGACCTGGGTGACCAACTGGATCATGGACTTCACCCGGCCGGAGGATCCGTCGGCTTCCTGAAGGCCCGGAGTGTGAAGACCGGGTCGGGGCGGGGCCGGTCCTGGTCGGGGAGTTCCGCCAGCCGGGTGGCGAAGCCGTCGGCGAGCGGGTCGCCGGGCGGCAGCGTGACGAACCAGCCGCGTCTGAGGTCGGCCACCGTGCGCCGGGGGCTGCGGCCCTGCCCGTGGCCCCGGAAACAGGCCTGCCCGGCCGGGACCAGGCCGTGTCCGGCGGCGCGGGACAGGACGTCCGCCGCTCCGTCCCGGAACGGGCTGGGCGGACGGGAGGACAGGACGACATCGATGTCACTGCCCACGTTGTGGGAGGCGGCCTTGTCGACCGTGGTGACGTAGACCCCGCCGGGGCGCAGCACCCGGGCGCACTCGCCGACGATGGTCCCCACCTCGGCGGGGCCGGCGGCCAGGTGCAGCAGCCACACGCTGCTGACGGCGTCGAACTCCCCGTCCCGGAAGGGCAGCCGCCTGCTGTCGGCGAGCACGACCGCACCGGGCAGCCGGGCAGCCGCCTGCCGGGCCATCGCGAGGGCGAGGTCCACGCCGGTCACCCGCATGCCGTCGCGGGCGGCCGCGAGCCGGCGGGTCACTATGCCGGTGCCGCAGCCGAGGTCCAGCAGGCTGCGCGTCTGCCTCGGTACGAGGCTCAGCACCGCTTCAGCGGCGGCGGCCGCCCTGGGCTCGCCGCCGCGCGAGGCGTCGTACCGCTCCGCTTCCTTGTCGTAGTCGAGCACCCGGTCAGTGTGCCCCGTGCCCGGGGGCCAAGGCCTCCACTCTGCGGGCGAGCTCGAAGTCCTTCTCGGTGACGGCGCCGCCCGCACTGTGCGTGTGGACGGACAGGGAGACGGTGTTGTAACCGAGCGTGAGGTCGGAGTGGTGGTTCAGTTCCTCCTGGACCTGGGCGATGTGCACGACCATCGCCGTCGCCGCGAAGTGCGAGCCGAGCCGGTAGGAGCGGATGAGACGGTCCTTGTCGAGCGACCAGCCCGGCAGCTCGGCCAGCCGGTCCTCGACCTCCTTCTGCGACAGCGGTTCGACGGTCATGGGCCGCGCCTCCTTCCCTTGCGCCGGTGTCCTCGGTGTTTCTCTCAGCCTGCCACAGCGGAGCGCCCGAGACCCTGGTCAGAGGCGTGCGCCTGTCGGGCACGGCCGGTTCTCGACTACGGTCCCGGCATGACCACTCACCCGTCCACGACCGACCAGGGCGTGGGTCCGCTGCTGCGGGCCTGGCGGGAGCAGCGCCGGGTCAGCCAGCTGGAGCTGGCCCTGCGCGCGGACTCCTCGGCCCGGCACATCAGCTTCGTCGAGACGGGCCGGTCCCGGCCCAGCGAGGAGATGGTGCTGCGGCTGGCCGAGCATCTGGACGTGCCCGTGCGGGAGCGCAACGCGCTGCTGCTGGCGGCCGGTTACGCCCCGCGCTACCCGGAGACCCCGCTGGACGACCCGGCGCTGGACGCGCTGCGCGAGGGCATCGAGCGGCTGATCGGGGGCTACGAGCCGTATCCGGCGCTGGTGGTGGACGCGCTGTACAACGTGGTGGCGGCCAACCGGGGGATCATGACGCTGGTCGACGGGGTCTGCGCGTCCCTGCTCGAGCCGCCGCTGAACGCGATGCGGCTCGCCCTGCACCCACAGGGGCTGGCCCCCCGCATCCGCAATCTGCGCGCCTGGCGCGGTCACCTGCTGGAGCAGATGGAGCGGCAGATCGCGCTGCACCGCTCCGAGCCGCTTCGGGAGCTGTACGAGGAGGTGGCGGCGTATCCGGTGCCGGAGGAGGAAGCGGAGGCCGGGTCCGAGGAGCCTTCGGACCCGGTGCCGTACTTCGCGCTGCCGCTGCGGATCGAGCACGAGGGGCGGACGCTGTCGTTCATCTCCTCGATCTCCACGTTCAACACCCCGATGGACGTGACCGTCGCCGAGCTGGCCATCGAGACACTGCTGCCGGCCGACCCGGCGACGGCCAAGTACCTTCAGGCGCTGCTGTCCTGACGTGCCTTCAGCGCCGTGTGCTGGAGGACGGCGAACCCGGCCACGGTCAGCGCCTGGAGCACCGTCCACACGGCGCCCGGCGTGCTCGGCGTGAGCCACAGCGCCAAGGCCGCGAGGCTCACCGCCGTCCAGGCGAGATTGGCCTCGACGACGGCCCGCACGCCGAGCGCCGGCGGCCGTCGGCGGGAGGCCAGCAGGCCGACGCCCGCCGCGTAGACGGCGAGGAACGCGCCCAGTGCGAGCAGCAGCGTGGAGTCGACACCGAGGAAGCGTCCGAGCGGGCCGGGGAACGCGAGGTAGGCGAGGGCGTTGGCGCCGGTCACCAGGGCGTCCAGGGCCAGGAAGCGGCGGAGCATCGACTGCGGCTCGGAGGTCCGGGCGAGTGCGGCGAGCTGGATCGCGGACATGGGGCATCACCCTCCGTCGGGTCATGGTGCGGCTGGTCGTGGTGCGGCTGGGGGCCGGGTCCCGGGCCGGAGTGCGCCGGCCCGGGGCCCGGTACCTTCACGATCCCGGTCCGGCGGCGACCGGTCGATTACCCGCGGGGTAATGCCACTGCGACACGTCCGCTCCCGTGATCTCCTCACCGCCGGCCCTGTGAGACCGTCAGCGGAACGTGACAGACTGAGCGCGGGCTTGGGCGCGTTGGGGAGGCGTGGCGTGAGTGAACGGCGGGCCGCACCGACCGTGGGCCAGGTGGTGCTGGGCAAGCGGCTCCAGGAGCTGCGCGAGGCGGCGGGCATCGGTCGTGACGAGGCCGCCCGGGTGCTGCGTGTCGCCCCCGCGACCGTCCGGCGGATGGAGACCGCCGACGTCGCGCTGAAGATCCCGTACGTGCAGATCCTGCTGACCGCGTACGGCGTGCCCGAGGACGAGGTGAGCGCGTTCGTCGGCCTCGCCGAGGAGGCGAACCGGCCGGGCTGGTGGCAGCGGTTCCACGATGTGCTGCCTGAGTGGTTCAGCCTGTACGTGAGCCTGGAGGGCGCCGCCAGGATCATCCGCTCGTACGAGCCGCACTTCGTGCCGGGGCTGCTGCAGACCGAGGGGTACGCGCGTGCGGTGCTGGAGGCCGGCACCATCGCGAACGCGGGACCGGAGGCGGTGGAGCGGCATGTGTCGCTGCGCATGGAGCGGCAGCGGCTCCTGGACCGCGAGAACCCTCCGCACCTGTGGGTGATCATGGACGAGACGGTGCTGCGCCGCCCGGTGAGCGTCGACGGCCGGGTGATGCGCGACCAGCTGGACAAGCTGCTGGAGTACGCCGCGCGCGACCGGGTCACGCTCCAGATCGCCGAGTTCAAGGACGGCCCGCATCCGGGGACGTACGCCCCGTTCTCGCTGTTCCGGTTCGCCGAGCCGGAGCTGCCCGACATGGTCTTCACCGAGTATCTGACGGGCGCGCTGTACCTGGACTCCCGCAAGGAGGTCTCCGCGCATCTGGAGGTCCTGGACCACATGACGGCCCGGGCGGGCTCGGCACAGCGCACGGAGGCGCTCCTGCGGGAGTTCCGCGAGGGCTTCTGACCCGTACGGGCCCTGTCGGCGGGTGTCCTCCGCGGCCCGCCCCTAGCGTCGGCATGACGGTGCAGGCAAGGGAGCGCACGCGAAGGAGGTCCGATGCCCGGATTCGAGGTGCTGTACCAGGCTGCCGCGCTGTGCCTGATGTATCCCGACGACGACTTCCGCGCCCGGCTGTCGCTGCTGCGCGAAGCCGCCCCGCAGCTGCGGGAGTTCGCCGACCACGCGGCCCTCACCCCGCCCCGGGAGCTGGCCGCGCACTACGTCGAGGTCTTCGAGGCCGGGCAGGACCACAGCCTGTACCTGAGCGTCTGGCGCGAAGCGGCACCGGCGCCCTCCGAGGAGGTGTACCGCGCGCACGGCCTGGAGACCACCGGCGAGGAACCGCCCGACTTCCTGCCCGCGGTCCTGGAGTTCGCGGCCCGCACGGGCAGCACCGAACTGCTGACGGACCACCGCGACGGCCTGGACCGCCTCCGGGCCGGGCTCACCGCCTTCGGTACGCCGTACGCGACGGTCCTGGACGCGGTGTGCGCGACGCTGCCGCCGGCGCACACCGGTCCCTAGGACTGCCGAGGGTGGCCCGGCCTATGCGGCGCCGCCCTTCTCGTCCCGCTGGTCCTTCTCCTCGTCCACGATCTCCGCGTCGACCACGCCCTCCTCTTCCTGCGCGGTGCCGGAGGATTCGCCGGTGGGCGCCTGCTGGGCCTGGGCGTACATCGCCTGGCCCATCTTCTGGCTGACGGAGGCGAGTTTCTCGACGGCGGTGCGCAGGGCGGCCGTCTCCGCCTGCTGCTCCAGTTGTCCCTTCACCTCGGTGACGGCCGACTCGACCTCGGACTTGGTGTCGGCCGGGATCCTGTCGGCGTTGTCGCGGAGGAAGTTCTCCGTCTGGTAGACGAGTTGCTCGGCCTGGTTGCGGGTCTCGGCGGCCTCGCGGCGGCTGCGGTCCTCCTCGGCGTACTGCTCGGCCTCGCGCATCATGCGGTCGATGTCTTCCTTGCCCAGCGCCGAGCCGCCGGTGACGGTCATCTTCTGTTCGCGGCCGGTCGCCATGTCCTTGGCGGAGACGTGCATGATGCCGTTGGCGTCGATGTCGAAGGCCACCTCGATCTGCGGCACGCCGCGCGGTGCCGGCGGCAGGCCCGTCAGATCGAAGACGCCGAGCTTCTTGTTGTAGGCGGCGATCTCCCGTTCGCCCTGGTAGACCTGGATGCCGACCGAGGGCTGGTTGTCGGCCGCCGTCGTGAAGATCTCCGAACGCCGGGTCGGGATGGTCGTGTTGCGCTCGATGAGCTTCGTCATGATGCCGCCCTTGGTCTCGATGCCCAGGGACAGCGGGGTGACGTCGAGCAGCAGCACGTCCTTGACGTCGCCGCGCATGACGCCCGCCTGGAGCGCGGCGCCGAGCGCCACGACCTCGTCGGGGTTGACGCCCTTGTGCGGCTCCTTGCCGGTGAGTTCCTTGACCAGCTCGGTCACCGCGGGCATCCGGGTCGAGCCGCCGACGAGAATCACGTGGTCGACCGTGGAGAGCTTCACCCCGGCGTCGTCGACCGCCTGGTGGAAGGGGGCCTTGCAGCGGTCGAGCAGATCGGCGGTGAGTTCCTGGAACTGGGCCCGGGTCAGCTTCTCGTCGAGATGCAGCGGCCCTTCGGCGGAGGCCGTGATGTAGGGCAGGTTGATCGTCGTCTCGGTGGAGCTGGACAGCTCGATCTTGGCCTTCTCGGCGCCCTCGCGCAGCCGCTGCACCGCCATCTTGTCGCCCGCGAGGTCAACGCCGTACTGGCCCTTGAAGCGCTTGACGAGGTAGTCGACGATCCGCTGGTCCCAGTCGTCGCCGCCGAGGTGGGTGTCGCCGTTGGTGGCCTTCACCTCGATGACGCCCTCGCCCATCTCCAGCAGCGACACATCGAAGGTGCCGCCGCCGAGGTCGAAGACGAGCACCGTCTGGTCGTTCTCCTTGTCCAGCCCGTACGCCAGCGCCGCCGCCGTCGGCTCGTTGATGATCCGCAGCACCTTCAGGCCCGCGACCTCCCCGGCCTCCTTGGTCGCCTGCCGCTGATGGTCGTCGAAGTAGGCCGGGACGGTGATCACCGCGTCGGTGACGTCCTCGCCGAGGTAGGACTCCGCGTCCCGCTTCAGTTTCTGCAGCACCCGGGCGGACAGCTCCTGCGCCCGGTAGCGGGTGCCGTCCACGTCGCCCTGGTCCGGGAAGCGCCAGCTCGCGTCGCCCATGTAGCGCTTGACCGAACGGGCGGTGCGCTCCACGTTCGTCACGGCCTGCCGTTTGGCGACCTCCCCGACCAGCACCTCGCCGTTCTTGGCGAACGCCACGACCGAGGGCGTGGTTCTCGCCCCCTCCGCGTTGGCGATGACCGTGGGCTCACCGCCCTCCAGCACGGCCACCACCGAGTTCGTGGTCCCGAGGTCGATCCCGACCGCTCGTCCCATCGCTGTCCCCTTCCGTCAGGGCACCGGCCACCCACTCTCCAGCACAAAACTTGAGCGCGCTGTTGTCAATGCCGCGAAGGAGTGATCGGCCCGCGCAGGGCCACGGCGCGCCGGGGCCGGTCCGTGACCAGCACATCCACGCGCGGGTGGGCGAGGAACGCCTGCATCAGGGTGTCGTCGTTGACCGTCCACACCATGGTGAACAGACCGCGCCTGGTCGCCTCGCGCAGCACGGTGGTCCTGGCCAGCCGCTGGTGCACGGCGACGCCGTGGGCCCCGCAGGCGCGGATCCGGCGGGCGGGGAACAGCTCGCTCAGCCGGGTCCCCGGCAGCCGGGCCAGGGCCAGGTCCCGGCGGTCGCGCCCCAGGGACAGCGCGGTGCGCACCCCGGGGAAGGCCTGTGTCACGGCGGCGAGGGAACGGTCCTCCAGCGTCGTCACGACGAGTCCGTCCGTGCCGAGCAGGGCCACCGCCCGGTCGACCACCTCCCGCTCGTACCCCACCTCCTTGAGGTCCAGGTGGGCCACGAGTCTCCCGGCGATCAGCGCCATGACCTCGTCCACCAAGGGCACGTCGTATCCGGCCAGCTCGCTCAGCTCGGCGTGTGTGAGCCGGGACAGCGGCGGCCCGGTGGGGCCGACCCGGGGGTCGTGGTAGACGACGAGGACGCCGTCGGCCGTGCGGCGGATGTCGAACTCGACGTACTCCGCGCCGGACTCCAGCGCGTCCTTGTACGCCTCCCAGGTGGCGGCGTCGGCGCGCTCGGAGCCGCCCCGGTGGGCGGAGACGGCGGGGCGGGGCGTCATGGTCGGGGGCTCCCGGAGGGCGGACGTGGGGGCGGTACGGGTACGGCGTCGCCGTCGGACGTGGGCAGCAGTGAGCCGGAGCGGGTGCTGATCCGTCTGAGCAGGACGTATCCGATCACGACGAGGACGACGAAGGGGAGCCAGGCCAGCGCGTAGGCCGTGCCGTAGGCGCGCAGGTCGAGGATGGAGCGGTGGTCGTCGACGTTGGTTCCGTTCACGCCGAAGAAGGCGAGCAGCAGGGTCGGCGGCAGGGCGATCAGCGTGGCGGCGGCGACGAGGCCGGACACGGTGCGGTCGCGGCGCTCGTCGCGCTCGGCGAGTTCGGCGTCCAGGGCGGCGGAGCGAGCGCTGATCACCGAGGTCAGGCGCTCGACCATGCGGGCCGAGTTCTCCAGGCTGTCGCGGATGCCGAGGGCGTCGCGCTGCGAGGACTGGAAAGCCTCCATCACCATCTCGGGGATCAGCAGGCTGTCGACGTAGGCCTCGACGCCGAAGGCGAGGTCCAGCTGGAGTTCGTTGACGCCCGCGGAGAGGCGGGAGATCAGGGAGCGGATCTCGGTGGGCGAGTCGGTGAGGGCCTGCTCGTTGGCCTTCATCATCGCGAAGGCGGCGAGCCGGGTGCGTTGGAGCACGGCGAGGGCGGAGACCATGCCGACGGCGACGAGCATCAGGCCGTTCTCGACGTGCGGGGCCCAGCCGGCCTGGACGGAGACGCCCCGGCCGAGGGCGGACAGGGTGAGGCCGTGGTTCCTGAGGCGCGGCGCGAGGCTCGCGTCGTAGGGCGTGGCGGGGTTCCAGGGCATCCGGCCGCGGTAGACGATCTCGTTCAGCAGGATCGCCTTGCGGGCCTCGTCGGCGCTGAGCAGTTCGCGTTGTAACCGGCCGCCGGGGAAGACGAGTTGGTGCACGTTCTGGCCGAGGGCGAGCGGGCGGCCGAGCTGCTCGGTCAGGGTCTGGACGAGCGGGCGGTCGTCGAGTTCGATGCGCTCCCGGTCGAAGCAGGTCGTGGCCAGCCAGGCGGCGAGGTCGCCGGCCGTGGTCTCGCCCGCGAAGGAGCAGTCCACGACCAGGGTGGCGTCGCCGCGCGGGGTGGTGACGACGAGGATCCGCAGGGAGGCGAGGCCCAGGCCGTGGTCGCCCTGCGGCAGCCGCAGCCGGCGGGGCGCGACCTGTTCGTCGAGGACCGGGACGGGGAGCACGTCCTGGCTGGTCATCAGGTGCGAGGCGAAGCGGCCGTAGTCGTAGCGGTCGACGAGGGCGCCGAGGCCGTTGTCCCGGGGGCGGAGCCGTCCGGAGAGGCTGACCAGCAGCAGGACGCGGGTCCGGTCGCGGGTGGCGGAGTCGAGCACCGTCGCGTTCGGGGAGGTTCCCGGCAGCATCGCGTTCCTTCCGGCCCGTCGGTTCCGATGCGTCTGGTTCTACCCCGGCCGCGGGTGGCGAACCGACGACGTCGCGCGGGCCGCCCCTGGTGGGCGGGCCCGCGCGACGGGGGTGTGCCTGGTCAGGCGAGCTTGGCGGTCAGCGTGATGGGCGTGGCCTTCAGCGCCTGGCTGACCGGGCAGCCGACCTTGGCCTCCTCGGCGGCGGCGAGGAAGGCCGCCTCTTCGATGCCGGGGACGGTGCCCTCGACGGTGAGGTGGATGCCGGTGATGCCCTCGCCGGGCTGGAAGGAGACGTCGGCGGAGGTGATGAGCTTGGTGGGCGGCGTCCCGGCCTTGTTCAGGATGTTGGAGAAGGCCATGGAGTAGCAGCTGGAGTGGGCGGCGGCGATCAGCTCCTCGGGGCTGGTCTTCCCGTTCGCCTCCTGGGCGCGCGACGCCCACGTGACCGGCTGCTCGCCGATCGCACCGGAGGTGTCGAAGGTGACGACGCCGTTGCCCTCGAGCAGGCTGCCTTCCCAGACGGTGTGTGCGGAGCGCGTGGTAGCCACGGTTCTTCCTTTCGCGTGCGGACTCGCGGTGGGGCCCGTCTCCGGGTCCCGTACCCCCATCCGATCACACCCGTGGCGCCGCGTCCGCGCACGCGCCGAATTTCAGGCCGCGCGTTCCTCGCTGCTCTCCAGCGGCACCTGAGGGCCGTTCGACTCGCGCAGCCAGCGGCGCAGGACGCGGTGGACGTGCTCGGCGCCGACGATTTCCGCCCCGTCCGCCACCGGTGCGGAGAGGACGAGCGGGGACAGCAGGAAGGGCCTGCCCTGGGCGCCGCCGAGGCCGCCGTGGGAGCCGATCTGCTCCTCGAAGGCGAGGACTTCGCCGTCGGCCGGGTCGTGGAAGGAGTTGACCATGATGTCGGCGGTGTGCGGGAAGGAGTGCGTACGACGCACCGCGTCGGCCGCGCCCGGCCCGAACGCGGCGAGCGGGCCCGGGTCGTCGTCGAGGTCTGCGAGCGAGATCTCGGCGCCGTTCGCGCCGAGGACGACTCCGCCGTGCTCGTCGCTGCGGACCAGCAGGAAGCCGATGCCGGGGTGGTTGGCGAGGGTCGGCAGCAGCGCGGGGTGGCGGGCGTCGATCTCCTCCTTGCTCATCCGGTGCGTGACGTCGGGGAAGGACACCAGGCCGAGGTTGCCGGAGGCCAGCACGATCGGCTCCGGGCGGCGCGCCGGACGGTGCCGCTCGCCGCCCTCCTCGACCGGTATGCGCAGGGCGGCACGGACGGCGGCTCGGGCCTCCGTGCCGCTGCGGGTGCGCTCCGCCCTGCGCGGCACGGGCAGTCCGCAGCCGGCCCGTACCAGGTCGCCGAGGGTGAGGCCGTAGCGCGAGCGGAACGTCTCGCCGGGGCTCTGGCCGTGGTCGGACAGCACGACGATCCGGTACGGGCGCGGGGCGTGCTCGGCGACGTTCTCGATCAGCGCGAGCGAACGGTCGAGTTTCTCGAGGACCTTCTGCGCGTCGCGGCTCACCGGGCCGGAGTGGTGGGCGACCTCGTCGTAGGCCACCAGGTCGGCATAGACGGCGGTGCGGCCGACAAGCATGTCGCCCGTCACCGAGGCGACGACGACGTCCCGCTCGACGACCGTCGCGAAGGCCCGGACGAACGGGTAGAGGCCCGCGCGGGAGACCCTCGGGCGCTGCTTGCGGAGCCGGGCCCGGGTGGACTGGCCGATCTCCCGGCCGACGTCGGCGACGAAGGACAGGGCGGTGCGCACGGCGTTGGCCGGATCCGAGAAGTAGGCGAAGTAGCCCGCCCGGGAGCGGTTCTCGCGGCTGCGGCGGCGGGCGGCGATGGACAGCACCAGGGCCTGCTGCTCGGCGCCGCCGCTGAACAGGTTGCCGCGGCTGGCGCCGTCGACGGTGAGCAGACCGCCGTGTCCGGCGTATCCGACGGCGCGGCGCTGGAGTTCGGCGGCGCTGGTCGGGCGGTTGCAGACGACCACCTCGCGGGTGTCCTTCTCGTACCAGCGGAACGCGGGGACGTCGTGGTTGCTGCCGTGCAGGATGCCGAGCTGGCTGGCGCCGGTCTGGCTGGACCAGTCGGTGCGCCAGGGGGTGAGGCGGTGGGTGGAGCGGCCGCCGTCGCCGAAGTCGAGCCAGCGGGCGACGGTGGGCATCAGGCCCTTGCCGACCGCGTCCAGCAGGACGTCGTGGCCGACGCCGTCGAGCTGGACGAACACCGTGCCGGGGCTGGACGGGCTGGGCGGTCCTGACCGGCGGCGGCGGTCGGAGAGGCGGTACAGCCTGCGGCGGTAGGCGTCGTCGTCGCGCACGGCCAGGGCGGCACCGGTGGCGGACGCCACGGCGGACATCACGGCGGCGACCACGACGGCGGTCTCCGGGGCGGCGGCGCCGCGCTCGGCGGGGTTGAGTCTCAGGGCGAGCAGCAGCAGCGCGCCGTTCAGGAAGAACACCAGCAGCCCGAGCACGAGCGCCGGCACGAGGAGCAGGAGCCGGACGAGCAGCGGCCAGACCACGGCCGACAGCAGGCCGAAGGCGCCGGCGCCGAAGGCCGCCGTGACGGCGATGTCGGTGGCGCTGTCGCCGTCCGCCGACCGGAGCCGGAAGTCCGGCAGGATCCCGGCGAGCAGCAGCAGGGTGACGGTGGAGACCGCCCACACGGCGACACTCCGCCCGACCTGACTGGCGACCCGCCGCCACCGCACGCCCCGCACGCCCAGCCACCTCACGTCCCGGCCCGCCGCCGCGAGCTCTTCCCCACCCTGTCACAACGCCTGGGGAACGCTTTGTGTCCCTCGAAACGCCCCCGTGAAACCCCCGGCGGACCGAGGTCACGCCTTTCGCCGCGGCCGGGTCAGCGTCCGTCGTAGCCGGCCGTCGGCATCGACAGCCGGCGGTGCACGCACGCCTTCATCGCCGCGTCGTACGCCGGCTCCGCGTGCCCCACCGTCTCGACGCGCACCCCGCGCTTCGAGCACTCCGCGGTGAATTCCTCGACGGACGCGAGCGCGCTCTCGAGCACCCGCCGGCTGGGCGCCACGAACAGGTCGAGGCCGGGCCGGACGCCGTCCCACAGGGCACCGTGGTCGGGACGCAGCCCACGGACCAGTAACTCCCGGCTGACCACATAGCCCCGCTCGGCGGCCCAGCGGGAGCACATCGCGTGCTGGCTGCGGGAGTCGACCAGGAACGGATCGTCGTCCAGCTCCTCCAGCGGCGTCAGACTCGCGATCGCCGTGACCCGGACCGGCACCATGGCGTCCCCCCTCACCTCCGGTTTCGCCGCCGACCCTACTCCTGCCCGTAGGCTTCGGGGAGTCGCGCGAAGGAGGCAAAGAAGTGCCGGTGGAGATCACCTGGTGGGGTCACGCCACTTGCACGGTCGAGGACTCGAACGTACGCGTGCTCACCGATCCCCTGTTCGCACGCCGGCTCGCACACCTGCGGCGCCGGCGCGGAGCCCTGCCGCCGCCCGGCGCCCTGGACGCGGACGTGGCACTGGTCTCTCATCTGCACGCCGACCATCTGCATGTGCCCTCGCTGATGCGGCTCGCTCCGGGCACGCGCCTGCTCGTGCCCCGGGGCGCGCGCCGAGCGGTGCCCGGACTGCGCCGGCTCGCGCACCTGCGGGTGAGCGAGGTGGCGCCCGGGGACGAGACCCCGGTCGGCGACGTCGTCGTACGGGCCGTGCCCGCGCGGCACGACGGGCGGCGGCTGCCGCTCGGACCGCACCGCGCTCCCGCGCTCGGCTATGTCATAGCCGGCGAGGCCCGGACGTACTTCGCCGGGGACACCGGGCTGTTCGACACGATGGCCGAGGAGGTCGGGCCGGTCGAGGTGGCGCTGCTGCCGGTCGGCGGCTGGGGACCGTACCTGGGCGAGGGGCATCTGGACGCGGGACGGGCGGCGGAGGCGCTGGCACGACTGGCGCCGTGCAGTGCGGTGCCGGTGCACTACGGCACGTACTGGCCGATCGGGATGGACGCCGTGCGCCCCCACGAGTTCCACGCGCCGGGCGACGAATTCGTACGGCTGGCGGCCCGTAGCGCACCCGGTGTGGCGGTGCACCGGCTCGGGCACGGGGAGAGCGTGCGCCCGAAGGTCGCGCGGTGACCTGGACCGCGCCCGTGGCGCAGGCGGGTCTGCCCCTGCTGGCGGCGTCGGCCGTCACCCCGGCGGCCATCGTGCCGACCTCCACGCAGCAGGCGGTCGGCTATCCGACGCTCTTCCTGCTGGTGCTGGCCGGGGCGCTGGTGCCGGTGATTCCGACGGGGGCGCTGGTGAGTTCGGCGGCCGTGGTCGCCTTTCACCAGACGTCGCCGTTCTCGCTGGCGATGGTGTTCCTGACGGCGTCGCTGGCGGCGTTCCTCGGGGACGCGACGCTGTACTGGCTGGGACGGCGCGGGCTCAAGTCGAAGAACGGCTCGCGCTGGCTGGAGGCGATCCGGGCGCGGGCGCCGGAGGACCGGCTCGCCCAGGCGCAGGAGAAGCTCGCCTCGCACGGTGTCGCGGTGCTGGTGCTGTCCCGGCTGGTGCCGGCGGGGCGTATCCCGGTGATGCTCGCCTGTCTGCTGGCCCAGTGGCCGTTGCGGCGGTTCTCCCGGGGGAACCTGCCGGCATGTCTGGCGTGGGCCGTGACCTATCAGTTGATCGGGATTCTCGGAGGGTCGCTGTTCGACGAGCCGTGGGAGGGCGTGGTCGCGGCGATCGCGCTGACGCTGGTGATCAGCGTGGTGCCGAGTCTGGTGCGACGGGTGCGCAGCGTCCCGCGCCACTGAGGTCAGTGCCCGGACAGCACCCTCGAGGCGCCCACCGGCATGTCCCAGAGGTCGTCGCGTGCCAGTCCCGCCTTCTCCCAGGCCGCTCGTACGCGCGTGAGCGGCTCCAGGACCGGCTCCGCCGACAGGACGAAGGTCGCCCAGTGCATGGGGGCCATCCGCCGGGCGCCCAGGTCCTGGGTGGCCCGGACCGCCTCCTCCGGGTCGCAGTGGACGTCGCTGAGCCACCAGCGCGGGTCGTAGGCGCCGATGGGGAGGAGAGCGAGGTCGATGCCGGGGTAGCGGCGGCCGATGCGGGAGAACCAGTGGCCGTAGCCGGTGTCGCCGGCGAAGTAGACGCGCTGTCCGTCCCGGTCGGTGAGCACCCAGCCGCCCCACAGGCTGTGGCAGGTGTCGGTGAGGGTGCGCTTGGACCAGTGGTGGGACGGGACGAAGTCGAAGCGGACGCCGTCCAGTTCGGCCGCTTCCCACCAGTCGAGTTCCGTGACGCGGGTGAAGCGGCGGCGGTGGAACCAGCGGGCGAGCCCGGCCGGGGCGAACACGGGGGTGTCGCGCGGGAGTCTGCGCAGGGTGGGGGCGTCCAGGTGGTCGTAGTGGTTGTGGCTGATGACGACGGCGTCGACGTGCGGCAGCTCGTCCCAGGGGACGCCCACGGGGGTGACGCGGGCGGGGGTGCCGAGGATCCGGCGGGACCAGACCGGGTCGGTGAGGATCGTGAGGCCGCCGACGCGCAGCACCCAACTGGCGTGCCCCGCCCAGGTGACGGCGATCGTGCGGGCGTCGACGCGGGGCAGCGGGCCGGGGGCGTAGGGGAGCCGGGGGATGTCGGCGAGTCCTTGGGGGCTCGGTCTCACGGAGCCTTCGCGGGCGAAGCGGGCGATGGCCTTCAGGCCGGGGAGCGGGGCGGTCAGCCGGTCGTGGAAGGTGCGCGGCCACACTCTCCGCTCGGCCAGCGGCCGGGGTTCGGCCAGGGGCGGGTACGGGGGCGCGAGCGGGGACGGGAGTGCCGGGTCGCCGGCTTCCCGGGTGGTCGTACCGGTGGTCGACTCGGACTGCTGCGTCATCGAGGAGGCTCCCGTCGCTGAGCTTCGTCACGGAGGTCGTCGAAGACCGACTTCAGCCGGAGCAACGCCCTTCGCACATGCGGCAGTTCCAACGGTGCGGGTGAGGTGAGGCATTCCGCGCGTTCCGGGTCGGAGGCGGGCAGCAGTGCGCCGGTGGACAGGCGCACGCGCGGGGCTTCGAGGTCGTCGCCGAAGCGGTGGCCGCCCGGCGCGGGCATGCCGAGGCGGGCGGAGAGGAAGTCCTCCAGTTCCTGTGCGTCGCCCACGCCGTGCGCGCTCAGCGCGGGGCGCAGCGGGGCGAGGTCCACGTACAGATGCCGGCCGGCCCGCGGGGGCCGGGAGAAGGCACCGGCGGCGGCGACGGCGGAGTGCGCCGCGGCGGCCACCCGCGCGTGCAGGCGCACGGTGGCGGCCACGCGCTCCGTGACCGGGTCCGGTTCGGCCAGGGCGTACCCGGCCGCCGCGGCGACCGGGGCGGCGACACGGGCGTCGAGCGCGGTGAGGACGTCGAGCACGCGCGCGTGGAGGCCGTCGCCGTCCTCGCCCGCCGGGAAGCGGGCCACGGCGGCGGGCCAGCCGGGCGGGAGCAGGGAACCGGCCAGGTCGGTGACGACGGTGACCCGGTCGGGCAGCATCTCGGCGGGACTGAGCAGCACGGTGTCGTGCGGGTCGTGCAGGGTGTCGCGCCAGGTCTCGTCGCTGACCAGGTGCAGGCCCTCCCCCTGGGCGGCCTCTACGGTCTCGTGCAGCAGCTCGGGAGGGGCGACGGTCGCGGTGGGGTCGTCGGCGACGGACAGCACCAGCAGGCGCGGGTCGCCGCCCTCGGCGCGGACCCGGCGCACGGTCTCCAGCAGGGCGTACGGATCGGGGACGCCACCGCTCTCCGGCGGGGTCGGCACATGGAAGGCGGGCCGCCCCAGCAGACGTGCGTACGGCGCCCACCAGGCCGCGCAGGGCCTCGGCACCAGGACGTCACCGCCGAGGGCGGCGGTCAGCGCGAGCAGCAGAGAGGGGGCACCGGGGCCGGCGGCCGCGCGGTCGGGGGCGCAGTGCAGTCCGCGCCGGTCCCAGTAGCCGCAGGCGGCCTCCCGCAGCGCGGGGCCGCCGCCGACCGGCTCGTGGTCGCCGCGGGACGCCGCCGCGGCGAGCACCGCGGACAGCTCCGGCAGGACAGGGAGCCCGTCCTCGGGGAGCGGCGGCCCGAACCGGACGGGGCCGTGGCCTTGCGGGTCCGTCCGCCGCATCCGTACCTCCGCAGTGCCTGGTGCCGCCGTGTTCTGGTGATCCGTACGGTGCGGCTCGTGCTCTCGGCCAGTGAGTACCCAGGGTGCCGCCGCCCCATGGGCGCCCCGCCGGGTTGTGACGGTCACAGCATGAGCGGGCCGGGCCGGGGAAGCGGGCCGTTTCCGGGGCACCGCGGAACGGTCCGGGCAGGTCAGCGGTAGGGATCGCGCTCCCGGTTGCGCAGCCGGTGCGCGGCGGCGCCGAACGCGCCCGCGATCAGCAGCCCGCCCGCGACCAGGGCCGGCACGGAGTCGGTGAAGGCACCGCCGTCACCGGCCCGTACCCCGCGCTGGATCACCGCTCCGCCGCACTCGCTGTCGCGGGGGTGGTCCGATTCGTGGTCCACGTGGTCCGATTCGTGGTCCGATACGTGGTCCGATTCGTGGTCCGATTCGTGGTCCGATTCGGGGCACGGCTTGTGGGTGGGCCGGTGCGTGGGATCGTGGGTCGGCTTGTGGTGGCCACCGCCGCCGTGGGCCACCGTGAACGTCGCGCTCCACTCCTTGCCCTGACCGCCGGGAGCGGCCGGGCAGGTGCCGTCGACGGTCCACGCCGAGTCCTCGCCGAGGGCGTCCGGGTCGCCCTCGAAGTTCTCGGCGGACGCGATGCGGGCCGTGCCCCGGTAGGCGGGCCCGGACACCTTGTCGTCGTTGCCGGTGACCCTGCGCAGCGGGACCGTGCCGTCGTCGAAGGCCTGCGAGGTGGCGTCGATGGTGTCGGGCGGCGGTCCACCCGTCGGATCACAGCTGACCGAGACGGTGAGCGTCCCCCCGGGCTCGACGGTGGCGGGACTGACCTCGGCGGCGGGTTCGGCGAAGACGGCGGGTGCGAAGCCCGCCAGGGCGGACCCGGCGAGAACGGCGACGGACAGGGCCTGGAGGGTGCGGCGCATGGCGCGAACTCCTTCGGCGACGACAGAGAAAGCCCTCCGCCATCACAGCCCGCTCACCGCGTCACCGCCCGCGACCGACCCCCATTAGCGGGACGGCACGCTCCAACCGGGTGAACCGCGACCCCCTAGGGGCGCGACCCCGCGCTACCCGGCATCCCGCATCACCTGCTCCCGCACCCGCACGCAGCACCGGCTGATCAGCCGGGACACATGCATCTGCGAGATCCCCAGCTCCTCGGCGATCCGGCTCTGCGTCATGTCGGAGAAGAACCGCATGTACAGAATCGCCCGCTCCCGCTCGGGCAGCGCCGCCAGCCGGTCCTTCACCGCCTCACGGTCCACGACCGTGTCCAGTGCGGGATCCGGCGACCCGAGCGCGTCGCTCAGGGAGTACCCGTCCTCGCTGCCGGGCAGCTCCGCGTCCAGGGACAGGGCCGTGAAGCTCTCCAGCGCCTCCAGACCGGTCTTGACGTCCTCCTCGCTCATCTTCGCGTGCTCGGCGATCTCGGCCACGGTGGGCCGGCGGCCGGAGATGGTCTGGGACAGGTCCTGTGAGGCGAACCGGACACGGTTGCGCAGGTCCTGGACCCGGCGGGGTACGTGCAGGGTCCACATGTGGTCACGGAAGTGCCGCTTGATCTCGCCGGTGACGGTGGGCACGGCATAGCTCTCGAAGGCGTTGCCGAGTTCGGGGTCGTACCGGTCCACGGCCTTGACCAGGCCGAGGGCCGCGACCTGGCGCAGATCGTCCAGGTTCTCGCCTCGGCTGCGGAAGCGCCCGGCGATGCGGTCCGCCATGGGCAGCCAGGCCTCGACGATCTCGTCGCGGAGCGCGTCGCGCTCCGGGCCGGCGGGGAGGGCGGCGAGCCTGCGGAAGGCCTCGGCGGTGTCGGGGGCGTCGTCGTGGGGGTGCTGCTTCGTGCTCGTGTGAGTCGGCATGATGCGTCGCAATTCCCTTGCAGGTGCTCTGGGTTGGACGGTCACCGTGGGAGCGCATCCGCTGCGGGACAGGGGCGCCGGTGGCGACGCTTCACGCCGCTCCCACGGACGTGCCTCCTGTCCGAAGCACTGAGGTGCGCCTGCCCCGGGCCCTCACACGCAAACCCGGAGAGGTTCTCCGCCGTCGCGCACGGTGACCTGACGCGGACCTGCGAACGACGGCCGAGCAGGGCTTCAGGCCGAAGGGGCGGGAGTTCCCGCCGGGGCGGGAGAAGCGGCGGCGGCCGCGGGAGCGGGGGGTACGGGCACGCCGGCCGGTTCACGCCGGCCGGTCTTCTCCTCGGGCAGCAGCAGCTCCTCGTACCGGCCCAGAACGAGCACTACTCCGAGCATGAGCAGCGGAATGAGCACAGCGAGCATCGCCATGACGGGTCCTTCCCCAGGGAGGTGTGGGGGGGTGTGATCCGGGTCTCCCCCAGGCCGTGGCGCAAACCAGGGCGGGTTGTGGGGATCCGGTGTGCCCAACCCGTGTCGGCTTCCGGTGTGCGGGTACGCGGTGCGGGCCCCCGAAGGTCTGGAGGGAAACATGCAGCGAGGCAGCGACCGGCTGAGCGTCCACCGGGACGACGAGATGAAGCACGAACTGCAGGGTCTGCTCAGGTCCGGGCACCCCACCCGCAGTGAGGAGTGGCACGACCCGGAGCCGGCCGCCGAGGACGACCCCGAGGTCGCGCACGGGCCGGTGACACCGAGCCGTGCGCCGACGTCTCTGGAGTCGGTACGGCTGGATCTGGCCCGGATCCTGGGCCGCAAGGCGTTCCCGGCGAGTTCGCGTGAGCTGGCCCGTGAGCTGCGCGGCCACCAGGCGCCCGACACCCTCGTCGAGGCACTGGAGCGGCTGCCGCGGCAGGAGCGCTACGGCAATGTCCAGGAACTGGCCCAGGCCCTGATCCGGGCCCGCGAGACCGGGCCCGAGGAATACGCGTAGTGACCGCGCCAGGGGTACCGCGGCGCGCCCGCCGGTGCGCCGCGGTACCCCTGCCGACCTGGGAACGGAGAGAGGGCCCCAGTGATGGCCGAGTTGGTGAAGGACGTGATGACTCCGGGTGTGGTGGCCGTGCGCCCGGACGCCTCGCTCGTCGAGGCGGCACAGTTGATGCGCACGCAGAACATCGGCGACGTGGTGGTCGCCGACGGGCAGGACGTGATCGGAGTGCTCACCGACCGTGACATCGCGGTGCGGGCCGTCGCCGACGGCGCCGATCCGATGACGGTGAGCGCGCAGACCGTGTGCACCCCGGATCCGGTGACGGTGACGCCGGACGACCGGGTGGCGACGGCGGCCGCGCTGATGCGCGAGCACGCGGTGCGCCGGCTGCCGGTGGTGGAGAACGGACTGCCGGTCGGCATGGTGAGCCTCGGCGACCTGGCCGAGGCCGAGGACCCCGCGTCGGCGCTCGCCGACATCAGCCGCGCCGAGCCGGACGCCCGGGGCGGTGCATGAGCACGGACCAGGCGAAGGAGATCAGCGCCTCCGGCGTCACGGTCGACGTCGGTGACGCCACGACCCGCTATCTGCTGTACGGACTGCTGCCCAGCTGGTTCGTGCCGGGCGTGGCCGACTGGGTGATGCACCGGCGGACCCGCATCGAGGAGACCGCGGGCACCAAGGAATCACTGATCCACTCCCTCATGATGGCCGAGGTCGGCATCCCCATCGCGCTGACGCTGCGCTACGAGGTCAACCCGCTGCTGCTGAGCGTGCAGCTGGGCGGGGCCACGGTGCACGAGGCGACGGCGCTGTGGGACGTCCGTACGGCCGTCGGGAGCGAGCGGGAGGTCAAGCCGGTCGAGCAGCACATCCACAGCTTTCTGGAGTCGCTGCCGTTCGGGGCCCTGGCCGCCCTGATGTGCCTGCACGCCGACCAGGTGAAGTCGCTGCTGCGCGGCGGCGAGGGCGATCCGGACGCGTGGCGCCTCGTGCCGCGCCGACGCCCGCTGTCGCGCGGCTATCTGGCGGGCATCGCCGCCGCGATCGGCACGTGCGTGCTGCTGCCGTACGGCGAGGAGCTGCTGCGGTGCGTCCGCACGGGCCGCGAGAACAAGAAGAACCGTTCCGGGAAAGGACGTTGAGCATCATGCGTATCGCGTTTCTGGTCGCGCCCGAGGGCGTCGAGCAGATCGAGCTGACCGATCCGTGGCAGGCGGTGAAGGACGCCGGCCACGAGCCCGTGCTGGTGTCCACGAAGCAGGGGAAGATCCAGGCGTTCGAGCACCTCGACAAGGCGGACACCTTTCCCGTGGACGAGGTGGTGGGCGAGACCGCGCCCGACTCGTTCGGCGGTCTTGTGCTGCCCGGCGGTGTGGCCAACCCGGACTTTCTGCGGATGGACGACAGGGCCGTCGCTTTCGTCCGGGACTTCTTCGAGCACGGCCGGCCCGTGGCCGCGATCTGCCACGCGCCCTGGACGCTGGTCGAGGCGGACGTCGTACGGGGCCGGGAGCTGACCTCCTGGCCGAGCCTGCGGACGGACATCCGCAACGCGGGCGGCACCTGGGTGGACAAGCAGGTCAAGGTCTGCGACCACGGCGCGGGCAAGCTCGTCACCAGCCGCAAGCCGGACGACCTCAAGGCGTTCTGCGAGACCTTCCTCGAGGTGTTCGCCGAGGAGGCCGGCTGAACGCCCTGTCACCGGGCGCGTGTCCTTCGAGGGGCTCAGGTGCCGGGGGTCGTGGGAGTCGCCGACTCCCCGCTCCCCCGCTCCCGGGCCCCTTCGCGGGTGCGGCCCGCGGCCACCGGGCGCCGCGGGTTGCGGCGCAGGTACTCGCCCTCGAGCTGCGCCATGCGCTCGTTGTGGGCCCGCAGCGCGTCGTTCGACCCGTACAGCAGCGTGTCGTGGCGCGTGCGGTGGATGGTCTCCAGCTCCTTCATGAGCTGCTGGTCGTCCAGCCGGTCAGGGTCCACTCCGGTCATGGTGTCGCCCCGCTCGTCGTGTTCGTGTCCGCGGTACGGGTACCCGCCCGGTGCAACTGAGCACTACACCCGATCGGCACCCGGGAGGGAGCCATGGATCTCGCCTTTCTGCACCCACTCTACGAACACTCGGGCCCCTGGGCCTCTGTGTACGTCGACACCTCCCGGCACACGGAGGACACGCCTCACGAGCGGCAGCTGACGGCCCAGGCCATGGCCAGGCAGCTTGCCGCGCAGGGCGCGGACGAGGCGACCTGCGGGGCCGTGCAGAACGCGATCGAGGATCTGCGGCACTCCTCCGAACCGCACGGCCGGGCCTTGTTCGCGCGCGACGGCGAGGTGGTCCTCGACCCGCCGCTGGCCCGCCCCCCGCAGGCCGGCGACTGGGCCGAGTGGGCCCCGCTGCCGCGTGTCACGCCCCTGCTGGAGCTGGCCGGCGAGGACCCGGTCTGCGTGGTGGCCTACGTCGACCGCAAGGGCGCGGACTTCGAGCTGCGCAGCGCGCTGGGCCGGGAGGACTCCGGGAGCGTCACCGGGCGGCAGTGGCCGGTGCACCGGACGAGCTCCGCGGACTGGTCCGAGCGGCATTTCCAGCTGCGGGTGGAGAACACCTGGGAGCACAACGCCGCGGAGATCGCCGACGCGCTCGCCGTGTGCCAGGAGGAGACCCAGGCCGACCTGCTGATTCTCGTCGGCGACGACCGTGAGCGGCGGTCCGTGCACGACCGGCTGCCCAAGCGGCTGCACGGCCTGGTGGCCGAGGCGCCGCACGGCAGCGGCAGCCGGCTCCTCGACGAGGACGTGGAGCGGGCCCGCGCCGAGCATGTGGCGCGGCAGGCCGAGGCGGAGCTGGAGCGGTTCCGGGCCGGCCGGAGCCCGGACGACGAGGGCCGGGCCCGGGCCGTGGAGGGCGTGCCCGCGCTGATCGAGGCGGCACGTGAGCACCGTATCGACGAGCTGCTGATCAGGCCGAACGGGCCGGACGCGCACCGCGAGGTGTGGATCGGCGAGGATCCGGACCAGGTGGCTGTGCGGCGCACGGATCTGAAGATCCTCGGCGAGCAGCACTCGTGGCCGGCCCGGGCGGATGACGCGTTGATCCGGTCGGCGGTGGCCACGGACGCGCATGCGCTGGCGGTTGCGGAGGAGGAGGTGCCGGTGGGGGGACTCGGGGCGTTGCTCCGCTGGAAGTGAGCGGAGCTGTTGTGCGCCCAGCCGCCATAGGGGTGCTTGCGGCAGTGCGGGTGCGGGTGCGTTGTGGCTGGTCGCGCAGTTCCCCGCGCCCCTAGGGGGCTGCGGCCCCCTAGCGGGCGCGTTCCACTCTGCGTTCGTCCCAGACCGGGGTCGGGGTCTCCCGGACCCGGCCGTCGCTGCCGAAGACCAGGTAGCGGTCGAAGGAGCGGGCGAACCAGCGGTCGTGGGTGACCGCGAGGACCGTGCCCTCGAAGGCCTCCAGGCCCTCCTGGAGCGCCTCGGCGGACTCCAGGTCGAGGTTGTCGGTCGGCTCGTCGAGCAGCAGCGCCGTCACGCCCTGGAGCTCCAGCAGGAGGATCTGGAAGCGGGCCTGCTGGCCGCCGGACAGCCGGTCGAACGTCTGCTCCGCCTGGTTCGTCAGCTCGTAGCGGCGCAGCCGGGACATCGCGGCGCCCCGGTCCTGCGCGTGCTCCTTCCACAGGATGTCGAGGAGCGTACGGCCCTCCAGCTCCGGGTGGGCGTGGGTCTGCGCGAAGTGGCCGGGCACGACCCGGGCGCCCAGCTTCCAAAGCCCCGTGTGCGCCACGTCGCCGCCGGCGAGCAGCCGCAGGAAGTGGGACTTGCCCGAGCCGTTGGAGCCGAGGACGGCGACGCGTTCGCCGTAGAAGACCTCCAGGTCGAAGGGCTTCATCAGGCTGGTGAGTTCCAGGTGCTCGCAGGTGACCGAGCGGACGCCGGTGCGGCCGCCCTTGAGGCGCATCCTGATGTCCTGCTCGCGCGGCGGCTCCGGGGGCGGGCCGGCCTCCTCGAACTTGCGCAGGCGGGTCTGGGCGGCCTGGTAGCGGGACGCCATCCCGTCACTGTTGGTGGCCGCCTGACGGAGGGTCAGCACCAGCTTCTTCAGCTGGGCGTGCTTCTCGTCCCAGCGCCTGCGCAGCTCCTCGAAACGGGAGAAGCGCTCCCGGCGGGCCTCGTGATATGTCGCGAAGCCGCCGCCGTGCATCCAGGCGTCGGCACCGGCGGGGCCGGGTTCCAGGGAGATGATGCGCTGGGCCGAGCGGGCGAGGAGTTCGCGGTCGTGGGAGACCAGCAGCACGGTCTTGCGGGTCTCGGCGAGCCGCTCCTCCAGCCAGCGCTTGCCGGGTACGTCGAGGTAGTTGTCGGGCTCGTCGAGCAGCAGCACCTCGTCGGTGCCGCGCAGCAGCGCCTCCAGCACGAGCCGTTTCTGCTCGCCGCCGGAGAGGGTGCGGACGAGTCGCCACTGGGCCCTGTCGTACGGGATGCCCAGGGCCGCCGTGGTGCACATGTCCCACAGCGTCTCGGCCTCGTAGCCACGTGCCTCGGCCCAGTCGGCGAGGGCCTGGGCGTAGGCGAGCTGGGCGGCCTCGTCGTCGACGGTCATGATGGCGTGCTCCGCGGCGTCGACGGCACGGGCCGCCTCGCGGATGCGGGGCGTCGCCACGGACACGAGGAGGTCGCGCACGGTCGTCTCGTCGCGTACGGATCCGACGAACTGCCGCATCACGCCGAGGCCGCCGCCGACGGTGACGGAACCGCCGTGCGGCTTCAGTTCACCGGCGAGCATGCGCAGCAGGGTGGTCTTCCCGGCACCGTTGGGCCCCACGAGCGCCACGACGGCGCCCTCCCCCACCCGGAACGACACATCGCCGAGCAGCGCCCTTCCGTCGGGCAGGTAGTACTCCAGGTGCGCGGCTTCGAGGTGACCCATGTGCAGGGATTCTGCGGCGCCGGGGCGTGCGGGGCAAACGCATTTGGCGCGGGCGACGCCGAGCACGGTGAAGCGACGGTGTGCCCACCCCCCTCCGGGTACCCGCAGACCATGACAACCCCCGACCTGGACCTCACCACACCGAAGCCCGGGCACCACCCCCTGCGCGACCGCGTCCTCGCCCTGGACCGCCGTCTCTTCGAGTCCGCGGCCGGCCGGCACTGGCCCGGGGCGGACCACGTCCTGCCCCGTCTCTCCCGCGGCGCGAACCACGGCGTCCTGTGGTTCGCGGCCGCGGCCGCCCTCGCGGCGAGCCGCACGCCCCGGGCCCGCCGTGCGGCGACCCGCGGGCTGGCCTCGCTGGGCCTCGCCTCCCTCGCCATCAACACCCTCGGGAAGCGCTCGGTGCGCCGACCCCGCCCCGCGCTGGACCCGGTCCCGCTGATCAGGCAGCTGAAGCGGCAGCCGATCACCACCTCGTTCCCCTCCGGGCACGCCGCGTCGGCCGCCGCCTTCGCGACCGGTGTCGCCCTGGAGTCCCCGGCCTGGGGCGCGGTCGTCGCCCCGGTGGCCGCCTCGGTCGCCCTCTCCCGCGTGTACACCGGCGTCCATTTCCCGAGCGATGTCCTGGCCGGCGCGGCCCTGGGCGCGGGCGCCGCGTTCGCCGTACGGGGCCTGGTGCCGACGCGGACGCAGGCCCTCCCGCCGGCGCGGCCCCGTGCCGAGGTCCCGGCGCTGCTGGAGGGCGAGGGGCTGGTGCTCGTGGCGAACACCGCCGCGGGAACCGCCGAGCGTGCCCGCGCCCTGCGCGACGAGCTCCCCCGGGCCGAGGTCGTCGAGTGCGAACCGCAGGACGTGGCCGCCGAGTTGGAGAAGGCGGCCGGCCGCGCCCGGGTCCTCGGCGTGTGCGGCGGCGACGGCACCGTGAACACCGCCGCCCGCATCGCCCTGAGTCACCGGCTGCCCCTCGCCGTACTGCCCGGCGGCACCCTCAACCACTTCGCCTACGACCTGGGCGTGGAGGACGCCCGCGACCTGGCCCGTGCGCTGCGCCAGGGCGATGCGGTACGCGTGGACGTCGGACGGTTCTCCTGCGGCGAGGAGCACGGCGTCTTCCTCAACACCTGCAGTGTCGGCGTCTATCCGGAGCTCGTGCGGGAGCGGGAGCGCTGGTCGCACCGGATCGGCGGCTGGCCGGCCGGCGTGCTCGCGGCCCGGCGCGTGCTGCGGGCCGATCGGCATCCGCTGGAGGCCGAGTTCCAGGGCCGTACGCGTCCGCTGTGGCTGCTGTTCGCCGGGAACGGCACCTATCACCGCGTGGGGCTCGCGCCCGGGCGCCGGCTGGACCTCGCGGACGGGCAGCTCGACGTGCGGGTCGTGCACGGCGGGCGCCGGCCCGCCGCGCGACTGCTGGCCGCCGCCCTCGCGGGACCGCTGACCCGTTCGCCCGCCCATGCGGCCGTCCAGGTGGGGCGGCTGCGGCTGGACCACGTGGCGCCCGGCACGCTGCTCGCCTACGACGGCGAGGTCATCGACGTCGAGGGCCGCGTGACCCTGGAGAAGATGCCCGAGGCACTGACCGTGTACCGGCCCATCACCGGCTACTGACTGACACCCCGTCAGTCCATATAGCAGGATACGGATCTCATTATACGGCCAGGATGCGTACGGTGATCCCATGCCGACCGGAGGAACGGAAGGGGTGGGATCCGCCATGCCGGAACCACGGGAGACCGCCGTCTACACGCACGGACACCACGAGTCGGTGCTCCGTTCGCACACCTGGCGGACCGCCGCCAACTCGGCGGCGTATCTGCTGCCCTCGCTCGAGCCCCGCATGAAGATCCTGGACATCGGCTGCGGACCGGGCACGATCACCGCCGACCTGGCGGAGCTCGTGCCCGGCGGGCACGTCACCGGTGTCGACCGGGCCCCGGAGATCCTGGAGCAGGCCCGCGCCACCGCGGCCGGGCGGGCACTGGGCAACACCGACTTCGCCGTCGCCGACGTGCACGCCCTGGACTACCCCGACGACACCTTCTGCGTGGTCCACGCCCACCAGGTGCTCCAGCACGTGGGGGATCCCGTGCGGGCCCTGCGGGAGATGAAGCGGGTCGTCAGGCCCGGTGGCATCGTCGCCGTGCGGGACGCGGACTACGCGGCGATGACCTGGTATCCGGCGTCCGCGGGGCTCGACGCCTGGCTGGACCTCTACCGCCGGGTCGCCCGGGCCAACGGCGGCGAGCCGGACGCCGGGCGCCGGCTGAAGGCCTGGGCGCTGCGCGCCGGGCTCACGGACGTCACGGCGAGCTCCGGGACATGGACCTTCGCCACACCTCAGGAGCGGGCCTGGTGGAGCGGGCTGTGGGCCGATCGCACCCTGGCCTCCACGTACGCGGACCGGGCCCGGCTGGGCGGGCACGCCGGTGAGGAGGAGCTGCGGGCCGCGGCCGGCGCGTGGCGCGAATGGGGCGAGCGGGAGGACGGCTGGTTCAACGTGCTGCACGGAGAAATTCTCTGCAGAAAGAAAGCCTGAAACAGAATTTCGGGGACACCCTGAATGCAGGAGGTCATATCATGGTTCCCATTCTGCTGGTACTGCTTCTGGCTTTGGTTCTGTTCGGTGCCGGATTTGCGGTAAAGGTACTCTGGTGGATCGCGTTGGCGGTTCTCGTCCTGTGGCTGCTGGGATTCTTCGTGCGGGGCACGTCGGCAGCCGGGAGCCGAGGCCGGTGGTACAGGTGGTGAATCAGCCCGCTGATTCAGCAGGCTGATTCAGCCCCCGTCGCGGGGAAGCAGCGGTCCGAGCGGCCCGAGGTCCAGATTGAGGTCCTCGGGCCGCAGTCCGTAGCGATCGCGCAGTTCCGCCATCCGCTCCTCGAGCAGCATGAGCGTGAGCCCGACCCGCTCCTCCTGCTCCTCGCTCAGGTCCCCCACGTCGAACCTGCGCAGCGCCTGGCGCTCCATGAGCTGGCGCAGCAGTTCCACCACCGTCAGCACGAGTTTGACCAGGTCGCGCTCGACGGTGTCGGGCTCCAGGTCCATCCGGTTGCGCTGCGGACGAGGGTTGGGCCGGGGGGTGGGACGGGGGTTGTCGGCCGACATCACAGCAACTCCTCGAACGGTGAGGACACCTGGGCGTTCACCGAGCTGATGAGCGCGTTGAGGTCGATCCGGACCAGGTCGACGTCGGCGATGCGCAGCGTGATGTCCCCCGTGATCACGACGCCGCCGGCGAGCAGCCGGTCGAGCAGGTCCACGAGGGCGACCTCACGGCGTTCCACTACGGTCACGGCTTCTCTCCGTCGGTCATGTGGCCTCCCCGGCGAACGAATAGGCCGCCCAGGGGCCGGTGAGTTCGATGCGCATTCCGGGCGCCTCGCCCTTCGTGCGGTCCACCAGTTCCACGAATTCCTCGGAATTGGCGCGCGGCACCAGATATGCGGCATTCAATACGTTCCGCCCGGTCGCCTTGGAAAGCGCGGGATTCTGCGGGGGGTGCAGCCGGGAATCCTCCGCGAATGCGGAAAGGTTTTCGTGCAGTCGGGTCGAGAAATGCTCGGCCTTCTGCCACATCTCCTCGTGCGACCTGGTCTGCATGCGCCGCTGCCGCAGATAGTCCCGGCCCGACGCGGCTTTCTGCGCGGGCCGGGGGCTTTCCTGCTGTTCGGACTCGGCGTACACCTTCACGCCCCACTCGACCCGGCCCTCCAGGCGCTCGAGGGTGCGCTGGAAGTCCTCTTCGCGGGCCTCCATCATCGTCCGAACCCCGCTGTCGTCCCGGAAGACTGTGCCGAGCCGCAGCGGCAGCGGGGTCGTGACGGTGGTGAGCGCGTCGATCACGCCCTGGTGGGCGCGGGCGGTCTCGGTGAGCCAGTCCAGGTCCTCCAGATGGCGGTGGAGCGGTTCCTCGGCGAAGTCCCGCTCCGGCACATGGCTGACCACGGCGACGAGACCGTGATGGGTCAGCGCCCGGGGCGGATCGCCCGCCACCCCGGACAGCTGGGACTGGAGCGGCGTACCGAAGGGGCGGCAGACGGCGTAGACGTACCGCAGTCCGGTCACGGGGCCTCCTTCTTCTCCGCGCGGCCGGGCTCCAGCTCCTCCAGCCGGGCCAGCCTCTCGCGCAACTCGGCGTTCTCACGGGTCAGTTCATCACGGCGGGCCCGTGAGCTCAGGTTCGGGTCGCTCTCCCACCAGTCGATGCCCATCTCCTTGGCCTTGTCGACGGAGGCGACGATGAGCCGGAGCTTGATCGTGAGCAGTTCGATGTCGAGCAGGTTGATGCGGATGTCGCCCGCGATGACGATGCCCTTGTCCAGCACCCGTTCCAGGATGTCAGCGAGGTTGGCGCTGCTTCCCTGGCCTCCGTAGGGTTCGGGCATCCTGCTGGGCGTGGTCATCGACGGCTCCCGCCCTCGGCGTACTCGTCCTCGTACTCCTCTTCAGGCTCCTCCTCCGCTTCCTCCTCGGGCTCCTCCTCGCCTTCGGCCTCTTCGTCGTACTCGGCCTCGGCGTCTTCTTCGTACTCGCCCTCGGGTTCTTCCTCTTCTTCCTCTTCTTCTTCCTCGTACTCGCCCTCCGGCTCCTCTTCCTCCGGCTCCTCGCCCTCGGGGCGCTCCTCCTCGGACTCCTCCTCGGCGAGCGCGTCCTCGTGGCTGCGGACGACCTCGCCGTCGCGGATCTCGCCGCGCCAGCCGTCCTCCGCCTCACCCTTGATCGTGATGAACCGGACGTAGTTCTTGAGGTCGAGCCGGGCACGGCGGCCCTGGGCGCGCCAGATGTTGCCGGTCTTCTCGAAGAAGCCGGAGGGGTAGTACTCGATGACCAGGAGGACACGCGTGAGGCTGTCGGTGAGCCGGTGGAAGGAGACGACACCCTTCGTCGTGCCCTTGGCTCCCTCCGAGGACCAGGCGATGCGGTCGTCCGGCACCTGCTCGGTCGTCTTCGCCTTCCAGCTGCGGTTGGACCAGAAGACCTTCAACTGCCAGTCGGAGGCGGTGTCGTCGGCCTTGCTCGCGGCCTTGACGCCCTTCGCGAAGGTACTGAAGTCCTGGTACTGGGTCCACTGGTCGTACGCCGTGCGCAGCGGTACTCCGACATCGATGTGCTCGATGATGACGGTGGGCTTGTTGCCGGAACGGCCCTTGCCCTTCCCCTTGCCCTTGCCGCCGAGGCCCTTGAAGGCACCGGTGACCTTGTCCTTCAGGTGCGAGCCGCCGGTCTCCAGTGCGGCGCGCAGCGGCCCCTTGCCCTCGGCGATCTTCTTGCCGCCGTCGAGGGCGAGCTTGGCGAAGCCGGGGCTGTTGCCCTCGGCGATGTCGTTCAGCTTGCCGGTGGTCTCGCCGAGTTTGCGGCCCGCGCCGGTCAGTATGCGCGTGGCCTGAGCGGCGAGGTACTCCTGCAGTTCGGCCTTCAGCCGGTCGGCGGCCTCGCTGTGGGCCACGTCGGTGAGCGGGTTCTTCGTCGCGCCGTTCGCGGCGGACTTCGCCGATCCCAGGGTGTCGCTCATCCCTCACCGCCTCCCTTCGGCAGTCGGGACCGAGCGCTGCCGCCCCGGTTCCCGGCGGAGGTCGCCTTCTTCGCGGCCGTGGTCTTCTTCGCCGCCGGCTTCCGGCCCGCCGTCTTCTTCGCCGGGGCCTTCTTCGCGGGCGCCTTCTTGGCGGGAGCCTTCTTCGCGGTCTTCTTCGCGGGCGCCTTCTTCGCGGGCGCCTTCTTGGCGGGGGCCTGCTTCGCCTCCGGCTCCTCGTCCTCTTCCTCGCCCTCGTCGGGTCCGGAGTCCTCGGGCTCCTCGTCCTCTTCCTCGGCGTCTTCGTACTCGGCGTCCTCGGCGTCCTCGTCCTGCCCGCCGGGCACCACGCCCGTCAGCTGGTCGCGCACCTGAGCGGTCCGGCCGTGCAGCCGGTCGGCGAGGGAGTCGAGCTGGCGCTCGACCATGGCACCGGAGGCGGCCTTGCCGACACCGCGCAGGTCCTCGCGCAGCTGGTCCCCGATCTCCTTGAACTGCGGGTTGTTCTGCAGCTGCTGCTGGAGCAGCTCCGCGACCATGCGCGGGCTCAGGTTCAGCTTCTTGCCTGCCACCAGTCCGCCGATGGCGATCGCCATCTTCAGCTTTTTGGTACGTCCCAGCAGGTATCCGGCCCCCACCGCGAGGCCCAGTCCCGTTCGGTTCATTGTGCCGTCCCTTGTTGGCCTGTTCCCGCGCTCCCGCGCGAGGCGGTCTCCAACCGGTCGAGGAGTTCGTCCTCAAGACGGTCGAACTCCTCGTCCGTGATCTCTCCGGCCTCCAGCCGCTCCTCGAGGCGGGCCAGTTCGGCCTGGACCGTGGCGGGGTCGTAGTAGATCCGCTCGGCCTCCTGCAGCACCTGATTGATGGCCCAGGCACTGCCGCGCACGGGTGCGAGAGGCAGCAGCAGCACCTCGGAGATCAGGCCCATGTCGTCACCCCGCTCCGGTGGTGTCCGTGCCGCTCGCCAGGGTGCCCGCCGGCTCGGCCGGGCCGGGCTCGACGAAGCTGTACGGCGGCAGCGGACCGTTGACCCGCACCTCCAGGTGCGGCATGTCCTTGCGGGCCTGCTCGACCGCGGCCAGGAAGTGCTCGGCCGACTCCCGGTCCACCAGGTACGACACATTGGCCAGCCAGCCGGTGGACTCGGGGCCCGTACTCACGTCCTCGGCGGCGGAGTCCAGAGCGCTCCGGAGTGCGGCGGCGTCGTCGGCCTCCCTGGCCTTGACCGCGGCCGCGACCAGCTCGCCGAGCCGGATCTTGTCGTCGTAACTGCCGCCACCGGACTGCCGGTTGGCCTCCGCGAGACCGCGGATGTCGGGGCTCTGGGCCATCACCTGGTGCAGGACGGCCTCTTCGACGTGGTTGGCCTTGACGTTGTACTCGACCCGGCCTTCCAGCGCCCGCAGGCGTTCCTTGTAGTGCTCGGCACGCTCGGCCAGCACCCCGGTGATCGAGTTGTCGTCCGGGGCGACGCTGCCGAACCGCATGGGCAGCACACAGCCGGCCGCACCCGCCTCGCTGAGCACGTTCTGGTGGGCGAGCAGGTCCCTGCGCTTGGGCCGCAGCCCCTCGGGCGCCTCACTGACGACGGCCGCCAGCTCGCCCTCGCGCAGGATGCGCACCGGGCGGGGCGGGTCGCCCACACCGCCCATACCCTCGGGCAGCGCCGGGTGCGCGGTCGCCGCGATGCCGTAGACGTAGGTGCTCACTCCTGCTCCTCCTTCCGGCGGGCGGACGTGCTCTTACGGGCGCGCGGACGGGACTCGCCCTGGCGCTCGGAGCCGTCTTCACGCGCCTGCTTGAAGGCGTCGGAGATGGTCTCGGCGGCGCCGGACAGCGCCCCCTTGGACTTGCCGCGCGCGCCGGACTCGGTCATCTCCCCGACCAGGTCGGGCAGGCCCGGGTCCTTGCGCGGCCCGGCCTCCAGGTCGAGCCGGTTGCACGCCTCGGCGAAGCGCAGATAGGTGTCGACGCTGGCGACGACGACGCGTACGTCGATCTTCAGGATCTCGATGCCGACCAGGGAGACTCGCACGAAGGCGTCAATGACCAGCCCCCTGTCCAGAACAAGTTCGAGTACGTCGTAGAGACCGCTGCTGCCGCCTCCGCCGCCGGACTGCTGTGCCGGTACGACAGTCATGCCGGATGTTCCTCCTCGTGTATGGGTGCGGGTCCGACCGGGCGGCCTAGCGGCCGCCAGGCCTGCGCGCGTCGGATCGACCGCGTTCGTAGCGACGGACGCGCCGGTAGCCCGTGAGCTGCCCGTCGGTGTCGAGCTCCACCTGGTAGCTCGCCATCAGGCTCATCGTGTCGGGCACGCGCTCGAGCTCGAGGACCTCGACCTCCAGCGCCCAGCCCTCCTCCGTCTGCTCGAAGGACGACACGGACTCGGCCTCCATGCCGGTGAGTTCCGCGAGCTGGCCGCGCGCCTGGCGCAGCACATCCATCGGGCTCGGCCGCTTCGGGGCCGTCTGCTTCCGGGCCGTCTTCTTCTGAGCCGTCTCGTTCGGTTTGCTCGAATTCTGAGAGTCCTGGGATTTCTGTGAACTCTGTGACTCTTGCGTGTCTCTTGTGTTCGACATGGCCACCTCCCCCTCCGTGTGGCCGCAAGAGTGTTCGCCAAACCTCTGGGGTCTCATGCATCTGCCACCCGCCTGGTGAGGCGGGTGGGGCTCAGGCGCGCAGGGCGTTCAGCCGCCGCCGGGCCGGGCCCAGCGCCCGGCCGCGGCCGAGCAGGCCGGACCAGGGGTTGGTGCAGGCCTGCTCGACGGCGTCGGCGACGGTGTAACTGCGGGCGTTCAGCTCCGGGTCGTCGAGCTGGTCCCAGGTGATGGGGGTCGCCACGGGCGCGCCCGGCCGGGGCCGGACCGTGAAGGGCGCGACGGCGGTCTGTGCGTAGGCGTTGCGCTGCACGTCGAGGTAGAGCCGCTCGCCGCGCTCCTTCTTGCGGGCGGCGGTGGTGAGCCGGTGGGGATGGGCGTCGGCGAGGGTGTCGGCGACGTCCCGGGCGAAGGCGCGCACCTCGTCGAAGTCGTGCCGGCCGTTCAGCGGCACGATCGCGTGCAGTCCGCGCGAGCCGGTGGTCATCAGCGCCGAGGGCAGCTCCAGCTCTTCGAGGAGCTCCCCGAGCTGCCGGGCGGCCTCGCGCACGGCCTCGAAGTCGTCGCCCGCGGGGTCGAGGTCGAAGACCATCCGGTCGGGGTGGTCGACGCTGTCGGCGCGGGACAGCCAGCGGTGCAGGGCGATGCTCGCCTGGTCGGCCAGGTAGAGGAGGGTGGCGGTGTCGTCGCACACGGTGTGACAGACGGTGCCGCCCTCCTTGGCCACCTCGACGCGGGTGATCCACTCCGGGTAGGAGTCCGGGGTGTTCTTCTGCATGAACCTCGGGCCGTCGAGCCCGTCCGGGTGCCGCTCCAGCATCAGCGGACGGCCGCGCAGGTGCGGCAGCATGAAGGGCGCGACGGCCCGGTGGTAGTCCACCAGGTCGCCCTTGGTGTACTCCTTGGCGTCCGCGCCGCCGGGGAAGAGCACCTTGTCCGGCCGGTGGACCGTCACGGTGCGACGGCCGGCCCGCACCCTGCGTGTGCCGTCGCCGCCGCTCACGGCACGACCGCCTCCTCCACCAGCAGCCGCCCGGCCGCGGCGATCGACTCGGCGTCGATGCCGGCGGCGTGCAGCGCCTCGGCCGGGGACGCCGAGCCGGGCATCGACCGTACGCCGAGCCGCACCAGGCGCGGGACGGGCCGTCCGTCGGTGAAGGCGTCGAGGACCGCGTCCCCGATACCGCCCTCCGGGTGATGGTCCTCGACGGTCACCAGGCAGCCGGTCTCCTCGGCGGCCCGGCGCAGGGTGGCCCGGTCGACGGGCTTCACGGAGTACAGGTCGATCACCCGCGCCTGGATGCCCTCCCGCTCCAGGGCGTCGGCGGCGGCCAGTGCCTCGTGCACGGTGACGCCCGCCGCGACGAGGGTCAGCCGGTCGCGCTCGGAGGAGCGCAGCACCTTGCTCCCGCCGACCGGGAACTCCTCGTCGGGGCCGTAGAGCACCGCGCTCTCGCCGCGCGAGGTGCGCAGATAGCGGACGCCCTCCAGGCCGGCCATCGCGCCGACGAGCCGGGCGGTCTGGTTGGCGTCGCACGGGTACAGCACGGTCGAGCCGTGCACCGCCCGCATCATCGCCAGGTCCTCCAGGCCCATCTGGCTGGGCCCGTCCTGGCCGATGGCGACGCCGGCGTGCGAGCCGACCAGGTTGATGCCGGCGCCGCTGACGGACGCCATCCTGATGAAGTCGTGGGCCCGGGTCAGGAAGGCCGCGAACGTGGCGGCGTACGGCATCCAGCCGCGGGCGGCGAGCCCGACCGCCGAGGCGACCATCTGCTGCTCGGCGATGTAGCACTCGAAGTAGCGGTCGGGGTGCTCCTTGGCGAAGAACTCGGCGCGGGTGGAGTCGCCGACCTCGCCGTCCAGGGCGACGATGTCGCCGCGGCCGGTGCCGAGCGCGGCGAGTGCCTCGCCGAAGGCGTTGCGGGTGGCGACCTCCTCGCCCTTGTCCCACTTGGGGAGTTCGTAGTTCCCGGTGTGGACGGCGTGCAGCATGCGGGCGGCCGGCGGTTCCTGCACCGCTACGCGGATGTCGCGCGGTCCGCCGAGCTCGGCGATCGCCTCCTCGGCGTCCGGCAGCGGCTTGCCGTGCAGGCCCTCGCGGTCCTGGACGCCCTCGACGCCCTTGCCCTTGAGGGTGCGGGCGAGGATCGCGGTGGGCTGGCCCTTGGTGGAGGCGGCCTCGCCGTAGGCGCGGTCGACGGCGTCCACGTCGTGCCCGTCGACCTCGATGGTGTGCCAGTCGAAGGCCTGGAAGCGGCGGGCGTAGGCGTCCAGGTCGTGGCCGTGCCGGGTCGGGCCGCGCTGGCCGAGCCGGTTGACGTCGACGATCACGGTGAGGTTGTCCAGGTGCTCGTATCCGGCGTGCTCGGCGGCCTCCCACACGGATCCCTCGGCCAGCTCGCTGTCGCCGCACAGCACCCATGTGCGGTAGCCGGTGCGGTCCAGCCGCTTGCCGGCCAGCGCGATGCCGACTCCGACGGGCAGGCCCTGCCCGAGCGAGCCGGTGGCCGTCTCGACCCACGGCAGGCGCTGCGGTGTGGGATGCCCTTCGAGGCGGCTGCCCAGCTTGCGGAAGGTCAGCAGTTCCTCGTCGTCGATGGCGCCGGCCGCCTTGTACGCGGAGTACAGCAGTGGCGAGGCGTGTCCCTTGGACAGCACGAAGCGGTCGTTGCCGGGGTGCGCGGGGCGGTCGAAGTCGTAGTGGAAGTGGTGTGCGAGCAGTACGGCCATCAGGTCGGCGGCGGACATCGAGGACGTCGGGTGCCCGGAGCCCGCGGCGGCGGCGGCGCGGACACTGTCCACGCGCAGCTGCCGGCCGAGATCGGTGAGTTCACCGGTGTTCATGAGTCTCCTTTCGCGGAGTCGTCCGGCGGGTCGGAACGCTTGACGGGACCGGGGGCGATACCGGGGCCCGGGGGTGGTTGATCGTCAGGGGGCTGGGGAGCGGGCGGCGGCTGATTCTTGGCGGGCTCACCGCCGGGCTGGTTCCTCGCGGGCTCACCACCCGGCTGGTTCTTGGCCGGCTCACCGCCAGGCTGGTTCTTGGCCGGCTCACCACCCGGCTGGTTCTTGGCCGGCTCACCACCACGCCGATTCCTGGCGGACTCGCCACCAGGCTGATTCCGCGCGGATTCACCACCGGGCTGGTTCTTGGCCGGCTCACCACCAAGCTGATTCCGCGCAGGCTCACCACCAGGCTCGTTCTTGGCCGGCTCACCACCAGGCCGGCTCCGCGCAGGCTTGCCACCCCGCTGTCCCCCGGCAGGCTCACCGCCGGGCCCGCTCCTGGTCTGCGTATCACCGAGCGGTCCCTTCGCGGGCTTGTCGGCGGGCCAGGTCCTGGCCGGCTCTCCGCCCGGGCGGCCCTTGGCGAGCTCCTCTTCCGAGCGCCGCTCCGCGGCCCCGGATCCAGGCTGCACCTGCGTCACCCCGGATCCGGGCTGCCCCTTCGCGGGCTGGTCTCCGGCCCGGTCCGTCCCGGACCCGGTGCCGGTCCCCCCGTCGTATGTGTCGGCCTCGATCGCGGCGCCCGGCCCCGAGCGGGCGCTCGCCTCCTGCCGTGTCCCGGGCCCGCCCGGCACCCTGGCCACCTCCGGAGACGACGTGTCCAGGGGCACGGACCAGGACCGTACGAGCCCCAACTGCACGGCCTGGCGCGGCAGTACGGCGTCCAGCAGCCAGTCGGCCGCGACCCGGACCCGGTTCCCGGGCATGGCGGCGAGATGGTAGCCACGCGTCACCGCCCCCGCCGGTACCCCGGACAGCGCCACGCCGAGCGGATTGGCCGCGGCCTTCGCACCACCGAGGTCGACGACGAAGCCCCGGTCGCGATGGCGATAGGGCTTGCGCTCCCCGCCGAGCCCCAGCGACGCGGCGACGTTCTCGGCCGCGACCTTGCCGTGCCGCCAGGCGTGCTGCGCGGTCATCGGCGTATAGCTCCCCGGCTTCTCCAGATCGGGCACCGCGGCCGCGTCACCGCACGCGAACAGCTCCGGCCGCCCCGGCACCTGGAGGTTCGGATCGACGAGCAGCCGCCCCTTCTCCAACGGCAGCCCGAGGGACTCCACCAGCGGGTCGGGCCGTACTCCCACGCACCACACCAGCGTCCGGGTCTCGACGAACTCGCCGTCGCTCAGTACGACCCCGTCGGGCGTGGCCTCCTTCACGGAGGTCCCCGTCCGCACGTCCACGCCCCGCTGCCGCAGCACCCGGTCGGCCGTCGCGGACAGCTTGTCGTCCATCTCGGGCAGCACCCGTGGCGCCACGTCCAGCAGGATCCAGCGCGGTCGCATGCCCTGCCGCAGCGGATGCCTGCGGACCTGCGCGTCGGTGAACATCTGCCCGTGCGCGGCGACCTCGGTTCCGGTGTATCCGGCGCCGACCACGACGAAGGTGCAGCGCGCGGCGCACGACTTCGGGTCCTCGGCGACGGCCGCCAGCTCCACCTGCCGGGTCACATGGTCGCGCAGGTACAGCGCCTCGGGCAGCCCGCGGAAGCCGTGCGCGTGCTCGGCGACGCCCGGGATGGGCAACAGCTTGTTGACGCTGCCCGCGGCGAGCACCAGCCGGTCGTAGGCGAGCGTGCCGCCCTCGCCCTCGGGGCCGGTGTAGTGCAGAGTGCGTCCGTCGAGGTCGATCCCGTCGGCCTCGCCGAGCACCAGCCGTACCCGGGGCAGCGTGTCCGAGAGGGAGACCGTGACCCGGCGCGGCTCCAGGACGCCCGCGGCGACCTGGGGCAGCAGCGGCAGGTACAGGAAGTAGTCGGTCGGGTTCACCAGGGTGATGTGGGCCCTGCCCCGGGTCCGCCGGGCCAGGGTGCGCGCCGCGCGGTAGCCGGCGAAACCGGCACCGACGATCACGATGCGGGGTCGACTCACGGTTCGCCTCCGGCGCTGTCGCGTACCTCGGGAGCCTTCCGCGTCCCCCTGGCCAGGGCACCCAAACGTCCGCCGGGCCCCTCCCGGGCGGAACCCCGCCGGTTTCCGGACCGGCGCCCGGGTACCCGGTGCGGGACACGGACGCCCACGTCGCGGAGGCACTCCCCCATGCCCGAGTACGGCTATTTCCTCTCGTGCGAGCAGTACGGACCCGCCGAGCTGGTCGAGCAGGCGCGGATGGCCGAGCAGGCCGGATTCCAGGCGCTGTGGATCTCGGACCACTACCACCCGTGGAACGACGAGCAGGGCCAGAGCCCGTTCGTCTGGTCGGTGATCGGCGCGCTGTCCGAGGCGGTGTCCCTCCCGATCGAGACGGCGGTGACCTGCCCGACGGTGCGGATGCACCCGGCGGTGGTGGCGCAGGCCGCGGCGACCAGCGCGGTGATGACGGCGGGCCGCTTCCGGCTCGGCGTCGGCTCCGGCGAGGCGCTCAACGAGCACATCCTCGGCGATCACTGGCCGCCGGCCCATGTCCGTCTGGACATGCTGGAGGAGGCCATCCAGGTGATGCGCCGGCTGTTCACGGGCGAGGAGGTCAACCATCACGGGCCGCACTACACGGTGGAGAACGCCCGCCTGTACACGGTGCCGGACGAGCCGATCCCGATCGACATCTCCGGCTTCGGCCCGGCGGCGACCCAGCTGGCGTCCCGCGTCGGCGACGGCTACATCAGCATCGCGCCGGACGAGACGATGGTGGAGCAGTACCGCAAGGGCGGAGGCGGCGGAAAGCCGGTCAGCGGCGGCACCAAGGTCTGCTACGACACCGACGGGGACGAGGCCGTACGGACCGTCCACCGGCTCTGGGCGAACGAGCAGCTGCCGGGGGAGCTGGGCCAGGTGCTGCCCTCCCCGAAACACTTCGAGCAGGCACAGCGGCTGGTCACCGAGGACATGGTGCGCGAGAACCGGGTGTGCGGCGACGACGTGGACGACCACGTGGCCGAGCTGAAGCAGTTCACCGACGCGGGCTTCGACCGGGTCTACGTCAACCAGATCGGCCCCGACCTGCGCGGCTTCTTCGACTTCTACCGCACGAAGGTGCTGCCGCAGCTGGAGAACTGACGGCGGACCGGCCCGGTCGGTTTGCGGCCACGGCCTCGTCGTCGAAGCGCCCGTGCGCGTCGAAGTTCGTACGGGCCAGATAGCGGTCCAGCAGCCCGGGGACGACGGCGTTGGCGATGAGCGTGGCCGCGGTGGAGCCGCCCACCCCCGGCCGGCCATCCGGTTCAACACCCAGTCGAACTGCGGGGTGTTGAGCCCCGGCTATGGAGCGGCGCGTCCCGGGTGCCGAACACACAGCCGAGGTAGGTCACTTCGGTCACCCGGCGGAACTCGTCCGCGTCGGAGACGTCCACGCCGACGACGAGGGCCTCGCTCCCGGCGCGCCGCACCTCGTCCGCCGCGGCGGACGAGGTGCGGGCCGTGGCCCGTCCGACACCGCCGGTGGCTCCGGTCACCACCACCGCGCGGTCGTGCCGGCGCGATGCGCGATTCCCCCGCACCCGTGTCATGCCTCGCGGCGGGGTACGTCCGGGTCGTCCGTCGGCCGCGGGGGCACCGTGCCCGGGGCGGGCGGGGCCGGCGGCACGGGCGGGTACGGCAGACCACCGGCAGCCGCGGCGGCCTGGCCCGCGGCCTCATGCCCCGGGACCGCATCGGCCGTCTGCCCGGAGCCGGGGCGGGCCGGCCGGGCCATGCCGCGCAGCACATAGGCAGCGGCGCCCAGGATCACGGCGGTGATCAGCGCCGCCGCCCAGTCGGGCAGGCCGAGGGCGAGGGCCAGTCCCACGGCGAGTGCGAGGGCCGCGCCCGCGTACAGGGCGAGGGCGCCGGACGCGGCGTACAGCGAGGCCTTGCGGCGCTGCTTGCGTGTCTGCTCGCGCAGTTCGTCCCGTACGGTCTCACGCGCCACCTGTGCCAGCTCGTCAACCAGATGCTTGTCCAGATGCTCCAGGTGATCCATCGGCTTCATACCCGGCCGGGTACCCGCGCCCCCCAGCGCGTAACTAGGCTCGTCCCCATGGAGATTCTGGGTGCCACACTGCGCGTCTGCGTCGACGACCTCGAGACCGCGATCCCCTTCTACGAGCGGCTGGCGGGCGGCAGCGCCCAGCGCTTCGAACGGGGCGGAGTCGAGGTGGCGGCGATCGGCTGCTTCCTGCTGATGAGCGGTCCCCCGGCCGAACTGGAGGTGCTGCGCAAGGTCTCCGCGACGATCGCCGTCAAGGACGTCGACGACACCCACCGGGTGCTCACCGAACTGGGCGCCCACATCGTCGCGGGCCCGATCGCGTCACCCGCCGGCCGCAATCTGATCGCGCTGCACCCGGACGGGTCGATCTACGAGTACGTGGACCGCAACCCGTCATGACCGCCGGGGCCGGACTCAGCGCCGGTCCGGCCCCGTGACCATCTCGGCGGTGATCGCCCAGCGTTCGTGGTCGCGCCAGGCCCCGTCGACGAAGAGCATCTTCGGCGAGAAGCCCTCCAGCCGGAACCCGCAGCCGCGGGCCAGGGCGATCGACGCGGCGTTCGCGGGCTGGACGTTGATCTCCAGCCGGTGCAGCCGCATCGGGCCGAACGCGTGCCGCACGACGAGGTCCAGCCCTTCGCGCATCAGCCCCCGCCCGGCGGCGTGCGCGAAGGCGCCGTAGCCCAGCGCCCCGGACTGGAAGCCGCCCTCGACGATGTTGTTGATGTTGATGAACCCGGCGATGGCCCCGTCGCCCTGCTCGCCGGTTCCGCCCTTCTCGCAGACGAGGAAGCCGGCCTTGGACGGGTCCTCGATCAGCCGGCCGGCGTAGGCGGTGTAGGCCTGGGCGCTCTCGGGCGGGAAGAGCCAGGGGTGGTGCAGGTCCTTGCTCTCCCGCGCCCGGGCGGTGAACTCGGCGCCGTCCCCGTAGGTGAAGTGGCGTATGCCCACCCGGGGGCCTTCGGCGAGGTAGCGGGACGCGTTGTGGGGCACCCCGCCACAGTAGCCGCGCCTCCGGTCAGGAGCCCGCGACGGGCAGCCGCAGCACCCCGGTGTTCCGCGGCCCGCTGACCACGGTCACCGGTTTGATCCCCCGGTTGCCGAAGTACGCGTCGTCGCTCGCCGCGATCACGAAGCTCAGCCGGTGCCCCTTCTCGTACCGGTGCACGATCCCGGGCAGCGTGACGGTGAAGCTCTTGGTCACGTCCGGTACCCGGACCGGCGCGACCAGACGGCGCACCAGGGTGCGGGTGCCGTCGGGGGCGACGTCGTAGAGCTTGGCGAACAGGACGAGCTTGTCGGCCGCGTCGCCGGAGTTCTGGGTGCGCTCTGCTTTCGGGGAGTGCACCTTGAGCGTGGCCCTGGGCGCGCCCACCACGTCGAGGGGGCCTGACAGCGGCGCGCTGGTCCAGCCGAGGTAGGTGCCCTCCGTGTCGTGCGGTGGTGTGTCGGGCAGCCCGATGAGGCCGGAGAGCGAGCTCTCCGAATGGCTCGTGGGGGTCAGCCAGTTGGTGTAACCGCGGCTGCCCCGGGCCACTTTGTTCCGGTTGTTGACGAGCTTGCCGTCGCCGGAGAGATACAGCGTGCGGCTCAGCTCGGGGAGGTGTTCGGCGGTGGCGTAGGCGCGGTCCGGGTCGGTGATCCAGTCCCGGTGGTAGGCGAAGGCCGGTCCCGTGTCCACCTGCGTCCGGCCGCGCAGATGGCGGTCGAACCAGGCGAGGACGCGCCGGCCGACGTAGCTGGTCTCCAGGTTGCCCCTCGACAGATCGAGTTCACCGGCGCCGGGGCCGGTGAGCCCGGCGCTGTGGCCCCAGGACTGCCAGATCATCTTCACGGGGGTGCCCTGAGCGCGGAGCGTCCGGTATGTCGCCGTCGCCTCGTTGAGGTTGAAGAGGGTGTCGGCCTGCCCCTGGACCAGCAGGGTGGGTGCCTTGACTCGGTGGAGATAGGAGGCCGGGGAGACGCTGCGGGCGAAGGCGAGCAGCTCGGCGGTCCGGTCGGCGGGGTAGCGGCCGGAGTTGAGTGTGTGGATGGTCCGGCAGGCCTTGGTGACGAAGTGCAGGCAGGACATGGAATTGATGCGGGACAGGTCGAGGCTGGGCTGGAGCAGCGGCTGGCCTTCGCCGATGAGGTAGAAGCCGTTGGTCCACTGCCACTTGAAGGCGCCCGGGACGCCGGTGCCGCCGGTGGCGTTGTTGGGGTCCAGCGCGTACGCCAGGTCGTTCCAGGTGATCATGGGGACGAGCGCGTCGAGGCGGTGGTCGACGGCGGCCGTGGCGAGCTGGACGGCGCCGCCGTAGGAGCCGCCGATCATGCCGACCCGTGGATCGCCGGGCCGGTCGAGGGTGACGAAGTCGGCGGTGGTGCCGTCGTCGGCGGCGCGTTTGCCGCCGAGGAAGTCGACCAGTCGCGCGGCGGCGGCACCGTCGATGGCCGGGTCGTCGAGGGAGATCAGACAGCCGCTGCGGCCGAATCCGAGCCCGGAGTAGATGAGGGAGACATAGCCGCGCTGGGCGAAGGCCTTGCCGATGGTGTCCGTCGAGCCGTCCGACTTGCTGCCGCCAAAGCCGTTCGTGCCGAGCACGGCGGGCGCCCGGTGGTTCCGGTCCACGCCCGCCGGGCGGTACAGGTCGGCGTCGACCGTGCAGGGCCGGCCACCCGCCCGGACGGTGAACTTGAGCGGGGTGACGGTGTAGGAGTCCGCCGCGGTGGCGGGCGGAGCCAGGGTGAGGGGGACGGCCAGGGCGGCGCCCAGAGCGAGAGCGAGCGGCGCGCGGGATCTGGGCACGCGTCGGGACACACGGACCTCCACGGTGGGGACAACCCGGATACCGACCAGTAGGTACTTGGTCGTAGTCATCGTGTGACACGTGTCAGGGAGCGTCAATCACCGAAACGAGGGTTTCTTGACAGGATTTCAGTAACAGCATGCTCAGCTCAGGGCCGGTTCGCCGAACGTCAACGTGCCTTTCCCGGCGTCCAGTTCGGCCGCCATGCCCAGGGGTATCGTCAGCGCGCCCTCGCCGTGCCCGAACCCGAACTCCTCCACGACCGGGACACCGAGTCCGCCGAGCCGGTCGGCGAAGACCGCGCGCAGGTCCTCGTACGGGCCGCACGTCGCCCAGGAGCCGAGCGCGATCCCGGCGACCCCGTCCAGCCAGCCGCCGCGCAGGAGTTGGGTCAGATACCGGTCCAGGCGGTACGGGCTCTCGCCGATGTCCTCGATCAGCAGCAGTCCGTCCCGGGCCGTCGCGTGGGCGTGCGGGGTGCCGAGGTCGCTCGCGAGCAGGCTCAGACAGCCGCCCAGCGTGACGCCCCGGGCCCGTCCGGGCACCAGCGCGCCGCCGCCCTCGGGCACGGCCGTGACGGTCCGCACGGACTCCGGCTCGAAGAGGGTCGCCCGCAGATGCTCCTGGGCCCGGGCGTTCTTGAGGAAGTCGACGCCGGCGACCGCGGGTCCGTACAAGGTGACCAGTCCGAGGCGGGTGGCGAAGGCCTGGTGCAGGACGGTGATGTCGCTGAACCCGGCGAACACCTTCGGGCCCGCCGCCCGCATCGCCGCCCAGTCGAGCAGGTCGACCATGCGCTGCGCCCCGTACCCGCCCCGGGCGCACAGCACCGCGGCGACGGACGGGTCGCACCAGGCGTCCCGCAGGTCGGCGGCCCGCTCGGCGTCCGTGCCGGCCAGATAGTCCAACGCGCGGTGCCGGCCCAGCACATGGGGCGCCACCACGGGATCCAGGTCCCAGCCGCGCAGGATGTCGAGCCCGGCCTGGAGCCGCTCCTCGGGCACGGGCCCGCTCGGCGCGACGACGGCGACACGGGCGCCGGGGGCGAGCCGGGACGGTCGCAGAAGCTGGTTCACCTGCTGAGCTCCAGGGTCGGGATGCCGTGCGGATCGAGCCGGAACACCTGGGCGTACAGGGAGAGTTCGGCCTCCAGGGCGCGCACCATGGTCTCCGCCCGCCGGAATCCGTGTCCCTCGCCCTCGAAGGCGAGATAGGCGTGCGGTACCCGCCGGCCCTCCAGCCGGGCCAGGAACCGCTCGCACTGGACGGGCGGGCAGATCACGTCGTCCAGGCCCTGGAGCAGCAGGAACGGCACACCGAGGCGGTCGGCGTGGCCGGCGGGCGAGCGCTCCGCGTACCGCGCGGGCACCTCGGCGAGCGGCCCGATCAGGCTCTCCAGGTACTGCGACTCGAAGTCGTGGGTCTCCCCGGTGCCCCAGCCGGTGAGGTCCAGGATGGGGTACTTGATCGTGCCGCAGGCGTAGACGTCGGTCGTGGTGAGGGAGGCGGCCGCGGTCCAGCCGCCGGCGCTGCCGCCCCGCACGGCGAGCCGCACGCGGTCGGCGGTGCCCTCGTCGGCGAGGGCCAGGGCGACGGCGGCGCAGTCCTCGACGTCCACCACGCCCCACTGCTCGCGCAGCCGCTCGCGGTAGGAGCGGCCGTAGCCGGTGGAGCCGCCGTAGTTCACCTCGGCGACGCCGATGCCGCGCGAGGTGAAGTAGGCGATCTCCAGGTCGAGCACGAGCGGTGCGCGACCGGTGGGCCCGCCGTGCGCCCAGACGACGTACGGCGGCAGTTCGCCGCCGGGCGCGACGCAGCCGGGGTGGTGCGGCGGGTAGATATGGGCGTGGATGTCGCGTCCGTCCGGGCCGGTGAAGGCGCGGATCTGCGGCTCGGGGTAGTAGGCGGGGTCCACGGCGTCGTCGTGCTCGGCGCCGATGACGCGGGCGTGGCCGGTGACGGCGTCCAGTTCCACGACCTCGTAGGCGCTGCGCGGGCTGGCTCCGACGGCGGCGACCCGCTCGCCGTGCGCGGCGAGGGTGGGCGCGAACTCGGTCCAGGGCCCGGCCGCGTCGACGACCTCTCCGGTCTCGGGGTCCAGGATGCCGAGGGCGGTGGCGCCCCGGCCGTGCACGACGGCGATCAGGCCGCTGTCGAGCGGCGCGAACCATCTCATGCCGAGCTTCCACAGTGCCCCGCCGAACTCCTCTTCCCGCGGGCACAGCGGCTCCCCGTCGAGGTGGAGGTTCCACCAGCCGCTGCGGTCGCTCGCGTGCAGGAGGCGGCCGTCGTGGGTCCAGTCGGCCTGGGCGATGGACTCGCCGGGCCCGCCGGCCACGGTCCGCGCGTCGTGCAGGCTGCCGTCGGGGCCGATGTCGGCGAGGACCAGTTCGGTGCCGTCCCACGGCATGCGGGGATGGTCCCAGGCGAGCCAGGCCGCCCGCCGCCCGTCGGACGAGAGCTTGGCACCCGTCACGAAGCGGTGCCGGGCGTCGGTGAGTTCGCGCACGGCGCCCCGGTCCTGGGCGGCGGAGCCGTCGAGCGGGACCGCGGCCAGGACGCGGCGCACATCGGTGGGTCCGTCGCCGGTGAACTCCTCCAGCACGCACCACACTTCGCCCCGCTCGGGGCGCGTCAGCGGCTCCGCCCAGCGCAGGCCCCCGCCCACGGGGGACACCGGCGTGAGGGGGCGGGGCTCTCCGCCCGGCTCGTACCGGTACAGCCGCTGGTCGGCGAAGTTCACGAACACCACCAGCGGGCCGTCGTCGCCCGCGTGGGCCGCCCATGGATGGCCGCCGTACTCGATGACCCGGCTGCGCACGTTCCACGGCGCGGGCAGCACCGGCTCCTCCGTGCCGTCGGCGTGCCGCCGCACCAGGGTGCGCCGGCCGCCCTCGGCGGGGCGGGGCTCGGTCCACCACACCTCGTCTCCGACGAAGCCCACGTACTCCGGGTGCCCGTCGTGCGCGGCGGCCAGGGCCGCGTCGATGGGCGAGGGCCACGCCCCGTACGCCAGCGTCCGCACTCTCTCCCCCACTCCCCTAGGCCGTCCGCAGGAACCGGTCGAGTACCCGCACACCGAAGTGCAGCGCCTCGACCGGGACCCGTTCGTCGACGCCGTGGAACATGGCCCCGTAGTCGTAGCCCTCCGGCAGCTTCAGCGGTGTGAAGCCGTAGCCGGTGATACCGAGGCGCGAGAACTGCTTGGCGTCCGTGCCGCCGGACATGCAGTACGGCACGACGTGCCCCTCCGGGGCGAACTCCTCGACGGCGGCCCGCATCCGGGCGAACGTCGCCGAGTCCACGGGCGACTCCAGGGCGACCTCGCGGTGGTGGAACTCCCACTCCACGTCCGGCCCGGTGAGCCGGTCGAGGGTCTCGCGGAACTCGTCCTCTCCCCCGGGCAGATACCGGCCGTCCACCTGGGCCACGGCCTCCCCGGGGATCACATTGACCTTGTAACCCGCGTTCAGCATCGTCGGGTTGGCGCTGTTGCGTACGGTCGACTCGACGAGCTTCGCGGCCGGGCCCAGCTTCTCGAGCAGCGCGTCGATGTCCGTCAGATCGCTGTCGATGCCGTAGAGCGCGGCGAGTTCGCTGAGCGCAGCGCGTACGGTCGGGGTCGGCCGCAGCGGCCATGTGTGCTCGCCGATCCGGGTGATCGCGGCCGACAGGCGGGTCACCGCGTTGTCCCGGTTCACCTTGGAGCCGTGGCCCGCGAGTCCGCGCGCGGTGAGCTTCAGCCAGGCGGTGCCGCGTTCCCCGGCCGCGATCGGGTAGATCTGCCGTCCGTTGCCGTCGTGGAAGGTGAAGGCGCCCGACTCGCTGACGCCCTCGGTGCAGCCCTCGAACAGGGCGGCGTGTTCGCCTGCGAGGAACCCCGAGCCGTCCTCGGCGCTGGCCTCCTCGTCCGCGGTGAACGCGATGACGACGTCCCGCCGGGGCCGCACGCCCTGCCGGGCCCAGGCGCGCACCACGGCGAGGATCATCGCGTCCATGTTCTTCATGTCGACGGCGCCGCGCCCCCAGACGACCCCGTCGCGGACCTCCCCGGAGAACGGGTGCACGCTCCAGTCGGCGGCCTCGGCGGGTACGACGTCCAGATGGCCGTGGAGCAGCAGCGCGCCGGCTCCGGGATCGGTGCCCTCGACCCGGGCGACGACGTTGGTCCGGCCCTTGGTGCGCTCAAGGAGCGTCGGCTCGATCCCGGCCTCGGCGAGCCTTGCGGCGGCGTACTCGGCGGCGGGCCGCTCCTGGCAGTCGCCCCCGCCCCGGTTGGTGGTGTCGATCCGGATCAGGTCGGACGTGAACGTCACGACCTCGTCCAGCGCCTGCCCGTCCACCTGCTCAGCCATACTGCTCCTCCACCGCGGCCGAGACGATCGTGGTGACCGCCTTGAAGGCGCGGATGCCCTCGTACATGGTCCCGCTCGTGTACGCCACCTTCCGCTCCCCGATCCGTTCCACACCCGGCACGACGGTGGCGGCCATCGCCAGGTGCTCCGCGTCGAACTCGACGGCGACGGTGAACGGGCCGCCGTGCACGGGTTCGTGACGCACCGCGAGCGCGGCGGCCTCCTTGGCCGCCGCGCGGATGTCGGCGGCGGTCCGGGCGGGGGTGCGGCACACGGCCGCGTACCGCGACACATGGTCCTTCACCGCGACCTTCAGCGCCTCGGGCGCGTACCCGAGGGCGTCCTCGCAGGCGACGTCGTCCCCGGTGACCAGCACGACCGGCACGCCGAACTCGGCGACGACATGGGCGTTGAGCAGCCCCTCGCTCGCCCGTACGTCGTTCAGCCACACGCCCGTGATCTGGTTCGCGAGGTACGTGTGGGCGAGGACGCCCTCCATGCCGGCGCCCGCGTGGTAGCCGACGAACGCGATGCCGTCGACGTCGCCGTGCTGCACGCCCTCCACCATGGAGAGCGCCTTGTGCCGACCGGTGAGCAGCTGGGCCCGTTCGTCCAACTGCTCCAGCAGCAGATTGCGCATGGTCGCGTGCGCCTCGTTGATGATCACCTCGTCGGCTCCGCCGTCGTGGAAACCACGCACGGCGGCGTTGACGTCGCAGGTGAACAGCGAGCGGCAGCGCTCCCACTGCGCGGCGCCCGGCACGACGTCGTCCGGCCAGGTGACCCCGGTGGCGCCCTCCATGTCGGCGCTGATGAGGATTCTCATGACGAGCCGTCCCGGATGGAGATCTTCATGGTTCGTCACGTTACGCGCTGCGGGCGGAACCGGCTACGACGTCACCAGCGGATCGGCGGATCGGTGAGGAAAGAGGTGAGCCGGTCGGCGAGAAGCCGGTGGTCGCGGGCCGAGTAGTGCCAGTGGCAGCCCGTGTGGTCGAGGCCCGTGTCGTCCAGGCGCCAGTAGCGGACCCGGCGGTCGCCGGCGCCGGTGCGCTCCTTGACCACCTGTTCGACATGCCCGGCGAACGGTCCGGCGCCGACGGCCAGAAGGGTGGTCCCGGGGCCGTAGCGCTTCCGCAGCTTCTGGAGGAAACCGCTGTAGGCGCTCCGGTACGCGGCGGCGAGGCTCTCGTCCGTCCAGGGCTCGCCCGGGTTGATCGGGGTCGAGAAGTCGTTGGTGCCGAGATGGACCACCACAAGGCCGGGCCGCCAGGTGCCCGGGTTCTGCCAGACGTCGCCCGGCACGTTCAGCAGCGCGCGGTCGTAGAAGGTGCGGTAGTTCTCCTCCGGCGAGCCTCCGTTGTAATTGCGCACCATGCCCCGGCCCGAGTACGCGTTGATCTGGTAATCGGCGCGCAGCCGCCGGGCGGTGAGTGCGCCGTAGCTCACGTCCGCGTTCGTGGTGCGCCTGAGCTGCTCGTCGGTGCAGTCGCGGGAGGCCGAGAGGTTGCCGTAGCCCGCCGTGAGGGAGTCCCCGACGAACTCGATCTGGCGGCTCCGCGCGACCGGCCGGGCCAGCACCGCGCCGCCCGGCGCGGCGACGAAGCCGCCGAACGCGCTGGTGCTCCAGGGGGTGTCGTTGCGTTTGACGAGGCGTACGGTGTGCACCCCCTTGCCCAGCCCGTCGACCCAGTGGGTGGTCCTGCCCGGCGTGACGAGGGTCGCGACGGTTGCTCCGTCGACCTGGACGTCGTAGTCGGCGGCCGGATCGTCGAGCACGATGCCGACGCCGGTGCCCCGGATCCGGCCCTCGAAGTACACGCCGGGCCAGCTGTACTGGAGCACGTCCCCGGCGTCCTTGACCCGCCCGGCGGTGTGCGCGCTCGCCGCCGGGGAGTCCTTGTCCGGTGCGGCGGCGGTGGCGACGGCGGACGGGCCGGTCAGCACCATCGCCGCCGCCGGGGCGACCAGCATCCGTAACCAGGGCAGGGTCATGACTGTCCTCCGGAGGCAGAGACAGGTGCACGGACCGGGCGGAATGACCGTACACCGACAAAAACGCCCCCACCAGGCCGTGCCCCGTCCGCTGCCCCTCGGCTCAGGCGACCCGCCCCGCCACCACCCACCTGGAGGGCAGCTCGATGCGTGTGCCGTCGGGGCGGTACTCGGTGGTCTTCAGGGGCATCTCGCCGCTCGCCAGGACCGTGAGGCCCGCCGAGCGCAGATACTCGGGCACGGCCTCGTCGGCGACCTCGCCGGGTGCGAGGCCGTGCCGGAACACCGGCGCGAGCTTGGGCGGCGGACCGTCCGGACCGCTCGCCAGACCCAGCAGCACCGGCTTGGCGGCCCCGGAGAGCTCCACGAGGAGAGCCCGGCCGCGCTCGCCGACCAGCGTCGCGATCCCGTCCACGAGCGTCTGCCGGTCGTCCGGTTCGCACTGGTGCAGTACGCCCCGCATGTAGACGTTGGTGTCGCCGAGCTCCGCGTGCAGGGTCTGTGTCTCGCTCTTCTCGGCGGCGTCCAGCTGCCGGTACACGGCCTGCCCGGCCGGGTCGGCCCGCCGGGCGTGGTCGAGGGCCGCGGCCGACAGATCGGCGCCCACGACCCGCGGGAAGCGGTCGGCGAGGTAGCGGGTCTGGGTGCCGTTGCCGCAGCCGAGGTCCACCATCGGCAGAGCGGGATCGGCCACATGCGGTTCGAACAGGGCGAGGTGCGGGCCGGCGGTCAGGACCGGCTCGGCATCCCAGAACACCGCCCCTGGTTCGGCGGACGCAGCACGCCAGAACCCTTCCCACGCCTCCCGGTACCGACTCGTCACGCTCATGCCCAACTCCCCAGGGTGCGAACGAATCCCGCCATCCGGCGGGCGAGTACGGTGTACCGCGCGGCGCGGGCCGCGACAAGCGTCCGGGGTGTTCTTTCACGGCTCGTTCGAGAGGAGGGCCGAGGCGGATCAGCGCCTGGGCAGCGTCAGTTCGAACCACACGGTCTTGCCCGCCTTGGTGCGGCTGGTGCCCCACTCGCGGGACAGCGTGCTGACGACACGCAGACCGCGCCCGGCATCGTCGAGAGAGCCGCTGCTCAGCAGCGTCGGCAGCTCGTGGTCGTCGTCGTCCACCTCGCACAGCAGGGTGTCGCCGCGGACGAGACGCAGTTCCACGGGGCGTGTGTGGGAGTGCCGTACGGCGTTGGTGACGAGTTCGCTGACCATCAGCTCGGCGGACCCGGCCAGCTTCGCCAGGCCCCAGTCGTGCAGTTGCTCGCGGACCGCCGCGCGGGCCCGGCCGGCCTCGGCCGGGTCGAGGGCGAGCCGCCACTCGGCGACGTCGTCCGGCTCGATGCCGTTCAGCCGGGCCATCAGCAGCGCCACGTCGTCCTTGCGTCCGCCCTGGATGTTGAGGGCGCGGATGATGGTGTCGCAGGCGTCGTCCATGGACGCGGCGGGGTGGGCGGCCGACTCGCAGAGGGTCGCGAGGCCGACGCCGATGTCCTCGCCGCGCACCTCGACCAGGCCGTCGGTGCACATCACCAGCCGGTCGCCGGGCTCCACGCGCATGCGTATCGCCTCGAAGGGCACTCCCCCGACGCCGATCGGCGCTCCCGTGGGCAGGTCCAGCAGTTCGCTGCGCCCGTCGTCGGCCCGGACCAGGACGGGCGGGATGTGCCCGGCGTTGGCGAGGTGCAGCTCGCTCGCGATCGGGTCGTACACGGCGTACAGACAGGTCGCGAGGTAGGTGTCGCCGAGGCGCTGGGCGAGGTCGTCGAGGTTGCGCAGCAGCTGGGCGGGTGGCAGGTCCAGTCCGGCCATGGTCTGCACGGCCGTCCGCAACTGGCCCATCATCGCGGCCGAGTTCAGGCCGTGGCCCATCACGTCGCCGACGACGAACGCGGTACGCCCGCCGGGCAGCTTCACCGCGTCGAACCAGTCGCCGCCGACCCGCCCGAGCAGTGTGCCCGGCAGATAGCGGGTGGCGATGTCGCAGCCCGCCATGCGGGGCGGGATGTGCGGCAGCATGCTGTCCTGGAGCGTCTCGGCGACGTTCTCCTGGAACGTGTACATGCGCGCGTTGTCGAGCACGAGGCCCGCGCGGGCGGCGAGTTCGGCGCCGGTGACGCGGTCCATGTCGTTGAAGACGGGCCGCTCCGGGTGCCGCAGCAGGATCATGAAGCCGAGCACGACATGGCGGGCCTTCAGGGGCACTACCAGCATGGAGCGGCCCGTGATGAGCGGCCGGATGTCGCGCTTCTCGAACTGCGCGGCGATGGCGTGGCCCAGCTCTTCGCTGATGCGCGGCACGAGGACGGGTTCGCCGGTGGTCATGCACTGGAAGAACGGCGTGTGCGCGGGGAACGGCATGGCCTCCCCGACCGGTACGACGTCGTCCCAGCGGCCGGGCTCGTCGGTGTGTTCCACGGCGACCCGGTGCCACATGGTGGTCGTGTCGGGCACACCGTCCGGGAACCCCTCGCCTGCGACGACCTGTTCGCGCAGGTAGGTCCCGGCGACATCGGTGAACCGGGGCACGACAGCCTTGCTGACCTCGATGATCGTGCGGGACAGGTCGAGGGAGGTGCCGATGCGGCCGCTGACCTCGTTGAGGAACTCCAGATGCTCGCGGACGGCCGCGTACTCGAGGTCCTCGCCCTCGTCGCGCAGGTCCTCCGGGACGGGCTCGCCGGCCGCCAGGGCCCGCGCGGCACGTTCCCTGCGCGCCTTGCGCTCGGCGCGCCGGGCCACGCCCCAGTCGGGGGTGACGGGCACCCGGTCGTTCTGGCTGAACTCCAGGATCGGATAACCGAGTTCGAGGACCTGCGCGACGATGCGGGCGCTCTCGCCGACACTCATGCTGGGCAGGATCTCGGGCAGCCGGCGCGCGAGATCCTCCGCCCCGGGGAAGTCCGTGTGCAGCGCGAGGCCGGGCGCTATCCGCTCCCCGTCGTCCGCACGCAGCCCTTCGGCGTCGGCGGCCAGTACGAGCAGCCGCTCGGGTCCGGGCGTCACCAGCGGGTAGGCCCACCACAGGATGTCGACCCGGCCGCCCCCGGACGCGGTGAGCCGGGCTCGGCCCGCCGCCGGGTAGGACAGGCCGCCGTCGAGGGACGATTCGAGGTCGGGCCCGAGGCCGTCGCAGGCGGCGTACGGGGTGGTGTCCTCCTCCTCGGGCAGGGCGCCCGAGACGGGGAGCAGATCGAGGGCCGTGCGGCCGATCGCCTCGTCCTTGGGGACGCCGAACAGGCGCCGCGCGCCCCGGCTCCAGTGGGACACGAGGCCGTCGCGGTCGACCACGACGACGGCCAGGGGGACGCGGCCGGGCTCGTCGGGTTCCGTCGCCGTGCCCTGCTCAGCCTTGTCGGTGCCACGGTCCATGGCCCAGGCCCTCTCTCCCCACGGATCCGCGAGTTCTGTGCCGGCGTCACCACCGTACGGCGCCCGCCGGTCGCGATGTGAGGCAATGCGGGAATTGCTCGCGCGGGCCTCGCACCGGCGTACGACCCCGCGCGCCGGTGCGCCTCAGTCCTCGTGCCCCAGCTGGAGATCCCGCTCGGTGCGGCCGCCTCCGGCCACCTGGAGGACGGTGGCGACGGGCGGGTATCCGGCGGCGATGACGGTGTACTCGCCGGAGGACAGGTCGACGAACCGGAACGTCCCGTCGGGGCCGGTGGTGAGGGTGTCGACGACATTGCCCGCCACGTCCAGCAGGGTCACGCGGGCGTCCTCCACGGGCCGGCCGCCGCCCGCCCGGACGGTGCCGCGCAGGACGGCGCCGCCGGCCAGTTCGATGTCCCGGCGGGTCTCGCGATCGGCCTGGACGGTGACGAGCAGCGCGGCCGGGCGGAAGGCGGGCGCGCCGGCGGCGAGGGTGTACTCCCCGGCGACCAGTTCGGTGATGACGTAGCCGCCTTCCCGGCCGCTGCGGGTGGTGGCCACCACCGCGCCGTGCGCGTTGGTGAGCGTGACGGTGGCGTCCCGCACGGGGGTGCCGTCGGCGGTGACGACGCTGCCGACGAGGTTCCCGGCGCCGCCGAGGACGATGTCCAGTTCGACGGGGCGTTCGCCGACGGTCACGGAGACCGCCTGCGGCTGGTGGCCGCCCGCGGCGGCGATCAGCACATAGGCGCCGGGGCCCGGCGTGGCCAGCGTGTAGCGCCCGTCCTCGCCGCTCGCGCCGCGCCCGGTCTGCTGCCCGGTGACGTCGATGAGCGTGAGCGCCGCGCGGGGCACGACGGTCCCGTCGTGGTGCTGCACCGAACCGCAGACGGGCATTCCGGCCGCGTGCGGTGCGCGCGCCTGCGGGATCGCGGCGTTCCCCGGCGCCGTGTCCGGGTCGGTGGCGGAGGCGTAGTGGGACACCAGTGGTTTCTCCTTGAGGAAGAAGGCGATGACCAGTCCGAGGACGAGCACCGGCACCAGGTAGAGGAAGATCCGCGGCATGGCGTCGGCGTACGCCCGGATGTAGCCGTCGCGCAGTGCCGGAGGCAGCGTGTGCACGAGCTGCGGGGTGATGGACTCGGGCTCGGGCAGCCGGTCGCCCGCGTGTGCGGGCAGGCGCCGGGCCAGCGAGTCGGCGAGCCGGCCGGCGAAGAGGGTGCCGAAGACGGCCGCCCCGACGCTGCCGCCGATCTGCCGGAAGTAGTTGTTGGCGCTGGTGGCGGTCCCGAGGTCGGCCGGGCGCACCGAGTTCTGCACGGCGAGGATCAGGACCGGCATCACCATGCCGATGCCGGCGCCGAGGACGGCCATCCAGATGCTGTAGTGCAGCCGAGGTGTGCCGGCGTCGAGGCGGGAGAGCAGCCACATGCCGGCGACGGAGAGGGCGCCGCCGAGGATCGGGTAGGCCTTGTAGCGGCCGGTGTGGCTGATGAGCTGGCCGACGATGATCGAGGCGCCGACGATGCCGCCCGTCATCGGCAGCATGAGCAGGCCCGACTCGGTGGCGGAGGCCCCGTCGACCATCTGCAGCCAGGTCGGCAGGTAGCTGGCGGCGCCGAACAGTCCGGCTCCGATCACCAGGCCGACGAGACCGGTGACGTTGAAGACGGAGTCCTTGAACAGCCTGAGCGGGATGAGGGGTTCGACGGCGAAGCGCTCGACGACGAGGAAGAGCACGGTCGCCGCGGCCGCTCCGGCGCCGAGGCCGAGGATCATGCGCGAGTCCCAGGCGTACTCGGTGCCGCCCCAACTGGTGAGCAGCACCAGGCAGGTGGAGGCGGCGGTCAGCAGCAGCGCGCCGAGGACGTCCAGCCGGGCCCTGACGGCCGGCTTCGGGAGCTTCAGCGCGACGGCGACGACGGCCAGGGTGACCAGGCCGAAGGGCACGTTGACGTAGAAGCACCAGCGCCAGGAGAGGTGGTCCGTGAAGTAGCCGCCGAGCAGCGGTCCGGCCACGGAGGCGAGGCCGAACGCGGCGCCGATCAGGCCCATGTAGCGGGCGCGCCGCAGGGGCGGCACGATGTCCGCGATGATCGCCTGGACACCGATCATGAGGCCGCCCGCGCCGACGCCCTGGAGGGCGCGGAAGGCGATGAGCTGGTCCATGGTCTGCGCGCGGCCCGCGAGCGCGGAGCCGGCGACGAAGACGACGATGGCGAACTGGAAGACGCCCTTGCGGCCCAGCAGATCGCCGAGCTTGCCGTAGATCGGCAGTCCGACGGTGGCGGTGAGCAGGTAGGCGGTGATCGTCCAGGACATCCGGTCCAGGCCGTGCAGCTCGCCGACGATCTTCGGGAGCGCGGTGGCGACGATCATCTGCTCCAGGGCCGCCAGGAGCAGGGCCGACATGAGGGCGAGGAAGATCAACCGGACCCGGCGGGGGCTCGGTCCGGCGGCCGGGGCCGGTGGCGGGGCGGGGCTGTCGGGTGGCGCCACCGCCGGTTCGTCCTGCGCCAGAGTGATACCGCCCACCTACCGCTCCCCTCGTCGCGCTGCCGCACAATTCCCGCGTAAAAGCGACAACTATGAGCAAGCACGACGAGTTACGGCATGCGGCGGGTCCGCCCGGAGATCACCCGAACCGGTGAGGGGGCACAACGGCCCCCGCGGGTCTGGATCTTGGGGAGGCGGGCTGCTACTTCTCGACCTCGGCGGCGAGCTTGGCGAGCATCGCGTCGTAGATCCGGCCGAGGCCCTTGGGGGCGAAGGTCTTCTCGAAGAAGCCGCCGATGCCGCCGGCGCCGGTCCAGGTGGTGGTCACGACGACCCGGGACTTGCCCTCGCCGGCCGGGGTGACCCGCCAGGTGGTGACCATGGAGGAGTTGCGGTCCTTCTCGACCAGCTCGCCGTCGGTGGGCTCGCCGACCTCCAGGAGGCAGTCCCGCACGCGCTTGCTGGTGGCCTGGAGCTTCCAGTGGACGAGGGTGCCCTCGCCGTCGCCGCCCTCGCGCACCTCGTACTCGCTGAAGTGCTCGGGCAGCAGCTTCTCGCGCGTGCCGCTGTAGTCGGCGAGGGCGTCGAACACCGTCTCCGCGTCCGCCGCGACGATCCGCTCCGTAGTGGCCTCGACCTGCGCCATCAGGTTCCTCCAGGACATGGTTTCTCGGGGGTCGGGGCAAGCCAACCACCCCGCTGCCCGGCCCCCCAAATCGGGGTCCCCGAACCCGGTCGAACACGTTCGTAAAACACCCTCGCACGATCAAGGGAACATGTGTTCTATTCTGTGGGCAGTGCTACCGAGGAGGCGTCATGCGCTGGGAGAACCTCACAACGGACTCCGAACACAGCCGGGCCGACTCCGCGCTGTTCGGCGCGGACGCGGTGACGACCCGCACCATCGACACGCCGGAGTTCGCGGGCATCACCTTCCACGAGATCCGGGCCCGTTCGATCATCAACCGGGTGCCGGCGGTCTCGCGGATGTCGTTCCAGTGGACGGTCAACCCCTATCGCGGCTGCTCGCACGCGTGCGTGTACTGCTTCGCCCGCAAGACGCACAGCTACCTCGACCTCGACACGGGCCTCGGCTTCGACACCCAGATCGTGGTCAAGGTCAACGCGCCCGAGCTGCTGCGCCGGCAGCTCGGCTCGCGGCGCTGGCAGGGCGAGCACATCGCGATGGGCACGAACGTCGACTGCTACCAGCGGGCCGAGGGCCGCTACCGCCTGATGCCGGGCATCATCTCGGCCCTGCGCGATCACGCGAACCCCTTCTCGATCCTGACCAAGGGCACGCTGATCCTGCGCGACCTGGACCTGATCAAACAGTCCGCGGAGGTGACCGACGTCGGCATATCCGTCTCGGTCGGCTTCACCGACCCCGAGCTGTGGCGCACCGTCGAGCCGGGCACGCCCGCGCCGGAGCGGCGCCTGGACGTCGTACGGACCCTGGGCGAGCACGGCATCGGCTGCGGGGTGCTGATGGCGCCGGTGATCCCGTTCCTGGGCGACCGGCCGGCCCAACTGCGGGCCACCGTAAGGGCGATCGCGGCCTCCGGCGCCACGTCCGTCACCCCGCTGGTGCTGCATCTGCGGCCCGGTGCCCGGGAGTGGTTCATGGCCTGGCTGGGCCGGGAGCATCCGTATCTGGTGGCCCGGTACGAGCGGCTGTACGCGGAGGGCTCCTACGCCCCGAAGTGGTACCAGCGCCGGATCACCCGTCAGGTCCACGAGCTGGCGGAGGAGTACGGCATCGGGCCCACGCGCGTGGAGCCGCCGCGCCGGATCCGGACACCCGAACCGGCCGAGCCGCCGACGTCCGAACCCACCCAACTGTCGCTCATTTAGGAGCGTTCGAGCGCAAATCGCGGCCCAATCGGGTCAAGTCTTGCCAGAACACGTTCTTCCGGAGCCGCTTGCCGGGACGAATCGGCGAGGACCGTGAACTCCGCGGTCCGACGCCTCTCCGCCCTGGAAGGACTCCATGAGAACACGCGCAGCCGTGCTGTGCGGCGCTGCCGTCGTGCTGGCCGGGAGCATTGCGGCCGTGCCCGCCGAGGCGAGCGCACCGCACTCCGCGGGAACCTTTCGCACTGCGAAACCCGCCTGGAAGAAGTGCGGCACCACCGACTATCCGATGCTCCAGTGCGCGTCCCTCAAGGTGCCGCTCGACCACGCGAACCCGCGCGGTCCGCAGATCAGCCTCGCGCTGTCCCGCGTCCCGCACACCGCCGAGCGGTTCCAGGGCCCACTGCTGGTCAACCCCGGCGGTCCCGGCGGCGACGGCCTGACACTCGCCGGTTTCGTCGCGACCTCACTGCCCAAGGAGGTCGCGGCCCAGTACGACATCATCGGCTTCGACCCGCGCGGAGTGGGCCAGAGCAGGCCCGCGCTGGACTGCGAGCCCGGCTACTTCGGTCCGGTGCGCCCGGACTCCGTGCCGAGCACGCCCGAGGTGGAGCGGGCCAACCTCGCCCGTGCCAAGTCCTTCGCCGTCGCCTGCACCGAGAAGTACGGGCACCTGCTGCCGCACATCAATACGGTCAGCGCGGCGCACGACATCGAAGCGATCCGGCGGGCACTGGGCGCGCGGAAGATCAACTACTTCGGATACTCGTACGGCACCTATCTGGGCGCGGTCTACGGGAGGCTGTACCCGCAGCACGTCCGGCGCATGGTCCTGGACTCGATCGTCGACCCCACCGATGTCTGGTACACCGCCAACCTCAACCAGGACCACGCCTTCAACGACCGCCACCGCGCCTTCATGGCCTGGGTCGCCAAGCACGACGCGCGGTACCGGCTCGGCACCGACCCGGAGAAGATCGAAGCCACGTGGTACGCGATGCGGGCGGCGCTGGCCAAGAACCCGGCGGACGGCAGGGTGGGCGCCGCGGAGCTGGAGGACACCTTCGTCCCGGGCACCTACTACAACGGCTACTGGCCCTATCTGGCGGAGGCGTTCGCGGCCTATGTGAACCGCAAGACCACCGCCCCGCTGGTCGAGGTGTACAAGAACTTCGGCGCGATCGACGCCGCCGACGACAACAGCTACAGCATCTACACCTCGGTGCAGTGCCGGGACGCGTTCTGGCCGCGTGACTGGCACCAGTGGCGCAAGGACAACTGGGCGGCGTACGAGAAGGCGCCGTTCATGACCTGGAACAACGCCTGGTACAACGCACCGTGCGCGTTCTGGCCGACCGACGGGGCGCGTCCGGTGAGCATCGCCAACGGTCAGCTGCCTCCCGCCCTGCTGTTCCAGGCGACGAACGACGCGGCCACTCCCTACGAGGGCGGCGCCACCGTCCATGACCTGCTGGCGCGCTCCAGCCTGGTGGTCGAGCAGGGCGGCGGCAACCACGGCATCACACTGAGCGGGAACGCCTGCCTGGACAAGTACCTGGCCACGTATCTGTCCGACGGCACCGTCCCGCGCGGTGTCGGCACACGGGACGCGACCTGCGACGCCCTCCCGGACCCGGAGCCGCTGACGTCGAAGACGGCATCGATGTCCGTACGCGGCTCGACACTCCACCGCCTGCTCGGCTTCCGCAGCTGAGCCCCTGTCCCGTCCGCGGGGGCGGGCACTGTCAGACCCGTGGTCCACTATGGCTCCATGAGTCAGCTGACGAGGATTCCCGCCCCCGACGGGGTCGCTGCCGCCGCCCAGTACAGCCACGTCGTCATGGGCACCGGCCGTTTCGTGGCCGTCGCCGGTCAGCTCGCGCTCGACGAGCGGGGCGGGCTGGTCGGCGAGGGCGACCCGGCGGCGCAGGCCCGCCAGGTCTTCGAGAACCTCGGGCGCTGCCTGGCCGCGGCCGGGGCCACCTTCGACGACGTCGTCAAACTCACCTACTTCGTCACGGACATGGCCCATATGGCGGCCATCCGCGCGGCCCGCGCCGAGCACATACCCGACGACCGGCTGCCGGCCGCCTCTGCGGTGCGGGTCGCCGGGCTGGTCCGGCCGGAGTTCCTGATGGAGATCGAGGCGTTCGCCGTGGTGGCGGAGTGAAGGGGCTTCGGATTCGGGAGATGGCGTTCGCCGACTGCGACCGGGTCGCGGAGATCCGCGTACGCGGCTGGCAGAGCGCGTACCGCGGGCTGATCCCGCAGGCGTACCTGGACGGCATGAGCCCCGCCGAGGACGCGGAGCGCCGCCGTACGTATTTCGCGCAGGCCGACGACAGCGTGGTGAACCTGGTCGCCGAGGACGCCGGCGGCGAACTCGTCGGCTGGGCCTGCCACGGACCGTACCGGGACGGTGAAGTCCGTACGGAGGACGCCGAGTTGTACGCCGTCTACGTCCATCCGGAGCACCTGGGACGCGGAGTGGGGCGGGCACTGCTCGTGGAGTCGGCCGAGCGCTGTTCCCGCGCGGGACACGGCCGGCTGCTCCTGTGGGTCCTCAAGGAGAACGGCCGGGCCCGCCGTTTCTACGAACGGGCCGGCTTCGACGCGGACGGAGCCGAGGAGCCCTTCGAGGTGGCGGGCACCACCGTCCCCGAAGTGCGCTACGCGAGACCGCTCCCCCGCTGACCTCACCGCTGCCTGGGAATCCTCCCCAGCGCGCGCACCGCAGCCTCGGCGAGCACCGGATGGGCGAGGGCCTCGTCCAGGACGGGCCTGGCCCGGGCGTCGCCGAGCGTGCCGAGTCCGTCCACACAGGCGAGGGCCACCCGGCGGTAGGGGTCGTGCGGCCGCAGCCGCCGCCGCAGGGTGGTGATCAGCGCGGGCACGGCCTCCGGGGCGCGCAGCTCGACCAAGAGCCGTACGGGGTGGAGGGCGTAGGCGACGCGCAGTTCGTTCGTCGCGAGGGCGGCGGCCGCGCGGGCGGTGCGCGGGTCGCCGAGGCGGGCGAGGGCGTAGGCGGCGGAGGCGCAGCGCGGCGGGTCACGGTGGTTCAGCAGCAGCACCAGAGCCTCGAAGGCCCGCCGGTCCCCCACGAGCCCCAGCCTGAACGCGGCCAGCTCCCTCGCCCACAGCTGCTGCCCGGGCTCGGTCAGCACACCCGCCAGGGCGTCGACGTCATCGGTCGCCACAAGCCGCTCGAACGCGGACCCTGCCCCCGACTCCTGCCGTAAGCGCAGCGTGAGTGATCGCAACTCTTCGTCCATGGATGAGAGGGTAGGGGCGCCGCGAGCTGCGCGGGACGTACATCACAAAGACGAGGGCTGGCGCGCTCGTTACCCGCCAGTTAAGCTCAGACGAGCGAGTTACCCACTCGTATTTCCTCGCGGCGGTCTGGTGACGCGGCCGTCGTGAGAGCAGTCGGTTCGGTGCCTCAGGTACCGCGGTGCGACTCGGCCCCGGGACAGGGCCGGTCCTCCTTTCACCGGGCGTGTGCGCTTGCGGCCCGGCAACACCCGCACTTTCTCACGCACTCGGTGCGCCCCTCGGCGCACCCGGGCGTGTTCCCCGTCGTCACCCTCATTCCTGGAGTCCCGCGATGGCCACTCCCCTTTCCGACCCGTCCCAGTCCCCGCTGCAGACCATCGCCGTCGTCGGCCTCGGCACGATGGGCACCGGCATCGCCGAGGTCCTCGCCAAGGCCGGCCGCGAGGTCGTCGGCATCGACATCAGCGAGGCCCAGGCCGCGAAGTGCGTCGCCGCCCTGGAGGCCTCCACCGCCCGTGGCGTCGAGCGCGAGCGGCTCACCGAGCAGGACCGTACGGACATCCTCGCCCGGGTCCGCACCTCCACCGACCTCAGGGCGGCGGCCGACGCCGACCTGGTCATCGAGGTGGCGCCGGAGTCGTACGAGGTCAAGCAGCAGATCTTCCGGGAGCTGGACGGGATCGTGCGCCCCGGGACGATCCTGGCGACCGGCACCAACGCCCTGTCCGTCACCCGGCTGGCCGCCGACTCCTCCCGTCCGGAGCGGGTGCTGGGCCTGCACTTCTTCAACCCGGCCCCGGCGATGAAGCTGGTCGAGGTCGTCTCCTCGGTGCTGACCGCTCCGGCGGCCGTCACGGCGGTCACCGACCTCGCCCTGGACCTGGGCAAGGAGCCCGTCGCGGTCGGCGACCGCCCGGGGTTCGTCGCCGACGGCCTTCTCTTCGGCTACCTCAACCAGGCCGCCGCGATGTACGAGGCGAAGTACGCCTCCCGCGAGGACATCGACGCCGCGATGCGGCTGGGCTGCGGGCTGCCCATGGGCCCGCTGGCGCTGCTCGACCTGATCGGCGTCGACACCGCGCGCACGGTCCTGGAGGCGATGTACGCCGCGTCCCGCGACCGTCTGCACGCGCCGGCACCGATCCTCGCCCAGCTGAGCGAGGCGGGTCTGACCGGCCGTAAGGCGGGGCGTGGTTTCTACACGTACGAGGCGCCGGGCAGCGCGGTCGTCGTGCGGGACGCCCTGACCCCGCTGGAGGGCGAGGGCCTGGCCGCGGGCCGGGAGGTCCGCTCGGTCGGTGTCGCGGGCTCGGGCACGATGGCCTCCGGCATCGCCGAGGTCTTCGCCAAGGGCGGGTACGACGTGGTCCTCGCGGCGCGCAGCGAGGAGAAGGCCCAGGCCGCGAAGGCGCGGATCGGCAAGTCCCTGGCCCGCTCGGTCGACAAGGGCCGGCTGACCGCCGAGGCCGCCGCGCAGACCCTGGAGCGCATCACGCCGACGGGCACGTACGACGACTTCGCCGGCGTCGACCTGGCCGTGGAGGCGGTCGCCGAGGACCTGGAGGTCAAGCGGCAGCTGTTCGCCGCGCTGGACAAGGTCTGCAAGCCGGGCGCGGTCCTGGCCACCACCACCTCGTCGCTGCCGGTCGTCGCCTGCGCCCGTGCCACCTCGCGTCCGCAGGACGTGATCGGCATGCACTTCTTCAACCCGGCGCCGGCCATGAAGCTGGTCGAGGTCGTCCGCACGGTGCTGACGGCCGACGACGTCCACGCGACGGTCCGCGAGGTCTGCGGCCGGATCAGGAAGCACGCGGTCGACTGCGGGGACCGGGCGGGCTTCATCGTGAACGCGCTGCTCTTCCCGTACCTGAACAACGCGATCAAGATGGTCGAGGAGCACTACGCGTCCCTCGACGACATCGACGCGGCGATGCGGCTGGGCGGCGGGTACCCGATGGGCCCGTTCGAGCTGCTGGACGTCGTCGGACTGGATGTCTCGCTCGCCATCGAGAAGGTCCTGCACCGCGAGTTCCGCGACCCGGGGCTCGCCCCGGCGCCGCTGCTGGAGCACTTGGTGGCCGCGGGCTGCCTCGGCCGCAAGACCGGCCGTGGCTTCCGCGAATATGCCAAGCGCTGAGGGTCCCGGCGACTGGTTCCGGTCCGGCTCCGAGTGGGGTGGCCTGCTCGGCCCGGACCGGTTCCACGAACCAGGCCATGCGCAGCGAGCTGCGCACATGCAGTACGTTCAGGGCATGCCCCAGCCCGCCAAGTCCTCACGTACACCAGCTACGACCGACGCTCCGGAGAGTGCCGCAGGCTCTCGTGCCGCCGCCCAGCGGCTGAAGATGCGCCGGGAACTGGCGGCCGCCGCGATGGAGCTGTTCGCGACCAAGGGGTACGAGGCGACCACCGTCGACGAGATCGCGGCGGCGGCCGGGGTCGCCCGCCGCACGTTCTTCCGCCACTTCCGCTCCAAGGAAGAGGCGATCTTCCCCGACCACGACGACACCCTGATCCGCGCCGAGGCGGTGCTCAACGCCGCGCCCGCGCACGAGCATCCGCTCGACACGGTGTGCCGCGGCATCAAGGAAGTCATGAAGATGTACGCGGCCCGGCCGGAGATCTCGGTCGCCCGCTACAAGCTGACACGTGAGGTGCCCACGCTGCGCGAGGCGGAGATCGCGTCGGTGGCCCGCTACGAGCGCCTCTTCACCCGCTATCTCCTCGGCCACTTCGACGAGCGCGCGCACGCCGACGACGCCAACGACGACCCGCTGCTGGCGGAGGTCGCCGCGTCCGCCGTGGTGACCGCGCACAACCACGTTCTGCGGCGCTGGCTGCGGGCCGGCGGGCAGGGTGACGTGGAGACACAGCTGGACCACGCCTTCGCGATCGTGCGCAAGACCTTCGGCACGGGCATCGGGGCCGGGCGCTCCACGGACCCGCAGCCGGCCGCGGCCACGGCCTCGGCCCAGGGCGAGGTGCTGGTGACCGTCGCCCGTACCGACGCGCCGCTGGACGAGGTCATGAGGACGATCGAGCAGGCACTCAAGGAGCGCTGAGCAGCTCGTACCACTGTGATGACGGCCACCCTGCGGGGTGGCCGTTTTGGCATGTCAGGGGCCGTTTTGACATGCCCCGCCGAGGCCATTCGATCGATCATCGCTCATTTGTTGCGTAAAGATTTCATCTGAGAGCAAGTTCTGGCACTCAGTGCCTTGCGGGGTGACACGCGGTGTCATACGTTGAAGAGGTCCGGGCGACGTCCCAGCAAGCCCACCGCCTGCTCGCCCGGACGCCTGCGTCACAGGCAACCTCCCGCGCCACCAAGCGCTGCCGAACAGCACCACCGCCGAACCGACGGCACACCCTCAACCCTCAGCAGCACCGCCGTAACCCTCAGCGCCCCTCCCTCAGGGCGCACACCGCCGGAGGCAACACCGTGACCATGAAGGACATCCTGGCCGCGATCCAGTCGCCCGACTCCGCGTCGGAGGACTTCGCCGCCCTTCCGCTCCCCGAGTCGTACCGCGCGATCACCGTGCACAAGGACGAGACGGAGATGTTCGCGGGTCTCGCGACCCGCGACAAGGACCCCCGCAAGTCGATCCACCTGGACGAGGTTCCGGTTCCGGAGCTCGGCCCGGGCGAGGCCCTGGTGGCCGTCATGGCCTCCTCGGTCAACTACAACTCCGTGTGGACCTCGATCTTCGAGCCGCTCTCGACGTTCGGCTTCCTGGAGCGCTACGGCCGGCTCAGCGAGCTCACCAAGCGCCACGACCTGCCGTACCACGTCATCGGCTCCGACCTCGCGGGCGTCGTCCTGCGCACCGGCCCGGGCGTCAACGCCTGGCGGCCCGGCGACGAGGTCGTCGCGCACTGTCTCTCCGTCGAGCTGGAGTCCAGCGACGGCCACAACGACACGATGCTCGACCCCGAGCAGCGCATCTGGGGCTTCGAGACCAACTTCGGCGGCCTCGCCGAGGTCGCGCTGGTCAAGTCGAACCAGCTGATGCCCAAGCCCGACCACCTGAGCTGGGAGGAGGCCGCCGCTCCCGGCCTGGTCAACTCCACCGCCTACCGGCAGCTGGTCTCCCGCAACGGCGCCGGCATGAAGCAGGGCGACAACGTGCTCATCTGGGGCGCGAGCGGCGGACTCGGCTCCTACGCCACCCAGTTCGCGCTGGCCGGCGGCGCCAACCCGATCTGCGTCGTCTCCAGCGAGCAGAAGGCGGACATCTGCCGGGCGATGGGCGCCGACGCGATCATCGACCGCAACGCCGAGGGCTACAAGTTCTGGAAGGACGAGAACACCCAGGACCCCAAGGAGTGGAAGCGCTTCGGCAAGCGCATCCGCGAACTCACCGGCGGCGAGGACATCGACATCGTCTTCGAGCACCCCGGCCGCGAGACCTTCGGTGCCTCGGTCTTCGTCACCCGCAAGGGCGGCACCATCACCACCTGCGCCTCGACCTCGGGCTACATGCACGAGTACGACAACCGCTACCTGTGGATGTCGCTGAAGCGGATCATCGGCTCGCACTTCGCCAACTACCGCGAGGCCTGGGAGGCCAACCGGCTCATCGCGAAGGGCAAGATCCACCCGACGCTCTCCAAGGTCTACTCCCTGGAGGACACCGGCCAGGCCGCCTACGACGTGCACCGCAACCTCCACCAGGGCAAGGTCGGCGTGCTCGCGCTGGCCCCCGAAGAGGGCCTGGGCGTGCGCGACCACGAGAAGCGCGCCAAGCACATCGACGCCATCAACCGCTTCCGGAACATCTGAGGTCGTCCATGACTGAGCGTCAGAAGGACCGGCCGTGGCTCATGCGCACGTACGCCGGTCACTCCACGGCCGAGGCGTCCAACGAGCTGTACCGGCGCAATCTCGCCAAGGGCCAGACGGGTCTGTCGGTGGCGTTCGACCTGCCGACGCAGACCGGCTACGACTCCGACCACATCCTCGCCCGCGGCGAGGTCGGCCGGGTCGGTGTGCCGATCGCGCACCTCGGTGACATGCGCCGGCTGTTCCAGGACATCCCCCTGGAGCAGATGAACACCTCGATGACCATCAACGCCACGGCCATGTGGCTGCTGGCGCTCTACCAGGTCGTCGCCGAGGAGCAGGGTGCGGACATCACCAAGCTCCAGGGCACGACCCAGAACGACATCGTCAAGGAGTACCTGTCCCGCGGAACCCACGTGTTCCCGCCGGGGCCGTCGCTCCGGCTGACGACGGACATGATCGCGTACACGGTCTCCCACATCCCGAAGTGGAACCCGATCAACATCTGCAGCTACCACCTGCAGGAGGCGGGCGCCACGCCGGTGCAGGAGATCGCGTACGCGATGTCCACCGCGATCGCCGTGCTCGACGCCGTGCGCGACTCCGGCCAGGTGCCGCAGGAGCGCATGGGCGACGTGGTCGGCCGTATCTCCTTCTTCGTGAACGCGGGCGTCCGCTTCGTCGAGGAGATGTGCAAGATGCGCGCCTTCGGCCGCATCTGGGACAAGGTCACCCGCGAGCGGTACGGCATCGAGAACCCCAAGCACCGCCGCTTCCGCTACGGCGTCCAGGTCAACTCCCTGGGCCTGACGGAGGCGCAGCCGGAGAACAACGTCCAGCGGATCGTGCTCGAGATGCTGGCCGTGACCCTCTCCAAGGACGCACGCGCGCGTGCCGTGCAGCTCCCCGCCTGGAACGAGGCGCTGGGCCTGCCCCGCCCCTGGGACCAGCAGTGGTCGCTGCGCATCCAGCAGGTGCTGGCGTACGAGAGCGATCTGCTGGAGTACGAGGACATCTTCGACGGCTCGAAGGTGATCGAGGCGAAGGTGGAGGAACTGGTCGAGTCCTCCCTCGCGGAGATCGACCGCATCGAGGAGATGGGCGGCGCGATGGCGGCCGTCGAGTCCGGCTATCTCAAGTCCCAGCTGGTCTCCTCGCACGCCGAGCGCCGGGGCCGGATCGAGTCGGGCCAGGAGAAGATCATCGGTGTCAACGCCTTCGAGGGCACCGAACCGAATCCGCTGACCGCCGACCTGGACACCGCGATCCAGACGGTCGACCCGGCGGTCGAGGCCCGCGTCATCGCCTCGCTCCAGCAGTGGCGCGACAACCGCTACCAGCCGCCCTTCAACCACCCGCGCCCCTGCAAGGCGCTGGAGCGGCTGAAGGACGCCGCCCGCGGCACGGAGAACCTCATGGAGGCCACCCTGGAGTGCGCCCGCGCCGGGGCGACGACCGGCGAGTGGGCCGGGGCCCTGCGCGAGGTGTTCGGCGAGTTCCGCGCCCCGACGGGCGTCTCGTCGGCGCCCGTGGCCGTCCCGGTCGAGGAGGGCAGCACGCTCGCCCTGGTCCGCCGCAAGGTGGACGTCACGGCGAAGGACCTGGGCGTGGGCAAGCTGCGCTTCCTGGTCGGCAAGCCGGGCCTGGACGGGCACTCCAATGGCGCGGAGCAGATCGCCGTGCGGGCGCGTGACGCCGGCTTCGAGGTGGTCTACCAGGGCATCCGGCTGACGCCCGAGCAGATCGTGGACGCGGCCATCGACGAGGACGTGCACGCGGTCGGCCTGTCCATCCTGTCCGGCTCGCACGCCCAGCTGGTCCCGGACGTCCTCGAACGGCTCCGTGTGGCCGGTGCCACAGATATACCGGTGATCGCCGGTGGCATCATCCCGAATGGTGACGCCGAGCAGCTCAGGCAAGCCGGAGTGGCCGCCGTCTTCACCCCGAAGGACTTCGACATCACCGGAATCATCGGCCGCATCGTCGACGAGATCCGGAAAGCGAACAAGCTCGACCCCCTGGAGGTCCCCGCATGACCACGGTCAACCGCCTTCGCCCCCGGCGTTCCTGCCTGGCGGTACCGGGCTCGAACCCCCGCTTCCTGGAGAAGGCACAGGGCCTCCCGGCCGACCAGGTCTTCCTCGACCTGGAGGACGCGTGCGCCCCGCTCGCCAAGCCCGAGGCGCGGCACACCATCGTCAAGTTCCTCAACGAGGGCGACTGGACGGGCAAGACGCGCGTCGTGCGGGTCAACGACTGGACGACCGAGTGGACGTACCGGGACGTCGTCACGGTCGTCGAGGGCGCCGGCCAGAATCTCGACTGCATCATGCTGCCGAAGGTGCAGACGGCCCAGCAGGTCGTCGCCCTCGACCTGCTGCTGACGCAGATCGAGAAGACGATGGGCTTCGAGGTCGGCAAGATCGGCATCGAGGCGCAGATCGAGAACGCGCAGGGCCTGAACAACGTCAACGAGATCGCGACGGCCTCCCCGCGCGTCGAGACGATCATCTTCGGCCCGGCCGACTTCATGGCCTCCATCAACATGAAGTCGCTGGTCGTGGGCGAGCAGCCGCCCGGCTACCCGGCGGATGCCTACCACTACATCCTGATGAAGATCCTGATGGCCGCCCGCGCCAACAACCTCCAGGCGATCGACGGCCCCTACCTCCAGATCCGGAACATCGACGGCTACCGCGAGGTCGCCCAGCGCGCCGCCGCCCTCGGCTTCGACGGCAAGTGGGTGCTGCACCCGGGCCAGGTCGAGGCGTCCAACGAGATCTTCTCGCCGTCCCAGGAGGACTACGACCACGCCGAGCTGATCCTGGACGCGTACGACTACTACACGTCCGAGGCGGGCGGCAAGAAGGGCTCGGCGATGCTCGGCGACGAGATGATCGACGAGGCCAGCCGCAAGATGGCCCTGGTCGTCTCCGGCAAGGGACGCGCCGCCGGCATGCAGCGCACCAGCAAGTTCGAGATCCCGGAGGCGTGACGACGATGCAGTTCGGACGCACCTACGAGGAGTTCGAGGTCGGGGCGACGTACAAGCACTGGCCGGGAAAGACGGTCACGGAGTACGACGACCACCTGTTCTGTCTCCTCACCATGAACCACCACCCGCTCCACATGGACACGAACTACGCGGAGAAGACGACGGACTTCGGCAAGAACGTCGTCGTCGGGAACTACATCTACTCCCTGCTGCTCGGCATGTCCGTGCCGGACATCTCCGGCAAGGCCATCGCCAACCTGGAGATCGAGTCGCTCAAGCACGTGGCGCCGACCTTCCACGGTGACACGGTCTACGGCCAGACGACCGTGCTCGACAAGTGGCCGTCGAAGTCGAAGAACGACCGCGGCATCGTCTACGTCGAGAGCAAGGGCTACAAGCAGGACGGCACGCTGGTCTGCGTGTTCCGCCGCAAGGTCATGGTGCCGACCGAGACCTACATCAAGGAGCGCGGCGGCGAGCAGCCCGGCCGCCCCGAGCTCAAGGAGCAGGAGAAGTAGCCATGGCGCGACTCGCCCAGACCGCCGGTCTGACGGACATCCAGCAGGAGATCCTGTCCACCGTCCGGGACTTCGTGGACAAGGAGATCATCCCAGTCGCGACGGAGCTGGAGCACCGCGACGAGTACCCGCAGCAGATCGTCGACGGGCTGAAGGAGTTGGGCCTGTTCGGCCTGATGATCCCCGAGGAGTACGGGGGCCTGGGCGAGTCGCTCCTGACCTACGCGCTGTGCGTGGAGGAGATCGCCCGCGGGTGGATGTCGGTGTCCGGCATCATCAACACCCACTTCATCGTGGCGTACATGCTCAAGCAGCACGGGACGCAGGAACAGAAGGACCATTTCCTGCCGAAGATGGCGGCGGGCGACATCCGTGGCGCGTTCTCGATGTCGGAGCCGGCCCTCGGTTCGGACGTGTCGGCGATCACGTCGAAGGCGGTGAAGGACGGCGAGGAGTACGTCCTGAACGGCCAGAAGATGTGGCTGACGAACGGCGGAACGTCGTCTCTGGTGGCCGTTCTGGTCCGAAGTGACGAAGGTCACCCCGAAGGCACGGCGCCCCACAAGTCGATGACGACCTTCCTCGTCGAGAAGGAGCCCGGCTTCGGCGAGGTCCGCCCCGGCCTCACCATCCCCGGCAAGATCGACAAGATGGGTTACAAGGGTGTCGACACCACCGAACTCATCATGGATGGCCTGCGGATTCCTGCGGATCGCGTGCTCGGCGGGGTCACCGGCCGTGGTTTCTACCAGATGATGGACGGGGTCGAGGTCGGGCGCGTCAACGTGGCGGCGCGTGGCTGCGGCGTCGCTCAGCGTGCGTTCGAACTGGGTGTCCAGTACGCGCAGCAGCGTCACACCTTCGGGAAGCCGATCGCCCAGCACCAGGCGATCCAGTTCAAGCTGGCCGAGATGGCTACCAAGGTCGAGGCCGCGCATGCGATGATGGTGAATGCAGCTCGCAAAAAGGACTCCGGGGAGCGAAACGACCTCGAGGCCGGGATGGCGAAATACCTCGCCTCCGAGTACTGCAAGGAAGTCGTCGAGGACGCCTTCCGGATCCACGGCGGCTACGGCTTCTCCAAGGAGTACGAGATCGAGCGCCTCTACCGTGAGGCGCCGATGCTGCTCATCGGTGAAGGTACCGCCGAGATCCAGAAAATGATCATCGGTCGGCGACTGCTCGAAGAGTATCGATTCCAGGGCTAGATGTCCGGATACGGGGTGTTTTCTTGGAGAAGAAGATCACACCCCGTCAGCACTCTTCAGCCGCCGACTCGGCTGCCTGGCTTACCCAGTTACGGCCCCGAGCCGCTACGATCGCCGGAAAGCCGCCGTCCCCCGTCAGAGTGCGGCCTCATCCGCTACGAAGGTCATCCATGCCCCACAGCCAAACCTCTGCACCACGCGACAGCCGGGCCGGCGTACGCCTCGCGCGCGGAGCATCGCCGTGGCTCCTTCCGACCGTCGCCACCGCAGCCCTCAGCCTGGCCCGTGCCCGCCGCTCCGGCGCCGCCAAGGCCGTCGCCGTTCCCGCCACCGCGCTCGCGGCGGGAATGCTGTGGTTCTTCCGCGACCCCGAGCGCGAGATCACCCAGGGCCGGGTCATCTCGCCCGCCGACGGTGTGGTGCAGAGCATCATGCCGTGGAAGGACGGCCGCACCCGCGTCGCGATCTTCATGAGCCCGCTCAACGTGCACGTCAACCGCGCGCCGCTGGCCGGCACGGTGACGTCGGTCGAGCACATCCCCGGTGGCTTTGTTCCCGCTTTCAACAAGGAGAGCGAGAACAACGAGCGGGTCGTGTGGCACTTCGACACCGAGCTCGGCGACATCGAGATGATCCAGATCGCCGGCGCGGTCGCCCGTCGCATCGTTCCCTACGTGCCCCAGGGCACCAAGGTCGAGCAGGGCGAGCGGATCGGCCTGATCCGCTTCGGCTCGCGTGTCGACCTCTACCTGCCCGAGGGCGTGGAGGTCGCGGTCGAGGTCGGTCAGAAGACCGTGGCTGGGGTGACTCGCATTGACCGTGATTGATCCTGATACCAAGGCCGGCTGGGTCCCGGAGGCCGACGAGGTGGACGAAGAAGAGGAGATGCCCCTCTCCCTTCGCCTCTCGATAGCGGACACCCTGACGCTCGGCAACGCCACGTGCGGCTTCATGGCGGTGTACTTCACCACCACCGGCATCCTGATCCCGCACCTCACGGGCAGCCAGGAGACCGGCATGGCCCGCCACAGCGCGGCCACGGCGGTCATCCTCATGCTCTGCGCTGCGGTCTTCGACCTCTTCGACGGCCTGGTGGCGCGCAAGCTGCGCTCCTCCCCCATGGGCGCGGAGCTGGACAACCTGTCCGACCTGATCAGCTTCGGCCTGGCACCGGCGTACTTCGTCCTCGTGTACGGCATGGTCGCGGACGACGCGCACCAGCGGGTGGCGGCGGTCGGGGCGATCGTCGTGCTGCTGGCGGTGGTGCTGCGGCTTGCGCGGTTCTCGTGCGTCACGGTCAAGGACGGCACGTTCCAGGGCATGCCGTCGCCGTTCGGGGCGCTGACGGTCGTGTCGATCGTGCTGCTGGAGCTGCCCTTCGTGGCGACGCTGCTGGCGATCCTGGGGACGGCCTGGCTGATGGTGAGCCGGGTCGAGTACCCGAAGCCGCGGGGGCGGCTCGCCGTGGCGATGCTGTCGTGGATCGTGCTGAGCATGGGGCTGCTGGCGGCGTGGGCGTTCGACGCGCCGGGCGGACAGCTGCTGCTGCAGACGGGGTGCGCTCTTCAGCTGGTCATGGGTGCGGTGATTCCGCTGTTCGCGACGGCTCGGCGGGTGAACAACTTCCGCGGCAGCCGACGGGAGGCGCGGGCGGCACAGCTGCCCTAGCGCCGTAGCGGTTGGATTTGGCTTGGGCCCCGGACCGGGATTCGGTTCGGGGCCCTTTGCTGTGCGGGTTCGGGAGTGGTCGCTGTCCCTGGGGACTCCGCCCTCAGACCCCCGGCCCCTATGTTCACCCGCCGCCCGAATCGGTCGGACAGGAGGTGCGGTCGGGGGCGTGGCAGCCGACGTACGGAGCCCGGCTCAGACCGGGCAGAACCCGGCTCGGAGCCCGCTCAGGTCGGGCAGAGCCCGGATCAGGTCAGGAAATCCCTCGCGATGCGTTCTGCCACCCGTTCCAGGATCGGGCCCGCCTCGGCGATGCACTTCGCCACGTCCGGCTCCGCGTCCGTCAGGGGGTAGGCCCGGCGGAAGCCGGACCGGCCCAGGACCTCCGGGGGCAGGGCGAGGCGGCCGCAGACCGCCACCACGTCCTTGCCGGCGGCGCGGGCCGCCGCGGCGACGCCCGCCGGGGCCTTGCCGTGCAGGGTCTGTTCGTCGAGGGAGCCCTCGCCGGTGATCACCAGATCGGCACGGTCCAGCGCGGGCGCGAAGCCCAGGACGTCGAGCATCACCTCGATGCCGGGGCGGAACCGGGCGCCCAGCAGCAGGGCGCCGTAGCCGATGCCGCCCGCGGCGCCCGCGCCGGGCGAGGCGGCGTACTCGGCGGCCTTCGGACCGGCCGGCCCCTCCAGCACCTTCGCGAAGTGCGCGAGGGCGGTGTCCAGGGCCGCCACGTCGTCCGGCGAGGCGCCCTTCTGCGGGCCGTAGACCGCGGGCGCGCCCTTCGGGCCGGTCAGCGGGTTGTCGACGTCGCTGGCGAGGACCAGTTCGACCTCGGTCAGACGCGGGTCCAGGCCCGACAGATCGGCCGTGGCCAGATCGGCGAGGCCGCCGCCGCCCGGCGGTACCGGCTCGCCGTCGGCGTCAAGGAACCGGGCGCCCAGCGCGGACAGCATGCCCGCGCCGCCGTCCGTGGTGGCGCTGCCGCCGACCCCGAAGACGATCGTGCGGGCACCCGCGTCCAGGGCGGCCCGCAGCAGCTCGCCGGAGCCGTACGTGGACGCCGTGAGCGGGGCGAAGACGCCGGCGGGCAGCCGCTGGAGTCCGCTCGCCTCGGCCATCTCCACGACCGCGGTGCCGTCGCGCAGCGCGAACGCCGCCGTCACCTCACCGCCGAGCGGGCCTGCGACCCGTACCTCCCGGCGCTCGAACCCGGCCGCGACCGCCGCGGCCACGGTGCCGTCGCCGCCGTCGGCCACGGGCAGCGCCTCGACCTCGAGGTGCGGCACGGCCCGGCGGAGCCCGGCCGTCACCCGCTCGGCGACCTCCACGGCCGTCAGCGACCCCTTGAACTTGTCCGCGGCGACGAGCACCCGCTGGGTCGTTCGGGTACCGCTCACTGCAGCGTCCGCCACTTGCACTCCCCTTGCTCTCCGGGCCCTCACGCACGTCAGGGCCAGTCGCGCCGCTGCGACCTTAACCTCAGGACGCCCCGGCCGTCAGCATCTGCCCGACTGCTGGACCTGCGGCCCCGCCCCTCGGGCGATCCCGCGGAAACGGGTAGACCGTAACCATGACGCTCGTCGACACCGAAGCAGCGCTCGCCGACCGCATCCTCGGCGGCTGGCTGGGCCGTATCGCGGGAAACATGCTCGGCAAACCGGTCGAACAGGGCGAGGTCTGGACCCGTGACCGCATCGACCGCTACCTCAGAAAGGCCGCCGCCCTCCCGCTGACCGACTACCTGCCCGAGCCCACCGGCGACGACGAGACCGCGCTGCGGCCCGAGTGGCGCCAGTGTGTGCGCGGCCGGATCCACGGCAGCTGCCGCGACGACGACGTCGACTACGCGATCCTCGGCCTCCATCTGCTGGAGACCCACGGCTTCGGCTTCAGCACCGAGCAGGTCGGCGACCTGTGGCTGCTGCGGCTGCCGTACCTGCAGACGTTCACCGCGGAGCGGGCCGCGTACCGCAATCTGGCCGACGGGCTCAAGCCGCCGCTGACGGCGACGTACGACAATCCGTACCAGGAGTGGATCGGGGCGCTGATCAGGGCCGACATCTACGGCTGGACCTGCCCGGGGGTGCCGCGCCGGGCCGCCTCGCTGGCCCGGCGGGACGCGGTGCTGTCGCACACCGGCAATGGGGTCTACGGGGCGATGTGGGCGGCGGCGCTGATCTCGGCGGCCTTCACGGCACCCACCGTGCGGCATGCGGTCGACCAGGCCCTGACCGTGATCCCGGCGAGCAGCCGGCTGGCCCGGACGGTACGCCGGGTGGTCTCCCTGCACGACACCCGGATGTCCTGGGAGGACACGCTCACCACGATCGCCGAGGAGACCGCCGGGATGGGCTGGATCCACACCGTTCCGAATGCCGCCGTTCTGACCGCCGGCCTGCTCTACGGAGACGGCGACTTCACGCGCACCATCACCCTGACCGTGCGCGGCGGCCTGGACACCGATTCCAACGGGGCGACCGCGGGTTCGGTGGCGGGTGTGTTCGGCGGGGCGGCCGCCATCCCGGACCACTGGAAGGCCCCGCTGGAGGACACGGTCCGCAGTGCGGTGTTCGGCTTCGACGGGGTGCGGATCAGCGAGCTGGCGGAGCGGACGCTGCGGCTGGCGGAGCCGGCGGCCTGACCGTAGGGAACCGGCCATTCCCTGCCGGGTGGAGCGACGGACTCGCTCTTCCGCTTCGGGATCCGGGGCTCGTCGGCGCTCAGTATCGGCCACGACTTCCTGGTACTCCCGGCCGTTCCGCTTGAAAACGCTTCCATTCGGCTGATTCCGGCCACTTACCGATCACCCGCCGATGTCGATCAAACCCGACCGTAAAGTGATCTGGCCATCGATCCAGTCGATCATTTCCAGTCATCCGGTCCGCGTCCTCGCGCCCGACAGAAAGCGTCTGCTTGTCATGTCTCGTCTCAGAACCGCTCTGCGTGCCGCCGCCTCCGCGACCGTCCTGTCCGCCGCCGTGCTCACCGCGCCGCAGGCCGTCGCCGTCGAACAGCCCTCGGTGCCGCTCTCGGCGAAGGCCGACGCCGAGACCGTGGCCCTCGCGCAGGCCGAGCCGGCTGCCGCCGCGGCCGCGGCCAACGTCTGCGGCACCGGCTACACGCTGAGGAAGGGCGTTCCGCTGCCCGTCGGCACCGACCCCGCCGAGCGCCTGGGGACCCTCTTCTCCTACGAGAACGGCGGCAAGGGCTGCGTCATCCTCGACAACAACGTCGGCAAGGCGCAGTACATGTACGTGCAGATCTGCAAGGTGGGCGGCACGTCCTGCGACGTGGACTCGGGCAACTTCAGCGAGTACGCGGGCCCGGTGCGCGTCTCCAGCTTCGCCTGCGCCCCGGTGACCGCCAAGATGGGCTCTACCTCCAGCAGCCTCTACATCAACTACAAGTCCGACCGGATCTTCCCCTGCGGCTGAGCCGGCCTCCGGTGGTTACCCTGCCCCAATGACCACCTCTGCTGACTTCGCCGCCTATATCGCGTCCCTGCCCCGCGTCCTGGCCGGCGCTGCCGCGCTGTTCCGGGACGGCGAGGGCAGGGTGCTGCTCGTCGAGCCCAACTACCGGGACGGCTGGACGCTGCCCGGCGGCACGATCGAGTCCGACGACGGCGAGACCCCGCGGCAGGGCGCGCGGCGCGAGACTGCCGAGGAGATCGGCCTGGACCGTGAGCTCGGCCGGCTGCTGGCGGTGGACTGGGTGCACGGCCCGGAGCGTCCGCCGCTGGTGGCGTATCTGTACGACGGCGGGGTGCTCGGCGAGGACGCCCTCAAGGCGATCCGCCTCCAGGAGGAGGAACTGCTGTCCTGGCGGCTCGTTCCGCGCGAGGAGCTGACCGAGTACCTGCCGGGCGCTCTCGGCCGCCGCGTCCTCACCGCCCTGGACGTGCTGGCGGACGGCTCGGGCACGGCGGAACTGGAGAGCGGCCACCGGGTCGGCTGACGGGGCCGGCGACCTCGGTCGCGCCGCGCGGGAGGACGTCCGCGCCGACGACGCGCCCAGCCCCCTCTGAGCAGGATCAGTGCGAGGCACAGGCCTTCCACACCGCCCAGGGGGTGGTACAGCCACCGGTCGGCGCCGCTCAGTGCGCCCAGGAGAGCGCAGGTCAGAGCTCCGAGGGTGAGGACGAGCAGGCTGAACGACACGACGACGAGGGTGGAGACGGCGAAGGCTGAAGCCGAAGTGGCGGCGACCGGTAGTCGGTGGCGCCCTGCTTCACCTCGCTGACCAGGCCGGTCGCCGCGCCCGCGTGGTAAGCGCTCCTGGCTTCGAGGATGTCGTGCAAGTACTTCCGGAGCCACGCCATCCCGCACCATCACCCCGGTCCCGAGTTCGAACGCTGCGCCTCGGGCGACCGAAGTCGCGCCCGACCTGCACAGACGCCGCGGGAAATGCGCCGGCTCCCACCAGGCACGGCGGGGCACGCCGCTCGGATATCCGTTCGCTCCGGGTGGCCCGGCGTCCTACCCTCGGCTCATGGCCAAGCCCCTCGTCGCCCTGCTCACCGGTGCCGGTATCAGCACCGACTCCGGGATCCCGGACTACCGCGGTCCGAACGGGCTGTGGCGGCGGGATCCGGAGGCCGAGAAGCTCGTGACGTACGAGTACTACATGGGCGATCCGGAGATCCGGCGGCGGTCGTGGCAGATGCGGCGCAAGAACCGGACGCTGCTGGCCGAGCCCAATGCCGCCCACCGGGCCATCGCCGATCTGGAGGGGTCGGGGGTACCGGTGCGGGTGATCACGCAGAACGTGGACGGGCTGCACCAGCTCGCCGGGATGCCCGCCCGCAAGGTCCTCGAACTGCACGGCACGGCACGGAGTTTCGTGTGCACCGGCTGTCACGTCCGCGGCCCGATGCAGGACGCGCTCGCACGGGTCGAGGCCGGTGAGGACGATCCGCCGTGCCTGGAGTGCGGCGGTGTCCTGAAGTCGGCGACCGTGATGTTCGGCGAGCGGCTCGACCCCGTCGTCCTCGGCGAGGCGGCCGCCATCAGCAAGGCCTGCCAGGTGTTCATCGCCGTCGGCACGAGCCTCCAGGTCCAGCCGGCCGCCGGCCTCACGGGTGTCGCCGCCGACCACGGCGCCCGTCTGATCATCGTCAACGCCGAGCCGACACCGTACGACGAGCGTGCCGACGAGATCGTGCGGGAACCCATCGGAACGGCCCTGCCCGAGCTGTTGCGCCGCCTCGGCGACGCCGCCTAGAACAGCGCGGCCCCGCTCTCGAACGCCAGCAGCCGGCGCTTGCGGTCCAGGCCGCCGCCGTAGCCCGTGAGGCTGCCGTTCGCGCCGAGGACGCGGTGGCAGGGGACGATGATGCCGACGGGGTTGCGGCCGTTGGCGAGACCGACCGCTCGGGAGGCGGTGGGGGTGCCGAGGGTGGCGGCGAGTTCGCCGTAGGTGCGGGTCTCGCCGTACGGGATGCGGCTCAGTAGCTCCCAGACGGTGCGCTGGAACGGGGTGCCCGTCAGGCGGAGTTCGACGGTGAACTCCTTGAGCTCGCCCGCGAAGTACGCCTTGAGCTGTGCCTCCGTCTCCGCGAACAGGGTGTCGTCGCGGGTGCCGAAGGTCTCCTCCGGCGGGCGGTGGCGCTGGTCGGTCATGTAGAGGCCGCACAGGACTCCGTCGTCGGCGACGAGGGTGAGGGGGCCGTAGGGGCTGTCGGTCACGGTGTGGTGCTTCATCGAACGTCCTTATACCGGGAGGAAGTTGATCGGGTGGCTGTCCGTCGCCCAGAGGTACTGGACGGCGTAGGCCCGCCAGGGGCGCCAGGCCGCCGCGCGTGCGGTGAGCGCCGCGGGCGTGGACGGCAGGCCCAGTTCCTTCGCGGCGCGGCGGATGCCGAGGTCGGTGGGGAGGAAGGCGTCCGGGTCGCCGAGTGCGCGCATGGCGATGACATCGGCGGTCCAGGGGCCGAAGCCGGGCAGGGCGAGGAGCTGGGCGCGGCTGCGCGGCCAGTCGCTCTCCACTCCCAGGTGGAGTTCGCCGTCGGCGAGTTGCCGGACCAGGGTGGTGAAGGTGGTGCGGCGGCTGCGGGGCATCGCCAGCGACTCGGGGTCCAGTGCCGCGAGGGCCTCGGGCGCCGGGAAGAGGTGGGTGAGGCCGCCCTCGGGGTCGTCGACCGGTTCGCCGTGCGCGGTGACCAGGCGGGCCGCGTGGGTGCGGGCGGCGGCGGTGGAGACCTGCTGGCCGAGCACGGCCCGGACGGCGAACTCGCCCTCGTCCACCGTGCGGGGGACACGCCGGCCGGGTGCCTTGTCGACCAGCGGCGCGAGGACCGGGTCGGTGCGCAGTTGGTCGTCGATCGCGACGGGGTCGGCGTCCAGGTCGAGCAGGCGGCGGCAGCGGCTGATGGCGACGGTCAGATCGCGCAGGTCGCTGAGGGTGAGGCGGCAGGCGATGTGGTCGGGGGTGGGAGTCAGCGCCACGATGCCGTGGCCGTACGGGAGGCGCAGGGTGCGGCGGTAGGAGCCGTCGCGCCACTCCTCCACCCCGGGTACGGCCGTCGCGGCGAGGTGGCCGAAGAGGTTGTCGGGGTTGAGCGGGGTCCGGAACGGCAGCCGCAGGGCGAGCGCGCCGGGTGTGCTCGTGCCCTGTCGCTTCGGGGCGCGGGTGCGCAGCTCGCTCGGGGACAGGGCGAAGACCTCGCGGACGGTGTCGTTGAAGGTGCGGATCGAGGCGAAGCCGGCGGCGAAGGCGAGCTGCGCCATCGGCAGGTTCGTCGTCTCGATGAGCACCCGGGCGGTCTGGGCGCGCTGGGCCCGGGCGAGCGCGAGGGGGCCCGCGCCCAGTTCGGCGAGCAGCTGGCGCTCGACCTGCCGGGTGCTGTAGCCGAGCCGGACCGCGAGGCCCGGCACGCCCTCGCGGTCCACGACGCCGTCGGCGATCAGCCGCATGGCGCGGGCCACCAGGTCGGCGCGCTGGTTCCACTCCGGGGAGCCGGGGCTGGTGTCGGGGCGGCAGCGCTTGCAGGCCCGGAACCCGGCCTGCTGGCAGGCCGCGGCGCTCGGGTGGAAGACCATGTTCTCCGGCTTGGGCGGCACGACCGGACAGCTGGGACGGCAGTAGATGCGGGTCGTCAGGACGGCCGTGAAGAACCAGCCGTCGAAGCGCGCGTCCTTGGACTGGACGGCGCGTACGCAACGCTCGGTGTCGGTGTGCATCCCCATCTGCATACGTCCAGCATCGGTCACCGCAGGCAGACGGGTCTGGCGAGAATCCGACATCGACCTGCCCGGACCGGGACAGATGAAGATTCATTCATGTGTTCGTGTGCGCCCGGTACGATGACGTCATGGGTCATGGAGCCGTCACCACCGCGCAGGACGCCGGCGAGCGCGTACGCCTGGACGCGGACAACGTCGCGAAGGTGGCCACCACGCTCCAGGCCCTGTCCACGCCCTCCCGCCTGCTGATCCTCGCGCGGCTGCGGGAAGGCCCGCTGCCCGCCACCGAGTTGGCGGCCGAGGTGGGGATGGAGCAGTCGGCCTGCTCGCACCAGCTGCGGCTGCTGCGCAATCTGGGTCTGGTGGTGGGCGAGCGACAGGGCCGTTCGGTCGTGTACGCGCTGCACGACCACCATGTCGCCGAGCTGCTCGACCAGGCCGTGTACCACGTGGAGCATCTGCGCCTGGGGATCAGCGACACCGCCGACTGAGGCGGCGGCGCCGCTGTCCCACCGTTCGTGCTATTCGGTCGCCGTCGGCCGGCGTGAGACGTCCATCGCCTCACTCACCCGCGTCAGCGGACGCAGCCGGTAGGTGTAGGCGTAGTCGCGGTCGGCGAGCAGCTTGAACTCGTCGTGCGTGTGCGCGCCCCAGCTGTTGTCGCCGCCCACGCCCATCTGGCGGTGGTTGATCCGCAGCACCACCCCGTCCCGCGGGGTGAGCTGGTAGTCGTGGCGGGCGCCGACCGACAGGTCCTCAGGGGTGAAGCGCGAGGCGTTGATCTCCAGCAGCGGCTCGGCGGAGACGAGCAGTCCGCGTCCGCCGCCGTCCGTCAGCGCGGCCCAGCGGACGTCGGTCTTGTTGCCGTTCTCCTGGGGGCGCAGATAGGAGGTCCACTGCCCGGAGACGGTGCCGGAGTACAGGCCCACATCGGTGCTGTTGTTGCGGTCCCACATGTTCTCCTCGGGGCCGCGGCCGTAGTAGTGCAGCCGGTCCAGCCGGCGCGGCAGGAACAGCAGGGTGCCGACCTCGGGGATGTAGGGCAGGTTCGAGGCGCCCGGGTGCAGGGTGTTGTCGACCTTGATCTCGCCGTTGCCGAAGACCGTGTACGTGGTGGAGTACCTGGACTCCGTGCCGGTGGGCAGCGTGCCGGTGACCGTGACCTCGACGGCCCGGTCGCCCAGGGGCCGCACCCGTACGTCCGCCACCTTCCGCTTCGCCCCGGCGTCGCGCCACAGCTGGTTGCGGGTGTGGTGGCCGTTGCCCCGGTCGTTGTCGGTGGGCGCCCGCCAGAAGTTCGGGACGGGGCCGGAGGTGATCAGAGGCGTGCCGGCCGCCTCGTACGAGGTGATGGTGCCGGTGCTCTTGTCGAACGTGACCGAGAAGCCCCTGCCCTTCACCGACAGGGTCTCGTCCCCGTCCGTGTGGCGCAGGGTGGGCACGCCGGCGAGCGGGGCCGGCTTCACCGCCGGGCCGCCCGCGTCGAGGGCCAGTTGCTGCTTGGCCACCTCGAAGCCCGCCTTGGCCCACTTCGCGGGCTCCTTGGTGGTGAAGGAGAGCTGGAGAAAGTACTCCGTGCCCGGCTCGGGCTTCGCCGGCAGCCGTACCGGCACCTTGATGTCCTTGCTGGACAGCGGCCCCACATCGAGCTGGTCGCGGGTCAGCCGGCCGCGCTGGACGACCTTGCCGTCGGCGACGAGGGACCAACGGCCGTCGAACTCGCGGAGGTTGGTGAACAGGTACTCGTTGGTGAGCTTGACGGCTCCGGGGCCGCCCGAGGCCGGGGCGGCGTTGATCGCCTGGTAGATCTGCTTGACCTCGGCGGACTTGCCCGTGTGCCCCCGGTCGGCGGTGACGATGCCGTCGCCGGAGAAGGCCCCGTCGTTGGGGTTGTCGCCCCAGTCGCCGCCATAGGCGTAGAAGGTCTTCTCGCGCGGGCGCTTCTCGGTGAGCCCGACGGTGGCGGCGTCGAACCAGAACCGCACGCCCTCGTCGTCCGGACCCCGGTCGTCCGAGGCCAGCTCCGCCGCGCTCAACGGGCGGGCGTACACGCGGGCGCGCCGGATGGTGCCGCTGAACTCCCGGGTCGGGTTGTCGACGTCGGTGGCGAGCGCCAGGGACGCCGTGTTGTCGCCGGGGCGCCGGGTGGTCGTGCGGGTGCCTCGCACCGAGCCGTCGACGTACAGGGTGAGCGTCCCCGCGTCCGCGTCGAAGACACCGGCGATGTGGTGCTCCTTGCCCGTCCAGTCGTCGGGCAGCGCCCAGCTCGCGGTGACCCACTGGCCGCCGCCGTGGATGAAGAACTCCAGTGTCCTGTCGGACTGTTTGAGGGCGTACTGGGTGTCGCCCTTGGCGATGATGGGCTGGTGATAGCCCGTCACGTGCGGGGTGACCCAGGCCTCCAGCGTGAGGGAGCCGGTGAGGTCGAGGCGGGGGTCGCGGGGGAAGACGGTGCCGCCGGAGACGCCCTTGGCACGGTCGAAGGTGCCTGCGGACGCGATGACCTCGCCGCGCAGGGCGCCCGGTCCGGACTCGGTCAGCAGCTTGCGGGTCGGGGTGGGCCAGCTCAGGGCCTGGTCGACGAAGTCCCAGATCCAGCCGCCCTGGAGGACGTCGTAGCGGCGGACGATGTCCCAGTACTTCTTGAAGTTGCCGTTGGAGTTCCCCATGCCGTGGGAGTACTCGACCATCACGTACGGCCGTTTGTCGTTCGTGTCCTTGGCGCGGGCCTCGACGCGTTGCGGGCTGTCGTACATCTCGGAGCGGATGTCGCTGATGCCCGGGCGGTCGTCGCCCTCGTACTGGATGACGCGGGTGGGGTCGTAGCCGCGGATCCAGTCGTACATGGCGTTGAAGGTGGTGCCGCCGCCCGCCTCGTTGCCGAGGGACCAGATGACCACCGAGGCGTGGTTCTTGTCGCGGTGGACCATGTTCTGGGCGCGGACCACGCACGCCTCGGTCCACTCGGGGTGGCCGCTGCCCGGGAACTTGTCGCGGATGCCGTGGGTCTCGAGGTTGGTCTCGTCCACGAGGTACAGGCCGTACTCGTCGGCGAGCTCCAGCCACAGCGGGCTGTTGGGGTAGTGCGAGGTGCGGACGCTGTTGATGTTGAGGCGCTTGATGATCTCGATGTCCTCGATCATCTGGGCCCTGGTGAGCGCCGAGCCGGTGACGGGGTGCATCTCGTGCCGGTTGGTGCCGCGGAAGGACACCGGCTTGCCGTTGATGCGCATCAGGCCGTCCCTGAGTGCGAACTCGCGGAAGCCGACCCGGTGCGAGAGGGTCTCGACGACCTTGCCCGCCGGGTCGCGCAGCCGCAGCACCGCGGTGTACAGGTCCGGGTGCTCGGCCGACCAGAGTTTCGGCGAAGGGACGGCTCTGGACGCCTCGGCGGTGGCCTCGTCGCCGGCCGGGACGTCGACGGGCTGCTGGAGCGGCCGGGACCAGACGGCGTGGCCGCGCGCGTCGTAGAGCTGGGTCTCCACGGTGTAGCGGCCCGCGCCCTCGCCGCCGTAGTCGCGGACGTGCGCGGTGACCTTGAGGTCGGCGGAGGTGTAGTCGTCGCCGAGCGGGGTGTCCAGCTTGAAGTCGCGCAGGTGCACCGAGGGCGTGGAGTACAGGTGGACCGAGCGGAAGATGCCGCTCAGCCGGATCATGTCCTGGTCCTCCAGCCACTCGGCGTCGGAGTAGCGGTACACCTCGACGGCGATCTGGTTGGTGCCCGGCTTGAGGTGGCGGGTGATGTCGTACTCGGCGGAGGTGTAGGAGTCCTCGTGGTAGCCGGCCAGCTCGCCGTTGATCCACACGTAGTGGGCGGACTTGACGCCCTCGAAGTGCAGGAAGGTGCGCCGGCCCGACCAGTTCTTCGGGACGGTGAACGTACGGCGGTACTGGCCGACGGGGTTGTAGCGGGTCGGGGCAGCCGGTGGCTGGGCGTCCTCGCCGCCGCCGTTGGGGCCCCACCAGGGGTAGGTGATGTTGATGTAGATCGGGAAGTCGTAGCCCTGCAACTGCCAGGCGGAGGGCACGGGGATGGTGTCCCAGCCGGAGTCGTCGACGTCGGTGCGGTAGAAGTCGGTGTCCCGGTCGTCGGGCCGGTCGGCGTAGGCGAACTTCCACGTGCCGTCGAGGCTCTGCCGGTACGGCGAGCGCGTGCGGTCGGCGTCCAGTGCCTGCCCGAGGTCCGCGTACGGCATGAGCGTGGTGTGCGGTGGCTCGGTGCCCACCCGGTACACGGCCAGTCCGTCGTTCCACTCCGGAGGGCCGTCCGCCGCCGGGCGCCGGCCGGCCGCGTGCGATGCGGTGGGCGACGCCGAGAGGGCGAGCGCGCCGAGCACGGCGGCGCCCCCTTCGAGCAGCCGACGGCGGCTGACTACGGGCCGGTCGGCGGGAGACGGGAGCGGGTGCGGGTGCGGGTGCGGGTGCGGCATGACCGTGGCCTTCCTCGGTTCGACAGGTGCGGTGCTGCACGGACTGAGGGCACGTCAGCCACGATCCTCAACTGCACACCCTCGATGGGTGTTTCTGTTGGGATGCGTGTCAACTGACGGTGACGGAGCAACTGCTGAGCAGGCACACCCTAGAACTCGCACACAATCGAAGCAATGACCGCGTCGGACTTTGTGCGGTCCTGATGGTTCGGCTGCTCTCAGGCCGTGAGGAAGGCGAGCACCTCGCTGATCAGCCGGGCGGGGGCGTCCAGCGGCACGAGATGCCCCGCCCCCGGTACCGGCCGCAGCCCGGCGCCGGGGATCATGGCGGCCAGTTCCTGCCCCTTGGCGAACGGGATCCAGGTGTCCTCGGTGCCCCAGCAGACCGTCACCGGCAGATCGAGTGTGGGATACAGCGGCTGGATCTCGTCGGTGTAGCGCTGGTCGGCCTGCGCGATCTGGCGGTAGAACGCGCCCTGCCCCCGCTCCCCCGTCCACGGCCGGACCAGCGCGTCGAGCGCGGCGGGACGCAGGCCGAGATGGCTCGCGGACGTCACGTACTGCCGCACCAGGGCCTCGTGCAGAGGCGGCGGCAGCTGCTCGAAGACCTGGCTGTGCTCCCCGACCAGCCGGAAGAAGGGGGAACCCCAGGGCTCCAGGGCCACCGGGTCGACCAGCGCGAGCCTGCGGTAGCGGGCCCCGTGCAGCAGGTGCGCGCGCAGCGCCACACAGCCGCCGAAGTCGTGCGCGACGACGGACGGCTCCGCGAGCTCCCAGTGCGCCAGCAGTTCGGTGAACACCTCCCCCTGGACGCCGAGCGAGACGTTCTGGCCCGGGTACATGTCCGAGGCGCCGTAGCCCGGCATGTCCCAGACGTGGACGGAGTACCCGACGGCGGCGAGAGCGGGAGCGATCTCGTGCCACACGTACGACGAGAAGGGCGTCCCGTGCAGCAGCACGACCGGCTCGCCGCCGGGATCCCCGAGCCGGTCCCAGCGGACGGTGCCTGCCGCCGTGTCCAGACTCTCCCGCAAAGACCAGTCACTCATGACGGCGCTCCCCCTCCGTGGTCAGAACTGCGTTCCGACCCTCGATTTTTTGTCATTTCGGCGCGACAGCGTCGCTCCACCGACCGTACTGTGACCTCATCGGACAGCCTGTGCAACGGATCTTGGCCGGACCTTTTGCCGCGCCGGAAGGAGCGGCTCGCATGAACGGCTATGCGACCTCGGACCGCGACTCCGTCACGGCCGCGCCCGGCGGACTGCTGGATCTTCTGAAGGTCGCGGCCGTGGTCCTGGACGCGGGCGGGCACATCGCTCTGTGGAGCCCCGAGATCGAGCAGCTGCTCGGCTACACCCCGGCGGAGGCCCTGCGCCGGCGCGCCGACACGCTCCTGGTCGCGCCCGAGAACCGGACCCGGGGCAGGGAACTGTTCGCCCAGGTCAGCTCGGGGGCCCGCTGGGCCGGTGTCTTCCCGCTGCGGCACAAGGACGGCACGGACCGGGCCGTGGAGTTCCGCACGATGCGGCTCCTCGACCCCGAGGGACAGCCCCATCTGCTGGGCCTGGCCACGGACGCGACGACCGTACGGATCGTGGAGCGGGACCTCGCCCTCTCGCACAGCCTCGTCAACCAGACCCCGCTCGGCATCGCCGTCTTCGACAACGACCTGCGCTGGGTCGGGGTCAATCCCGCGCTGGAGCGGATCAACGGCGTGCCCGAGGAGGCCGTGCTGGGGCGCCGGGTCGGCGAGGTGCTGCCGGACCTGGAGGTGGAGGCCATCGAGGCCCGGATGCGGCACGTCCTGGAGACCGGCAGACCCCTGCTCGACCAGCAGACCATCGGCCGTACGGCGGCGGACGCCCAGGACCGCGCCTACTCGGAGTCGTACCACCGCATCGAGGACACCGACGGGCGGGTGCTGGGCCTCGCGATGGCCGTCCTGGACGTCACCGAGCGCCAGCAGGCCGCGGCCGAGGTCGCCCAGGCCCGTCAGCATCTGTCGGTGATCGCCGACGCCGGGGTGCGGATCGGCACCACCCTGGACCTCCAGCAGACCGCCCGGGAACTGGCCGACGTGGTGGTGTCGCAACTCGCGGACCTGGCCGCCGTGGACGTGCTGGAGTCCGTCGTGGCCCACGGCACCATCGCGCCGGTGTCCGGCGGCGCCCCCGCCGAGTTCAGAGCGCTGGCCGTCGCGGCCGGCTACCCCACCGACGCCATCCACGCCGCCGACCCGGTCGGCGAGCTCGCCACCTACGGTTCGTCACGGATCATCACGCAGTGCGTCCGCAGCGCCCGCCCCGTCCTGGTCGAGCGCGTGGACGCGAAGATGATGCGGCGCATCGCCCGGGACGGGCGGGCCGCGAAGACCCTGCGCGAGGCCGGCGCGCACTCCTACATGGCGGTGCCGCTGATGGCCCGCGGCAAAGTGCTCGGCACGCTCACCCTGTACCGCACGGTCGACGAACGCCCCTTCGACGACCGGGACCGGGTGCTCGCCTCGGAGCTCGCCGCGCGCGCCGCCATCTGCATCGACAACGCCCGCCTCTACGGACGCGAGCGGGGCACCGCCCTCACCCTCCAGCGCAGCCTGCTGCCCGCCGCGCCCGCCGAGCAGGAGGGGCTCGACATCGCCGCCCGCTACCGTCCGGCCCTCAGCGAGGTCGGCGGCGACTGGTACGACGTACTGCCGCTGGGCCCGGGGCGCACCGCGCTCGTCGTCGGGGACGTCATGGGCAAGGGCGTCCAGGCCGCGGCGATCATGGGGCAGCTGAGCACGGCGACGCGGGCACTGGCCCGGCTGGACCTGCCGCCCGCCGAGCTGCTGCGGCACCTCGACGACATCGCCGGTTCGCTCGGCGACGCGATCGCCACGTGCGTGTACGCCGTGTGCGACCTGGGGCGCGGCACCTGTGCCCTGTCCAGCGCGGGGCACCTGCCGCCCGTGCTCGCCGGGGCGGACGGCAGCGCGAAGCTCGTCGACGTGCCCGGCGGCGTACCGCTCGGGGTGGGGGGCGTGGAGTTCGGCACCGTGGAGGTGGAGCTTCCCCCGGGCTCGCTGCTCGCCCTGTACACGGACGGGCTGGTCGAGAACCGCGGGGAGCCGATCGACACCGGGCTCAGCACGCTGACCCACCTCCTGCGGAACGCGGGCCCGAACCTGCAGCGGACCAGCGACAGCCTCCTCAGCGCGCTGAGCCCGGAGCCCGACGACGACGTGGCGCTGCTGCTGGTCCGCACGCGCGCCTGAGCGCTCGCGGCGGCAACTGTTAGCATGTTTGTGTGAGTTACGTTCTCTACCTCTGATCCGGGCCACCGGCTCCGCCCTCGCACGCCCTGTCGAACACGGGCCGAGGTGCCGGGAGCCGCGACGTCGCCCACGGCCCGCCCTGTTCTGGGCCCGGCCGTCCGTCGGATCCGATGGCCCGCTCGCATCCCCGCACCCTTACCGGGGGTGAAGTGTGCCTCCTCACGGAGGAAGAGAATGACCACCCTTGTTCTGCCTGCCCGCGACCGGGCCCAGCTGACCTGCGCCTCGGTCCGCGTCGACCGCGGTGGCCGCACCGTGCTGCACGACGTCGACATGAAGGTCTCCCCGAGGTCGCGCTGGGGCGTCGTCGGCGAGAACGGCCGCGGCAAGTCGACCCTGCTGCACGTCCTGGCCGGGATCCTGGCCCCGGACGCGGGGACCGTGCACCGTGTGGGCACCCTCGCCGTGGCCGAGCAGGAGATGCCGGCCGAGGACGAGCGCACGGTCGGCGACTTCATCGACGCGTATCTGGCCGACGCCCGCGCGGCCCTCAGGGAGCTGGACGCCGCGGCGGACGCGCTCGCGGCGGAACGTCCCGGTGCCGATCAGGTCTACGCCGACGCCCTGGAGGTGGCGCAGGCGCTGGACGCCTGGGACGCCGACCGGCGGGTGGACGTCGCCCTGGACGGACTCGGTGCGGTCAGCGACCGGGCCCGTCCGCTGGCCACGCTGTCGGTCGGCCAGCGCTACCGGATCCGGCTGGCCTGTCTGCTGGGCGCCGAGTACGACTTCCTGCTCCTGGACGAGCCCACCAACCACCTGGACCTGGCAGGGCTCGAGTACCTCACCGCCAGGCTGCGCGCCCATGCCGGCGGCGTCGTGGTGGTCAGCCACGACCGGGCGCTCCTCGCCGACGTGGCCACCACGATCCTCGATCTCGACCCCACCCGCGACGGCCGGCCGGGCGTGTACGGCGGCGGCTACACCGGCTATCGCGAGGGGCGGGAGGCCGAACTGGTCCGCTGGGAGGAGGAGTACGAGCAGCAGCAGACCGAGCACGTCCGTCTGAAGCAGGCCCTGTCCGAGGCGCAGAACCGGCTGAGCACCGGCTGGCGCCCGGACAAGGGCACCGGCAAGCACCAGCGCGCCACCCGGGCCGGTGCGCTGGTGCGTTCCGTCCACCGGCGCCAGGACGATCTGGACCGGCACAAGGTCACCGCGCCGGTGCCGCCCCACCGCTTCTCGCTGCCCGAGCTGCCCGCCCGGCCCGGTGTCGTCCTGCTGCGGGTGGAGGAGGTGACGGTCGGCGGGCGGCTGCACGACTCGACGAGCCTGTCGGTGACGTCCGGCGACCGGCTGGCGGTCACCGGCCCGAACGGGGCGGGCAAGTCCACGCTCCTGTCCGTCCTGGCCGGGCGGCTGGCCCCCGGCTCGGGCCGGGTGCACCGGGCGCGCAGGGTGCGGCTGCGGCTGCTCGGGCAGGAGTCGCCGCGGGCGACGCAGCGGCGGGCCCGTGACCTCTACGAGGCGCACACCGCCGAACTCGTCACGGCGGGGGTGCTCAAGGAGGGCGAGGTGGTGGGGCTCGGCTCGCTGGGGCTGCTCACCTCACGCGACACCAACAAGCCGGTGGCCGAGCTGTCGATGGGTCAGCAGCGGCGTCTCGACCTGGCCCTGGCCCTCGCCGCCCGCCCGCACGTCCTGCTGCTGGACGAGCCCACCAACCATCTGTCCATCGCCCTGGTCGACGAACTCACCGAAGCGCTGCACACCACGGAGGCGGCGGTCGTCCTGGCCACGCACGACCGCCAACTGCGGCGCGACATCGCCACGTGGCCGCGCGTCGCGCTGTCGCAGCGGCGGTCGGCGGAGACGGGGGCGGGGGCGGGTACGACGACCCGCTGACCCCGGAACCGCCCGGGCGCGTCCGGTGCGCCCGGGCGGTTCCGCCTGCCCGGGCGTCATGGGGACCTCACGGATTGCTCGGGGTCTGTTCGAACGGCTCCCAGGCGTCGTCCTTCTTCACCGTGCACAGGGCCCAGATGATGAACCCGGAGATCGCGATCATCACGACCGACCAGACCGGGTAGGACGGCAGGGAGAGGAAGTTGGCGATGATGATGAGTCCGGCGATGCCCACGCCGGCGACGCGTGCCCACGTCGACGCCTGGAACAGCCCCATGCTGACGAGCACGGCGACCGCGCCCAGGACCAGGTGGATCCAGCCCCAGCTCGTGAGGTCGAACGCGAAGACGTAGTTGGGGGTCGAGAGGAACACCTCGTCCTCGGCGATCGCCGCGATGCCACGCATGATGCCCAGGATCCCACCGATCATGAGCATGACGGCGGCGAAGACCATCAGACCGACGGCCCATTCGCGTTTCGCCGTCGAGTGCGCGTGCGTAGGGTGTGTGGCGGTCATCCTGCTGCCTCGTTTCTTTCGGGGGCTAGGGTTCCGACGGGCCGGAGCCGCTCAGGACCAGCTCCTTCGCCCTGCGGAACTCGTCGTCCGTGATGTCGCCGCGGGCGCGGATCTCGGACAGCCTGGCGAGTTCGTCGACGCTGCTCCCCCGTCCTTCGCCGCTCTTGGCCGTCTCCCGTATGTAGCTGTCGAAGGCCTCCTGCTGCGCGCGGGCCTGGGATATCTCCCGGCGGCCCATGTTCTTGCCGCGCGCGACGACGTAGACGAACACGCCGAGGAACGGCAGGACGATGCAGAACACCAGCCAGCCGGTCTTGGCCCAACCGCCCAGATCGTCGTCACGGAAGATGTCGAGGACGACGCGGAAGAGCAGCACGAACCACATGATCCACAGGAAGAACCACAGCATCGTCCAGAAGGCGCTCAACAACGGAAAGTCGTACGCCAGGTAGGTCTGCGCACTCATGTCACTCCTCCGTCCCGGGCGCACGTCGCCCGGCAGGCCGTTCCGTGCCGTTCTCAGCGTGCCCATGTCCGGCACGGTCCGCCTCACCCGGGACGGGTGAGCGTGCCGGGCACCGGCCGGACCGGTCCGGCCACGCAGTGACGGCGCGGCCGGGGCCGTCACTGCGCCCCGCCTGCCGCCGGGTCACCCGCGACGGGTGATCCGTTCCCGGCGCCGTGGCGGTGAGGTGGAGAGCGCACCCGACAGGACCGAGAGACGAGATGAACGATCCAGCCACCGCCCGGACCGAACCCGCCCGGCCGCGGCAGGAGCGGGAGCGGCAGCGGCAGCAGCAGCAGCCGCGAGAGCGACCGAGGCGGCGCGCGAAGGCCACCGTCCTGGTTCGCGCGGCGCTCATCGCGATCGGGCTCGTCACCGTCTACTACGTGCTGCCCCTGGACGGCCGCAGCACCAGCACCGGCACCTCGGTGCTGCTCGCCTGCGGCCTGCTGCTGGTCGTCCTGGTCTTCTGGTGGGAGGTACAGGCCATCGCCCACTCGCCGTTCCCCCGGCTGAAGGCCGTCGAGGCCCTGGCCGCCACGCTCGTCCTGTACATCCTGCTCTTCGCGGGCACCTACTTCCTGCTGGAGCACTCCACTCCGGGTTCCTTCAGCGAGCCGCTGACAAAGACAGACTCGCTGTACTTCACACTCACCACGTTCACCACCGTCGGGTACGGCGACATCGCCGCCCGTTCCCAGACGGGGCGGATCCTGACGATGCTTCAGATGGTCGGCGGGCTGCTGCTGGTGGGCGTGGCGGCACGGATCCTCGCCGGCGCGGTGCAGGCCGGGCTGCGCAGGCGGGACCACGAGCCGTCGGAGGACCTCTCCTCCCGACGGGAGGGCTGAGCCATGACCGTACCGAGCCTCACCACGAAGTTCCTGTCCCCGGCCGAGCGCGCGGAGTCGGGCCGGGGCGTGCGGCGGCGGTTGCCGCGTTCGTCCCACAGCCGGTTCGAGGCGGGGCCGGAGCGGCCCGACCCGGTCGAGGTGGTGGAGCGCCAGTCGGCCACCCGGGTACAGGAGTTGGTGCCGGTCCGCTACGGCCGCATGCTCGAGTCCCCGTTCCGCTTCTACCGGGGTGCCGCGGCGATCATGGCCGCCGATCTGGGGGCGGCCGCGGACACCGGGCTGTGGGTGCAGCTGTGCGGGGACGCCCATCTGCTGAACTTCCGGCTGCTGGCCTCGCCGGAGCGCCATCTGGTCTTCGACATCAACGACTTCGACGAAACCCTGGCCGGGCCGTTCGAGTGGGACGTCAAGCGGCTGGCGGCCAGTTTCGCCATCGCGGGCCGGGCCAACGGCTTCGACACCGCGGAGCAGAACGGCGCGGTGGAAACCTGCGTACGCGCCTACCGGCAGCGGATGCGGGAGTTCGCCGGCATGCGCACCCTGGACATCTGGTACGCGCAGGACGACGCCGACCGCATGCGGGAGCTGATGGCCGCGTCGATGACCAAGGAGGCCAGGCGCCGTACCGCCGAGGCCACGGCGAAGGCCCGCACCCGCACCCACCTCCAGGCCTTCGCGAAGCTCACCGGGACCACGGCCGAGGGGCGGCGGATCACACCGGACCCACCGCTGATCACCCCGCTGCGGGATCTGGTGTCCGACTCCTCGCCCGAACAGGAGAAGGAGCTGCTCACCGTCCTGGAGGGCTATGCGGGCAGTCTGTCGTCCGAGCGCAGGCACCTGTTGCGCCGCTACCGCCTGGTGGACATCGCCCGCAAGGTGGTGGGGGTCGGCAGTGTCGGCACCCGCTGCTGGATCGTGCTGCTGCTCGGCCGGGACGACGACGATCCCCTGCTCCTCCAGGCCAAGGAGGCACAGCAGTCGGTGCTCGCCGCCCACACCGGCGGGGACAGCTACGACAACCAGGGCCGCCGCGTGGTGGCGGGACAGCGGCTGATCCAGACGACCAGTGACATCCTCCTGGGCTGGACGCACGCCCTCGGTCTCGACGGACACGAGCGGGACTTCTACGTACGCCAGCTGCGGGACTGGAAGGGCATCGCGCGGGCGGACACCATGGACCCGGCCATGCTCCGGCTGTTCGCGCGGCTGTGCGGGGCGAGCCTGGCGCGGGCCCACGCCCGCTCGGGCGACGCCGTCGCCATCGCGGCGTACCTGGGCGGCGGCGACCGGTTCGACCGCGCGCTCGCCGGCTTCGCCCAGTCGTACGCCGATCAGAACGAGCGCGATTTCGCGGCGCTGGGCGCGGCAGCCCGCTCCGGCAGGATTCGCACGGCGGTGCTGTGACCCCCCACTCCCCCCCGGCCCGCTCATCACGGCACCCGCTCACTCCGGCAGCTGGCGCATCTCCACGACCCTGAGACCCAGCGACTGGAAGCGGGTCAGCAGCCCGTACAGATGGGCCTCGTCGATGACGGGGCCGAACAGGACCGTCTGACCGGACATCACCACATGATCCAGCTCCGGGAAGACCTTGGCCAGCGTCTCCGACATGTGTCCGTCGACGCGGATCTCGTAGCGCATGAGCTGCTCTCCCGCGGGCGGCGTGGGGCGGGCCGTGCACGCCCTTCCCTTGCGATGGTCCGCCCTGGCGAGCCGTCCGCCCTCACCCGGCGCAGGTGAACCTGTGTCCGCTCCTCAGTCCTTCCTCATTCCTTCAGGACGATCTTGAGGATGATGATCAGCAGGCCGAGCAGCAGGTTCACCGCGGCGGAGACGACCATCTGCCTCCCCGAGGCACCGGCCCGGGCCGCGGCGGCCAACGACCAGCCGACCTGTCCGGCCACCGCCACGGAGAGCGCCAGCCACAGGGTGCCCGGCATGTCCAGGGGCAGCAGCGCGCTGATCGCCACGGCGACGGCGGACGGGACGGCTGCCTCCAGGATCGGCCACTCCTCACGGCACACCTGGAGCACGGCCCGGCGTCCCACGGCCCCCTGCGCCAGGCGCGCCCCGAACAGCTGCGCGTGCACGTGCGCGAGCCAGAACACCGCACCGGTCATCAGCAGCAGCGCCACGAGTTCCACCCGGGGCAGCGACCCCAGGGTTCCTACGCCGATCACCACGGAGGCGGCGAGCATGGAGCCGTAGACGCCGCCGGTGTAGTCGGCCCGGGACCGCCGCACGGCACCGCGTGCCCGCCCTGCCGCTCCACCGGCCGTGGTCGGGGTCCCTCTCACAGGAGCCGCCGTTCGCGCGCCCGGCGGACGGCGTCGCCGCGCCGGGTGACGGCGAGCTTGCGGTAGATGCTCTTGAGGTGGGTCTTCACGGTGTTCACGGACACGTGGAGGTCGGCGGCGATCTCCTCCGTCGACATCATCTCGGCCACGCGCCGCAGCACGTCACGCTCGCGGGCGCTCAGCTCCTCGACGGCGAGCTCCGGAGGCCCGTCGGGCGCGGCGGGCCCGGGGGCGCGGTACCGGCCGGGGCCCGGCAGGAGCCAGCCGGATGCCAGTTCCCGCGGCCGGCCGGTGTTCAGCAGCGGACGGATCCAGGTGCCGGCTTCCAGGAAGGGGCGGCGCAGCTGCTCGCGCCGGCCGTCCAGGAGGGCCCGGGCGACCAGACGGCGGGCGGTGGTGGGGTCCCCGGTGTCGAGGGCGGCCCGGGCGCGTACCAGCGTGGCGCGGACGGTCACCGCCGGGCCGGGCCGGTCGTTCTCCGGCAGGCTGTCGAGCAGGTCGAGCACGCCTTCGGGCCTGCCCGCCGCGAGCCGGGCGCGGGCCGCCTCGACCGCGCACGCACTGCGGTGGTGCGCCACCCGCTCAACGGCCTGCCGGGCCGGCTCGGCATGTCCCTGGGCCAGGTGGGCGGCGGAGGCGAGCAGGGCGGCGTGGTCCTCGGCCCAGGGTGAGCTCACGGCCGCCGGGACGATCGCGTCCGCCGCCGCCAGCGCGGCCCGGGCGTCCCCCCGGGCCAGGAACAGCCGCCCCCGGATGAGGGTCCGGCCGGCCCGTACCACCGGGTCCTCGACGAGCGGGTGGGAGACGGCCGCTTCGTCGAGGAGCGCCTGCGCCTCGTCGAGTTCGTCACGGTCGATGAGGACGGCGGCCAGGACCAGCGGGGCGATGCCGGACCGGGAGCGCCGCGGGAGGCTGTAACGCTCCGCCTGGCCGGCCGCCGCGAGGGCCTTGTGCTCGGCCGGGCCGAGCCAGCCGTTGAGGTAGTCGATCAGTGCGAGGTGGCCGAGGGCCTCCCACCGGGGCAGGGCCGTGGCCGCTCCCTCCGGGGATCCGGCCACCGCCGACAGGGCGGTCCTGGCGTCGTCGAAGCGCCCGGCCCACAGGCGGGCGGAGCCCAGGTGGGTGAGCAGGAGGGCGGTGAGTTCCGGGTGCTCGTCGAGGAGCTGCCCGGGGACCTCACGCTGGAGGAGCCTCGCCTGCTCGGCGGCGCGCTCCGCTCTGCCCGGGGAGCCGGTCAGCCGGGCCGCCAGGGCTTCCAGGAGCGCACAGCTGAGCCGCACCGGTGCGGCACCGGCTTCGTCCCGGCCCAGTTCCTCCTCGGCCCGGCGCAGATGGGCCAGGCCGTGTTCGAGATCGCGCCGGCCCAGCTCGCGGGCGGCGCGCACCAGGTCGGGCGCCGGGCCCGTGACCTCGGGGCTCATCCCCGCGAACAGGGCGGTCAGCTCCTCGGAGCGCAGCCCGGTGAAGAGCTGCCCGATCGCGAGATCGTCGACCACGACGCGGGCGGTGAACTCCCAGTCGTCCGCCGCGGCCGCCTGGACGAGCGCGTCGGGCAGGGCTCCGGATCGCCTCAGCCACTGCGCGGCCCGGCCGCGCAGCTCCGGCTCCAGGCCGGGGAAGCGTTCCCTCAGGTGGGCGCGGAGGATCTCCGCGAACAGGGGGTGCAGGCTGTACCAGGAGTGTCCGAGGTAGTGGACGAACGCGTTCTCGCGCTGCAGCGCGGCCAGGATCGGCTCCGCGTCGGTGCGCAGCGTCAGCGCGTTCACCAGGTCGGGGCAGCAGCGGTCCAGGACGCTGACGCGCAGCAGCAGGTCCTGGGTGCCGGGTGTCTGCCGGTCGAGCACCTCTGCCAGCAGGAAGTCGGCGACCGTGCTGTGGTCGGCTTCGAACTGCTTCAGATAGGCGTGGGGGTCCGTGCCCTGCCGGGCGGCCAGGGCGCACAGCCGGAGTCCCGCGGCCCAGCCCTGGGTCCGCTCCACCAGGGCTCGTACGGCGTCGGCCCGCAGGTGCAGTCCGTGCCGCGACAGCAGGTCATGGGCCTCTTCGGAGGTGAACGCCAGCTCGGCGTTCCGGATCTCCGTGATCTCGCCCGAGGCCCGGTAGCGGTGCAGCGGCAGCAGGGGTTCCGTGCGGGAGACGAGGACCAGGCGCATGCCTCGTCCGGCGTGGTGCAGGACGAACTGCAACTGCCGGGCGATCTCGGGGGAGGTCACCCGGTCGAACTCGTCGAGGACGACGACGGTGGTGTGGTCCCGGCGCTCCAGGTCGGCGGCCAGGCGGGTCAGGGTCCGCCGGTCCACATGGGCCGCCTCCGCCGGGCAGCCGACGTCGCCCGTCACCGGTACGCCAGCGGCGCGCAGTGCCTCCAGCAGATAGGCCCAGAAGATGCCGGGGGCCTGGTCGGCGGGGTCGGCGGTGAGCCAGGCGACCGGTTCCGTGAGGCCGGCGGCCCAGTCGGCGACCAGGAGGGTCTTGCCGGCGCCGGCGGCCCCGTTGACCATCGTCAGGGGTGTTCCGAGAGCCTGGTCGAGGTGCCGGACCAGGCGGGCGCGGCGCAGGAACGTGGCGGGCCGCTTCGGCAGGGCGAACCGGGTGCGCAGCAGTGGATCGCCCGTGGGGTCGACGCCCGCGGACGCCGGTTCCGCACCGGTCTCCTCGGTCACGGCCATGGAGCCCACCCTGTTCGCCGTCCGACGGATCACAAGCAGCGCTCGTTTCCCCCAGGATCTCAAGCCTCACCCCCCGGCGCACGCCCACGGCCGGGCCGTGAACGGCCTCGACGGCCGCCGCGCAACCACCCGCCACGGGCGATGCGCCGACGGGACGACCCGGGTTCGCTGAGGTCCACGCGCACCACCTACACAGCCGTGCGGCACGGCCCGGGCGGCTCGGAACGGGGGTACCCGCCATGTGCCGCTGGCTCGCCTACTCGGGCACCCCCGTGCTGCTCGACGACGTCCTCTACCGGCCGCAGCACTCGCTGATCGACCAGAGCCTGCACGCGCGGATGGGTGTCGAGACCACCAACGGCGACGGCTTCGGAATCGGCTGGTACGCGTGGCACCTGCGGACTCCCGCCGTCATCCGCGACACCGGTCCCGCCTGGAGCAACCGCAATCTGCGGGAGATCGCCGACCACGTCCGCTCGTCACTCTTCTTCGCCCATGTGCGCGCCTCCACCGGGACGACCGTGCAGCAGACCAACTGCCACCCCTTCCGCCACGGACGCTGGCTGTGGATGCACAACGGGGCGATCTCCGGGTTCCACGACCTGCGCCGGGATCTGATGCTGACCGTGGACCCGGCGCTGTTCCCGGCGCTGGAGGGCACGACGGACTCCGAGGTGATGTTCCACGTGGCCCTCACCTTCGGGCTCGACGGCGATCCGCCGGGGGCGGTGGCCCGGATGGCGGGGCTCGTCGAGCGGCTGGGGCACGAGCACGGGGTGCCGCAGCCGCTGCAGATGACGATCGCGGTGACCGACGGCGAACGGGTCTGGTTCTTCCGGTACTCCAGCGGCGGGGACTCGCGGTCGCTGTACTACAGCAGCCGGGTGGACGATGTGCGTGCCCTCCACCCCGACCTGGCCTTCCTGAGGCATGTCTCCGAGGAGACCCGGCTGGTCGTGTCGGAGCCGCTGGGCGATCTGCCCGGGGTCTGGAACGCCGTACCGGAGAGCAGCTACGGCGTCGTCCAGCCGGGCCGGGACATGCTGCGGCACTTCGAGCCCGAGCCGGTCTGAGTGCGCGGGTGCCTCAGCGGAGCCGTGCGGCGAACACCTCGTACGCCGGCGCGTCGAAGAGGACGAACCGGACCTCCTCGACGTCGGTCCGGGCGGTGCGCACCGTGTCCACCGCGATACCCGCGGCCTCCTCCATCGGATAGCCGTAGACGCCGGTGGAGATCGCCGGGAAGGCGACGGTGCGGGCGCCGAGTTCGTCGGCGACGCGGAGGGACTCGCGGTAGCAGGAGGCGAGCAGGGCGGAGCGGTCCTCGGTCGCGTCGAACACGGGGCCGACCGTGTGGATCACCCAGCGGGCGTCCAGGTCGCCCGCGGTGGTGGCGACGGCCTGTCCTGTGGGGAGGCCTTTGCCGTAGTGGGAAGCACGCAGCTTCCGGCAGTCCTCGAGGATCGCGGGGCCGCCGCGCCGGTGGATCGCACCGTCGACCCCTCCCCCGCCCAGCAGGGAGGAGTTGGCCGCGTTGACGATGGCGTCGACGCTCTCGCGGGTGATGTCGCCCTGGACCAGTGCGATGGTGGTCATGACTGCCTCAGTCGCCTCCATACGGCCTTCGCCGCGTTGTGTCCCGACATGCCGTGCACGCCGGGGCCGGGCGGGGTCGCCGACGAGCAGAGGAAGACGGCCGGGTGGGGGGTGTGGTACGGGAACGGGGTCACTTTGGGGCGCAGCAGGAGCTGGAGTCCGGAGACCGCGCCGGAGGCGATGTCGCCGCCGACGTAATTGGCGTTGCGGGCGGCGAGTTCGCGCGGGCCGGCGGTGGCGCGGGCCAGGACACGGTCGCGGAACCCCGGGGCGAAGCGCTCCAGTTGGCGCTCGATGGCGTCGGTGAGGTCGCCCGTCCAGCCGTGCGGGACATGGCCGTAGGCCCAGAAGACATGCTTGCCCGCCGGGGCCCGGGTGGGGTCGACGACGCTCGGCTGAACCGTGATCAGGAACGGTTTGTCGGGGGCCCGGCCTTCCCGGGACGCCGCGCGCAGTGCGGTGCCGATCTCCGCGCTGTTCGCGCCGATCTGGACCGTGCCGGCGACGCGGGCCTCCTTCGCGGTCCACGGCACGGGCCCGTCCAGCGCGTAGTCGATCTTGAAGACGCCCGGGCCGTAGCGGTAGTCGGCGTAGTGGTCGCCGAAGCCGGCGATGCGGGCCAGGGCGGTGGGCGAGGTGTCGAAGACGTACGCCCGGGCCGGGGGCAGGTCGTCGAGGCGCTTGACCTCGTAGTCGGTGTGGACGCTGCCGCCGAGGTCGCGCAGATAGGCGGCGAGGGCGTCGGAGATGGTCTGGGAGCCGCCGCGGGCGACGGGCCAGCCGCGGGCGTGCGCCGCGAGGGCGAAGACCAGGCCGATGGCGCCGGTGGCGAAGCCGCCGAGGGGTGCCATGACATGCGCGACGAGCCCGGCGAACAGCGTCCTGGCCGGTTCGTCGCGGAAGCGGCGCGTCAGCAGGGTCGACGGGGGCAGGCCGACGAGCCCGAAGCGGGCCAGGGTGACCGGGTCGCGGGGCAGCGCGGTGAGCGGCAGGGACATGAAGTCCCGGGCCAGGGTGTCCCACTTGGGCAGGAAGGGCTCGACGAGCCTGCGGTACGACCCGGCGTCACGCGGCCCGAAGGAGGCGGCGGTCTCGCCCACCGACCGGGACAGCACGGCCGCCGTGCCGTCCGGGAAGGGGTGCGCCATGGGCAGCTCGGCGTGCAACCACTCCAGGCCGTACCTCTCGAGCGGCAGGGCGCGGAACGCCGGTGAGTTGATGCCGAGCGGGTGCGCCGCGGAGCAGGGGTCGTGCCGGAAGCCGGGCAGGGTGAGCTCCTCGGTGCGGGCCCCGCCTCCCACGGTGCCCCGGGCCTCGAAGACGGCGACGGAGAAGCCGCGGCGGGCCAGCTCCACGGCCGCGGTCAGTCCGTTCGGTCCCGCACCCACTACGACGGCATCGAGCATCGACGGCACCTCTGACCCCTTCGTCAGCCGACGGCCACTGAGGATCAGGATATGCCCGGGGACTGACAGTCACCGGCCGCGGGTGATTTCCGGCCAGGACAACGCCTGGGAGACGCCTGGAGGACGCCCGGAGGGCGTCTGGAGCGCCTGTCGAGCGACCGGCCGTGTACGGTCGGTGACCGTCACGCTCCGCCCGACAGCAGTCCCGCCACGTGGCGGGCGGTGGCCGCGTCGCGGGCCGCGGTGAAGGGGAGGTCGTTGCCGCCCGTGATGCGGAACGGCTCGCCCGAACGGGTCAGATGGGTGCCGCCCGCCTCCTCGACCAGGAGCAGCCCTGCGGCGTGGTCCCAGGCGGCTTCCCAGGAGAAGGCCGTGGCGTCCAACTCGCCGCGGGCGATGGCGAGGTACTCCAGTCCGGCCGAGCCGCAGGGGCGCGGCGCCACACCGTCGGCGCGCAGGCCGGTCAGGGCGTGCTTCTGTTCGTCCGTCGTGTAGTCCGGGTGGGAGGTGGCCACGCGGAGGTCCCGGCCGGGCTCCGGCACACCGGCGAACAGCCGCTCGCCGTCGAGGTAGGCGCCCTTGCCGCGTCGGGCGGTGGCGAACTGGTCGCGGGCGGGCGCGTAGGTCCAGGAGGCGAGCAGGGTGCCGCCGTGCGCCAGCGCGACCAGGGTGCAGAACCCGGCGTCGCCGTGCACGAACTGCCGTGTCCCGTCGACCGGGTCGACGATCCAGACCGGGGCGTCGCCGCATATCGCCTCGTACGACGCCGGGTTGGCGTGGACCGCCTCCTCGCCGACCACGGCCGAGCCGGGCAGCAGGTCGATCAGGACGTCGGTCAGGTACAGCTCGGCCTTGCGGTCGGCGTCCGTCACCAGGTCGTGCGGGCCGTTCTTCTCGTCTACCTCGTGCGCGGCGAGCCGGCGCCAGCGCGGCATGATCTCGGTGGCGGCGGCCTTGCGGATGGCCTCTTCGACGTCGGAGGCGTGCTGTACGAGAAACTCTTCGATGGTTTCGTTGCTGTCGATCACCCCTCCATGACAACACGTGCCACTGACAACCCCCACCCTCCGGGTGCACCCCGGATGGCATCGCGATGAACGATGAACAGCGGCGGCTCCGTGCGGACCGGGCGGCGCCGGGCCCTCCGGGTCACCGGCCGACGGCGTATCCCTGCATGCCGCGCGGGTTCGCCGCCGCCGACAGGACGCCGGTCTCCTGGTCCCGCGCGACCGCGCACAGCCGGCCCTCCGACCAGGGGCCGCCGACGGTCACCTGGTGGCCGCGCCGCCGCAGCTCCGCGACGGTCTCCGGGTCGAAGCGGGACTCCACGGTGACGCTCCCCGGGCGCATGCCGCGCGGGTAGAAGGAGCCGGGGAAGCTGTCGTTGTGCCAGTTCGGGGCGTCGATCGCGCCTTGCAGGTCGGGGCCGCCGCGGACCTGGGCGCGCAGCGCGACCGCGAGGAAGAAGTGGAGCTGCCACTGGTCCTGCTGGTCCCCGCCCGGGGTGCCGAACGCCATGACGGGCACGCCCTCGCGCAGGGCGATCGAGGGCGTCAGCGTGGTGCGGGGGCGGCGGCCCGGGGTGAGGGAGTTGGGCAGGCCCTCCTCGAGCCAGGTCATCTGGAGCCGGGTGCCGAGCGGGAAGCCCAGTTCGGGCACGACGGGGTTGGACTGGAGCCAGCCGCCGCTGGGCGTGGCCGAGACCATGTTGCCCCAGCGGTCGACGACATCGAGGTGGCAGGTGTCGCCCCGGGTGGTCCCGTCGTCGAGGATCTCCGGTTCACCCGGCACGGGGGACGCCGGGCTCTTGGCGACGGTCGGTTCGCCGACGCCCAGGGCATCGAAGCCCTCCTGGGCGGCGGCCGCCACGTGCGCGTGCGCGCACAGCCTGGGGGTGCGTCCGCCCGGGCTTCCGGGCCGCAGATCGTGGTCGGACCGCTCGCCCACGAGGGCACGGCGGGCCGTGTTGTACTCGTCGGAGAGCAGGTCGTCGAGCGGTACGTCGACGGCGTCCCCGTACCAGGCCTCCCGGTCGGCCATGGCGAGTTTGCAGCCCTCGACCAGGAGGTGGACGTAGTCGGCCGAGCCGTACCGGGGCAGCTCGGGCGGGAGAAGGGCGAGCTGCTGGAGGAGGACCGGGCCCTGGCTCCAGGGGCCGGGCTTGCACACGGTCCAGCCGTTCCAGTCGTACGTCGCCGGCGACTCGTAGGTCGCGGACCAGGAGGCGAGGTCGGCGGCCGTGAGGGTGCCGGTGTGGCGGGTGCCGCTGGTGTCCAGGGTGGGCCGCGCGGCCTGGCGCACGAGGGCCTCGGCGATGAATCCGGAGCGCCACACCTGCCGCGCGGCCTCGATCCGGGCCTCCCTGTCGCCGGCCCCGGCGGTCTCGGCGAGCACGCGCTTCCAGGTGGCCGCGAGCACGGGATTGCCGAAGAGCTCCCCGGGGCGCGGCGCCTTCCCGCCGGGCAGGTACACGTCCGCCGACGAGGTCCACTCCGTCTCGAACAGCTCGCGCACGGTCTCGACGGTCTCCCCGACGCGCTCCACGGGCGCGTGCCCGTGCTCGGCGTACCCGATGGCGTACTTCAGGACGTCGGCGAGGGACTTGGTGCCGTGGTCGCGCAGCAGCAGCATCCAGGCGTCGAACGCGCCCGGTACGGCGGCGGCGAGCGGCCCGGTGCCGGGCACGAGGTCCAGGTCGAGGCCCCGGTAGTGCGCGACGGTCGCCCCGGCCGGTGCGACGCCCTGTCCGCACAGCACCCGCACCTCGCCGCCGGCCGGGGCCAGCAGGATCGGCACCTCGCCGGCCGGACCGTTGAGGTGCGGCTCCACGACATGCAGCACGAACGCCCCGGCCACGGTCGCGTCGTAGGCGTTGCCGCCGTCCTCCAGCACGGCCATCGCCGACTGCGAGGCCAGCCAGTGGGTGGAGGACACCATGCCGAAGGTGCCGCTCAGGGTGGGACGAGTCGTAAATTCCATAGCTGACCTCGGTGTTTACGTATGCCGGTCGGCCCAGAACGGGCCGTGGGGAGAATCTGGGGAGAATGAGCACGAGGCCATCTCCTCCAGGTAGATCCATTGCCCCCTCTTTCCTGACCGGACTGTTGAGGCCCGAAACTGCTGCGCTCGCGGAGTCAACGTGCACAGCAGATCAGCAGCAATCCGTCTCACCTGGCGAAATGGGTCCCCTTGGTGGGCGCCGAGATATCCCGTCCACCAGGCGGCTGATCCCGTCACCCTGTGGTGGCCGCCTTCACTGTGGCCATTTCCTCGCAGATCGCCCGAACTCGGCGGCGACACAACACGACCCTGCGCGTGGGCGTCACCGGTGAAGACCGGCCGGTCAGCCTCCGCTTCGCGCCCCATCCGCCGCTGCCTCGCATGACTCAAGGCCGATGAAGGCGAAGGCGTGGTGCCCAGCGAGCCGTTCGACGAGGACGCCCGTGCTGATGCCGAGGTTCAGCGCGAGGACAGCCGTGGGAGGCGCGGGCTGGTGGAGCGGTCGGATCACCACGTCACGCGCTTGCTCAGGGGTGGTCAGGTCACCGACCACCAGCCGAGGGTCCTCCTTGATCCCGGCCTGGGCGAGGGCGTTGCGATAGCCGCTGAGCCGCTGGGCGGCACGGAAGGAGTCGAGGCGGCCGGCGAGCGCGGCGATATGGCGGTGTCCGAGCTGGAGGAGGTGCTCTGCGGCCTGCTGGACGGCTCGGTCGTCGTCCGTGAGGAAATCACGGTGGTCGCCGTCGGGCATCATCAGCAGGGCGCTGACGCGACGGTCGATCATTGCGTGGGCCAGTTCGGGTTCTCGTTCGGGGGTGTCGTCGGTGGAGACGATGATCAACTGGAGTCCTGCGCGGCGGAGTTCCCGTTCGGCGCCGGAAGCCACTCCGGCCTGGAACAGGTTGGTGAAGTCGGCTGTCACCAGTCCTACCGCTCGCGGGCATCGCCGTCGCCAGCATCGGGCAAGGGATTTACGTGGGCGTCGACTTCGCACTCGTCGTCTCTGTCCTACCGGACAGCGAGACCGACGCTGCCAAGGGCATGGGGCTGTTCAACATCGCCAATGCCCTGCCGCAGAGCATCGCACCCGCCATCGCCCCCCTGTTCCTCACCATCGGCGGTGGCGATGACTACGCAGAGCGGCCCGCTGACGCTCCGGTCCTGTGGGCGCCGACACCCAGCAAGATACGGTTCGCAGACGCCCCTCAGCACGCCTGTGCGACACAACCTCACCTGTGTCGCACAGGCATGACGACGAGTGGCACGACGGATGGGGCGCGATCGTAGATCAACGGCGTGAGACAGCCCGTGCTCCGCGTGCTGACCCCATCCGTGCGAGGCGCGGACTGTATTGGTCGGTCAGCGCCAGTAGTCGTTCGCTGCGGCGATCGTCGCGAACTCCACCGCGACCACATGGGAGATGGAGATCAGCGAGTCCGCGTCCTGCGCGTACCCGGGGCGCAGCTTCTCGCGCACCGTGCCGTCGGGCTGAGTCGCCTTGATGACCAGCCGGGCCATCTTGAGGGCAAGCTCCCGGCCCTCCTGCGGGGAAGCGGTGATCAGGGTGTTGCCGGGGACCAGTTCAGTGGCCATTTCATACCTTCCGTGACGATGACGATTCTCTGGATCATCCTGCTCTCGACGGCCTCCGCCGCTGCTCGGCGGCGAGCGTCCGCGGCCGACCGCGCACCTGACGCCAGGCACGATGCACAGTGCGCATGTCGTAGGACTCATAGCTGGTCAGCGAGTCGCTCAAGGGTGTCGGCGGTGGATTCGGCCTTCGCCTCGCGGTGACCGGTTCCGGCCCACAAGTGGATCAGCCGTGTGTCGGCGGCTGCGGTGGCCGCCTTGCGGAGTGGGCTGGTGAGGTGGTGGAGGGCGGGGTAGCCGACCGGAGTGACCGAGTGGTATCGGTCGGTGAAGTGGTTGCGCAGGGCACGCGCCGGGCGCCCCGTGAACGCCCGGGTGACGACGGTGGAGTCGAAGGCCGGGTCGACCAGGGCCGCCTTGTGCGGAGCGGACGCTCCGCTCTCGTGCGTGCGCAGCAGAACGGTGCCGACCATGACGGCTTCCGCACCTGCGTGTACCGCTGCTGCCACGTCGGCTGCGGTGCTGATTCCACCGGTGGCGATGACGGGCAGGGCGACGGCGCGGCGCACCCCGGTGATCAGGTCCGGCAGCCGGATCGGCGCAGGCGGCCGTGCGGGGGTGAGCGTGGCCGAGTGTCCGCCGGCGGCCGGTGCCTGCACGATCAGCGCGTCGACGCCGGCGCCTGCCGCTCGACGTGCCTCGTCGGCCGAGGTGACGCACTGCAGAACAGCGCTCCCGGCCCTGCGCAGGGCACTGACGACCGCGGGGTCCGGGATGCCGAAGGTGAAGGACACCCAGGGGACGGGAGAGGAGGTGAGCAGGTCGATCTTGTCCTTCCAGTGGTCGTCGTCCTCGATCGGCTCCTCGGGCAGCGTGAGCCCGTAGCGGTCGGCCTCCGCCTGCACCTCCCGTGCGTAACGCCGGTACGCCTCCCGGGAGACGGGGACCGAGTTCGGGACGAACAGGTTGACGCCGAACGCGAAGCCTTCCGCGCGGGTGATGTGGATCTGCCCGGCCAGTGCCTGTGCGCTCTTGTACCCGCCGGCCAGAAAGCCCAGGCCGCCCGCACGGGCTGCGGCGGTGACCAGCTCGGGCGTGCTCGGCCCCCCGGCCATCGGCGCCGCGATGAGGGGAAGGTCTGCTCCCAGGTCGGACAACAGTGTGCTCACGGCAACTCCTTCTGAAAGGTATGGGGCGTCAGGCCGCCGAGCTCACGGGCCCGAGGTGGTGCGGGAAGCGGAAGCAGACGGCGGCGGCCGCGACCGCGGCGACGACGACCAACGCGCTGCCCAGCAGGAGCGCCTGGTGGTAGCCGTGACTCAGCAGCGGGGCGGCCAGGAGGGGGCCGAGGATCTGCCCGGCGCTGTATCCGGCGGTCAACAAGGCCACGGCGCGGGGTACTTGCAGGTGAGCGCCAATGGACAGGGCGATGGTGCTGACGCCCATGAAGGTGGCGCCGAACAGTACGGCGGATACGACAGCGGCCGCTGCACCGCCCAGCAGCGCCGGCAGGGCGATGCCGACGGCCTGGATGGTCAGCGAGGTGAGCAGCAGGGCCGGCCTGGACCAGCGGCGGGCCAGCCGGGTCCACAGCGCGCACGAGGGAAGGGCGGCGAGGCCGACCCCGATCCAGGCCCCGGAGCCGAGCCAGCCCTTGACGCCCTGCTGGATCGCGGCGACCAGGAAGGTGCCGGCGATGATGTAACCGATGCCTTCGAAGGTGTAGCTGGCGAGCAGCGCGAGGAACCAACGGTGGGTGCGGGGCCGTTCGGTCTTCTCGGCCGCCTCGGAACTCCTTGGTTCCGGCTGTGGGACCAGGGGCCAGGCGACCGCCGCGAGGAGAGCGGCCAGGACGGCACAGGTCCACCAGGCCGCCTGCCAGGTGGACGCGGCCTGCACGGCGACGACCAGCAGGCCGGACAGAGCGATTCCGGCGCCGACTCCGCCGAAGGCCCAGCCGACCAGGTGGTGGGCCTGCTCGCGAAGACCCGAGTGCATGGCACTGACGGCGATGACGAAGATCAACGCGCTGGCGGCGCCGGCCACGAGGCGCAGCAGGAACCAGGCGGTGCCGTCGTGGGTGACCGGCATGAGCACCAGCGTCGCCACCAGCACGACGAAGGAGCCATGCAGGGCTGCGGGCGAGCGTACGACGGCTGGTACGGCGATGCCGGCCAGGGCCCCTACGAGGTAGCCGATGAAGTTCGCGGTCGCCAGATCGGCCCCTTGTGCCGAGGAGAGTCCGGCCTGGGTGTGCATGAGGGGAAGGATGGGGGTGTAGACGAACCTGCCGATCCCCTGTCCCGCGGCGAGCGCTGCCGCCGCCTGAGCCACGATCGTCCAGGGAGAGCGCGTTCGCGGACGGGACAGGGCTGATGACTGCACGGTTCCGGGTACCTTCCTGGCGACGTCGTGTGGCCGCATCCGACGCTAGGCAGCACGTGTATCGCTGTGAAATGCCGGTTAAGGTGCCTCTATGCCTGGCAGGCATGGATACGCCGAAGGAGCACGAGAGGCATGGACGTCGAACTGCGTCACCTGCGGGCCTTCGCGTCCGTGGCCCGCCATCGCTCGTTCTCCCGGGCCGCCGAAGAACTGCTGATCACTCAGCCGGCGCTGAGTCGTACGATCGCGCAGCTGGAGGGCACTGTGAGCGTCCGCCTGCTCGACCGATCCTCACGGCACGTCGAACTGACCGATACCGGCGCGGAGTTCCTCCTCCACGTCGAACGGGTCCTCGCGACCCTCGACCAGGCCCTCGCCGTCGTGAGCCACCGGATCACCCTGCGACTCGGCTTCAGCTGGCTGCTGCCCGATCCCTGGACACAGCGGACCGTCAGCCGCTTCGAGGAGACCACGGGAGCGACGGTCGCCCTGATCCGGACCGATGATCCCCTCCAGGCGCTGCGTCAGCGCACCCTCGACATCGCGGTGGTCCGGGGCGAGTTCGACGCGCCACGAGGAGCGCGCATCTTGCACCTGTTCGACGAGCCGCGCATAGCCGTATGCTCCGAGCACTCGGACCTGACTCGTTTCGACCATCTGGACTGGACGGACGTCCAGCACTGGACCCTGGTCGTCAACACCGTCAGCGGCACGACCGGCCCCTGGTCATGGCCTGCGGACCAGCGCCCGGACCGGATCATCGAAACGGCCAACTACGACGAATGGCTGGAGACGGTGGCCGCCAACCGAGGCATCGGCATCGTTCCCGAAGTCGCGCGGCGCCGCAGCCAGCACCCCGCCGTCCGCTTCGTTCCCCTCACCCATGCGCCGCCCAGCCCGGTCAGCCTCGTCCACGTGCCCGACGCCCAGCGGACGCTGATCCGTCGGTTCCTGGACGCCGCCGTACCGGCCGCCATCTCGGAGTGACCGCATATCGCGGTCCGGGAAGCACGATCTATAACCGGTGAGCATGGATAGGTCACCAAAGGCATTTCTGCCGAGAGTGGCGAGTCATTACCGTCGACGGCATGAGCGTGAGCGAAACCCTCAGCACAGGTCTGTCCCGAGAGGACTGCGCGATCACCGTCCTGGGCGGCCCGACGGCCGTCATCGACATCGGCGGCCTGCGCATCGTCAGTGATCCGACCTTCGACGAGGCCGGCCCGCACGGTTACCTCACCAAGACGGCCGATCCCGCCGTCGACGAGGACGGCTTGGGGCAGGTCGACCTCGTTCTGGTCAGCCACGACACACACCCGGACAACCTCGACGAGCGCGGCCGCGCGTTCGCGAAGGCCGCCCCGTTGGTGTTCACCGGTCCCCTGGCCGCCGTCCGGCTGGGATCACCGGCCATCGGTCTCTCACCGTGGGCCAGCCACTCCGTGCCTCGCCGGGACGGCGGCGGCGACCTGACCGTGCTGGCGGTCCCCGCCGTCCACGGCCCCGAGGACGGCGAACGCGACGCCGACGGCAACGTCAACTGCGAGGTCACCGGCTTCGTCCTGTCCGGTCAAGGACTTCCCACCGTCTATGTCAGCGGCGACAACGCCTCGATCCACACAGTCGCGGAGATCGCCCGCCGAGTGCCGGACATCGACGCGGCCGTCCTGCACGCCGGAGCGGCACGCGTCCCGGCGAAGTTCGACGGCCGTCCCCTGTCCCTGGACAGCCGCGCCGCTGCTGCCGCAGCTGCCGTCCTCGGCGCCGGCACCGTCGTGCCGGCCCACTACGACGCCTGGGCCCACTTCTCCGAGGGGGTGTCGGAGATCGAGCTGGCCTTCCACGAGGCCGGCCTGTCCTCCGTGCTGCGGGTCACGCCCCACGGAACATGGGTGCAGCTCCCCCGCTGATCCGCCATCACCGACACACGCATCGGCAACAGACGAGAAAGGAACGACACGCATGCCTTTCGTACGGATCGATATCATCCGCGGCCGCCGTCCCGACGAGATCCGGGCGATCGCCGACGCGGCGCACCGAGCGCTCGTCGACGTGCTGGAGATCCCCGAGCGGGACCGGTTCCAGGTCATCACCGAGCACGACGCGGACCACATCATCGCCCTCGACGCCGGCCTGGGCTTCGAGCGGAGCGAGAACCTGGTGATGCTCCAGATCTTCACCCAGGGAGGGCGCACCACCGAGGTCAAGCAGCGGGTCTTCGACGCCATCGCCAAGCAGCTGGAACCCCTCGGCATCGCCGGTTCGGACGTCTTCATCAGCTTCATGGAGAACGGCCCGCAGGACTGGTCCTTCGGCTACGGACGCGCCCAGTATGTCGAGGGCGACCTGGCCGTCCCGGGCCGCTGACACCATTCGCCTTGTGACCGGCCGCAGGTGTGCTCCTGCCCATAGGCCCATGTGGAGGTCGACGTGGAACTCTCCGACCTGCGGATCTTCATGGCGGTCGCGCGCACGCACGGCATCACCAAGGCCGCTCAGGAACTGCACACCGTGCAATCGAACGTCAGTGCGCGTATCCACGCGCTGGAGAAGCAGCTGGGCGCCCCTCTGTTCCGCCGCCACGCACGGGGCGTGGCGCTGACGAACGCGGGCGAGCAGCTGCTGCCGTATGCCGAGCGCATCAGCAGGCTCGTCGACGAGGCGCAGCAGGTCATCGGCGACGAAACCGATCCTTGCGGTCCGCTGCGGATCGGATCGATGGAGACCACGGCGGGCCTGCGCCTTCCCGCGGTGCTGGCGGCCTTCGCCGATGACTGTCCCCGCGTCGACTTCTCGCTGATCACCGGGCCGACCGAGCAGCTGGTCCGAGACGTCCTGGAGTACCGGCTGGACGGCGCGCTGGTCAACGGCCCGGTTCGGCAGCCCGACCTGGTGGAGACGCCGGTGTTCGAGGAACGCCTCGTCCTCGTCACCGCGCGCCGCGTCACCGGCCTGGACGCCCTCATGCGCGACCCCAAGATCCTCGTCTTCCGTTCCGGCTGCTCCTACCGCAGGCGCTTGGAGAGCATCCTTCAGGCGCGGGGCGCCGTCGGCGTTCGCTGCATGGAATTCGGAACGCTCGACGGCATCCTCGGGTGTGTCGGTGCCGACATGGGCCTCACACTGCTGCCCGCCGCCGTGGTCGAACGGCATGCCTCCCGTGAACAGGTGCGGGTGCACGAGCTGCCGGAGGAGGAGGCACACGCTCAGACCGTCTTCGTCCAGCGTGTCGACGCACCGCCGTCGCCGTCCCTGACCCGGTTCCTCACGCATGCGCGGTCCGTGAAACAGACAACGCCTGTCCTGCGGATGGTCGGGGGCTCCTCCGCGGCCACAGGCTAGGGCCTGTCGTTTGGATCAGGCCGCAGGAAAGAGACGGTGCTGTTCGGCGCCGGTGAGCGGGGCTTGGCGCGTGCAGCTGCAAGGCGGAGGAGGGAGTCGACGCGATGGGGGTCCCTCCCGCGCGAGCGAAGCCGAGCGTGGGGGAGTCGGCGAGTGACGACAACGCGGCAGATGTGCGTGCCAAGCCCCGCGTCTGCGGCGTGATCCAAACGACAGGCCCTAGGTGCATTGATCACGAGCGTGGCTCGAAGACCTGAATCCCGCTCATGCCCGACCCATGGTCCCGGCACAGCGCAGCGGAGCGGGAACGCACGCGGCACCGCGGCCTTCGACGGCGCGGCAGGGGGGAATCGTCCGTGTCCGCGGTGCGGGGAGGTCAGTGGGAGTGGTTCTGAGGTCGTGCGGGGCCGTCGAGGTCGAGTTCCACGACATTGACGTAGCGTGCCGACGAGTGCGCAGGCAGGCCTGTGATGACGACCCGGCGTCCCTGGCGGTGCACGGGGAGCTGCTCGCCGGTGGACAGCAGGCGTGCTGCCAGCACCTCGTTCGCGTACTCGGCGACGAAGTCGCGCCGGGCGGCGGTGCGCACCGAGGTGAAGTCGGTGTTTTCGCTGCTCAGCGAGTTTCGCGTACTCGGCGTGCGGGATGTCCTCTTGGTATCGGACCCATTCGCCCCTGCCGGGAATGGCGTACAGACCCCAGCAGTGACGGCATGGTCCTCAAGGGGCGAGCGCGTGCCGGGCCTGCGCCCCGGTGACCACGGTGGCGGTTCCGACCGCGCCCTCGGGCCCCAGTTCGTCCCCGATCTCGGCCACCGCGTCCAGGCCACCCGAGGTCGTCAGTGTGATCTCAGGTAGGTGACGCCGCCGACCACGAGCACCCGATGCCAGTGCGGTGGAAACCGGGCAGGCCGCCCGATGAGGGACAGCGCGCTGTGGGTGTAGGCCCGAAGGCCACGAAGGTGTGGCGGAAACAGATATCGGCCTGCTTCCGGCCACGGCTACGGACTCTGCGGCGCCGACAATCAGCTGTCGATGGCGAGAAGACACGGGTGACTCCTTGTTCGCTGGGGGCGTCGTCACGAGGCGCGCGGGTGAGCGGGACATCTGCGTTGCCGGGCCCTCGCCGCCGGTGGCCGCGACGTCACCCAAGCGCCCTCGGGCGCCGGGTCGCCCAGTGGCGCGCGGAGCGTCGTTACTTGAGCCCGGAGGTTGAGACACGACGCGGACCGCGCCATCAAGAACTGGTGATCCGGGAGTCGACGGGCGGCTGACCTCGCCCGACCCAGCGACGCACGCCGGGAACCCGGCCATACGCCTGGTCAGGGGATCCTGCGCTGCGCGTATCACCGCCGGCTCTTCGGAGCCGGGTCGGCCAACTGTCGTGACGGCTGCAGAGCCGCCCGAGCCCTCTCCACAAACAGGGCGTGGCCGCGTCGGCGACGGCGGCGGCGCGTGGACGTACTGGGGGATCCTCACCGGTCCGGAGACGGAGTTCATCGTCGTGTCGCTCGTTGGCCACTGTAAAGTTCTCTGCTGGTGATGGCTGCCATCGCAAGCAATCGTTGGATCTGAAATCTCGGCGAACCTACTGTCCCCTTAACGCCGCACCGCCCACCACACTGCCGGCGGATGCCTGGACGAAGGGGACTTCGCCTTGCTGACAACGCGCCTTACCCACGCCTTCGGAATCGAGCACCCCGTCGTGCTCGCCCCCATGGACCTCGTCTCCGGGGCCCGGCTCGCCACCGCGGTGACCACCGCGGGCGGACTGGGCATGATCGGCGCAGGCTACGGCGACGCAGAGTGGCTGAAGCGGGAGTTCGCCGCCGCGGCCGGCACCAGGGTGGGGTGCGGCTTCATCACCTGGAGCCTGGCCCGCAGCCCCGAGCTGATCGACGTCGCCCTGGAGCACCAGCCCGCCGCGGTCATGCTGTCCTTCGGCGACCCGACGCCCTTCGCAGACCGGATCCGCGGCGCGGCCGTACCTCTGTTGTGCCAGGTCCACACGCTCGACCAGGCCCGTCAGGCCCTCGACGCCGGAGCCGACGTCATTGTCGCGCAGGGCGGGGAAGCCGGCGGACACGGAGTCGGCACGCGGTCGACATTCACCCTCGTACCCGATATCGCGGACCTGATCGCGGGCCGCTCCCCGGACACGCTCCTGCTGGGCGCGGGTGGGGTGGCGGACGGTCGTGGGCTCGCCGGCGCACTCGCCCTCGGCGCGGACGGTGCCCTCGTCGGCACCCGCTTCTGGGCAACCGAGGAAGCCGTGGTCTCGGCTCGCGCCCATGCCCGAGCGGTGGCCGCCGGCGGTGATGAAACCATCCGCACCAGCGTCTACGACATCGTGCGCCGGTACGACTGGCCCGCCGAGTACAACGGTCGTGTGTTGCGCAACCGGTTCATCGACCGGTGGCACGGGCGGGAGTCGGAACTCGCCGCGCATCTCGCCGAGGCCGCCGAGGAATTCAAGGACGCCGTCTCACAGCAGGACTTCGACATCGCGAACATGATCGTCGGCGAGGGCGTGGGCCTGGTCCAGGAGATCCTGCCCGCCGGGGAGGTGGTGCGCCGGATGGCGCAGGACGCCGCCGCCCGTCTCGGCCGGTGGGTTCCGCAGACCGCCGCGGTCAGCGCCTGAGCCGGCGCTGTCCGCCAGAGGTGCCGCCGATGACCGGAACCTCATATCCCCACGCCGTTGCCCCAGCGGCCCGAACTCCGGGCCTGCCACTTGAGCGTGAGCACGTGAACGGGGCACACCCCGTCGGGCGCTTCCAGGCGGCATGGACATGCCGCGCACCCCTACGTCTTAGCACTGCGCGCGACGCGGGCGGGCTCAATGTCCGGCTGCTCGCCCTGAGTTCTTCCGCTCGTCCAGCGAGTGGAAGCGGTCGCCGTTCGGCGACCAACCCCCGCACGGCTCAGAAGGTGTTCGGTTCCACACCCGGCTGAAGACCGGACCGATTCGGCTTCGGCACATCCGCTCATTCCCGCACTCATGCGACACCGCCGCACCAGCGTCGGGAGGGATCTCCATGTCCAGTCCCCTGTCCCCGCAGACCTCTCCGAGAGAACTGCGCCGCATCATCACCGCATCAAGCACCGGCACGCTCATCGAGTGGTACGACTTCTTCATCTACGGCAGCCTCGCCGTCGTCTTCTCCGGCTTCTTCTTCCCTACCGGCGAATCGAGCCTCGCGCTGCTGGTGAGCGTGGCGGCGTTCGGCACCGGGTTCGTCGTCCGCCCCCTCGGGGCCCTGTTCTTCGGCAGGCTCGGCGACCGGGTCGGCCGCAAGACAACCTTCCTCTCCACGCTCATCGTCATGGGCGCGGCCACCACCCTCATCGGCTGTCTCCCGAAGTACGAGACCATCGGCACTGCGGCCCCGGTGCTGCTGGTGCTGCTGCGCCTCCTCCAAGGCTTCGCGGTGGGCGGCGAGTACGGCGGCGCCGCCACCTACGTCGCCGAGCACTCCCCCGCAGATCGCAAGGGCTTCTTCACCAGCTTCCTGCAGACCACGGCGACGCTCGGGCTGCTGCTGTCCATCGGCGTCGTCGTCGCCTGCCGGCTCCTGCTGGGCGAGGACGCGTTCACCTCATGGGGATGGCGTCTTCCGTTCCTGCTCTCCGCCGTCCTCGTCGTCCTCTCCCTGAGGATGCGGTTGAAGCTCCACGAGTCGCCCGTGTTCGCCCGTATGCAGGCAGAGGGCACCCTCTCCAAGGCGCCCATCCGGGAGACCCTGGGCAACCCCCGGTCCCTCGGTCTCGTCCTGATCATCCTGTTCGGCCTGACCGCCGGGCTGGGAGCGGTCTGGTACACCAGCCAGTTCTACGCCCTGTACTTCCTGCAGAGCGTGCTGAAGGTGGACTTCCTCACCACCAACGTCTGCATGGCGGTCGCGCTGGTGCTCGGCACGCCCTCCTACCTCCTGTTCGGCCGGCTGTCCGACCAGTACGGCAGGCAGCGCGTCATCGTCGCGGGCCTGGCCCTGTCGGCCGTGAGCTTCCTGCCCCTGTACGCGTGGATACGCGAAGCCGCCGCAGACCGGTCGTGGGCGCAGGTCGTCGTGGCGGTGACGCTGCAGATCGTATTCAGCGCCATGGTGTACGCGCCGACGGCCGCCTATCTGACCGAGCTGTTCCCGCCCCGGATCCGCTACACCGGCCTGTCGGTGGCGTACCACCTGGGCGCCGGCGTCTTCGGCGGGTTCATGCCGCTCATCGCGCTCTCGCTCACGTCATCGACCGGCAACCAGCTCGCCGGTGTGGCCTACCCCATCGCCGTGGCGGCCGTGTCCACCGTGGTCAGCCTGACGCTGCTGCGCGGCGGCAAGGACAACAAGCTCGTCCGGGCCGTGTGGAACCGTCTCGACGCGCCCCAACCGGACAACTCGCCGGAGCCCGCCCCCACCAAGTGATCCAGACCAGCGCCCGACTCCCCTGACACGGCGGGCGCTGCCACGGGGTTCCGTCACGCAGCGAAGCGTGGCGGAACCCCGCCTCCCCTCCCCACCTCACCAGAACCCCCATCGCCCCATGGCCCCTCACCGCAACCACTGATCACTTGTCACGCCCAAGAGTCCTCCGTGCCCCGTCTCCGCAGCTCCCGCATCGCCCTGATCGCGACCGTTGTCGCCACCACCGCCGTCACCGCCGCGTGTACCAAGCGCACCGATTCCACCGGCTCGGCCAACTCCGGCGGCTCCTCAGGCCGCAAGCTGTCCGTCGTCGTCGTGTCCGGCCCCCTGAGCGATCCGTTCTTCGGTGCGATGAAGACCGGCGCCGACAACGCCGGCAAGGAGCTGAACGTCTCCACCGAGTACCTCAGCCCGACCTCCACCGACGCCTCCGGCCGGCCGAGCTCGGAGTGAAGAAGGGGCTGTGCGTCAACACGGTCCCGTGCAACCCCGCGCTGGAGCAGTTGTGCAAGGGGTACACCGACGCGCACAAGAAGGGCGGCGGCACGGCGAGTTCGCCACGGGCGCCGCCGTCGCCGAGAACGCGCTGACCGCGGCGAACAACGCCGGACGCAAGCTGACCATCGGCAGCGGCGACCTGTCCACCAAGGTGCTCAAGGACATCGAGGCAGGCAAGATCCAGTACGCCATGGACCAGCAGCCCTACCTCCAGACGTATTACGGCGTTCTGATCGCCAAGCAGTACGTGCGGTACGGGATCGCGTCCTCCGGCACGGTGCTCACCGGTCCGCTGGCCGTCGACAAGGACACCGCGGGCGAAGCGCTGAAGATCAACGAGACGTACAAGGGCATCCGCGGTGAGAGAGCACTCATGACCATCGACCAAGCGGCTCCGGCGCCCGCTGTGCCGGACGCGCAGAGCGAACCCCTCAGCCGTTCACTGATCGCGCGCACGGCACGGCGCCCGGAGTTCGGCATCGCGTTCGCAATCCTCATGCTGGTGCGCTGCGCCGGTCAGGTTGTGGGAGCGGGACCGGGTGGCAGATGAACGGTCATGATCAGGTGGCAGGTGTCCGTGCCCGCGCCGCGGTAGGTGTGAGAGGTGTCGCCGTCGAACGTGGCGGTCTGCCCGGCTTCGAGAGTGTGCTCGGTGCCGTCGACGACCAGGGTCATCCGCCCGGAGGTGACACTGACCGTTTCCACGACTCCGGCCTGATGGGGGTGGCTGGGGTATTCCTCACCCGGTTCCAGTCGCCAGCGCCAGACCTCGACCGGGGCCGACCCTGAGGTCGTCAGCATCAGCCGTGCCTCGCTGCCTCGCTCCCCGGTCCACAGGGGTGCCACGGTGTCGGCGGCCACGACACGGACACGCCCTTCGTACGTTCCCTGCATCAGGGCGGACACCGAAATACCGAGAGTGTCGGCCAGCCGCACCAAGGTGGCCAGGTTGGGGTTTCCCTGGGCCTTCTCCAGTCCCACGAGCGCACCCTTGCTGACCTGAGCACGCCGACTGAGTTCCTCCAGGGACAAACCCGCGCGGACGCGGGCCGCCCGGACATTGTGTGCGACCGTCCGCAGGGCTGTGGCTGTCTCGGCCACCTGATCACCATCCTCACGGCGGGCCATTCAAATGAACCGGCCGGTCATTTGGTTTGACTTCGGCCGGTCGTTCTGTCGTACGGTTGGGTCGTTCCATTGATTGTAAGGGATGTACTGTGATCGCTCTGCTGCTGGCCCTGGGCAGCTCACTCGCCTATGGATGCGCCGACTTCCTCGGCGGCCTTGGCGCCCGTAAGGCTCATGTGCTGCGTACCGTGATGATCGCGGCCCCGGCAAGTCTCGTGGTCGAGCTGCTGCTGTGGCCTGTGCTCGGCGCCTCGTTCAGCACGGCGACCCTGGGCTGGGGCGCTGCCTCGGGGGTTGCCTCGGCCGCCGCGTTCGTCCTGCTCTACCGCACCCTGGCGATCGGCCCGATGAACGTGCTGTCGCCCGTGACCGCGCTGGTGTCCGCCGCGCTGCCCGTCGGCGTGGGCCTGCTCCAGGGCGAGCACCTGGCCGTCGCCGGACTCGTGGGTCTGCCGCTCGCCCTGGTGGCGGTGGTGCTGGTCAGCGCCGGACACGGCGCGGGCTCGGCGCGCCCCTCACGTACAGCGCTGCTGCTGGCCTTCGGTGCGGGCGCCGCCATCGCCCTTCAGCTGATCTTCCTGCACCAGGCGCCGTCCGACAGCGGAGTGGCCCCACTGATCATCGGGCGGGCCGTCTCCTCGGCCGTCACCCTGACCGTGGCGGGGCTGATGCACCGCAGGCTGGGCCCCGAGCGGCCCGCGTACGCGATGTCGGCGGCCGCGGGCGTGCTGGACTCCGTGGCGAACCTGCTGTTCCTGCTCGCCGCCCGCAGCGGGGACCTCGCCGTCGTCGCCGTGATCACCGCGCTCTACCCGGCCGGCACGGTCCTGCTCGCCCGTGGGGTGCTCGCCGAACGCATCCACCGCGGCCAGCTCGTCGGCCTGGGCACCGCCGCCGTCGCCGTCAGCCTCCTCGCCCTGACCTGAGCGGGCCTGCACAACCAAGGAGAAGAGCATGCTGGTCCATCCCTGGGACGCTGGCCTGGACGAGGTCGAATGGCAGACGTGGATCGCCGACGGCCACGACTTCGGGCAGCTCAGCGTCAACGGCCTGGCAGGCCACCCGCCCATGGCCGTCCCCACCCACTTCACCTGCGACGGACCCCGCCTCCTGATTCACCTCGCCAAGCCCAACCCGGTCTGGAAGGCGATCGAGCAGGACGCGAAGGTCGTCTTCACCGTGATCGGTGACTACGCCTTCATCCCCGGCCCTTGGCGCGCCAAGCCCGGCACCCCGCCCACCGACGGCGTCCCCACCAGCTACTACGCGGCCGTCCAGTTCACCTGCCGCGCCGAGATCATCGACGACCCCGAGGCCAAGGCCGAGCTGCTGCGCCGCCAGCTCGCCCACTTCCAGCCCGACGGCGACCACGCCCTCGTCGCCGTCGACCAGCCGCCGTACGGCCGGATGCTGTCCGGTATCCGCGGACTTCGCCTCGAAGTCACCGACGTACGGGCCAAGTTCAAGTACGACGACCACAAGCCCGTCGAACACCGCAGTGCCGTCGCCGACCGCCTCACCGAGCGTGGACAAGGCCTGGACGTGCCCACCGCACGCCAGCAGCTGCGCCGGCTCGACCGCATCGGACCCTGGAAGCCCTGACCCGCCCCCGGCCCGCAGGAAACGGAAACCCGCCCATGCCCACCTTCCGCATCGCCCCCGCCGTCGCCGACGCCTTCCCCGACACCCTCATCGCCCTGGTCACCGCCACCGGCCTGCGCGGCCGTGAAGCCTGGCCCCACACCTCCGCCGCCCTGGAGGACCTGGAGCAGCAGGTCGCCGACGGCACCTGGCACCCCGCCGACGAGACCGACCCCCGCATCGAGGCCTGGCACACCGCCTACCGCTCCTTCGGCACCAACCCCCGCCGCATCCGCCCCAGCGTCGACGCGCTCGGCCGCCGCTTCGCCAAGAAGGGAACCCTGCCGCGCATCAACCCGGCCGTCGACTCCTACAACGCCGTCTCCGTCAGGCACGGCCTGCCCGCCGGCGCCTTCGACCTCGACCAGGTCGCCGGCGACGTCGACATCCGCCCCGCGGACGGCACCGAGTCCTTCACCCCGCTCGGCGAAGCCGACACAGTGGAGAACCCCAAGCCCGGCGAAATCATCTACGTCGACACCACTGGCGTTCTGACCCGCCATTGGAACCACCGCGACGCCCACCGCACCCGCGTGACCGAGGACTCCGCACGCGTCGCCTTCGTCCTGGAAACCCTCCAGGCCACGCGGGACGGCGATCTTCTCAATGCCGCGGCGCAGGAGCTCCAAGGCCTGCTCGCCCCGCACGCCGGACAGACCGCGGTGTCCTACCTCAGCCCGGCACAGCCCCAGGCCACCACCTGAGACCCCGACGGCGTGGCGTCCCCCTGAACGTCACATGCATGCGGGCCGGAATGAGCCCCACCGCTCCCGAGGGGCAAAACGGGCTATCAATTTACGAGTTGCCATGGAATGCGGGCGGAATTTGCAATTCCCTCGCCCAATCCAGGCGTCACAGCCCTGAACGGCGCCGACCGACCTCCAACTTTCCGGCCACACCCACGGCGGGGCCCGCCGTTCCGCGTCTTCGCCCCGAACCTACCCACCTCGCCGTAACACTGGGCGGACCTACACATCCGTTTGGAGCAGTCCACAGGCAGAGGGGTGCGGCGTCGACAGATGATCAGGCCCGACCCGCTGAGGACGAGATCCGGACCCTGCCCGGGCCGATGGCTCCAACGAGCCATACACGGCCACGTTTTACGCAGGTCAGCGACGCGTGACGCCTGTACCACCAGCAGACGATAAACCTGCTAGCGGCTTCATCACGGCCTGATGGCAGGTCCGCCGTGACCATCTGATTCTGATGTGACCCCGTGAGGCCCGTACCCCGCTGAAAGACGCTGAAAGGCGCGTTTCAGCAGTTCATGGACTTAACGGGTAACAAAACCCAGGTCAGCGACCTACCCTCGGGGCCTCCATGCCGAAGTTGCCCGGGAGGGTCGGGCGGGACGTGAACATACGGGCTGTCACCTCTCGTGGTCGTACACCACCCGTCCCAAATCACCCACTCGATACCGAACCAACCGAAATTCCGGCGGCGAACAGTGAGGCACCGTCACCACGCAAGCACGGAGCGAGTTCGCACTTCCGCCCCACAGGGAGTCGTGTGACACTGTCGTCCGTCCGCCGTGCGGGCCCGCTCCGCACCGTCCGTCCCCCACAGAAGGGCGCCGTGCGTTCCCTACCTCTGCCCCTGGCCCTGACCGCACGCCTGTCCCCGGTGGTCGTGCTCGCGACCATGGGCTGGGCGCTGTCGTCCGGTCCGCTCGCCGCGCCGCAGGCCGCCGAGCGCACATCGGCCGACGAGAAGACCGAGACCCAGTCCGCGTCCGGCCCGTCGACGGAGACGGTGTCGAAGGCGTACTCGGCCGCGCCCGCGCCGTGCGAGAGCGTCGCCAAGAAGACGCTCGCCTCGCTGGTGCCGGGCGCCAAGACGGCCGGCAAGGAGATCCCGTCCACGGACTCGGAGCTGCGCCGCACCTGCTCCTGGAACGCGCTCGACGGGTACGACTACCGCTGGCTCGACGTGTCCTACGAGGTCATGGAGTCGGACGAGGCGGCGCAGAAGGCCTATAAGAAGCACACCGCGGAGAAGAGCGGCGGAGGGCCCGTCCCCGGCCTGGGCGACACCGCGTACTCCATCGTCAACCTCACCACCGAGGACAAGCAGGAGACCCGCGAGGGCCAGGTGTTCGTCAGCGCCTCCAACGCGCTGGTGACCGTCACGTACAACGGCAGCGACTTCGAGTCGAAGAAGGCGCCCAGTACGGACACCATCAACAAGGGCGCCATCAAGGCCGCCAAGGAGGCGGTGGCCGCGCTGGAGGCCGAAGGCGGCAAGGGCTGATCGCCCTCCAGCGCACCCACCGGGTCAGACCGTGGTGCGGTGCCGGCCCGTCAACGCCATCAGCACCAGGTACAGCACCATCGACGTGCCCAGGCCCACCGCCCAGCCGTAGTCGGCCAGATCGGCCAGCGCCGGGATCGGACGGCCGTCGATCAGCGGCTTGAAGCTCGCGCCGCCGACGGCGAGGATGCCGCCGGCCGCGAAGGCGACGACGGCCCGCCAGTTCCAGCCGCCCTCGTACCAGTAGCGGCCGCCCGTGCGGTACAGGTCGGCCAGGTCCAGCCGGGCGCGGCGCAGGATCCAGTAGTCGGCGATGAGGATGCCCGCGACGGTGCCGAGCAGTCCGCCGACCAGGCCGAGCCAGGTGAAGATGTAGCCCTGCGGGTCGGAGTACAGCTTCCACGGGAAGATCAGCACACCGAGGACGCAGGTGGCGAGGGCCCCGGCCCGGAAACTGATCCTGCGGGGCGCGATGTTGGAGAAGTCGAAGGCCGGTGAGACCAGGTTGGCCGCGACGTTGACCGACAGTGTCGCCACCAGGACGGTGACCAGCGCGAAGAGCAGGCCCACCGTGTTGTCCGTCTTGGCCGCGAGCTGTACCGGGTCCCAGATCGCCTCGCCGTAGACGGCCTGCGAGCCCGAGGTGACCATCACGGACAGGAAGGCGAAGAGCGTCATGGTCGTCGGCAGGCCGAGCGCCTGGCCCCGGGTCTGCGCCTTCTGGCTCTTGCCGTAGCGGGTGAAGTCGGGGATGTTCAGCGACAGCGTGGACCAGAAGCCGATCATGCCCATCAGGGCCGGTGCGAAGAGCTTCCAGAAGTCGGCGCCCCAGCCGAGCTTGGAGGGCTGGTCGAACAGCGGGCCGAAGCCGCCCGCCTTGTCGCTCATCCACCACAGCATCACGAACGCGCCGACGAGCACGAAGGGCGCCGCCCAGTTCTCGAAGCGGCGGATCGTCTCCATGCCCCGGTAGATGATGACGACCTGCAGCGCCCAGAAGATCGCGAACGACAGCCACATGGTCCAGGCGTAGCCGCCGACCTTCGAGGCGTCCGTCCAGCCGCTCCCGATGAGCTTGCCGGCCAGGAAGTAGATGGCCTCGCCGCCGATCCAGGTCTGGATGCCGAACCAGCCGCACGCCACCAACGCCCGTACGACGGCGGGCAGGTTGGCCCCGCGGATGCCGAAGGAGGCACGGGCGAAGACCGGGAAGGGTATGCCGTACTTCGGTCCGGCGTGGCCGGTGAGCAGCATCGGTACCAGCACGATGACGTTGGCCAGGGCGATGGTGAGCACCGCCTGCTTCCAGTCCATGCCGACGGCTATGAGCCCGGAGGCCAGGGTCCAGGAGGCCGTGTTGTGGGCCATGCCGACCCACAGCGCGGAGAAGTTGTACGTGGTCCAGGTGCGCTTCTCGACGGGAACCGGCAGCAGGTCCTCGTTGGCGTAGGGACCGGTCGGTGCGGGGGCGCCCGGGGCGATCTCCACCCGGCCGTCGGCGAGGGTGACTTGGGAGGTCGGCGGTGGGGCCGTGGGAGCGGTATCGGTCATGTGCCAGGCCAATCAGGGGAGGTGGGACGGGAAAGGCCATGCGGGTGACGCCGATGGGGGGTGCGCTCGGGAGCGTCCTGGGCCCCCTTCCCGGGCCGCCGGGAAGGGGGAGTTCGAAGGGTGGTGCCGGGTGGCGGGCGCGTCAGCCGGCGACGGCCGGGATGACCCGCGTCCCGTACGCGTCGATCACGGCCTCCTGCGCGTCGTGCATGTCGTAGACGGCGAACTGGTCCACGCCGAGGGCGCGCAGCGCGTTCAGCTTCTCGATGTGCCGCTCGACCGGGCCGATCAGGCAGAACCGGTCGACGATCTCGTCGGGCACGAACTGGGTGTCGGGGTTCCCGCTGCGCCCGTGGTGGGAGTAGTCGTAACCCTGGCGCGCCTTGATGTAGTCGGTGAGTTCGTCGGGCACCTGGGCCGAGTGCTCGCCGTACTTCGAGACCAGGTCGGCCACGTGGTTGCCGACCATCCCCCCGAACCAACGGCACTGCTCCCGCGCGTGGGCGAGCGCCTCGGGCGAGTCGTCCTCGGTGACATAGGCCGGGGCGGCCACGCAGATGGTCACCTCGGCGGGGTCCCGGCCGGCGGCGACGGCCGCGTCCTTCACGGCCTTGACCATGTACTCGGTGAGATACAGGTCGGCCAGCTGGAGGATGAACCCGTCGGCCTCCTCCCCGGCCATCTTCAGGGCCTTGGGGCCGTACGCGGCCATCCACACGGGGAGTTCGGCGCCCTCACCGATCCACGGGAAGTGGACGACGGTACCGCCGCCGAGGTCGGCTTCCTGACCGCTGCCGAGGGCCCGGATGACCTTCATGGCGTCACTGATCCGGGCCAGGGTGTTGGGCTTGCGGCCGGCCACGCGCATCGCGGAGTCGCCGCGGCCGATGCCGCAGACCGTGCGGTTGCCGAACATGTCGTTGAGGGTGGCGAAGGTGGAGGCGGTGACCTCCCAGGTACGGGTGCCCGGGTTGGTCACCATCGGCCCGACCTTCAGTTTCGTGGTGTTGGCCAAGATCTGGCTGTAGATCACGAACGGTTCCTGCCACAGCACGGCGGAGTCGAAGGTCCAGCCGTACGAGAAGCCGTTCCGTTCCGCGCGTTTCATCAGGCTGATCACCCGCGAGGCCGGCGGGTCGGTCTGCAGGACAAGTCCGAAGTCCATCCGCACCACTCCTAGTTGAGGTACTGACACGTGGAACGCGGGGTGAAGACGCCGTGCCCGGCGTGTCCGGTGTACTCCCGCTCGGTGATGACGAGTTCGCCGCGCGAGAGGACCGTCTCGACCCGGCCGGTGGTGCGTTTGCCCTCGTACGCCGAGTAGTCGACGTTCATGTGGTGCGTCTCGGCCGACATGACCTGCTCGGCGTGCGGGTCGTAGATGACGACGTCGGCGTCGGCGCCCGGCGCGATGGTGCCCTTCTTCGGGTACAGGCCGAACATCCGGGCCGGGGAGGCGCAGGCGATCTCGATCCAGCGGCGGCGGGAGATGTGCCCGTCGAGGACCGCCTGGTGGAGGAGGTCCATACGGTTCTCGACGCCCGGCAGGCCGTTGGGGATCTTGGAGAAGTCGCCGCGGCCGAGTTCCTTCTGGCCCACGAAGCAGAAGGGGCAGTGGTCGGTGGAGACGACCTGGAGGTCGTTCGTGCGCAGGCCCCGCCACAGCGCGGCCTGGTGCTCCCGGGGCCTGAGCGGTGTGCTGCACACGTACTTGGCGCCCTCGAAGTCCGGCTCGGCGAGGTTGTCCGTGGACAGGAACAGATACTGCGGGCAGGTCTCGCCGAAGACGGGCAGCCCCTCGTCCCGGGCCCGGGCCAGCTCGGCGACCGCCTCCGTCGCCGAGACGTGCACGACGTACAGGGGCGCACCGGCCACCTGCGCGAGCTTGATGGCACGGTGGGTGGCCTCGGCCTCCAGCAGGGCCTTGCGGACCTCGCCGTGGTAGCGCGGGTCGGTCTCGCCGCGGGCCAGCGCCTGTTCGACCAGGACGTCGATCGCGATGCCGTTCTCGGCGTGCATCATGATCAGGCCGCCGTTGTCGGCGGAGCGTTGCATGGCGCGCAGGATCTGGCCGTCGTCGCTGTAGAAGACGCCCGGGTAGGCCATGAACTGCTTGAAGGAGGTGACGCCCTCCTCGACCAGGTGGTCCATCTCCTTGAGCGTGTGCTCGTTGACGTCGGAGACGATCATGTGGAAGCCGTAGTCGATGGCGCAGTTGCCGTCGGCCTTGGCGTGCCAGGCGTCCAGGCCCTCGCGGAGGCTGTGCCCGACGCTCTGCACGGCGAAGTCGATGATGGTCGTCGTGCCGCCCCAGGCGGCGGCGCGGGTGCCGGTCTCGAAGGTGTCGGAGGCGAAGGTGCCGCCGAAGGGCAGCTCCATGTGGGTGTGGGCGTCGACGCCGCCGGGGATGACGTACTTTCCGGTGGCGTCGATCGTGCGGTCCGCTGTGAAGGTTGCGGAGGCGGGTGTGCCGGAGGCGGCGAGGGCGGCGATGCGGCCGTCCTCGATCAGGACGTCGGCGTGCAGTTCGTCGGAGGCGGTGATGACCAGGCCGCCTCGGATGACGGTTCGGGTGCTCATGATCTGTCGCTCCTCGCCGTTGGAACGTGACGGTTGTGTGTGGCTGGTCGCGCAGTTCCCCGCGCCCCTAAGGGGCCGTCAGCGGGCTGTACGTTCCAGGCGCCCGGTCCCTGTAGAACTGCCAGCGGTCGCGGACCTCTCGGAGTTTGGCCATGTCCAGGTCGCGGACGACCAGTTCGGGCTCCTTGTCGCTCGCCACCTCGCCGACGAACTGGGCCTCCGGGTCCACGAAGTAGGACGTGCCGTAGAAGTCGTTGTCGCCGTACTCCTCGACGCCGACCCGGTTGATCGCGCCGATGAAGTACTCGTTGGCGACGGCCGCCGCCGGCTGTTCCAGCTGCCACAGATAGGCCGACAGGCCTCGCGAGGTGGCCGAGGGGTTGAAGACGATCTCGGCGCCCGCCAGGCCGAGTGCCCGCCAGCCCTCCGGGAAGTGGCGGTCGTAGCAGATGTAGACGCCGACCTTGCCCACGGCCGTCTCGAAGACCGGCCAGCCGCTGTTGCCGGGGCGGAAGTAGAACTTCTCCCAGAAGCCGCGCACCTGGGGGATGTGGGTCTTGCGGTACTTGCCGAGGTAGGAGCCGTCGGCGTCGATCACGGCCGCGGTGTTGTAGAGGACGCCGGGCTGCTCCTCCTCGTACATCGGCAGCACCAGGACGATGCCCAGCTCCTTCGCCAGTGCCTGGAAGCGCCGGACGATGGGGCCCTCGGGGATCTGCTCTGCGTACTCGTAGAAGGCCGGGTCCTGGACCTGGCAGAAGTACGGTCCGTAGAACAGCTCCTGGAAGCACAGGACTTGAGCACCCTGCGCGGCCGCGTCGCGGGCCGCCTGCTCGTGGACCTGGATCATCGATTCCTTGTCGCCCGTCCAGGCGGTCTGGAAGACGGCGGCACGGATCACTCTGCTCATCGGGACCTCCGGTCGCTCGGTGTGCCGTGAGCCTAGGAAGTCGCGAAAGAGTCTTTGAGTTGCACCGTGTCACGTCTGAGGGCGTGCGGCGTGCCACTGTGTCACCCTGCCGTGGGTTCATGTTTCACCGCCGTTTTCCCAGGTGGTCACGTGTTTCACTGCTGTTGCGCGTCGTGCGCGAGGAGTGCGATGTGCACGGAGGCGGCCTGCTCGAAGTCGTCGAGATCCACCCCGAGGCGGCCCTGTATGGCCTCCAGACGGCGGTAGAGGGCCGGCCGGGAGACGTGGTGGAGCTGGGCCGTGCGGGACTTGTTGCGGCCGGTGGCGAGGTAGGTGCGCAGGACGGACAGCAGGTCCTCGTCGGTCTCGCACAGCAGCCCGTCCAGCTCGCGCTCCGCGAAGGACTGCACCTGCGGATCGTCCCGCAGGAGACGGATCAGACCGCGCAGATGGACGTCCTTCAGGCGGACGACCGACGGGAGGTCGAGGGCCGCGGCGGAGTCGGCGACCGCGTCCGCCACGTGCTGGGCCTCGCGCAGTCCCGCGGGTACGTCGTCCCAGACGGCCCGGGGGTCGGCGGCGGCGACGATCGTGCGGGCCGAACCGGACTCGGTCCGCAGCCGGGCCGCGAAGTGCGCGGCGAGGGCGACCGCGTCCTGGTCGCGGGCGAGGCTGAGGAGTACGGCGGTGGCGCCGTCGGCCAGTTCGGCGACCAGTCCGGGCAGGCCCAGCAGCCGCAGCAGCCGGTCGAGCCGGCCGGTGTCGCCGTCGCGCACGACCAGCGGCACGAAGGTCCGCCGGTTGACGGGCAGTCCGGCGGCGCGGGCCCGGGGCAGCAGTTGCCGTGCCGGTACGACACCGCTGACCAGGTCGGTCAGCAGGCCCTGCGCGGACTGCTCCTCCCAGGAGCAGGCCGCGCTGCCGCCGAGCATGCGGTGCAGGACGAGGGCCTCGGCCGCGCGGTCGGCCAGCAGCCGTCCGGTGGCGGTGTCGCCGCGGTAGCCGCACAGCACGATGCGGCCCCAGCGCTCGCCGCGTCCGCCCAGTTCGGCCCGGATCCAGCCGTCGCCCTCGGTGCCTCCGGCCTGGCGGGCGATGCGTTCCCAGTCGCGCAGGACGTCGTCGACCGCCGGCCGCTCCCCCGCCGTGCCGAGGACGCGGTGGGCGAGGTTGGTGACGACGACCGGGCAGGCGGCATGCCGGGCGATCTCGTCGAGCAGGCGTTGCAGCGGGGCGCCCGCGGTGATGAGGGCGGTGAGTTCGGTGCGGACCGCCTCGGAGAGGCTGACGGCGGCGAACTTGCGCCGCACGAGCCGCGACTGGACCTCCTCGGTGAGGTCGGCGAAGGGGAAGGGCCGGTGCAGGACGACCATCGGCAGCCCGCACCGCTCGGCGGCCCTGCGCATCACGTCCGGGGTGGCGGGGAAGGCGCGGCCGAGTCCGAGGACGACGGCGGCGGCCTCCGCGCGGTGCAGCGACCGGACGTACTCGGCCTGCTTGTCCTCGTCACCGGCGAGCAGCACGCCGGTGGTGAGGACCATCTCGCCGCCGCTGAGCATCACACCGACGTCGGCGGCCTCGGCGACGTGCACCCAGCGCACCGGCCGGTCCAGGTGGTTCGCTCCGGCCACCACCTCGGGCTCCCCGGCGAGCACCCGCTCCAGGGTGAGGACCTGCCGGACCGACAGGGCGGGTTCCCAGGTGTCCGGGGTGGTGGCCATGGCGACTTCCCTTGCCTCGGTGCGCTGCTACCGGATGCTTCTCAGAGCGTTCTCGAGGATCGCGGCGCCCTCCTCGGCCTCCGCGACGTTGAGGGACAGCGGCGGGGCGACGCGCAGACAGCTGGTGTTGTGGCCGCCGCCCTTGCCGAGCAGCAGCCCGCCCTCGCGGGCCGCCTCCAGGACGGCCGCGGTGGCCTGCGGATCGGCTTCGTCGGTGCCGGGCTTGGTCACCTCGATGCCGATCATCAGCCCGCGCCCGCGGACCTCCCGTACGGCCGGCACCTGCGCGGCGGCGGACCGCAGCCGCTCGATGAGCAGGCCGCCGACCCGCCGGGAGTTGCCCTGAAGGTCGTGTTCCACCAGGTAGTTGAGGTTGGCGAGGCCCGCCGCCATGGTGATCTGGGTGCCGCCGAAGGTGGAGATGCTGTTGGAGTCCAGGCAGTTCATGATCTCGGAGCGGGCGACGACACCGCCGATGGACATGCCGTTGCCGATGCCCTTGGCGAAGGTCATGATGTCCGGCGGCCCGTTGCGCCCGTGGGCCTGCCAGCCCCAGAAGTGCTCGCCGGTGCGGCCCCAGCCGGTCTGCACCTCGTCGGCGATCCACAGGATGCCGCGCTCGTTCAGCACCTCGCGGAAGGCGGCGTACAGCCCGTCCGGGGGCGAGGTGAAGCCGCCGACGCCCTGGATGGGTTCGGCGATCAGCGCGGCCGGCGGACGGGTGTGGCCGAGCAGGTCCTCCAGGTCCTCGACGCAGGCCGCGATGAACTCGGCGTCGCTCAGGGCCGCGTAGGGGCCCCGGGTGCGCACGCCGCCGTGGACGTACAGCGTCTGCAGCGGGGACAGCGAGGTCGGGGACCAGCCGCTGTTGCCGGTGATGCCGACGGAGCTGAAGGAGCGGCCGTGGTAGCTGTTGCGCATCGCCAGGATCGTGTTGCTGCGCCGGTACGTCGTGGCCAGCAGCAGGGCGGTGTCGTTGGCCTCGGTGCCGGAGGTGGTGAAGAAGACGCGGGCGTCCGGGATGCCACTCAACTGGGCGATGCGCTCGGCGAGTTCGATCATCGGCCGGTTGAGGTACAGGGTCGAGGAGTGGATGATCCGCGCGGACTGCTCGCTCACCGCCTTGGTGATCTCGGGCAGCGCGTGGGCGGTCATCGTGGTGAGGATGCCGCCGAAGAAGTCGAGATACCGGTTTCCCTGGGCGTCCCACACATGGCGGCCCTCGCCGTGGGTGATCTCGATGGGCTCCTCGTAGTAGAGGGCGAGCCAGTCGGGGAGCACGGTCCGGTGGCGGCCCAGCAGGTCGTCGGTCACGGCCGCACCAGCCCTTCGTAGGCGTCGGGGCGGCGGTCGCGGTAGAAGGCCCATTGCTGCCGCACGTCCTCGACGAGGCCGAGGTCCAGGTCGCGGACGACGAGCTCCTCCTTGCTGTCGCTGGCGACGTCGCCGACGAACTGCCCGCGCGGGTCGACGAAGTACGACGTCCCGTAGAAGTCGTTGTCCCCGTACTCCTCCTGGCCCACGCGGTTGATCGCGGCGACGAAGTACTCGTTGGCGACGGCCGCGGCGGGCTGCTCCAGCCGCCACAGGTGGGACGACAGGCCCCGGTGGGTGGCGGAGGGGTTGTAGACCAGCTGGGCGCCCTTCAGGCCGAGTTCGCGCCAGCCCTCCGGGAAGTGGCGGTCGTAGCAGATGTAGACGCCGACCTTGCCGACGGCGGTGTCGAAGACGGGCCAGCCGAGGTTGCCGGGTTTGAAGTAGTACTTCTCCCAGAAGCCCTTGACCTGCGGGATGTGGTGCTTGCGGTACTTGCCGAGGTAGCTGCCGTCGGAGTCGATCACGGCGGCGGTGTTGTAGTAGAAGCCGGACTGCTCGACCTCGAACACCGGCACGACGATCACCATGCCGGTCTCGCGCGCGAGCGCCCGCATGCGCCGCACGGTCGGGCCGTCCGGGACGGGCTCGGCCCAGCGGTAGTGCTCGGGCTCCTGGACCTGACAGAAGTAGGGGCTGTTGAAGACTTCCTGGAAGCCGATGATCTGCGCGCCCCGGCGGGCCGCCTCGCGGGCGTGCTCCTCGTGTTTCGCCACCATGGACTCGGTGTCGCCGGTCCAGGTGGCCTGGACCAGAGCGGCACGTACGACGTTGGCCATGAGCTGCTCCTTCGACGCGACGTCTGCGTCTCTACGCCCGTAGAAACGGGCGTAGAGCCACGAACGTAAGCCTCCGGCACGGGCTTGCCAAGACCATCGTCCCCAACCCGCTGGGCTGAGCGCGATTCACACTCCTGTGGGTGAGTCGCCCGGGGCACGGCGTCGCCGGTCAGGCGGCGAACCCGGCGACCCGGAGCGCGTGCACGAGATCCCAGCGGCGCTCGTCCGACACGCCCTGGGCGGCCTGGAGCAGGAGCGGTACGAGGCGCTGCGGATCGGGCGCGACGCTGCGGGCGGCCTCCTCGGGGGTGCGGGCCCTGACGTACGCGTCGAGCAGTGCGCGCACCTCGCGGTGACGGCCCTCGGCGGCCAGCGCGAGGACGGCGGCACCGACCTCGGCCGGGGGCCGGGCGACGCCCTGCCGCAGGATCTGCTGCCCGTCGCCCGCGCGTCCGGCCGCGCCCAGTGCGTCCGCCGCGGCGACCAGCCGCCCCGCGGGCAGCGAGGCAGCCTCCCACAGCAGGGTCTGCCAGTCCGCGCCCAGCCCGGCCCGCTCCAGCTCTCCCGCGAGCAGCGGGAACCGGGCCGGGGCCGAAGAGGTGAGTTCGACCAGCAGCGCGTGCGCCTCCCCGCTGCGCCCCTCGGCACGCAGCCGCGCCAGCGTCTCGACGGTCCGGGCGACCTCCGCCTGGTCCGTCGCGCCGCCTGCCTCGCCCTGCGGCTCCACGTGCCGGACCGCGGCTTCTTCGGCGGCCCCGGCGAACCGGGCACCCCGCCGGGTGCGGCCGGTGACGGGGGCGGGTTCGGGAAGCGCCGGCACGGCAGCGGGCGGCACGACGACGGGCGCGGCCTCCTCCTCGTCCATCCCGGCGAAGCGGGCACTGCCGCGCCGGCGTTTGCGCTGCTTGGGGGTGGGCTGCTGGGGGGCCGAGGGCTCGGGGGCTGGAAACGTGCCGGGGCTGCCGTCGACTTCCGGGGGAACGGCCCGGCCCGCCGGATGCTCGTGGGCATCGCGCTCCGGCTCCGGGCCGGCCGCCGCATGCCGGGTGTCGTACCGAGTGGCACCACCAGCTGTGCCGGACGCCGGCTGCTGGGTGGGGTGCCACGGCCTGGCAGGCGTGGTGGGCGTCCCGGGTTCGTACGGTCCACCCAGCCCGTCCGGGCCGCCCAGGCCGCCCGGGGCACGCTGAGCCCGGGGAGACCCCCCGGCCGCCGGCCTTCCGTCGCCGTGGGCACGGACACCGCCGTCGGCCGCGTCGCCGCCGAACGCGCGGAAACCACCCTCCGCCGCACCACCGCCGGATCCACGGACACCACCGTCGGCCGCGTCGCCGCCGAACGCACGGAAACCACCCTCCGCCGCACCACCGCCGGATCCACGGACACCACCGTCGGCCGCGTCGCCGCCGAACGCGCGGAAACCACCCTCCGCCGCACCACCGCCGGATCCACGGACACCGCGCTGGGCCGCACCGCCATCGAACCCACGAAGTCCGCCCTCGGCCGAACCGCCACCGGACGCACGGGCTCCTTCCGCAGCCGCACCAGCCCCGAACCCGGGTGCGCCTTCCGTCGGGCTCGGGCCGGCGCCGTCGGGCACGGCCCCGGCAGTCCCTGGCGCCTCCTCGCCACGCGCACCCGCGGCAGCGCCCGAGGCCTCCCCGCCACCACGCGCACGCGCGGCCCCGCCCCCTCCCCCGCTGGCGAACGCCCCCGGCGTGTCCGCCGGGGCGCCCTCGCTCCTCCCGTCCGGGGCGCGCCGCCCCCCGAAATAGGCGGCTTCGCCGCGCTCGCGGCCGTTCAGGTGGGCCATCCGCTCGCGCAGCTCCGCGCAGCGGGCCGTCGCGCGTTCGTGGTCGTCGTGGGCCCAGGCGAGGTCGAGGCGGAGGGTGTCTGCCTGTTCCCGGGTGGGGGCTGAGGCGAGCAGGCGGGTCAGGTCCGCCTGGCGTTCGGCGGCGTACTTCTGCTCGCGGAGCATGACGTCCAGCCGGTCCCCGAGAGCGTCGCGGCCGCCCGGCCGGGCATCGTACGCGGCGAGCGCGGCCGTATGCAGGGACCGGGCGCGTTCCGTCTCCGGGCCCGCGCCCCCGGGGCCGTACTGCCCGGCGAGGTCCTGCAGCAGCGCCTCCACCACGTCCCAGGGCGGCATCTCATGCCCGTCGAGACAGGCCCGCATGCCCTCCGGGTCGCGCTGCCAGAACACCGCGCACCAGCCGCCGGACGGGTCGAGGCGTGTCAGTAGACCGTCCAGGTAGTTCGCGAACTCCCGGACCCTGCCCGGGAGTTGATCCGCTGCCATCGCTCAACTCCCGCCAGACCGGAGCGCTCCGCCCAGTAGGCAACACCAATCGTGTTACAGGAGTGCTACGGGGAGTTTTCGCGCGCGACGCGGGAGCCTCAGCGCCAGGACGTCAGACCGGTGCAGGCGCGCACCGCTGCGCCACTTCGTCCATGGACAGCCCGAGCACGCCGGCCAGCGCGGCCACCGTGAAGAAGGCCGGGGTGGGAGCCCGACCGGTCTCGATCTTCCGGAGGGTCTCGGCGGAGATGCCCGCGTCCGCGGCGATCTCCGTCATGCTCCGGTCGCCACGCGCCTCACGCAGCAGCCGGCCCAGCCGCTCGCCGCGTTCGCGCTCTTCGGGGGTGAGAGGGGTGCGCACCATGCCCCCATTCTAATACCGGTATAGTAATTGGCATGGTGGAACTCAAGACCGACACATCGATCGATGCCATGTACGAGGCGGGCCAGGTCGTCGGCCGCGCCCTGACGGCCGCGCGCAAGGCCGCCGCCGTGGGCGTCTCCCTGCTGGAACTGGACGAGGTGGCGCACGACGTGCTGCGCGAGGCGGGCGCGACCTCGCCGTTCCTGGGGTACCGGCCCTCCTTCGCCCCGACCCCCTTCCCCGCCGTCCTCTGCGCCTCGGTCAACGACGCGATCGTGCACGGCATCCCGGGTCCCTACCGCCTGCGCGACGGCGATCTCGTGTCCCTGGACTTCGGCGCCGAACTGGGCGGCTGGGTCGGCGACTCGGCCCTCAGCTTCGTCGTCGGCACCCCGCGCAAGGGCGATCTACGCCTGGTCGAGACCGCCGAGCGGGCCCTCGCCGCGGGCATCGAGGCGGCCGTCGTGGGCAACCGCATCGGCGACATCGCCCACGCGATCGGCACGGTGTGCCGCGGGGCCGGCTACGGCATCCCGGACGGCTTCGGCGGTCACGGCATCGGCCGCCGTATGCACGAGGACCCCGGGGTGCCGAACGAGGGCAGACCGGGACGGGGCATGCCCCTGCGGCACGGCATGGTGCTGGCGATCGAGCCCATGGTGATCGGGGGCGGTACGGACGCCTACCACGCGGCACCCGACGGCTGGACCCTGAAGACGAACGACGGCTCCCGCGCGGCCCACGCGGAGCACACCGTGGCGATCACGGATTCCGGACCGAGGATCCTGACGGCACGCTGACCCGCACCGGGACCCGCACCCGGACCCGGACCAGCCGGCCCGAATCCCCCGGAATGTCCCGAAGGTGCCCGCTGCCGACGATCGTGCGAAGGTGTTCTACGAGCGCGCCCCAGGTGTAACCGGCTGCCACCCGGGTTACCCGACCCCGGCACGTCGACCAGCGAGGGCGTCCCCCCGCGCGGGCGCCGGGGACGCCGGGAACGGAAGGCCCATGAGCAGCGGCTTCACCAGCCCGGAGGGCGGCTACGGCTCGGACCCCTTCGGAGAATTCCTCGCACGCTTCTTCGGCGGACCGCGTCCCGGTCCCCGGCAGATCGACCTCGGACGGCTGCTCAGCCAGCCGGCCCGGGAGCTCGTCCGCGGCGCCGCCCAGTACGCCGCCGAGCACGGCAGCCGGGACCTCGACACGGAGCATCTGCTGCGGGCGGCGCTCGCCACCGAGCCCACCCGGACCCTGCTGAGCAAGGCCGGGGCCAATCCCGACTCGCTGGCGTCGCAGATCGACGACCGGTCGGGCCCGGCCCAGCACGGCCCGGAGGACGCGCCGCCGCCGACCACGCTGTCCCTCACCCCGGCCGCCAAACGGGCCCTGCTGGACGCGCACGACATGGCCCGGGCCCGCGGCTACGGCTACATCGGCCCCGAGCACGTGCTCAGCGCCCTGGCCTCGAACCCCGACTCGGCCGCCGGGCACATCCTGAACGCGGCCCGCTTCGCGCCCTCCCAGCCGCCGGAGGCGCCGGAGGCCCCCCAGGCCGAGCGGCCGCGGGTGACGAACACGCCGACCCTCGACAAGTACGGCCGCGACCTCACCGAACTGGCCCGGCAGGGGCGTATCGACCCGGTGATCGGCCGGGACGAGGAGATCGAGCAGACCGTCGAGGTCCTCTCCCGCCGCGGCAAGAACAACCCGGTGCTGATCGGTGACGCGGGCGTCGGAAAGACGGCGGTCGTGGAGGGGCTGGCGCAGCGCGTCTCCGAGGGGGACGTGCCCGACATACTGATCGGGCGCCGCGTGGTCGCGCTGGACCTGACGGGTGTGGTCGCGGGCACCCGCTACCGGGGTGACTTCGAGGAGCGGATGAACAACATCGTCAGTGAGATCCGCGCCCACTCCGAGCAGTTGATCATCTTCATCGACGAGCTGCACACGGTCGTGGGCGCCGGTTCCGGCGGCGGCGACGGCAGTTCGCTGGACGCCGGCAACATCCTCAAGCCCGCCCTCGCCCGCGGTGAACTGCACATCGTGGGCGCCACCACCCTGGAGGAGTACCGCCGGATCGAGAAGGACGCCGCGCTGGCCCGCCGCTTCCAGCCGATCATGGTCCCGGAGCCGACCGCCGCGGACACGATCGAGATCCTGCGCGGCCTGCGGGACCGCTACGAGGCCCACCACCAGGTCCGCTACACCGACGAGGCGCTGGTCGCGGCCGTCGAACTGTCGGACCGCTATCTCACCGACCGCCGACTTCCGGACAAGGCCATCGACCTCATCGACCAGGCCGGTGCCCGGGTGCGGCTGCGGGCCCGGACCAAGGGCACGGACGTACGCGCCCTGGAGCGGGAGCTGGAGCAGCTGACTCTGGACAAGGACCAGGCGGTCGCCGACGAGAGTTACGAGCAGGCCACCCAGTTGCGCGACCGGATCCTGGACGTGAAGCAGCGGATCGCCCAGGCCGGCGGCGACAGCGAGATCGACGAGGGCCAGGACCTCGTCGTCGAGGCCGAGTCGATCGCCGAGGTGGTGTCCCGCCAGACCGGCATCCCGGTCAGCAGCCTCACCCAGGAGGAGAAGGACCGGCTGCTGGGCCTGGAGGAGCATCTGCACCAGCGGGTGGTCGGCCAGGACGAGGCCGTGCGGGTCGTCTCCGACGCGGTGCTGCGCTCCCGCGCCGGCCTGGCCAGCCCGGACCGGCCGATCGGCAGCTTCCTCTTCCTCGGCCCGACCGGGGTCGGCAAGACCGAACTGGCCCGGGCGCTCGCCGAGGCGCTGTTCGGCAGCGAGGACCGCATGGTCCGCCTCGACATGAGCGAGTACCAGGAGCGGCACACGGTCAGCCGCCTGATCGGCGCCCCGCCCGGCTACGTCGGCCACGAGGAGGCCGGCCAGCTCACCGAGGTCGTCCGCCGCCACCCGTACTCGCTGCTCCTCCTCGACGAGGTGGAGAAGGCGCACCCGGACGTCTTCAACATCCTGCTCCAGGTCCTCGACGACGGCCGGCTGACCGACTCCCAGGGCCGCACGGTGGACTTCACCAACACCGTCATCACGATGACCAGCAACCTCGGCTCCGAGGCGATCACCCGCCGCGGCGGCACGATGGGCTTCGCGTCAGGCGGCGACGACGCGGACGAGGAGGCCCGGCGCGAGCAGATCCTGCGCCCGCTGCGCGAGCACTTCCGCCCCGAGTTCCTCAACCGCATCGACGAGATCGTCGTCTTCCGCCAGCTCACCACGGAACAGCTGCGCCGGATCACCAACCTACTGCTGGACCGCACCCGTTCCCTCGTGCACGACAAGGGCATCACGGTGACCTTCACCGACCAGGCGGTGGAATGGCTGGCCGACCACGGCTACCAGCCCGAGTACGGCGCCCGCCCGCTGCGCCGCACGATCCAGCGCGAGGTGGACAACGAACTGTCCCGGCTACTGCTGGACGGCAGGGTGTCCGAGGGCGGCCAGGTCACGGTGGACACCGAGGACGGCCACTTGACCTTCCAAACGCAGAGTTCGGCAGCGCCCTCTTAAGGGGCGCGGGGAACTGCGCGACCAGCCCCCACGCACCCGCACCCGGCCGCTCAGCGCACAGGCCGCACCACCATCGCCGATCCCCCACCCCGCCGTACGGTCTCGGCGGCTGCCAGCCACTTCCCACCCGGCAGCCGCTGAACACCCGTAGCCGCCCCGATCTCAGGGTTGACCTTGAAGGAATGCCCGATCGCCTCAAGCTGCTTGCGCAACTCGGCATTGTCATACAGCCCGGGCTCCAACTCGGTCTGCGCGGCATTTCGCTGACTCGCCCTAGGCGCAGCGATCGCATCGACCAGCGGCAGCCCCCGGTCGACAAACCCGGTCAGCGTCTGCAGGACGGTCGTGATGATCGTCGCCCCACCCGGCGACCCCAGCGCCACCACGGGCTTGTCGTGCCGGTCGAGCACGATCGTCGGCGAGATGGAGGACCGCGGCCGCTTCCCCGGCCCCGGCAGATTCGGGTCGTGCACGGCGGGGTTCGCCGGCGTGAAGGAGAAGTCCGTCAGCTCGTTGTTGAGGATGAACCCCCGCCCCGGCACGGTGATCCCGCTGCCGCCGGTCTGCTCGATGGTGAGCGTGTAGGCGACGACGTTCCCCCACTTGTCGGCCGCCGTCAGATGCGTGGTGCTGTCACCCTCGTACGTCGTCGGAGCGGCCTTGCCACCGGAGCCACACCGCTCAGGATGACGCGGATCGCCGGGCGGCACCGGGCTGGAAAGCACGGCGTCGTCCTTGATCAGGCACTCGCGGGAGTCGGCGAACCGCTGCGACAACAGCTCCTTCGTCGGCACGTCCTCGAACGCGGGGTCGCCCACCCACCGCCCCCGGTCCGCGAACGCGATCCGGCTCGCCTCGATGAAGCGGTGCAGGTACTTCGCCTTGCTCGCCTTCGACAGGTCGGTCCGCTCCAGGATGTTGAGCGCCTCGCCGACCGTCGTACCGCCGGAGGACGACGGCGCCATGGAGTAGACGCCGAGGCCGCGGTAGGAGGTCCTGGTGGGTGCCTGGAGCTTGGTGCGGTAGGCGGCGAGGTCCTTCGCGGACAGGTCGCCGGGACGGGCGTTCCAGCCGGAGGCCGGGTCGACGGGCGGCTTGTTGACCGTGTCGACGATCTCCCGGCCGAGGCCGCCGCGGTAGAGCGCGCCGGTGCCCTTGCTCCCCAGCTCCGCGTAGGTGCGGGCGAGGTCGGGGTTCTTGAAGGTGGAGCCGACTACGGGGAGCTGTCCACCCGGCAGGAACAGCTCGGCGGTGTCCGGGAAGTAGCGGAAGCGCGTCTCGTTGGACGCCGTCTGCGAGCGGAAGGTCTCGTCGACCGTGAAACCGTCGCGCGCCAGCCGCTCGGCCGGCTTCAGGACGCTCGCGAGCCGCTTGCTGCCCCACTGGTCCAGCGCCGTCTGCCAGGTGGCGGGGGTGCCGGGCGTGCCGACGCTCAGGCCGCTGCTGACGGCTTCGGCGAACGGGACGGGCTTGCCGTTCTCGGTGAACAGGTTCTTGTCGGCGGACAGCGGAGCGGTCTCGCGGCCGTCGATGGTGCGCACCGTACGGGACTTGGCGTCGTAGTAGACGAAGTAGCCGCCCCCGCCGATGCCGGCGGAGTAGGGCTCGGTGACGCCGAGCGCGGCGGCCGTGGCGACGGCCGCGTCGACGGCGTTGCCGCCCTTGCGCAGGACCTCGATCCCGGCGGCCGAGGCGTCCGGGTCGACGCTGGAGACCGCGCCGCCGTAGCCGACGGCCAGGGGAGTTTTCTCATCTCCGGTGGTCTTCGCGGCGGGTGGCGCGGCCGCCCCCACCGAGACCACCATGGCGGCCGAAACCGCCAGGACCGTCAGATTCCGCGCGACAGGGCGACGCATCCGCACCTCCAGTCAAAGGCCGTCCGCGCAGCTTAATTCATGGCCATGGTCGCGTCAGGCACGCGTCGAACACCGGTGCGTCGGGCCCGCTACCATGCGCGCCCATGAATGACGACGTGCGCAACATCGTTCTGGGTGTGGTCGCGGCGGGTATCAGCGCCGGGCTGGGCTGGGTGGCCCGCACCTACCTGTGGAAGCGCAGGCTCCGCCGGAAGCAGTCCTTCTTCGGGCTGCCCGACAACTCCGAATCCCTGCTGGTGGTGAACCGGAACGCCGGTGGACCCGAGTTCGCGGTGATGCGCTACGACGTGTTCGCCCTCCTCGAACTCGCCGCGCTGATCAAGGACTGCAACGCCCACGCCCAGATATTGCCGCACGACACGGCACGTCAGGGCTTCGGCGAGCGGACGGAGTTCTGTGTCGGCGGACCTGCCTCCAACCGCCGTATGGCGGCCCATCTGTCCTCCCTGCTCCCCGGCGTGCGGGTGAACGTGGACCCCGAACCGGGGCCGGACCGGGGATCGTTCCAGATCGGCTCCGAGCGCTACCGCGTGGACACCGGCAAGGAGGAGTACGCGCTGCTCGCCCGGCTGACCGCCGAGCGCAGCCAGAACACCCGGCCCGTCTACCTCTTCTGCGGCCAGACCTCGATCACCAACCAGGCCACCACCCGTTACCTCGCCCGCAATCACGAGAAACTGGCCCGCAAGTACGGCAACAGCTCCTTCGCGCTGCTGCTGAAGGTGATCAACTCGCAGGCGTACGGGCCGGACGTCATCGAACTCGTGGAGGACGTGACCCGGGCGGCTCAGACTCCGCTTCCCGCCGCCGCGAATCCACGCAACAGCCACCGGGCCTCCTGAAGTCCTCCACCTCTCAACAATCGTTACTGGCACGTAACTTACCGACGGGTTACCACTGGTAAGGGGCTGAGGTTACCGTCTGGTCACTTTGCACTTACACGAGTGAGGAGTGATCCGTGGGATCCCACCGCAAGGCCCTGCGCACCACCGCCGTAGGCGCCGTCTCGGCGACGCTGGTCGCCGGCACAGCCCTCGGACTCGCCCCCACCGCACAGGCGGCGCCGAACCCCGTCCGCTTCGTCGACATCACCGGCGACGGCGGCACCGTCCTCAAGGCCAACGTCGTCACCCCGGCCGGGGCCGACGGCACGCACCGCTACCCGCTGCTCGTCATGCCCACGAGCTGGGGCCTGCCCCAAGTCGAATATCTGGCCCAGGCGCAGAAACTCGCCGACTCCGGGTACGTCGTGGTCACCTACAACGTGCGCGGCTTCTGGCAGTCGGGCGGCGAGATAGAAGTGGCGGGCCCACCCGACATCGCCGACGCGTCGAAGGTCATCGATTGGGCGATCGCCCACACCCCCTCGGACGCCGGGCACATCGGCATGGCGGGCGTCTCCTACGGCGCCGGCATCAGCCTGCTCACCGCCGCGCAGGACAAGCGGGTCAAGGCGGTCGCCTCACTGAGCGGCTGGGCGGACCTGATCGGCTCGATCTACGCCGGGCGCACGCAGCACCTCCAGGCGGCCGCCCTGCTGGACGGCGCGAGCATCGTCACGGGCCGGCAGAGCGCCGAACTCCGGCAGACCTTCGACGACTTCTACGGTTCCAACCTGGCGAAGGAGCCGGAGCTGATCGCCTGGGGGAAGAAACGTTCCGCTGCGACCTATGTCGACCAGATCAACAAGAACGGCGCGGCGATCATGCTCGCCAACGCCTGGGGCGACTCGATCTTCCCGCCCAACCAGTACGCCGACTTCTACGAGAAGCTCACCGGCCCGAAGCGGCTGGAAATGCGGCCGGGAGACCACGCCACCGCCGAGATGACCGGCCTGTTCGGGCTGCCCAACGACGTGTGGAAGGACACCACGCGCTGGCTCGACCACTACCTCAGGGGCGTGGACAACGGCATCGACCGTGAGCAGCCCGTCCAGCTCAAGTCCCGTTCCTCGGGCGGCTACGAGGGCTACCCGGACTGGAAGTCGGTCGCCGCGACCGACCGGAAGATCGCCCTCGGGGGCACGACCACGATCCGCGCGAACGTGAACTCGGGGGCGGACGGCGGAGTCGTCTTCCTGTCCAGCATCCTCGACCAGGTCGCCCAGCTGCCCCCGATGGCCTCGATCCCGCTGCTCCCCCGCCGCTGGGCCGCCGTCTGGCAGTCGGAGAAGTACGCCACGGCCCAACAGGTGCGCGGCACCGCGAAGTTGCACACGACCCTCACCCCGACCAAGGAGAGCGGCACCCTCGTCGCCTATCTCTACGACGTGGGGCCGCTCGGCCTCGGCAAGCTGGTCTCCAACGCGCCGTACACCTTCCACGGGCGCACCCCCGGAAAGCCGTTCGGCGTCGACCTGGAGCTGTACTCCACGGCCTACGACGTCCCGGCCGGGCATCGCCTCGCCCTGGTCGTCGACACGGTCGACCCGCTCTACATCGAGCACAACCCGTCCGGCGCGCAGCTGACCTTCTCCTCGCCTGCGAACGACCCGTCGTACGTGTCGGTCCCGCTGCGCGAGCAGTGATCTCCGGCTGCCGCCGGACGGGCCTGGCCGATGTGAACCGCCGCCCCCGTGGCCACAAGGGCCGTGGGGGCCACACCCGGCGGGAACGCCCCGCGGACCGGGCCGGCGGTCTGTTCACCCCCGGAGGGATCGGCGGGCTTCGGCGAAGTCCCCCTCTCCGACAGGGATGAAGGGCACATCGTAGTCGAGGTCCGATCCGATGAGCCGTCCGGTGCCTGCCCGTTCAGTGCTTGAGGATCTTGGAGAGGAAGTCCTTGGCGCGGTCGCTGGTGGGGTTGGTGAAGAACTCGTCGGGGGTGCGGTCCTCGACGATTCCGCCGTCGGACATGAAGACGACGCGGTTGGCGGCCGAGCGGGCGAAGCCCATCTCGTGCGTGACGACGATCATGGTCATGCCGTCGCGGGCCAGTTGCTTCATGACCTCCAGCACCTCGTTGATCATCTCCGGGTCGAGGGCCGAGGTCGGCTCGTCGAAGAGCATCGCCTTGGGTTCCATGGCCAGGGCGCGGGCGATGGCCACGCGCTGCTGCTGACCGCCGGAGAGCTGCGCCGGGTACTTGTCCGCCTGGTCGGCGACGCCGACCCGGTCGAGGAGTTCCCGGGAGCGTTTGTCGGCGTCCTCCTTCCTGCGCCCGCGCACCTTGACCTGCCCCAGGGAGAGGTTCTGCAGGACGGTCTTGTGGGCGAAGAGGTTGAACGCCTGGAAGACCATGCCGACGTCGGCGCGCAGCCGGGCCAGGGGCTTGCCCTCCTCGGGCAGCGGCTGTCCGTCGAGGACGATCGACCCCGACTCGATGGTCTCCAGCCGGTTGATCGCCCTGCACAGTGTCGACTTCCCCGACCCCGAGGGGCCGATGACCACGACCACCTCCCCCTTGCCCACGGTGAGGTTGATGTCCCGCAGGACATGCAGCTCGCCGAAGTGCTTGTTGACGTCACGCAGCTCGATCAGCGGATCTACGGCCATACTCAGCCCTACTCACTCTCAGCTGTGTGGTGGTTGCCGCAACGTATCCAGGCAAGATCGGACTTGTCGGGCGACACGCACTTTTCGATCATTAGCCGTATTTACATCGCACTTTGGCTCAAAGGGTACGCTCATGGGTCTCATGCCTCCGCGACTTCCGCGTAGAGCTGCGACAGCTCGGGCACGCCGTACGCGGCCCACTCGTGCCCGGAGTCCACGACGTCGAACTCCCTGCCGGAGGTGAGCCGCACGACGGGCTGCCCGTCGGACCTGATCTCCCAGGCGGCTCCCGGCACGGTGCGCACGATGACGCTGCCCAGGTAGAGACCCGCGTCGTTGCCGAGCCAGGCCAGGGTCTCCTCGTCGTCCCGCCAGCGCGGCAGCAGCTGGTCCAGCGCCTCCAGCGAGGCCGCCGAGTCGTCCAGCCGGACCCCCGCCCGGGACGCCTGGGAGCGGAGCAGTTCGCACTCGGCGAGCAGATCCGCGATGCCCGCGGGGTCGGGGAACCCGACCTTCTGGCGCCGGTTGCCCAGGAAAGGGATGTTCATACGTACAGCGTGTCATTCGTACCGCCGTACGCACCACAGGCGCGCGGGCCGTCGATGACGGTCGAGTTCACGCCGAGTTCGCGCATGGCGCGTTGACGAGTCCCTGTTGTCTCCCTAGCTTCACCGTGCGTCTTGCGTATCGGCGTTCGTGGTGTCTTCTGTTCCGTCCCTGCGTTTGGTGTTGTCGCGTCGTGTGTCGATGAGCGGGAGGAGTCGGCCGTGCGCCGATGTGTCCGGGGGGTCCTGGTCGTCCTGACCCTGTGCGGGTCCTTGTTGTCGGCGGCGCCGGCGGTGCCGGCGCAGGCCGTCGAGGAGAGACGGGCCGCGCCCGTGCCGCTTGAGCGGCTGTTCGACAACATCGCCGTCAGCGACGACAGCCGGCCCGCCGCGGCCGACTTCGACGGCGCCGGCGCCTCCCTGTCGGCGCGGGACCTCACGGCCGCGGGCTGGGCGCCCGGGCGCACCCTGACCGTCCAGGGCGCCCGGCTGACCTGGCCGCGGCGGCAGCCGGGCGAGCCGGACAACGTCCGTGCCGCCGGGCAGGACGTCCGCGTCACGGGGCGCGGCGACGCCCTCGCCTTCCTGGTGGCGGGCACGGCCGGCACGGAGGCGGGCGGCCCGGGCACGATCGTGTACGCGAACGGCACCCGCTCCGGTTACCGGCTGACCGCGCCCGACTGGCGCACCGGGCCGCTCGCCACGAAGGCGGTGGCACTGCCGCACATCAACACACCGGGCGGGCAACTCGCCGAGCAGGCCCGCCTGTACGTGGTGACGGTGCCGCTGACGCCGGGGCGCGAACTCGCCTCGGTCCGGCTGCCGCGCGCCGCCGGGCTGCATGTCTTCGCGATGTCGGTGCGGACCGCCACACAGGGCTGGACCGGCAGCTGGACGGCGTCGACGGGCGGCTACGCCGCCGTGGGGCCCTGGACGGACCGGACGCTGCGGCTGGTGGTGCACACGTCGGCAGGCGGGCCCCGGGTGCGGATGCGGTTCGACAACACCTTCGCCGCGGCCCCGGTGCGGATCGGCGGCGCGACGGTCGCCGTGCGGTCCTCGGGCGCGGCGGCGCGCGGGACGCCGGTGCCGCTGTCCTTCGGTGGTGAGGAAAGCGTGGAGATCCCGGCCGGCGCCCAGGCGTACAGCGATCCGCTGGGCTTCGCGGTGCCGGCGGACGCCGATCTGCTGGTCAGCTTCCATCTGCCCGGCCCGGTGCCGGCGGCGCCCCTGCACCGGCTCGCGCAGCAGCGGTCGTACGTCAGCGAGCCCGGCGACCACACGGCGGACGGTACCGCCGTCGCCTACACCTCGGTGATCACCAGCTGGCCGCTGCTCGCCGGGGTCGATGTGAGCGGCGGGCCCGGGTCCGTGGTGCTGCTCGGGGACTCGATCACCGACGGCGACAAGTCCACGGTGGACGCGAACCGGCGGTGGCCGAACGTGCTGGCCGGCCGGCTGCTGCGGCAGAGCGCCGTACCGCGCTACGGGGTGCTGAACCAGGGCGTCTCGGGCAACCGTGTGGTCACCGACCGGTATCCCGGCGACGGGGTGTCCACGGACACGGCCGGGGTGAGTGCCCTGCACCGGTTCGACCGGGACGTCCTCGCCCAGCCGTCGGCCCGTACGGCGATCGTCTTCGAGGGCGTCAACGACGTGCGCTGGGGCACCTCGGCGGAGCAAGTGATCGTAGGGCTGCGGGAGCTGGCGGAGCGCGGGCAGGCCCGGGGCCTGCGGATGCTCGCGGCGACGATCCTGCCGTGCGAGGGCGAGACGCGGTGCACGGCGGCCGTCGACGCCGAGCGGGTCGCGGTGAACGAGTGGATCCGCACGGGCGGTGTCTTCGACGGGGTGCTCGACTTCGACGCCGTCGTACGCGACCCGGCCGACCCCGCGCGGATCCTGCCCGTGTACGACAGCGGCGACCATCTGCATCCCGGGGACGCGGGGCTGGCTGCGCTGGCGGAGTCGGTCGACCTGCGGCTGCTGTGAGCCGGTCGTCTGCGGCCGCCCGGAGCTACACGTCCAGGTCGACCACGACCGGGGCGTGGTCCGACGCGCCCTTGCCCTTGCGCTCCTCGCGGTCCACGTAGGCGTCCTTGACCGCCTGGGTGAACGGCGCGTTGGCGTACACCAGGTCGATGCGCATGCCGCGGTTCTTCGGGAAGCAGAGCTGGCGGTAGTCCCAGTACGTGAACGGGTGCTCGTACTTCAGGGGCCGCGGGACCACGTCGGACAGGCCCGCCTCGCGCAGGGAGGCGAGGGCGGCGCGCTCGGCGGGGGTGACATGGGTCGCGCCCTCGAAGGCCGCGCGGTCGTAGACGTCGTCGTCGGTCGGCGCCACGTTGTAGTCGCCCATCACCGCGAAGGGGCGGCTGCCGGCCGCGTCTCCGGCGACGGCGGCCTTGAGGGCCTCGAACCACTGGAGCTTGTAGGCGTAGTGCGGGTGGTCCACCTCGCGGCCGTTCGGCACGTACACCGACCAGACGCGGAGCGGGCCGCAGGTCGCCGAGATGGCGCGGGGCTCCACCGAGCCGTCGAACCCGGGGTCGCCGGGCAGGCCCTTGACGACGTCCTCGATGCCGACGCGGGAGAGCACCGCCACGCCGTTCCACCGGCCGGTCGCGTGGACCGCCGACTCGTAGCCCAGCTCGCGCAGCTGCTCAGCGGGGAACTGCTCCTCGCCGACCTTGGCCTCCTGGAGGCACAGCACGTCCGTGCCGCTGCTCTCCAGCCAGGCCAGGAGCCTCGGCAGGCGGGCGGTGATCGAGTTCACGTTCCAGGTCGCGATGCGCATGTCCCACAACCTACCCGGAGGGTCTGACAACGCCAGGGGCCCCTAGAGGTGGGCCGACGCCCCGGGGGTGAGCCGCAGGTGTTCCGCCCCGGCCAGGTTGCCGATCTGGCGGTCGTAGATCGGGCGCGCGAGGTCGGTGAGGAGGGCGTCGTGGATGTCGTAGGCGCGCTGCGGCCGGACCTCGCGGACGTAGTCGATGACCTCGGAGATCTTGCTCCACGGGGCCATGACCGGGAGCATCAGCGTCTCCACCGGGTGGTCGGGGACAGTGAGGGCGTCGCCGGGGTGGAAGACCTTGCCGCCGTCGACGAGGTAGCCGACGTTGGTGATGCGCGGGATGTCCGGGTGGATCACGGCGTGGAGTTCGCCGTGGACCTGGACGTCGAAGCCGGCGGCCGTGAACGTGTCACCGTGGCCGACGGTGTGCACGCGGCCCGGGAACGCCGAGGAGATCTTCTCGGCGACGGACCTGAGGGTCCAGATCCGCGCGGCCGGGTTGTTCTCCATCGCGGCACGCAGCCGGAACTCGTCGAAGTGGTCGGGGTGCTCGTGGGTGACGAGAATCGCGTCCGCGCCGAGCGCGGCGTCCTCCTCGCTGAACCCGCCGGGGTCGAGGACGAGGGTCCGGCCGTCCTTCTCGAGGCGGACGCAGGCGTGCGACATCTTCGTGAGCTTCATGAGTCCATCCTGCCTCCCGGGGTTCCGCGCGGGCTCACTCCTGGGGCGTGGTCTCCTCGCGGATGACCTGCTGGGCGACCTTGAACGCGCTGTTCGCGGCCGGTACGCCGCAGTAGACGGCCGCCTGGAGCAGCACCTCCTTGATCTCGCCCGGGGTGAGGCCGTTGCGCAGGGCGGCCCGGGTGTGGAAGGCCAGCTCGTCCAGGTGGCCGCCGGCGATCAGGGCGGTGAGGGTGACGCAGCTGCGGGTGCGCCGGTCGAGCCCGGGGCGGTCCCAGATCTCGCCCCAGGCGTAGCGGGTGATGAACTCCTGGAAGTCCCCGGAGAAGTCGTCGGCCTGGGCCAGCGCCCGGTCGACGTGCGCGTCGCCCAGCACCTCGCGGCGGACCTTGATCCCGGCGTCGTAGGGGTCGGGGCGGCCCTGCGCCTGGGGTACCACGACGGGGGCGATCTCGGCGACGGGCCCGGTCTGGAGAGGCTGGGGCGGGACCGGGGACAGGGCCGGCTTGACGGCGGCCGCGGGCAGGGCCGTATGGCCCGTGGAGGTGTCGAAGGCCGGCTGCCAGGCGGTGGAGAAGTGCCGCACCAGGAGGTCGGTGACCGCTGCGGGCTGCTCCACCGGCACCAGGTGGGAGGCGCCGGGGACGACGGCGAGGCGGGCGTCGGGGATGCCGGCGACCAGGGTGCGGGCCTCGGCGGGGCCGGTGACCTGGTCGTCGGAGCCGACGAGGACCAGGGTGGGCACGCCGACGCGGCCCAGTTCGGCCCGGACGTCGAACGAGGCGAGCGCCTCGCAGGCGGCGATGTAGCAGCCGGGGTCGGTGGTGCGGACCATCTGCACGGCCCACTCGGTGATCGCGGGCTGCGCAGCGGCGAACCCGCCGGTGAACCAGCGCTCGGGCGAGGTGCGGGCGATGGGGTCGAGGCCGTTCGTGCGGACGATCACGCCTCTCTGCCGGAACTCGTCGGCCGTGCCGAAGCGGGGCGAGGCCGCGATCAGCGCCAGGGAGGCGAGCCGCTCGGGGTGGCGCAGCGCCAGCTCGATGCCGACCGCACCGCCGAGCGCGCAGCCCGCGTAGCCGAAGCGCTGCACGCCGAGTCCTTCGAGCGTGGTCAGCAGCCGTGTGGTGAGGTCGTTGACCGAGCCCGCCGGGTACGCGGGAGCGCCGCCGTGTCCGGGCAGGTCGAACCGGAAGACGCGCCAGTGCTTGATCAGCTCGGGGATCTGGCGGTCCCACATGTGCCAGGTGGTACCCAGTGAGGGACCGAGGATCAGAACAGGTGCGTCTTCTGGCCCGTCAAAGCGGTACTGCAGGGTGTTCGGCGGCGTCTCACTCACGCCCCAGACCCTCTCACGTATCACGAAATCTCACACGGCCGGGAGAGCCCGGCGACGCCTGCTCATCGGGGAGGCTGGGCATGACCGGCCCGAAAGCCTTCCGGGATCTCCCCGATCCGCATACCGATCACTACATGGTGGACAAGTTGTGCCCTTCCCTCGCAGACGGCCGGGCCGTGGGTGCCGGCTGCGCGGGCCCGAACTTCGTCGTCTTCTCCAGGACGTCCGGCGCGTAGAGGCGCAGGCCCTGGTGCAGCGCGAACTCCGCCAGATACGCGCGCAGCACGGACGGCGGCTCCTCGGCGAGGCCCAGCATCCGCCGGTTCGCGACCACCGCCGGGGCGGCCAGCTCTTCGACGGCGGCCGCGACCGCCGCGTCGAGTGCGGCGGGATCGGCGACGGTGTCGCAGATCAGCCGGGCCTCCGGCTCGGTGGCATGGATGCGCCGCCCGGAGAGGATGACCTGACGCGCGAGACGGCTGCCCGCGATGCGCGGCAGACGCAGGTTGGCCACGCCCGGGATGATGCCCTCCTGGGCGGCGGGCAGACTGAAGTAGGCGTCGGACGCGGCGATCACCCGGTCGAAGGCGAAGAGGAGCTGCATGCCGCCTCCGATGGCGAAGCTGTCCACGGCGGCGATCCACGGCTTCTGCACGGTCCGCGCGGCCCAGTGCGGGTTCCGGCTCGTCAGGGGCCGGCCGCCCGCGTCGGCCAGGAGCAGGCCGCGCTGCAGCTTGCTGAGGTAGCCCAGCTCGCGCCGCAGCAGGAAGTCCGTGTACGAGATCCGGCCGGCGTCGAGGTGGCGGAGGTTGATGCCGGCGCTGAAGACGCGGCGGCCCCGGTAGCGCGGATGTGTCATCTCTCCACCGCGCAGCACCCCCACTTTGACGCGGTCGTCGAGGAGCGCCAGGTCGACACCGACGTCCATGGCCGCGATCAGGTCGTTGTCCTCGGCGTTGAGGGCGCCCCGATTGGTGACCGTCAGGTGGGCCGCGTCGCCGACGCGCTCCACGTGCAGCCGGCCGAGATCGACACCGCCGCGCCCGGTGAACTCCGGCAGCAGTGCCAGGGCCCGGTCCGTGGGCCGCAGCAGCGACTCCATCAGATGGAGGCCGGCCCGCTCCTGCCGCAGCACGCCGGAGAAGAAGACGGCCTGGTCGATCTCCCGCCCTTCCTTGTCGGCCTGCGCGAGCCCGGCCTCGACGGCCATCTGCTCACGGGTGGGCACCAGGCCGTCGAGCAACGCGGCCGCGGCGTCGAGGAGCTCGTCCAGCCGGAGGTAGTGGGTGCGGTTCCCGGTCAGCGCGTCGTACACGGCCTGCCCGTGCTCGGCCAGGAACGCGGTGCGCGCGCGCCGCGCGTCGTCCGTCGCGGCGTTGACGCGCGCCCGCTGTTCGGGAGTGCGATCGGCCTTGCGCGGCACATCGGCCAGGACTCCCTCGGCGCGCACCACCAGGGTGCGGGGGCCTTGCCAGGCCGCGGCCAGGGCAGCGGTCACCGCTCGTCTCCCGTCCCCGGGGCGCCTACGGCGGCGCGCAGCGCCCGGTCGCAGGCGGCGAGATGAGTGCCGAGCGCATCCTCGAACGAGGTGCGGGGGGCGTCGAGGATCAGGCTGCGCAGCAGCCGGGCCTCGACGCCTGAGGGGCTGCCTGCCAGCACCTTGGCCACGCGGTCGTCGAGCGCGTCGGTGATCTCGTCGACGACGCCGAGATCGAGAGCCTGGTAGGACTCCAGCACTCCGGTGCCCGACATGCACAGGGTGAGCCTGCGGGCGAGGGAGACACCGACGCGCTGGGTGAGCCGGTGGACGGCCATGCCGGGCCAGAAGTCGCGGGCCGCGGTGGGCAGGGCGATCCGCAGGTCGGGCGCGGCGATCCGGATGTCCGCGGTCATGAGCAGGTCGAACGCGGGCCCGCCGCACGCTCCGGAGGCGGTCACGAGGGTGACGGCGTCCAGGCGTTCCCACTGCCGCAGGGCGCGCTCCCACTTGTTCACCGTGTGAACGTCGACGGAGCCCGGCCAGTGCGTGTGGCCGGGGCCGAGCTCGATCACCGCCGCCGCGGCCCGCTCGTCCTCGGCCCGCTCACGGAACGCGGTGATCGTCCTGGTCAGTCGCGCCATGCCCTGCGTGGAGTCGAGCCGTATGCGCAGCGTCGTCATCGTCTGTTCACATCCATCCGTGTCACCACCGCACCAGCGCGGTTTCGATGGTCGAGCCGGGCCCCATGCTCATCAGGACGCCGAGGTCGCCGCGGCGCACCACGCCCTCGTCCAGGAGCCGCCGATAGGAGAAGAGGAAGGAACCGCTGGAGAGATTTCCGTGGTCGCGCAGCACGCTCACGGTGTGCCGCAGATCGTGTCGCGTCAGGCCGAGGTTCACCATGACGGAGTCGATGACCTTCTTTCCGCCGGAGTGCACGACCCAGTGCGCGATGTCGGTGCGCCGCACTCCGGTGCCGGCGAGCAGCGTGTCGACGGCCTGCTCGGCGTGGGCCCCGACGACGTAGGGGACATCGCGGTCGAGGAAGAAGCTGAACTTCCCCTGGTCTTCGTCCCAGTCGTAGCGCATCGCCTCCAGGGCCTCGGTGATGAGCAGTCCGGCGAACTTCAGGATCTGCGCACCGCCGCCGGACTGCCCGGACGGGTGGGCGTCGTCGGAGGCGCGCACCGCGAGGGCGGCGGCACCGTCGCCGAAGAGGCTGTTGACCACTGCGCTGCGCATCGTGTCGTCGAAGACGTACGCGGCCGAGCACGCCTCGACGCAGAGCATGATGGCGAGCTGCCCGGGGTGGGTCGCGGCCCAGCCGGCCACGGCGGTCAGCGCGTTGAGCCCGGCGTTGCAGCCCATGCCGACGATGTCCACGCGCGCGCAGGTCCTCGGCAGCCCCAGCTCGCGGATGATCCGCGCGGAGAAGCCCGGTGTGAGCAGTCCCGTGCTGGTCACGCACATCAGACAGCCGACGTCGTCGACGGACGCACCGAGCTTCTTGAGACAGTTCTGCAGGGCCGCCGCGCCCATGGCGATACCGGATTCCCGGTGTTTGGCGAGGAGTTCGCCCTGGCTCTCCGGGCGTGGCCTGCCGGTGTCCGGGTCGATCGGCGGCAGGGTCAGGTGGCGCCGTTCTATCGCGCTGTTGGTGAAGAGCGACCGGACCCGGGGGTCCGCGATGCCGTAGAGGTCGAGTACCTCGGACTGGGTGTAGGACAGGGGTGGTGTGGCGGTGGCCAGTTCGAGTATGCGGGGCCGGGTTCCGGCCAGGAGTCCTGTGGGTGCTTCGGCGGTCGTCACCGCGCACCCACCGTGTCAGACAGCACCTTGTTCTTCCGTCCCTTCACTCGGCCGCTCCGTCTTCCGGGGGTGTGCCGCTGCCGCCCAGGTGGTGCGAGATTCTCGCCGCGATGGCGCGCAGTGGTTCGGGCTGTGTCATCTCTTTGTGGCCGCAGTCGATTCCGTATGCCGTGATCCGCCCGTCCACGTAGGGGGCGAAGTCCCGCGCCGGTGTCGGAGCGGGGTTCCGGGCGAGGTCGGCCAGGGGCTCGAAGAAGAGGACGTCGCCGTGGAACACGTCGGGCCGGTGCTCGCGCGCGAGTCGTTTTCCGGCGAGGGTCAGCTCCACCATCGCGTGGGCGGTGTCCTCCTGCATCCCGGCGAACTCCGGGTCGTTGCGGACGAGGAAGCGGGCCGCTTCGGCGATGCCGTGGGCCGCTGCCACGACCTCGGGTGTCTCCTCGACGGCATGGCCGAGTTCGCGCAGCCCCTCGCGCAGCGCCGCCGGGATGTCGTCCACCGGGCCGGATTCCGTCGGTCCATGTGCGTCGTCCGGGAGCCTGGCGTCGAGCAGCGCGAGCAGCTCCACCTCCTCGCCGTCCGCCTGGAGCCGGGTCGCCATGGCGTGGGCGAGCGTGCCGCCCATGGACCAGCCGAGCAGCCGGTACGGTCCCGACTTCTGTACGTCGCGGATGCGCCGGACGTAGTCGCCGGCCATCGCCGCGAGCGAAGCCGGGGCCCCGCCGCCCTCCGACAGCAGTCGGGCCTGCAGCCCGTAGACGGGCACCTCGGGCGCGAGGTGCCGCAGCAGTCCCGCGTAGCACCAGCTGAGCCCGGCGCCGGGGTGTACGCAAAACAGGGGTGCCTCGTCGGCCGGCTGCGTGCCGGGCTCCGGTCCGCGCAGCGGCAGCAGCATGTCGAGGGCGTCCCGTGCCGGGGGCGAGCCCGCGAGGCGCCGGGCGAGGGCTTCGACCGTGGGTGCCTCGAAGAGGGTCCGCACGCCCGCCTCGGCGCCGAGAACGGAGCGCAGGCGTCCGACGAGCCGCGCGGCGAGCAGGGAGTGTCCGCCGAGGTCGAAGAAGCTGTCGTCGATCGTCACACTCGGCAGGCCGAGGATCTCGGCGAAGAGGCCGCACAGCGCCTGCTCACGTGTGGTGCGCGGGCCGCGGCCCGTCGGTGACGCGGCATGGCCGGGGGCGGGCAGGCGGCGGCGGTCGAGCTTCCCGCCGTCCGTGCGGGGCAGTTCGTCGAGGGTGACGACGGCGCCGGGCACCATGTGCTCCGGGAGGGTGGCCCGTACCCGGTCCCTGAGCTCGGCTGCCTCGCACCGTGCGCCGGGCGCGGGCACGACGTAGCCCACGAGCAGGGCGTCGCCCGGGGTGTCCTCGCGGACGACGACCGCCGCGTGCGCCACGTCCGGGTGGCCGAGCAGGGCCGCCTCGACCTCGCCCGGCTCGATGCGGAAGCCGCGCACCTTCACCTGGTCGTCGGCGCGCCCCGCGAACTCCAGCCGGCCGTCGGGCAGCCGGCGTGCCAGGTCGCCGGTGCGGTACATGCGTTCACCGGGGTGTCCGTACGTCGCCGCGTACGGGTCCGCCACGAAGCGCTCCGCCGTCAGGCCGGGCCGCCGCACATAGCCGCGCGCGAGCTGCGCGCCCGCCACGTACAGCTCGCCCACCATGCCGGGCGGTGCGAGGCCGAGGCCTCGGTCGAGGACGTACACCCGGGTGTGCGGCACGGGGGTTCCGATGGGCACACCGCCCGGCTCCGGGCGGGGGGTTCCGTGGCAGTCCCCCACCACCACGTCCACGGTCGCCTCGGCGGGCCCGTAACAGTTGGTCAGGGTCGCGTCGAGCGTGTCGGTGAACGCGGTGACGGTCCGGCGGGTGAGGGGTTCGCCGCCGCTGAGAACCCGGCGCAGCGCGGTGCACTCGGCGGCCTCGCGGGTCTCCAGGAAGGCCTGGAGCATCGACGGCACGAACGTCGCCGTCGTCACCGCGCGGTCGCGCGTCAGCCGGGCCAGGTACTCCGGGTCCCGATGTCCTTCCGGCCGCGCCGGCACGAGCGCGGCCCCATCGATCAGCGGCCCGAGGAACTCCGGAACGAACGCGTCGAAGCTCGCGGGTGTCTTCACCAGGGCTCGGTCGGCGCCGCTCAGCGGGGCCCGCTCCCGCATCCAGCGCAGGCGGTTGACGAGGCCGCGTTGCGGGATCATCACGCCCTTGGGGCGGCCGGTCGAGCCGGAGGTGTAGATCACGTACGCCGGGTGGGCGGGGCGCAGCAGTCGCACGCGCGCGGCGTCGGTGGGGTCGCCCGGGTCCTGGTCCGCGTCGCGCGGCAGGTCGTCCAGGACGAGGCACGGCAGCCCGGTGTCCGGGACGGCTGCGGCTGCCGAGGGACGGGTCACCACACAGCCGGGGCGGGCGTCGGCGAACAGGAACGCGACGCGTTCGGCGGGCAGTCCGGGCTCCACGGCCAGAAACGCGGCGCCGGCCTTGAGCACGCCGAGCAGCGTCACAAGGAGCTCCGTCGAGCGCTCCATGACCACCGCCACCACGTCCTCGGGTCCCGTCCCGCGGGCGATGAGGCGGTGCGCGAGCCGGTTGGCCTCGGCGTTGAGCTGCGCGTAGGTCAACGTGACGTGCTCACCGATGACGGCGGTGGCTTGTGGCGCCCGGGCCACCTGCTCCTCGAACAGCTCCGCGACGCCCCGGTCGGCCGCCGGTGCCCTGAGGGGGCCGCCGTCGCCGGCGGACGTCAGCCGTGCGCGTTCGTCCGCGGAGAGCAGGTCCACGTCGGCCACCCGCAGGTCCGGATCGCGGCTGACCGCGTCGAACAGCCGGGTGAGGCGGCGCGCGATGGCTTCGACGGTGGTGTGGTCGAACAGATCGACGGCGTACGTGATGCCGCCCTCGACACCGGCCGGGGCGCCGTCGGCCGTGAACCGTTCAGAGAAGTCGAGGGACAGGTCGAACTTCGCGGCGGTCGCCCCGGGCGCCACCGGCTCGACCCGCAGACCGGGCAGTTCGAGGGCTTCACGGGCATTGTTCTGCAGGGTGAGCATGACCTGGAACAGGGGGTGACGGGCCGGCGACCGGACAGGATTGAGCGCCTCCACCAACTGCTCGAACGGCAGATCCTGATGCGCGAAAGCCGCCAGATCCACCGACCGCACCCGCCCCACCAACTCACCAAAACCCGGATCCCCCGACACATCCGCACGCAACACCAACGTGTTCACGAAAAACCCGACCAGATCCTCCAGACCCTCATCCGACCGCCCCGCCACCGCCGTACCCAACGCGATGTCCTCCCCCGCCCCCAACCGGGACAACAACGCCACCACCCCCGCCTGCACCACCATGAACACACTCGCGCCCCACCCCCGCGCCAGCCCCACCAACCGCCCATGCACCCCAGCCGGCACCACCAACGGCACCACCCCACCCCGACCACTCGACACCCCAGACCGCGAACGATCCACCGGCAACACCAACTCCTCCGGCAACCCCTCCAACTCCCGCCGCCAAAACCCAAGTTGCTCAGCGCTCAAGCTCCCCGGATCACCCACATCCCCCAGCAACTCCCGCTGCCACAACGCATAATCCGCGTACTGCACCGCCAACCCCGGCCACCCCACCACCCGCCCCTCACACCGCGCCCCATACGCCCGCCCCAGATCACGCACCAACGGCCCCAACGACCACCCATCAGCCGCCACGTGATGCACCACGAGCAGCAGCACGCTCTCAGCCGGAGCGGTCTCGAAGAGCCAGGCCCTCAGGGGCACCTCGGAGCTCAGGTCGAAGAGGTGGTCCGCGCGGGCGGCCGACTCCCGGCTCAGCTCCGCCGGGGCCACCCGCGCCACCGTGAGCAGCTCGTCCACCTCGGCCATGTCGAGCACCCGCTGATACGGCACTCCTCCCGGGGCCGGCGGGAACACGGTCCGCAGGCTCTCGTGCCGCTCGACCACATCCCGCAGCGCCCCCGCGAGGGCGGCCGTGTCCACGGCACCCGTCAGCCGGACCGCCATCGGGATGTTGTACGTCGCCGACGGGCCCTCCAGCTGACCGAGGAACCACAGCCGTCGCTGGGCGTAGGACGCGGGGATCCGGTGCGGGCGGGCCTGCGCGCCGAGCGTCGGCCGCGCCGGGCCACCGGCCGGGAGCCGCCCGGCGAGCGCGGCGACCGTGGGGTGGTCGAAGAGATCGTGGATGCGCGGCTCGACGCCGAGCTCGGACCGCACCCGGCTCACCAGCCGGGTCGCGAGCAGCGAATGCCCGCCCAGGGCGAAGAAGTCGTCGTCGACGGTGACCGAAGGCACGCCGAGGACATCGGCGAAGATCCCGCAGAGCACCTCCTCGCGCGGCGTCCGCGGCGGCCTGCCCGCCCTCGCGTGCCTCACCCCCGGCGCCGGCAGGGCCCGTTGGTCGAGCTTGCCGGTCACGGTAAGCGGCAGGGCGTCCACGGCCACCACGGCCGACGGCATCATGTACTCGGGCAGGTGCCCGCCGGTCAGCGTCGCGGGGTCCACGTCGTCGACGGCCTCGCGGGCCACACCCGCGACCGGCACCACGTAGCCGACGAGCCGCCGGTCGCCGGGGCGGTCCTCACGGACGACTGCCGCCGCCTGCGCGATGTCCGGATGAGCCAGGAGCGCCGCCTCCACCTCGACGAGCTCGATACGGAAGCCGCGCACCTTCACCTGGGTGTCGACGCGCCCGACGAACTCGAGCCGCCCGTCGGGCGCCCAGCGCGCCAGGTCGCCGGTGCGGTACATGCGTTCACCAGGCGCTCCGTACCCCGCCGCGTACGGGTCGGCCACGAAGCGTTCCGCCGTGAGCCCGGCACGGTGCGCGTACCCGCGCGCCAGACCGGTGCCCGCCACGTACAGCTCTCCGGTGACGCCCGGCGGGACGAGGCCGAGGCCCGCGTCGAGCACGTACGCCCGTGTCCCGTCCATGGGCCGTCCGATCGGCGGCGACGCGGCGGTGAGGTCCGTCTCGGCGACGGCGCCGCACGTGGCGAAGGTGGTCGCCTCCGTCGGGCCGTAGACGTCGACCACCGTGGTCGCGGGGCAGGCTCGCAGTACCCGTCCGAGGACCGCCGAGGGCACCGGTTCGCCGCCGGTCCACACCTCCTGGAGTCCGGCGAAGCACTCCGGCGCCTCCTCGGCGAGGACCCGGAAGAGACCGATCGTGAGGAACAGCGCGGTGACGCCCCGCCCGCGGACGGCCCGTTCGACTCCCGCGGGACTCAGCTCGCCCGGCCCGGCCACCACGACCGTTCCGCCGCCGAGCAGGGGCACCCAGATCTCGTACGTCGACGCGTCGAAGACGTGCGCCGAGTGGAACAGCACACGCCGGTGCGCGCCGACGCCGAACCGCCGGTCCCCGGCCAGGCCCATGACGCCCCGGTGGGTGACGGCGACCCCCTTGGGCCGCCCGGTCGAGCCGGAGGTGTACATCACGCACATCAGACCGTCGGGCCCGGTACCGCGCCCGCCCGGCTCGTCCCCGGGGGAGGTCGGCCCGGTCCCACCCGCCCCCTGAGGGTCCTCGCCGATGCGGACGCGTACAAGAGGGCCGTCGGCGCCGGGCCCGGCGTCCGATGTGCCGTCCGTGAGGAGGACCTTCGCTCCCGTGTCCCGACAGATGAAGTCGGTCCGCGAGCGCGGCCACCGGCCGTCCAGCGGTACATAGACGCCCCCCGCCTTGACCACCGCGAGCAGCGCGACGATCAGTCGCGTCGAGCGCTCCACGAGCACCGCCACCGGCTGTTCGGGCCGCACACCCGCCGCGACCAGGCGCCGGGCGAGGCGGTCGGCGCGGGCGTCGAGTTCGGCGTACGAGAGCTCGGTTCCGTCCGCGTCGACGACGGCCGTCCTCTCCGGGATGCGGCGGGCCAAGGCCTCGAAGAGGTCCGCGACGTTCCTGTGCGGGAGTTTCTGGCGGGTGCCGTCCCCGTCGGTGAGCAGGCGGATGCGCTCGTGCGGTTCCAGGACGGGGAGGGCGCCGAGCCGACGGTCGGGGTCGGCGGCGGCGGCGTCGAGGAGGCGGGTGAGGCGGCGCGCGATCGCTTCGACGGTGGTGTGGTCGAACAGATCGACGGCGTACGTGATGCCGCCCTCGACACCGGCCGGGGCGCCGTCGGCCGTGAACCGTTCGGAGAAGTCGAAGGAGAGGTCGAACTTCGCGGTGCCGGGCCGGACGCCGACGGGCTCGGCTGTCACTCCGGGCAGACTCAGCCCCGCCTGCCGGTCCGCGTGCTGGAAGCCGAGCATGACCTGGAACAGGGGGTGACGGGCCGGCGACCGGACAGGATTGAGCGCCTCCACCAACTGCTCGAACGGCAGATCCTGATGCGCGAAAGCCGCCAGATCCACCGACCGCACCCGCCCCACCAACTCACCAAAACCCGGATCCCCCGACACATCCGCACGCAACACCAACGTGTTCACGAAAAACCCGACCAGATCCTCCAGACCCTCATCCGACCGCCCCGCCACCGCCGTACCCAACGCGATGTCCTCCCCCGCCCCCAACCGGGACAACAACGCCACCACCCCCGCCTGCACCACCATGAACACACTCGCGCCCCACCCCCGCGCCAGCCCCACCAACCGCCCATGCACCCCAGCCGGCACCACCAACGGCACCACCCCACCCCGACCACTCGACACCCCAGACCGCGAACGATCCACCGGCAACACCAACTCCTCCGGCAACCCCTCCAACTCCCGCCGCCAAAACCCAAGTTGCTCAGCGCTCAAGCTCCCCGGATCACCCACATCCCCCAGCAACTCCCGCTGCCACAACGCATAATCCGCGTACTGCACCGCCAACCCCGGCCACCCCACCACCCGCCCCTCACACCGCGCCCCATACGCCCGCCCCAGATCACGCACCAACGGCCCCAACGACCACCCATCAGCCGCCACGTGATGCACCACGAGGGCGAGGCAGTGTTCAGCGGGGCCGGTCGCGGTCAGCCACGCCTGCGCGGGGGGCTCCTTCGCCAGGTCGAACTCGTGGGTGGCGGCCGTGTGCGAGAGCTCCTGCGGGTCCGCTTCCACCACCCTGAGCAGTTCGCCGACCTCGGCCATGCCGAGCACCCGCTGGAACGGTTCGCCCCCGGCCTCGCCGATCACCGTCCGCAGGCTCTCGTGCCGCTCGACCACATCCCGCAGCGCCGCCGCCAGGGCCGCGACGTCCAGGGCACCGGTCAGCCGTACCACCATCGGGATGTTGTACGTCGCCGACGGGCCCTCCAGCCGGTCGAGGAACCACAGCCGTCGCTGGGCGTAGGACAGCGGAAGCCGGTCGGGCCGGTGCCGGACGGCGCGTACCGGCGGTCGCGGGCTGCCGCCGGTCCCGGGGAGTTCGCGGGCCAGCGCCTCGACCGTCTGCGCCGCGTACAGCTCCGCCATGCCCAGCTCGACACCGAGCTCGGACCGCACCCGGCTCACCAGCCGGGTCGCGAGCAGCGAATGCCCGCCCAGGGCGAAGAAGTCGTCGTCGATCGTCACCTCGGGCAGGCCGATGATCTCGGCGAACAGCGTGCACAGGGCGTGTTCGCGCGGGGAGCGGGGGGCGCGGCCGCCGCGCGCCGGGGCCACGGGTCCGGGGTGCGGCAGGGCCGCGCGGTCCAGCTTGCCGTTGGCGGTGAGCGGCAGGGCCCGGAGGAGCACGATCGCGGACGGCACCGCGTGGTCGGGGAGCACGGTCCGGGCGTGGCGGAGGATCGCCTCGGTGTCCACGGGCCGCGGGGCACCGTCGGGGGCCGGGCGCCGATGAGCGCCGCGTTCCGGAACGACGTACCCGATCAGGTGCTTGTCGCCGGAGCCGTCCTCCTTGACCGCCACGACCGTGCGCGCCACGTCCGGATGACCGAGCAGGGCCGCCTCGACCTCGCCCGGCTCGACGCGGAAACCGCGCACCTTCACCTGGTCGTCGGCGCGCCCCGCGAACTCCAGCCGGCCGTCGGGCAGTCGGCGGGCCAGGTCGCCGGTGCGGTACATGCGCTCACCGGACAACCCGTACGTCGCCGCGAACGGGTCCGCCACGAAGCGCTCGGCGGTCAGGCCGGGGAGGTGGGCGTAGCCACGCGCGAGGCCGGTGCCCGCCAGGTACAGCTCCCCCACCGTGCCGGGCGGCACGAGTGCCAGGCGGGGGTCGAGTACATAGGTGCGCATGCCGTCCATGGGGCGGCCGATCGGCACCGTGTTCGGAACGCGGTCCGGGTTCCCGGTGAAGGTGCTGAGCGTGCTGAAGGCCGTCGTCTCGGTCGGGCCGTACGCCGCCGTGATCACGGTGTCCGGGCAGGCGCGCAGCACCGCGCGGACCCCGGCCGCGGAGACGACGTCACCGCCGGTCGTCACCTCGCGCAGCCCTGTGAAGACCTGCGGTTCCTCCTCCGCCCAGACGCGGAAGAGGCCGGCGGTCACATGGAGGCGGGTCAGACCGTGCCGGGCGATGTGCCCGGCCACGGCCGCGCCGTTCAGAGGGCCCGGCGGGGCGATCACCACCCGGCCGCCGTGGACAAGCGTTGCCCACACCTCGTAGGTCGACGCGTCGAAGGCGTGGTTGGCGTGGAAGAGCACGCCGTCCGGGGCGCCGTCGCGCAGCCACGGCCGGTGGGCCGCGAATGCCGCCACGGCCGCGTGCGGGGTCACGACGCCCTTCGGACGGCCCGTCGAGCCGGACGTGTACATCACGTACAGGGTGCTGTCGGGATGGATGAGGGCGGGCGGCGGCGTCCGGTGCGTAACGCCCTCGTCGTGGATGTCCGTCGCGTCGTGGCCGGCGGTGACGTCGAGGACCGGGGTGCCGATGTCCGGCGGGAGTTCGGCGGTGCCGTCGGTGAGCAGGAGGACCGGGCGCGTGTCGTCGAGGACGAGGCGGGTCCGCGCCGGGGGTGTGTCGCGTTCGAGCGGGACATAGCCCGCGCCGGTCTTGAGGACCGCGAGAAGTGTCACGACGAGGTCGGCGGAGCGGTCCAGGGCCACCGCGACCAGGCGTTCGGGGCCCGCGCCCCGGGCGCACAGGCGCTGGGCGAGACGGTCGGAGAGGGTATCGAGGTCGCGGTAGGTGAGTTCGGTGTCCCCGAAGACGAGTGCCGTCGCGTCAGGGTGCTGTGCCACGCGCGCCGCGATCAGTCGTGTCACCGTGTCCGGCCGGGTGACCGGGCCGTGGGTGCCGTCGCCTTCCGCCAGGAGGAGTGCGCGTTCGGCCGGGGCGAGGAGGTCCAGGGCGGTGACCGGCCGCCGCGGGTCGTCGGCGGCGGCGGTCAGGAGGCGGACGAGTCGCTCGGCGATGCGCCGGGCGGTGTCCTCGGTGTACAGGTCGGTGGCATGGCCGAGGGTGCCGGTGATGCCGGCTGCCCGGCCGTCGGCGTCGTGCCGCTCGGTGAGGTCGAAGGAGAGGTCGAAGTGAGCGGCGGGAGTGCCGAGCGGCAGCACATCGACCAGCAGGCCGGGGAGTCGCAGGGCGGGGTCGGTGAACTTCTGGAAGGCGAGCATCACCTGGAACAGCGGGTGGCGGGCCGGCGAGCGCGTCGGGTTCAGGGACTCCACGAGCCGCTCGAACGGGAGGTCCTGGTGTGCGAGCGCCGCCAGGTCCGTGTCCCGCACACGCTCCACGAGGTCCGTGAACGTCGGATCGCCCCCGGCGTCGGTGCGCAGCACGAGGGTGTTGACGAAGCACCCCACCAGATCGCTCAGGGCGTCGTCGGTGCGGCCCGCCACCGGCGTGCCGATGGCGATGTCGTCGCCCCCGCCGAGCCGGGACAGCAGCGCCACCAGCCCGGCACGCACCACCATGAACAGGCTCGCGCCCAGCCTGTGTGCGAGCTGAGTGAGGCGGCCGTGCAGCTCCGGGCCGAGTTCCAGGGGGACCGTGCCGCCTCGCCTGCTCGCGACCGGTGGCCGGGCCCGGTCCGTGGGCAGGGCCAGTTCCTCCGGAAGGCCCGCCAGCCGGTCCCGCCAGAAGGCCAGCTGGCGGGCGGCGAGACTGTGCGGGTCGCCCTCGTCGCCGAGCAGTTCGCGCTGCCACAGGGTGTAGTCCGCGTACTGCACGGGCAGCGCCTCCCACTCGGGGGCCCGCCCCTCGCGTCGTGCCGCGTAGGCCTGCCCGAGGTCGCGCAGGAGTACGCCCATCGACCAGCCGTCGGCCGCGACGTGGTGCACCACCAGGGCGAGGAGATGGTCGTCGGGCGCGGTCTCGCACAGCCAGGCCCGGAGCGGCGCCCGCGTCGTGAGATCGAACTCGTACGTGGCGAACTCGTCCAGGAGCACGGCGGGTTCGGTCTCGCCCCGGGCGCCTGTGGTGGTCGGTGTCGCGTCCGTCAGGAGCTCGCCCACGTCGTCGGTGTCGAGGATCAGCTGGCAGGGCTCGCCCTCGTGCCGCCCGATCACCGTCCGCAGACACTCGTGCCGCTCGACCACATCCCGCAGCCCCGCCGCCAGAGCCGCCCGGTCCAGGACCCCGCTCAGGCGCAAGGCGAGCGGGATGTTGTACGTGGCCGAGCGGCCCTCAAGCTGCCCGGTGAGCCACAGACTCCGCTGCGCGAACGATAGGGGGATCACTCAGGGTTCTCCTCTGGGGCGGGTGCGGTGTACGGCGCCGGGTGCGAGGTGCGACGCCATGTGCTGTGTCCGGCGCGGTCAGCGCATGCGTCGCAGAGCGGGACGCTTCGTGGCGGCCGCGGCGGGCTGTTTCAGCCGCGGCTCCAGGGATGCCACCGTCGGGTGCCGGAACAAGAGCGGAAGGTCGAGGTCCACGCCCAGGGCGGAGCGGATCCGGCCGGCCAGGCGCAGGCTGGTCAGGCTGTCGCCGCCGAGCGCGAAGAAACTGTCGTCGATGGTGACGTCGGGCAGCGCGAGCACCTCGGCGAACAGGGCGCACAGGGCGCGCTCACGCTCCGAGCGCGGAGCGCGGCCGCCGGCCGCCGTGGCCCGCCCCGGGGCCGGGAGGGCCGCAGTGTCGAGCTTGCCGTTGGCCGTCAGCGGCAGGGCGTCGAGGACGACGACCGCCGAGGGCACCAGATGGCCCGGAAGTCGTTCGGCCGCCGCCGCGGTCACCCGCGCCGGGTCGATCTCGGCGCGTGCGACGCCGCGGGCCGGCACCACGTACGCGACGAGCCGCCGTTCGCCGGGCCGGTCCTCGCGTGCCACGACCACTGCGTCCCCGACTTCTTCCTGCTCGCCGAGTGCCGCCTCGACCTCGCCCGGTTCGACGCGGAAGCCGCGCACCTTCACCTGGTCGTCGGCGCGCCCCGCGAACTCCAGCCGGCCGTCGGGCATCCAGCGGGCCAGGTCGCCGGTGCGGTACATGCGCTCACCGGACAGGCCGTACGTCGCCGCGAACGGGTCCGCCACGAAGCGCTCGGCGGTCGGGCCGGGGCGCTGGGCGTACCCGCGCGCGACACCCGCGCCCGCCAGGTACACCTCCCCCACCGTGCCGGGCGGCACGAGGCCGAGGGAGCCGTCCAGGACGTAGACGCGCGTGCCGTCCAGCGGGCGGCCGATCGGCACCGTGTCCGGGACCCGGTCGCCGGGGGCGAACGTCCGGCAGGTGGCGAAGGTCGTCGTCTCGGTCGGCCCGTACACGGCGACGACGGTGGTGCCCGGGCACGCGCCCAGGACGGCACGCAGCGGCTCGGGCGGCACCCGCTCGCCGCCCGTCCACACCTCCCGAAGCCCCGCGAAACAGCCCGCCGCTTCCTCGGCGAGGACCCGCAGCAGTCCGGTCGTCAGGAACATGCCCGTCAGGCCGTGCCCGGCGACCAGTTCCTCGACGCGGGCGGCGGTCAGTGGGCCGGGCGGTGCCACGACGATCCGGCCGCCGTTGAGGAGCGGCACCCACATCTCGTAGGTGGACGCGTCGAAGGCGTGGGAGGAGTGCAGCAGGACCCGCTGGTGGGCGCCGCCGCTCAGCTTCGTGTCGGCCGCGAGGGCGATCACGTCCCGGTGCGTGACGGCGACGCCCTTGGGCACTCCGGTCGAGCCCGAGGTGTGCATCACGTACGCGAGGGCGTCCGGGTGGGCGACCGTGGCACCGCGGCGTGCGGTGGCGGGGCCGAGGGCGCGCGGTGACCGCGCGTCGGTGAGCAGGACGCTCACGCCGGTGTCGGTCAGGACGAGACGGCGCCTTCTCTCGGGCCAGCGCGGGTCGAGCGGCACATAGCAGGCGCCCGTCCGCACCACGGCGAGGAGCGCCACCACGAGGTCCGCCGAGCGGTCCATCGCGACGGCCACCCGGCGTTCCGGGCCCGCGCCGCACGCCAGGAGCTCGCGGGCCAGCGCTGCGGCGCGGGCGTCCAGTTCCCGGTAGGTGAGGCGGGTGCTCCCCTCCTCGACGGCCACCCGGTCGGGGGTCCTGGCCGCATGGGCGGCGAAGAGTCCGGGCAGCGTGGGGACGGGCTGCCCCCCGGTGCGGACCGGGGGCGCGCCCCGGCCCCAGTCGGTGAGGGCGCGTCCGCGTTCCTCCTCGGTGAGGATGTCCGTTCGGGCCACGAGGCGACCCGGGTCCGCCGCCGCCGTCCGCAGGATCCGGATCAGGCGGTCGAGGAGGCCGCTCGCGGTGACGGCGTCGATGAGGTCCGTGTGGTGCTCCAGGCGCAGTCTCAGCCGGTCGCCGGGGTGCGTGATCAGGGCCAGCGGGTAGTGCGTGCCTCCCCGGTCCCGCGTGCCCGTGACGCGCGGACCGGGGACGTCCGGGTCCGCGGGCGTGAGGTCGACCGGGTAGCTCTCGTGGACGACCACCGTGTCGAACAGCTCGCCGGTGCCCGCGAGACGCTGGAGCTCGGCGAGTCCGATGTGCTGATGGTCGATCAGCTGTGCCTGCTGGGCCTGAAGTCGCGCGCAGACGGCGGCCAGGCTGTCGCCGGGTGCGGTCCGCACGCGCACGGGCACCGTGTTGATGAGCAGCCCCACCATGTCGGCGACGCCGGGAAGTTCCGGCGGCCGCACCGCCACGACGCTGCCGAACACCACGTCGTCACGCCCGGTCAGCTTGTGCAGAAGGACCCCCCAGGCGCCCTGGATCAAAGTGCTCAGGGTGACTCCGTGCGCGGCGGCGCGTTCGCGCAGCTCGCGGGTGAGCCGCTCGGAGAGGTCCGTGGTGAGGTGCGCGGGCGCCCGCGGGGGCCGGTCGGCGCGAGCCACCGGCCGGTCCTGCCCGGGGCGGGCGGCCGTCGACAGGCGCGTGGGTCCGTCGAGTCCGGCGAGTACCGGGGCCCAGGCCGCCCGTGCGGCGTCCCGGTCCCGTTCGGCGAGCCAGACGAGGTAGTCGCGGTAGGGGCGGACCTTCGGCAGATGCGCGGGGTCGCCGCGGTGCGCGTACAGGGTGAGCAGTTCCCGTACGAGGACGGGGACCGACCAGCCGTCGAGAAGGATGTGGTGGTACGTGAGGGTGAACAGGTGGTCCTCGTCGGCGAGTTGCACAAGGGTGAAGCGCAGCAGCGGCGGACGGCTCAGGTCGAAGCCGCGGTCGCGTTCCTCGGCGAGCAGCCGGTCCGCCTCCGCCTCCCGTGCCCGCGGCGCGGCCGTGCCCCGGCCCGTGTCCCGCAGGTCCCGCTCCTGCCACGGGGTGTCCACGTCGGCGGCGACGACCTGGACGGGCCGGTCGAGTTCCTGGTGCAGGAAACCCGCGCGCAGGTTCGCGTGCCGGTGCAGCAGGACCCGGCACGCGGCGCGCAGCAGGCCGTGATCCACGGTGCCCGCCAGCCGCAGGGTCAGCTGCACGCCGTAGCCGTCCACCGTGCCCGCGGGGCCCGCCGTGCCGTGCTGGGCGTGGTACAGCAGCCCTTCCTGCAGCGGTGTCAGCGGCAGGATGTCTTCGATGTCCGCGCTCACCGCGCTGTCCTCCAGGTGTGTTCGAGCCGCTCGATCTGCTCTTGGCTGAGGGAGACCAGGCCGAGGTCGGACGGGGACCGGCCACCCGCTCCCGGCCGCTCCGCATGGCGGGCGAGGCCCCGCAGAGCCTCCAGCCACAGCCGGGCCAGTGCGGTCACCTCCGACTCGGCGAGCAGGCCGCCGGGCCAGGAGAGGGTGGCGCGCAGGCGCGGTTGCGTCCCGTGCTCCTCGACGAGCGTCGTGATCTCCAGTACGTGGGACAGGGCCGGGCCCGGTGTGCCGTGCGGCGGTCCCGGCGGGGTGGCGACGGGGCGCCAGGGGGTGGGCGCCAGGGGGCCGGCGACGGTAAGTCTGCCGAGGTGGTTGAAGAGGATCTGCGGACGGGCGAGCGCGGCGAGCACCGGCGCCGTGTCGCTGTTCAGATGGCGCAGCAGGCCGTGGCCGACGCCGTTGTCCGGCACCGCCCGCAACTGTTCCTTGACCCGTTTGAGCGCGGCACCCAGTGCGGGGTCCCCGGCCCGGATGCCGGCCCGGTCGGTGTCGTCGTCGAGGACCGCGTCCAGGCGTACGGGGTGCAGGGTCGTGAACCAGCCCACCGTGCGGGACACATCGGCGCCCGGCACGAGCGACGCCTCGCGGCCGTGCCCCTCCACGTCGATCAGCACGCTCCCGCCCCGGGCCCGGCGCCCCTCCCGGTGCCACCCGGCGAGAGCGACGGCCAGGCCGGTGAGGAGCACGGTGGGCACGTCGGTGCGGAAGGCGGTGGTCACCCGGTCCAGGAGCGGTCCGGTGTCCGCCGCCGGGAGTGTCACCGTGTGGGATCGAGCGGTCTCGCTCAGGTCGGTTCGCGGGTCCAACGGGCGCTCGCCCAGCGGCGGTTCGGTCTCCTTCAGGAGTGCGGTCCAGAAGGGCAGCTCCGCCAGCCGTTCCGGCGTCCGCGCCTGCGCCACGAGGCCGGCGGCCCAGCTCCGCAGGGAGGTCGGCACGGGCGCCAGTGCCGGGCGGTGTCCCCCGGCGGCGGCCTCCCAGGCGACGGCGAGGTCGGCGAGCAGGATGCGCCATGACACCGCGTCGACCGCCAGGTGCTGTGCGGCTAGGAGCAGTTGACCGTGTCGCTCGCGACCCGCGTCGAACCACACGGCCTGCAGCACGACCCCCTCGCGCGGCCTCAGGCGGCCCGCGGCGGCCTTGGCCTCCACAGCGACGCGCTCGCGCAGCTCCACGTCGTCCGCTCCGGCCATGTCGACCCTGCGCAGACAGCGGGCCGTGTCGACAGTGCCCGCCTCGCGGATGTGCGGGAGCCACCGCGTGTGGTCGCCGTCCAGGCGCATTCGCAGGGCGTCATGGTGGTCGAGCAGGGCCCGCAGTGCCGTGGTGAGGCCTGTCTCGTCGAGTTCCGGCGGTGTCCAGACCAGCACCGACTGGTGGAAGCCGTCGACCGTGCCACCGCGTTCGCGGAGCCAGTGCATGACGGGCGTCGGCAGCAGGTCGCCCGTTCCCGGCTCCGGGCCGGGCCCGGTGGGGGTGCTGCCGGCTGCCGGCTCGCGTGCCACGTCGGCGAGTTCCGCGACCGTCGGGCAGCGGAACACGTCACCGGGCGTGAGTCCGATACCGGCCGCGCGGGCCCGGCCGACCAGGTCGATCGAGAGGATGCTGTCGCCACCGAGGTCGAAGAAGCCGTCGTCGACGGTGACCGAGTCCACGGCGAGCACCTCCCCGAACAGCGTGCACAGCGTCCGTTCGCGGGTCGTGCGGGGAGCGCGGCCGCCGGGTGCGACGGTGAACCCGGGGGCCGGCAGCGCGGCGCGGTCGAGCTTGCCGTTCGCCGTCACCGGCAGGGCGTCCAGGACGACGACGGCCGCCGGCACCATGTAGTCGGGCAGCACATCGCGCAGGGAACGCCGCACATCCACCGGGTCGCACGCGCTTCGCGACCCACGCGCGTCGCCGCCGGTCCGGTCGGCGCCCGCGGGCACCACGTAGCCGATGAGCCGGGGCTCCCCGGGACCGTCCGCGCGGACCACGACCGCGGCCCGCGCCACCGTCGGATGGCGGAGCAGGGCGGCCTCGACCTCGCCCGGCTCGACGCGGAAGCCGCGCACCTTCACCTGGTCGTCGACGCGGCCGACGTACTCCAGTTGCCCGTCGGGCCGCCGGCGCGCCAGGTCGCCGGTCCGGTACATCCGCTCGCCGGACAACCCGTACGCCGCCGCGAACGGATCCGCGACGAAGCGCTCCGCCGTGAGCCCGGGCCGCCCCACATAGCCGCGTGCCAGCTGCACGCCCGCCACGTACAACTCCCCCACCACGCCCGGTGGGACGAGGCCGAGGCGGCTGTCCAGGACGTGGAGACGGGTGTTGGTGACGGCCTCGCCGATCGGCACGGGTCCGGAGTCCGTCGCGCCGGCGGGGCGGCAGTCCCAGGCGGTGACGTCCACCGCGGTCTCGGTCGGCCCGTAGAGGTTGGTCAGCGGTGCGTCGACGGTGGCGAAGAAGGCCGCCTCCAGTTCCCGGGACAGGGCCTCTCCGCTGCAGAACACCCGGCGCAGCGGGGAGGGTTCGGCAGCGCGCGGCGCCCGCAGGTAGGCCTGGAGCATCGACGGCACGAAGTGGGCCACGGTCACGCCGCGCTCGCGGATCACGTCGGCCAGGTAGTCCGGGTCCTTGTGGCCCTCCGGTTCGGCGACGACCAGCGTCGCGCCCTGCGTGAGGGGCCAGAAGAACTCCCAGACGGACACGTCGAAGCCGACGGGGGTCTTCTGCAGCACCCGGTCGCGGGGGTCGAGGGGGTAACGCCGCTGCATCCAGGCCAGCCGGTTGGCGAGGCCCTCCCGGGTCACCACGACGCCCTTCGGCCGGCCCGTCGAACCGGACGTGTAGATCACGTAGGCGGGGTGGCCTCCGGGCGGGCAGGGCGCCGGTGCGGGCTCGCGGGGCCCGGCCGGTCCCCCGGGTTCTTCCGGGCCGGGGCCGTCCGGTACGAGCAGCGCGCACCCCGTGTCCGTCAGTCCCGCGACGAAGGGCTCGCGTGTCACGACGCACATCGGGGCCGCGTCCCCGACCATGAACGCGACGCGGTCCGGGGGGAGGTGCGGGTCCAGCGGCAGGAAGGCGGCTCCGGTCCTGAGGACCGCCAGGAGCGCGACGATCAGCTCGGTGGACCTCGGCAGCGCGATACCCACGACACGCTCGGGGCCCGCTCCGAGCCGGGCGAGGCGGCCCGCGAGACGGTCCACGCGGGCGTCAAGTTCCCGGTACGACAGCTCGGTGTCACGGAACACGAGCGCGGTGGCCCGCGGCGTGCGGGCCGCGTGAGCGGCGAAGAGGTCCGGCACCATGCCTTCGGGGAGTGGGCCGCGGGTGGCGTTCCAGTCGGCCAGCAGGCGGGTGCGCTCGGCGGGTTCGAGGATGTCGATGCCGCTGAGCGGAAGGCCGTCGTCGGTGGTCACCGCGTCGAGGAGGCGCACCAGGCGCCGCGCTACGGCGGCCGCTGTACGCTCGTCGAACAGGTCGCGGGCGTACTCGACGCTGCCGGTGATTCCGGCGGCCGCGCCGTCCGGGGCGAAGTGTTCGGCGAGCTCGAAGGAGAGGTCGAACTTGACGGCGGGTGCCGCGAGCGGCTCGCGCCGCACGCGCAGCCCGGTCAGTTCCAGCTCGGCGTCGGCCACGCTCCGGAAGGCGAGCATCACCTGGAACAGCGGGTGCCGCGCCAGCGACCGCGGCGGGTTGAGTGCCTCGACCAGCCGGTCGAAGGGCAGGTCCTGGTGCGCGAACGCCGACAGGTCACACTCCCGCACTCTGGCGAGGAGTTCGCGGAAGGTCGGGTCGCCCGAGGTGTCGGTGCGCAGCACCAGCGTGTTGACGAAGAAGCCCACCAGTTCGTCGAGGGCGTCTTCCGTGCGCCCGGCCACAGGCACCCCGAGGGGGTTGTCCTCGCCCGCGCCGAGCCGGGTCAGGAGCGCGGCGACGGCAGCCTGCACGACCATGAACACGCTGGCCCCGGCGTCACGTGCCAGCCGCCCGATCCGGTCGTGCAGCCGCGCGTCGAGGACCAGCGGCACGGAGCCGCACCGGTGGGAGGCGGCCTGCGGGCGCGGGCGGTCGTAGGGCAGGGCCAGTTCCTGCGGGAGTCCCTCCAACGCTGCGCGCCAGTAGCCGAGTTGAGAACCGCCGAGGCTGACCGGGTCGTCCGGTGCGCCCAGCAGTTCCCGCTGCCAGACGGTGTAGTCCGAGTAGCTCACGGGCAGCGGTGGCAGGTCGGCGCGGGTCCCCGCACGGCGGGCGGCGTACGCCGCGGACAGGTCCCGCAGCAGCGGCGGCACAGACCAGGCATCGCCCGCGATGTGGTGCACGACCAGGAGGAGGACGTGCTCGGTGGGGGCGACGGCGAACAGCGTGGCGCGCAGGGGCACCTGGCGGGTGAGGTCGAAGCCGAGTGCGGCCTGCGCGGCGAGCAGCCCCGACAGCTCGTCGGGGTCGGACTCGACCACGCTGAGCGGCGGCCCGGCCTCCCCGCGGTCCAGGACCCGCTGGTGCGGCAGACCGTCGGGTCCCTGGGGAAAGACGGTGCGCAGGGGTGCGTGCCGGTCCGACACGTCGGCCAGCGCCCCGGCGAGGGCGGGCCGGTCGAGCGTCCCCGAGAGCCGAAGGGCCAGCGGCATGTTGTAGGTCGCGTTCGGGCCCTCCAACTGCGCGATGAACCACAGGCGGCGCTGGGCGTACGACAGCGGTACCGGGTCCCGCAGGGCCTCGGGGGGCGCGGGCGCCAGCGGCGGCCGTACCCGTTTCGCCCCCGCCAGGTCCTGGGACAGCGCGGCGACCGTCGGCGTGTCGAACAGGGCCCGCATCTCAAGTTCCAGTCCGAGCCGCGTGCGCACCCGGCCTGCGAGGCGCGTGGCCGTCAGCGAGTGCCCGCCCAGGTCGAAGAAGCTGTCGTCGATCCCTGCCCGCTCGACGCCGAGGACGTCGGCGAAGAGCTCGCACAGCACCGCCTCCAGCGGGGTGCGGGGCGCCCGCCCCGGCGTCGGCGTGCCGAAGTGGGGCACGGGCAGGGCGGCGCGGTCGAGCTTGCCGTTCGCCGTGATCGGCAGGGCGTCCAGGACGACGACGGCCGTGGGCACCATGTAGTCCGGCAACTGCCGGCCCAGCGCGGCGCGCAGCTCCCCGGGGCGCGGCCCGGATCCGGCATCGGCCGAGGGCACCACGTACGCGACGAGCCGCTTGTCCACCCCGTCCGGCTGCCGCGCCGGGCCGGTTCCCGCCGTCGCCGGCGCACCGAACTCCCGCAGCAGGACGACCGCTTGGCCGACCTCGGGGTGGCGTCTGAGTGCCGACTCGACCTCGCCGGGCTCGATGCGGAAGCCGCGCACCTTGACCTGGTCGTCGGCGCGTTCCAGATACTCGAGCGTGCCGTCCGCGCGCCAACGGGTGATGTCTCCCGTGCGGTACATGCGCTCGCCGGGTGCGCCGAAGGGGTCGGCCACGAACCGTTCGGCGGTCGGTCCGGGACGCCGCCAGTAGCCGCGGGCCAGGCCCGCGCCCGCCAGGTACAGCTCGCCCGGGACGCCGATGGGGACAGGGCGCAGCCGCGCGTCCAGGACGTGGGCGCGGGTGTGGTCCATGGGGCGGCCGATCGGCACGGCGTCGGGCACCGGGTCGGTGGCGGTGAACGGGATGTGGGTGGCGAAGGCGGTGGTCTCCGTCGGCCCGTAGGTGGAGCGGATCACCAGGTCGGGGCAGGCCCGCTGCAGGGCGCGGACCGCTTCGGCGGAGACGATGTCGCCGCCCGTGGAGATCTCGCGCAGCCCGGCGAAGATGTGGGGCGCCTCCTGGGCGAGCACTCGGAAGAGACCGGCGGTCGCGTGGAAGTTGGTGGCGCGGTGGGTAGCGATGAGCCGCCCGATGTGCGCGGCGGTGGGTGGCCCCGCCGGCGCCACGACCACGCGTCCGCCGCGCAGCAGGGGCACCCAGAGTTCGTACGTCGAGGCGTCGAAGGCGTGGTTGGCGTGGAAGACCACGCACGCGGCGACGGCGTCGCTCCAGCACCGGTCGAGCGCGAAGGCGGCCACGCCCGCGTGGGTGACCGCCACGCCCTTGGGCCGGCCGGTCGACCCGGAGGTGAACATCACGTACGCCAGGGCGTCCCCCGGCACGTCGATTCCGAGGTCGGCCGAGGCCCCGCCCCCGGCCCCGTCGGTCTCGCCGTTCTCGCCGTTCTCGTCATCCGGACCCGCCTCGATCACGGGCAGGTTTCCCGCCAGGGCCGCCCCGCGCCCCGCCGCCGGGGCGTCGACGAGGAGCAGGCGAGCCGCCGTGTCGTCGAGGATCTGCCGGGACCGCTCCTCGGGGTGGGCGTGGTGCAGCGGCACATAGCCCGCACCGGCCTTCAGCGTCGCGAGGATCGCCACCACGAGCTGCGCCGAGCGCTCCATGAGCACCCCCACGAGATCGCCGGGCCGCAGGCCCCGCGCGACGAGGAGCCGGGCGAGCCGGTTCGCCCGCGCGTTCACCTCGCCGTAGGTGAGGGTCCGTTCCGCGTCGACGAGCGCCGTGTCCTCGGCGTGGAGCGCCGCCCGGCGCTCGAAGAGCCGCGCGAGGCTCTCCGTCGGCCGAGGTGCGTCGGGGCCGGGATCCCGCCATGCGTGGAGCAGTCGGCGCTCCTCCCCGACGACCACGTCGACGTGGGCCACGGGCTCGTCGGGGGTACGTGCGAGCGCGTCCAGGTACGCGGTGAAGCGGTCGCGATGACGGGCGAGTTCCGTCGCTTCGTACACGGCGGGGTTGGCTTCGAATTCGATCAGGATGCCGCCGCTGCCGTCCTGTGTGCCGACGGCGACGACCGACAGGTCCTTGACCGGTCCCGTCATGACCTGGTGGCGAGTGACGCGCAGGCCGGCGAAGGCCGGAGTCTCCTCGAAGGCGACGGTGTTGACGGACACCGCGTACAGGTCGTGCGAGACGCCCAGCAGGCCCAGTTCCGCGCGGAGTTCCTCGCCCCTGTAGCGCTGGTGCCCGATCGCGTCGCTGACGCGTCCGCGGGTCTGGGTGACGAGCTGGGAGAACGTCGTCGTGGCGTCGAGGGTGAGACGCAGCGGCAGCACGTTCACGGCCATCGACGGGGTGGCCGCGGCCGCCCGCCCCACGCGTGCCGCCAACGGCAGCCCGACGACCACCTCGCGCGCACCGTCGAGCCGGTGCAGATACGCGGCGGTCGCGGCGACCACGAGCAACGACCAGCGGCCCGCGGCGCCCGGCACCGCGTCGAGGAGTCCGCTCACCCGCTCCCCGGACAGTCGTACGGCGCTGCGCAGCACAGCCGCCGAGGGCACGGCGGTGCGTCCGGCGAGAGTGACGGGCGGCGGTGCCCCGCCGAACTCGCGCAGCCAGTGGGCACGGTCGCGAGCGTGGCGCGCGGAGAGACGGTATCCCTCGTCCTCGGCGAGGAGGTGATCCAGCGGGGCGAAGGGCCCGGCTCCAGGGTCTCGGCCCGCCGCCAGGGCACTGTAGAGGTCCGCGAGGCGGCGCAGGTAGAGGTTCTGGCCGTAGCCGTCGAGGACGATGTGGTGGTAGCGCAGGTGCAGCCAGGCCCGGTCGTCGGCCAGCCTGAGCAGGGTGTGCGCGGCCAGCGGGTCGCGCGCGGGATCCATGGGGGTGGCCAGGTCGGCGTCGGTCCAGGCACGGGCGGCGGCTTCCGCGCCGGCGGGCTCCGCGCGCAGGTCGACGACGGGCAGCGGCTCCTCGGGAACGTCGGCGACGCGCAGGCGCAGTTCGTCCTCGTACGCGACGAACCGCGCCCGCATGCTCTCCGCCTCCGTGAGCGCGCGCCGCACGGCTGCACGCAGCGACGAGATGTCCAGCCGGCCTTCGAGGGCCAGGCGGACACCGCAGTTGTACAGCGTGCGGTCGGGGTCCAGTTGGTGGGCCAGCCAGATGCCCTGGTGTGCGGCGCTCGCGGTCCGGTTCGGGTTCGGATCTGACACTCCGCCAGTCTCGAAGGGCCCGGCATGCGCGCCCTATCGGCGCGTTATCGCTCGGCGCTGGATCTTGCCGCTCGTCGTACGCCGGACGGTGCGCCGCCGCAGCGCCCGACCCGGGCGCGGCACGGGGGAAGCCCGAACCCACGCACGACTTCCGTTTCGTGTCGGCCGCGGGCGGCGCGACCGGCCACAGCCGACCAGCCTGCGTGGAGTGGTGTGCGAGGGCTCGGCAAGCCGGGGCGAGGGGCGGAGCCGGTCAGTCGTGCCCGCCCGCAGCGGCAGCGGTTCGGCGCCCCTTGGCGTCGCCGAGCCCGCTGCTCAGCACCAGCGGGCGGGGTGTCGCCCGTCGGCTGCGCCCCGGTCCGGCTGGTGGTGTGTGTCGCTCGCCGTCATCCGATCAGTTCCTTGATCGTGGCGCCGGGATCAGCGGCCCGCATGAGCAGTTCTCCGACGAGGACCGCGTCCACCCCTGCCCGTTCCAGCTCGCGCGCGTCCTGCGGGCCGCGGACACCGCTCTCACCGACCATGACCCGCCGGCTGCCCACCCGGTCGCGCAGCCGGGCGGAGAGAGTCCGGTCGATCGAGAAGTCCCGGAGGTCCCGGTGGTTGACGCCGATGACGACGGCACCCGCCGCCAGAGCGGTGTCCACCTCGTCCTCGTCGTGCACTTCGACCAGCGCCTCCATGCCGTACTCGCGGGTGTACGCGAGGAGTTCGGCCAGCCGCTCGGGGGTCAGCGCGGCGACGACGAGCAGCAGGGCGTCCGCGCCCAGCGCCCTGGCCTCCACGATCTGGTACTCGTCGACGATGAAGTCCTTGCGCAGGATGGGGACGTCGGAGGCGTCCCGGGCGACCACGAGGTGGTCGGGGCTGCCCGCGAAGCCGTCCTCGTGGGTGAGGACCGACAGGGCGCAGGCGCCGCCGCCCTGATAGGCGCGGGCCAGCTCGGCGGGGCGGTAGTCGTCGGTGAGCGGTCCCTTGGAGGGGCTGCGGGGCTTCATCTCGGCGATGACGCCGAGGCCCCGCTGCCGCAGGGCGGCGGCGAAGTCCCGCGGCGGGGGCGCGGCCGCGGCGCGCATGACCAGTTCCGTCTCGGGGCGGACGGCGCGCCGCCGTTCCGTCTGCCGTTCGGCGTCTGCGACGAGGGTCGCCAGGATGTCGCTCAAGCGGGCACCTCCAGTTCCATCCGCTGCCAGGGGGCGCGGTCGCCGCTGGTCAGGTCGCCGGGGGCATTTCCCTGGCGCCGAGCGGCAGAGAAATCACATGCGGCCGTGAATCCACCGTTCCGCACTTTATGCAGACGCCTTATGGCTTCGCTATTGCCGGCATATTCATTGCGCGACCTCGGAATGCCTTGACGCTGCGTCACGCGCGCTGTTACTTTCCGGTGGATCCATCACATGTGCTCGCCCCGAGTTGCGGCCCGCGTCTCCACCATCCGCCACGCATCAGCGACCGAGGGGACACGGTGGACATGGCGCACGCCCAGCGCTCGACCGAGACCGTCCGGACCTGGCTCATCACCTGTTTCTCAGGTCATGTCCGGCTCCCGGCACAGGAAATCGACCCCAGACGGCCGTTCTCGGAGTACGGGCTGAACTCCGTCGGTTCCGTGAGTCTGGCCGCCGATGTCGAGGACCACTGGGGCGTCGTTGTCACCGCTGAGGAAATGTGGGAACACCCGAGCATCGACGCACTCGGCCTCCTCATCGCACGGAAACTGGCGGACAAACCGGCCGGCGCCCTGGGCAGCGCGAACTGAGAAGGCGGGCAATCGGTCATGGATTTCAGCCTTCTGTACTTTGCGAACAGGACGGCGGACGACGCTCCCGCGGAGTACGACCTGCTCTTCGACAGCGCGCGTTTCGCCGATCGGAACGGTTTCACCGCGGTGTGGCTGCCCGAGCGGCACTTCCACCCCTTCGGGGGCGCCTACCCCAACCCGGCGCTGGCTGCGGCCGCCCTCGCGGCACAGACCGAACGGGTCCGGCTGCGGGCGGGGAGTGTCGTCGCCCCGCTCCACGACCCACTGACCGTGGTGGAGGACTGGGCGTTCGTCGACAACCTCTCCCGCGGGCGGGTCGACCTGGCCCTGGCCACCGGCTGGAACGCGCACGACTTCGTGCTGGCCCCGGAGCGCTACGCGGACCGCCGCGCCCACACGCTGGACAGCCTGGCAGAGGTGCGGGACCTGTGGGCGGGCCGGACCGTCGAGCGCACCGACGGCAAGGGACGGCAGGCGCGCGTCACGACCTATCCCCGTCCCGTTCAGCCGGACTTGGACCTGTGGCTGACCTGCTCGTCGCATCCCGCGGGATTCGAGCAGGCCGGCACGCTCGGACTCAATGTGCTGACCGCTCTGCTCTTCCAGCGCGTGGAGGACCTGGTGCCGCGGATCCGCGGGTACCGTGCCGCGCGCGAGCGGGCCGGCCACGACCCGGCCACCGGCCGTGTCACGCTGATGGTGCACACCTTCGTCGGTGAGTCCGACGACGCGGTACGTGAGGTGGTGCGCGCCCCGTTCCTGGAGTACCTGGCGTCGTCCGTGGATCTGTGGCGGGACCGCTGGCCGGAGCTGGGTGTCCACAGCGGGCCCCGGCTCCTCGATCACGCCTTCGAGCGCTACTTCCGTACCTCGGCGCTGCTCGGCTCGGTCGAGAAGTGCGTCCGCTTCGTGGCAAGGCTGCGGGAGGCCGGTGTCGACGAGGTGGCCTCGCTCATCGACTTCGGCGCGCCGGCCCCGGCCACCCTGGGGGCCCTGCCCCGACTGGGCCGGGTGCGGCACGCCTTCGTCGGCTGAACGAGACCTGCCGGGCCCGCCGTTGCCACTGGGGCGTTGGCCGCGCCCCCGTCGAAAGTAAGGGCGAAGAGACGCCTTTCGTGCCTGGTGACGACGGGAAGCGGGCTCCTACTGTCGGTGGGCGGAGAGAGACCGACCACAGTGCAGGGCGCGGAGCCGAGTCCGGAGGACGTCAGGGATGAAGAAGCAGTTGGACGAGTCCGGCGGCTCCGCCGCCGTGGCCCGGGGCGCCGGCGATGCCCCGCCGTCCGGGACGCTCGTCGACGGGCACACCGGGCTGACCTCGGCGCAGGTCGCCGAGCGCGTCGCCGCCGGCCGCGTCAATGACGTGCCGACCCGGTCGAGCCGCAGCATCGGCGAGATCGTCCGGAGCAACCTGTTCACTCGCATCAACGCGATCATCGGCGTGCTGTTCGTCATCATCATGATCGTCGGCCCGGTGCAGGACGGACTGTTCGGCGGTGTCATCCTCGCCAACACGCTGATCGGCATCATCCAGGAGGTACGCGCGAAGCGGACCCTCGACCAGCTCGCGATCGTCGGCGAGAGTCGTCCGCGCGTCCGGCGCGACGGGCAGCGGGTCACGCTCAGGGCGTCCGAGATCGTCATGGACGACGTCATCGAGCTGGGCCAGGGCGACAAGATCGTGGTGGACGGCACGGTCACCACGGCCGAGAACCTGGAAGTCGACGAGTCACTGCTCACGGGCGAGGCGGATCCGGTCGTCAAGCGACCCGGCGACGCGGTGATGTCCGGCAGCTTCGTGGTGGCCGGGTCCGGTGCCTTCACCGCCACCCGGGTGGGACGGGAGGCGTACGCGTCCCAGCTCGCCGAGGAGGCCCGGCGCTTCAGCCTCGTCAACTCCGAGCTGCGCAACGGCATCGACCGGATCCTGAAGTTCGTCACCTACGCGATCGTCCCGGCGGGCATCTCGCTGATCATCACGCAGTTCATGGTGAACGACGACGATCTGCCCGAGGCGATCCGCCGCATGGTGGGCGGTCTCGTACCCATGGTCCCCGAGGGCCTCGTCCTGCTGACCTCGCTGGCCTTCGCGGTCGGCGTGGTCCGGCTCGGCAAGAAGCAGTGCCTGGTCCAGGAGCTTCCCGCCATCGAGGGCCTGGCCCGGGTGGACACCGTGTGCCTGGACAAGACGGGAACGCTCACCGAGGCGTCCATGGACGTCGACGAGGTCATTCCGCTGCTGCCGACCGTGCCCGCCGCGGAGGTGCTCGGTGCTCTCGGCGCGGCCGACGAACGTCCCAACTCCAGCCTGCAGGCGATCATCGAGGCCTACCCCGCCCCCGAAGGCTGGCAGCGGACCGCGACCGCGCCGTTCTCCTCGGCCCGGCGATGGAGCGGCGCCGCGTTCTCAGAGCCCTCCGGTGCTCAGTCGGCCTGGCTGCTCGGCGCGCCCGACACGATGCTGCCTGCCGGTCACTCCGTGCTCACCGCCGCGGACTCCTACGGCGCACGGGGCCTGCGTGTCCTGCTCCTGGCGCGCAGCTCACGGCCGTTGGTGGAGCTCCTGGACGACGCGGCGACGGTGCCCGACGCGGTCACGCCCGCCGCGCTCGTCGTCATCAAGCAGCGCATCCGGCAGGAGGCGCCCGCGACTCTGCGGTACTTCGCCGACCAGGGCGTCTCGGCCAAGGTGATCTCGGGCGACAACGCGGTGTCCGTCGGAGCCGTCGCCTCGAGCCTGTCCCTGCCCGGCGCGGACAACCCGGTGGACGCCCGGTTCCTCCCGGAGCACCCGGACGAACTGGCCGACGCCGTCGAGCAGAACGCCATCTTCGGGCGGGTCGGGCCCCAGCAGAAGCGGGACATGGTGGGCGCCCTGCAGTCCCGGGGCCACACCGTGGCGATGACCGGCGACGGTGTCAACGACGTGCTCGCGCTCAAGGACGCCGACATCGGCGTGGGGATGGGTTCGGGCAGCCCGGCCACCCGGGCGGTGGCGCAGATCGTGCTGCTCAACAACAACTTCGCCGCGCTGCCTTCGGTGGTCGCGGAGGGCCGCAGGGTCATCGGCAACATCGAGCGCGTGGCCAATCTGTTCCTCACCAAGACCGTGTACTCGGTGCTGATGGCCATCGTCATCGTGATCGCCCAGGTGCCGTACCCCTTCCTGCCGCGCCACATCACGCTGGTCGGCTCGCTCACCATCGGCGTCCCCGCGTTCTTCCTCGCGCTGGCCCCCAACTCGGAGCGCGCCAGGTCCGACTTCGTGGGGCGCGTCCTGCGGTTCGCCGTTCCCGCCGGTGCCCTCGCGGCGACGGCCACGTCGGTCGCCTATCTGTTCGCCCGGTCCGTGTACGACGACAACCTGGACGCCGAGACCTCGGCGGCGACGCTCGCGCTGTTCCTCACGGCGCTGTGGGCGCTGGCCATCATCGCCCGCCCCTACACCTGGTGGCGGATCCTGCTGGTGCTGACGATGGCGGTGTCGTTCGCCGTCGTGCTGGTGGTGCCGTATCTCCAGGAGTTCTTCCAGCTGAAGCTCGTCGGTGTCGCGGCGCCGTGGACGGCGGTCGCCTGTGCCGCGGTCGCCGGACTGGTCCTGGAGTTCGTGTGGGCCCGGATGCGTCGGCGGTCGGCCGACGACTGAACCAGCGGAGGCGGTGATTTCCCCCGGACCGCCCTCGCGACAGGAAGGGACGCCCGGCCCGTGCCGGGCGTCCCTTTCGTCTGTTCGCTTCCCGGGCGCAAACGCTGCGATCCAGCCAATCCACCCACGTGTCCGATCCGTCCCTGTCGCCCCCTCACCGCCGCGGATCGCCGGCCTCGCCGGTCCCACGGTCCGGGGGCGGCCACCGTCTCCACCAGGGAGGATCATGCTTCGACGGCCGGTGGCACCGCACCGCACCGCAGAGCGAGATGGGTCCCCGGCCGGGCGTTTCAAGAATAGAAAGCGGCGAAGTATCGAAAGTAGGGGGTGATGCCTGCCGAAAGTTGAGTGTTGAGCTCAACTAAGATCCGTATCATTTAACAGAGACAGGGGGGAGTCAGCTACGATCGATAAATCTCATACATCAAACAGCCCGTACTCGCCACGCCCGCTAACGCACACCAATGCGGAGCCGAGCATTCCATTCTTGCTCAGGAGGCTCGCAGGCGAGAGGCCTCATGAGGACTGGAACCGCTGACACCCACCGCACGCCGCCCTGCACAGCACGGCTGCGGCGCAGGTCCGCCCCGTGCATCGAGTCGGCACGGTCAGCACATTCCAGAATCTTCATTGCACAGACATCACTGAAACTTGACGGGGGTTCAAGAAATCATGGACGATCACCCGATAGTTCCCATATTCCAAGGAGCCGGAAAGCCTAAGACGAAGGAAGCCTTCGAACCCGGCCTGGAATTCCGAATACTCGGGCCGCTCGAAGTGCAGATGAATGGCCAAGGACTCACGGTCGGCGGACCTCGACAGCGGGCGGTTCTCTCCGCATTACTGCTCTCCGCGAATCAGGTCGTGTCCTGCGATTCACTGATAGAAAAAGTCTGGAACGGCCGCCCGCCGAGAACGGCCCGCACCCAGGTGGCCATCTGCATCGCCACCCTGCGCAAGGTCTTCCGCGGCGCGGGCTGGGACGAGGAAACGATCACCACGGCCACCCCCGGCTACATGCTCAGCCTCGCCGGCCACTCGCTCGACTCCCTGCGCTTCGAGCAACTGGTCGCCAGGGCAACGGAGTGGACGGCGGAGGATCGTCCGGCGGAGGCCGCGGCAGCCCTGCGGGAGGCGCTGGCGCTGTGGCGCGGCCCGGCTCTCGGCGGCGTGTACACCCCCTTCGCCGAGACCGAGGCGGCCCGACTCGACGAACAGCGGATGCTGGCCGTGGAGCAGCAGATGGCGCTGCGCCTCCAGCTCGGCGAGCACCAGGCCCTGCTCGGCGAGCTCCAGGCACTGGTCGGCGCCTGCCCGCTGCGCGACCGGCTGCGCTACTACCTGATGCTCGCCCAGTACCGTTCGGGCCGGCGCGCGGAGGCTCTCACGACATTCCGCGACGGAATGCGGCACTCCATAGAAGAGATCGGCCTCGAACTGAGCGCCGAACTGCAGTCACTCCACGACTCGATCCTGCGGGACGAATTCCCTCAGCTCGCGGTTCCCGGCATCGCCGCGCCACAAAGAGACAGACCTCAGCCAGTGCCGTGCCAACTCCCGGAAAGCGACGCATACTTCATCGGTCGTAGTCGCGAGCAGTGGCTTATGGACGACGCGCTGCTCAGCGATTCTCCGCAGCTTCCCTCCCCCATCGCCTACATCACGGGAAGCCCCGGAATCGGAAAGACGAGCCTGGCTGTCAACTGGGCGCACCGATCGGCACACAGATTTCCGGACGGTCAGCTGTTCGCGGACCTCCGGCAGGACCGGACCCTGGACGTGCTCCACCAGTTCCTCCGCCGGCTGGGAGCCGAGGGGCCGCTGCCCATGGACGTCCCGGAGGCCGCCGAGCGCTACCGAGCCATGCTGGAGGGCAAGCGCGTCCTGGTGGTCCTCGACCAGGCGTCATCGTATGAAGGGCTGCGTCATCTGCTGCCCGGCAGGGGCGAGTGCCGCGTGATCATCACCGGACGGGCCGACCTGGATGAACTCCTGCAGAAGTACTGCGCCCTTCGGCTGCGCATCGGCCCTCTGTCCGACGAGGAGTCACGCGAGGTGCTGACCAGCGTGCTGCGGGACTCCAGGGCCGAGGAATCCCCCCGGGCCACCCGGCAGCTCGGCGCGCTGTGCGGCCACACACCGCCGGCGCTGCGCGCCGCGGCGGCCAAGCTGCTCACCAAGCAGCACTGGCGTGTGTCCGACCTGGTACGCCGCCTGGAACGCTCCACCGACCGGCTGGCGGAACTCAGCATCGGTGAGGACTCGCTGCGCGCCCGGCTCGACCGCAGCGTCAGGGAGTTGAATCCCCTCGCGGCAGGCGCCTACCGGGAGTTGAGCCGCCTCGACGGCGCCGACTTCGGAGCGGCTCAGGCGGCGAAGGTGCTCGGCACGGATCAACTGGACGCCGAGGACCTCATCGAGACCCTGGTGGACGCGCAGCTCCTGGAGGTGGTGGGCCGCGGCCTCTCCGGCGAGATGCGCTACCGATGGCAGGAGCTGGTGCGACTGCACGCGTTCCACTCCCTGTGTGCCGCCCCCGGCTTGGCCAACTGCGTCGGCTGAGCCGCACGAACCGGCACCGCGCACCGGCCCGTACGACCCCGAGTGGTCGTACGGGCCGTGGCGTCGCGGTCACACGCCGCGGGTCCGCGCCTGGTCCTTGATGAAGCGGGCCAGCCGTGCCGCCCCTTCGGTGGCCTGGTCGGTGGTGAGGTAGCTGCAGGAGAGCCGGATCTGCCGGTCCCCGGCGTCGTCCAGGTGGAAGTGGCGCATCGGCGTCCAGATGACACCGTATTTCCTTGCCGAGACATCCAGCGCGGCTCCGTCCGCCGCGAACGGGACGTCGAGCGTCAGGAAGAACCCGCCGTCGGGGTCGTTCCACCGCACCCCCACCGACTCCGGTGCCCCCGGGGGAAGTTCGGCGGCGAGTGACTCCCGCAGACACTTCATGGTGGACTGGTAGTGGCGTGCTGCGGCCTCGTTCGCCGCCCGCAGCCCGCCGCCGTTCTGCAGGAGCAGCCCGGCGACCGCTGCCTGGCTCAGGCTGGAGGTGTTGACGGTGACCATGCTCTTGACCTTGGCCAGTTCATCGGCGAGCAGCCCCCGTGCCCGCCCGTCCGCGCCCTCCACCAGCTGGTCGGCGACCGCGAATCCGACGCGCGCGCCCGGGAAGGCGGTCTTCGCGAAGGAGCCGAGGTAGATGACGCGCCGACGGGTGTCGAGGGACTTGAGCGTCGGCCGCCGAACCGTGCTGAACACACCGTAGGGGTTGTCCTCCAGGAGCAGCAGTCCGAGTCGGCCCGCGAGGTCCAGCAGGGCCGTACGGGCCTCACGGCGCATGCTGACGCCTGTGGGGTTGGAGCAGTCGGGCACCACGTACAGACATCTGGCTCGCCTGCCGCTCGCCTGGATCTCCCGTACGGCGCGTTCGATTCCTTCCGGACTCGGCCCGTGCGGGGTGCCGGGCACCGCGACGACGGGGATCCCGAGCAGACTGGCCGCGCCGGTGACACCGACGTACGAGGGACTGTCGACGAGGAGCACATCGTCGGGGCCCGTGAACAGCGCGCGGAGCGTCAGCAGGACGGCTTCCTGGCAGCCGACCGTCACCACCACGGACGCCGGGTCCACCGTCATGTCCTCGTCGATGCCGAGCATGCGGGCGACGATGCCCCTGATCTGTCCCGCGGTCTCGCCGTACTGGTAGAGCGCACTGCGCACGCGTTCCTCGGAGTGGCCCTGTTCGCGCAGGTGGTCGAGGTAGGTCTCGATGAGTCCGGGTACGCGCGCGACGTCGAAGTGGCCTTCGTACGGCCGTCCCGGGGCGAAGGAGATCGCCTGCGGATGGCGGAGGGTGATCTCGTTGAGGAAGGTCATCGTGTCGAGCAGTGGCGCCGACAGGCTGGCGTGCAGAGCGGTGCGCGGGATGATGCCTGTCCGGTCCGTGCTCCCTGACGTCGTCGTCATCCGGTACTCCTGTCCGTGTGCGGCGCCGTGTGCTCGATGGCCGGCCGGACGTGTCCGGGGAGGATCACGGTGTCCGCGTCGATCGTGCCGGGCGACGCGTGACCGGTGAGCACCATGGTGTCCGCGAACTCCGCGATCAGCAGGGTGAGCATCCGGTGTACGCCCTCGCTGCCGCCGGTGGCCAGGGCATACAGCGCGGGCCGGCCGACGAACACGGCGCGGGCGCCGAGGGCCAGCGCGACCAGGACGTCGGCGCCGGATCGGATGCCGCCGTCGAGGAAGACGGGGCAGCTGCCGCGCACGGCGGACACCACCTCGGGCAGCGCCTCCAGACTGGCCTGGACGCCGTCGAGTTGGCGGCCTCCGTGGTTGGAGACGATGATGCCCGCGACGCCCGCGTCCACCGCCGCCTCGGCGTCCCGCGCGGTCAGGACTCCTTTGGCGAGGACGGGAAGTCCGCTCAGGTCCCGCAGGCGCGCCACGGCCGACCAGTCGACGGAGCGATCGAAGGCCAGTTTGCTGTGCGCCCCGGGGGTCGCGCTCCCTGCGGCGACGGACCCGGTCAGATTGGCCGGGGTCACATGGGCGGGGACCGCGAAGCCATTGCGCAGGTCGCGCAGGCGACGGCCGGTGAAGGGGGTGTCGACGGTGAGCACCAGAGCCTGGTATCCGCTGTCGCGCGCACGACGGGCGAGACGGAGCGTGGTCCCGGCGTCGCGGAAGCAGTACAGCTGGAGCCACAGGGGGGCGCCCGCCGCGTCTGCCACCTCCTCGAGGGTCCGCCCCGCGAAGGTGCTGACGACGAACGGGAGCCCGAGCCGGCCCGCGGCGGCGGCCGTTCCCGTCTCGCCGTCCGGATGGGCCAGTGAGTGGTAGGCCAGTGGCGCGATCCCGACCGGCGCCGCCCAGCCGGAGCCGAAGACCTCGACGGAGGTGTCCGGCTCCTCGATGCCGGGCAGTGCCCTGGGGCGCAGCCGCACGGCGGCGAAGACGGCCTCGTTGGCGGCCAGCGTCCGCTCCCGGCCCGCGCCGCCCGCGATGAAGTCCCATATGTCGGGCGGTAGTTCGCGCCGTGCGTGCTCGGCGAAGTCGTCGAGCGTGAGCGGCTCCCCGGCCCTCTGGGTGGCGGACGTCATCGACCGGCCACTTCCCGCTCCCTCTCGACGGCCTCGTACAGCGCCTTGATGTTGGAACTGCCGAAACCGCGTGCGCCGTTGCGCTGGATGAACTCGTAGAAGAGGGTGTCGCGCGGGTGGGGCGAGCGGGTGAAGATCTGCAGCAGGTAGCCCCACTCGTCGCGGTCCGCCAGGACGTTGGTCTCGCGCAGGTCGGCGATGGCGTCGGCCATGCCGGCGACGCGCTCGGCGAGCAGATCGTAGTAGGCGCCGGGGGTGCGCAGAAAGGCCACACCGCGGTCGCCGAGCGCGCGGACCGAGCCGACGATGTCGTCCACGAGGAAGGCCAGGTGCTGGACTCCCGGACCGTTGTGCACGTGCAGGAACCGGTTGATCTGGCCCGGCACCCGCGTGTCGTCTGGCTCGATGAAGGTGAGGGTGATGCCGCCCTCGGCATCGCGCACCACGATGGAGTCCATCGCCTGATCGCCCACCTCGATGTACTCGGAGGAGTAGAAGGGCATGTCGAACGCGGTCTCGTAGAACTCGGCGGTGCGGCGCAGGGTGCCGGCTTCGAGGCAGACCGCCACGTGATCGAGGACCGGCCGGGGTGCCGCGGGGACCGAGGCGGCCGGCAGGAGCGCCCAGTCCCGGTCGGGCGGCAGCTGCCCCGCCCGGTCGGCGGTCGCGGCGATCAAGGTGTGCCGGACGTCCCCGAACCCGGAGACCGCGGCGAACCAGCCGTCCTGGCCGCGCCGGAGCGAAGGGGTCGGCCGCTGCAGCGCGGTGGCGCCGGCGCGGACGGCCCGGTCGAAGCAGGACCGGACGTCGTCACAGCTGAACGCGAGGTCGGCGATGGAGTCGCCGTGCTCCTCGACATGCCGGGCGACGGCGGTTCCCGGCCGCAGCGCCTGAGTGACCACGAGGGTGACCTCTCCGCTGCGCAGCACGGTGGACCTGCGGTCGTGGTCACCGGTGGCGGGGCCCGCCACGGCCAGGGGCACGAAGCCGAGACTGTCGATGAGGAAGCCGGAGGCGTCCCGGTCGTCCGTGACGTACAGCTCGGCGTACGCGATGGCACGTGGCGGCATGGCGGCTCTCCAAGGAAGAGAAAGGGGGAAACGCGGGAGAACCCTCCAGCAATGGCGGTCCCCGAATCCTCGGTCAGGAAAGGGAATTGCGCGTGCCCGCACTCTACGGATCGCCCCGTATGCCCTCGCTATCGACTGGATATCGGGCTCTCCGCCGCCCGTGTGAACGCGGGCGGCCCGCCCACGCCCGTCAGGTCAGGTCAGGTCAGGTCAGGCCGGCGTCCCGCACGAGCAGCGCCACCTGCACCCGGTTGGACAGGCCGAGCTTGGCGAGGGCGCGGCTGACGTGCGCTTTCACAGTGCCCTCGCTCATGGCGAGTTCGCGGCCGATCTCGGCGTTCGACAGTCCGCGGGCGACAGCCCGTACCACGTCGTCCTCCCGCTCCGTCAGCACCGACAGGCGTTCCCGGGCCAGGGCAACGTCGGCCGACTCCAGCCCGGCGAAGGTGTCGATGAGCCGCTTGGTGATGCGCGGCGTCAGCATCGCGCTGCCCTCGGCGACCGTACGGACCGCGGCGGCCAGGTCGCGCGGAGAGGTGTCCTTCAGAAGGAATCCGGCGGCGCCGCTGCGCAGCGCCGTGTGCACGTAGTCGTCGAGGTCGAAGGTGGTCAGCATGATGACGCGCGGCGGGTTCGGCGCGCGGCGCAGCTCCTTCAGCGCGGTGAGGCCGTCCATGCCGGGCATGCGGACGTCCATGAGGACGACGTCCGGGCGGTGCCGGGCGACGGCGGTCACCGCCTCGCTGCCGTCACAGGCCTCGGCCACCACCTCGATGTCGTCGGCCGGTTCGAGGATCATGCGCAGCCCCGCCCGTACCAGTGCTTCGTCGTCGACGACCAGGACCCGGATCACTCGTCTTCCTCCGTAGCTTGCGCGGAAAGGGGCAGGCGGGCGCGGACGGAGAATCCGCCGCCCGCGCGGGGGCCCGTGATGAACTCCCCGTCGAGCAGCTCGACCCGCTCCCGCAATCCGACCAGGCCCATGCCGCTGCCGGGCAGTGCCTCGACGGGACGGCTGGGGGCGTCGTTGTGGACGGCGATCACCAGACCGCCGTCGTCGTAGCGGACGAGGACCTCCGTGCGGGCGGCCCCGGCGTGCTTGTGCACATTGGTCAGGGCCTCCTGCACGACCCGGTAGGCGGCGTGTTCCAGCAGCGTGGGCAGCCGCTGGGGGGTGCCCTCGTCGCGGCGGCTGACGGTCATGCCCGCCGCACGCGACTGGTTGAGGAGCCGCTCCAGGTCGACGAGCGTCGGCTGGGGGCCCAGTGCCACGCCCTCCCCGTCGGCCTTGAGCACGCCGATGACATCCCTCAGCTGGCCCAGGGCCTCGCGTCCGATGGTGCGGATCAGCTCCGCGGCGACGGCCGTCGACTCGTCCTTGGCGTTGATCTCCAGGGCACCGGCGTGCAGCACCATCAGGGACACCCGGTGGGCGACCACGTCGTGCATGTCCCGGGCGATGCGGGCGCGTTCCTGCGAACGGGCCTGCTCGGCGCGGGCCGTCTGCTCGCGTTCCAGCTGCTCGGCCCGCTCGTGCAGGCCCTCGACGACGTCCCGGCGGGCCTTGTTCCACAGGCCCAGGGCGAACGGCAGCCACACGAACAGGGCGACACCGCCGAGCGACGACAGCATGTCCTGCCACACGACCCCGGCCGCCCCGATGGCCAGTCCCGTGGACGTCGGCAGCACCGTCAGAACGCTCGCCGCCGCCGCATACATGAGCTGCCGCAGCGGGCGGCGCACGGAGAACGCCACGACGTAGGAGGCGACGCACAGCGCGGCCCAGGTCGAGGTGAACACCCACGCCGCGCAGCCGGTCACCGCAATGGGCCAGCGCAGCCGGGGCAGGACCAGCGCCGAGGCGGCCGACGCGACGGCCACGGCGACGGCCAGCGCGAGGGCGAGGCCGCCCATGGGGGTCAGTCCGAGCTCGGTCTGCACACGGGACACGAAGGTGCCGTCGATCGGGACGAACGCGCCGGCGGCGAGGAGGACGGCCAGGAGTAACGGTCCCCTGCGGCCGAGCCATCGCCGCAGGTCCGTCACCCGCCCCGATCCGGTGGTCGTATGGGTACGTCGGGTCACGCACCGAGCGTAGTTGCTCGTCGAGGGCTGTTCCGTCCGACCGGAGTCTCCCCCTCCCCCCACGAAGGTTGGGTGCGGCCACGACCTAAGTGGGGCGCGATCGTGGACTTTTCGGCGACGTGGAGACGACGCCCGTCGATCCAGACTCCTCTCCATGACAGAGACCACAGACGCTGTCCGGGCCTCGGGGCTGGGCAAGCACTACGGAACCGGGGACGCCCGGGTGACCGCCCTCGCGGGCGTCGACGTGCGGTTCCCGCGCCAGGAGTTCACCGCCATCATGGGCCCCTCCGGTTCCGGCAAGTCCACCTTGATGCACTGCGTGGCCGGCCTCGACAAGGCCGACGAGGGCAGGGTCTGGATCGGCGACACCGAGCTGACCGGGCTGAGCGACGACGCCCTGACCGATCTGCGCCGGGACCGGATCGGGTTCGTGTTCCAGGCGTTCAACCTGCTGCCGACGCTGACAGCCCAGGAGAACATCCTGCTGCCGTTCGACCTGGCCGGGCGCAAGCCGGACCAGGAGGTGCTGGATCGGATCGTCAGCACCGTGAACCTGCGGGACCGGCTCCATCACCGGCCGAGCCAGCTCTCCGGCGGCCAGCAGCAGCGGGTGGCCGTGGCCCGTGCGCTGGTGACGGAGCCGGACGTCGTCTTCGCGGACGAGCCGACCGGCGCGCTCGACTCCACGGCGTCGGCGGAGCTGCTGCGGTTCCTGCGGCGCAGCGTCGACGACCTCGGCCGGACGGTGGTGATGGTGACCCATGAGCCCAGCGCCGCGGCGTTCGCCGACCGGGTGCTCTTCCTGAAGGACGGCACCATCGTCGACGAGGTGTTCGCGCCCACCGCGGACAGCGTCCTGGAGCGCATGAAGTCCTTCGAGAAGGCCGTGTCCTGATGTTCAAGACCATGCTGCGCGACCTGCTCGCGCACAAGGGCCGGGTGCTGATGACCCTGGTGGCGATCGCCCTGGGTGTCACGGCGACGGTCGGCAGCTGGGTGGTGAGCGACTCCATCGCGGCCACCCTGACAGTGCGTGAGACGCGGGACGACGTCAGCGTCGCCGTGCAGAGTCCCGGCAAGGAGCCGGTGCTGGGTGCCGCGGAACAGGACCGGCTGGCGGCACTGCCGGGTGTGGCGGCCGCCGAGGGTGTCGTGGTCGGCCGGGCGGGTCTCGTGGGCCCGGACGGCAAGCTCGTGAAGAGCAGCACGGTCCTGGACCGGGCGGGCACCAACTGGAGCAACGACGAGCGGTTCACCCTGGACGCCGGCCGCAAACCGGGGGGCACCGGCGAGGTCGCCCTCAACAGCACCGACGCCGAGACGGCCGGGGTCGGCGTGGGCGACACCGTGCGGGTGCTGCTCTCCGGCGGGCGCTCCGAACGGGCCGAGGTGTCGGGCCTGTTCACCTACCACCGGCTGGGCCCGCAGGCGGAGGCCGACTCCGACGAGGCGTCGGACGCCGTCCCCGTGGTCGCCTACGACGACGCCGGAGCCGCCCGCTTCCTCGGTGCCCGCTACCACCGCGTCGAGCTGACCGCCGAACCCGGAACGTCGGCGGACGCACTCGCCGAGACCGCACGGGGCGCCGTGCCGGACACCTACCCGGTGGAGACCGGCCGGGCCCTCGCCGGCGCCGCGGCCGCCCAGTCGGAGGACGAGGCGCAGGACCTGCGGCTGACCATGCTGCCGTTCGCGGCGGTCGCCCTGCTGGTCGGCATGTTCGTCATCGCCAACACCTTCACGATGCTGGTCAGCCAGCGCACGCGGCAGTACGCGCTGCTGCGGGCCGTCGGCGCCCGCAGGCGGCAGGTCAGGACGGGCATCATCGTGGAGGCCGCGGTGCTGGGCGTGGCCGGCGGCACCGTCGGCACGCTCGCCGGTATCGGCCTGGGCCCGCTGCTGATCGGCGTGATGCGGCCCGACGACGATGTGAAGTTCACCGTACGGCCCACGGCGATCCTGCTCGGCTACGGCGTCGCGGTGATCGTGACGGTGCTGGCCGCCTACACCTCGGCCCGGCGTGCCGCCGCCGTCCCTCCGGTGGCCGCGCTGCGCACCGACGCGGTGATGCCGCGGGAGACCAAGCGGCGGCGCAACCTGCTCGGCGTGGCACTGCTCGTCGTGTCGGCCGCTATGGTGATCGCGACGGCCGACCCCAGCTCCTCCAACCTGCTGCGCATCATCGCGCTGGTGGGCGCGGTCCTCGGAGTGGTCGGCGCGATCCTGCTGGCGCCGTTCCTCGCGGAGCGGCTGCTGCTGCCGCTCACCCGGCTGGTCGGCATGCGGGGCGGTGCCTCGGTGCGGCTGGGTCTGCGCAACGCCGCGAGCGACCCCCGGCGCACGGCGGGCACGGCGACCGCCATCACCGTGGGGCTCGGTCTGGTGTGCGCGTTCGCGACGCTGAGCGCGTCCTTCGCCGACCTGATCGCCTCCACGACCCGCGCCAATGTGCCGTTGACGACGACCGTGCTCCAGTCGGCGGCGGGCGGCGAGTCGACGCTCACACCCGCCGAGGTGGAGCGGGTGCGCTCCGTGCCGGGCGTCGACCGGGTCGCCGCGAGCCGCGATGTGCTCGCCGGTCTCACGTACGAGGGCGGCAAGACCGTGCGGCGCATCTCCGCGATCGAACCCGAGGCCCTGCGCACCGTGCTCACGCCCAGGATCACGGCCGGCTCCGCGGATCTGACGCGCGGTGTGGTCATCTCGCGGAACCAGGCCGACATGCTGCGGCTGGGCATGGACGACGAGATCACCCTGAAGCTGGACGCCAAGACGTCCGTGACCCAGCGCGTGGTGGGCATCTACGACGCGACGGAGCTCCAGGCGAGCATCTACCTGGACGCGGCGAAGGCACCCGAGGCGCTGCGCCGGCAGATCACCCTGCTGTACGCCACGGGCTCCGACCCGGACAAGGCGCGGGCCGGTATCGAGGCGGCGTTCCGGGACCGGCCGGATGTGACCGTCACCGACCGGGAGGGCCTGGTCGAACAGGGCGTCGATCAGCAGCGGTTCGCGTTCACACTGATGTACGCCATGTTCGGGGTGGCGATCGTCATCGCGGTGTTCGGCGTCGTCAACACCCTGGTGCTGTCGGTGATGGAGCGGACGCAGGAGATCGGCGTGATGCGGGCGGTGGGGGCCAAGCGGCTCCTGGTGCGACGGACCATCCGGGCGGAGAGCATCGTCATCTCGATGTTCGGGGCGTTGCTCGGCGTGGTGGTGGGCGTGCCGGCGGGTGCCGTGATGCAGCACGCGATGTTCGGGCAGCTGCTGTGGGACTTCACGATGCCGTTCACCGTGATCGGGTCGGCACTGGTGGGCATCTCGGTGGCCGCGGTGCTGGCGGCGATGTGGCCTGCCCGGCGGGCGGCGGCCACGAACATGCTGGAGGCGATCTCGGGCAAGTGACGGCCGCGACGCGAACAGGGGCGGGGCAGGTGGGTGTCCACCTGCCCCGCCCCCGTGGCGTGCGCGTGGGAGACGTCAGCGCGCCGCGGGGACCTGGCGTACCGTCAGGTCCGGGTCGTCGCCCGGGCGCAGGACGGTCAGGGTGGCCCCCGGGGCCGGGTGCACCAGCGCGGCGCCGGGACCGGCCGGGCGTGCCACAACCCTGTGGTGGGGCGCGGTGTCTCCGGGGCGGCTGGTCCACACCTCCGCGTCGCCGTCGAGGCCGTGCCGCAGGGTGAGCGGGCGGCCGTCGGCCGCGCCGACCCGGACCCAGCGGGTACGGCCCGCTCGGCGCTCGGCGTCCACCACGTGCCCGCCGGGGGCGAGCAGCCCGGCGACGAGGACGTCCGGCCAGGCGTCGGGCACCGCTGGGAACACGTCCACGGCGTCGCCGCCCGCGCCGACGAGGAGCTCCAGAAGCGCCTGTCCCGCCGGGAAGGGGGCGGCGGCGCGTGGCGATACGGCGTGCCGGTACAGGGAGTTGGGCGCCAGGACGTCCGCCCCGTCGCCGGTCGCCCCCGTGAGGTGGCGCAGCAGTTCCAGGGCGAGGGGCGCGTCGCGCGAGGCCGCCGCCATGGCTGCGGCGGTGGCGTACGAACCCGCGTGCCAGGCGTCGCGCATACCGGCCCAGTGGTGGAGGCTGCGCCGGCCGAGCTCCGGGTCGGCGTCCGGGTGGGGGGCCTGCCGCAGGGGCAGCAGCCAGTTGAGGTGTGACGGCTCCGCGCAGGAACGCGCGACCCGGAGTCCGGCCCCGATCATGACGCCCGAGCTGTCGGTGTGACACCGTGTCAGCCTGGCGGCGAGGTCTTCCCAGTGGGCCAGGCGGGGGTCCTTCTCGCGGAGCCTGCGCGTGGCCGTGACGAGCGTGGTGACCGCCCAGCGCAGCAGCGACAGGTCGTGCGTGCAGTCGCTGACGTCGGCCTGGCCGGGCGAGTGCGTGACGGGCAGGTGCAGGCGTCCGTCGAACCCCTCCATGAGGAAGCCCGAGTAGTAGCCGACGACTCCGGCGAGCGCGGGGCGCAGCAGGTCGCGCACGATGCGCGGGTCTCCCGTGTAACGGTGGGCCTCCCACAGGGCCAGCGCTCCGGAGGCACGCACGGGGTCGTCGGTGCGCCCCGCCTTGGAGCCGACTCCGGGCAGCGCGCCGGCCAGGTGCTCGTGGGCGGGCGACGGACCCTGTTCGAGCGCTGCTGAGACCGGCCCGATGTCGAGGTGGCGCGAGGGTCCGAGCAGCGCCGGCGCGTCGGCCAGCCGGCCGGGGCCGGGGTCGGTCACGGCGGCCAGGGTGTACATCTGGGCGCGGTGGAACCGCTGCAGGGTCCGCTCGGGCAGCGACACGTAGCCGCGCCGGTGGAAGTCGTGCCACCAGGCCCGGTGCCGGGCCACGGCGGCGTCGGTGCCGGTCGCGAGGAGTTCACGGAGGGTGGCCTCGGCGGCTCCCGTGGCGTTCGCCGGTGAGGCGGCGAGCAGCTGCCGGTCGCCGTGCTCGCGGCTCACCGAACGCAGTGGCAGCCCGGAGCCCTCGGGGGGCGGAGCGGTGCAGGAGAGGTGTTCGCCGCCCTCGGTACGGGCGCGCAGCAGCAGCGTGGGGCTGTGGCGGTCGACCAGGGCCGAGAAGGCGACGGTGCCGCGGGGCGTGGTGATGCGTCCGGTGAGTTCGGCGTCCCACAGGTCGAGAACGCACCTCACGGCGGTGGGGGCGCCCAGGGGCAGCAGATCCAGAACCCCGGCGGCAGGCTCCGCCGACCGGGTGCCCGGCCCGCCGACGAGCAGCCGCACCCCGCGTCCGCCGGGTGCGGCGACGGCCCGGACGACGAGCCGGCCGTTGCCGAGGTGGGGGGCCGGGCGGGGGTCCCGCGGCAGGGCGGCCCACTCCATGCGAGCGTCCCGTACCGCCTGTTCGTAGGGGTCGGCGGCCGCGGCCCCCTCTCCGGCCGCCCAGGCGACCGGCGCCTCCGCGGCCCAGGAGACCGCGGAGGCGGCGGCCAGGCCGCCCGCCGACGTGCGGAGGAAGGTCCGTCTGGCGAATCCCGCGTTCACGTCGGGGGCTCCCGGTGGGTCGGGGTCAGTCGAGGTGGAGGTAGCGGCGGTAGGAGTCGGTGGGACCGGCGAACCCGGCCACGACAGCCGGTGCGGCGTGGCCGGCGGTACGCAGGACCAGTTCGGCGGCGCGGGTCAGCGCCGCGTTGTCGACGGGCGGTCCCGCGGCCACCAGGGCGCGCAGCTCACCGAGGCAGCGGCGGCCGATCGGGGTGAGCGCGAGTGTCGCGTCGAAGCCGGCCCAGCCGGCGGCGTGCCGCTCCGCTCGGGGCACCGGTCCCGCACCGGCGACGAGCGAGGCGCGCAGCAGTTCGCGGAGCGCGGTGCACAACAGGGTGAAACCGCCGTACGCCTCCAGGCTGCGGCCCGCGCGGGCGTCGGCGTGGACGATGTGCAGGCGCACGAGCGTCTCGGTGAGGAGTTCGGCGGGGTCCCGGTCGCGGCGGTGCTCGGCCGCCAGGAGGGCGGGCAGCGGGTCGTCGCCGGGTGCGTCCGCCGGTGCTCCGCCCTCGTGCGAGCGGTCCAGGAGGGTCCGGGAGCCGGCGGGCGGCTCGGCGGCGGGGGTGCCCGCCGGTACGGCGCGGACCCGCAGGCGGACGAGGTGGTCGTCCTGGGGGACGAGATGGACCGACTCCAGCGCGTCGGGGACGGACCGGTCGCGCCAGCCGGGCAGGACCGCGCCGACCTCGCTCTGCACCAGCGTGTCGAGGACGCTCCAGAGGTCTCCGAGCCGGTCGCCGCGCACGGCGGCCTGGAGCAGCGCCTCGCCGTCGTGGTGCGGTTCGGCCTGTGGTGGGACGGCGTGCAGCGCGCGTACCTCGGGGCTCGTGCCCAGGGCGGCTGCGACCCGCTCCAGACAGGCGAGAGCCGTGGGCCGGGCGGTGCCGGGCGGATCCGAGAGGAGTGTTGCGGTCACGGTTGCTCCTCGGTACGGGTGGGGGGTGGGTCGAGGCAGAGCATGACGTTCTTCTTGGCCGCCCAGGCCTCTGCCCGCTCCTCGTCGCCGAGACGCTGGTAGGTGCTGACGATCAGGTCGTAGACCGTGCCGTCCGGCATGGCGTAGCGGTAGAAGAGCCGCAGCAGCGAGTGCTCGGCGGCCTCGTGGTAGCCCATTCCGGCGAGCATGACGGCCAGGTCGAGGTGCTCGGCCAGTTCCTTCTTCGAGGGCTCCGGCAGCAGGTCGACGGGGACGCCGTCGAGGCCCATGCCGGCGGTCAGTTCACCGAACGCCTCGTCGCCGTAGCAGTCCATGATGATGTGCAGCCGGTCGGGGCCCGTGAGGTTGCAGGCGCCGTGCGCGTGGGTCGGCATGAGCCACCACAGGTGGCCGTGCGCCATGTGGACCCGCGCCCCGCCGGTGACCAGCGCGCAGGAACGGTTGGTCACCAGCGGGATGTGCAGCCGGTGGTGCTGCCGCTCGTCGGTCAGCTCGTGGTAGTCCCTGTGTTCCCACAGGAAGGAGTTGGGCTGGAGGCGGGCGATGCGTGCCCACATGTAGCGCAGCCCGAAGGACCGCAGCAGTTCACGCGTGGCGGGCATGCGCTCCAGGAGCGTCGTCTCCTTGGCCTCGCAGTCCCGGATGGTGGCGTCCATGGGGTCACCGCTGTCGTTGTAGAGCGAGAGGGTTTTCCAGCCCCCGCTCTGATACTCACCGTATTCCGTCGCCAGATTCTCCGGAACCGTCAGCGCCTCGCGTCCGACGAGATCCAGGGTGTACGGGTCCAGCGCGTGAATACGGCCGACCTGTTCCGACAACACGGACAAGGCCTTCATGGAACGTCTTCCTTCCGGTCGGCCGGTGATACCGCGTGCCATGCTGGTCGATAACCGCCGTGAAAGTCACCGCTCTTAAGTCCCGGGCGAAAAACGCTCCATCTCGCACTGCGCCGCGGGGACCGGCCGAAGGCAGGGCGGGCCCGCCGGCGCCCGGCCGGAAGCGCGGCCCGCCCCCGACGAAAGTGGTAGACAGCCGATTCCCATCGTCGGATGCACCGCGCCCCGCCGATTTCTACGGTGGTCACATCGGCACAGCGACAGGGAGCGAGCATGATTACCCTCAGCGGGCTCACCAAGAGGTACGGGACGGTGACCGCGGTGGACGGCCTCGACCTCGAGATCACGCCCGGCCGGGTGACCGGCTTCCTCGGCCCCAACGGTGCGGGGAAGTCCACGACGATGCGGATGATCCTCGGCCTGGACCGGCCGACGGCGGGCCGGGCCCTGGTCAACGGCAAGGTGTACGAGGAGTTGCGCTACCCCCTCCGCGAGGTGGGCGCGCTCCTCGACGCCAAGGCCCTGCACCCGGGGCGGACCGCCCGGAACCACCTGCTGTCCATGGCCCGCAGCAACGGCATCGCGCGGCACAGGGTCGACGAGGTGCTGGAGGCGGTGGGACTGACCTCGGTGGCGAGCCGCCGGGTCGGCCTGTTCTCCCTGGGGATGGGCCAGCGGCTCGGCATCGCCGGGGCGCTGCTCGGTGACCCTGGCGTGCTGATCTTCGACGAGCCGGTGAACGGACTCGACCCGGACGGGGTGCGCTGGGTGCGCTCCATCGCGCGCTCGCTGGCCGAGGAGGGCCGCACGGTCTTCCTCTCCAGCCATCTGATGAGCGAGATGCAGCAGACCGCGGACCAGGTCGTCGTCATCGGCAAGGGCAAGCTGATCGCGGACACCCCGGTGCTGGAGCTGATCGAGCGCAGTTCCCTGGGCACCGTGCGGGTGCGGGTCCCCGACCCGGCGGACCGCGCGGACCTGGTCCGGCGGATCGGGACGGCGGGCTTCGGGGCCGAACTCACCGCGGACGACGCGGTGATCGTGCGGAGCGCCACGCCCGAGCAGGTCGGCGACCTGGCACACGAGGCCGGGATCCGGCTGCACGAACTGCGCCTGCAGGAACCCTCGCTCGAGGAGGCGTACATGGAACTGACCTCCGACAGTGTCGAGTACGGCACCGCGCGGAGCGCGAATGTGACAGGCGGGTGGGACGCATGAACGACACGACGGCCGCTCCGGCGGCGCCCGCGCGGGGCCGCGGCGGACTGGTGGGGGCCGCGGCGGCGGAGTGGACGAAGTTGTGGGGTGTGCGCTCCACCTGGGTGTGCCTGGCGTCCACGGCCGCGCTGGTGGTCGCCTACACGGTGATCGTGGGGGTCTCCGCGCGATCCTCGACGGCGCAGACCTCCGGGGGCGAGCCCCCGACGGACCCGCTGGCGAACCTGGGCACGGGGGTCGTCTTCATGGGGCAGTTCGCGGTGCTCGCTCTGGCCACGATGGTCATCGCCTCCGAGTATGCGACCGGCAGCATCCGCGGGACGTTGCAGTGGGTGCCCGTGCGGCACCGGATGCTGCTGTCGAAGAGCGTGGTCCTGGTCCCCGTGCTGTTCGTGACGGGCCTCGTCGTCGCGCCGTTGGGGCTGGGCTCGGCCGTCGCCTCTCTCGGTGACGTCGCCGATCCGGTGACGGCCGGGGCGAGCGTGCGGCAGGCACTGGCCGTGGGCGGGTACCTCGCCGCGGTCGGCATGATCAGCATCGGGATCGGCGCGGCCGTGCGCAGTGTGGCGGGGACCATCACGGTGGGCTTCCTGATCCTGCTGGTGCTTCCCATGACGCTGCAGTCGGTCTCGGTGGAGTTCGTGCAGAAGGCCGGTGACTATCTGCCGGGGCCGGCCGGCATGGCCCTGATGGGCGTCTCCGAGTCCGACACCTACGGCCCCGGAGCGGCCGCCGCGCTGCTGGTCTTCTGGGCCCTCGCCGCCAACGCGGCCGGCTACTGGGTGCTGCGCAACCGCGACGCCTGACGGCGCCGACCGGAATTTAAGCGGTGACGAAAAGAAACAGGCAGACCCCGGAAATCACCGGGTAATGCAGCACCACTCCGCACAATTCGAGAATGACCGCGACTGACAGGGCAACGAGGCTGCGCTAGTCTCCAGTTGCCCTGTCAGCCGTTGAATTCTCATTTCTCTGCTGGAGTGACATGCTGCCTGCTGGGCCGGAAATGGAAGACCACGAGGCCCGCCCCCTCGACAAGGAAGTGGCGGAGTTCTATGCCTGGCTGACGCACCTGCAGCAGGACGGCCCGGTGATGTTCGACGAATCTCTGCGGGCCTGGCAGATATTCGGGTACGACCAGGCGCTGCAGGTCCTGTCCGACCCCTCGTTCTCCGCGGACATGCGCGCCGCGAGCCGGGCCGCCGGGGTGGAGATGCCCATCCCGCCGGTCATCGAACGCCTCACCTCCGCCAGCTTCTTCACGATGGAACCGGCCCGGCACCGGGCGTTCCGGGGCTTGGTGAGCCAGGCGTTCTCGCGGCGGCTGGTGAACACGCTGGCCCCACGTGTGGCCGAGACGGCGACCGCGATCCTGGACGGGCTGGACGGCGTCGGCACCTTCGATCTGCTGGAGCGCTTCGCCTACCCGCTGCCCATGATCGTGCTGTGCGATCTGCTGGGCATCCCGCACGACGACCGGCGCGCCTTCCAGAGCTGGGCATCGGCCCTGACCGACCCGGCCGCCGCGCAGGCCGCGGGCGCCGATTGGCTGGGCGAGGAACTGGAACAGCTGGAGCAGTACCTGCACGAACTGGTGCAGCGACGCCGCCGGGAGCCGGGCGGTGACCTGCTCAGCCGGCTGGCCGCCGCCGAGGTCGACGGGGAACCGCTGACGGAGGACGAGGTCGTGAGCCTCGCCGCGGTGATGCTGCTGGCCGGCCACAACACCACGACGATGCTGCTGGCGAACCTGGTGGTCTGCCTGGACGAGAACCCGGCCGCCGCGGCCGCGGTGCGGGCCGACCGGAAGCTGCTGCCCGCGGCCATCGAGGAGGTCTTCCGCTACCGGGGCCCGCTCCCCCGCTCGCTGCGGCTCGCGACCCGCGACACCGAGGTCGGCGGACACACCGTGCCCGCGGGCGCGCCCGTCGTCGTGTGGACGGCCGCCGCGAACTGGGACCCGGCGCAGTTCCCGCGGCCGGGCCGGTTCGACCTGTACCGGACGTCCAACCGTCATCTCGGCTTCGGGCACGGCATGCACTTCTGCCTCGGCGCGCCCCTCGCCCGGGTGGTCGCCGAGATCGCCATGTCCCTGCTGATGGACCGCTGTTCACAGGTCGCCGTCGCACGTGACGAACCACTGGCGTACCCGGCGCCGAGGGTCAACCTCGCTCCGGCGCGGCTCCCGGTGAACGTGCGCTGGGCCGCCCCGGCGGCCCGCTAGCTCCCGGAAGGGACGAACACCCCGTGTCGTACCTGGGTTTTCCCCGGCTGAACTTCGCCGGGACGATACAGACCGACGTGGCCACGGCCAACAACGTGCCGCAGTACTTCGACAACGACCTGTTCGAGCCGCGCTACCAGTGGCGGATGAACCTGCCCGACGTCAACGGGCTGTGGAACCCGCGCGGCCCCGGCACGCTGCGGCTGGCGGACGTGGCGGTCACCGGTGTCTGCCTGCCGGACGGCCGCCAACTCACCGACAAGCGGGCAGATCCGGTCGTCGGCGGCCGCCTCGTCGACGACGACCTGCGCACCGACGGCAAGATGGTCGACCTGGACCCGCACAACCAAATGGTCCCGGAGATCTACGGCTGGCGGCCCCGGCTGCTCGACGCGGACGGGGACGAGCTGCTGCGCGGCGACTTCCTTCCGTCCGCGGTGGAGGACCTGTGGCCGCGCGCGGACCTGCCCTCGGGCCGGCCGGACATGGCCGGCACATACCAGTCGGTGCTGACCGACGTGACCTGGGCCGAGCACCTGGACTCCCCCTTCCTGCGGGCCCTGCGGCGGCTCACACAGGACGGGATGCTCTCGGTCAAGATGACGATGGACGCCGTCGAGGACGGCGTCGAGCGCTGGCCGGACAACATCACCCTCGGCCGGGTCGTCGGCTCCATCGGCCCCTACTTCAAGGGCGAGCCCCGCCGGTTCCTCGCCGGGCGCAGACTGCGCAAGGCCGACGACCGCAGTCCGCTGTTCCACGCGCCGTGCCGGGTGGACGAACCCTCCTCCACCGTCTTCGTCGACCTGGGCAACAGCATCCGCGCCGAGGGGCGCGGCGGACCGCTCAAGGACGTCGGCCCGCTCGCCCTGGCCGTGCTGGACGACGACGCCCGCCCGCAGGTGCTCGCCCCGCTCGACGGGATCGACCGCGGTTTCTACGAGCGCAGCGCGGGCATCGCCACGGTCCGCCTCGACCGCGCACAGCTGGACTTGATCGGCCGTCGCCGTCTGGCGGTGGTGTCGGCCGGCGACACACCGGCCACGCTGCTCGCCGAGAACGCCGACGCCTCGTGGGTGCACGCCGACGGCTCCGTGTTCCGCCTCCACCCGGGCACCCCGCGGGAGAGCGCCGGCACGACCCTGTACGCGACACGCCACGGCCGCCCGGCGGCGGGTGTCCGGCTGTTCCTGGACGCGGGCTCGGCCCCGCGGCCGGTGTCGCTGCCGGAGGAGGTGGTCACGGACGCCCAGGGCCGCGCCCGGGTGATGCTGAGCGGCACCGACCCCGGGAATCCGCGCAGGGTCATCGACGGGGCGCTGGCCGAAGTGGCGTACGGGCCGCTGCACCGCAAGGGCGAACCCGACGGGAAGCTCTCGGTCCGCGTGTTCGACCCCTACCGCGCTCCCGAGCGGCCGACCTGGCTGCGGGACGTCCGGCCGGTCTTCCAGCAGTACGCGAACCTCTATCCGGTCATGCGGGACGTGCTGGACCTCGGCAACTACAACGACGTACTGCGCTACCGCACGTACATCAGGCGGACCCTGCTGGCGCCGCCGGACTCCCCCAACCACATGCCTGTCACCCGGGACCTCTCTCCAGGAAAGCGAGACATGATCGTGAGCTGGCTGGACAGCGGGCCCCGCCCCGAACTGCTCGACATCACCAGCGTCGAGGAGCTGAGGGACGTCCTCCAGCAGGCCATGCTGGTGGAGTTGGCGACCATGCCGCCGTACCTGGCCGCCCTGCTGTCCGTGAAGCCGGGGCACAACGTGGAGATCGCCGGCCTGATCCGGGCCGTGGTGCGCGAGGAGATGCAGCACATGGCCCAGGTGTGCAACCTCCTCAACGCCGTCGGCGGGAAGCCGCAGATCGGCCGTCCGGGGCTCGTGCCGACCTTCCCCGGCGCCCTGCCCGCCGGTGTCCTGCCCGATCTGCGGGTACGGCTGCGGAAGCTGTCACTGGAGCACGTCAGGGACGTGTTCATGACGATCGAACAGCCGCAGCACCCCATGGTGGACGGCAAGCCGTTCAAGGGGCATGTGATCTCCCCGCAGAGCGTCCGCGTCACCCGCGACGGCGAGCTGCGGCACATCGAGGACGACGACGTGGAGCGCCTGCGGACCTGGTTCTCGAAGGCGGAGTACGAACCGCAGACCATCGCCTGGCTGTACAACCGCATCGCCCGGGCCATCATCCGCCTCGACCGCGACGGGAAGCTGTTCACCGGCGATCCGGAGCGCCAGGTCGGCTGGCCGGACGCGCCGGGCACGCTGTACAAGGTCACCGACAGCCGGTCGGCGCTGCTCGCCGTCCACCAGATCGTGGAACAGGGCGAGGGCTCCCCGCACGACCTGGACGGCGACGGTCTGGGCGACCCCGGGGAGCTGGGGCACTACTACATGTTCGCCGAGATCGTGGAGGGCCGGCAGCTCGCCCGCGCCTCCGACGGCACCTGGGGCTACACCGGCCCGCGGATTCCCTTCGACCCCGAGGGAGTCCACCCGGTGATCGACGACCCCGACACCTACCGGCTGCCCGCCGACTCGGCCGGGCGCCGCGAATCCCTGCGATGCGACGCCTCCTACACCCGTCTCCTCACCGCCCTGAACCGGGTGTTCAACGGCCACCCCAAGGAGCTGGACGACGCCGTGGGGCTGATGTTCCAGCTGCAGGTGGAGGCCAGGAAGCTGATGGCCGTGCCCTCCGCGGAGGGCGCCCGCACCGTTCTGGGGCCCGCCTTCCAGTCGCCCGGCGTCGAGCTCGGCCGGTGAGCGGCCGTCGGACCGGGCAGCCGTCGCGCGCCATCCCACGCAGGCCCTTCCAGTCAAAGGAGACACCGTGAGCCGCCCAGCGACAGCGCACTCCCTCCACCGTGAGCACGAGCGGGCCGAGGGGATGCTGCGCCTCCACTGCAACGAGAACCCCTACGGCCCGCCCCCGGGGGTGATCGCCTCGGTCACCAAGGAGCTCGAGGGCCGGTGCTCCGTCTACCCGGACAGCGAGGTCACCGCCCTGCGCGAGGGCCTGGCCGAACACATCGGCGTCTCCGCGGAGATGGTCGCGGTCGGCAACGGCGCCGACGAGCTGGTCCTGCTCATCACCCTCGCCTCGGCCGGGCCCGGTGACACGGTCGTCGTCACGGAGTCCACCTTCCCCGGGTACGCCGCCTCGGCGGCCGTGGCGGGTGCCACCGTGCGCAGTGTGCCGCTGCACCGCGACCGGGTGTCCGCCACCGCCCTGGTGGAGGCCGTGGACGACGGCGCGCGCCTGGTGTTCGTCTGCAACCCGCACAACCCGACGGGCACCGTCCTGTCCCCGGCCGCGGTCGAGGAGATCCTGACGGCCTGCGAACGCACGGGTGTGGTCCCGGTGTTCGACGAGGCGTACATGGAGTTCGCCGGGCCGGGCTTCGACCACGCCCTGGACGCCGTCCGTGCGGGCCGGCGGTTGCTGGTGCTGCGGACGTTCTCCAAGGCCTGGGGCCTGGCGGCCCTGCGAGCCGGCTACGCGGTGGGTCCGGCCGACCTCGTGGCGGGGATCGCGGAGGTGCGCCGCCCGCTGCCGTTCAGCGTCAACCGGCTCGCCCAGCAGGCGGCGCTGGCCGCGCTGGGCAGCCCCGACCACATCGCCGAGGTGTACGAGCGCACCACGCGGGAGCGGGAGCGGCTGTGCCGCGCCTTGACCGCCCTGGGGGTGTCGCACATGCCCTCGGTCACCAACTTCGTGATGGTCAAGACCCCCGGGAACAGCACCCGTTTCGCGTCGCGTCTCGCTGACGAGCACGGCATCCTGGTCCGCGACCTCGCGCCGTTCGGCCACCCGGGGCACGTGCGGGTGACCGTCGGGACCGCGGAGGACACCGACCGGTTCCGCGAGGCGCTGGGCAGTGTGCTGGCCTCGCCCCGGTCGCACGCCTCCAGCGGCCACGGCCTGGGCGCGGCCCGTGATGTGCTGCCCGTGCCGACGCTGGACCCGGTCGCCCCGGAGGACCTGTTCAACGGCTACGTCGGCGCGCACGCGGTGTTCGCGCTGACCCGGCTGGGGGTCTGGGACCGGCTGGCGGAGCGGCCCGAGCACACCGTCGACGAGCTGGCCGTCGAGGCGGGCACCGATGCCACCGGGCTGATGCCGCTGCTGCGGGTCGTGGCACTGCTGGGCTACGTGGAGCCGGCCGACGGCTCCTCCGCCACGGTGAGGCTCACCGGGGCCGGCCGGGAGCTGGTCCGGACGCGGGGCTTCTTCACCTGGGGCGTCGGCGGCTACCACGAGGTGCTGCGGGGCCTGTCCGGACTGGCCCGCGGGACCTCCGTGTTCGAGCAGGACGTCGACCGGGACGGCGGGATGGTCGCCGTCGGCTCGGGCGAGGTGGGCCGGGAGCTGATGCTGCCGCTCGAGCAGGAGGTGCTGGCCACCGTCGACTTCCGCACCGTCGCCGACCTGGGCTGCGGGGACGCCACCCGGCTGCTGCGGCTGTGCGACGGCCACCCGCACAGGCGCGGCACCGGCATAGAGATCAACCAGGGGGCGTGCGTCCAGGCGAACAAGCGGGTCGCGGACGCGGGGCTCGCGGACCGTGTCGACATCGTGCACGGGGACGTACTGGCCTTCTCGGGCCGTACGTTCCCCGAGGTCGACCTGGTGACCAGCTTCCTGATGATGCACGACCTGTTCGACGCCACCGGCGACCCCGTGGGGGTCATGCGCACGCTGCGCCGGGTCTTCCCGGAGGCCCGGCGGTTCCTGATCGGTGACACGGTCGCCCAGGACTGGGAGGAGCGGCGGGCGACCCTGCCGATGTTCTCCGTCGGGTTCGAGTTGGTCCACGCGTTCATGGACACGCCCATCATGAACCGCAGGACGTACGAGGACGCCTTCGCGGGTGCGGGACTGCGGGTGGAGCGGCGCGAGCCGCTCGGCGCGCCGTCGACGTGGCTCTGGCTGCTGACCACCGAGTAAGGCACCGACGCGGCGAGAAGGGGCGGGGCGGTCGTGACGACCGCCCCGCCCTTGTGGTTTCCGCCGGGGTGGTCAGCCCGCGTCGCCGAAGAACTCCAGGATGCTCTTGTTCACGGCCTCAGGGTTCTCCAGGTAGCCGTAGTGCCCGGCGTCCGGGACGACCTCGAAGCCGGCGCCCGGGATGATCCCGGCCAGCTCCTCCCCCGCGCGCGGCGGGGTCACCAGGTCGTCGGCGAACGAGATGACGTGGCAGGGGACACCGATCGCGGTGTACGCCCGGCGCCGGTCGGGCATCGGCTCCAGCCCGAGCTGGGCGCCCCGGCCGGCCTCGTTCTGCCCGGAGAGTTCCATGACGTCCAGCCAGTCGACGACGGACTGTTCGTCGTCCAGGGTGCGGGGCGACAGGCTCTGCATGGCCTGGACGACGGCCTGGTAGCGGGCGGGCAGCCGCACTCCCGAGAGGTGCAGCTCGCGCTCGGCGCGCGCGAGTGCGGCGCGCAGGGCGTCGCTGCGGGCCCGGCTGGCCATGAGCACGGCCTGGCGCAGCAGGTCCGGTCGGGTCAGGGCGAGTTCCTGGGCGACGTAGGCGCCCATCGAGGTGCCGACCACGCGGAACGGGCCGAGCCGGAGCCGGGCGGCGAGCGCGACGACGTCGGCGACCATGTCGTCGACGGTGAAGCCCTCGGCGCACACGTCCGTGGGCGGTATACCGCGGTTGTCGAAGGTGATGACCCGGTAGCCGGCGGCGGTGAGCGCGGGCACCTGGTACATGTGCCAGGCGCGGCCCCCGCTGCCGGATCCCATGATCAGGACGACGGGTTCACCGGAGCCGTTGTCCTCGTAGTTGAGGCGGATGCCGTTGACGGTGGCGAGGGGCATGGTTCTCCTAGGGGGCGGTCAGGACGACGGTCCGCAGGTGCGGCGAGCGAAGGATCTCCGCCGGGGTGAAGCGTTCCGGCACCCATGTCCCGCGGGAGTACAGCCGCGTCTGGTCGGCGTGGTGCGGGGAGGACGGGTCGGCGGACTGGGCGTAGGTCAGCAGGGTGGAGGCGCGCGGCGCCCCCCGTTCGGGGAACTCCGTGACCTGGAGGAAGCTCGTGCCGGTCGTGACTTCGGTGGCGCCGGCGACGGGGTCCCAGCGGGGGGTGACGACGTTGAGGACACCGGCCTGGTGCGGACCGCCGTGGAGGGGGATGCGCTCGCCGTCGCGCACCACGTACTGGTGCGCCCCGAGAGGTGCGTCGAGGGCGATCCCGGCGGTGCGCAGTTCGGCGGCGGCCTCGCCGAACGCCCGTTGCACCTGTGCGTCGTCGACGGCCAGGGTGCGCGGGGTGTGCAGCGGGTCGGCGGGGTCGAACGGGGTGCGCCAGGGGCCGCCCGGCACCGTCTCGGCCTTGAGCACGAACCGGGCGAACAGCAGGGCGCCGCGGCTGTCGCGACGGAAGGTGCCGTCCCATGCCTCCAGCGCGGGGCAGGCCGCCGACACGTCGACGGGCCCCTGGGAGGAGGGCGCGAGGCCGCCCGGGAACGACCGGCACAGCCGTACGGCGTCGGCGCCGGCCAGTTCGGCGGCCCTGCTGTGGTCGCGGAAGAGGAGGCGCTGCGCCGCTCTTCGGGTGAGGCCGCGGCCGGGCAGTCCGTCCGTGCCGGCCAGCCGCCGCTCGGCGGTGAGGACGGCCTCCTGGGTGCGCAGGCTGCGCGGGGTGCCCTTGTCGCCGACGATGCGCGGATAGTCGGTGAGCGGTGCCGCGGGGTTGGTCAGCCAGGGGCTGTTGTTGGCGTTGGCGACGTAGTCGTCGCGGGCCAGGGCGGGGAGCCTCGCGGGTCCGAGCAGTCCGGGTTCGACGGCGTCGGGGTCGCTGCCCCAGGCGCAGTCGCCGCGTCCTCCGTCGAGGACGGGCACCCCGCCGGCGGGGAACACCCGCTCGCCGAGCGGCGTGGAGCAGCGCTCCGCCAGGTCGTCGGTGACGTGCGGCACGACTTGGAGGTCCGCGTACAGGGCCCGGCCCCGGCGGTCGGCGGCAACGGTGTTGACCCAGGGCAGGCCCTGGGTGCGGGCGAGGACCCGGCGTACGTCGTCGGTGTCGCGGGCCCTGCCGAGTCCGAGCCAGCTGTTGACAGCGCGCAGATTGCCGGCGTTGGCGTCGCGCAGGACGTGGGCGCTACGGGTGGTCCAGGGCAGCGGGAAGCCGCCGGGGCCCGTGCCGGTGACGGGGCCGTAGCGGGTTTCCCAGAGCGTCCGTTCGACGGTGTCCTCGGTGCCGTCGGCGGCACGGACGCGCACCGTGACGCGGTGGGCGCGCATCGGCTCCGGCACCCCGTCGACGAGGTAGCGGGTGGGGTCACCGGGGACGAGCGGAACCTCGTACAGCCCGTAGGTCGCGGCCGTGGACACGGTGTGGGTCCAGGCGAGGTCGTTGTTGTGGCCGATGAGGACCGTGGGAATGCCGAGCAGGGAGGCGCCGGACACGTCGAGGCGGCCGGGGACGGTCAGGTGGCTCTGCCAGAACCGGCGTGCTCCGTGCCAGGGGAAGTGCGGGTTGGCCAGCAGCACGGAGCGGGCCCCGCTTCCGGTGCCGCGGCTGCCGGTGGCGAGGGCGTTGCTGCCCAGTTCGCCGTCTCCGCGGGCGGCGCGGACGGCGGCGCTCAGCCCGGACGCCGTGGCCTTCAGGGATGCGGCGGACGGGCCGGACGTGGCGGCGGACGGTTTTCCGGGCGCGGGTGGGCGGGCCGCGGTGATGCCGTCCATCATCGTCCCGGCGCCCGACATGGTGGCGACGGCGTGGAAGTGGCGGTACACGTCGAGCGGGGTGACGGGCCGCACCCATGCCTTCCCGCGGCAGGCCGGCCCGCCGGCGCCGGCCCGCCCGGTCTCGGCCACATAGCGGTTGTAGCCGCGCACATATCCGTCGACGAGCTGCCGGACCTCGGGTTCGGGACCGCGGGGAGGCGGCTGCGCGACCAGTCTCTCGACCGTGCGGGAGTCCGCGAGCCGCTGGAAGTACAGGTCACTGGTGAGGCTGTCGCCCGCGACGCCCAGGCCGGTGTCGGCGGGTGCGTCGGGGCCGAGGTGGCGGGAGCGTTCGGCGCGGACGGTGAGGTAGGCGTCCGCCAGGACGCACAGGTTGTCCGTGGCCGACGCGTAGCCGTAGCCGTAGCCGAGTCCCCGGTAGTCGCCGGCCGTGATGTGCGGGACTCCGTGCTCGGTGTACCGGATCACGACGGGCCGGCCGTTGCCGGCCGGCCCGTCGGGTGGTGCCGGCACGGCCGGCGCGGCGGTGGCACCCACCAGCGTGATCCCGGCCAGGAGCGAGGCCAGTGCCCTGCGGGTGCGTGCGGGCAGCCGGGTCACGCGCGGCATGCGTGCGGCCCCCTTTCTGCTCGTTCGAATCGGGTGGGTCCCTCGGGGGGGACGGGGGCGGCGGGGCCGGCGTCCGTCAGGCGGCGCCGGCCTTCTCCATGGCTTCGACGAGGCTCTTGGGCCGCATATCGGTCCAGTGCTCGTTGACGTAGTCGAGCGCCGACTGCCGGTCGGTCTCCTTGAGCGCGACCTGCCAGCCCGCCGGTACCTCGACGAACGCGGGCCACAGCGAGTGCTGGCCTTCGTCGTTGACGAGGACCAGGTAGGTGCCGTCGGGGTCCTCGAACGGGTTGGTGCTCATCTGGGTGTCCTCCTCGGGGTGGGGCGCGGTCACACGCTTGCGCCACGCGTCTCGTGGTACTGGGCGAGTCCCGCCGGGTCCGGCTCGAAGCGCACGGGCAGCGAGCTGAAGCCGGTCAGGAAGTTGGAGTGGATGCGCCGGGCGGGCCCGGCGACCTCGAAGCCGCGGCTGAAGGTCCGCAGCGCCGAGAGCAGTTCGGACACCTCGACGCGGCCCAGGTAGGCGCCGAGGCAGAAGTGCGGGCCGTAGCCGAAGGTGATGTGCTTGTTGGGCGTGCGGCCCAGCGTGAAGGCGTACGGGTCGTCGAAGACGGACGCGTCGCGGTTGCCGGAGCTGTGCCACAGGGTGACGATGTCGCCCGCGGCGACGCGTACGCCGCCGACCTCGGTGTCGGTCAGACAGGTGCGGCCGAAGTGCATGGCCGGCGTGGCCCAGCGCAGTATCTCCTCGGCGGCCGTGCCGAGGCCGACGTCGCCGTCGCGCAGCAGTTGCCACTGCGCGGGGTGGTCCGCGAGGGTGCGCACGGCGTCGATCATCGAGAGCCGGCTCGTCTCGTCGCCGCCGATGATGAGGCTGTAGCAGTTGAGGACCATCTCGTCCTCGGTGAGCGACCTGCCGTCGATCTCGCCGCCGGCGAGGACGCTGATCACGTCGTCGCCGGGGGACGCGCGACGTTGTTCCACGAGCTCGCCGAAGTACAGCAGGATCTCGTTGCGGGCCATGAGGGCGTCGACCTCGCCCGCGTCCGCCGCTTCCGAGCTCAGCGCGGACTTGGTGAGCGAGAGCAGGAACTCCCGGTCCGACGCGGGGACTCCGAGCAGGTCGGCGATGGTGCCCATCGGGATGTGGCTCGCGATGTCCTCGGCGAAGTCGCAGGTGCCGCGCTCGACCGCCTCGGCCACCAGTCTCCTGGTGTTCTCCCGCACCCGTTCCGCGATGCGCTCCAGGGCGCGCGGGGAGAACGCCGTGAGCATGATCTTCCGCAGTTCGCGGTGGCGGTGGCCGTCGGTGACGGCGAGCATCTGGCCGGCCGCGGAGTCCCCGCCGGCCAGCAGCGTCACCAGCAGGTTCCCCCGCTCCGACGTGAAGTTCACGTTGTCCCGGTACACCGCCATGATGTCGGCGTGGCGGCTGACGACCCAGAAGCCGGGGTTGTCCCCCCGGGGTGGGTGCCAGGCCACCGGGTTGTGCTCTCTGAGCCGTTTCCAGAAGTCCGTGAGATCGGAGTGGAACGTCTGCGGGTCCGCAAGGTCCACGTCGTGGATCAGTTCCGTCATGCCGCGGATCACCCCGTTCGTCGTGGTCGCAACACCGGAGTCACCGGAGTTGCCGCAGTGGTGGGAGTCGACGGCCGATGCTTCGACGCTAGCACCGGCCGCCGAACAGGGGCATCGTCCTTAAGCGGCGGCTGAATGACGCATGGTCAGCAGCCGCCCGGAGCCCCGACTTGCCCGTTTCGCCTGCTCACAGGGCGTCGGCCAGGGCCCGGCCGATGACGGTGACCGCCTCGGCGTCGGAGAGCATCCCGCCGTGCGTGGAGTCGACGTCGTGGTTGGCGATGATGCCCTTGACGTACGGCCGCCAGGCCTCCGGCACGAGCCTGGCCCGGACCTCCTCGGGGTACTCCACTCCGGGCGTGGGGCGCGTGGCGGTGAAGAAGAGCAGGTCCCCGCCGAACACACCGGCCTGGAAGGTGCCCATCAGCCGGTTGTTGTGGACGTAGGCGTTCATGCTCTTCACCAGGCCCTGTTCACCCAGCGCGGCGAGGCGGTTGTTCTCCTCCTCCAGGTACGCGGCGTACCGGGCGAGCACCGCGTCGCGGTCCACGGCCAGCTCCCCCATGTCGAAGGAGAAGCCGGACGCCAGCAGCGGGGCGATGATCTCGTGGTCGTCCCAACTGGGCGCCTCGGCCTCCAGGTCGGGCGGGAAGGTGTCCATGATGCCCAGCATCCGCACCTCCTCGCCCTGCTCCTCCAGCCGTACGGCGACGGCATGGGCGACCAGGCCGCCGAAGGACCAGCCGAGCAGCGCGTACGGGCCCGCCGGCTGCACCGCGCGCATGCGGGCGATGTAGTCGTCCGCCATCTCCGCGATCGAGTCGGGCATCCGGTCCGGCTCGGTCAGCCCGCGGGCCTGGAGCCCGTACACGGGCTGCTCGGAGTCCAGGTGGGTGAGCAGGCCGGAGAACGACCAGCTGGTGCCGGAGCCCGGGTGGATGCAGAACAGCGGCAGACGGTCGCCACGGGGGCGCAGCGGCAGCAGCGGGTCGAGTGGGTCGCGAGAGGTGTCCGAGCCCAGGGCGCGGGCCAGGCCCGCCACGGTCGGCGCCTCGAAGACGGTCCGCACGGAGATCTCCACGCCGAGGTCCGAGCGGATCCGGCGGACCAGCCGGGTGGCGAGGAAGGAGTGCCCGCCGAGCCGGAAGAAGTCGTCGTGGACGCCCACCGCCTCCAGCTCGAGCAACTCGGCGAAGAGGTCGGCGAGCACCTTCTCCTCGGGGGTGCGCGGGTGGGCGAGGGAGGCCGCGGCGGTACGCGGCGCGGGCAGGGCGCGGCGGTCCAGCTTGCCGTTGCGGGTCAGGGGCAGGGCGTCCAGGGTGACGAACGCCGAGGGGACCATGTACTCGGGCAGCCCGGCCCGGACGTGCGCGGCCAGCGTCTCGTCGAGAGCCTCGGCGGCAGTGGGTGCGGCGCTCTCGTCCGGTACCACATAGGCGACCAGGCGCTTCTCACCGGGCGAGTCCTCGCGGACGACCACGGCGGCCTTCGCCACGGCCGGATGGCGGACGAGCGCCGCCTCCACCTCGCCCGGTTCGACCCGGAAGCCGCGGATCTTCACCTGGAAGTCGGCGCGGCCGATGTACCGGATCTGTCCCTCGCGGGTCCAGCGGACCAGGTCGCCCGTGCGGTACATGCGTTCACCGGGCGCCCCGAACGGGTCGGGGACGAAACGCTCGGCGGTCATGCCGGGCCGCCTGAGGTAGCCACGGCCCAGGCCGGCGCCGGCGATGTACAGCTCGCCGGTGCGGCCGGGCGCCACGGGGCGCAGCGCCGCGTCGAGGACTCTGAGGCGGGCGTTGTCCACGGGGCCGCCCATGGTGGGCGCGTTCTCCCACTCCGCCGGATCCGCGGGCAGCACCCAGCCGGTCATCACATGGGTCTCGGTAGGGCCGTACTGGTTGTGCAGGCGCCGGCCGGGCACCCGCCCGTGGAAGGCGCGCAGGGACTCGCCGGCCACCAGTGCCTCGCCGGACTGGACGATGTCACGCAGTTCCGGCAGGTCCAGGGCGGCTTCGCGGGCCGCGTCGGCCACCGCCTCCACGACAAGGTTCGGTGCGAACAGTTCCTGCACGCCGTGCCGGTCCAGCCACCGCACCAGGCGCTCGGAGTCGCGCCGCACGTCCTCGGGGCACTGCACCAGCGTCTTGCCGTACAGCAGCGCCGACAGGATCTCCTGCACCGACACGTCGAACCCGATGGGCGCGAACTGGGCGGTGATCCGGTTGCCCGCGAGGAGCCCGTCCTGCCAGGCGACCAGGTTGGCCGGGCCGCCGGCCTGCATGACCACGGGCTTGGGGCGGCCGGTGGAGCCGGAGGTGTAGATGACGTACAGCGGGTGCCGGGGCAGGGCCGGGGCGGTGCGTTCGGTGTCGGTGACGTCGGTGCCGGGGAGCGCCCCGAGGGCGTCGTGGACGGCCGGGTCGTCGAGCAGGACGGTGCCCGGACGCCCCGCGGGCAGGGCGGCGGCCACGTCGGTGGTGGTCAGGAGGACGGCCGGGTCGGCGTCGTCGAGCATGTAGGCGACGCGCTCGGCGGGGTGGGCCGGGTCGACGGGCACGTACGCGGCGCCGGTCTTGAGGATCGCGCAGACCGCGGTCACCTGGAGCGGCGAGCGGGGCAGGGCGATGGCGACGTACGACTCCGGGCCCACGCCGCGGCCGATGAGCAGCCGGGCGAGCCGGTTGGCCCGCGCGTTGAGCTCGCCGTACGTCAGCCGTTCGACGGGGCCGGACGCCGTGTCGTCCACGACGGCTTCGTGCACCACGGCCGGGCTGTCCGGCCGCCGCGCGGCCCACTCCTCGAACAGCTCCGGCAAGGGCCGCCACGGGTGCTCCCGGGTGGTGGCGTTCCACTCGGTGAGGACCTGGTCGCGGTCCCGGTCCGCGAGGACGTCGACGCGGCGCACCCGCGCGGCCGGATTCTCCACGACGAGAGCGAGGAGCCGCAGCAGCGCGTCCACGACGGAGCGGGCGGTCTCCTCGTCGAACAGGTCGCGGGAGTACTCCAGGGAGGCGATCATCCCGGCGGGCGTGCCGTCAGCGCCGCGCCGCTCCGCGAAGGAGAACAGCAGATCGAACTTGGCGGTGTCGACGGTGACCGGCTCGTTGGCGACAGTGAGCCCGGGCAGCCGCCCCTGCACGTCGGCAACGGCCTTCTGGTCGTTGTTGTCGAAGGCCAGCTGGACCTGGTACAGCGGGTGGCGGGCCAGGGACCGCTGGGGGTTGAGGATCTCGACGAGGCGCTCGAAGGGCACGTCCTGGTGGGCGTAGGCGGCCAGGTCGACGTCGCGCACCCGCGCCACCAGCTCGGTGAAGGTGGGATCGCCGGACACGTCGGTGCGCAGCACGAGGGAGTTGACGAAGAAGCCGACCAGTTCGCCGACGGCGTCGTCGGTGCGGCCCGCGATGGGCGTCCCGATGGGGATGTCCGTGCCCGCGCCGAGCCGGGACAGCAGCCCGGCGAGCCCCGCCTGGACGACCATGAACAGGGTGGACCGGGTGTCGCGGGCGAGTTTGGCGAGTCCGGCGTGCGTGCGCTCGGGCACGTCGAAGACGAGCATGCCGCCCTCGCCGCTGGACACCAGGGGCCGCTCGCGGTCGGCGGGCAGCTCGAGCTGCTCGGGCAGGCCCGCCAACTGCTCGGTCCAGTGGGCGAGCTGACGGGACAGGACGGAATCGGGGTCGTCCTCGCTGCCCAGCATCGTCCGCTGCCACACGCTGAAGTCGGCGTAGTCGACCGGCAGCGGCTCCCACCTCGGGGCGTGCCCGGCGTGCCGTGCCGCGTAGGCGACGGTCAGGTCGCGGCGCAACAGCGGCATGGACCAGCCGTCCGCGGCGATGTGGTGCATGAGCAGCAGCAGGACGTGCTCGGTCTCGGACATCTGGAACAGCCAGACCTTCAGCGGCGGTTGCTCCGACAGGTCGAAGCGGTGCCGCACGGCCTCGTCGAGCAGTCCGCGCAGCCGGCCCTCGTCGGCCGGGACGACCTCGACGGGGACGGGCGCGGGCGGCAGGGCCCGCTGGTAGGGGCCGTTCGCGTCCTCCGCGAAGACGGTGCGCAACGGCTCGTGCCGGGTGACGACGTCGGTGAGCGCGTCGCGCAGGGCGGCGTGGTCGAGGCGGCCGGTGAGGCGCAGCGGCACGGGCAGGTTGTAGCTGGGGTTGGGGCCCTCCACGCCGTGCAGGAACCACAGGCGCTGCTGGGCGAAGGACAGGGGGACGCGCGGCGGGCGCGGGACCGCCGGTGTGATGCCGCCGCGGCCGTCGCCGCTGCGGTCCAGGACCGCGGAGAGCGCGGCCACCGTCGGCGCCTCGAACAGCTCCCGGATGGCGAGTTCGGTGCGCAGCGTGGAGCGGATGCGGCTGACGAGGCGGGTGGCCAGCAGGGAGTTCCCGCCCCGCTCGAAGAGGTTGTCGTCGATGCCGATCCGGGGCAGCCCCAGCACCTCGGCGAACAGACCGCAGAGGATCTCCTCGCGGGGGCTGCGCGGGCCTCGGCCGAGGACGGCGGTGTCCCAGTCCGGGTCCGGCAGCGCCTTGGGGTTCACCTTGCCGTTCGGCAGCACCGGCAGCGTGTCGAGCACCACGAACGCCGTCGGCACCATGTAGCCGGGCAGCGTCTGCGCGGTGTGGGCGCGCAGCGCCTCGGGGTCCGGGGCGCCGGTGCCGCCATCGGCCGCGGGCACCACGTACGCGACGAGGCGCTTCTCCCCCGCCGGGTCCCGGCGGGCGACGACGACCGCCTGCCCGACGCGGGAGTGGCGGGCGACGGTGGCCTCCACCTCGGCGGGTTCGATCCGGAAGCCCCGGATCTTGACCTGGTGGTCGGCGCGTCCGGCGAACTCCAGGACGCCGGCGGGGGTGCGCCGCACCAGGTCGCCCGTGCGGTACATACGGGAGCCGGGCGGGCCGAACGGGTCGGGCACGAAGCGTTCCGCGGTGAGGGCGGAGCGGCCCGCGTAACCGCGCGCCACGCCGGCGCCGCCGACGTACAGTTCGCCGGTCACCCCTCCGGGCACGGTCAGGAGGCCGCCGTCCAGGACGTACAGGCGGGTGTTGTCCATGGCGCCGCCGATGGGGACCGTGGAGCCGAGCGCACCGGCCGTGGTCACCGCGTGGTGGGTGGCGTTCATGGTGATCTCGGTCGGGCCGTAGAGGTTGGTGACCGTCAGGCCCGGGCAGTGCTCCAGGGCCCGGCGGAACGCCTGCGCGGAGGCGGCGTCACCGCCCGTGGTGATCTCGCGCATCCCGGCGAAGACCTCGGGCCGCTCCTCGGCGAGCACGTTGAACAGCGCGGTCGTGAGCAGGGCACCGGTGACGCCGTGCCCGGTGATGGTGCGGGCCACGGCGTCCACGTCGGTCTCGCCGGGCGGGACGACGACGATCCGGTTGCCCGCGAGCAGCGGTATCCACAACTCGTAGGTGGAGGCGTCGAAGGCGAGGGTGGCGTTCATCAGGACGGACTCGTGGGCGCCGGTGTGCCAGCGGCCGTCGAAGGCGAGTTCGGCGACGCCCCGCTGGGTCACCACGACGCCCTTGGGCCGGCCGGTGGAGCCGGAGGTGAACATCACGTACGCCGCCTGGTCGGGGTGTACGGCCACTCCGGGGTCGTCGGCCGGCCACTCCCCCGGGTCCGGGTCGTCCACGACGATCGCGGGGACGCCGAGCGCGTCGGCGAGTTCGTCGGCGCGCGGCGCGGTCGCCCGGTCCGTGACGACGGCCCGGGCACCGGCCTCCTCGGCGGCGTCGCGCATCCGGTCCAGCGGGAAGCCGTGGTGGAGGGGCACGTAGTGGCCGCCCGCCTTGAGGACGCCGAGCACGGCGACCGGCACCTCCGGCGAGCGCTCCATCAGCAGCACGACCGCCGACTCGGGGCCGACGTCCGCGGCGGCGAGGCGGTGCGCCAGCCGGTTGGCTCGCGCGTCGAGTTCGGCGTACGTGAGGGTGCGGTCGTCGGTCACGACGGCAGGGGCGTCGGGCACCCGGCGGGCCTGGGCCCGGAACAGCTCGGGCAGGGCGGCGTCGGGCACCTCGCGTACGGTGCCGGCCGAGCCCTCCGGCAAGGTCGGCACCCCACCCGGCTCGGCGGCGGCGGTGATCCGGGAGACGGGGCTGTCGGGTGCGGCGGCCACGGCCTCCAGGATCCGCACCACCCGGTCCATGATGTGCCGGGCCGCGGCCTCGTCGTACAGGTCGGGACGGTGGTCCAGGCGCAGCCAGATCCGCTCACCGGGCGCCCCGATCAGGGACAGCGGGTAGTGGTTGGCGTCCTGGCTGTCGACGCGGGTCACCCTGAGGGCGGCGTCGGAAGCCCCGCCGCCGCCTCCGGAGGGGTAGTTCTCGAAGACGGTGAGGGTGTCGAAGAGCCCGCCGCGGCCGTCGGAGCCGATGGCTCTGCGGATGTCGGCGAGGCCGATGTGCTGGTGGGCCAGCAGCCGGGTCTGGGTGTCCTGGAGCTGCCGCAGGAACTCCGCCATGGGCTGCGCCGGCCGCAGCCGGGCCCGCATGGGCACGGTGTTGATGAACAGGCCGATCATGCTCTCGACACCGTCGATCTCCGACGGCCGGCCGGAGACGGTGACGCCCGCGACCACGTCGTCGCGGCCGGTGAGCCGGGACAGCACGATCGCCCAGACACCCTGCAGGACGGTGCCCATGGTGAGGCCCTGCTCGCGCACCCACTCGGTGAGGGCGCGCGTGGTCCCCTCCGGCAGCTGGACGTTGACCTGTCCGGGGACCATGGACACGTTGCCGGCGTCGGGCGCGACCAGGGTGGGTCCGTCCAGGTCGCCCAGCGCCTCGCGCCAGGCGTTCTCGGCGGCGACCCGGTCCTGCCGCCCCAGCCACGCGAGGTGGTCGCGGTACGGGCGCACCGCGGGCAGCCGCGACACGTCGCCCCGGCTGGAGTACAGCGCGAACAGCTCCCGCCACAGGACGGGCAGGGACCAGCCGTCGAGCAGGACGTGGTGGAACGTCAGGACGAGCCGGTGGCGGCCCGCGCCGAGCACGACCAGGGTGAACCGCATCAGCGGCGGTCTTGCCAGGTCCAGGCGGCGGGCCCGGTCCTCGGCGACGACCCGGTCGGCCTCGGCGGCCCGGTCCTCCTCGGCCAGGGCGGTGAGGTCGACGTCGTACCAGGGCACCTCGACCGCGCGGTGGACGATCTGGAGCGGGCGGTTGACCCCCTCGTAGCGGAAGCTCGTCCGCAGATTGGCGTGGCGGCGCAGCAGGCCGTCCGCCGCCGCCCGGAGGGCGTCGCGCTCCAGCGGGCCCTCCAGATCCACCACGAGCTGCACCGCGTACAGATCGGGTGCGGTCTCGTCGTAGACGCTGTGGAAGAAAATGCCTTCCTGTAACGGTGACAGCGGAAGGATCTCCTCAAGTCCCGACTGACTCATCACGACGTCCTCCAGTCGTCTTCCAGCAGATCGATTTCGCTCTGGCTCAGCTCCACCAGAGGCATGTCCGAGGGGGTGTAGCCGCCGGTCTCCGGCCGGCGGGCGTGCTCCACCAGGGCTTCCAGCGCCCGCACCCAGGCGTCGGCGATACGGCCGACCTCCTGCGGCGGGAGCAGGTCCGCGGCGTACAGCCAGTGGGCCGTGAGCTCGGGGCCGCGGGCGCCGTCCCGGGTGACGGCGGCGAGGTCGAGCGCGTGCGGCAGCCGCATCCCGGGCGCCTGGCCGCCGACGCCGCCGAGGTCGGCGAGCACCGACCAGTCGGTGACGGCCTCGGTGGTGTCCGACTCGGCGAACCGGCCCAGGTAGTTGAAGCCGATCTGGGCTCCGGTCCGGGTGGCGAGCCGGGGTGCCGTACGGGGGTTGAGGTAGCGCAGGGCCCCGTATCCGAGCCCGTCGTCCGGTACGGCCCGCAGCTGCTCCTTGATCCGTTTGAGGACCTGCCCGGCGGCGTCTCCGCCGGCCATCGCCTCGGCCCGGTCGTAGCGGCCGGGATCGAGTCGCACCGGGTACATGACGGTGAACCAGCCGACGGTGCGAGAGAGTTCACTGCCCGGCAGCAGGTGTTCGGCGCGGCCGTGGCCCTCCAGGTCCACCAGGATGCCGGTGTCGCCGCCGCCCCGCAGTTCCACCAGGGCCATGGCCAGCGCGGTCAGCAGCACCTCGTCGACCCCGGTGCGGAATGCCTCGGGCACGGTGGTCAGGACGGCCTCGGTGAGGCCGGGAGACAGCGTACGGGCGAGGGTCGCGCCCCGCTCGTTCACGTCCAGGCCCGGGTCCAGGGGACGGCGGCCCAGCCGAGGCTCGCCTCGGCTCAGCACCTCTTCCCAGTGGGCCAGTTCGGCCTCTCGGGCGGGGTCCTGCGCCCAGTCGGCGAGCCGTCTCGCCCAGCCGCGCAAGGAGGTGCCGACGGGCTGGAGCGCGGGCTGCCGGCCCTGGGCGACCGCCTGCCAGGCCTCTTCGAGGTCGGGCAGCAGGATCCGCCAGGAGACGCCGTCGACGGCGATGTGGTGCACGCTCAGGAAGATCCGGCCGGGCTCGTCCGGGCCGCGGTCGAACCAGACGGCCCGCACCAGCGAGCCGTCCCGGAGCGACAGCCGGCGGCGCGCTGTGTCCGCGTGCTCGGCCATCACCTTGAGGAGGGCGTCGTCGCCCAGGCCGGCGCAGTCCACCCGCTCCACGCACTGCCGTGCGCCGGCCGCGCCGGGCGCGGTGACCTCCAGCCGCCAGCCGTCGCCCGCCCCGGGGCCGTCGCCCGGTGTTCCGGGTTCGGTGGTGAGCCGCAGCCGCAGGGCGTCGTGGTGGTCGAGCAGTGCCTGCACGGTGGCGGTCAGCGTGTCCAGGGCACAGTCGGCCGGGGCCTGCATGACCCGCCACTGGTGGAGCTCGTCGACGGGGCCGCCGAGTTCGGCGAACCAGTGGACGATGGGCGTGGCGGGCACGGGGCCGATGCCGGCGCCCTCCTCCTCGGCGGCGGCGCCGTCGGTCTCGGTGACGACGCGGGCCAGAGCGGCCGGCGTCTTGTGCTCGAAGACCTCCTTGGCGGTGAGGACCAGGCCGCGCCTGCGCGCCCGGCTGGCGAGCTGGATCGACATGATGCTGTCGCCGCCGAGGGCGAAGAACTCGTCGTCGGCGCCGACCTGTTCGAGGCCGAGGACGTCGGCGAACAGTTCGCACAGCAACCGCTCGCGCGGGTCGCGGGCGGCGCGGCCCGGCTCGCCGCCGCCGAACTCGGGTGCGGGCAGCGCCCTGCGGTCGATCTTGCCGTTGGGGGTGAGCGGGAACTCGTCCAGGTCCACCAGGGCGGCCGGGATCATGTAGTCGGGCAGGGCGCGGCTGAGGTGGGCGCGGATGTCGGCCGTGTCGACCTCGCCCCCGTCGCCGACCAGATACGCGACCAGGCGCCGGTCGCCCGACCGGTCCTCGCGGACCGTGACCATGCCCTGTGCCACCGAGGTGTGCTGCGCCAGGACGGCCTCGATCTCGCTCAGCTCGACCCGGAAACCGCGGATCTTCACCTGCTCGTCGGCGCGGCCGACGAAGACGACGCGGCCGTCGCCGGTACGGCGCACCAGGTCGCCCGTGCGGTACATCCGGGTGCCCGGCGGGCCGAACGGGTCGGGCAGGAACCGCTCGGCGGTCAGGTCGGGCCGCCCGAGGTAGCCGCGGGCCACGCCCGCTCCGGCGAGGTACGCCTCGCCCGTCACTCCGGGCGGCACCGGGTTGAGTGCCGCGTCCAGTACGTGGAGGCGGTCGTTGGGGATCGGCCGGCCGGCGTCCGGGACAGTGTCGCCGCGCAGCGGGTCGCTCATGGTGGTCAGCACGGTCGACTCGGTCGCGCCGTAGACGTTGATGACCCGCACCCCGGCGCGCCACCAGCGCCGGGCCAGCTCGGCGGAGAACGACTCGCCGCCCATGAGCACGCCCTTCAGCGTGCGGGCGCCTTCGGGGTCCAGGGTGGCGAGCAGCGTGGGCGGCAGGGCCGTGTGCGTCACCCGCTCCCGGGTGATCAGCTCGGCCAGCTCGTCGCCGCCGACGAGGCCGGACACCGGGCCGAGGACCATGGTGGCTCCGGTGACCAGAGTCATCACGAAGTCCCCGATCGCGGCGTCGAAGTTGGGCGACACCAGCTGCAGGACCCGGCTGCCGGGCTCGAGGGCGAGCTTGTCGACGTGGGCCGCGGCGAGCGAGGCGAGTCCCGTGTGGGGGACGACGACGCCCTTGGGACGGCCGGTGGAGCCCGAGGTGTAGATGGCGTACGCCGCGCCGTCCAGCCGCAGCGGGGCGGTGCGATCGTCGTCGGCGGGGCGGTGGCCGGGGCTCGCGGCGACGGCGGCCCGGGTCTGCGGGCTGTCCAGCAGCAGCCGCGGAGTGTCGCCGGCGGGCAGCGTCCCGGCGGTGCCCTCGGTGGTCACCAGCAGCGCGGGGCGAGCCTGTTCCAGCATGTAGGCGATGCGGTCGGCCGGGTAGTTGGGGTCGATCGGCAGGTATCCCGCGCCGGCCTTGAGGAGAGCCACGAGGCCGACCACGAGCTCCTCGGTGCGGGGCAGGGCGACGGCCACGAACTGCTCGGGCCCCACGCCGAGACCGATGAGGTGGTGGGCGAGCCGGTTGGCCCTGGCGTCGAGTTCCGCGTAGGTCAGGGCGGTGCCGGCGTGCTCGACGGCGACGCCGTCCGGGGTGCGCCGCACCTGGTCCTCGAACAGCTGGGGCCAGGTGCGCTCGGGCAGGTCCAGGGCGGTGTCGTGCCACGCGCCGAGGACGAGGTCCCGCTCGGCGGGTGCGAGGACGTCGATGCGGTCCACCGAGGTGCGAGGGTCCGCCGCGACGGCCTGGAGGAGCCGCAGATAGCGGTCGGCGACGGCCCGCACGGTCGTCTCGTCGAAGAGGTCGGTGCTGTACTCGACGGAGCAGTACAGGTCGCCGGGCGTGCCGTCGGCGGACGGCTCCTCGCCGAATCCGAAGAGCAGGTCGAAGGTGGCGGTTGCGGTGCCGACCGGGTGCGGGGCCACGCGCAGTCCGTGCCGCCCGGCCGTGCCGCCGGGCACGGCGCGGGCCGTGTTGTTGAGCGACAGCACGACCTGGAACAGCGGGTGGCGTGCGAGGGTCCGCTCCGGACTGAGGGCGTCCACGAGCCGCTCGAACGGCACGTCCTGGTGGGCGTAGGCGCTCAGGACGGAGTCCCGCACCCGGTCGAGGAGTTCGGCGAATGACGGGCTGCCGGACACGTCGGTGCGGAGCACCAGCGTGTTGACGAAGAAACCCACGAGGTCGTCCAGGGCTTCGTCGGTGCGCCCGGCGACGGGCGAGCCGACGGGGATGTCGCTGCCGCCGCCCATCCGGTACAGCAGGGTGGCCAGGGCCGCCTGCAGCACCATGAAGACGCTCGCGTGGTGTTCCTGGGCCAGGGTGTGCAACCGGTCGTGCAGCCCGGCGGGCACCGAGATCTCGAAGCGGTCGCCCCGGTAGGACGGGGACGCGGGGCGCGGCCGGTCGGTGGGCAGCGGCAGTTCCTCGGGGAGCCCGCGCAGGGTGCGCGTCCAGTAGGCCAGTTGTGCGGCCGTCTCGCTGTCGCTGTCGTCCTCGTCGCCGAGCAGTTCGCGTTGCCACCGCGTGTAGTCGGTGTACGTCACCGGCAGCGCGGGCCAGTCCGGTCCGCCGCCGTCCAGCCGTCCGGTGTAGGCGCGGGTCAGGTCGCGTGCCAGCAGCGGGATCGACCAGCCGTCGGCGGCGATGTGGTGCATGAGCAGCAGCAGCACATGGTCGTCCTCGGCCAGGGCGAACAGCCGGGCCCGCAGGGGCAGTTCCGCACTCAGATCGAACGGGTGCCGGGCCTCCCGCGCCAGCCGCTCGTCGAGTTCGTCCTCCGTGACGGGGACGACGAGCAGCTCCACGTCCGCGTCGGCGGCGTCGGCCACCCGCTGGTACGGCCCTTCCTCGTCCTCGCCGAAGGCGGTGCGCAGCGTCTCGTGCCGGGCCACGACGTCACGGACGGCCGCGGCCAGGGCCGTACGGTCGAGCGGACCGGTGAGCCGCAGCGACAGCGGCATGTTGTAGCCGGCGCCGGGCCCCTCGAAGCGGTTGAGGAACCACAGTCTGCGCTGCCCGTGCGACAGGGGCGTCCGCTCCGGCCGGGGCCCGGCCGTGACGCGGACCCGGGCGCCGGTCGCGCCCGGCAGGGCGGCCGCCAGCCCGGCGACGGTCGGCGCGTCGAACAGGGCGCGGATGGCGACCTCGGAGTCCAGGACGGCGCGGATACGGCTGACCAGCCGGGTGGCGAGCAGCGAGTGTCCGCCGAGGTCGAAGAAGGAGTCGTCGATGGAGACCCGCTCCACTCCGAGTACTTCGGCGAACAGCGCGCAGAGGATCTCCTCGCGGGTGGTGCGAGGGGCGCGCCCGGTGCCGGCGGTGGGTGCGGGGGCCGGCAGGGCGCCGCGGTCGAGCTTGCCGTTCGCGGTCAGCGGCAGCGCGTCGAGCACCACGAACGCCGACGGCACGAGGTGGCCGGGCAGGGTCCGGGCGACCTGCTCGCGCAGCTCGCCGGGGGCCGGCGCGGCACCGTCCACCGGGACGACGTAGGCGACGAGCCGCCGGTCGCCCGGCCGGTCCTCGCGCACCAGCACCTCCGCCGTGCGCACCTGTGCCAGGGCGGTGAGGGCCGCCCGGATCTCACCGGGTTCAATGCGTACCCCGCGTACCTTGACCTGGTCGTCCGCGCGGCCGAGGAACTCCAGGTGGCCGTCGGGACTCCAGCGGGCCAGGTCGCCCGTGCGGTACATGCGCGCTCCGGGCTCGCCGAACGGGCAGGGCACGAAGCGTTCCGCGGTCAGGGCGGGGCGCCCCACGTAGCCGCGGGCCACACCGGCTCCCGCGATGTGGAGCTCGCCGCCCACGCCCGGCGGCACCGGGCGCAGTCCCCGGTCGAGGACGTACACGCGGGTGCCGGGCAGAGGCCGGCCGATGTGCGGGACCTCGCCCTCGGCGAGCGGCTCGCTCATAGTGGCGGTGACCGTGGCCTCCGTCGGCCCGTACGCGTCGATGACCCGGCGGCCGCCGCGGATCCAGCGGGCGGCGAGTTCCACCCCGAGCGACTCGCCGCCGGTCATCACGGTCCGCACGGTCGCGGCCCGGTCCTCGGGCACGGTGGCCAGCACGGGTGGCGGCAGCAGTACGTGGGTGGCCGCCTTGTCGGTCAGCAGGGCGGCGATCTCCTCGCCGGGGAGCCGGTTGTCGGCGGGGCCGAGGATCAGGGTCGCACCGGAGACCAGCGCCTGGACGACGTCTGCGACGGCGGCGTCGAAACTGAGCGACATCATCTGCAGGACCCGGCTGGAGGTGTCCATGGCCAGGTTGCGGATGTGGCCGACGAGCATCGAGCTGAGCCCGTGGTGCGGGACGGCCACGCCCTTGGGGCGGCCGGTGGATCCGGAGGTGTGGATGACGTACGCGGTGTGCGCGGGGTGCACGGGGGCGGCGCGGTCGCTGTCCGTGAGATCGGTGCCGGCCAGGTCGGCCAGGCGGCCCCGGACGCCGTCCGCGCCGAGGTCGACGACCCGGGCGGCGGCGTCCGCGACCGGGCCGGTCTCCGCCGCCTCCACGACGCGGGAGTCGGTGACCACGAGGACCGGTGCCGCGTCGTCGAGCAGGTAGGCGATGCGGTCGGCCGGGTGCGCGGGGTCCACCGGCAGCCAGGCGGCGCCGGCCTTGGCGACGGCGACCATCGCCACGATCCACGCGGTGCCGCGCGGCATGAGCAGGGCCACGACGCGGTCGGGGCCCGCGCCCTCGGCGGCGAGCAGCCGGGCGAGCCGGTTGGCGCGGGTGTTCAGCTCCCGGTAGGTGAGCGGCCCGGTGTCGCCCTCCACGGCGACGTGGTCCGGGGTGCGGGCCACCTGGTCCTCGATCAGGGCGTGCAGGGTCCGCGGCGGCAGGGCGGGCCCGCCGTCGGCCCACTCGTCGCGTACGCGGCGCAGTTCGGCGGCGTCCAGCAGCTCCGCGGCCCCGATGCGCCGGCCGGGGTCCGCGGACAGCGCGTCGAGCAGGCGGATCCAGCGGGCCGCGAGGGCGTCCGCCGTCGGCCGGTCGAACAGGTCGGTGCTGTACTCCAGGACACCGTGCAGACCGTCCCTGGCGGCCTCCGCCCGCTCCTGCAGGGCGAAGGTGAGGTCGACCTTGGCGGTGGAGGTGCCCACCTCGTACGGCGCGGTGGTGACGCCCGGCAGCCGCAGGGTGTGCGACACCCCGGACTCCGCCGTGTTGTTGAGCGCCAGCGCGACCTGGAAGAGCGGGTGCCGGGCGAGGGACCGCTCGGGGGCCAGCTCCTCCACCAGCCGCTCGAACGGCACGTCCTGATGAGCGTACGCGGCCAGGTCGGTCTCCCGGACACGGGCGATCAGCTCGGCGAAGGTCGGGTCGCCGGAGGTGTCGGTGCGCAGCACGAGCGTGTTGACGAACAGTCCGACCACGTCGGTGACGGCGTCGTCGGTACGGCCCGCGACGGGCGCGCCCACCGGGATGTCGGTGCCCGCGCCGAGCCGGGTGAGGAGGGCGGCCAGGCCGGCCTGGAGCACCATGAACAGGCTGGACCGGGTCTCGTCGGCCAGCTGCCGCAGCCGGGCGTACAGGCCGGCGGGGATCTCCAGGGGCGCTTGGTCGCCGTGGTGGGCGGTGGCGGCGGGGCGGGGCCGGTCGGTGGGCAGTTCCAGCTCCTGCGGCGCGCCGTCGAGCGTGTCGTGCCAGTACCGCAGCTGGCGGGCCAGCGGGCTGTCGGGGTCACCGTCGTCGCCGAGGACCCGGCGCTGCCAGAGCGCGTAGTCGGCGTACTGCACGGGCAGCGGCCGCCGGTCGGGCTCCCGGGCTTCGCTGCGGGCCGCGTAGGCGGTGGCCAGGTCGCGGCCCACGAGGGGCATCGACCAGCCGTCGCCGGCGATGTGGTGCATGAGCAGGACGAGCACGTGCTCCTGCGCGGCACCGTCCGGTGTGTCCGTCACGGTGAACAGATGGGCCCGTACCGGGAGTTCGGTGCGGATGTCGAAGGGCCTGCGGACCGCTTCGGCGACCCGCTCGTCCAGTTCCGCGCGTGCGGTGGTCTCCACGTGGAGTTCCGGCGCGGTGCCGGCGTCGAGGACGACCTGGTGCGGTCCCTCGGCGTCCTCGGCGTACACGGTTCGCAGGGCCTCGTGCCGGGCCACGGTGTCGGCGAGGGCCTGCCGCAGCGCGCCGGTGTCGAGGTTTCCCGTGACGCGGAGCGCGGCGGGGATCGTGTACGTGGCGGAGGCCCCCTGGAGGCGTTCGAGGAACCACAGCCGCGCCTGTGCGAACGACAGCGGCAGCCGCGCGGGCCGCGGGTCGACGGCGGTGACGGGGACGCGGCCGCGGCCTGCGCCGTCGAGGACCGCGGCGAGCCCGGCCACGGTGGGCGCCTCGAAGACCTGGCGGACCGTGACCTCCGCCGCCAGGGCGGCGCGGATGCGGTTCACCAGCCGGGTGACGAGCAGCGAGTGGCCGCCGAGGGCGAAGAAGTCGTCGTCGACGGTGACCGTGGGCAGGCCCAGCACCTCGGCGAACAGACCGCACAGCAGTTCCTCGTGCGGGGTGCGCGGGGCCCGGCCCGAGCCGGCCCCGGCGGTGTCGGCGGGGGCGGGCGCGGGCAGCGCCCGGCGGTCCAGCTTTCCGTTGAGGGTCAGCGGCAGGGCGTCGAGGGCCACGAAGGCCGACGGCACCATGTAGTCGGGGAGCGCGGCCGCCAGGTGGCGGTGCAGTGCCGCCGGGTCCGGGGCCGCGTCGTCCTCCGGTACGACGTAGCCGACGAGCCGGCGGTCGCCCGGGGTGTCCTCACGCACGACGACGGCGGCGCGGGCGACGCCGGGGTGGCCGGCCAGACGGGCGGTGACCTCGCCCAGCTCGATGCGGAAGCCGCGGATCTTCACCTGGTCGTCGGCCCGGCCGAGGTACTCCAGGCTGCCGTCCTGGCTCCAGCGGGCCAGGTCGCCGGTGCGGTACATGCGCTCGCCGGGCTCCCCGAACGGGCAGGCCGTGAACCGCTCGGCGGTCAGGGACGGCCGGTCCCAGTAGCCGCGGGCGAGTCCGGCGCCGGCGATGTACAGCTCCCCGGTGGAGCCGGGGGGTACGGGGCGCAGGCGGGCGTCGAGCACATAGGCGCGGGTGTTGGCGACGGGGCGGCCGATGGGCGCGGTGTCGGTCCAGGCCGCGATGTCGCCGGGCATCGTGTGGGCCGTGACGACGTGGGTCTCGGTGGGCCCGTAGTGGTTGTACAGCAGGCGGCCGGGCCGGCGGGCGTGATACGCGCGTATCGCGCCGCGCGGGGTCAGGGCTTCGCCGGCCTGCGCGATGTGGCGCAGGCCTGGCAGGTCGAGGCCCTGCTCGTCGGCGGCCCGGCAGACCGCGTCCACGACCAGGTTCGGGGCGTACAGCTCGCTGACGCCGACGCGGTCCAGCCAGGCGGCCAGGGCGTCGGGGTCGCGGCGTACGTCCTCCGGGCACAGGGCGAGCGTCTTGCCGTACAGCAGGGTCGACAGGATCTCCTGCGCCGACACGTCGAAGCCGATCGCCGTGAACTGCGCGGTGATGGTGCCGGTGCCGCCGCCGATGGTGGCGTGGTGCCACTCCAGCAGGTTCACCATGGCCCCGGTCGGCATCACGACGGCCTTCGGGCGGCCGGTGGAGCCGGAGGTGTAGATGGTGTAGGCGGGGTGGCCGGGCAGCAGCGGCGCGGTCCGCTCGGCGTCGGTGATGTCGCCGTCGGCCGGGCGGGCGCCAGGGCCGTAGTCGTCGGACAGCTCCGGTTCGTCGCCGGACAGCACGAGCGCGGGCCGGCTGTCGGCGAGCATGAACGCGGTGCGTTCGGCGGGCTGGTCGGGGGCGATGGGCAGCCAGGCGGCACCGGCCTTGAGGACCGCGAGGAGCGCCACCGCCCACCGCTCGGAGCGCGGCATGGCGAGGGCGACGCGCGACTCGGGCCCGACGCCCCGGCCGATGAGGTGCCGGGCGAGCCGGTTGGCGCGGGTGTCGAGCTCCCGGTACGTGAGCGTGGTGTCCCCGTCGAGAACGGCGGGCGCGTCCGGGGTGCGGGCGGCCTGCCGCGCGAACAGGGCGGGCAGGGTGGTCCCGGGCACGTCCCGGCCGGTGGCGTTCCACTCCTCGAGCACCTTGCGGCCTTCGCCAGGGGTGAGCAGGTCGACCGTGTGCACCGGCCGGTCGCCGTCGGCGGTGACGGCCTCGGCGAGCCGCAGCAGCCGCTCGGTGATCCGGTGGGCGGTGGCCCGGTCGAACAGGTCGCCGCTGAACTCGAGTGCCGCGTCGATCCCGGCGGGGCCGCCGTCGTCGGCGCGCCGTTCGGCGAAGGACAGCAGCAGGTCGAAGCGGGCCACACCGGCGTCGACGGGCACGGTGGTGGCGGTGAGGCCGGGCAGTTCGCGCATCCCGGCGTCCCGCACGTGGTTGTCGAGGACGAGCAGGACCTGGAAGAGCGGGTGCCGGGCGGGTGAGCGCTCCGGGTTGAGCTCCTCGACGAGCCGTTCGAAGGGCACGTCCTGGTGGGCGTAGGCGGCCAGGTCCGTCTCCCGGACGCGGGCCAGCAGTTCGGCGAACGTGGGGTCGCCGGACAGGTCCGTGCGCAGCACGAGCGTGTTGACGAACACGCCGACAAGGTCCTCCACGGCTTCGTCGCCGCGGCCCGCGACGGGGCTGCCGAGCGGGATGTCGGTGCCCGCCCCGAGCCGGGACAGCAGTGCGGCGACGGCCGCCTGCAGGACCATGAACATGCTGCAGTCGTGGTCGCGGGCCAGCCGGTCCAGCCCGGCGTGCAGCCGGGCGGACACGGCGAAGTCCACGCGGTCGCCGCGGTGGGTGGGCGTGGCGGGCCGGGGCCGGTCCGTGGGGAGGGCGATCTCCTCGGGCAGCCCGGCCAGGGCGGTGCGCCAGTGGTCGAGCTGCCGGGCGACGGGCGTGTCGGTGACGCCGGCCGGGCCGTCGGCGTCACCGAGGACGCGGCGCTGCCACAGCGCGTGGTCGGCGTAGCCGACGGGCAGCGGCGCCCAGTCGGGACGGCGCCCCTCGCTCCGGGCGCTGTAGGCGCGGTGCAGGTCGCGCGCGAGGACGGGCAGCGACCAGCCGTCGGCGGCGATGTGGTGCACGAGGAGCAGCAGCACATGCTCGGGCGCGGCCGCGCCGCCCGGGTCGGGCAGCCGGAACAGCCAGGCCCGCACGGGGCGTTCGGCGGACAGGTCGAACCCGTACCGGGCGGCCTCGGCGAGGCGGGCGTCCAGTTCGTCCGGCGTCACGTCGACCGTCTCGGGGTCGAGGGGCACGGTGTCGCGGATGATCTGGTAGGGCCCTTCGGCGTCCTCGGCGAAGACGGTGCGCAGCGGCTCGTGCCGGTCGACGAGGTCGGTGAGCGCGGCGGCCAGGGCCCGCTCGTCCAGGGTGCCGGTGAGGCGCAGTGCCAGCGGCATGTTGTACGTCGCGGAGGGGCCCTCGTAGCGGTTGAGGAACCACAGTCGTGTCTGCGCGTACGACAGGGGCAACCGCTCGGGGCGGTGGCCGGCCGTGACGGCTTCGCGTGCGCGGTCGGCGGTGTCCAGGCGGGGTGCGAGCCGGGCGACGGTGGGCGCCTCGAACAGCATCCGCAGGGGCAGTTCGGTGCCGAGGGTGGTGCGGATACGGCCGACGAGCCGGGTGGCCAGGAGCGAGTGCCCGCCGAGGGCGAAGAAGTCGTCGTCGACGGTGACCCGCGGCACGCCGAGGACGTCGGCGAACAGGGCGCACAGGATCTCCTCGCGCGGGGTGCGCGGCGCCCGCCCGCCGCCGTCGGCGTCGTACGCGGGCGCGGGCAGGGATCTGCGGTCGAGCTTCCCGTTCGGGGTGAGCGGGAGCGCGTCCAGGGGTACGAACAGGGACGGCACCATGTAGTCGGGCAGGGCGCCGGCCATGTGCTCGCGCAGCGTCGCGGCCTGCGGGTCCAGGCCGTCGGCGGGCACCACGTAGGCGACCAGTCGCCGGTCGCCGGGCCGGTCCTCGCGCACCGTGGCGGCGGCCAGCCGTACGTCCGGGTGCGTGGCCAGGGCCGCCTCGACCTCGCCGAGCTCGATCCGGAAGCCGCGCAGTTTCACCTGGTCGTCGGCGCGGGAGACGAACCTCAGACGCCCGTCCGCGGTACGGCGTGCGAGGTCGCCTGTGCGGTACATACGGGCACCGGGGGCGCCGTGCGGGTGGCCGTGCGGGTCGGCGACGAACCGCTCGGACGTGAGGTCGCGGCGGTCGAGGTAGCCGCGGACGACGCCGGTTCCCGCGATGTACAGCTCGCCCACGACGCCCGGCGGGACCGGGCGCAGGGCGCGGTCGAGGACGTAGGTGCGCGTGTTGGCGATCGGGATGCCGATGTCGGGGGCCTGCTCGGCCCGCGCGTCCACCACGGAGGCGGTCGACCACACGGTGGTCTCGGTCGGCCCGTACACGTTGAGGACGGAGGCGGCGTTCCGGCGCAGGGTGCGGGCCAGGGCCGCGGGCAGTGGCTCTCCGCCGGTCAGCACGCGGATCCCATTGAGGGCGCCGGGCTCGCCGTCGGCGGTGAGCGCCTGCCAGAGGCTGGGAGTGGCCTGCATGACGGTGATGCCGTCGCCGGTGAGGAGCGCGCGCAGGGCGGCGGGGTCGCGCGCCTCGTCCCCGCCGGCGAGGACGACTTCGGCGCCGTTGAGGAGGGGGCCGAAGATCTCCAGGGCGGCGATGTCGAAGCCGACGGTGGTCACGGCGAGCAGCCGGTCGCCGGGTGCGAGACCGGCCCTGCGGCCCATGTCGTGCAGGAAGTTGACGAGTGCGCCGGACGGCACGACGACGCCCTTGGGCCGGCCGGTCGACCCGGAGGTGTAGATCACGTAGGCCGGTTGGCCGGGGTGCGCGGGTGCCGTGCGGTCCGCGTCGGCCGGCTCGTGGCCGGGCATCGCGGCCAGTTCCGCGCGGGTGCCGGGTGCGTCGAGGGCGACGACACGGCCGGCCCCGTCGGCGGGCAGGGCGTCACTGTGCTCCTGGGTGGTCAGCAGGACTCCGGGCCGGGCCTCGGCCAGCATCAGGGCGATCCGGTCGGGCGGGAAGTCCGGGTCGACGGGGAGGTAGGCGGCGCCCGTCTTGAGCACGGCGAGCAGGGCGACGACCAGCTGCTCGGTACGGGGCAGGGCGAGCGCCACGTACCGCTCGGGGCCGCAGCCGAGCGCGATGAGATGGTGGGCCAGTCGGTTGGCGGCCTCGTTCAGCTCCCGGTAGGTGAGTGTGCGGCCCCGGGTCGTCAGGGCCGCGGCGTCGGGGGTCCGCGCGGCCTGCTCCGCGAACAGCTCGGCCGGGGACGCCGCCGGGACGCCGGCCGTGGTGTCGTGGCCGCCGGTCAGCGCCTGTGCGCGTTCGGCCGGGTCCAGCAGGTCGAGGTCCGCGACGGCGGTGCCGGGCGCCCGGGTCGCGGCGTCCATGAGGCGTACGAGCCGCTCCCTGAGCAGGCGGGCGGTGTCCGCGTCGAACAGGTCGGTGGCGAACTCCAGTGAGCAGCCGATGCCCAGGGCGCCGTCGCCGCCGCGCCGCTCCCGGAACGTGAGGTACAGGTCGAACTGCGCGGTGTGTGTGCCGACCGTGAGGGGCCGTGCGGTCACGCCGGGCAGCCCTGCCGTGGCCTCGCCGGTGCCGTCGGCGGAGGCCAGCATGACTTGGAAGAGGGGGTGGCGGGAGAGGGAGCGTTCGGGCTTGAGTTCTTCCACGAGCCGTTCGAAGGGCAGGTCCTGGTGGGCGTAGGCGGCCAGGTCGGCCTCGCGGACGCGGTCCAGGAGCTCGGCGAAGGTGGGGTCACCGGAGGTGTCGGTGCGCAGCACGAGCGTGTTGACGAAGCAGCCCACCAGGTGCTCCACCGCCTCGTCGCCCCGCCCGGCCACCGGGGTGCCGATCGGCACGTCGGTGCCCGCGCCCAGCCGGGTCAGCAGGGCGGCCAGTGCCGCCTGCATCACCATGAACACGCTGACGCGGTGTTCGCGGGCCACCTTCGCCACCCGTGCGTGCAGTGCGGCCGGTACCTCGAACTCCAGGCGTTCGCCCTGGTAGGAGGCGACCGCCGGACGCGGCCGGTCCACCGGCAGTGCCAGTTCCTCCGGCAGCCCCGCCAGCCGGTGCCGCCAGAACTCCAGCTGACCGCCCAGCAGTGATCGAGGGTCGTCGCCCGAGCCCAGCACCTCACGCTGCCACACCGCGAAATCGGCGTAGTCGAGCGGGAGTTCGCGCCATGAGGGGGCCGTGTCAGTGCGGCGGGCGGAGTAGGCGGTGGCCAGGTCCTCGGCGAGGACGCGCACGGACCAGCCGTCTGCCGCGATGTGGTGTACCAGGAAGAGCAGGACGTGGTCGTCATCCGCCACCTGGAACAGCCAGGCGCGGGCGGGGATGTCGCCGGTGAGGTCGAACGGGTGCCGGGCGGCGCCGGCCAGTTCCTCCTCGAGCCGTTCGGCCTGCGTGGTGACGTGGGTCAGGTCGAGGGCGGCGTCGTCCCGGATCACCTGGTAAGGCCCGTCGGCGTCCTCGGCGAACGCGGTGCGCAGCGGCTCGTGGCGGGCCACGACGTCGTCCAGGGCGGCGCGCAGCGCGTCCCGGTCCAGGCGGCCGGACAGACGCAGCGCCATGGGCAGGTTGTAGGTGGCGCCGGGGCCCTCGAAACGGTGCAGGAACCAGAGACGCTCCTGGGCGAGGGACAGCGGCACCCGGGCGGGCCGGGGCCGGGCCGGTGTGACGGGGGTGCGGGCCGTGGCGGCGGTGTCGAGCAGCGCGGCCAGCTCCGCGACGGTGGTGGTCTCGAAGACCTGCTTGATGGAGAGTTCGGCGCCGAGGACGGTGCGGATACGGGAGACGAGCCGGGTCACCAGCAGCGAGTGACCACCCAGATCGAAGAACGAGTCGTCGACCCCCACATCAGCAACCCCGAGAACCTCCGCGAACAAGCCGCACAGGATCTCCTCACGCGGACCACGCGGCAACCGGCCCGCACTCACCCGGTACTCCGGCGCGGGCAGAGCACCACGATCCAGCTTCCCGTTCACCGACACCGGCAACGCGTCCAGCACCACCACCGCCGAAGGCACCATCCCCTCCGGCAACCGCTCACCCACCCACGAACGCACCACCCCCGCATCCACCACCACACCGGCCGACGGCACGACATACGCCACCAGACGCACATCACCCCCACCCTCGTCCCGCACCACCACCGCACACTGACCCACACCCGGCGCAGACGACACCACACCCTGCACCTCACCCAGCTCCACCCGCTGGCCCCGCACCTTCACCTGATCATCCACACGGCCCACGAACACCAGCTCACCACCGGCCGTCCACCGCACCAGGTCACCCGTGCGATACATCCGCGACCCCGACGCCCCCAACGGACACGCCACAAACCGCTCCGCCGACAACCCCGCCCGACCCCAATAACCGTGCGCCAACTGCACACCCGCCAGATACAACTCACCCACCACACCCGCAGCCACCGGCCGCAGACCCCCGTCCAGCACGAACACCGACGTGTTCCACACCGGACGGCCCATGGGCACGGGGACGGGGCCTCGCTCGTCGCCGCACTGGTAGTGGGTGACCTCGATGGAGGCCTCCGTCGGCCCGTAGAGGTTGTGCAGGCGAATGCCGAGGGTGTCGGCGAACCGGTCGCGCAGCTCACCGGGCAGGGCCTCGCCGCTGCAGAAGACCCGGGTGAGGGTCGTGCACTCGGAAGCGGCGGGCTCGGACAGGAAGACACCCAGCATGGACGGCACGAAGTGCACGCTGGTGATCCGCTCCTGCCGGATCACGTCGGCGAGGTACTCGGGGTCGCGGTGGCCGTCGGGGCGGGCCATGACGAGCGTGGCGCCGGTGATCAGCGGCCAGAAGAACTCGGGTACGGAGACGTCGAAGCCGATGGGCGTCTTCTGGAGCAGTCGGTCGTCGGGCGTCAGGGGGTCAACGGACTGGAGCCAGAGGAGGCGGTTGACGATGCCCTGGTGCGGGACGACCACACCCTTCGGACGCCCCGTCGAACCCGACGTGTACATCACATACGCAGGCCCCTCAGGCACAGCACGCGGTTCGAAATCCCCACCATCCGGAAGCGGTTCATCCACACACAGCACCGGCACCCCCACCGGCACCCGCGACACACCCTCCGCCACCGTCAGCACCACCGAAGGGGCCGCATCCTCCAACACATACCGAACCCGCTCCAGCGGATAACCCACATCCACCGGCACATACGCCGCCCCGGCCTTGTGCACCGCCAGCAACGCCACCACCAACTCCACCGACCGGGGCACCATCACACCCACCCGGTCACCCACACCCACACCACGCCCCGCCAACCACCCCGCCAACGCACACGCACGCGCATCAAGCTCCGCATACGAGACCGACACACCCTCGAACACCACCGCCGTCGCCCCCGGCGACCGCCGCACCCGCTCCACGAACAAATCCGCCAACGACACCGACGGCACCACCCGCCCCGTCGCATTCCACTCCTCCACCACCCGCCGCCGCTCACCCACCGACAGCAGCTCCACGGAGGCCACCGGCTGATCGGGATCGCGGACCAGGGCATCGAGGACGCGGCGCAGCCGGTCGAGAACGTCTCGGGCCGTGTCGTGCGCGACGGTGTCGGAGCGGTAGTCGAGCCGGAAGCCGAGCCGGTCTCCGGGAGCGGTGATCAGCGCGAGCGGGTAGTGGGTGGCGTCCCGGCTGGCGATCCGGGTGACGGGCAGCGAGCGGGTGTCGGCGGCGCCGCGGCGGGCCGCCCCGCTGGAGGGGTAGTTCTGGAAGACGCAGAGCGTGTCGAAGAGTTCGCCGGTGACGCCGGACCGGCGCTGGATCTCGGAGAGCCCGAGGTGCTGGTGGGGCAGCAGCCGGGTCTGCTCGTCCTGGAGGCGCCGCAGCATCGCCGTGAGGGTCTCGCCGCGGCTGACACGGTGCCGCAGAGGCACGGTGTTGATGAACAGGCCGACCATCGACTCGACACCGGCGACCTCGGGCGGCCGGCCGTTGACGGTGAGGCCGGTCACGACGTCGTCCCGGCCGGTGACGGAGGCGAGGACGAGAGCCCACGCGCCCTGCACGACGGTGCTGAGGGTGAGGCCGTTGTCCCGCGCCCAGCGGAGCAGGGCGGCGGTGTCACCCTCGTCGAGCTCCGTCAGCAGCTCGTCCGGGACGACGGGTGACCGGTCGGCGCCGGGCGCGACGAGCGTCGCCTCGTCGACATCGGCGAGGGCGTCGCCCCAGGCGCGCAGGGCCGCTTCGCGGTCCTGTCCGGCGAGCCAGGTCAGGTAGTCGCGGTACGGGCGCACGGGTGCCAGTGCGTCGGTGTCGCCGCCGTTCTCGTACAGCGCGAACAGGTCACGCGCGAGCAGCGGCTGCGACCAGCCGTCGTACAGCAGGTGGTGGCTGGTGAGCAGGAAGCGGTGGACACCGCCGCCGAGCCGGAGCAGTGTGCATCGCATCAGCGGCGGCCGGGACAGGTCGAAGCGGCGGGTGCGGTCCTCGGTGACGATGCGGTCCGCCTCGGCCGCGCGCTCGGCCTCGGGCAGGTGGCTGAGGTCGATCTCCCGCCAGTCGGGCTCGACATGGCGCAGCACGAGCTGCGCCCATTCGCCGCTCTTGCGCTCGCGGAAGCAGGCGCGCAGCGCGGCGTGCCGGCTCAGCAGCCCGGCGACGGCCGCGCGCAGGGCGTCCGGCTCGAAGGGGACCGCGCCACCGTGGCCAGTCAGGTCGAACACGGACTGCGCGGTGTAGACGTCGTCGCCGGAGCGGTCGTAGACGCTGTGGAAGAGGAGCCCCTCCTGCAGCGGGGAGAGCGGCAGAATGTCCTCGATGGCCTTCGGCTGTCGGCTCACTTGTGTGTCTCCCACTCCTGCGTCAGCTCGTCTTCGAACTCGTCGATCTCGCGCTGGTCGATGGACGACAGCGCCACGTCGGACGGGGTCAGTCCGCCGGCGTCGGGGCGTTGGGCGTGTGCGGCCAGGGCTTCGAGGGCCCGGAACCACAGCCGGGCGAGTTCCTCGGCCCGGTCCTCGGTCAGCAGTGCGGCCGCCCAGGTCCACACGGCCACCAGCTCGGGGCCGTGAGCGGTGTCGCGGGTGGCGGCGTTGACTTCCACGGCGTGCGGCAGCGGCATGCGCGGATCGTGGTCGGATCCGGTGTCCGTGCCCGCCACCACGGTCCAGTCGGCGGCGTCCTGGTCGGCGCCCACCGTGTAGCGGCCCAGGTAGTTGAACCCGATCCGGGGGCGGGGCCGGGCGGCGAGCCGCTGGGCCGTACGCGGGTCCAGGTAGCGGGCCAGGCCGTAGCCCATGCCCCGGTCGGGGACGGCCCGCAGTTGTTCCTTGACCCGTTTCACCAGGTCACCGGCGGCCGGTCCCGCGGCCCAGGCGTCGGCCCGGTCCAGCGAACCGGTTCCGAGACGCACCGGGTACAGGGCGGTGAACCAGCCGACGGTCCGCGACAGATCGGCGCCGCCGGCGAACTCCTCCTCGCGGCCGTGTCCTTCGACGTCGACGAGGATGTCCCCCGCCCGCTGCTGCCACTTCGCGAGGGCCAGGGTGAACGCGGCCAGCAGTACTTCGTCGGGGCCGGCGCGGAACGCGGCGGGGACGGCGCCCAGGACGGTCGAGGTGACGTCCGGTGGCAGGGTCAGGGTCAGGTGCCCGGCGGTCGCGTAGGTGTCTCGGGCCGGGTCGGGGGCCGGGAGGCCGGTCGGCGGGTCGGGCGTGTCGAGGACGGCCTCCCACCGGGCGAGTTCGGTGTCGGGCCGGGTGGCGGCCAGTTCGGCCAGCCTTGTCGCCCAGCCGCGCAGCGAGGTGCCCACGGGCTGGAGCCGCGGTGCGTCGCCCGCGGCGTCGGCCCGCCAGGCCTCGGCGAGGTCGGGCAGGAGGATGCGCCAGGACACTCCGTCGACGGCGAGGTGGTGCACGGCCAGCAGCAGCCGTCCCTGCTTGTCGGGTCCCGCGTCGAACCAGACGGCCTGCACCATCCTGCCGTCACGGGGGGCGAGCCGGGTGCGCGCCGCGGTGCCCTCGCTCAGCACGGTCCGGCGCGCTGCCTCGTCGTCGAGGCCGGACACGTCGACCCGGTGGAGGACGTCCGCCGCGCGCGGACCGGGCCCGTCGGGGATCTCCAGCCGCCAGGCGGCCGCCCCCGCACCGGTGACGTCGGCATCGTCGATGCGGAGCGTCATGCGGAGAGCGTCGTGGTGGTCCAGGACCGCCTGGAGTGCCCGTTCCAGCCGCTCGGGGCCGGCCCCGGCGGGGGTGCGGATCAGCTGGGACTGGCTGAAGTGGTCGATGGGACCGGCGAGTTCGGCAAACCAGTGGGTGATCGGCAGGGGCGGTACAGGGCCGGTTCCACCGGGTTCGTCGACCGGACCACCGGTGTGTCCGCCGGCCTCGCGCACAGTGTGGGCGAGCGCCGCGACCGTCTGATGCTCGAACACCTCACGGACGGTCAGCTCGAGGCCGGCGCGCCGCGCCCGGCTGACCAGCTGGATGGCCATGATGCTGTCACCGCCGAGCGCGAAGAAGCCCTCGTCGATGCCGATCTCGTCCTGCCCGAGCACCTCGCCGAACAGCGCGCACAGGGCCTCCTCGCACGCTGTGCGGGGGCCGCGGCGCCGGGTCTCGTCGCCGTACACAGGTCGGGGCAGCGCCCGTTGGTCGATCTTGCCGTTGGGGGTGAGCGGCAGGGTGTCCAACGGCACGATCGCCAGGGGCACCATGTAGTCGGGCAGGTCCTGCGCGAGGTGTTCGCGCAGGTCGGCGGTGTCCGGGAGAGCGGCGGCACCGGCGGCCGGCACGGCGTAGGCGACGAGACGCTTGTCACCGGGCCGGTCCTCGCGCACCACGACGGCACATTGTCCGACGTCGGGATGACGGGCCAATGTCGCTTCGATCTCGCCGAGTTCGATGCGGAAGCCGCGGATCTTGACCTGATGATCCGCACGCCCGAGGTATTCCAGACCGCCGCCGCGCAGGCGGCGTGCCAGGTCCCCGGTGCGATACATCCGCGAACCGTCACCCGCGAACGGATCCGCGACGAACCGCTCGGACGTCAGCCCCGCACGATCCAGATAACCCGTCGCAGGCCCCCGCCCACCGACATACATCTCCCCCAGCACCCCGAACGGCACCGGACGCAACCACTCGTCCAGCACATACACCCGCAGATCCGGAATACCCTCACCGATCAGACTCCGCGACTGACCCGCCGCCAGCTCCCCACTCATCGGCAGATACGTCACATGCACGGTCGTCTCAGTGATCCCGTACATGTTCACCAGCACCGGCCCACGATCACCATGACGCGCGAACCAGTCCGCCAACCGGGAGGGTTCCAGCGCCTCACCACCGAACACCACATACCGCAACGCGAGATCGGCACCC
>NZ_JBHURZ010000002.1:0-296544 GCF_042673825.1 Streptomyces sp. NPDC057002
AACGGTTCGATCACCACCCACGATTCATCAGTCAGCTCATGACGACGCACCACGAACAGACCAACGACGCCGCCACTTTGCGGACACGACCTAGGGCCGGGGCAGCCGGTGGGGTGACCCGGCCCGCTGCCGTGGCAGCCACGGGTCACCCGGCCGGGTGACCCAGGCGTCGGTTCACGGGGGAGAGGTTCACCCGACCTGACCGGGTGTCCGGCGGAAGGCGAAGGCGGGGCCGGCGCATAGTGCGTTCATGACCGACACCGTCTCCCGGTTCCCCCGGCGGTCCGCCCTCCGTCTGCTCGGTGGAGCCGTTGCCGTGGTCGCGGCGGCCACCGGCGGTTTCGCCCCGGCTTCCCGTGCTCACGCGAGGGACGGACGCGGCCGGGGCGCCGGCGCCCGGGTCGAGGGGCTGCTCGCCCGGCTCACCCTCGACGAGAAGATCTCCCTGCTGCACGGCGCCACCGACCCGCACCCGCTCGGCCAGGCGGGCTACGTCCCCGGAGTGGCACGGCTCGGCATCCCGCCGCTGCGTCTCGCCGACGGCCCGGCCGGTGTCCGCGTCACCCGGCACGCCACCGCCCTGCCCGCCCCCGTCCTGCTGGCCTCCGCCTTCGACCCCGACCTGGCCAGGCGCTACGGCCAGGTCATCGGACGGGAGGGCCGCGCCCTCGGCCAGGACGTGCTGCTGTCCCCGATGGTCAACCTCATCCGCACCCCGTACGCCGGCCGCAACTTCGAGACCTTCAGCGAGGACCCGCTGCTCTCCGCCCATCTGGTCGCCGCCGAGATCGCAGGCATCCAGGCCGAGGGGCTCATCGCGACCGTCAAGCACTTCGCGCTCAACAACCAGGAGCGCGACCGCACCTCGGTCGACGTACGCGTCGGCGAACGGACCCTGCACGAGACCGAGCTGCGCGGCTTCGAAGCGGCCGTCGCGGCCGGCACCGGCGCGGTGATGGGCGCGTACAACAAGGTCAACGGCACCTTCGCCTGCGAGAACGAGGAACTGCTCACCGGTGTGCTGCGCGAGCGCTGGGGCTTCACCGGCTGGGTGATGACCGACTGGTCCGCCGCGCACAGCACGCGCGAGGCCCTCATGGCGGGCCTCGACATGGAGATGCCCGACGACACCCACTTCGGCACGCCCCTCGCCTCGGCCGTGCGGGACGGCGGCGTGCCCGAGCGGTACGTCGACCGGACCGTGCGCCGCGTCCTGACCGTCATGGACCGCTTCGGGCTGCTCGGCGGCACCGTCCCGCGACGCCCGGACCGGGACGCGAAGGCCGGCGCGGCCGTCGCGCGCGAGGTCGCCGAGGCGGGCGCCACCCTGCTGCGCAACGCACACGGCACCCTGCCCCTGACCGGCGGCGGGAGCGTGGCGGTGATCGGGCCGACCGGCGCCCGGCCCCTGGTCAGCGGCGGCGGCAGCGCCCATGTCGTGCCCGAGCACGCCGACAGCCCCCTCGACGTCATCCGCTCGCGCGCCGCGCGGGTGACCTACGCGCTCGGCGAGGACGCCTTCGGCAAGCCACTCCCGGCGAGCGCGCTCGGCCCCGCCTTCGACACCGAGGCGCAGCGCGTCGACGCGGGCCGGACCTGGACTTACGACGGCACCCTCACGGTGACCGACGCCGAAGCCGGCGACGACTGGACGTTCGTCCTCCACTACTCGGGCACGCCCCCGCTCCGCCCGAAGGTCCTCCTCGACGGAGAGGAGCTCTTCCCTCTGGTGCCCGGCTGGGACGAGTACTTCATGGGCGGCCTGCTCACCCACGCGGCCGACGGCCTGTCCGTGCGCCGCAGGACCTGGAAGCCCGCCAGGGGACCGCACCGGCTGTCGGTCACCGCACAGGGCGGAGACACCGGCCAGCTGTTCCGGCTGCGCCGCATCACCGCCGCGACCCGCGCCCAGGACGTCGCGGAGGCCGTGCGGGCCGCCCGCGCCGCCCGGGACGTGGTCCTGTTCGCCTACGAGGACGCCATCGAGGGGCAGGACCGTACGACCATCGCCCTCCCCGGCAACCAGGAACGGCTCATCGAGGCCGTGACGGCGGCCAACCCGCGCACCACCGTCGTCCTCAACACCTCGTCCGCCACGTCGATGCCGTGGCTGGAGCGCACCGGCGCCGTGCTCCAGATGTACTACCCGGGCCAGGAGGGCGCGGCCGCCACCGCCGCCGTCCTGTTCGGCGACCGCGATCCCGGCGGCCGCCTCACCCAGAGCTTCCCCGCCGACGACGACCACCACCCCGTCGCCGGGGATCCCCGCCGCTACCCGGGGGTGGACGGCACCGAGCAGTACACGGAGGGCGTCCACGTCGGCCACCGCTGGTACGACGCCGAGGACGTGGCGCCGCTGTTCCCCTTCGGCCACGGACTGTCGTACACGACCTTCGCCTACGAGGACCCGGACGCGCGCTGGACGGCCGGCGGCCTGGACGTCGCCTTCACGGTCCGTAACACCGGCCCGCGCGAGGGCGTGGCCGTGCCGCAGGTGTACGCGGGACCGGCTCCGGACCTCCGGCTCGACCAGCCGGTACGGGTACTGGCCGGGTACCGGCGGCTCTCTCTGCGGGCGGGCGAACAGCGGCGTGTCACCGTACGCGTCGAGCCGCGCACCCTGTCCTCCTGGGACCCGAAGGTCCACGACTGGGTGCTCGGCACCGGCCCGCGCACGCTGTGGATCGGGGCGTCGTCACGGGACACGCGGCTGCGGACGAGCGCACGGGTGGGCGGCTGAAACCCGGCGGGTACCGAGCGGCCCGCGCCGCATGGCCGACAGGCGCCTGGCATCGAACCGGAACAAACTGGTACTCCTCCTGAGGCCGTCGCAGAACCCCCAGGGAGTCACTCATGCCCGAGGCCCCGCGCAAGGACAGCAGGACCGCACCGACCGACGAGGAGCTGCGCCGCCTGGACGCCCACTGGCGGGCCGCCAACTACCTGGCGGCCGGTCAGATCTATCTGCTGGCGAACCCCCTGCTGACCGAGCCGCTGCGGCCCGAGCACATCAAGCCCCGGCTGCTGGGCCACTGGGGGACCTCACCCGGGCTCAACCTCGTCCACACCCACCTCAACCGCGTGATCAAGAACCGCGGTCTTGACGCCCTGTGCGTCTGGGGTCCGGGCCACGGCGGGCCCTCCGTGCTGGCCAACTCCTGGCTGGAGGGCAGCTACAGCGAGAAGTACCCGGACGCGACGCGGGACGCGCCGGGGATGGAGCTGCTGATGAGGCAGTTCTCGTTCCCCGGCGGCGTGCCCAGCCACGTCGCCCCGGAGGTCCCCGGCTCGATTCACGAGGGCGGCGAACTCGGCTACTCCCTCGCCCACGCCTACGGCGCCGCCCTCGACAACCCGGGCCTGCTGGTCGCCTGCGTGATCGGTGACGGTGAGGCGGAGACGGGCCCGCTCGCCGGCTCCTGGCACGCCAACAAGTTCCTCGACCCCGTCCACGACGGTGCCGTCCTGCCGATCCTTCACCTCAACGGCTACAAGATCGCCAACCCGACCGTGCTGTCCCGCCTCCCGGAGGAGGAACTCGACGCGCTCCTGCGCGGCTACGGCCACGAGCCGATCCATGTCGGCGGCGACGACCCGGCCGTCGTCCACCGCGCGACGGCCCATGCCCTGGACACCGCGCTCGACCGCATCGCCGAGGCGCAGCGCGCCGCCCGCGAGGAGGGCGTGACCGAGCGCCCGCGGTGGCCGGTGATCGTGCTGCGCACCCCGAAGGGCTGGACCGGCCCGGCCGAGGTGGACGGCGAGCCGGTCGAAGGGACCTGGCGCTCCCACCAGGTCCCGCTGGCCGGTGTCCGGGACAACCCGGAACACCTGAGGCAGCTGGAGGCCTGGCTGCGCTCGTACCGGCCCGAGGAACTGTTCGACGCCGAGGGCCGCCCGGTCGCCGACGTCCTCGACTGCGTCCCCGAGGGCACCAGGCGGCTCGGCGCCACCCCGTACGCCAACGGCGGACTGCTGCTCCGCGACCTGCCGGTCCCTTCCCTGGACGACTTCGCCGTCCCGGTCGACAAACCGGGCACGACGACGCACGAGCCCACCCGGGTCCTGGGCGACCTCCTCGCCCGGGTCATGCGGGACACCGCCGACCGCCGTGACTTCCGTCTGGTCGGCCCGGACGAGACCGCCTCCAACCGGCTCCAGGCCGTCTTCGAGGCCAGCGGCAAGACCTGGCAGGCCGGGACACTGCCCGTCGACGAGCACCTGGACCGGCACGGCCGGGTGATGGAGATCCTCTCCGAACACCTCTGCCAGGGCTGGCTGGAGGGCTATCTGCTCACCGGCCGGCACGGGCTGTTCTCCTGCTACGAGGCGTTCGTGCACATCGTCGACTCGATGGTCAACCAGCACATCAAATGGCTGCGCACCTCCCGCCGACTGCCCTGGCGCGCCCCCATCGCCTCCCTCAACTACCTGCTGACCTCGCACGTGTGGCGGCAGGACCACAACGGCTTCTCCCACCAGGACCCCGGCTTCGTCGACCACATCCTCAACAAGAGCCCCGAGGTCGTCCGGGTCTACCTCCCGCCGGACGCCAACACCCTGCTGTCCGTCGCGGACCACGCCCTGCGCAGCCGTGACTACGTCAACGTCGTCGTGGCCGGCAAGCAGCCCTGCTTCGACTGGCTGTCGATGGACGAGGCCCGGGTGCACTGCGCCCGCGGCGCCGGCATCTGGGAGTGGGCGGGCACCGAGCACGGCCTCCGGGAACCCGACGTGGTGCTGGCGTGCGCCGGCGACGTCCCCACCCAGGAGGTCCTGGCCGCCGCGCACCTGCTCCGCCGGCACCTGCCCGACCTGGCGGTCCGGGTCGTCAACGTCGTGGACCTGGCCCGGCTGCTGCCGCAGGAGGAGCACCCGCACGGCATGAGCGAGTTCGAGTACGACGGCCTGTTCACCACCGACAAGCCGGTGATCTTCGCCTACCACGGCTACCCGTGGCTGATCCACCGCCTCGCCTACCGCCGCACCGGGCATCAGCACCTGCATGTGCGCGGCTACAAGGAGTCCGGCACCACGACCACGCCCTTCGACATGGTCGTCCGCAACGACCTCGACCGCTACCGCCTGGTGATGGACGTCATCGACCGCGTCCCGGGCCTCGCGGTGCGCGCCACGGCCGTACGCCAGCGGATGGCCGACGCCCGCACCCGCCACCACGACTGGATCCGCGAGCACGGCACCGACCTGCCCGAAGTCGCCGAGTGGACGTGGAACGCCTGAGCCGCGGAGCACGTCCTGCAACCCGGTAGGCTTCCCGTGCCCGCAGGGAAGCACAGGGAAGGAACCGGCTTTGCACGTCCAGGAGTGGCTCGAAACCGTACCCGCCGTCGCCGTCTACGCACTGGTGGGAGTGGTCATCGGCCTGGAAAGCCTGGGCATCCCGCTGCCGGGCGAGATCATCCTGGTCTCCTCCGCGCTGCTCGCCTCCCAGCACGGCGACATCGACCCCGTCGTCCTCGGCGCCTGCGCCACGGCCGGCGCGATCATCGGCGACTCGATCGGCTACGCCATCGGCCGCAAGGGCGGCCGCCCCCTGCTGGCCTGGCTGGGCAAGAAGTTCCCCAGGCACTTCAGCGAGGGGCATATCGCCACCGCCGAGCGCTCCTTCGAGAAGTGGGGCATGTGGGCCGTCTTCTTCGGCCGCTTCGTCGCCCTCCTCCGTATCTTCGCGGGCCCCCTCGCCGGCGTGCTCCGCATGCCCTACTGGAAGTTCCTCATCGCCAACGTCCTCGGCGGCATCGTCTGGGCCGGCGGTACGACGGCGGTCATCTACTACGTCGGCATCGTCGCCGAGTCCTGGCTGAAGCGCTTCTCGTGGCTGGGCCTGGTGGCGGCGGTCCTCGTCGGTGTCACGTCCATGCTGGTGATCAAGCGCAAGGCGAAGAAGGCCCAGCCCGTAGCGGCTGCCGCGGAGTAGGACGCCCTTCCCTCCTACGCGTGCACCTCACGGTGCGCCTTCGCCAGCTCGGCGTACATCGTGCCGTTGAGGGTGACCCCCTGCCGCTCTTCCTCGCTCAGCTCCCGCCGGACCTTCGCGGGAACGCCCGCCACCAGTGACCCGGGCGGCACGACCATCCCCTGCGGCACCAGCGCCTGCGCGGCGACCAGGGAACCGGCCCCGATCACGGCCCCGTTCAGCACGGTCGCCCCCATGCCGATCAGACAGTCGTCCTCGACGGTCGCCCCGTGCACCACGGCGTTGTGACCGATGGACACCCGCTCACCCACCGTCACGGGAAACCCCGGGTCGGCGTGGAGCGTGCAGTTGTCCTGCACGTTGCTGCTGGCGCCGACCGAGATCGACTCGACGTCACCGCGCAGCACCGCCCCGTACCAGACACTCGCCCCCGTACCCAGCGTCACGCCCCCGATCACCGAAGCCGTCGGCGCCACGAACGCCTCCGGATCGACCTGCGGCTCCCTGCCGCCGATCCCCGTGATCATCGCCCGCTGCGCCATGTCCGCCTCCAGAAACGTCGTAGACAACGCGCAAACCGTACGACACCCGGTGGGGCGAAGATCACAGGCCTCCGACGCCGCGCGTGGAGCTACCGCTGAGTACCGTGACCTCGTGCCGAAGCGCAAGAACACGTTCTCATCCTGGCGGCGGGGCCTCGCGCAGCGCGCCGTCCACGCGGGCTGGGCCTGGGCGCAGCGCACGGGCTCCGTCACGGCCGAGCACCCCGGGCGCTACCGCTTCGGCGCGATGGGAACCGGTACCAGACTCGCCTTCCCGCTCGGCACCGTCTTCGGCGAACCCTGGATCCACCTCGGCGCCCACTGCATCATCGGCGAGCAGGTCACCCTCACGGCGGGCCTGATGCCCGACCTCGATCTCGGCCCCGACCCGATCCTGCGCCTCGGCGACGGCGTCGTCCTGGGCCGCGGCAGCCATGTCATCGCGGACACGACGGTCACCATCGGCAGCGACTGCTACTTCGGTCCGTACGTCTACGTCACGTCCACGAACCACTCCTACGACGATCCGCACGAGCCCATCGGCAGGCAGTGGCCGCGGATGGAGCCGGTGGAGATCGGGCCCGGCTGCTGGATCGGCACCGGCGCGGTGATCCTGCCGGGTGCCCGGATCGGGCGGAACGTGGTGGTGGCCGCGGGCGCGGTCGTCCGGGGCACGGTGCCCGACCACTCCGTGGTGGCGGGCGCGCCGGCCCGTGTCGTACGGCGCTGGACCCCCGCCGACGGCTGGCAGCCGCCGCTGCGCACCCCGCCTCCGGTGCCGATACCGGAGGGCGTCACCCCTGAGCAGTTGCGCGCGCTGTCGGACCTGGACGAGGAGACGGCGGCCCGGCTGGCTGAGCTGGAGGAGGAGGCGGCGGCCGGCCTCGCGGAGCTGGAACCGGGGTCCTGACCTCAGCCCGATGCCAGGAGGGCCGCCCCACCAGGGCCGGTGCCGATACCGGAGGGCGTCACGCCCGAGCAGTTGCGCGCGCTGTCGGACCTGGACGAGGAGACGGCGGCCCGGCTGGCTGAGCTGGAGGAGGAGGCGCCCGGCCTCGCGGAGCTGGAACCGGGGTCCTGACCTCAGCCCGATGCCAGGAGGACCGTCCCCACCAGGGCAAGGCCCGCGCCCGCGGCCTGCACCGCCCGCAACCGTTCCCGGAGAAGCCCCCGCGCGGCCACGGCCGTCACCACCGGGTAGAGGGAGGCGAGCACGGCCGCGACGGTGACCGGGCCGTGCTGTGCGGCGATCGAGTAGGTGCCGTTCGCGGCGACGTCCGCGAGGCCCACGAAGGCGAGCGCGGGCAGGGAGCGCCAGGGGAAGCCGTCCGCCGGGAGGGCCGGCGATCCGCGCCGCACCGACACCAGCAGCGCGAGTCCGCCGGCGGTCACGTTCGTCACCCGCTGCACGAACAGCGCGAGGAAGAGCCCCGTGAGCGTGGTCGACGCCTCGGCGATCAGGGCCATCACCGCGCCGAAGCCGAACGCGGCGAGGAGGGTCAGGGCGATGGCCTGGCGCTGCACGGGGGCGCCGCGGAACTGGGGGCCGCCGGCCAGGCAGATACCGGCGACGGCGACCAGGATGCCGACGAACTGCAGCAGGCCGGGGCGCTCGCCCAGCACCAGGCCGACGCCGACCGGCACGGCCACGCCGATCGAACCCAGCGGTGAGACCACGCCCATCGGGCCCAGTGCGAGTGCCTTGTAGAAGGCGAGCATCGCCACCGGCCCGACGAGTCCGGCCGCCACGGCGAACCACAGCTGCGGCCCCGCCTCGCTCCAGCCGTCGGTCGCCACCACGACCGCGCCGAGCACGACCACCGCGATCGACTGCGAGACCACGACCACCGTCAGCGCGGGTGTGCGCCGGGTCAGCAGTCCGCCGCCGAAGTCGGCCAGTCCCCACAGCAGGCTGGTGGCCAGGGCGAAGAGCGCTGTCATGGTGCGGAAGCCTCGCAGTACAGTTCAGTGAACGATCAGGTCAACCACACGATAGTGCAATCGGCTGCACTGTGTCATACAAAATATTGGACGGAATGTGTCGGACCTCGAGCTGCTGACCCAGTCCCTGGCGCGCAGCGTCAAGCACTGGCGCGCGGTGCGCGGCTTCACCCTGGACGTGCTCGCCGCCCGGGCGGGCGTCAGTCGCGGCATGCTCATCCAGATCGAGCAGGCCCGCACCAACCCCAGCCTCGGCACCGTCGTCAAGATCGGCGACGCGCTCGGCATCAGCATCACGACCCTGCTCGACTACGAGAAGGGCCCGAACGTCCACATCGTCCCCGCCGAGCAGACCGTACGGCTGTGGCACACCGAGGCCGGCAGCTACAACCGGTTGCTCGCGGGCACCGAGGCGCCCGGCCCGCTGGAGATGTGGGACTGGCTGCTCATGCCGGGCGAGAGCAGCCCCTCGGACCCGCACCCCGCCGGCACGACCGAACTGCTGCACGTCACGGCCGGGGAGCTGACGCTCACCGCCGACGGTGTCGAGTACCGCGTCCCCGCGGGCTCGAGCGTCCACTTCGAGGCCAACGTCCCGCACACGTACGGCAACACCGGCGACGTGCCGATGCAGATGATCATGGCCGTCTCGGTGCCGCCCGTCTCCTGAGACGCCCGGCCGGAGGCGGTCCGCTGTTGTTAGCGTGCGGTCATGCGCGCACCCATCGGACACTTCGACGACGCCCGTCCGGCCCCGGCCTGCCTGGACGAACTCACCGGCCCGGTCGCCGGCGCCGTACGCCACTGGCCGGGCAGTGTCCCCGCCGACCAGATCCTTTACGTCGACACCGACCCGCAGTGGGCCGACACCGCCGTCTTCGTGGAGCACTACGGACGGGACCTGCTGGAGCGGTCCGCGAACTGCGTGGTCGTGGCGGGCAAGCGCGCCGGCGAGAGCACGCTCGCCGCGTGCGTCGTACTGTCCACCACCCGGGTCGATGTGAACGGCGTCGTACGCCGTCAACTGGGCGCCCGCAAGGCCTCGTTCGCCAGCATGGACACGGCGACCGGCGAGACCGGCATGGAGTACGGCGGCATCACCCCGCTCGGACTGCCGGACGGCTGGCCCGTGCTGGTGGACGCGGCCGTCGTCGACCTGCCGTACGTGCTGGTCGGCAGCGGCCGGCGGCGCGGCAAGCTGCTGGTCCCGGGCAAGGCGTTCGCGGAACTGCCGGGGGCCGTGGTGCTGGAGGGGCTCGGGATCGCCTGAGCTACGCCGGTGTGTGGTGGGCCAGTGCGAGATGCGGGTCGGCCTCGCCCGGGACCGGTGCCGGGTCGGCGTGGACCAGGGCGGCGGTGAGACGGGGCACGGCGTGCAGCAGCGCGTGCTCGGCGTCGACGGCGATGCGGTGGGCCTCGCGGACCGTCACGGCGCCGTCCACCACGACCGCGACCTCGGCGCGCAGCCGGTGCCCGATCCAGCGCAGCCGCAGTTCGCCCACCGCCCGCACCCCGGGGACCTCGGTCAGGGCGGCTTCGGCCCGGTCCACCAGGGCCGGGTCGACCGCGTCCATCACCCGCCGGAACACCTCCCGCGCCGCGTCCCGCAGCACCAGTGCGATCGCCGCCGTGATCGCCAACCCCACGATCGGGTCCGCCAGTTGCCAGCCCAGGGCAGAGCCGCCGGCGCCCAGCAGCACGGCCAGTGAGGTGAAGCCGTCGGTACGGGCGTGCAGTCCGTCGGCGACCAGCGCGGCCGAGCCGATCGCGCGGCCGACGCGGATGCGGTAGCGGGCCACCCACTCGTTGCCCGCGAACCCGACGAGGGCCGCCACGGCGACCGCCGGAACGTGCTGGACCGGGCGCGGGTCGAGAAGGCGGTCGATCGCGGTCCATCCCGCGAAGGCCGCGGACGCGGCGATCGTCAGCACGATCACCAGCCCCGCCAGATCCTCGGCCCGCCCGTAGCCATAGGTGAAGCGGCGCGTGGCCGCGCGCCGGCCCAGCACGAAGGCGATCCCGAGCGGTACGGCGGTCAGCGCGTCCGCGGTGTTGTGCACGGTGTCCCCGAGCAGCGCCACCGAGCCGGAGACGGCCACCACGAGCGCCTGGGCCAGGGCCGTCACACCGAGCACCGCGAGCGAGACCCAGAGCGCCCGCATCCCCCGGGCCGAGGACTCCAGGGCGGAGTCGACCTTGTCGGCCGTCTCGTGGGAGTGGGGGGTGAGGAGGTGGGACAGCCGGTGGCGCAGGCCGTGCCGGTGGTGGTGAGGGTGGGAGTGCTCGTGCCGGTCGCTCACGTGGGTCCCCTTCCGGTGCGAGGGAGTGGACGTGCACACGTCCACAGGGCCATTATGTGCGTATGAGCGCACGCATGCACCTGTCACCTGCGCACGATGCGCATCCGCGCAGCCCCGGCGAGGAACAGTTCGCGCTCGCCGCCGAACTCCTCGCCCTCCTGGGGGACCGGACCCGGCTCGCCCTGCTGCACGCGCTGACCAGGGGAGAAGCCGACGTCACGACCCTCACGGAGGCGTGCGGGGCGGCCCGGCCCGCCGTCAGCCAGCATCTGGCGCGGTTGCGTCTCGCGGGCCTGGTGGGCACCCGAAAAGAAGGCCGCCGCGTGATCTACTCACTCCGCGACGGCCATCTGCGCCGGCTCGTGGACGAGGCACTGAACGTGGCCGACCACCGTCTCAGCGACCGCCCCCCGCACGACTGAGTCAGTACCGCGCGGCCGTCCCCAGATACTGCTCGGCGAAGGCCGCGGCCGCCGCGGGCGAGGTGAACAGGCGGCGCAGCCGGGCGAGCGTGGTGCCTGCGCGGAACGGGTCGCCCGCCGCCGTGCCGTGGTACACCTCGGACAGCCACTGCGAGAACTCCTGGTAGTCCCACACGCGCCGCAGGCACGCCTGCGCATAGCCGGCCAGACCGCTGTCGTCACCCGTGGTCAGGCGCGCCACCAGGGCGTCGCCGAGCAGGAAGGCGTCGTGCAGGGCGAGGTTCATGCCCTTGGCGGCGATGGGGGCGACCAGATGCGCCGCGTCGCCCGCGAGGTGGAGCCGGCCGTGCACCATCGGCTCGACCACGTAGTCGTGCATGTCCAGCACGCGTTTCTCGATCAGCCGCCCCTCCGTCAGCGGCGGCACACCGGCCGCTCCGAGCCGCTGCCGCAGCTCCGCCCAGACGCGCTCGTGCGGCCAGTTCTCCGGGGCGTCGCCCGGCGGGCACTGGAGGTAGTAGCGGGTCACCTCCGGGCTGCGGGGCATCTGGCCCGCGAAGCCGTTCTCGTGACAGCCGAACAGCACGCAGTCGGCGGACGGCGGCGCCTCGGCGAGCAGTGCCAGCCAGCCGATGCCGTAGTCGTGCCGTGCGACCCGGACCCGCTCCGGCGGCAGCGCGGCCCGCGTCACTCCGCGCGCCCCGTCACAGCCGGCCACGAAGTCGCAGTGCACGACCCGCCGTTCACCCGTCTCCGGGCAGGTGTACGACACGGACGGGCTGTCGGTGTCGAGGTCGTGCAGCTCCACGTCCCCGACCCCGAAGCGGATCTCCCCGCCCCGCACGTCGGCGTACTCGCGCACCAGGTCCGTCACCAGCAACGGCTGCGGGTAGACGAAGTGGTGACTGCCCGTCATCTCGCCGTAGTGGAACCGGTACCGCTCCCCGTCGAAGCGGAACTCGCACGCGGTGTGCAGCTCCGCGCAGTCCAGCAGGTTCCGGGCGAGGCCCCGCTTCTCCAGGCCGCGGACGGCCCACTCCTCGATGACCCCGGCCCGGGGCCGCTGTTCGATGAACTCCCGGGTCTCGGCCTCCAGCACCAGGCAGTCCACGGCGGCGGCCCGCAGGATGTTGCCGACGGTCAGCCCGGCGGGACCGGCGCCCACGACGACGACCGGGAAACGCCCGGGGGAGCCTGCGTCCGCGGGCGGGGAGGCTTGGGTCATGCGCTCATTATGGAGGGGGCGCGACGGTCGTGCCCCTCACCCGACCCGCGGGATCTCGATCGCCGGGCAGCGGTCCATCACCATCTCCAGGCCCGCGGCCCGGGTGCGGTCGTACGCCGCCGCGTCGACGACGCCGAGCTGGAACCACACCGCCCCGGCGCCCTTCGCGACCGCCTCGTCCGCGACCGCTCCGGCGAGGTCGCTGTTCACGAACACGTCCACGACGTCCACGTCGAAGGGGATGTCCGCCAGACTCGCGTACCCCTGTTCGCCGTGCACGGTCTCCGCCTTGGGGTGCACGGGCACGACGCGCTTGCCGTACCGCTGGAGCACCGCGGCGACGCCGTACGCCGCGCGCTGCCGGTTCGACGACAGGCCCACCACGGCCCAAGTATCGCCGAGCTCGGTGAGGATCCTGCGGACCGTTGCGTCGTCGCCGTACACCGGCGGCCTCCTCGGGAGTCGCGTCGCGGAAGAGCTGCTGTCCGGGGAACGACGCGGGGCGCGCGGTGATTCCCCGAAGCCCACCGTGATAGCTTGCCGAGGCCAGTCGAACCCATGTACGTGGGTCAGGGAATCCGGTGCGAATCCGGAACTGACGCGCAGCGGTGAGGGGGACGGGCGGGGCCGCGGCCACTGTACGGCTGGACGTCGTACGGGAAGGCGCCCCGCACCGGGTGAACCCGAGTCCGAAGACCTGCTGGCGGCCCCCGCGGCCGGCCGGCGGCGGGGGAGCACCGTACGACCGGGCTCCGCGATCGGGCCCTCGACGTCTGAGGACTGGTTTCCTTGCCCCTCGCCCGACCCGCCCGTGCCGCCGTCCTGCTCGCGGCCGGCTCCCTGCTCATGACCGGCTGCGGGGGCTCGAAGGCCCCCACCGCCGGGGCGGCCGCCACCCTCGACAACTGCGGCCAGGAGGTCCGGGTCGACAAGGCGCCCCGGCACGCCGTCTCCCTCAACCAGGGCACCACCGAGATCCTGCTCTCCCTCGGTCTCGCCGACCGGATGGCCGGCACGGCCACCTGGACCGACCCCGTGATGAAGGGGCTGGAGAAGGCCAACGCGAAGGTGCCGCGCATCGCCGAGAACAACCCTTCCTTCGAACGGGTCCTGGACTCCGAGCCCGATTTCGTCGCCGCGTCCTTCGTCTCCACCCTCGGCAAGGGCGGCGTCGCCACCCGCGACCAGTTCGAGAAGCTCGGCGTGCCCACGTACGTCTCCCCGTCCGACTGCGCCGGCAAGGACAACTCGGGCGGCGGCGACGGCAAGCGCGACAAGGCGCTGGGCATCGACGCCGTCTACGGCGAGGTGCGGGACCTCGCGACCGTGTTCGGGGTGAAGGACCGCGGCGACAAGCTCGTGGCCTCCCTCCAGCAGCGGATGGAGAAGGCCACGCGGGGCGTCGACGCCTCCGGCGTCTCCCTGCTGTACTGGTTCGCCAACTCCGAGTCGCCCTACCTGGCCGGCTGCTGCGGAGCGCCCGGCATCATGACCCGCGCCCTCGGCGCGAAGAACGTCTTCGACGACACCCACGAGGAGTGGCCGCAGGTCAACTGGGAGACCGTGGCCGACCGCAACCCCGATGTCCTCGTCATCGGCGACCTGACCCGCGACTCGGAGACCGCGGAGTCGGCGAAGCGGAAGATCGCCTTCCTGGAGTCCGACCCCGTCACCAAGAACATGGACGCGGTCAAGCACAAGCGGTACGTGCTGCTCAGCGGACAGGCCATGAACCCGACCATCCGCACGGTCGAGGGCGTGGAGAAGGTCGCGGCCGGACTGCGTGAGTTCGGGCTCGTGAAGTGACCGTGCGCGGACCGGCGCTCGCCGCCGGAGGCGCCTTGTTGCTGGTGGTCTCCGTGGCCCTGGCGATCACCATCGGACCGGCCGACATCAGGGTCGGGGACGTGTGGTCCGTCGTCGCGTCCCACCTCGGGATCGGCAGCTCCGGACTGACGCCGATCCGGGACGGGATCGTCTGGCAGCTGCGGCTGCCGCGCACCCTGCTCGCGGCCGTGTGCGGGGCGGGACTCGCCGTGTGCGGGGCCGTGATGCAGTCGCTGCTGCGCAACCCGCTCGCCGACCCGTTCGTGCTCGGGGTGTCCTCGGGCGCCTCCACCGGCGCGGTCGTCATCGTCGTGCTGGGCGTGGGCGGCGGTGCCGTCTCGGTGTCCGCGGGCGCGTTCCTCGGCGCCCTGGTCTCCTTCGCGCTGGTCCTGCTGCTCAGCCACACCCTCGGCGACACCACCGACCGGGTCGTCCTCGCGGGCGTCGCCGCCATGCAGCTCTTCTCCGCGCTGACCTCCTTCGTCGTGCTGACCGCCGCCGACGCCGAGACGACCCGGGGCGTGCTGTTCTGGCTCCTGGGCTCGCTCGGCGGGGCCGGCTGGACCGATGTCTGGCTGTGCTTCGCGGCCCTGGCAGTGGCGCTGGTGGTGTGCCTGTCGTACGCCCGTACCCTCGACGCCTTCGCCTTCGGGCAGGACGCGGCGGCCGCGCTCGGGGTGTCCGTGGCCCGCACCCGCCTGGTGCTGCTGTGCGTCACGGCCCTGCTCACGGCCGCGCTGGTCAGCTCGGCCGGGGCCATCGGCTTCGTCGGGCTGGTCCTGCCGCACGCCGCCCGGGCCCTGGCCGGACCCGGGCACGCCCGGCTGCTGCCGGTCACCGCACTCGCCGGCGCGGTGTTCCTGGTGTGGGTCGACACCCTGGCCCGGACGGTCCTGGATCCGCAGGAGGTGCCGGTGGGGGTCGTGACCTCCCTGATCGGGGTGCCGGCGTTCGTGGCGGTGCTCTACCGGACGCGGAGGGTGCGGTGACGGAGACACACGCCGGCGATACGGCAGCGCGGGTGCGGGCCGGGCTCCGGGCGGACCGGGTCAGCCGCCGCGCCGACGGGCGCCTCATCCTGGACGGCATCGTCCTCGCGCCCGAACCCGGCTCCACCGTCGGCGTCCTCGGTCCGAACGGCTCCGGCAAGTCCACGCTGCTGCGGCTGCTCGCCGGGCTGCTCACGCCGACCGCCGGAGTCGTCACCCTCGACGGCACGCCGCTGGGCGACCTGCCCCGCCGTACCGTCGCCCGCCGCCTCGCCATGGTCGAGCAACAGGCGGACACGCAGGTCGAGTTGACCGTGCTGGACGTCGTACGGCTGGGCCGTGTGCCGCACCGCCGGGCCTGGACACCCGCCTCGGCGGACGACGAGCGGGCGATATACGCGGCCCTGGAGCGCACCGGCCTCGCCGCCCGTGCCGGCCAGCCCTGGCACACCCTCTCCGGCGGCGAACGCCAGCGCGTCCAGATCGCCCGCGCGCTCGCGCAGGAACCCCGGGAGCTCCTCCTGGACGAGCCCACCAACCACCTCGACATCCACCACCAGCTGGATCTGCTCGCCCTGGTCACCGGCCTGCCGGTCACCACCGTCGTCGCGCTGCACGACCTCAACCTCGCGGCGATGTACTGCGACCGGGTCGTCGTCCTACGCGAAGGCACGGTCGTGGCGGGCGGTGCTCCGGGGGACGTCCTCACGGAGGAGCTCATCGCGGAGGTCTACGGGGTACGGGCCGCCGTCAGCCGCGAGGGGCCCGAACAGCGGCCTCATGTGCGCTTCCTGGGCACGCTGGCCTGAGGGCCGCCGGCCCTGGTGCCGGGCACGCCATTGGTGGGGTGCTTCCCGCCACGGTGGCCTGAAAACACCGAACATGCCTGCGTATGCCCGCCCACCCGCCTACGCTCGCCTCGTGCTGCGCATCATCGACGCCCGTAGCGGCGAGCCGGTCGACGCCGCCCCGGCCCGCCGGGGCCTGACCCGTGTCGAGGTGCACGCGCCCGGCTTCGACACGACGAGCCTGCGGGTGCTGCTCGTCGCGGACCTGCTCGTCCGGGCCCTGGAACTCGGCGGCACCCCGGTGTGGGCGCTGCTGACCGGGGGACGACGACAGGCCGAGCTGCGGGCGGAGGCCACCGCCCTCGGCATCCGGCCGTTCGAGGACAGTCCCGACGTGAGCGCCGGGCTGGGCGAGGCCCAGGTCATCCATGTAGCGGTCGAGGGCGGCACGGCGACTGACGGTGTGCGGATCGCTGTCGCCCCCGCGCACATCGACGGGGCCCCCGCGCATCCCGAGAACCCGGGCACACCGGACGACACCGGCACCGGCATCGACCCCGGTGTCCTGCGTCTCGCCCTCCTCGCCCGGCACCACAGCGCCCCCGCCCGGCTGGACGCGGCCGCGTTCGACGAGGCCCGGGGCACCCTCGCCCGGTGGCGCGGTGCTGTCGCGCGGTGGGCCCGGCGGCCCTCGCGGCCGGTCCCCGACGAGGTGCGCGGGCGGTTGCGCGACGCCTGGGAGGATGACCTGGACGTGCCCGGGGTACTGGATGTCCTGCACCATGTCGAGACCGAGCCGGGGCTGCCCGACGGCGCGCGCTTCGAGACGTACGCGTACGCCGACCGGCTCCTCGGCCTCGACCTCACCCGCGACCTGGGATCCCCGTCATGATCGAGCGCGCCGGAGCCGGCCCACTGCGCCGTCTGGTCGTCCTGCGGCACACCAAGTCCGCCTGGCCCTTGGACGTCGCCGACCACGAACGCCCCCTCGCCCCGCGCGGCCGCCGGGACGCCCCCGCGGCCGGGCGCGCCCTGGCCGAGGCCGACTGTCTGCCGGACCTCGCGCTGTGCTCCACCGCCGTACGCGCGCGCCGGACCTGGGACCTGGCCGCCGGCCAGTGGGGCACGCCCCCGCCGGTCCGCCACGACCGGCGGCTGTACGCCGCCGGCCCCTCCGGTCTGCTCGCCGTCGTGCACGAGGTGCCCGCCGAGGTCGAGACGCTGCTGCTGATCGGGCACAACCCCGAACTGGAGGAACTGGTCCTGGCGCTCGCCGCCGACGGCCTCGACGACACCCTGGAGCGGGTCCGTACGAAGTTCCCCACCTCGGCGATCGCCGTCCTGTCCTGGCGTGGCACGGCCTGGCGGTCCCTCACTCCCGGCACCGCGCTGCTCACGTCCGTGATCGTGCCCCGGGGCCGGAAGGAGAAGTAGCCGCGGACCGGTCCTGGCCGCTCCCGGGCGCCCGCATAGGCTGGCCGGATGCAGGACGAATACCGCACGGTCGCCCGCGCGGGCGTGCACGAGACCGAGGTCAACCGCTCCCGCTTCCTGTGCGCCCTCGCCCCGGCGGCCACCGAGCAGGAGGCTCAGGAATTCATCGCCGCCGTCCGTAAGGAGCACGCCGCCGCCAGCCACAACTGCTGGGCCTACGTCATCGGCGCCGACGCCTCGGTCCAGAAGGCGAGCGACGACGGCGAACCCGGCGGCACCGCCGGCGTCCCCATGCTCCAGATGCTGCTCCGCCGCGACATGCGGTACGTCGTCGCCGTCGTCACCCGCTACTACGGCGGCGTCAAGCTCGGCGCCGGCGGCCTCATCCGGGCGTACGGCGGAGCGGTCGGCGAGGCCCTGGACACCCTCGGCTCGCGCACCCGCCGCAGGTTCCGCCTGGCCACCGTCACCGTCGACCACCAGCGGGCGGGCAAACTGGAGAACGACCTGCGCACCACCGGCCGCGAGGTACGGGACGTGCGCTACGGCGAGGCGGTCACGATCGAACTCGCCCTCCCGGACGCCGAGGTGGACGCCTTCCGGGCGTGGCTCGCCGACACCACCGCCGGGACGGCCGGGTTCGAACCGGGCGGGGAGGCGTACGGCGACGCCTGACGCGCGGTCGGCCGCCGGCCCGGCGGCCGAGCACGACGGCCCGCGGAGCACCGCCGGGGCCGTCGCGTACACGGACGCGCTCCGCCGCCCCGGCCGGACCGGCGAAGGGACGGAGCGGTGAACGCCGGGCCGCCTGCCGCGGGCGGAGGCTACCGGTCCGGAGGACCCGGGGCGGCCTACCCCCTGTATGCCGCCCGGACCGTCCGTGTCGTCCACGCCGTTGGCCGCCGAGACGGAGGGGTTGTTCAGGATCCAGGCGACCGGGCCACCCGCTTCGAGCAGTACCGCGCGGACCGCTACCAGGAGGCCCTCGCGGAGGTCGAGCACCTGCCCGGCGACTCCCCGTCGGAGCGCCGCATGCGTGAGATCAGCCACCTGCACCTCACCCGCCGGCTGCCCGCGCTGCTCGACCGCAAGGACCGGCTCAGCAGCTCTACGAGAAGGACCCCCGGGCCCGGACCCATGCGCTGCTCGCCGACCGCTCCTCTCCCGCCTTCGACATCGTCGACGCCGGCGAACTCGGCCGCATGCTCGAGCTCCCCCAGGGCCACTACGACACACAGTTGCGCCGCAACGGGCCGGAGACCGCCCTGTGCCTCGACTGATGGATGCGCGAGTACGACATCGCGCCGGAATGACGGCTCTACAGACAGATGCAGACATGTCCGGTGAATCACCGCCGAAGGCGGGGGCGGACCGAGGTTCGTGGTGGATCAGGTGCCCGCACGCGTTAGCGTGGTGGGTCTGACAGCGAGCCGTGCCGGTTCGCGCTGGTTGTGGAGTGGTGGCAGGGAGAGACATGCGGGTCGGAGCGGCGTCTTGAGACTGCTGCACACATCCGACTGGCACCTCGGCCGGTCGTTCCACCGGGTGAACATGCTCGGCGCCCAGGCCGAGTTCATCGGCCACCTCGTCGCGACCGTACGGGAGCGGTCCGTGGACGCGGTGGTCGTGTCGGGGGACGTCTACGACCGGGCGGTTCCGCCGCTCGCCGCGGTCGAGCTGTTCGACGACGCCCTGCACAGGCTGGCCGACCTCGGCGTGCCGACCGTGATGATCTCCGGGAACCACGACTCGGCCCGCCGTCTGGGCGTCGGCGCGGGCCTGATCGGGCGGGCCGGCATCCATCTGCGGACCGAGCCGTCGGCGGCCGGCACCCCGGTGGTGCTGGCCGACGCCCACGGCGACGTCGCCTTCTACGGGCTCCCGTATCTCGAACCGGCCCTGGTGAAGGACGAGTTCGGCGTGGAGAAGGCCGGGCACGAGGCCGTGCTCGCCGCCGCCATGGACCGGGTCCGCGCCGACCTCGCCACCCGTGCGCCCGGCACCCGCTCCGTCGTCCTCGCGCACGCCTTCGTCACCGGCGGCGAGCCCAGCGACAGCGAGCGGGACATCACCGTCGGCGGCGTGGCGGCGGTGCCCGCGGGGGTGTTCGACGGCGTCGACTACGTGGCGCTCGGGCATCTGCACGGCTGCCAGACCCTCACCGAGAACGTCCGCTACTCCGGCTCCCCGCTGCCCTACTCCTTCTCCGAGGCCGGGCACCGCAAGAGCATGTGGGTCGTCGACCTGGACGCCGACGGGTCGGTCGGCGCCGAGCGCGTCGACTGCCCCGTGCCCCGGCCCCTGGCCAGGATCCGGGGCACGCTGGAGGACCTGCTCGCCGACCCGGGGCAGGCTCGGCACGAGGAGTCGTGGGTCGAGGCGACGCTCACCGACCAGGTCCGCCCGGCCGACCCGATGGCCCGGCTCACCGAGCGCTTCCCGCACACGCTCAGCCTCGTCTTCGACCCCGACCGCACCGAGGACGACCCCGACGTGTCGTACGCCCGGCGCCTGGCCGGCCGCGGCGACCAGCAGATCGCGGAGGACTTCGTCGCCCATGTGCGCGGCGCCGGACCCGACGCGCACGAACAGGGCGTGCTGCGGGACGCGTTCGACGCGGTCCGCGCCGACGAGACCGTGCGGGAGGTGGCCCGGTGAGGCTCCACCGGCTGACGGTCACCGCCTTCGGCCCCTTCGGAGACACCCAGACCGTCGACTTCGACGAGCTGTCGACGGCCGGGCTGTTCCTGCTGCACGGACCGACCGGTGCCGGCAAGACGTCCGTCCTCGACGCCGTGTGCTACGCCCTGTACGGCTCGGTGCCGGGCGCCCGGCAGGGCGGCGGCCAGGGCGCGACCCTGCGCAGCGACCACGCCGCACCCGCGACCCGCACCGAGGTCACCCTCGAACTCACCGTCGCCGGACGCCGGTTGGAGGTCACCCGCCAGCCGCCCTGGGAGCGCCCCAAGAAGCGCGGGACCGGCACGACACTCGACAAGGCCCAGACCTGGCTCCGCGAGTACGACGCGACGGCCGCGGCCTGGAAGGACCTCAGCCGCTCCCACCAGGAGATCGGTGAGGAGGTCACGCAGCTGCTCGGTATGAGCCGGGAGCAGTTCTGCCAGGTCGTGCTGTTGCCGCAGGGCGACTTCGCCCGGTTCCTGCGCGCCGACGCCGAGGCCCGGGGCAAGCTGCTCGGCCGCCTCTTCGACACCCGTCGCTTCGCCGACGTCGAGAAGCGTCTCGCCGAGCGGCGCCGGGCCACCGAGGCCCAGGTGCGGGACGGGGACGCCGACCTGCTGGCCGACGCCCACCGTATGCAGCAGGCCGCGGGCGACGCCATGGAGCTGCCGGACCTGGATCCCGGCGAACCCGGGCTGGCCGAGGCCGTGCTGGGCGCCGCCGCCGTCGCCCGCAGCACCGCCCGGGAACAGCTCACCGTCGCCGAGTGCACGCTCTACGCCGCCGAGTCCGCGCACGCGGCCACCGGCCGCGCCCTGGACGACGTACGCGAACTCGCCCGGCTCCAACGGCGGTTCGCCGAGGCGCGGGAGCGGGCGGCGCGCCTGGAGGAGGGGGCCGAGGCCTACCGGGAGGCGCAGGCGCGCATGGAGCGCTCCCGCAAGGCCGAGAAGGTCGCGCCCGCCCTGGACCTGCGGGAGTCCGCCGACGCCGAACACCGGCGGGCCGCCGACGCGGAGGCACGCGCGCGAGCCCTGCTGCCCGAGACCTTCGCCGACGCCGGCGCGGCCGGACTCGCGACCGCCGCACGCCGGTCCGCCGAGGAACTGGGCGGACTGGACTCGGCCCGCCGCGCCGAGCGCCGGCTGACCGAACTCCGCGACGAACGCGCCGGCCTGGACCGCCAGGAGCGTGCCGACGCGGAGATCCTGCGGGAGGCGGAGGACTGGCTCGACGGCTGGGAGGAGGCCCGCGCCGGGCTCCAGACCCGGGTGGATTCCGCGCAGCAGGCCGCCTCCCTCGCCGAACAGCTCGCCGTACGGCGTGAACCCGCGCGGCAGCGCCTGAAGGCGGCCCGGCTGCGCGACCAGCTCGCCAAGGACACCGACCGGTCCGCCGACCGGGTCCGCGACGTGCGAGAGCAGGCGCTGCGGGCCAAGCAGCACTGGCTCGATCTCAAGGAACAGCGCCTGACCGGCATCGCCGCCGAACTGGCCGCGCACCTAAGCGACGGCGAGCCCTGCGCCGTCTGCGGTGCCACCGAACACCCCGCCCCCGCCCGCAAGGTCGCCGGGCACGTCGACCGCGAGGCCGAGGAACACGCCCTGGCCGCCTACCAGCGCGCCGACGAACGGCGCACGGCGGACGAACGGCGGCTGGGTGACGTACGGGAGGCGCTGGCGGCGGCCACCGCCGAGGCCGGTGACACACCCACCGGGCAACTCGCCGATGAGGCCGAGGAGCTGGAGGAGCAGTACGAGCAGGCCCGCCGTGCCGCCGCCGAGCTGCACTCCGCGCGGGAACGGCTGCGGCAGGCCGGGCACGAGCAGGAACGGCGCGTCGCCGCCCGGCAGGAGGCCGCCGTACGGACCGCGGCCCGGGTCGGACACCGGGAGCGGCTGGACCGGGAACGGGCAGGCCTGGAGGAGGAACTGGACCGGGCGCGGGGCGCCCTGGACAGCGTCGCCGCCCGAGCCGCGCAGCTGGAGCGGCGGACCGCGCTGCTCACGGACGCCGCCGACACCGCCCGCGCCGCCGAGGACACCGCCCAGCGGCTCAAGGACGCCGACGCCAGGCTCGCCGACGCCGCCTTCCGCGCCGGCTTCGAGACCCCGCAGGCCGCGGCCGACGCCCTCCTCGACGACGCCGCCCACCGCGAGCTGCAACGGCGGCTGGACGCCTGGCAGACCGAGGAGGCCGCCGCCCGGGCCGTCCTCGCCGAGGCCGACACCGCGGCCGCCGCCCGGCAGCTGCCCGCCGACCTGGAGAGCGCGGAGCGGGCCGCTTCCGCCGCGGACCGGCGGACCCGCGACGCCGCCTCCGCCCATGACGCCGCCGCCCGGCGCTGCACCGAACTCGACCGGCTGTCCGCCCGGGCGACCGCCTCGGTGCACCGGCTGGCGCCGCTGCGGGAGGAGTACGACCGGGTCGCCCGCATGGCCGGCCTCACCGCGGGCACCTCGGCCGACAACGAACGCCGGATGCGCCTGGAGTCGTACGTCCTCGCGGCCCGGCTGGAACAGGTCGCCGCCGCCGCGACCGTACGGCTGCGGCGCATGTCGTCCGGCCGCTACACCCTCGTCCACTCCGACGACCGCACCGGGCGCGGGCGCAGCGGACTGGGACTGCATGTCGTCGACGCGTGGACCGGCCGCGAGCGGGACACGGCGACGCTGTCGGGCGGCGAGACGTTCTTCGCGTCCCTCGCCCTCGCCCTCGGCCTCGCGGACGTCGTCACGGACGAGGCGGGCGGTGTGCGGCTGGACACCCTCTTCATCGACGAGGGCTTCGGCAGCCTCGACGACCAGACCCTCGACGAGGTCCTCGACGTCCTCGACTCCCTGCGCGAACGCGACCGCAGCGTCGGCATCGTCAGCCATGTGCCCGATCTGCGACGGCGGATCCACGCGCAGCTGGAGGTCGTCAAGGGCCGGTCCGGATCGGTGCTGAGGCAGCGCGGGACTTAGGAGGGACTTGTGGGGAGGCCCTAACCCCCGGCCCGGTGGCGCGAGTTGGCATTGTAGGTTCTTGACTCATGGTGCGATACGCGGAGCCGGGCACGGTGGAGTGGGTGGAGTCGGGCGGCGGACCGCTGATTGCGGTGCCCGAGACGGTTCTGCCGTTCTGGGCGGGTGCCGACGGCGAGGAGACGGCGTCGGACTACGACCGGGCCTGTGAGGTGGACGGACACGTCGGGCTGCTGCCGGTCGGCGACTGCACGGCCCTGGTGCTGGGCGACGAGCCCGCCTCGACCGCGTATCTGCCCGACCAGGGCGTCTTCGTGCGGTGGTGTGCGGGCGATTCCGAGGGTGAGCTGCTGGCGAGTGTTCGGGGCGCTGTCGCGACGGCGCAGTGGGGGCCGGAGGTCAGCTGGCAGGTGCCTGGGCCGGTGCTTCTGTTTGACGCGGCCTGGCCCGGGGGCGAGGCCGCGGGGAGTGACCGGGTGCGGGTGGCTCTGGAGCCGGGGAGGTATGCGGTTCGGGCGGCTCGGGTGCAGCCGGGGCCCGAGGTGTGGCTGGGGCTGGTGCAGCTTCGGTTGTCGGCACCGAGGTAGCAGGGGGTTGTTGGCTGTTGGCGTGAGCGGGTTGTCTGTGGCTGGTCGCGCAGTTCCCCGCGCCCCTGAGGCCGGTATCGCCGGCGTCGTTCGTACGGCCCGGCCCGCCTCATCCGCGCCGGCCATGGATGAGGCGGACTTTCGGCGCCGGCCGCGTCTACAGCTGGGACAACTCGTCCACCAGGTCGTCCAGGCCCAGTGAGCCCTGGGAGAGGGCCGCCATGTGCCACGCCTTCGGGTCGAAGGCGTCGCCGTGCCGGGCGCGGGCGTTCTCGCGGCCCAGCAGCCAGGCCCGCTCGCCGAGCTTGTAGCCGATGGCCTGGCCCGGCATGGACAGATAACGGGTCAGCTCGCTCTCCACGAAGTCCGCGGGGCGGCTGCTGTGCGAGCCGAAGAACTCCTGCGCCAGCTCGGGCGTCCAGCGCTCCCCGGGGTGGAAGGGGGAGGCGTCCGGGATGGTCAGCTCCAGGTGCATGCCGATGTCGATGATGACGCGCACGGCCCGCATCATCTGCGCGTCCAGATAGCCCAGCCGGCGCTCCGCGTCCGTCAGGAAGCCCAGCTCGTCCATCAGCCGCTCCGCGTACAGCGCCCAGCCCTCGGCGTTGGCGCTCACCATGCCGACACCGGCCTGGTAGCGGGAGAGGTCCTGCGCCACGTGCTTCCACTGGGCCAGCTGGAGGTGGTGGCCGGGCACCCCCTCGTGGTACCAGGTCGACACCAGGTCGTAGACCGGGAAACGCGTCTTGCCCATGGTCGGCAGCCAGGTGCAGCCCGGTCGCGAGAAGTCGTCCGACGGCTCGGTGTAGTACGGGGCCGCGGCGCTGCCCGGAGGGGCGATGCGCGACTCCACCCGGCGCACCCGCTCGGCCAGGTCGAAGTGGGTGCCGTCGAGTGAGTCGATCGCCTCGTCCATCAGGGACTGGAGCCACTGCCGCACCTCGTCGACGCCCTCGATGTGCGTGCCGTGCTCGTCCAGGTGCGCCAGCGCCACCCACGGCGTGGCCGCGCCCGGCAGGATCTTCTCGGCCTCGGTCCTCATCTCGCCGAGGAGGCGGTGGTACTCGGACCAGCCGTACGCGTACGCCTCGTCCAGGTCGAGGTCCGTGCCGTTGAAGTAGCGCACCCAGCGCGCGTACCGCTCCCGGCCCACGACGTCCGGCGCGCCCTCGATCGCCGGTGCGTACACGTCCCGCATCCAGTCGCGCAGCCGCAGGACGGCCTCGGTGGCCGAGCGGGCGGCGGTGTCCAGCTCGGACCGCAGCGACTCGGGGCCCGCGGCCGCGAACTGCTCGAACCAGCCCTGTCCCTCGCCGTCCGCGTCGGCCCACTCGCCGAGCTGCTCCACGAACGTGGCCGTGGCGCGGGGCCCGCCGTGCAGCTTCCGCTCCAGGCCGAGTGCCAGGGACTCCCGGTACCCCTCCAGCGCGGCCGGGACCGCGCGCAGCCGCTCCGCGATCGCCGTCCAGTCCTCCTCCGTCTGCGCCGGCGTCACGGTGAACACCTGCCGCACCGCATGGGCGACAGAACTCAGGTTGCTGACGGAACGCAGGCTCTCCTCGGCGTCGTGCACGGCGAGTTCGGCGTTGAGCCGCTCGCGCAGCAGCCGTCCGCAGCGGCGTTCGATCTCACTGTCCGCGCCGGGCAGCCGCTCGGCCTCGTCCAGCCGGGCCAGTGTCCGGCGCGCCAGCTCCGCGGACGCCTCCTGGCCCGCGGGCGAGGTGTCGGGCAGCCTGCTCGAACTCTCCTTCACGCCGAGGAACGTGCCGGTGATCGGGTCGAGGGCGACGAGCTCGTCGACGTAGGCGTCGGCGACCTCACGGGGCAGCGGGCTCTTGATCTCAGACATGCGGCCATCCTCGTACGACGACAAGCGCACGTCATCCGGATTGAGCCGAGGGCGAAGGCGGCAGCAGCGGCCCGCACTCCCACTGCTGGAAGATCAGCCGGGTCTCCACACGCGCCACCTCCCGCCGCGAGGTGAACTCGTCCAGCACGAGCCGCTGGAGGTCGGTCATATCGGCGACCGCGACATGGACGAGATAGTCGTCCGGTCCGGTCAGGTGGAAGACGGTCCGTGACTCCGGCAGTGCCCTGATCCGCTCCACGAACGGCCCCACCAGTTCCCGCCGGTGCGGCCTGACCTGCACCGACAGCAGGGCCTCCAGGCCTCGCCCCAGCTTGGCCGGATCGAGCTCCAGCCGGTGCCCGAGGATCACGCCCGAGCGGCGCAGCCGGGTCACCCGGTCCAGACACGTCGACGGCGCCACCCCGACCTGCGTGGCGAGATCCCGGTACGTCGCCCGGGCGTCGTTCTGCAACAGCCGCAGAAGGAGGAGATCCACCGGGTCCAGTACGACAGATTCGGCCATCGGCCGAACGTAACACGGCATTCTCCCGCACAGAACCGGTCAGTGTTCACTCTCCCCTCATGGACATGGGCATGGACATGAACACGGGTACCGCGCCGAGAGCTCTCGCCACCGAGGCCGTGCACGCCGGGCGCGACGACCTCGCCCGGCAGGGGCTGCACGCCCCGCCGATCGACCTGTCCACCACCTACCCGTCGTACGACAGCCGCGGCGAGGCGGCCCGGATCGACGCGTTCGCCGCCACGGGCTCGGAGCCGGACGGCCCGCCCGTCTACGGACGGCTGGGCAATCCGACCGTCGCCCGCTTCGAGACCGCGCTGGCCCGCCTGGAGGGCACCGAGGCGGCCGTCGCGTTCGCCAGCGGCATGGCCGCGCTGAGCGCCGCCCTGCTCGTCCGCGCCTCGATGGGGCTGCGGCACGTGGTGGCCGTACGTCCCCTCTACGGCTGCAGCGACCATCTGCTGACCGCCGGGCTGCTGGGCTCGGAGGTGACCTGGACCGACCCGGCCGGAATCGCCGACGCGCTGCGCCCGGACACCGGGCTCGTCCTGGTGGAGTCCCCGGCCAACCCCACGCTCGCCGAGGTCGACCTGCGGGCCGTCGCCCACGCCTGCGGTTCGGTGCCGCTGCTCGTGGACAACACCTTCGCCACACCGGTCCTCCAGCGCCCCGCCGAGCAGGGCGCGCGGCTGGTGCTGCACAGCGCCACCAAGTACCTCGGCGGACACGGGGACGTGCTGGCGGGTGTGATCGCCTGCGACGAGGAGTTCGCGGGCAGGCTGCGCCAGGTGCGGTTCGCCACGGGCGGTGTGCTGCACCCGCTGGCCGGCTATCTGCTGCTGCGCGGACTGTCCACCCTCCCCGTGCGGGTCCGGGCCGCCTCCGCCAACGCCGCCGAACTCGCCCGCCGCCTCGCCGCCGACCCGCGGGTGGCCCGAGTGCACTATCCGCGCATCGGCGGCGCGATGGTCTCCTTCGAGGTGCACGGCGACCCGCACGAGGTCATCGCAGGCGTCCGCCTGATCACCCCCGCCGTCAGCCTCGGCAGCGTCGACACCCTCATCCAGCACCCGGCGTCCATCAGCCACCGCATCGTGGACGCGGACGACCGACGCGGCGCCGGGGTGAGCGACCGGCTGTTGAGGATGTCGGTGGGTTTGGAGGACGTAGAGGACCTGTGGATGGATCTGGACAGTGCGCTTACGCGTTCAGGGGCGCGGGGAACTGCGCGACCAGCCACAGCGCACCCGCACCCGCCGACTGACGAATCCCGCTACGGCGCCGAGGCACTCCCCAGCTCACCCGCAGCCGACGCAACCCGCTCACCCAGCCGCGCCGTGATCACCAGCGTCCCCTCCTCGACCTGATAGTCGAGCGGAAGCCCCAGCCCCCGCATCGCCGCGACCATCCCCGTGTTGGACGCCTGCGTCACGGCATACACACTCCCGCACCCGGCATCGACAGCCATGGCCACCAGCCTGCGCAGCAACTCGGCCCCCACACCCCGCCGCTGCCAGGCATCCTCGACGATCAGCGCGACCTCCGTCTCGTCCCCGTCCCACAGCAGATGCCCGAGCCCGACGACGCGCCCCGACGCGGTCTGCACGGCGAGCGTACGGCCGAAGCGGGGGCTGAGCAGGTGGTTCAGATACCGGTCGGCATCGCCGACCGGACCGTGGTAGCGAAGCCTCAGCGTGCGGTCCGAGCACCGCTCGTGCATCGCCCGGGCCGGCTCCAGATCACGGGTGTCGGCCCGGCGCACGGTGATGTCGGCGCCCTCGGCGAGGGTGAGGGTGTCCCGGCCGTGCGGGACGCGCGGGCCGAGCCGGGCGTCCAGCTCCACCAGAGCCCTGGCCCGGGCGAACTCGGTCGGGGTGAACGGCAGGTACGGCCGCTCCACGGTGATCACTCCGCCTTCCGGGGCGCGCAGGCGCAGCACGGTGTCGTCGAGGGCCCCCTCCACCGGTACGCCGCCGGGCGCCCGGTCGCCGCCGACGGGCGCCGGCTGGGAGCGGATCGTGCAGCGACCCAGCAACTGGCGCAGGGCCAGCGGCAGTTCCGCGGCGTCCAGGGCGGTGCGGGCGGCGAGCCCCAGGACCCGGGTCGGCGCGTCCACCAGGTCGTGGGCGTCGGCACGCTCGATCCAGGTGTCGGTGCCGCCGGCGGTCCGGACGGCCGTGGTGATCCCGGACCCCGGCAGCTCGCCAGGGGCCCGCAGCAGGAACTCGTCCACCGTGCCGTCGGCCAGCGGATGGGCCTGCAGGCTCAGGATGTCGACGCGCTGCCCGGCGAGGGCCGTGCACAGCGCCGCCAGTGACCCCGGCTCGTCCCGCACCGTGGTCCGCATCCGCCACAGCGTGCTCGCCCCCGGCACCGGCTCCGGTGCCGGGGACTCGGTATGGTCCGGCGGCGGCGCGTTCTCGTGGCGTCGTGTCCGCCAGGCCCGGAGCGCCGTGGTGAACCGCCGCATCGTGGTGGCGGGGCGGCAGTTGTTGTTCGAGTGCGTCGCTTCAGTCACTTTTCGCGTCATGCACCCACTGTGACGGAACGGTGTTGCGTGATCGCGAACTCTTTGTGTCTGGCGGGTAAAGGGGACAGTCTGCCCCCTTTATCGACGCTTCAAACGTTGCGCTCCGTACTTGCCGGACTCACTGGAACCTACTGGCCGACCCGGCCCGGCTGGAGCACCTGTGTGAACAGCACGGTGCCGTCCTGCTCGCGCAGACGGACCGTCAGCTCGCCGCTGCCGCCGTCGATGTCGACCTCGCCGAAAAACTGGTAGCCGCCGGCGGGCGAGACGTTGGCCGTCGTCGGCGCCTTGATGAACACGCGGTCCGGACCGAAGGTGCCGTCGAGCGTGTTCGCCGGGAAGGCACCGGCGTTGAGCGGGCCCGACACGAACTCCCAGAAGGGCTCGAAGTCGGTGAAGGCGGCCTTCGACGGCAGATAGTGCTGCGCCGAGGTGTAGTGCACATCGGCCGTCAGCCACACCGTGCCCGTGATCCGCCGGTGCTTGATGAACCGCAGCAGCTCGGCGATCTGCAGTTCGCGGCCGAGCGGCTTGCCGGGGTCGCCCTGCGCGACCGCCTCGATGTTCGGCTTGCCGTCACCGGTGTCCGGGACGACCAGGCCGATCGGCATGTCCGAGGCGATCACCTTCCACACCGCACGGGAGCGGGACAGCTCGCGCTTCAGCCACTCCAACTGCTCGCGGCCGAGGATGCCCTGCGCGTCGGTGGGCTGGTCGTCCGTCGAGTTGGCGTTGCGGTAGGTGCGCATGTCCAGGACGAAGACGTCCAGCAGCGGGCCGTGGTGCTGCACGCGGTGGACCCGGCCGCTCGGGCGGCGCAGCGTCGAGATGGGGAAGTACTCCGAGAACGCCTGGCGGGCACGGGAGGCAAGCACGTCCACGTTCTTCTCGGTGTACCGGGTGTCGCCGAGGATCTCGCCCGGGTACCAGTTGTTGGTGACCTCGTGGTCGTCCCACTGGATGATGGACGGGACGCGGGCGTTGAAGGCGCGCAGGTTCTCGTCCAGGAGGTTGTAGCGGAAGTTGCCGCGGAACTCCGCCAGGGTCTCGGCGACCTTCGCCTTCTCCTCGGTGGTGATGTTGCGCCAGGTCCGTCCGTCGGGCAGGGCCACGGTCTCGGTGAGCGGGCCGTCGGCGTAGATGTTGTCGCCGCTGCAGAGGAAGAAGTCCGGGTCCAGGGCGCCCATCGCCTCGTAGATCCGGTAGCCGCCGAGCTCCGGGTTGATGCCCCAGCCCTGCCCGGCCAGGTCACCGGACCAGACGAACCGCACCCCGTCGCGGCGCTTGGCGGACGCGGTGCGGAAGCTGCCGGTGACGGGCTCGCCGGTGCGGCGCGGGTCGTCCGGGTCGGCGAGCAGCACCCGGTAGTGGATCTGCTCGCCGGACGGCAGTCCGCGCAGCGGGGTGGTGCCGGTGAAGTCCGTGCCCGGGCCCAGCAGCGGGCCGTGCCATCTGCGCGAATTACGGAACGACTCGGTCGCCGATGTCTCGACGATCATCCGGGCGGGCCGGTCGGACCGCACCCACACCAGCCCGGAGTCGCAGGTCACGTCTCCCGCCTGCACACCCCACCCCGCCTTCGGGCGCCCGGACCGGGCGAAGGCCGGCGCTGCGCCGAGGGCGGTGGGCAGGGACAGGGCCGCCGACGCGGCGAGGGAGCCCCGCAGGACGCTACGGCGCCCGGGGAACGGACGGTGTGACATGGATACGCCTCCAGGGACGGGATCCGGCCAGTGTGCAGAGCCACAACTACTGGCACGCCGCAGCGCACACACGAACCCCAAGTGAACAACTGACCGCAGGGGCGGGGGAACCGGCACGCAGGGGCGAGCCCGGCGGAGTCACCCGGTGGCCGCCCGCGCCATCAGACGTACACCCTCGGCGATCCGGGCGGGCGGCACATGGGCGTAGCCCAGGACTAGCCGCACCTTCTTCGTCTCGGCGCTCTCGGTCCGGGGGTGGGTGCAGGACGACAGCGGGCGTACCGCCACCCCGGCGTCCGCGACGCGCGCGAGGAACCGCTCCTCGGGGCCGTACCGCTCCGGCAGCGTGGCGATCACATGCAGGCCCGCCGCGATCCCGGACACCTCCGAGCCGGGGAAGTGCTCGTCCAGGGCGGCGACCAGCGCGTCACGCCGCTCGCGGTAGGCGCGCTGGCAGCGGCGCAGCTGGCGGTCGTAGTCGCCGCGTTCCAGGAACCGGGCGAACAGGGCCTGGTCGAGGGCCGGGTGGCCGAGGTCCATGGTGCGCTTGCGTTCGACGATCTCCTCCGCCCAGGACTCGGGCACCAGCAGCCAGCCCAGCCGCAGCCCGGGGGCGAGGGACTTGCTGACGGAGCCCGTGTAGGCGACATGGTCCGGGCCGAGGCCCTGGAGCGCTCCGACGGGGGCGCGGTCGTAGCGGAAGTCGCCGTCGTAGTCGTCCTCCAGGACGATGCCGTCCACCTCGCGTGCCCAGTCCAGCAGTCCGGCGCGGCGATCGGCCGAGTAGGCGATGCCGGTGGGGAACTGATGGGCCGGAGTCGTCACCACGGCCCGTACGCCCGACGCCCGCAGCGGCTCCAGGGCGATCCCCTCGCCGTCCACGGGCACCGGCACGACCGTGACCCCGGCCGAGGCGTACAGCGCGTCGTGCTGGGGACTGCCGGGGTCCTCCACGCCGACGGTGCGCACCCCGCGCGCGTGCAGTGCGAAGCCGAGCAGGGTCGTCGCCTGGGCGACCCCGGAGACCACCACGATCCGCTCCGGGTCGGCCACCACGCCCCGCCGCCGGGCGAGCAGTCCGGCCAGCGCGGTACGCAGCCGGGGCAGCCCGCGCGGATCGGGGTACCCCAGGTCCTGGTGCGGCAGTTCCGCCAGCACATCGCGCTGCGCGGCGGCCCACGCCGAGCGCGGGAACAGCGACAGGTCCGGTGTGCCGGGCACGAAGTCCGCGCGGGCACCGGGGGAGCGCGGTGCGAGGTCGCGCGCCCGCGGCCGGGCGGCCCGCGCGGCCGCTCCGACCCAGGTCCCGGCGCCCCGGCCGCTGCGCAGATACCCCTCGGCCGTCAGCTGCTCGTACGCCTCCGTGATCAGCCCCCGCGACACCCCGAGGTCCGCCGCGAGATCCCGGCTGGACGGCAACCGGGTGCCCGGCGCGAGCCGGCCCGAGCGGACCGCCTCGCGCAGCGCCGCCTGGAGGGACCGGCCCCGCGTGCGTGCCGGTGCCGCGGCGGCGGGGAGCAGCAGCTCCCAGGCGGCGGACGCGGCACCTCCGCCCGGAGCGCTCTGCGGTGGCTTCATGAAGGGAGACCCTAGAGGCTCCTCGCTCCGCGCGAGCCCCGGTACGGGTCAGCGGCTGCCGTCGAGGACGACCCTGGCGACCAGTGCCGGGTCGTCGTTCATCGGGACGTGGCCGCAGCCCGGCAGCCGTACCAGCCGGGCCCCGGGGATGACGCCCTTGGCCCGCACGCCCTGGCGGGGGATGAGGAGCCGGTCCCGGCTGCCCCAGGCCACGGTGACCGGGGTGCCCACGATGTCGTCGCTGAACCGCACGGTCCTGCCGGAGCGGAGCGTCTCGGAGAAGCCCTGCGCCCCGGCCAGCGCCAGCGTCTCGGCGACCACGGCCTCGGGCGAACGACGGCCCGGGCGGGCGTAGATGGTGCTCGTCAGCAGCGTCCGGCCGATCGCGGGACGGGCCAGCCGTTCGACGACGGGCAGGGGCAGCCGCCGGGCGATCTGCCGCATCGTCATCAGCACGCCGAAGGCGTAGCGGCGCTCGGCCTCGTTCCAGAACCCGGCGGGGGACAGCGCGGTGACAGACCGGACGAGCCGCGCCCGGGCCAGGTCCAGGGCCAGCAGACCGCCCAGCGAGTTGCCCGCCACATGCGGCCGTTCGATCTCCAGCGCCTCGCACAGGGCCACGAGGACGGTGTTCATCGTCGGCAGGTCGTGCGCCATGCCGTCCGGCAGCGCCGGCGACTCGCCGCACCCGGGCAGGTCCACGGCGATCACATCGCGCTCGGCCGCCAGCGCCGGGATCACCGGGTCCCACACCTGCCGGTGGTGGCCGATGCCGTGCAGCAGGAGCAACGGGTCGCCGCTGCCCCGGCGCGTGTAGGACAGGGTGACGTTCTGCTCGCCGTGCGCGGAGGCGACTTTGAAGGAGACGGTGGCGGACATGGGGTGCTCCTCGGCTGTACTCGCTGACGGACGCTGTAGACAGCTTGTCAGCAATTACTACCGGCGGGTAGCCCCGAGTCGTCGCCACCTTCACGGCCACGGCCCGCTCAACGGGCCCGGCGCAGCTCCAGGTTGAAGTCCGCGTGCCCGAACTTCTGCATCAGGCCGACCCACAGCGGCAGCCACATCTCCACGGCGCGCGCCGCCCGGATGCCACCGAGGTCGAGCACCCGCTCACGCGGCCAGCCGAACTCCCCGAGCAGGGCCGTCACCTGCTCCCTGGCGCTCGCGTCGTCCCCGCAGACGAAGACGTTGTGTTCGCCCGGTACCAGCCCCGGTTCCACCATCACCCGGCAGTTGACGGTGTTGAGCGCCTTCACCACGCGCGCGTGCGGAAAGGCCCGCTGGAGCTGCTCGCCCACGCTGTCCGACTCGACGGGGGACAGCCGCAGCTCGCCCTCCTCGAACGCCAGCGGGTTGGAGACGTCCACGATGACCTTCCCATCGAGGTTCTCCGTCCCCGCCGCCTCCAGCGCGGCGAGGGCCACCCGCCCGCCCACCGCGTTCACCACGACCTCACCGAATGCCGCCGCCTCCGCGAACGTCCCCGCGTCCGCTCCGGCACCCGCGGCGGCGGCCCACTCCAGAGCCGCCGGGTTGTCCCTCGTGCGCGAGCCGAGCCGCACCTCGTGCCCCAGCTCCACCAGCCGGCCGCCGAGGGTGCGCCCGACGTCGCCCGTGCCCAGAACCGCGTACCGCATCGCCACCTCCGGGAACCCTGCCGGCGATCACCGGCGTCCTGTCGCCCATTCTGTCCGGGAAGGGATGATTCCGCCTGGACAGGGCCGCACCGGTGGGCTGGGATGGAGCCGTGACCACCGAGACCGCGACCGACCTCTTCGAAGCGCACCGCCCCGTCCTGCTGGGCGTCGCCTACCGCATGCTGGGCCGCGTGGCCGACGCGGAGGACGTGGTCCAGGAGGCCTGGCTGCGGTGGTCGGGCAGCGATCGCGGCGACGTGCGCGAACCGCGCGGCTACCTCGTACGGATCACGACCCGCCTCGCCATCGACCGGCTGCGCCAGATCAAGTCCCGCGGGGAGACGTACGTCGGTCCGTGGCTGCCCGAGCCGTACGTCACCGACTTCGGCGACACCGTGCCGGACACCGCCGAGCGGGCCGTGCTCGCCGACTCCGTCTCCCTCGCCGTCCTCGTCGTACTGGAGTCGCTGTCACCGCTGGAGCGGGCCGTGTTCGTGCTGCGCGAGGCCTTCGGCTTCCCGTACGCCGACATCGCCGCCATGCTCGACCGCGGCGAGGCGGCGGTGCGCCAGCTGGCCGGACGGGCCCGCAAGCACGTCGAGGAGCGCCGGCCCCGCTACGAGGTCGATCCCGCCCAGCGCCGTGACCTCACCGAACGGTTCCTCGCCGCGGCGGCCGACGGCGACCTCGAAGGGCTGATGGCGCTGCTCGCCCCGGACGTCCGTCTCGTCGGTGACAGCGGTGGCAAGGCGCGGGCGCCGCTGCGGGTCCTCCGGACGGCGGACAACGTGGGCCGCTTCCTCGTCGGTGCCGCGCGCAAGGGCGACGTCCCGGACTTCTCCGTGCGTTTCCTGGAGCTCAACGGCGGCCCGGCCATGCTGGTCCTGTCGGGCGACAAGCCCGACTCCGTCTTCCAGCTCGACGTCGCCGACGGGCAGGTCCAAGCGGTCTACATCGTCCGCAACCCCGACAAGCTCCGGTCGCTGGTCGTCGAGTAGCCGGTGCCCCCACGAGCCCCGGGGACCTCGCATGAACGCCCCGTGAACGTTCCCGGCCATTGGTCTTGACCAAGGATCAGGGCCGCCCTATGGTCGCAGAGAAGTGAAACAACCTTTAAAAAACAAGGGCGCTAAAACGCCGCCGACCACGGCGATTGCGGAGGACAGGGTGGGGACCACGCAGCTGGAATCGGTGCCGGAACCGAAGTACTGGCATCTCAAGACCGTGCTCAGTGAAGCGCTCGACTCGGAGTTCTCGGTGGGGGAGATCCTGCCCAACGAGCGCGACCTCGCGGCCCGGTTCGGCGTCGCCCGCGCCACGCTCCGCCAGGCCCTGGAGCAGCTCGAACTGGAAGGCAGGCTGCAGCGCCGCCGCGGTGTCGGCACGACCGTCGCCCCGCCGCGCATGGGCGTCTCCCTCGGTACCGGCCCGCACACCTGGCCCGGCGGCTCCGAGGACGCCTGGCAGCCCGTCGACTGCGTGGCGGCGGTGCCGTCGGCGGCTGTCGCCGAGGCGCTGGCGACCGGCCGTGACGAGGTCGTCCATGTCGTGCGCCGCTCCCGTGTGTCGAACGGCCGGCCGGTGGCCGCGGAACTGCTGTACATCCCCGAGTCCTCGGTGCCCGAGCTCTCCGGCATAGACGCGCCGTCGGGAGCGGCACGTGCGCGTGCGGTGCTGCGTGAGTTGCAGCGGCTGGAGCTGGGGCGGCAGGAGAACGCGGTGGAGCTCGGCTCTGCCGGCGCCGATGATGCGAAGGAGTTGGATCGGCTGCCGGGGGCTCCTGTTCTGGTGGTGACGACGCGGTTTGTTGTCGGGGGGCGTACGGCTGCGCTGTCGGTTGCTACGTATCGCGCTGACACGTGCCGGTTGACCTTCGGTGATTCGGGTGGGGTCGAGATTCATGACGGGCCTGAGCAGCGGGCGTCCTGAACCTTTGCGCCGTGGGGGTGTGGTGAATCGGGGGCTGCGGGTTCGTTGTGGTTGCTCGCGCAGTTCCCCGCGCCCCTAAAGGAGAGGGCGTTGCTCCACCGCGAAGAGTTGTTCCTCCACGTGGTCCAGGGCCAGGCGTAGGGCGCCGGTCGCCACTGCCGCGTCTCCGAGGCGGGAGAGGGTGACCTGTGGGGGGCGCAGGCAGTAGCGGGAGAGTTCTTGGCGGAGGGGGTCCAGGACGCCGTCCAGGCCCGCTGCCCAGCCGCCGATGACGACCAGTTCCGGGTCCAGGGCGAGGACGAGGGCCGCCACGTCGTGGACCAGGCGCTGGAGGAAGCGGTCGACGGCAGCGCGGGCCCGCTGGTCGCCCTCGCGGGCCTGTGCGAACACCTCGGCGACCGCCTGCTCGTCGAGCGGGTGCAGGGGTTCGTCGGTGGTGGAGAGCAGGGTCTCCGGGGTGACCTCCCGGCCCAGCAGATGCAGCGCGCCGATCTCGCCGGCCGCCCCGCCGTAGCCCCGGTGCAGCCGCCCCCCGATCAGCGCACCGGCGCCCGGGCTGAGCCCCGCCAGCACGAACACCACGTCGTCCGACTCGGTGGCCGCGCCCTTCCAGTGCTCGGCGACGGCAGCCGCGTTGGCGTCGTTCTCGACCAGGACCGGGCACTTGAAGGACCGGCTCAGCCGCTCGCCCAGCCGCAGCCCCGTCCACCCCGGCAGCGCGGTGCCCAGCCGTACCGTGCCGTCCGCCTCGACGATCCCGGGCGTCGCCACGCCCACGGCCCGCAGCGAGCCGCGTGCGACACCGGCCCGCCGCAGCAGCTCGGCGACCGCCCCGCGCAGCCGCTCCAGCCGCTCGTCGGCCCCCGCCGTCTCGGACACGTCCTTGGCCTGGGCGCCGATCACCCGGCCGTCCAGGTCGGCCAGCATGGCCGCCACCCGGTGCGCCCCGATCTCCAGCCCCAGCAGATGCCCGGCCTCCGCCCGGAACCGGAACCGCCGCGCCGGGCGCCCCTGCCGCCGCGCGGCACCCTCCTCGGCCGCCTTCTCGACCACGAGCCCGGCCTCGATGAGCCCTTCGACGACGCCCTCGACGGTCGGCCGGGACAGTCCCGTCACCCGGGTGATCTCGGTCAGCGTCGCGCAGTCCGTGGCACGCAGCGCGTGCAGCACCACCGCGGAATTGATCCTTCGCAGCAGCGAGGGATCCCCGCCGGTCAGCCGCCCCACCGTCCGTCCTCCCAGGTCGCGCGCGTGTTGGCCGGATCGTACTCGGCGCGGCGCGCCCCGGCGAGGGTCCGGCACCGGCCTCCGCTGATCAGCCCGGTGCCACGAAGCCCGACTCGTATGCGGCGATCACCGCCTGGGTCCGGTCCCGCGCCCCCAACTTCGCCAGCACCGCGCTCACATGCGACTTCACGGTCTCCGTCCCGACGACCAGCCGGGCGGCGATCTCCGCGTTCGACAGCCCCCGCGCCATCAGCCGCAGCACCTCGGCCTCGCGCTCGGTCAGCTGGGCCCGCTCCATCACGGCCCGCGCCGCGCGGTTCCCGCCGTCGTCGCCGTACTCGGCGGCGAGCTGCCGCACCGAGGCCGGGAACAGCAGCGACTCGCCCTCGGCGATCAGCCGCACCGCGTGCACGATCTCGGCCGGCCGGGCCCGCTTGAGCAGAAACCCGTCGGCCCCGGCCCGCAGCGCCTCGTACACGTACTCGTCGTTCTCGAAGGTCGTCACCACCAGGATCCGCGGCGGCTCGTCGACCGTTCGCAGCAGCGCCCGGGTGGCCTCGATGCCGTCCAGCAGCGGCATCCGTACGTCCATGGCGACCACGTCGGGCCGCAGCCGCCGAACGAGCGGGATCACCGCCGCCCCGTCGGCGGCCTCCCCGACGACCTCGATGTCGGGCTGTGCCTCCAACACGGCCCGCAGACCCGCGCGTACGAGGGGTTCGTCGTCTACGAGGAGAACGGTGACCGGCATCCGGACAGCGTAGATCAACTCAGCGGTAGTTCGACATGAACCTGCCAGTCACCTTCGTCGGGGCCGGTCCTGGCCCGTCCGCCGAGCAGGGCGGCGCGCTCGCGTATGCCGCGCAGACCGCTGCCGCGTCCGGAGCCAGGGCCGGGTCCGGGTATCGGCTCGGGCAGCGGATTGCGTATCGCCAGGACGAGGGTGTCGCCGGTGACCTGGACGCGTATGTGTGCCGGGGCCGCGTCCGCGTGCCGCAGCACATTGGTCAGCGCCTCCTGGAGGATCCGGTAGCCCTCCCGCGACACCGGCCCCGGCACGGTGTCCACGGGGCCGGTCACCTCGGCGTCGACCTTCGCTCCGGAGGCACGCGCGGACTCCAGCAGACGGTCGGCGTTTACGAGGGTCGGCCTGCTGCTCACCGGCTTCTCCGACTCGCGCAGGATGCCGAGCACCCGCTCCAGATCCTCCAGGGCGGCCCGGCCGGTCTCCTCGATGGCGACCAGGGCACGGTCGGTGAACTCCGCGTCACCGGCGGCCCGCGCGGCTCCCGCCTGTACGACGGCGACCGTGAGCGCGTGTCCGATGGAGTCGTGCAACTCGCGTGCGATACGCGTGCGTTCCAGGAGCTGCTCGGTGCGTATCTCCAGCGCCTCCATCCGCTCGGAGTGTGACGGTCCGAGGAGCCGCTTGGCCAGCGCGGTGATGAGTCGGCCCGCCCCCACCACGACCACGGCGAGCAGCAGCAGCGGCAGGGGGGCGAGCAGGGCGTGCCACCAGTGCGGTCCCTCGACGGGCACGAACCCGTCGCCGGCGGGCTTGGTGCCGAACGCCGTCGTCGCCAAGTCGATCGCGAGGAGGGGCAACTGGACGGAGAGGTGGGCCACGACCCAGCCGAAGACCAGCCGCGCCTCCAGCCACACCGCCGTCCGCCCGCGATCGGCCCAGGTGACCGACGGCGTGGTCACGATCTCGCCGCTGTCACCGCCGTCCTGCCGATGACCGGTCAGCAGCAGCCTGGCCTGGAACCCCTCCACGACCCGCGTGACAGGCACGAGGCCGGCGAGTCCGAGCAGCGCGGCCGCTGCGAGCTGGGTCCACAAGGCCTCCTCGATGAACAGCCACAGCGACGACCACACGATGGCCACCAACAGGTGCAGCCACCGCGTGTACGTCACCGCCCGTGCGAACGGGCGCAGTATGCGGACCATGGCGTCATCGTGCCAGCCGCCACTGACAACGGACTTCCCCCGCACGGGGGAGGCGATCTCCACGGCCGGGGGAGGCCCGTACCCCGCTCGACCGGCCAGGCTGCTGCCATGACCAGCATCGACGTCCAGTCCCTCACCAAGGAGTTCGGCACCAAGCGCGCCGTCGACGACCTCACGTTCCGTGTGCTGCCCGGCCGCGTCACCGGGTTCCTCGGCCCCAACGGCGCCGGAAAGTCCACCACCATGCGGCTGGTGCTCGGCCTCGACCGGCCGACCGCCGGTTCAGCGACCATCGGCGGACGCGCCTACCCGACGCTGCGCGAACCCCTGCGCCACGTCGGCGCCCTGCTCGACGCGCAGGCCGCGCACGGCTCCCGTACCGCCCGCGACCACCTCCGTTTCCTGGCCGCGAGCAATCGCATCCCGGACCGGCGGGTCGACGAGGTGCTGGAGGAATCCGGCCTGGCATCGGTGGCCCGGCGCCGCGTACGGACGTACTCCCTGGGCATGTGCCAGCGACTCGGCATCGCCGCCGCCCTGCTGGGCGACCCCGAGGTGGTCATGCTGGACGAGCCGTCCAACGGTCTCGATCCCGAAGGCATCGTGTGGATCCGGCAGTTGCTGCGACGGCTCGCGGGGGAGGGGCGGACGGTCCTGGTCTCCAGCCATCTGATGAACGAGACCGCGTCCTTCGCGGATCACCTCGTCGTCCTCGGCCGGGGCCGGCTGCTGGCCGACACCCCGATGCGGGACTTCATCCACGCACGCGTGCGGCCGCTCGTACGGATCCGTACGAGCGACCCCGCCGTGCTCAAGAGCGCCCTTGCCCGGCACGGCCACGAGGCCGAGGAGCACCCGGACGGCCACTGGACCGTGCACCACGCACGCGTGGACGACATCGGCCGCATCGCCTCCGCCGCGGGTGTACCGGTCCTGGAACTCGCGGCCGAGGAGGGCACCTTGGAGCAGGCCTACTTCGACCTGACCGCCGCCGAGACCGAGTTCACCGCACAACCGCAGGAGGCCTGAACCATGCGACTCACGCCCGTACTCCGCTCCGAGTGGCTGAAGATCCGTACGCTCCGCTCGCTGCCGGGAGCTCTCCTGGCCTTGTTCGCAGCGACCACGGCGTTCTCCGCGATCGCCGGTGTCTCCGAGACCTCGGACCCGGGATTCGACGCGCTGTTCACGTCCCTCTCGGGTGTCATACCGGGCCAGATCGCGGCCATCGCCTTCGGGACCATGGCCGTGTCGGCGGAGTTCCACCCGGGGGCGCTGCGGCTCTCGCTGGCCGCGGTTCCCCAGCGCGGCCGGTGGTTCGCGGCCAAGGCGGCCGTCATCGCCGTACCGGCCCTCCTGGTGGGGCTGGTGACGGCTCTCGCCGCTCTCCTCGTGGCACGGGCGGGTCTCGGACCGGCAGCCGACGGGCTCGGCACCGGTGAGCAGGTGCGCGCTGTCGTGGGCTGCGGGGTCTACCTCATGCTCATGGCCCTGTTCGCGGCCGGGCTGGCCGCCCTGCTGCGCAGCGGCGTGGCCACGCTGTCGGTGTTGATCCCGTTCATCCTCGTCGTGGGGTTCGTGATCGGCGACGCCACGGGCACCGTGGCCGACTTCCTGCCGGACAAGGCGGGGCAGTTGGTCATCCACGGGACGCACGAGGGATCCTCCCTCGGGCCGTGGTCGGGGCTCGCGGTGACCGCGCTCTGGACGGCCGCCGCGCTGCTCGCGGGAGCGTGGAGCTTGCGCCGCCGGGACGCCTGACCGCCGCCAAGTGTCAGTGGGGGCGGGTTTACTGGACCCATGAGCATCGCACGGCACATCGCCCTCGTCGACGAGCTGTGCTACCGCCCCTTTCCGGCGGAGCACGGCCCGTCGGACGTCGGCATGTCAGGACCCGGCTACCACGTGGCGGTGTTAGAGAGCGGGCCCTGCGGCGACCCCGCGACCCGGGCCGTGACGATCGACCAGTTCGAGAAGGACCGGGACGCCGTCTACGAGCTTCTCGCCTCGCGCTGGGGCGACACCGGCCCCTACAACCTGCGGACGGTCCTGCTGCGCACCGAGCACGAGGAGATACCCCGGCCGTGGGCCGACCTCAGCGCACGCGCCGGTGTGGCATACCTCTGGGAGATGGAAGGCTCCGGCCGCTGGGTCGCCGTGGCGGTCGCGGACCGGGACGAGTCGGACGCGGTTCACCTGCTGGCCCTGGTCACGGAGACGGACCCGCCGTAAAGGATCAGCTACGCGAGGGATCAGCTCCCGGCGGCTTCCCGCAGCCGTCCGAACTCCTCCGCCATGGTCTCGGCCGTCCAGTGCGCGTTCAGCCCGCTCGGGTTGGGCAGCACCCACACGCGCGTGTCCCCGAACGTCCGTGACTGCGGCCCGACCTGAGCCTTCCGGTCGTCGAACGCGGCGCGGTACGCGGTCACACCCACCACCGCCAGCCAGCCCGGCCGCAGCCGCTCCGCCTTCAGCGCGAGCAGCCGCCCGCCCTCCCGGTACTCCTCGGCGCTCAGCTCGTCGGCCCGAGCGGTCGCCCGCTCCACGACGTTGGTGATGCCGAGCCCGTACGACAGCAACTCCCGCTGCTCGGACGGCTTCAGCAGCCGCGGCGTGAAGCCGGACCGGTGCAGTACCGGCCAGAAGCGGTTGCCGGGGCGGGCGAAGTGATGGCCCGTCGCGGCCGTCATCAGCCCGGGGTTGATCCCGCAGAACAGCACCCGCAGACCGTCCGCGACCACGTCGGGCACGACACGGTCGCGGGCGGCCTCCAACTCCTCGGGCGTGAAGCGCGCCATGCGGCGCGTCAGAGAATCGCGCCGGGCGTGTAGCCCGCGGCCTGGGGGTGCTGCTTCACGATCTCCTCGACCCGGGCGACCACGGTGGCGACCTGGTCGCCCGCGGCACCCGTGAAGGACAGCTTGTCGGCCATCAGCGCGTCCAGCTGGGCGCGGTCGAGCGGAATGCGCGCGTCGGCGGCCAGCTTGTCGAGCAGCTCGTTGCGCTCGGCGCCCTGCTCGCGCATCGCCAGCGCGGAGGCGACGGCGTTCTCCTTGATCGCCTCGTGCGCGAGCTCCCGGCCCACGCCCGCGCGCACGGCACCCATCAGCACCTTGGTGGTGGCGAGGAACGGCAGGTACCGGTCCAGCTCCCGGGCCACGACCGCAGGGAACGCGCCGAACTCGTCGAGCACCGTCAGGAACGTCTCCAGCAGCCCGTCCAGCGCGAAGAACGCGTCCGGCAGCGCGACCCGGCGCACCACCGAGCAGGACACGTCGCCCTCGTTCCACTGGTCGCCCGCCAGCTCGCCCGTCATCGAGGCGTAGCCGCGCAGGATCACCATCAGGCCGTTGACACGCTCGCAGGAGCGGGTGTTCATCTTGTGCGGCATCGCCGAGGAGCCGACCTGGCCCGGCTTGAAGCCCTCGGTGACCAGCTCGTGCCCGGCCATCAGCCGGACCGTCTTCGCCAGCGACGACGGTGCCGCCGCCAGCTGCACCAGCGCCGTCACGACCTCGTAGTCCAGGGAGCGCGGGTAGACCTGGCCGACCGACGTGAACGCCTGTGAGAAGCCCAGGTGCGTGGCGATCCGCTGCTCCAGCTCGGCGAGCTTCGCGGCGTCCCCGCCCAGCAGGTCCAGCATGTCCTGCGCGGTGCCGACCGGGCCCTTGATGCCGCGCAGCGGGTAGCGGCCCAGCAGCTCCTCGACGCGGCCGTAGGCCACGAGCAGTTCGTCGGTGGCGGTCGCGAAGCGCTTGCCGAGGGTGGTGGCCTGCGCGGCGACGTTGTGCGAGCGGCCGGCCATGACCAGCTCGCCGTACTCGCCGGCCAGCTTGCCCAGCCGCGCCAGGACGGCGACCGCGCGGTCGCGCATCAGCTCCAGCGAGAGCCGGACCTGCAGCTGCTCGACGTTCTCGGTGAGGTCGCGGGAGGTCATGCCCTTGTGCACGTGCTCGTGCCCGGCGAGGTCGTTGAACTCCTCGATCCGCGCCTTCACGTCGTGCCGTGTGACCTTCTCGCGCTCGGCGATGGAGGCCAGGTCGACGGTGTCGAGAACACGCTCGTAGTCGGCGAGCGCCGCGTCCGGCACCTCGATCCCGAGGTCCTTCTGGGCGCGCAGCACGGCGAGCCAGAGCTGCCGCTCCAGCTTCACCTTCTGCTCGGGGGACCAGAGCGTGGCGAGCTCGGCGGAGGCGTACCGTCCGGCGAGGACGTTCGGGATGCGGGGCTTGGCGGGAGCGGAAGTCACGTGGACGGATTCTACTGGCGATTCGTGCAGGCCAGCGCACCGGCCCTTTCGTCGGAACCTACGAGAACCGGGGGGATGAAGTCGTGCGGCCGGCCCCTGACGTTGATCACGCGGGTGTTCACGAGGACCTACAGCTCGTACGGCAGCAGCTCGGGGCGCTTCGGCGGCAGGCCGTCGCCCGAGGAGCGGCCCGTCAGACGGCGGCCTATCCAGGGCAGCAGGTACTGCCGGGCGAAACGGACGTCCGCAGCGCGGCGCATGACCCAGCCCGGCGGCAGCGTCGTCGGCATCGGCGTGCGCCACTCGGTGTCCTCGGGCTCGTAGCCGAGCGTCTGCCACACGGCCTCGGCGACCCGGCGGTGGCCCTCGGCCGTCAGATGCAGCCGGTCCACGTCCCACAGCCGGGGGTCGCCGAGCGAGGGGGCGCCGTAGAGGTCGACGACGATCGCGCCGTGCCGGGCGGCGAGCTCGTCGACGCAGGCGAACAGCTCCTCCATACGCGGCCGGAACCGCTCCAGGACAGGGCCCCGCCGGCCCGGGCTGCGCATCAGCACCAGCTGCTTGCACGACGGGGCCAGCCGCTCCACGGCCTCCTCCAGGAGGGCGCGCACCCGGACCATGTCGCACTTGGGCCGCAGCGTGTCGTTGAGCCCGCCGACCAGGGTGATCACATCGGGCTTCATGGCCGCCGCCACGTCCACCTGCTCGTCGACGATCTGCTGGATCAGCTTGCCGCGCACCGCGAGATTGGCGTAGCGGAAGCCGGGTGTGCCGGCCGCCATCCGGGCGGCGAGCAGGTCGGCCCAGCCGCGGTAGGTGCCGTCGGGCAACAGGTCCGACATGCCCTCGGTGAAGGAGTCGCCGACCGCGACGAGGCTGCTGTGGGTGGGGTTCGTGTGCATGGCGACGGAAATAATATCCCGTGCACATACCCAGCAGTCGGTCGGTCGGCGAGAGCCCCCTCACGTCCGCTGGCCGAACAGCTCCCGCAGTACGTCCTCCATGGTCACGAGCCCGGCCAGCCGCCCGTCCTCGCCCAGTACCGCCGCGAGATGCGTACGGCTGCCGCGCATCGCGGTGAGGACGTCGTCCAGCGGTGTGTGCTCCCGCACGCGCGCGATGGGCCGCATGTCCCGCAGCCGGAACGGCACGTCGCGTCCGAGGGCGTCCAGGGCGTCCTTCACATGCAGATAGCCGACGATCCGCCGCCCCTCGTCCACCACCGGGAAGCGGGAGAACCCGGAGTCCGCCGTGAGCTGCTCCAGCTCGTCCGGGGTGACGCCCACGCTCGCGTACACCACCCTCTCCAGCGGCAGCACCACGTCGCGCACCGGGCGGCGGCCCAGCTCCAGCGCGTCGTGCAGCCGCTCCTGGGCGCGGTCGTCGATCAGGCCGGCCTCGCTGGAGTCCTTCACGATCTGCGCTATCTCCGCGTCCGAGTAGGAGGCGGCGACCTCCTCCCGGGCCTCCACGCGCAGCAGCTTCAGCAGTGCGTTGGCGAAGGCGTTGATCGTGAAGATCACCGGGCGCAGCGCCCGGGACAGCGCCACCAGGGGCGGGCCGAGGGCCAGCGCGCTGCGCACCGGCTCGGCGAGCGCGATGTTCTTCGGCACCATCTCGCCGAGCAGCATGTGCAGATACGTGGCCAGGGCCAGCGCGATCACGAAGGACACCGCGTGCCCCGCGCCCTCGGGCACGCCCACCGCGTGGAACACCGGCTCCAGCAGATGCGCGATCGCCGGCTCGGCCACCACACCCAGCACCAGCGTGCACAGCGTGATGCCGAGCTGCGCGGCCGCCATCAGCGCCGACACGTGCTCCAGGCCCCACAGCACGCTCTTGGCGCGCCGGTCGCCCCGGTCGGCGTAGGGCTCGATCTGGCTGCGGCGCACCGAGATCAGCGCGAACTCGGCGCCGACGAAGAAGGCGTTGACGACGAGCGTCGCCAGACCGATCAGCAGCTGTACGGCGGTCACAGCTCCGCTCCCTTCTCGTCGGGCTTCTCGTCGTCGAGCGGCGCCCGCAGCCGGACGCGCGCCGCCCGGCGGCCCGCCGCGTCCAGGACCTCCATCCGCCAGCCGGCGACCTCGAGGGTGTCACCGACGTCCGGTATCCGGCCCAGCACCGTCGCCACCAGCCCCGCGAGCGTCTCGTACGGCCCCTCCGGCGCGCGCAGCCCGACCCGCTCCAGATGGTCCACGCGCGCGGAGCCGTCGGCCGAGTACAGGGCATGGCCGGCCTCGTCCGTGCCGGCCGGGGCGAGGTCGGGCAGCTCGTGCGGGTCGTGCTCGTCGCGCACCTCGCCGACGACCTCCTCGACGATGTCCTCCAGGGTGGCCACGCCCGCCGTGCCGCCGTACTCGTCGATCACGACGGCCATCGTGCGCTTGCCGGAGAGCCGGTCCAGGAGCCGGTCGACGGTGAGCGTCTCCGGCACCAGCAGCGGTTCGCGCATCAGCTCGGAGACGAAGATCCGGGTCCGGCGCTCGGCCGGTACCGCCAGTACGTCCTTGACGTGCGCGGTCCCGACGACCGAGTCGAGGGTCCCGCTGTAGACGGGGAACCGTGACAGCCCGGTCGCCCGGGTCGCGTTCGCCACGTCCTCCAGGGTCGCCTGCACCTCCAGGGCGACCACCTGCACCCGGGGCGTCATCACGTTCTCGGCGGTCAGGTCGGCGAGGTTCAGCGTCCGCACGAACAGCTCTGCGGTGTCGGCCTCCAGGGCGCCTTCCTTGGCCGAGTGACGGGCCAGCGCCGCCAGCTCCTGCGGACCGCGCGCCGAGGCCAGCTCCTCGGCGGGCTCCACACCGATCCGGCGCACCACCCGGTTCGCCGTGTTGTTGAGGTGGGTGATGAAGGGCCGGAACGCGGCGCTGAACCAGCGCTGGGCATTGCCCACGGTCTTGGCGACGGTCAGCGGGGAGGAGATCGCCCAGTTCTTCGGAACCAGCTCGCCGACCACCATGAGGAACACCGTCGACGCGGCTGTGCCGAGCACCAGCGCCAGGGTGTGCGACGCCGACCGCGAGACACCGGCGTCCTCCAGCGGCCCGGCGATCAGCGCCGCGATCGACGGCTCGGCGAGCATGCCGACGACCAGGTTCGTGACGGTGATGCCGAGCTGCGCCCCGGAGAGCTGGAACGTCAGGCTCCGTACGGCCTTCATTGCGCCCTGCGCACCCCGCTCGCCGCGCTCCACCGCCCGCTCCAGCTCGGAGCGCTCGACCGTGGTGAGGGAGAACTCGGCGGCCACGAAGGCGCCACAGGCGAGCGAGAGCAGGATCGCCGCCAGAAGGAGGAGCACTTCGGTCATCGGTTCACCCCCGTTCCATGGTTCTCCAGGACGGGGCGGAACGCGCGGTGTCGCGCACTGGGAGGCACGCCCATGGGCGGACGCTCACAACCTTTCATGCAGAACCGAGTGGCCATCCAAGGTTAAAGGATGGGCAAAGTCCTTCCGAGGGGGTGCTCAGGGCGAGTCGGCGGGGGTGGGCGCGAGCCGGTAGGCGCCCTCGTGGGCGATGACCCGACCCGCGGTGGGCGGTGCGAAGTGGGTGCCCAGGAGGAGGGTGTCCGTACCGGCCAGGGCGTCGAGCAGCCCCCGGCGCGAGGCCTCGGACCGTACGGGATCGATGTCGACGCACGCGCCGATGCCGGGGTGGGCGAGCTGGACGGGGTGGTGGACGCAGTCGCCGGTGATCAGTGCCGTCCGTCCGCGGCTCGTCAGTTCGACGGCGAGGTGGCCGGGGGTGTGTCCCGGGGTCGGGACCAGGCGCAGGTCCGGGGCGACTTCGACACCCTCGGCGGGGACATCGACGAGGTCGAGCAGCCCGGCCTCCTGCACCGGGATCACGGAGTCGCGGAACATCTGCGCGCGTGCCTCGTCCATGGCGTACCCGGCCCAGAACTCCCGCTCGACGCGGGAGGTCAGGTAGCGGGCGTGCGGGAACGTGGGCACCCATGCGCCGTTCACCTCCCGGGTGTTCCAGCCGACGTGGTCGGCGTGCAGATGGGTGAGGATCACCAAGTCCACCGAGTCCGGGGGGAATCCGGCGGCGGTGAGGCGCCGCAGGTAGTCGGTGTCGAGGTCGTGCCAGGCGGGATTGGCCCGCTGCTTGCCGTTGCCGATGCCCGTGTCCACCAGGACGCGCAGCCCGCCGGCGGTGAACGCGAAGCTGTGGCTGTCCAGGCACAGGACGCCGTCGCCGTCCGCGAAGTGGGGGCGCAGCCAGTCCTGTCCCGCCACGAGGTCCGGTGTGGCGTCGGGCAGCAGCCACGGTCCGGTGGCGGGCGGCAGTGGGACCTCGTCGACGCGGTGGACGGTGAGGTCGCCCACGGTCCATGTGGTCATCGGTCTCTCCTCGAGCCTGGGAGCAATCGACTAAAGCAATCAGTTTGCGTTAAGTCGACCGTAAGTCCTACAGTCCACTAACGCAAACAGTTAGCTTTTGTCGTCACAGGGGAGTCCATGTCCCGCGCCGAACTCACACCCCCGGAAGCGGCCCGCTGGGCCCACCGCGCCGGGCTCGTCCTGCCGGCCGACCGCCACGCCGCGGTCGCGGCCACCGCCGACCACATCCACTCCGTGGTCGCCGTCCTGCGCGAGCTCGACTTCGGCGACACCCCGCCCGCCCCCGCCTACCGCGCGGCACAGGAGGCCCACGATGCGGCCGTATGAACTGACCCTCGGCGCCGCGGCCGAGCTGATCCGGGCGCGGCAGCTGTCTCCCGTCGAGCTGGCGGACTCCGTGCTGGAGCGCGTCGAACAGGTCGAGCCGCGGCTCGGGGCCTATGTCACCGTCACCGCCGAGCACACCCGCCGGGCCGCGCGCGAAGCCGAGCAGGACATCGCGGCCGGCCGGCACCGCGGTCCGCTGCACGGCATCCCGATGGGGCTGAAGGACCTGATCGACGCCGCCGGACTGGCGACCTCGGCCGGCTCCCGGGTCAGGGCCGGCCACCGCGCGCACACCGACAGCACCGTCGCCGCACGTCTGAAGGCGGCCGGTGCCGTCCTGGTCGGCAAGACCCACACCCACGAGTTCGCCTACGGGCTGACCACCCCGCAGACCGGCAACGCCTGGGACCGCGACCGGGTCGCCGGCGGCTCCAGCGGCGGATCGGCGGTCGCCGTCGCCGCGGGCACCGCCACCTTCGCCCTGGGCACCGACACCGGCGGATCCATCCGGGTGCCCGCCGCGCTCAACGGGGTCGTGGGCCTCAAGCCGACCTACGGCCTCGTCCCGCGCCACGGCGTCACCTCGCTGTCCTGGTCCCTGGACCACGTCGGCCCGATCACCCGCACCGTCGAGGACGCGGGCCTGGTCCTCGACGCCCTGGCCGGCCACGACCCCCGCGACCCCGCCTCCCTGGCCACACCCACGGCGGACCACCGCCCGACCGGGGGCACCGACCTGACCGGACTGCGCATCGGCGTGCCGCGCACCTGGTATTTCGACCACGTCGACGCCGAGGTGGAGGCCGCCGTCCGGAACGCGATCGACCGGCTCCGGGATCTCGGTGCCCGGCTCGTCGACGTCGAGATCCCCATGACCCGCTACATCAAGGCCACCCAGTGGGGCCTGATGGTCCCCGAGGCCACCGCCTACCACGAGAGCACCCTGCGCACGGTCCCCGAGCTCTACCAGGCCGACGTCCGCATCCTCCTGGAGGCCGGCGAACTGATGCCCGCCGGCGACTACTTGCGGGCCCAGCGCTCCCGCACCCTCATGCGGCAGGAGTGGGCGGACATGCTGCGCGACGTCGACCTGATCGCCGCCCCCACCCTCCCCGCGACCGCGGTCCCGGCCGGCCAGGAGACGATCACCTGGTCCGACGGCACCGTCGAGGGCGTCTCGGAGGCCTATGTGCGGCTCTCCGCCCCCGCCAACATCACCGGCGTGCCGTCCCTGTCCGTACCCGTCGGCCATGACTCCGAGGGCCTGCCGATCGGCATGCAGCTCCTCGGCCGGCCCCTCGGGGAGAGGCTGCTCCTGCGGGTCGGCCACGCCTACGAACAGACCCGGCCCGCCCGCGAGCTCGCGCCCGCGGCCTGAACCGAGAACCGTCCCAGACGCAAAGGGTTCGCTTTAAGGTGGGTGCCGTGAGCAGACAGATGGTGCGCCCCGGCGGCCGCAGCGCCCGGGTCCAGGCGTCGGTGCACGCCGCCGTGCGCGAACTCGCCTCGGAGCTGGGCCGGGACGCCCTGACGGTGCCGCTGGTCGCCCAGCGCGCGGGCGTGACACCGTCGACGATCTACCGCCGCTGGGGCGACCTGCAGGAACTGCTGTCGGACGTGGCGGTCGAGCGCCTGCGGCCCGACACCACGCCCGGCGACCACGGCACCCTGCCCGCCGACCTGACGGCCTGGGCCGAGCAGTTCCTCGACGAGATGGCCTCGCCCGCCGGCCGCGCCTACATCCGCGACGCCCTGCTCGGCGACCCCGACGGCGGCAACGCCGGCCGGTGCTCGGCCTACGCCGCCGAGCAGATCGGCCTCGTCCTCGCCCGGGCGGCCGGACGCGGGGAGCGGACACCCGACGTCGAGACCGTGATCGACCAGGTCGTCGCGCCCGTCATGTACCGCATCCTCTTCCGCCCGGACGGCCTCGACGCCGCCTACGCCCAGCGGCTCGTGGCCGGGGTCCTCGCCCCGGCCGGGGAGACACTCCCTGGCCGATGAGGGGCCTGCCCTAGCCGATGAGGGGCTTGACCCAGCGCCGCCAGTGGTCCTCGCGGTGGTAGCCGGCCGCGGCCCAGGTGTGGTGGGCCTGTTCGTTGGCCTCCAGGACCATGGCGTCGACGCGTCGCCCGCCCAGGGCCGCGAAGCGCTGTTCGGCGGCTTCGAGCAGGGCGGTGGCGATGCCTTGCCGGCGGTGATCGGGGTGTACGGCGAGCCGGTAGACGGAGCAGCGCCATCCGTCGAAGCCGGCTATGACGGTGCCCGTGAGGAGACCGTCGCGCTCGGCGAGGAGCAGGGCCTCGGGGTCTCGTGTGATGAGGCGGGCCACTCCGTCGTGGTCGTCGCTGATGCTGGTGCCTTCCGCGGCTTCGCGCCAGAACCGCAGCACGGTGTCGATGTCCGAGAGGGTCGCGCAGCGGATGTGAAGGTCGCTCATGGGGCGAGCCAAGCAGAGCGCGGGCCTGTCCGGCGATCGGGTTTCAGTACCCGGACACCGCCTGTTGGTTAGGGTGGCCACCGGAGACTGACGGCGCCCGCCCGGGCCGAGTCGGACACGACGGGGGGCTCGTTCGTGGGGAGTTGGCGCCCGGCAGTCATGGCTGCCCATCGGTCGGCGCCCGCGGTGCTGCCCCCGGCGCTGCGCGTGTGGCTCGGGCTGATCGCGGCCCTCGCCGCGCTGATGGTCGTCGCGATCGGGGTCCTGTACGCCGGGCACGGCGAGCCCGGCACGGTGGACGGGTGGATTCAGCCGGCGGTCGACGGTGTGCGGCCGCCGTGGCGGAACCTCGCTCTGGCCACGGACTTCCTGGGGGAGCCCCTGGGAGCGGCGGCGCTGGTCGTGGCCGCGGTGACGGGCTGCCTGCTGCTTCGGCACCCTCACGCGGCGGTGTTCGTCGTCGCCGGCGCCGGCCTGACCGTGGGGACGACGAAGCTGCTCAAGCCCCTGGTGGGACGCACCATCCACGGCGCCGACAACCTGTCCTACCCGAGCGGGCACACCGCCTTCCTCACGGCGCTCGCCCTCGTGGTGGCGCTGCTCGCGGCCGGCCGGCTCGGCCTCGGCAGGACGGCCGGCGCGGTGCTCGTGCTCGGGGCGGCGCTCGTCGCCGGCGCCGCCATGGGCTGGGCGCAGGTCGCCCTGGGCGCGCACTACCCGACCGACGTCCTCGGCGGCTGGTGCACGGCGCTGGCGGTGGTACCGGCGACCGCGTGGCTCATCGACCGGGTGCCCGACGCCGGTCGCCGAGACCGTCATTGACGTCACGTCAGGTTCATACCGAGCGGCGGAACACCGGCTTCACCGGCCGCCCGGCCAGCCAGGGGGTGGGGTCACCGGCGTCCAGTGCCTTCCGGTACACCGCACACGCCTGGGCCACCACATCGACGGTGTGATCGATGTCGGCCTCGCTGAGCGCGCTGCTCACCACGAACGACGGGGCCAGCACCCCGCCCGCGAGGAGCCGGCGCAGGAACAGGGTGCGGTACTCCTGCGACGGCTGCCGGTTCTCGTCGAGGGTGGCGAAGACCAGGTTGCTGGCCCGGCCCCGGACGACGACGTGGTCGCCGACGCCCATGCCGGCCGCGGCCTCGCGGACACCGGCGGCCAGCCGCTCGCCGAGGGCGTGCAGCCGTGCGGTGATCCCTTCCTCGGCATAGGTGGCTTGGACGGCCATCGCGGCTGCCAGGGAGTGCGTTTCCGCGCCGTGCGTGGTGGACAGCAGGAACACCCGCTCGCCGGAGTGCCGCAGCCCGCCCCGCTCCATCAGCTCGCGGCGCCCGGCCAGGGCGGAGACGGCGAACCCGTTGCCCAGCGCCTTGCCGAACGTGGAGAGGTCGGGGACGACGCCGTACAGGCCCTGGGCGCCCGCCTCGGACCACCGGAGGCCGGTGATCATCTCGTCGAAGATCAGTACGCAGCCGTGCCGGTCGGCCAGTTCACGGAGGCCCTCGAGGTAGCCGGGCGGCGGCTCGGTGTGGGTGGCGGGTTCGAGGATCAGACAGGCGACCTCGTCCTGATGCCGGGTCAGCAACTCCTCCGTGGCGGCCAGGTCCCCGTAGGGGAACGCCACGGTGAGGTCGGTGGTCGCCGCCGGAATACCGGCCGGCATCGGAGTCGTACCGATGAACCAGTCGTCGACGGAGAAGAACGGATGGTCGGCGCAGAGGGCCACCCGGGCGCGACCAGTGGCGGCACGGGCGAGGCGCACCGCGGCGGTGGTGGCGTCGGAGCCGTTCTTCGCGAACTTCACCATCTCGGCGGTCGGCACCGTGGCCAGGAAGCGTTCCGCGGCCTCGACCTCCACGACGGACGGCCGGACGAAGTTGCTGCCGCGGTCGATCTCCCGCCGTACCGCCTCGGTCACACGTGGGTGGGCGTGGCCGAGGCTGACCGACCGCAGGCCGGAGCCGTACTCGATGTAGCGGTTGCCGTCGACGTCCCACACATGGGCACCGCGGCCGTGGCTGATGACGGGGGCCAGGTTCTCGGGATACTGGTCGTCGCCCTTGGCGTAGGTGTGCGCGCCCCCGGGGACCAGGGCGTGCAGCCGCTCGTTCGCCGCCCGCGACCGGGGCAGGAAGAACTCCTCAGTGTCCACGCTGACTTCAGCTCTCTCTCTGCTTCAGGACCTCGGCGAGGCTCGGCGCCTCCCGGTCCCGCTGGGACATCGATGTGGCAGGCAGCGGCCAGCGGATCGCGAGCTCCGGATCGTCGAAGGCGATCGTCACGTCCTCGGCCGGGTCGTGCGGGCGGTCGATCCGGTACGAGGTGTCGGCGGTCTCGGTCAGCGCCTGGAAGCCGTGCGCGCACCCCGCCGGGATGTACAGGGTGGTCTGCGTCTCGCCGGACAGCTCGAAGGAGGCCACGTTGCGATAGGTCGGCGAGTCCGGCCGCAGGTCCACGACGACGTCGAAGATCTGCCCGTACGAGCACCGCACCAGCTTGGCCTCGCCGGCGCCCGAGCGCAGGTGCAGGCCGCGCAGCACGCCCCGGACCGAGCGGGACACGCTGTCCTGGACGAAGGCGTCCGGGTCGAGGCCCACCGAGCGGACCACGTCGGCGTCGAAGGTGCGGCAGAAGAAGCCGCGTTCGTCGGCGTACGGGGTCGGCTCGAACAGGTACGCGCCGGCGATCGCCGGGACTTGGGTCGCCTTCATGGAGTCTCCTGCCGGGTGCGGGCGGGCGGATGGTCGTTCGCCGGGAACAGGGCGGCCGTCAAGGCGGCGAACTGGTCCCGGAGTTGCCGGGCGGTGAGCCGGTTCCGCTCGGCGAGGGTCCGCCGCAGCTCCGCCGATCGCTTCTCCAGTGCGCGGAACTGCTCCAGCAGCCGGTCGGCGTCGACCTCGCGAGCCGGGTGGCAGTACGCTCCGAGACCCATCCGGTCCATGAGGGCGTCGCTCTTCGCTGCGTAGGTGAGGGCGAGGGTCGGCGTTCCGGTCTTCAGCGCGCAGACCAGGTTGTGGTACCGGGTCGCCACCACGGTGTCGGCCGCCGCCGTCTCCTTCATCAGATCGGCCAGCGAGGCCGCATCCGCGGCAGTGACCAGCGGCGAGTCCACCGCGTCGAGGATCGTGGCGACCACCGACGCGTCGCACGCGTCGCCGGTGAGCAGCCGGACCGGCCTGCCTTCCTCGACCAGCGCGCGGACGAAGCGAGTTGTCCCGTCGAGGTAGCGCCGGTGGATCTCCTCGGCCCGGGCACGGTCGTCGTTGCCGCCGTGGAAATCCATGACACCGACGCAGACCAGCCCGGGCGGGCCGGAGGCCGGGCCGGCCGGTGGCGTCGGCAGGGCGAAGGCGAGGTCCGGGTAGACCTCGTCGCGCGCGGTGTCCACGCCCATCTCCCGCATCGCGTCGCGGGACAGGGCATCCCGGTACGACCGGTAGGCGGCCAGCCGCGCCGACCGGCGCACCAGGGCCCGGGTCGCCCGGTCGCGGATCGCGGCGGCGCCGACGCCGACCAGCGCGACCCGGGTGCCGAACAGCCGGCCGGTCGCGCAGAGCAGCAACAGGGAGTACGGGAAGCCCCACGGCCGCAGCGGCAGCGTGGCCTCCAGAACACCCATGCCCGGCACGATCACCACGTCGTGCCGGCGCACCCAGGCGGCCATGCGGACCACATCGACGAGTTTGCCCAGTCCCTTCCCCGCGATCGAGCCCGCACGGGACGCGGTCCGGTACTCCCCGCGATACCAGTGCAGCCGCGTCGCCGGGATCCCGTACCGGGCCGTGACGGCCTCGGGTCCGCCGCACAGCGCGTCCACGGCCGCGTCCGGGTGCTCGGCGCGGAGGTACCCGAGTACGGCTTCCAGTGACCCGTCGTTGCCGAGGTTGCCGGAGCCGAGCAGGCCGAACACCCCGACGCGGGCAGCGGTCACGCCTGCCTCCCCTCACGGCCGGCGACCAGAGCGTCGACGGAGACGGTGAGCTTGGCCGGGTCGACCGGGGCGCGGTCCTCGACCCGCTCGCCGGCGCCCGGCCGGGCCCGGCTGGTCATCCACGCGGCCAGATGGCGGTAGCAGGCGCGCCGGTCGGCCGCGGAGAGCGGCGCCCGCTGAATCGCCGAGACGAAGCCCCAGACGTACTCGGCCAGCAGCCGGGGCGTCGGGTGCAGCGCGCCCGCCCGGCGCGGGTCCAGGTTGACGCACCTGGAGCGCTTGGAAGGGTTCGCCCGCTCGGCGCGGGTGGGATGGTCGCGGCGGAAGTACAGGAGCTCCGGCACCTGGTGGAAGGGGCCGTGCAGGACGATCTCGGCGACGAACGTCCGGTCCGCGTGGTGATAGCTGTCGTGCGGCTTCACCCGGCGCAGCATGTCGGCGCGCATCACCCCGTAGAAGTCATCGCCACCGGGCTCGAACAGGAAGCTGCGGAAGCGCTCAGGCGCGTGCGGGGAGGCGGTGGCCAGACCGTACTCGTAGGGGACCGTCACCTGTCCTTCGCCGTCGATGACCGCCTGGTCGGAGTGTGCGAGGACCACGTCCGGCCGCGCGTCCAGCGCCTCCACGCAGCGCCGCAGCAGGTCCCGGGCGTAGAGGTCGTCGTGCGAGGCCCACTTGAACAGTTCGCCGCGGCACTCGGTGAACACATAGTTGTGGTTGGGCGCGGCGCCGATGTTCCGAAGCAGCCGGATGTACCGGATGCGTGAGTCCTGCGCGGCGTACTTGCGGCAGATGTCCTCGGTCCCGTCGGTCGAGGCGTTGTCGGAGATGACCAGCTCGAAGTCCTCGTAGGTCTGGCCGAGCAGGGCGTCGAGCGATTCGGCCAAGTACTCCTCGCCGTTGTACACGGGCAGGCCGATGCTCAGCCGGGGATGGGCGGTCATGACGTCCTCACTTCAGGGATGGGTTCCTTCAGGTGCTCGCGCAGGGCGGACCGCAGCTGCAGCCACCACACGGCCGAGCCGGCGAGGGTCGCGGCGGCGATGCCCCAGGCCGAGCCGACCGTGCCGGCCAGGGCCGCGCCGCCGAGCCCGCCGGCGACGTAGCAGGCGGAGGCGAAGAGCTGGCAGCGCAGGCTGCGCCGGGCCGCGGCGAGCGAACGCAGCCCGGCCGCCGCGCCGGTGCCGAGGCCGGCGCCCGCGACGCCGAGGGTGACCGGCACGATGAGCTGGGCGGCGGAGTGCCAGACGTCGCCGAGCACGAGCTCGCCGAGCCGGTCCGGCATCAGCAGCAGTGCCCCGCCCCACAGCAGCGCGGCGACGGCCTGCCCGCCCCCCAGCAGGAGGCAGAACCTGCCGAGGCGGTGCGGGGCCCGCCGCAGCACCCGTGCCGCCTCAGCGACGGTGACCAGAGACAGTCCCATCAGCACGGCGAGGAACGGGCCGAGCAGAAGCTCAGCGCCCCGGACCGCGCCCACCGCGCCGACCCCGGCGATCGCGCCGAGCCCGTACGCACGCAGCTGGCTCGCGCCGCTGAGGCTGACGTTCTCGACCAGGTACCGGTAGCCGAGGTCGCGTTGCTCGCGCAGCCACGCGCGTGCCCGGTCCGTCCGGGGCAGGATGCCGGACTGGACGTAGCCGTACCCCGCGGCCACCGTGGCGGACGCGCCCCAGGCGAGCACGAAGGCCGCCACGCTGCCCACCCGGGCCGCCACCACCATGGCCGGGACGAGCGCGACGCCCCACACGACGTCGTTGACGAACGCCTTGCGCCCGGTGCCGGCGGCGAAGAACGCGTACCGCCAGGCGTCCTGGAGCAGCAGCCCCGGCAGTATGACGCCGAGGCAGGCGAACGCGGGCCCCACGCGTCCGCCGAGCGCGAGACCGACCATCAGACAGGCGGCGCCGATGGCGGCACCGACGCCGAGGGCGGTACCCGACGACCGGGCCACCGCCCCCCGCCAGGACGCGTCGGACACGCCGCTGAAGCGCACCACGAGCGGGTCGGTGGCAAGCCCGCGGGAGACGTTGAGCACCACGCCGTACGTCACCCAGGCGAGGCTGAACACGCCGAACGCGGTCACCCCCAGCGAGCGGGCCACATAGATCCCCACCGCGAAGTTGCTGATGCTGGAGGCCGCCTGGTCGGCCAGCCCCCAGGACAGCCGGCCGGCGAAGGCCCGCCGGGCGGATCCCGCCGGTGCCTTCGCCTTCTCCTCCTCGGTGGTCATCCGCGTCATGCCTTGATCAGACCGGCGCCGTGCAGGGCGTCGGACGCTGCGGCGACCGTGTCGAACGGCAGCCCGGACCGCTCGGTGACATCCAGCAGACTGTGCTCGCCGTCGGAGAGGCTGAGCACCCACAGCATGGCCATCTGGGCCTGCTTGGTGTCACTGCGCCCGCCGAGCGCGTCGTACAACCCGCGTCGGCCGAGCTGCGGTTCGCCGTAGGGGCTGAGGTTGAGGTACCTCCGGTTGCGGTCGAGGACGGCGAACGCCTCGCGGCAGACGGCGAGGGTGTCCGCCATCGCCTGAGGGGAGACGAAGTCCGGGTTGTCCGCCGAGGTGTGGTACTCGGGGTAGCCGGCATACGGGGTCCGGCTGAGCGAGCCCACGCCGAGGTCGAACCCGGGTGAGCAGTACTGCCGCTCGTCGTAGCCGTACGGAGTGAACTCGGTGACGCGGTGCGGGCGTTCGGAGGCGGTCAGCACATGCCCCATCACCCGGTCGATCTCCGCGTCGCCGCGCCTGCTCCGCTTGTACGTCAGCTGTCCCGAGTCACCCGCGCAGGCCAGCACGAGTCCGTGCTTGACCCGATCGATCCGCTCCGCGTTGCGGGCCAGCCAGGTGATCGCCCCGATGGTGCCGGGCGCGTAGATGAACCGGTAGGTGTAGTACGGCTTCTCCTCCGCCAGCGCCCGGGCCAGGAACGTCGCCACCGCGATGCCGGCCAGGTTGTCGTTGGCCAGCGACGGGTGGCAGACATGGCAGGAGACGATCACCTCGTCGGCGACCTGCCCGGGAACCATGTGCTCGGCGTAGGTGAGGTGGCCGTCGGCGAGGGTGGAGTCGATCCGTACCTCGTAATCGCCCTCCGGCAGCGCGTCCAAGGTCTCCTGGGCCAGGCAGAAGCCCCATTCCGGCTTGTAGTAGCTGGTGCGGTACGGCACCCAGCCCGGGTGCTCCGGCAGGGTGTGCAGGTGTTCGCGCAGCTCGGCGAGCGGCATGGTCGTCGACACCGGCACGCTGTAGCCGAGCACGTGCAGGCTGGACGCGGCGAAGTCGACGACCCGGCGGCCGGCGGTGTCGGCGATGTACGCGTCCCGGATGTTCCACTCCTGCGGCACCGTCCAGTCGAGCACCTGAGTCCCGGTCGGCACCTCGTGCACCTGGAGCGGGACGTACTCGGCGACGATGTCCAGGGTGGCGCGCACACCGTCGCCGGTGATGCTCCTGCAGAGCGGGTACAGCCGCTCCACCAGCGCGTGCATCTCCTCGCCGACCGCTGTCACCGGCGCCACCGCAGGGTGTCGTCGACGGTGCCGGCGTCGGACGCCGCGCGCAGCACGGCAAGACGGGTGAAGCGCCGCTCGAAGTCCTCCTGGTTCAGCCCGTGTTCGCGGTAGGCGTCGGCGAGTTCGAGCGCGCCCCGCTTCACCGTCCACTCGCAGTCGAAGCCGGGGATCGCGGCACGGAACCGGGAGAAGTCCACCCGGTACGAGCGCGGATCGGCACCGGTCTCCCCGGTGATCACCACCTTCGAGCCGGACACCGCCTCGGCGACCTGCTCGGCGATCTCGGCGACCGTGACGTTGTTGGTCTCGCTGCCGATGTTGAACGCCCGGTCGTGCACCGCTTCGCGCGGCGCGGTCAGCGCGGCCGTGAAGGCCCGTGCGATGTCGGCGGCGTGCACCAGCGGACGCCAGGGGGTGCCGTCGGAGAGCACCAGCACCTCGCCGGACAGCAGCGCGTGGCCCACCAGGTTGTTCAGCACGATGTCGGCGCGCAGCCTGGGGGAGTAGCCGAAAGCGGTGGCGTTGCGCATGTACACCGGGCTGAAGTCGCCGTCGGCCAGCCCGTGCAGGTCGTCCTCCACCCGCACCTTGGACTCCGCGTACGGCGTCACCGGGCGCAGCGGGGCGTCCTCGCCCACCAGCTCGTCGCCGCCTGCCGCGCCGTAGACCGAGCAGGTGGACGCGTACAGGAAGCGCCCCACTCCGGCGTCCCGGGCCAGCCGGGCAAGGCGGACGGACGCGTGGTGGTTGATGTCGTAGGTGAGCTCCGGCGCCAGCGAGCCCAGCGGGTCGTTGGACAGCGCCGCCAGGTGGATCACGGCGTCGGCCCCGGCCACGTGTTCGGTGGTGACGTCGCGCAGGTCCACCCGGTGCCCCGACGGGTCCGCGGGCGGCTCGCCCAGCACGCAGTCGGCGAACAGGCCGGCGTCGAGACCGACGACCTCGTGCCCGGCGGACGTGAGGACCGGGGCCATCACGGTGCCCAGGTAGCCCTGGTGTCCGGTCAGCAGTACGCGCATGGTTCATCCCCCCAGATGGAGCGTGAGTTTGGTGACGGCGAACGCCTCGGCGTAGCGCGCCTGGCATTCGATGCCGCGGATCCGGGCCAGCCCGAGGAAGGCCTCCCGGTCGTACCAGGGCCGGTGCCGCTGCGAGGGGTAGTGCTCCTGCAGCAGTCGCACCTTCTCCTCGGCGATCTCCGGCGTCAGCGGCTGGTACGCCGACGGACGGCCGAGGTCGCCGTCCCACTTGACGATCTCGTAGCCGAGCACGAGGTGATCGCGGAACGCGGTGGGTATCAGCTGCGCCAGACCCCGGTGATCCTGGTGCGCGTCCTCGGTGCGCGGGGCCAGGATCAGCTCCGGATCGGTCTGTCCGCGCAGTTCCTCGACCGCGGCCTTGGCCTCTTCCCAGTACGCGGGCAGCCGGCCGTCGGGCAGCTTGTGCACGGTGATCCGCAGGTCGGCGCCGGGGCAGAAGGCGGCCAGCGCGGCCCGCTCCTCCTGCTCCCGGTCGGTGCCACCGCCGGAGAGCACCAGCGCGTCGACGCGGAGGCCCGGCCGCGCCAGGCACATCGCGAGCAGGGTGCCGCCCGCGCCGATGGCGATGTCGTCGCAGTGCGCGCCCACCGCGACGATCCGGTCCAGGGGCCCGGCCCCGAGCCGGATCACGCCCTGGCTCCGACGCTGTCCTGTTCCCACACGGCCCACGGGCGGTCGCCCCGGGCGTAGGCTTCGTCGAGCGCGGCCCGTTCCTTCACGGTGTCGGTCGGCTTCCAGAAGCCGCGGTGCTGGTGCGCCACCAGCCGCCCCTCCTTGGCCAGTCGGGCGCATCCGTCGGCGACCAGGTCCCCGTTCTCCGGGATGTGGTCGAAGACCTCCTGGCGGAGCACGAAGTAGCCGCCGTTCTCCCACAGCGGCATGTCGCTCACCGCGGTGATTCCCCCGACCAGGCCGTCCTCGCCCAGGTCCACGCAGTGGAACGAGGACTGCGGCGGCACCACCATCATCGACGCACCGGCGTCGCGCCGGGCGAACCGGTCGATCATCTCCGGCAGCGGGGCGTCGGTGAGCACGTCGGCGTAGTTGGCGAGGAACATCTCGTCGCCGTCCAGGTGGTGCCGCACCCGGCGCAGCCGCTCCCCGATCGGCGACTCGATGCCGGTCTGCGCGAACGTGATCGTCCAGTCGGCGATGTCGGTGGACAGCAGCTCGGTCCGCCCGCCCCGCAGCACGAAGTCGTTGGACGTCGTCTCCTCGTAGTTGAGGAAGAAGTCCTTGATGTGGTGGGCCCCGTACCCGAGGCACAGGATGAACTCCGTGTGCCCGTAGTGCGCGTAGTAGCGCATGACGTGCCAGATCAGCGGTCTGGGGCCGACCATCGCCATCGGCTTGGGCACGTCGTCCGCGGCGCCGCTCCGCATCCGCATCCCGTAACCGCCGCAGAACAGAACGACCTTCATGCCTTGACCTCGACAATGCTCAGTTCCGGGATGGGGAAGACCAGCCGGCCGCCCCAGTCGTGCACGAAGGACAGCTGCTCGACCAGCTCGGCCCGCAGGTTCCAGGGGAGGACGAGCACGTAGTCCGGTTTGTCGGCGGCTATCTGCTCGGGCGGCAGGATCGGGATGCGGGTGCCCGGGGTGTACCTGCCGTGCTTGTAGGGGTTGCGGTCGACCGTGTACGGGAGCAGGTCGGGCCGGATGCCGCAGTGGTTGAGCAGGGTGTTGCCCTTGCCCGGGGCGCCGTAGCCGACGACCGTCTCACCGCGCTCGGCCGCCGTGATGAGGAACTTCAACAGGTCCCGGCGCACCTTGGCCACCCGGGCGGAGAACTCGGTGTACCCGGACAGCTCCTGAAGCCCGGCGGCCTTCTCCCGGGCCAGCACGTCGGTCACCCGCTGCGTCGGCTCGCCGGCCACCTCGGCCGGCCGGGCCCACAGCCGGATGGAGCCGCCATGCGTGGGCAGCAACTCGACGTCCACGAGGGTGAGTCCGCCGCTCGCCAGCGCCCGGGTCGCGGACGCGACCGTGTAGTACTGGAAATGCTCGTGGTAGATCGTGTCGTACTGGTTCTCCTCGATCAGGGTCAGCAGGTGCTGCACCTCGATGGAGACCCAGCCGTCGTCGGCGACCAGGGCGCGCAGCCCCTTGGTGAACCCGACCACGTCGGGGATGTGCGCGTACACGTTGTTGGCCACGACCAGGTCGGCCGGTCCGTGCTCCTCGCGGACGGCCGAGCCGGTGTCCGGGCTCAGGAACTCCGTGAGCGTGGGCACACCCGCGTCCCGCGCCGCGGCGCCGACGTTCACCGACGGCTCGATGCCCAGGCAGCGGATCCCCCGGTCCACCACGTGCTTCAGCAAGTACCCGTCGTTGCTGGCGACTTCGACCACGAAGGACCCCGAGCCCTCGGAGCCGTCGGTGCCGAGCCCCACCCGCTGTACGGCGTCGGCGACGAAGGTGCGCGCGTGCTCCACCCAGGAGGTCGAGAACGAGGAGAAGTACGCGTACTCCTCGAACGTCTCCTCCGGCGTGATCAGCGGCGGGATCTGCGCCAGCCAGCAGTCGGTGCAGACCCGCAGGTGCAGCGGGTACGCGGGCTCCGGCTGGTCCAGTCGGTCCGCGGCGAGAAAGCTCTCGCACGGCGGTGTCGCCCCGAGATCGACGACGCTCGCCAGCGTCGCCGAGCCGCAGAGTCGGCATCGTGTCATTTACTGCCCCCCATTGATTCGGTCCCCGATTGATTCCGTCCGACCCGCGATCGCGGAGCGGTACCCCTCCACCAGGCGCTCCAGGCCGACGGCCGGGCTGAAGCCCTGCTCGTAGCGGCGCCGGGCCGCCCGGCCCATCTCCCGGTTGCGGGCTCGCTCCGCCGTGATCCGGCGTAGGCGATCCGCGAGCGAGGCGGCGTCGCCCGGCTCGTGCAGCAGCCCGGTCACCCCGTCCTCGACGAGTTCGACGAACGCGCCGTGACCGGCGGCGACGGTCGGGACCCCCGCCGCCATCGCCTCCACGACCACCAGGCCGAACGCCTCCAGCCACGTCGAGGGAGCCACCACCGCGACAGCACGCGCGACGGCCTTCCGGCACTCCGCCGTGTCGTACAGGCCGACACAGCGCACGTCGTCCCGGCCCGCCGCCCAGGCGGTCACCTCCGGCTCCAGTGGCCCCGAGCCGGCGATCACGAGCGGCACGCCCACACCGCCGCTCGCCGCGATCTCGTCCCACGCGGCCATGAGCAGCCGCACGCCCTTGGCCTCCGCTAGCCGGCCGAGAAAGAGCAGATGCTCACCGGCGCCCTCTCGGCACGTGCCGGGGTCGGGCACGAAGTTGTGCTTCACCGCCAGCCGCTCGGCCGGCATACCGGCCCCCACCAGGACGTCGCGCTGTGCCGCCGAGATGCAGAAGAACCGCTCCACGCCGGACCACCAGCGCCGCCGGTTGACCGACAGGCTGACCGCGAGCGGCACCGTCGCCAGCCGGGAGCCGCGGTAGCAGCCGTGCCGCACGGCGGGCAGCGGCGTCGACCCGACGCACTCGGTGCACGGCCGGCCGTCCCGCTGGAGCGTGCCGGGCGGGCAGACCTGGGTGTAGTTGTGCAGCGTGGCGACGGTGGGCACACCGGCGTCGGCGCAGGCGGCCAGCACCGCCGGCGACAGGAGCGGGAAGACGTTGTGGACGTGCACCACGTCCGGCCGCTCGGTGCGCAGCCGGGCGGCGAGCTCCCTACGCACCGCCGGGTTCCACGGCACGAGGAGCGGCACCGCGGCCTTGGCCGGGAGGGACCGATCGGCGATGGTGTCGCTGCGCCGCTCGAACACCTCGACCCGGTGGCCGGCCTCGCGCAGCAGCGCCACCTCCTGATCGACGACCTTGTTCTCCCCACTCGGCTGTGCCGAGGCGTAGCGGTTGTGCACTACCAGCACGTGAAGGCCGTGCATGTTCAGGTCACCTCCGATGTCCGGGCCCAACGCGGGATACGTCGTGCTGTGACTTCGGGCGTCGCAGGGGGAGGTGCCGCCAGCAGCGAGGCCGCCACGGCCAGATGCAGCAGATAGGGCGAGGCGTCGCCCAGCCCGGCCTCGGTGTACGACGCGATCGCGCAGTAGCTGATCAGGAAGATCGCGCAGGCCCTCTGCAGCGACGGCGGCCGCAGCAAGGCGACCCCGCCCAGCACGATGATGATCGCCGCCACCAGGACCACGCCGGTCATCCCCTGCTCGTGGTAGACGGCCAGCCAGCTGTTGTCGATCGGCAGCCCGCCGAACGACTTGTCGCCCAGGCCCGCGCCGAACAGGAACTCCGAAGTGGACCGGGGCGCCGCCAGCAGGGCGTCCCAGACCTTGGCCCGACCGGTGAGGCTGGTGAAGTTCTCCTGGCTCTGGCCGCGCAGGAACCACGCCTGCAGCGCGGAGGAGAACCCCACCGCGGCCACGGCGGCGCACAGCACCGCCCAGGCGAAGAACCGGCGGGCGGCGGCACTGGTCAGGACGAGCGAGCCGATCGCCAGCGCCAGTCCGGTGAACAGGCCGAGCGTGGCCGTCCGGGTATGGGTCAGCGCGAGCAGGACCAGTGCCGGCACGACGACCACCGCCGCGCTGACCCTGTCGGTCCGACGGCCCAGCACGAGCAGCACGGTGAGCCCGATGATCACCGCGGCGTACTGTCCGATCTGCGGCGGGGTGAGCGGCCACAACGCGCCGACCAGCCGCCCGCCGTAGAGTTCGGGCATGGCCGCGCCCGGTGAGATGACCAGGCCGGCGGCCACCGACCCGAGCACCGCGAAGTACATCCGGATGTGGTGCCGGACGAACGTCAGGCCACCGTCCCACCAGCGGCTGAGCAGCCACAGCGTGGTGACGAAGAGGGCCAGCCGGGCGCAGCGGAACAGCGCCCCGAACCCGGACTCCAGGCTCGCGCTGGAGATCACGCTCACCACCAGCAGCAGGGTGAGCAGGAACACGAAGGCACTGGCCCGGATACGCAGCCGGAGATTGACGGCGAGCGCCAGCGCGAACGCGGCCACCAGCGCACCCATGGTGACCATCTGGATGAGGGAGCGCGGCAGCGGGACGATGGTCTTCGCCCCGGCGGAGCCGAGCGTGTTGAGGATCAGCAGCCCCCAGGCCGTACCGACGATCCTCGACGTGTGGTCCGTGCGGCCCGGGCTCATCTCAACCACCGTCCCGCGCGCGGAAGGTGCTGCCCGCGTCCTGCCGGTACGGCGTGCCCTGCCACTGCCCGAAGTCGAGCACCCGGCTCGGGTCGTGGGCGACGAACTTCCAAGGCCCGAGGTAGACATTGTCGTGCCAGCGGTTGTGCTGCTCGCCGGTGATCGCCTCCGCCACCCGCTCGCCCTGGTAGGGCGACCAGTCCGGATAGGTGCCGTAGTTGGCCAGCACCGCCATGCGGTCGCACTTCACCGTGCACCCGACGACGGAGGTGTCCAGCACGAAGCGGTTGTGGTGGATGTCCACCCGCTGGGTCTTCCACCGGCAGTCGGCGTAGAGCGGTGCGGTGGCGATCCCCGGCCGCGCGCAGCGGTCGGTGTCCTTCACCAGCAAGGTGCAGTCACCTGAGGAGGTGTTGGCCGGGCTGTTGCAGAACCGGTCGGCGTTCTCCCACAGGGTGATCCCGGACCAGTTGTCCTCCAGCACGTTCCGGTAGATCTCGATCTTGTTCGTGCGGGCCCGGATCCGTGGTTCGCCGCCGGACTCGGACAGATAGACGGTCGCGAACGGGAAGTTGTCGCCTCGGTCGGCGGATCTGCGGCCCTCGACCCGGTTGTTCCGGCGGATCGTGTTCTTCCGGATGACCGCGTTGTAGCTGGTCTCGTAGATCAGCGCGGCACCGTCGTTGGCCTCGAGCACGTTGGCCTCGATGCGGAAGTCGTTGTTGTTGGTGTCCGCCCACAACCCGGCTCCGCGGTTGTCGTGCACCCAGTTGCCGCGCACATCGGCGCCGTCGACGGCCCAGAACTTGACCCCTCCGGTGCAGCCGCAGCCCTCCCGCCGCCGCTCCCAGTCGTCGGTGTTGTTGCCCACGATCTCGTTGCCCTCGACGACCAGGCCGCTGATACGGCCGCCGGCCTTGTACGCGTTCATGCCGTACTGCCCGTTGCCGCGCAGGCAGCTGGCGCGGACCCGCTGGCGGGCACCGGCCATCAGCCCGGCGCCGGAGTTGTTCTGGATCGTCGCGTGCTCGATCACCCACCCGTCGGCCGAGTCGTGGTTGACCACGCCCTCGTTGTGCGGCGCGACGAAACCCTGCACGGTCAGATGGCGGACGGTGACATCGCGGGCGGTGCCGCCGAACGCGTACTGGTTGGTCTTCCGGCCGTCGAGCACCGCGCCCGGCGCGCCGAGGTAGCTGTTCCCCTTCTTGGGGATGACCTGGGCGTAGCGGTCCGGCTCGAGCCAGTGCTTACCCGGCCGGAGCCAGAACGTGGTGTTCGGGGGGCTGCTCTTGGTCTTCGCGGCCAGGTCACCGACCACCCCGGGGTCGACCGTCACCGCGCCCGCCGGTGCCTTCGCCGGTCCGGCCGCGGGCTCGGCGCACACCCGGGCCACGGACGTGGACGACGGCGCCGCGGCCGGCTTCGCCCCGGCGTCCGACGTGCTGTCACAGCCGGTCGCCGCCAGCAGGGCCAGGGCCAGCGGTGCCGCCGATAACGCCCGGAGCCGCCACTTGATCTCCACGAGCCCCCCTAGCCGCGGAACTTGAGTACGGTGGTGAACCCTTCCGCGCCGTCGGCGAAACCGGTGCCGACCAGCGTGGTGGCGGGTTCCTTGCGTCCGAAGCCGGCCGAGTACCAGCCGAGCGGCGGATCGGTCTCGCCGCGGTGCGCCCGCCAGGTCAGCTGCCCGGGCAGGTCGAGCACGGCGGAGCGGTCCTCGCCGTCCCGGGTCCAGGTGAGCACGGCCCGGTTTCCCTCCAGGTCCGCGGTGATCGCGGGGCCGAGGTGGAAAGCGAGGCGCACGGCCCGGCGGTCGCCCCGGACCTCGTCGACCACCCGCAGCTCCCGGCTCGCGGCCGTCAGCTCCACCCGGCGGCGGTGCACGGAGCCCTGGTAGCCGTCGTGCTCGGCGCTCCAGCGGGCCACGTCCTCGCAGGAGGTGTCGGCGGCCAGGACGCGGGTCTCGGCGTGCCGGGTCCACAGGAACGGACCGCCGGAGACGGACTGGTCAGCGCCGTCCAGTTGCAGGGTGTTGTGGCCGAGGGTCGACCGGAAGTACCGCCGCCACTCGGGCTGCCCGTGGTAGCAGTACGTCCCCGGGTCGGCGAGCACATCGACCCCGTCGTGCCGGACCTCCACGGACAGCGCGTCCGCGTGGGCGTGCGCGGCGATGGACAGGAACCCGTGCGGACCACCGTCGCAGCGGCACCAGATCTCCTCCGGGCCGCGCAGGATGGTCATGCCCGCGTCCGCGAAGTGGGCCGGTCGGCTCACCGGGCGGGACACGGCCGCTTCAGCGGGCTTGATGAGCGCCGCCAGCAGCAGGGTGCGCACATCGGTGCCGGTCACCGCGGGCCACCAGGCGAGCCGGCCGAACACGGCGTCCCCGGTGGCCAGCAGCGAGGCCCAGCGGTCGGTGCCCGCCCCGTCCACGACCAGACCGTGCCCGTCGTCCGCGTCGCCCTGGCGCGGCGGCCGCAGCCGGTTGTCCACGACGGCCGCGAGCGCGTCGGTCATCCCCAGCAGGACCCGGCGGACGGTCGTGGGGACCGGCACGCCCGCGGCATCGGCCTCGGCCACCGCGGCCAGGCCGAGCTCCAGCACCAGTCCGTGATACTCGGAGGCCAGCTCGCGGTTGAGGCCGGAGCGGAAGGTGTTGCTCCGCAGGTGCCGCTCCAGCGACCGCAGCGCGTCGGCCCGCCAGCGCGCCGAGGAGGGGAACCACCCGAACGCGCAGGCCGCGGCGAACTGCCCGGCGGCCTCGGCGACGACGTGGTTGTTCGCCGAGGACCCCCGGCTGGGGAAGGCGGCCAGCCAGCGCTGGTGGTGCCAGATCTGGTTCAGCGCCACCGGGTTGTCCTCGAACAGCCCGGCCGCGCCCGGCCAGCCGTCGAGCAGCCGACGGATCCACACCCAGGACAGCAGCCGGATCCCCAGCTCGATGCCGCTGATCCAGTGCACGCCGCGCAGCGGTGGGTTGGCCGCCCACCACGACCGCAGGTGCGCGGCCACTCGGTCGGCGTACCGCTCGTCCCCGGTGATCGCGTAGGCGGCGGCGAGCACGGTGAGGTACTGGTGCCGGGACGGCTCCCAGATCTGCTTGATGTCCCCGACCGCGTCCTCGCTGCGGTACGGCACGTCGAAGGCGTAGCCCGACGGCGCCCGGCGCCCGGTCTTCGGGTCGTACCACCAGTCCGGGTCGGCCAGGTCGTCGCGGACCACCCCGAAGTACTCGGCGTGCCCGGCCATCAGCCGGTCCGCCTCGGCGACGAGGCGTTTCGCGGCGTCCGGTGGCACCGCGTCGAGCGTCCCGGCGGGCAGTACCGCGGTGAACCGGGCGCCGGTCACGCTCGGGCAGTCCGGGCGCGCCGACCGCCACAGCCGCCTGCGCACCGCGTCGGCCGCCCGGCCGCCGACCTCCCGCGGTCCCATCCGGGACAGCCGCCGTAAGTACCAGCCCGGACTCCCCGAGATCACAGTCATCGCGCCCGCTCCAACGTCACCGGCACGCCGCCGGCCAGACCGGACCGCACGGCGAGGGTGGCCGACGTGGTGGCGACCAGCGACTCCAGCGGCACCGGCATCGGCCCGCCGCTCCGCACGGCCCTGACGAACGCGGCCAGTTCGGCGTTCTGCCCCTTGTCACGGGCCTGGGGCAGTCGCGAACTGACCCACCGCTTGCGGCCGTGGACCGAGGCACGGACGAAGTCGTCGAGCCGCAGCACCTTGCCGTCGGCGACCAGGTCCAGCGTCTCCTTGGGGAAGCCGGGCGCGCCGTTGGTGACGTAGCTGATGGTGGCGGTGGACCCGTCCGGGTAGCGCAGCACGACCTGGAGGTCGTCGTTGCCGGACGTGGCGACCGCGTACACCGAGACCGGGTCGGCCTCGAGCAGCCAGCTCGCCGTGTCGATGAAGTGCCCGCCCTCGCCGGCGAACCGCGAGCCCTCGGTGCCCTGCCGGAGGTACCAGCTGCCGTGCTGGAGCCGGCCCGCGTTGACCAGATAGCGCAGGCTGGCCGGACCGGTCCGGGCGCCGAACCGCTTCTTGGCCTCGGTCAGCAGTGGTGCGAACCGGCGGTTGAATCCCACCTGGAGCCGGTCGTTGCCGGACTCCTCCACCGCCGCGAGCACGCCGGCCAGTTCGTCCTCGGTGAGCGCCAGCGGCTTCTCCACGAACACCGCCTTGCCGGCCAGCAGCGCCCTCCGGGTCAGCTCGGCGTGCGAGCTGTGCCGGGTGACGACGAACACCGCGTCGACGGCCTTGTCGCCGAGCACGGCGTCGAGATCGGTGGTCGCCCCGGCGAAGCCGAACTTCCGCTGCGCGTTGGCCCCGGACAGCGCTGTCGTGGTGACGACCGTGGACAGCTCGACGCCGTCGCGCCCGGCCAGATGCGGCAGAAGCATCGACGTCGCGTAGTTCCCCGCGCCGACGAACGCCAGCCGCACCGGCGTCCCGGCGGTCCGGAGGGGACTCCGCTTCACGTTCACCGAGGGAACGGCCACCGCCGGAGCCTCGGCTTCCACTGCCTGTTCGGGGTACCGGAACAGCACGGCCACGGCCTTCAGGTCGCCGTCCTTCAGGCGCTGGTACGTCTCGACGGCGTCGTCGAAGCCGGCGATGTGGGAGACCAGGGGCTCCACGTCGACGCGGCCGCGGGCGACGAGATCGAGGAAGCACGCCAGGTTGCGCCGCTCGGTCCAGCGCACATAGCCGATCGGGTAGTCCCGGCCCTCCAGCTCGTACTCCGGGTCGTAGCGCCCGGGGCCGTAACTGCGGGAGAACCGGACGTCGAGCTCCTTCTCGTAGTACGCGTTCCACGGCAGGTCCAGACGGCACTTGCCGATGTCGACGACCCGGCCGCGGTCCCGGCACAACCGGGCGGCCAGCTCGACGGGCTGGTTGCTGCCACCGCCGGCGGCCAGATACACCTGGTCCACGCCGTGGCCGTCGGTGAGTTCGGCGACGGCGGCCTCCACGGCCGCCGACTCGGGGTCACCGCAGGCCACGGCGCCCAGACGCTCGGCGAGCTCGCAGCGCGCCGGGTCGGGGTCGACGCCGACGACGCGCACCCCCGAGGCGCCCAGCAGCTGCACCACCAGCTGCCCGATCAGCCCGAGGCCGATGACCAGGGCCACCTCGCCGAGCTGCGGCTCGCCCTGGCGGACGCCCTGCATCGCGATCGACCCGACGGTGCCGAAGGCCGCGTGCCGCGGTTCGAGCCCGTCCGGCACCGGGACGTAGAGGTTCTTCGGCACCCAGTTCAGCTCGGCGTGCAACGCGTGCTCATTGCCGGCGCAGGCCACGAGGTCGCCGGCCTTCACATCGTCGACCCCCGCGCCGACCTGCTCGACCACCCCGCACAGCGAGTAGCCCAGCGGTGTGTAGGAGTCCAGCTTGCCCATGACCTTGCGGTAAGTGGCGGGCACCCCGTTGGTGGCCACGCTCTGCATGACCTTGGCGACCTGGTCCGGCCGGGAGCGGGCCTTGCCCAGCATCGACATGCCGGCCTCGGACACCTTCATGAGCTCGGTCCCGGTGGAGATCAGCGAGTAGGCGGTGCGGACCAGCACACCGCCCGGCTTGCACCCCGGCACCGGCACGTCGAGCACCGCCAGCTCGCCGCTCTTGTAGTTCTGTACAACCTGCTTCACTCGAACTCCCCAGAAGTCGCGCCGCGGTACCAGTACTCGAGGGTCAGCACATGCCATAGATGCTTGGAGAAGTCCTGCTGCCCGGCGGCGTCCTCGGCGGCCATCCGCCGCAGCGCGTCCCGGCGCAGGAACCCGGAGCGGACGAGCTCGCCGTCGTTGATCACCTCGCGCACCAGCGGCGCGAGATCCCGGCTCATCCAGGCCCGCAGCGGGGCGCTGAACAGGCCCTTGGGCCGGTAGACGATCTCCGTGGGCAGGATCGAGGTGGCCGCCTCCTTCAGCACGGCCTTGCCCTGCCGGCCGACGATCTTGCGATCGCCGGGAAAGGCGAAGGCGGCCTTCACCACCTCGACGTCCACATACGGCACCCGCACCTCGGTCGACGCGGCCATGCTCGACCGGTCGGTGTAGGCGAGGTTCAGGCCCGGCAGGAACATCCGGGCGTCGCCCAGGCACATGCGGTTCACGAAGTCGTCGAGGTGGTTGTCCTCGTAGATGTCCCGGTGCTCGGTGAGCACGTCGTCGACCGTGCCGGCCAGATCCGGGTTGATCAGGCCGAGCAGCTCGTCCTGGTCGTACATCGTGTAGCTGCGCCGGAACGCCGTTTCCTCCGGCAGATCGGCGAAGGACAGGAACCGCTTCGCGAACCGCACAGAACGCAGCCCCCTGCGGCCGGTGGCGACCGGCAGCCGGTCCACGGCCGCGTACACCCCGCGCCGCACAGGTCGCGGAACCCGCTGATAGCGCAGCGCGAGCACGTTGGCCAGGTGCTTGCGGTACCCGGCGAACAGCTCGTCCGCGCCCATTCCCGAGAGCATCACCTTGACCCCGGCCTCCCGGGCGGCCGAGCAGATCAGGAAGGTGTTGATCGCGGCGGGGTCGCCGATCGGCTCGTCCAGGTGGTACGTCATCCGCGGCAGCAGGTCGAGCACATTCGGGGCGATCTCGATCTCCCGCAGGTCGACGCCGAACCGCTCGGCCACCTGCCGGGCGTAGCGCAGGTCGTCCGGCATCGCCTCGAACTTGGCGTCCTCGGCGCGGAATCCGATCGTGTAGGCGGAGATCCCGGGCTGGTGGCGGGCGGCCAGGGCGGTCAGCCAGCTGGAGTCGAGACCGCCGGAGAGGAAGGTCGCCACGGGTACGTCGGAGAGCAGGTGCCGCCGGGTCGACTCCTCGACGACGGCGGCCAGATCCGGCAGCTCGCCGCTCCGGGCCCGCTCCCGGCCCTCGGCGGCGACGTCCTTCAGGTGCCAGTAACGGCCGCGCTCCACCCGGCCGTCGGGCCGGATCCGCAGCCAGCTCCCCGGTGGCAGCTTCTCCGCTTCGCGGTACGCGCACCGTGAGTCCGGCACCCAGTAGTAGAGGAGCGAGGCCACCAGCGCGGCATGGTCCACCTCGAGAGCACCGCCGGTGGCGGCGGCGAGCGCCTTGAGCTCGGAGGCGAACACCAGGCCCTCGCCGCGCCGGAGCAGGAACAGCGGCTTGACGCCCAGCTGGTCGCGGGCGAGGACCAGTTCGCCGGTCCGCTCGTCGAAGACCCCGAACGCGAACATGCCGCGCAGCCGGGGCAGGCAGTCAGTGCCCCAGCGCCGCCAGGCCTCCAGCAGCACCTCGGTGTCGGAGGTACCGCGGAAGCGCACCCCGCCGGCGGCCAGTTCGGCACGCAGCTCGGGCGCGTTGTACAGCTCGCCGTTGTACGTCAGGACCAGGCCGCCCGAGACCATGGGCTGGGCGCCGGTCTCGGACAGGTCGATGATGGCCAGCCGGCGGTGCCCGAGATGCACTTCGCCGTCACCGGCGGCATGGCTGTACCGGCCCGCCCCGTCAGGGCCGCGGTGGGCGAGGGTGTCGGTGAGCCGGTCGGTCACGGCCTTCCCGTCCGGCCATCGGTAAGTACCCGCGATGCCACACATGTCCTACCGTGCCTCCTGGTCGTTGTCCGGACCCCGTGCGGCCCACACCGGCAGCCGTTCCGTCCGCCGTTGGCCATCCCCCACTGCCTGAACGGCCTGGGAGGTACCCCCACCGTTTGGCCGGGCCGGTTTCTCGCCGCGGCCACGCGCGGGGTGCGGGCCGTCCCACAGGGTGCCGTCGGTCCGGTCACGCGGATCGGGGTCGATCAGCACCACGCCGATCACCGGGATGTGCTGGTCCGCGAGCTGCCGGGCCACGGTGTGCAGCCATGCCGTGCTGCCGTGCCCGGCACGCACGACGAGCACGGTCCGCGTACCGAGGTACTGGAGGTCGGTCCACGCCGTGCCGGGCGCCACCGAGCCCACGCCGAGCCGGAGTTCCTGATGCCGCGCGGCCTCGGCACGCTCGCCGCCGCTGACCACGGTCGGGTCTCCCGGCTTCGGTCGGCGGCCCGCGAGCTGCCGGCCGGGCAGGCCGTCGACGATGACCACCGGCCCCTCCGCCGCCAGTGCCCCGGCGAGGTCCAGGGCGATCACGCTCGTGCCGCGCGCACAGCCCAGTTCCAGCAGCGACACCGGTTCCGCGGAGCTGCGCACGGTGCGGGCCAGGGACGCGGTGAGCCTGGTCCGTGCCGCCCGGATCCGCCGGCGCCGCCACGGACCGGTCGACCGGCGGGGCAGCTCCGCGATGACCGAGGCGCCGAGGTTCGCCGCGATGTCCCGGCGCAGGACGGGGCGGTCCGCCACCACCGTGCCGATCGCTGCCACCGCGAGTCCCAGGACGAGTCCGAGGACGAGTCCGATCGCGGCGTCGGTGGCGGCGGCCCTGGGCAGGGAGTGCCGCACCGCGTGCGGGGCGTCCACGATCTGTGTGCCGGCGACGAGCTGGGGCGTGCCGATGCGTGCCTCCGCGGCGCGCTGGCCGAAGTCGGTGATGCGCGAGGTGAGTTCGGCCCGGCGGGCGAAGAGCGACTCCATGTCGGCCGACGCCTTCGGGTCGCTCTCCGGCGGTCCGTCTCCGATCGCCTTGTTGACCTGGGCGAGTTCGTCCCGCATGCGGTCACGCTGGTCGAGCAGGGTCTTGGCCTCGGCGTCCGCGGCTTCCCGTATCCGCTTCACATGGTCCGCGACGAACGCCTCGGCCAGGGCCTTGGCCCGGGCCACCGCTTCCGCGTCGCTGTCACCTGTCGCATTGATCTGCAGCAGGTTGTTGGTCAGGCCGGTCCCTGCGTAGTCCCGCATGAAGTCCTCCGGTTTCTCCGGGGACCCGAGGGACCGCAGGGCCTGGCCGGCGATCCGTGTGGTCCGCAGCAGCTCGACATCGGTGCGGATCAGTGTTCCGGGGTCGTTCGGCTGGTCCTCTTGATGCGCGACCAGCACCTTGGTCACCGCGGTCGGCGGTGGCGGCAGCAGGATCGCCACCGCCGCGCCGAGGAGCAGCCCCAGCAGCGCCATGGAGCACCACAGGCGCCGCCGTCTGCGCACCGCCACCACCAGCGACTGGAGGTCCAGCAGCGGAGCGGCGGCCGACTGCTCCGACGTCGTACTCGTCGTCACCGCGAACCTCCCGCCGCGTTGTCGCCGACCGCGAGCGCCGGAGTGGCGGCATCTTGAGGACGGCCGGCGGGCCGCGTGGGACGGGCCCGGACCGAGCCGGCGAGGACGATGCCGACGACCTCGTGCCGGGCGTCCGCACACGCCTCGGCGATGCCGGTGAGTTCCCCCGCGGTCCAGCGGCCGGCGCTGAGCACGACCAGGGCACCGGACTCGTGGTCGCGGTCCGGCACCATCGGCCGGTCCACCGAAACCCCCACCACCCGCAGCGGCGGATCGTTCTCGGCCTCGGCGACGAGCTGGCCGGCGGCCCGGTGGGCGATCTCGTCGCCGTCCGGGACGACGACCAGCAGCCGCCGGGGGGCCGGGAGCCGGTCCCGGAGGCGGGCGCACACCCGCCGGTAGCGGATCCGCCTTCCGGCCTCGTCGCCGGACGTCTGCGGACTCGGTAGGTCCCACCGGACATCGACGCCCAGCAGCCGGCGGATCCGGGCCCGCCGGCCGCCGTCCTCCGTCCGGTGCGCGGGCGGTTCACCGGGTACGTCGACGGTGCCCAGCGACTCCGAGCCCAGCGCCGCGGCGATCTCCGGTTCGGTGCGCGGCCGACGGCTCATCCGTGCGGCGGTGAGATGGCCGATGACCGCGAGCAGGAAGGACAGCAGTGCCCCGCCGACGACGAGCTGCGTCCTCGTCGGCGGCGCCTCGCCGGCCGGCCGGGCCGCCGGACCCATGACGACCATGCCGGCCTTGTCGGCGGCCGGGTCGGCCTCGTCCAGCTTCTTCACGGCCTCCTGCAGCGTGGTGCGCAGCTTGGCCAGCTCGGTGCGGGTCTGCACGCTCTCCACGGTCTGCCCCGGATCGGCCGCGTCGGCCAGCTCGGTGATGCGGCGGCTGGTCCGCACCACCAGCTGCCGCAGTGCCTCGGGGCGCTCCGCCGCTTCGGGGTCGGTGTCGTCGCCCGCGATGCGCGCGGCGAATGCCACGAATTGCCGGGCGACCTGGTCGGAGAGCCGCTGGGCGCGCTCCGGGGTGTCGGCCGTGCCCGAGATCTTGATGATGTTCCCGTCGGCGGCCTGGGCGCTCACCCGATCCCGCAGTTCGCCGCTGCTGACTCCGGTCCAGCCGAGCGTGGCGGCCGCGCGGTCGACCACCACCGAACTGCTCGCGATCTCCGCCTGGGTCAGCAGCTCGCGCTCCTCCCACGCCCCGGGCAGCAGTACCGATGCCGACGTCGTGTACCGCGGCGGAATCAGCAGGGAGGTGCCGTAGCCGACGAGCGCACCCAGCACGGCGAGGACGGTGAGCAGCCGCCCGCGCCGACGGATGATCCGCCCGATCGTGACCAGGCGTATTGTTTCATCGCTCAACAGTGCGGCCTCTTCCCTGCCTGGTACGGGTCGCTCTCGACACCGGAGCGTGGTCACGGCAGGCAGCGGCGTAGGCGGCGAGCAGCGACGCCTGTGAGTTCCGCCAGGAGAGCGGCCCGCTGATCCGCTCCTGGCCGATCTTGCCCATCCGGGCCCGCTTGTCCGGATCATCGAGCAGCAGCGTGATGAGCTTCGCGAACTCGGCCTCGTCGTTGGCCTGCGCGTAGACGGCGGCATCACCGGCGGAAACGCGGGCCTCCCGGAGGTCGAACGAGACGATCGGCCGGCCCATCGCCATGTACTCCAGGACCTTGTTCATGGTCGACACGTCGTTGAGCGGATTGCGCGGGTCGGGGGAGAGGCACACGTCCGCGGTGGACAGGTAGCGCACCAGGTCGGCGTCCGGGATGCGCCCGGTGAACTCCACCTGCTCGGAAAGCCCGAGCCGCCGGGACAGCTCCACCATCGCGTCGAAGGCGTCGCCGGCGCCGACGAACACCGCGTGCCAGTCGCTCCGCCCGAGCTCGTCGCGCAGCTTCGCCAGGGCCCGCAAGGCGTAGTCGACGCCGTCCTGCGGGCCCATGACCCCGAGGTAGCACAGCAGATGAGGCTTGCCGCGCTTCAACTCCGGCTCGGGCGGCACCGGTCGGAAACGGTCGGTCGCGGGCGCGCTGCGCACCACGAAGACGTCCTCCGGCCGCCGGCCGCCACGGCGCACCGCGACGTCCCGGTAGCTCTCGTTCGTGGCGAGCACGATGTCCGCGGCCCGGTAGGTCAGCCGTTCCAGCGCGCACACGGCGCGGTAGAGCAGATCCTCGCCGCGGTCGAACCGGGAGAGGTACAGCTCGGGTACCAGGTCGTGCTGGTCGAAGACGAACCGCGCGCCGCGCCGCTTCATCCACAGTGCCGGCAGGAACAGCAGGTCGGGCGGGTTGCAGGCGTGGATCACGTCGACCGGGCCGACCTTCCGGGCCAGCCGGACCGTGTGCCACAAGGCCGATCCGTACTCCCGCAGGTAGCCGGCGGGCCCTCCGGTGGCCGCGCGCAACGGGTAGCGGTGGATCCGCACCCCGTCGATCACCGCCTCCGGCTCCGTGTCCCGCTTGCTCCCCCGGGGGCAGATGACGTGCACCTCCCAGCCCGCGTCGCGCAGCGTCGTGCACTCCTGCCACACCCGCCGGTCGAACGGCACCGACAGGTTCTCCACCAGGATCAGCGCGCGCCGGTCCGTCCCCTGGCCGCCGGCCGTGTCACCCGACGATCTGTCACCAAGCAAGGCCCACGTACCCCGGTTCGGCCCGGCGCGCCTCGGCGTCGGGAAGGCGGATGAGGTCGACGATCACCGTGCCGTCGCCATGGGGCAGCGCCGACAGCACGGCCGGATCACTGCTCCCGACGAGGCACACCTCGGCGTGCTCCAGCACCTCGTCGACCGAGTCGGCGAGCAGTTGCGCCAGGTGCGGCAGCCGGGTCTCGATGTACTCGCGGTTCGCGCCGATCAGCCGGGACAGGCTCACGTTGGCGTCGTAGATCTTCAGTTCGTACCCCTTGCCGAAGAGCCTCTCCGCCAGCTCGACGAGCGGGCTCTCGCGGAGGTCGTCGGTGCCGGGCTTGAAGGACAGCCCGAACAGGCCCACCCGGCGCTTGCCGGTGCGCTCGACCAGCTCCACCGCACGCTGCAGATGGTCGGAGTTGGAGGGCAGCACATGGGCGAGGATGGGCACCGAGACGTCGGCCCGGCGCGCCGCGTGGACCAGGCTGCGCAGGTCCTTGGGCAGGCAGGAGCCACCGAAGGCGAAGCCGGGCCGCAGGTAGGCGGGGCTGATGTTGAGCTTGCGGTCGGCCAGGAACACGTCCATCACCTGGTGCGAGTCCACCCCGAGCGCCTGGCACACCGCGCCCAGCTCGTTCGCGAAGCCGATCTTGAGGCCGTGGAAGGCGTTGTCCGCGTACTTGATCGCCTCGGCCGTCGGGACCGGCACCCGGAACACCTCGCCGGGCAGGCCCTTGTACAGCGCCATCACGGCATCGCCGCTCGCCGGGTCGAGTTCGCCGATGACGGTCTTGGGCGGGTCGAAGAAGTCCCGCACGCTGGTGCCCTCGCGCAGGAACTCCGGGTTGACCGCGACCCCGATGTCCACCCCGGCGGTGCCGCCGACGGCCTTCTCCAGGATCGGCACCAGCAGGTTCAGGCAGGTGCCCGGGAGCATGGTGCTGCGGAACACCACGGTGTGGCGGCCCCCCTGACCGGCCCTCTCTGCCAGCGCGGCGCCGATCTCCTCGGTGACCCGCTCCAAGTACGCGGTGCACAGGCTGCCGTTGGGCTCCGACGGTGTGCCCACACAGACCAGTGACACCTCGCTGTCCATGATCGCCTCGCGGACGTCGCCGGTGGCGCGTAACGCCCCGGTCCGCACGACCTCGGCGATGAGATCGCCGATCCGTTCCTCGACCACCGGGGCCTTGCCGTCGTTGACCAGGTCGACCTTCACCTGGTTGACGTCCACCCCGATGACCTCGTGGCCCATGCCGGCCAGGCACGCGGCCGACACACAGCCCACGTAGCCGAGCCCGAAAACGCTGACTCTCATGACCCGTTCCTCCCCCCAGGCAGGCCCTTGCGGCCTGCGCTCAGCGCGCCGGCGGGACCGCCCCGCCGCTGCCCCCCGCGCATCAGTAGGCCCCCTGGCCGTGGAGCACCGCGCGTAGCGTCTTCCACAAGATCACCGTGTCCAGGGCCAGCGACCAGTCCTCCACGTACCGCAGGTCCAGCCGGACCGCCTCCTCCCATGACAGGTCGCTGCGTCCGCTGATCTGCCACAGGCCGGTGAGTCCGGGCTTGACCAGCAGCCGCCGCCGGATGTCCGGGCCGTACGCCGCGGACTCCTCCGGTAGCGGAGGCCGCGGACCGACGAGCGACATCGATCCGGTGAGCACGTTGAAAAGCTGCGGGAGCTCGTCGAGCGAGTACCGGCGCAGCACCGTTCCCACCCGGGTCACCCGCGGGTCCTGGCGGACCTTGAAGAGCAGGCCGGCGCCCTCGTTGAGGTCGGCCAGCTCGGCACGTGCCCCGTGCGCCCCGGCGACCATGGTGCGGAACTTGAGAATGGTGAACTCGCGGCCGTCCTTGCCCACCCTGCGCTGGCGGTAGAACACCCCGCCCCGGCTGTCCATCAGCACGAGCAGCCCGACGAACACCATCAGCGGAGCGAACAGCACCAGCAGAAACGTTGCGCCTACTCGGTCGACGACCCCTTTGACCACTCGGCGGCCCCCGGTGAAGGCCGGCATGCTGACCCGCAGCAGCGGGATCCCGAGCACCGCGTCGATGTGCAGCCGTGGACCGGCCACCTCCATCAGCACGGGGGCCACGACCATCTCGGCGTCGCTGCCCTCGAGGTTCCAGGCCAGCCGCTGCAGCCGGTCCGGTGACCAGTGCGGGTCCGGGGTGACCGCGACGACCCGGTAGCCGTCGCGGCGGACGTGGCCCGCGACGTCCGCCAGTCGGCCGACGACCGGTACTCCGTCCAGTTGATCACCGTCGATCCCGAGACCGTCCGTCGTGCAGACCGCGTCCACCCGCCAGCCGAGGTGCGGGAACTTGCGGGTCCGGGTGATCAGGTCGTGCACGGTGGCCGGGCTGCCGGCCGCGAGCACCGGTCTCAGGCACCGGCCTTCCTTGCGCTGTTTGTGCAGCCCGAGTCGCAGCAGATACCGCGCGGTCATGGTGACGAGCGCGATCGCGGGGATCGCGACGAAGATCCAGAGCTTGATGTTGCGCGAGGTGAGGGCGATGCCCCCGAGTGCCAGTACGACGGTCGCCGCGAACAGCGAGCGTCCGAGCCTGCGGAATTCCTCAGCGCCCTGGCCGAGCGCTGCCGGAGCCCACGCCCGGCCCACCGCGAGCGCCCCCAGCACCAGCAGCTCGGTGCCGAAGGCGAGGATTCCCCACTTCTCGTGCCAGTTGGCCGCGTCCCGCGCCCCGAAGAAGTTGCCGATGGCCGCCACCACGAAGGCGGTGGCCACGGTATCGCTGATGATCACGGTACGGCGGTACCGCTGCTCCCAATCGATCGCGGGCCGGCTGATCGCCCCGTCCGCCAGACGCCCGCGCGCTGACGGATACGGGCGGGCTAATCCCCCTTGCCGCACAGAACCCCCCAGGTCCCCAGTGGTTCGACGTGCTCGCCCAACACTGTTCCTCCCCCCGGGAGGCCCCCGCCCCCCGCGCTGTTCGTCCCCCGGGGAGGCCCCCGCCTCCCTCGTCGTGCGCATGACATCCCAACCCCTGCGGAGCTGCCTGAACAACCCACCCCGGCGGCAGCGGACTCGCCCGTCCTACTGGCTTTGTGCAGCGCCGGACCTATAGATCATTAAGGGTCGCCTCGTGCCCGAACAGCTGAAGCACGGTCAATCTAGACCATCGGGGCCAGTATGGAGAGAGGGTGTGTGCAATTTGTGTTCAAGGTTTGAGGCAAGATCCACCGACCGGTGACCACTCACGGACGCCGCGACGCCGACCCTCTGGAGGGCAGCCGTCAGGTGCGCCGGCCGCGCACGAGCGAGAACAGGTCATGCGGCGCCCCCTCGCGGGTGGGGCGCTGGAGCAGATCAGGGGTTCCGGGAGGGTGGCGGCTCACTGGATCTGTCCGGAAGGTGCCGTGTGGATATCCCCGAGGCTCGCTCATGCATGGCCTTGAGGCCGTCCGGACCCGAACTGGACCAAAACACCGGCCCGCGGCCACCACGACCGCCTCACAGTTCTGCCCGGCCGCTCCAAATCCCCTTTCGCCGCTGCCGCTTGAATCAACGTCAGCGATAACGGTTGCAGAACTGTGAAATTTCTTCCCGCATTGGATCTTTTTCCGTTGGGAGAATTCTTGCCGGAGAAACCTCCGTACGACTGAACTCCAGGGGGAAGTGTGACAGGAGCGAGTGAGCGCGACGGGTGCAAAGGGGACTGGGGTGGCGATTCATGGACCGTCCCCGGATATGTCGATTTGAAAAACCTGGGCAAAGGCGGTGGCGGCCGGGTGGTGGTCGCCCGTCATGTCTCGACCGGCCGGAACGTCGCTATCAAGTACCTCAATGAGGAACTGTGTTCGAAGTCGGAATTTCGTACTGCCTTGCGAACCGAGGCCCGGCTCCTCAGTGACCTGACATCGCCTCATGTGACCCGCCTCTACGAGTACGTCGAAGCCGAGCAGGGCGCGGCCATCGTCATGGAACTCGTTTACGGCGCCGCACTCCGCGCCCTGCTGAAGAAGAAGGGGTCCACACACCCCGAGGCCGCACTCGTCGTGCTGAAAGGGTCCCTGTTGGGGCTGGCCGCCGCGCACGGCGTCGGCGTGGTGCACCGCGACTACAAGCCCGAGAACGTGCTGGTGAACTGGGACGGCCGGACCAAGCTGGTGGACTTCGGAATTGCCGCGCGCACCGGCGACCGCCACAACTTGTGCGGTACCTGTGCCTACATGCCTCCGGAACAGTGGAAAATGGAGGCCGCCACCCCGGCCGGCGATGTGTACGCGGCGACCACCACCCTCTACGAGTGCCTTACCGGCGTGCGCCCGTTCGAGGGGCCGGAACCCTATGACTTCCTGCGCCAGCACGCCGAGGAGCCCGTGCCCATGGACCGGGTGCCGGGAGAGGTACGCGGGCTGATCCGGCACGGCATGGCCAAGGACCCGGCGCTCCGGCCCGCGAACGCCCTCGACTTCCTGAGGGAACTGGAGTGGGTGGCTGGGAACGCGTACGGACCCGACTGGGAGGAACGCGGCCAGAGTCGGCTGGCCGCGGTGGCGGCGGCCCTGGTGCCTCCGGCGATCTCACGCCTGGACGCTCGTCTGGTGGGCTCCTCGGCCGAACTGGCCCGTACCGTGCTCACCGCAAGGCGCCGCGGTCGGCCGCACAGGCGGGGCGATGTGCTCACCGGCGCGGCCGCCGTGGCGGTGGCGGGGCTGCTGAGCCTGGCGCCCAGTGGCTGGACGGGTGGGCCGGAAGCGCACGCCGGTGCTCACACTCAGGCCGTCACCACGCTCGACGTACGGAAGGGCACCGGTTCGGCGCAGGAGACGCGGAGCACCGGGCCGGTTTCGGACTCCGGCGGCACCGGCCCGTCTGGCGCGCAGGACAGCGGCACGGAGTCCAGGGCGCAGACGGGTGAAACCGGCTCCGACACGGTCAGGAACAGTGGGGACGGCGACACCGGAACGAACCCCGACGCGGGTACCGGCACGGAAGGCGGCACCAGCACCGGCGACACCGAGACCCACGGCCACGAGGACACCGGCACCCGGGCCGACACCGACCGCACCCACGAGAACACCGGCTCGGAGACCGACACCGATCGCAGCGGCACGGACTCTCCTGACGACGGGAACACCAACGGGGGGAACGGCGGGACGGGCAACCCCGGCACGGGCAACCCTGGGCCGGATAACCCCGGGACGGGCAACCCTGGGCCGGATAACCCCGGGACGGGCAACCCCGGGACGGGCAACCCCGGGACGGGCAACCCCGGGACGGGCAACCCCGGGACGGAAGGCCCCGGGACGGATAACCCCGGGACGGAAGGCCCCGGGCCCGTCAACCCCGGCACCGGTCAAGCCGACGATGACGATGACGGGGGCGGGGGCGCGATCGCGGGGACCGGCGACAGTGATCCCGGGGCTGCGGGCGGCGCCGGCTCCGCAACCAACGTGGGCCCAGGTGCTCACACCAGCGCCACTGCCGGTTCGCAGGAGAGCTCGAAGCTCATCTCCAGCTCGCAGTCACTCAGTACCACCAGCCAGAGCAGCACCGACACCGGCGACTCCGCCGGCGGCGCCGGCACGGGTTCCGCTTCGACGCCGGCTGTGACCCCGCGGCAAGGCGCTCCGGCGGCCGTCGAGGGCGAGCCCGGCTGATGCCGGTCCACCGGAGCCTGTGAGAGCGAGCTGAACGGAGGGGCGAGGATGACGGACCACGGCGAGCGTCCGGTGGTGCCGTGGGACTTACCGGATCCGGGCCTGGAGCCGACCCTGCAGGACCCGGATGTGCAACCGACCATCAGAGACGTCGACGACGACGCCACCTACGTTCCGACCGTCCTCGACGACCACTGGACCAGTACCGAGCCCGCGCCCGAGTCCGAGGTCCTGCACTTCGGACCGGGCGTCCCGCCCCTGGGGCTGACGGACACCGCCGTCGACGTCTGGCGCGGCACGGCGCAGCACAAGAGCCGGCAGCAGCCCCGCGGTCGACTGCACCGGCTCCGCAGATACCGCCTGGCGGCGGCCGTCCTGGCGATCGTGCTGGCCTGGCTGTTCTGGCAACGGCAGACGGCGGACCTGCGGATCACCCAGGTGACGGCACAGACGAGCAGCGTCGTCCAGTGCGACGGAACAGCCGAGGTGGTGGCGGTGGTGAGAACCAACGGGGCGGCCGGGGCGCTCACCTACGAGTGGCACCGCAGTGACGGCACCTCCTCGGGTCCGCGCGAAGAGCGGCTGGGCAGAGGACAGGACGAGACACGCCTCCGCCTGCTGTGGACCTTCCACGGCAAGGGCACCAGCAAGGCGACAGCGCGGCTGGTCATCGAGTCCCCCAGCCGGCACACGGCGTCCGCCTCCTTCGCCTACACCTGCCGCTGATCCGGCACGGCCGGCTCGGCCCGGGGATTCCCGCGAGTCGCGACAGGTCCTGCGGCGTCCGGCGGTCGTACTGTCGAACCCGATACCGAGGAGGACTGCTGATGCGCAGCGTGACCTATTCGATGAGCGTGTCACTCGACGGCTACATCGTCGGGCCGGACGGCGACTTCGACTGGGGGCTGCCCGAGGAGGTCTTTCGCTTCTGGATCGACGAGATCCGAGGGGTCGGCGTCCACCTGATGGGACGGCGGCTGTACGAGACGATGCTGTACTGGGAGACCGCCGACCAGGACCCCTCGCTCGACGCCGCGGGGCACGAATGGGCCGCGCTCTGGAAGCCGCTCCCCAAGGTGGTGTTCTCCACCACGCTGTCCACGGTGCAGGGCCACGCCCGTCTGGCCTCCGGCGGCGTGGCGGAGGAGATCGAGCGGTTGAGGGCCGAGCCGGGGGAGGGCGAGATCGCGATCGGCGGCGCGACTCTCGCCGCTGAGGCGGCCGGGGCGGGCCTGATCGACGAGTACCGGACCATGGTCTACCCGGTACTCGTCGGCGGTGGCATCCCGTACTTTCCCCGGCACGAGCGCCGGGTGGATCTCGAACTCGTCGAGACCCGCAGCTTCGCTTCGAGGGTCGTCTACCTCCGCCACCGCGTGACGCGCTAGCCGGCCCGCCCGCGCAACCGTTCGATGACCGGCGCGAACGCCTCCATGTACGGCTCCAGGATGGTCAGGTACGTGAAGCCGTAGCGCTCGCGCCGGGACAGGACCTGGTCGGTGATCTCGTCCAGCGTGCCGACCAGGGTGACGGGAAGGTCCAGTACCTCGTCCGCCGTCAGGCCCGGTACGCGGTCCAGCAACGGCTGGATGGCGGCCTCGCGGTCCTCGGTGCCGATCACCACCTGCACCAGCAGATTCAGCTCGGCCGGCTCCGCGCGGCCCTCCGCGAACTTCAGATACCGCGCCACACGCTCTTCGAGATCGTCCGCGCTGATCGGCGTCAACTGCCCCGTTGTGCTGCCCGGTGCCGTGCGCGCACCGGTGAACGCCGCTATGTCGGCGTGCTCGGCGGCCAGCCGCAGCATCCGGTCGCCGTTCCCGCCGACCAGCAGCGGCACCCGCGGCCGCTGCGCCGCCCGCGGCTGGTGCTCCTCGGAAGCCAGCAGGCGCTCCAACTCCTCTACGGTGCGCCGCAGATGGTCCACCCGCTCGCCCGGCGAGCCGAACGGCAGCCCGGCCGACTCGTGCTCGTCCCGTGCGTAGCCGGTGCCGACCCCGAGTTCCAGGCGCCCGCCCGTCAGCGCGTCCGTCGTCGCCACCTCGCGGGCCAGCAGCGCCGGATTCCAGAAACCGGCGTTGAGCGTGAAGGTGCCGAGCCTCGGCCGCTCGGTCGCCTCGGCCGCCGCCACCAGCGCGGGGAAGGGCGCGGGCATGCCCAGATGGTCGGGGACGAGGATCACGTCGTAGCCGAGTTCCTCGGCCCGGCGGCACTTGGCGCGCCACTCCTCGCCAGGGGCGGCCGTGAGCATGTTGATTCCGAAACGGAACGGGCGCGGCATGAACTCTCCTCACCGAGAAGGGACTTGAGCGACTGCCGCGATTCCATCATTCGTGCGCGATGGCCGCCAGTACGTTCATGCGGGATGCACGCAACGCCGGCAGCAGCGCGGCCACCACGCCCACCACCGCAGAGCCGATCACCACCGCGACGATCGTGCCCCACGGGATCGCGAGGGCCGTCATGCCCTGGAGCGCCAGCACCTGCTGTGTGCACACGCCCCACACCAGCCCCAGCGCGAGCCCCAGGACCGCGCCGAACACCGCGATCACCACCGACTCCAGCCGGATCATCCGCCGCAGCTGACGCCGGGCCAGCCCGATCGCCCGCAGCAGCCCGATCTCCCGGGTGCGCTCGACCACCGACAGGGCGAGGGTGTTGACCACGCCGAGCACCGCGATGATGATCGCCAGCCCCAGCAGCGCGTACACGAGGTACAGCAGGACGGCGATCTGGTCGTGCACCAGCTGCTTGTAGTCGGCCAGGTCCCGCACCTGCACCTGCGGGTACGGATCCAGGGTCCGCTCCAGGTTCGCGCGCAGCTCGTCGTCGCTCGTGCCGGGGGCGGCGTTGACGTACAGCGCGGAGTCCTGCCCGCCCGGCGCGTACCGCTCCAGCGTGGCGAGACCGAAGTAGAGCCCGCCCTGCGTGCCGAACCCCTCGGCGGAGTCCTGGTCCGTGAGGGCCCCGACCTTCAGCTCGGCCGAACGGCCGCCCTGGAACGCCACCGGGACGGTGCTGCCCACGCGTACGCCGTGGTCGCGCGCGAAATCCCGGTCCATGGCCAGGCGCCCGGCCGCCAGTGCCGACGCGGAGTCCCCTTGGACATACGTGATGTTGGCGACCTCGTCCAGCCGCGGATCGTAAGCCGCAGCGGTCGTCTCCACCCGGTCGCCGTCCGGCAGCCGCACCGCGACCGGCGTGAACCGCCCCCGCACGACCAGGCCCACGCCGTCGGTGCCGCGCACCTCGTCGGTGACCTCCTTCGGGAACGGCAGGAAGTTGGTGTTCTGGATCACGAAGTCGGCGCCCAGTGTCTTGTCGATCTGCTGGTCGAACGACCTGGTCATCGAGGCGCTCGCCACCGACATCCCGCCCACCAGGGCGAGACCCACCATCAGGGCCGCCGCGGTGGCCCCCGTACGGCGGGGATTGCGCAGCGCGTTGCGCTGGCTCATCCGGCCGACCGACCCGAACAGAGCGGGGAAGGCCGCGCCGAGCACACGGATCACCGGGCGCACCAGCAGCGGACCCGCGATCACGGTGGCGATCAGGGTCAGGACGACACCCAGCCCCAGCAGGGACGCCGCCGACGAGGTCCGGGTCGCCGCCGCGCACCCCGCGAGCGCCGCCGCCCCGGCCGCCCCGACGATCGCGCCCGCCACCGCGCGCATCCGCAGCGGCCGGCCCACCCCGGCGACCTCGGCGTCCGCGAGCGCGGCCATCGGCGAGACCCCCGCGGCCCGCCGCGCCGGGAGGTACGCGGCGACGAAGGTGACCCCGAGCCCGACGACGTACGCCGTCACGGGCGTCACCCAGCCGATGACCATCTCGCCGGCGTCGATGTTCATGCCGAGCAGGCCCATCAGCTCGATGAGCCCGGCCGCCAGCCCGATGCCCGCCGCGAGCCCCAGCGTGGAGCCGACCAGGCCGAGCAGGAGGGCCTCGACGAGGACCGAGCGGCGGACCTGGCGCCGGTCGGCGCCGAGCGCGCGCAGCAGCCCCAGCTCGCGGGTGCGCTGGGCGATGAGCATGGAGTAGGTGTTCACGATCAGGAAGACGCCCACCAGCACGGCGATCCCGGCGAACCCGACCATCACGTACTTGATGACATCCAGGAATCCGCCGAGCTGCTCGACGTCCGACTCGGCCTGCTCGCCGGCCGTCCTGAAGTCGTAGGTGTGCGCGCCCAGCGCGGCGGCCACGCGCTGCTTGAGCTGTGCGTCGCTGACGCCCTCCGCCGCGTCGACCGCGATGCTGGTGGCGCCTCCCGGGCTGCCCAGCAGTTTCGTCTGCGCGGTCCGGGTGTCGAAGAAGACCAGGGCGGCGCCGGGGTTGGTGGTGGTGAACGTGACGATGCCGACGACGCGGACCTCGAACGACCCGGGCGGCGCGATCACGGTGAGGGTGTCTCCGATGCGCACGTCCTTGCGGCCGGCGGTCTCCGAGTCGAGCAGCGCCTGGGCCGGTCCGCGCGGTGCGTGACCGGAGGTCAGCTCCACGGGGCTGCGCTCGGTCGGGTTCCAGGCGGTGCCGAGCGTGGGAGCCCCGGTGGTCGGGCCCACCGGCTCGTTGTCCTCGTCGGCGACCGTGAGGCCGTCCACGTCCACCTCGGCCCGTGCCGCCGCGACCCCGTCGACCTGCCGCACGCGTGCGGCGAGCGCGGCCGGCAGGGTGGCCGTCCGGCCCGAGGGCACGGCCTCGTCGAGGTCCTCCTTCGGGCTGACCGTGACATCGGCCGCGGTGGAGGCGAACAGCCGGTCGAACGTACGGCTGACCGTGTCCGAGAAGATCAGGCTGCCCGCGACGAACGCCACGGACAGCAGGACGGCGAGCGCGGAGAGCAGCAGCCGCCCCTTGTGCGCCAGGAAGCTTCTCAGGGTCGCCTTGAGCACGGGTCAGTTCTCCTCGGCGGCCGGGGTGTCCTCGGATCCTGCGGCGGGAGGGGTGTCCTCGAACCGGGTGCGGATCGTGTCGAACCTCTTCAGGCGTTCCAGTACGGCCTCCGCCGTCGGCCGGGGCATCTCGTCCACGATCCGTCCGTCCCCGAGGAAGAGCACCAGGTCCGAGTGGGCGGCGGCGCCGGGGTCGTGGGTGACCATGACGACCGTCTGGCCCAGCTGGTCCACCGCCTCGCGCAGAAAGCCGAGCACCTCAAGACCGGCGCGCGAGTCGAGGTTGCCGGTCGGCTCGTCCGCGAAGATCAGCTCGGGCCGCGAGGCCAGAGCCCGCGCACAGGCCACGCGCTGCTGCTGGCCCCCGGAGAGCTGCGACGGCCGGTGCCTGAGCCGGTCCCGCAGGCCCAGGGTGTCGATGACCTGGTCCAGCCACTTCTCGTCGGGCTTCCTGCCCGCGATGTCCATGGGAAGGGTGATGTTCTCCAGCGCGTTCAGGGTCGGGATGAGGTTGAACGACTGGAACATGAACCCGATCCGGTCCCGGCGCAGCCGCGTCAGCTCGCGCTCCTTCAGCCCCGTGATCTCCGTGTCGCCGAGCCACACCTGGCCGGCCGAGACGGTGTCGAGACCCGCCAGGCAGTGCATCAGCGTGGACTTCCCGGAGCCCGACGGCCCCATCACCGCGGTGAACCGGCCCCGCGCGACGTCCACGTCCACCGAGTCCAGCGCCAGCACGGCCGTCTCGCCGGAGCCGTACGCCTTGGTCAGACCGCGGGCGCGGGCCGCGATCCCGTCGGCCGACGCCAGGCCGGGGGCGTGCTCCGCAGCAGGTGTGGACAAGGCCGCCTCCTCGGGGTGGATGTCCGGACTTCGTCGTCTTGCCCGAGGGTAATGTGACGCGGCCCACACTCGGTATCCTCCGCGAGTCGGAGTCCTGGCCTTGCCGGTGCTAGCGTTCTCGCGCTAGCGTCGAGGTATGGCGAAGACCCAGCTGAACGTGCGAGTGGACGAGGGCACCGCCCGAGCCGCCCGCGAACGCGCCCTGGCCCGTGGAATGAGCGTCAACCGCTACATCGAAGAGCTGGTCAGACAGGACACCGGCGAGGTCGGCCACACCTTCGTGGAGGCCGCCGCCGACTTCATGAAGCAGTACGAGTCCGTCTTCGCCGAGGAGTTCGGCGGGGACCGGGAGGGCACACGCGAAGGTCGTCACTGATCCCTTGAACAACCTCGAGATCGATCTCGCCTGGCTGCTGATGCTCGCCGAGCACAAGACCCCGGGAGACCCCCAGGTCACCGACTGGGGAGCCCTCGTCGCCGCCGTCGCACGCCACCAGGCCGCCATATTCGACGTCCCCGTCTACGACAGCCCGCACGCCCGCGCCGCCGCGCTGCTCCAGTTGCTGATCCACGTCCCCGCGCTGGAACGCTCCAACGCGCTGTTCGCCTCCGCCGTCGCCTACGCGTATCTCGTGGCCAGCGGCGCCAAGGTCGTCACCTCGCCCGAGCAGGTCCGCGACCTCGCCAAGCTGGTCAAGAGCGGCGAGGCGTCCGTGCGGGACATCGAGCGGGAGCTGCTCCAGTGGAGCCTGTGACTAGGAGCTGACCGGGCGCCAGGCCGTGCCCAGTACGCAGTACGAGGCGGGCAGGGTCGGTCCCTGCTCCGGCATCAGCACCTGCCGGTAGGGGCCGAGTTCGAAACCGGCGTCGCGCAGCGCCCGCACCGGCTCCCGCGACAGATGGCAGCCCCCGTTCAGAACCGGCCACACCGTCCGGTCCAGCGCGCGCTGGCTGAAGGTCATCACCCGGCCGCCGCCCCGGCCGTGCTCGAAGAACCGCACCTCGCCGCCCGGCCGCAGCACCCGCCGGAGCTCCCCGAGCGCCCGGGGCACGTCCCGCACACTGCACAGCACCAGCGACACCACCGCCGCGTCGAAGCCCTCGCTCTTGACCGGCAGCGCCTCGGCCGCACCCGGCACCACGTCCACCGGCACCTCGGCGCGCAGGGCGGCCTCCACGGCCAGCCGCCGCAGCCGCCGCTCCGGCTCGATGGCCACGACCTCCGAGACGGTGCCCGGGTAGTGCGCGAAGTTCAGCCCGTTGCCCGCGCCGATCTCGAGCACCCGCCCGGACAGCCCGTCGAGCAGTCTCTCGCGCACCCTGCCCAAGCCCATCCGGGTCTCGGCGGCGACGCTGATCCGGGCGTAGTAGCGGGCGAACAGCGGATGGTGCACGGCATCCCGCGGCACCTTGCCGGAGCGGAGCGGCATGGAGACCTCCCTGCTAGGCGGACCTACCGGGATTGTCCCCCGCGGGGCCCCCACGCACCCCTGCCGCCGGCATCCCGGCTAGCCCGGACGGACGCGGCCGAGCACCGGAAGGTGATCACTCCCGGTGGCGTCCAGGGCGGACACCTCCGTCACCTCGGCCCCTCTCCCCAGCACCTGGTCGATCCGCGCCACCGGAAAGGAGGCAGGCCAGCTGAACGCGAACCCCGAAGGAGGGGCGTCCAGTCGGGAGGTGAGCGGACCGAGCCCCCGGTCCTGCACCGTGCCGTTGAGGTCGCCGACCAGCAGGAGCCGGTCGGCCGGGTCGTCAGCGATCCGTGCCCCGAGCAGTGCCGCGCTCTCGTCACGGGCCGCCGACGTCAGCCCCGTCGGGCCCAGACGGACGGACGGCAGATGGACCACGTACACCGCGAGCTTTCCACCGGGCGCGGACACCGTGGCCCGCAGACCGCGCTGCCAGCTCTCCGGAAAGCCCTCCGGCCGGATGTCCACGGGCCGCACGTCCGACAGGGGCCAGGCCGACCACAGACCCACCGTGCCGTGGACCGCCCGGTGCGGCCGGGAGGCGCCCAGGACGTCCTGGTAGGCGGGCCGTGCGGCGGGCGTCAGCTCCTCGACGGCCACCAGCTCCGCACCCGTGGCACGCAGAGCCCGCGCGGTGCCGGAGTGGTCGGCGTTGTCATCGGCCACGTTGTGCTGGACGACCGTCAGGCCGTAGGCCTCCGGGGGCGAGGAGAACCACAGCCCGCCGAACATCCACAACCAGACGGCCACCGGGGCCAGGCAGGCGAGCAGCCCCGCCCTCGACCGCTTGAGCGCGGCGAGACAGCCGAGCAGAGGCACGGCCACGCCCAGCCACGGCAGGAACGTCTCCAGGAGGCTTCCGAGCCGCCCGACCCCGTTCGGCACGGCGGAGTGCAGGGCCAGCAGGCCGGCGACACCGACGGCGCCCGCGACGAGCCAGGCGTCCCACGACCGGCCACCCCTCACCCCGCGCTCCCTAGCCGAGTTCCGACGCCAGCAACGCGGCGGCCGAGGCCACCAGCGGGTTGTCGGCTGCGGCGTCCTCCTCCGGCTGGGTGGTCAGGACGGACATCACGATCGGCGGACCGTCCGGCGGCCAGGTGATGCCCACGTCGTTGTTGCCGCCGTACCGTCCTCCGCCGGTCTTGTCGGCGACCAGCCAGTCGGCGGGCAGCGCCTTGCGGAACTTCTCCGTGCTGGTGGTGTTGCGCAGCAGCCAGTCCGTGAGCCGCGCGCGGTCCCGGGGCTCCAGCGCGTCGCCGAGCACCAGACGGGCGTAGGTCAGGCCGACGGCGCGCGGGGAGGTCGTGTCGGTCACGCGCCACGGTTCCGCGGAGTTGAGCTCGGGCTCCCACCGGTCGAGCCGGGTGACCCCGTCACCGACCGAGCGGCAGAAGCGCGTGACGGCGGTCGGTCCGCCCAGCTCCACGAGCAGCAGATTGCCCGCGGTGTTGTCGCTGAAGCGGATGGTGGCGTCGCAGAGTTCGGCGACGGTCATACCGGTCGCGACGTTCTTCTCGGTGACGGGGGAGTACCCCGACTTCTTCACGTAGTCCTGGGTGTAGTGGACGCGCTTGGCCAGGAACTCGCCGTCGCGGTCGAGGTCCCGCAGGACAGCCGCCGCGGCCAGCGTCTTGAACACCGAGGCCATCGGGAAGCGTTCGTCCGCCCGGTAGGCCACGGTCCGGCCCGTGCGCAGATTGCGGGCGTAGACGCCCAGCCGTGCGGTGTGCTTCTGTTCGAGCTCCCTCAGCCGTGCGGTGACGCCACCGGTACCGGGTAACGCGTGGGCCGTGCCGCCGCCGAGCGAGAGAGCGGCGGCCGCGCCCACGACGAGGGCCGTACGGCGGGACGGGCGTGAGTGTGTCGCGTGCAAGGCGTTCCCTCCAGAGGTGATCACGTACGTAGTTCAACACGCGATCACGTCCGCCTCGGTTTCACCGCGCGCCCGCCGGGACTCAGGACACCGGGGGCGCCTCCCGCACCCGGAACGCCTCCGCGTCCCATGTACCGTCCAGACGAGGCGCCAGCCAGTGCGGCGCGGCCGATCGGAAGGCGGCGGGGGAGAGGGCCCCGGCCCCGGCGGGAACGGAGCCCAGCAACGGCGCTCCGGCAACGTCCGGCAGGTCCGCGAGATTGCAGCGCGCGGCGAGATCCGGAGCCGCGGGCCAGCTCCCGATCACGATGCCGGCCAGGTCGAGCCCACGGGAGCGGAGTTCACGCGCTGTCAGCTCCGTCGTGTTCAATGTGCCGAGCCCCGCCGGCGCCACGACCAGCACCGGCGCCGACAGCAGCCGGGCCGCGTCCGCCAGCGTGCCGCCGGCCGCGTCGAACCGTACGAGCAGTCCGCCGGCCCCCTCGACCAGCACCAGGTCGTGCTCGGTGGCCAGCTTGGCGGCGGCTTCCGCGACCTCCCGCGGATGCACCGGGGTACGACCGGCCCGGCGGGCGGCCGTGGCGGGCGCCAACGGCTCGGGGTACCGGGCGAGTTCGGCCGTCGTCACGGCGCCCGCGAGCCGCGCGACCTCGGCGGCGTCCCCCGGCTCGTCCGGCCGTACACCCGTCTGCGCGGCCTTCAGCACGGCCACGGACCGGCCGGCCGCTCTCGCCGCCGCGGCGACGGCGGCGGTCACGACCGTCTTGCCGACCTCCGTGCCCGTGCCCGTGATCATCAGTACCGACATGTCATCCCTCCCGCGCCGCCGCGCACACCGCCCGCGCGATCCGCGCCACATCCGCGTCGCCCGTGATGTACGGCGGCATCGTGTAGATCAGATCGCGGAAGGGCCGCAGCCACACGCCCTCGCGTACGGCCGCCTCGGTGGCCGCGTTCATGTCCACGGCGTGGTCCAGCTGCACGACCCCGATGGCGCCGAGGACCCGCACATCCGTCACACCGGGCAGCTCCGAGGCCCCCGAGAGCCCGTCCCGCAGCCCCGCCTCGATCCGCTTGACCTCCGCGAGCCAGTCCTGGCCGAGCAGCAGCTCGATCGAGGCACAGGCCACGGACGCCGCCAGCGGATTGCCCATGAAGGTCGGGCCGTGCGCGAGCACCGGCACTTCGCCCCGCGAGATGCCGTCGGCCACCCGCGCGGTGCACAGCGTCGCCGCCATGGTCAGATAGCCGCCGGTCAGCGCCTTGCCCACGCACATCACATCCGGCGTCATGGCCGCGTGCTCCGCAGCGAACAGCGCGCCCGTACGGCCGAACCCGGTCGCGATCTCGTCGAACACCAGCAGCACGTCGTGCGCGTCGCACACCTCCCGCAGCACCCGCAGATAGGCGGGTGAGTGGAAGCGCATCCCGCCCGCGCCCTGCACCACCGGCTCGACGATCACCGCGGCCAGCTCGTCGGCGTGCCGCTCGACCATGCCGCGCAGGTGCTCGGCGTACGCCTCGTCGTACTCGGCGGGCGGCGCGTCCGCGAACACCTGACGCTGGAGCACCCCGGTCCACAGGTCGTGCATCCCGCCCTCGGGATCGCACACCGACATCGGCTGCCAGGTGTCCCCGTGGTAGCCGCCGCGCCAGGTCAGCAGCCGCCGCTTGCCGGGACGGCCCAGCGAACGCCAGTACTGCAGGCACATCTTGACCGCGACCTCGACCGACACGGACCCCGAGTCGGCGAGGAAGACATGCTCCAGACCCTCGGGAGACATGTCGACAAGAAGCTTCGCCAGTCGTACGGCGGGCTCGTGGGTGAGCCCGCCGAACATCACATGGCTCATCCGCTCCAGCTGCCCGCGCGCCGCCTCGTTGAGCACCGGGTGGTTGTAGCCGTGGATCGCGGACCACCAGGAGGACATGCCGTCGACCAGCTCTCCCGAGCCGTCGGCGAGCCGCATCCGCACCCCGCTCGCCGACTCCACGACGAGCGGTTCCTGCCGTCCGGGCATCGGGCCGTACGGATGCCACACATGCCGCCGGTCGAGCTCCAGCAGCTCGGGCACCGTCAGCTCGGGCGGGGTCCGTTCAGGCATTGGGCGCGAGGTCCGTTCCGGCGCCCCTGCGGCGGACGGCGACCAGGTCGGTCCGGGCATCGGCGGCCGTACGGGGCTCGGAGGCCTCCGGGGCGGCGTCGGAGCCGCAGCCTCCACCACCCTCGGAACCGCAGACCCCGCCGCCGTCGTGGCAGCCGCCGGACCGGTGTTCGGGCAGCGTCACCTGGTCGGTGCCCTCCACCTCGAACCCGGCGTCCGCGATCATCTCGAGGTCGGCCTTGCCCGCTTGGCCCTCGGTGGTCAGGTAGTCGCCGAGGAAGATCGAATTGGCCAGGTTCAGGGCGAGCGGCTGCATCGAGCGCAGATGGACCTCCCGGCCGCCCGCGATGCGCACCTCGACGTCCGGGCACACGAAGCGCACCATCGCGAGGATCCTGAGGCAGCGCTGCGGGGTGAGGTTCCACTCCTTCGCCAGCGGGGTGCCCTCGACCGGGATCAGGAAGTTGACCGGAACCGAGTCCGGGTCCAGCTCGCGCAGCGAGTAGACGACGTCCACCAGGTCCTCGTCCGACTCGCCCATGCCCGCGATCAGCCCGGAGCAGGCGGAGAGGCCTGCCGCGTGGGCCTTCTCGACCGTGTCCACACGGTCGGCGTACGTGTGCGTGGTCGTGATCTCCCCGTACGTCGCCTCGGACGTGTTGAGGTTGTGGTTGTAGGCGTCGGCGCCCGCCTCGCGCAGCCGCTCGGCCTGCCCGTCGGAGAGCAGTCCGAGGCAGGCGCACACCTCGACGCCCTCGTTGCTCTCCTTGATCGCCTTGATCGTGTCGGAGACCCGGTCCACGTCCCGGTCGGTCGGACCGCGCCCGCTGGCCACCAGGCACACGCGCTTGGCGCCCCCGGCCACGCCGGCCGCCGCCGCGTCGGAGGCCTGGTCGGGTTTGAGCCAGGTGTACTTCAGGATCCCGGCCTGGGAGCCGAGCCGCTGCGAACAGTAGGAGCAGTCCTCGGGGCAGAGGCCGGACTTCAGGTTGACGAGATAGTTGAGTTTCACCCGTCGGCCGAACCAGTGCCGGCGCACCTTCCCGGCCGCGGCCACCACATCCAGCAGGTCGTCGTCGGATGTCGCGAGGACGGCGAGTGCCTCTTCGCGGGTCGGCAGCTCGCGCCGAAGCCCCTTGTCCACCAGCGTGTTCAGCAGGTCCATGAGAGCCGATCCTGTCCTACGGACCCGCTCCGGGCCAAGGAGAGTTCGCACAACAGAGTCGCTTCGAGGTGTGGGTATTGCCACATACTGACCTGCTGGTGGTCCCGCTAGTGTCTGTGCACTGCCTACAAAATTCCCGGAGGACCACCCATGGCGTTCGGCTGGATCGACGAGCAGGCGCGAGTGCGCCGCCGCGCCGGACTCGTACGGACTCTGCGCCCCCGTCCGGCCGCCTCACCGCTTCTCGATCTGGCGAGCAACGACTACCTGGGACTGGCCCGGCACCCCGAGGTCACCGAGGGCGCGGCACGTGCCGCGCGGGTCTGGGGCGGCGGTTCGACCGGCTCCCGCCTCGTCACCGGGAGTACCGAACTGCACGCGGAACTGGAAGCGGAACTGGCCGGATTCTGCGGTGCCGAGGCGGCCCTCGTCTTCTCCTCCGGCTATGCGGCCAACCTCGCGGCGGTCACCGCGCTGGCCCCGCACGGCTCACTGATCGTCTCCGACGCGGGCAACCACGCCTCGCTCATCGACGGCTGCCGGCTGGCCCGCGGTACGACCCAGGTGGTGGCGCACGCCGAGCCGGACGCCGTGCGCAAGGCGCTCTCGGCACACGAGGGCGCGGCGATCACGGTGTCCGACACGGTCTTCTCGGTGGACGGCGACGCGGCTCCGCTCGCGGAACTCGCCGCGGCCTGCCGGGAGCACGGCGCCGGGCTGGTGGTCGACGACGCCCACGGCCTGGGCGTCCTCGGCGACGGCGGCCGCGGCGCCCCGCACGCGGCGGGGCTCGCGGGCGCCGACGACGTCGTCGTGACGGTCACGCTGTCCAAGTCGCTCGGCGGCCAGGGCGGAGCCGTCCTCGGCCCCGCCCGGGTCATCGACCACCTGGTCAACGCGGCACGGACGTTCATCTTCGACACGGGGCTCGCCCCCGCGGCGGCGGGGGCGGCCCTGGCGGCCCTGCGGCTGCTGCGCCGCGAACCGGAACGGGCGGCCCGGGCCCGCGCGGTGGCGAGCGAACTGCACGCACGCCTGACCGCCGCGGGTCTGGAAGCGGTACGTCCGGACGCCGCGGTGGTCTCGGTGCGTGCGCCCTCCCCCGAGGACGCCGTGCGCTGGGCGGCCGAGTGCCGCGCGGCGGGCCTGGCCGTGGGCTGCTTCCGTCCTCCTTCCGTGCCCGACGGCATCTCACGACTCAGGCTGACCGCCCGCGCGGACCTGACCGGGGAACAGATCGAACGCGCTGTACGGCTGATCGGCGAGACGCGACCATGAGTCGGCGTGACACGGCCGGGCGTCGCACGATGACGGACTGAACGGTGACGGACTGAACAGTGACGGACTGAACGGTGATGGACCGATCAGAAACGGTCAGATGCGGTCGACCGCGGCCGTGAACTCCGCCCAGCTCCTCTGCGAGAAGAGCAGCGCGGGCCCGGCCGGGTCCTTGGAGTCGCGCACGGCGAACAGTCCGGCCCAGGGTGGGGTGTCCGGACACGCGGTCTCGACGCAGTTGTTCGCGCCGGTGCTGTAGCTGCTGCGCAACCACCGCACACCGTGCAGTTCGGTGCTTGAGGGGACATGACGAGGCAGTGCACGCATGGTGCCTCCTTACGCGCCGGCGGCTGTCCCGGCGATGAAATCCAACGAGTCCTCGGGCGAAAGGGCGTGGATCTGAAGGGCGTTGAAGGCCTCCGTGTAGGCCTGGAGGTCTTCTTTCCGTTCGAGGTAGAGGCTACTCGTCAAGTGGTCGAGAACAACTACGTTCAGATCAGAAGTGCTCGAAAATGAGAAAATAACGAAAGGGCCGGTGACGCCGATGTGCGCACCGGCGGCGAACGGCAGTACCTGGAGCCGCACCTGGGGCAGGCGCGCCGCCTCGACCAGCCGTTCCAGCTGCCGGGCCATGACCCCGGGCCCGCCCACCTCCCGCCGCAGCACGGCCTCGTCCAGGACGGCGCTCAGTTCCAGCGGCGGATCCGCGCGCAGCACGTCCTGCCGGGCCAGTCGCACCTCGACCAGCGTGTCCAGCCGGTCCTCCGGCAGCCCCTCCACCGCGGCCTTCGTCACCGCACGCGCGTACTCGGGCGTCTGGAGCAGCCCCGGGACGACGGTGGTCTCCAGCGTGCGCATCGCGGTGGCCTGGGACTCCAGGCTGATGAAGTCCCGGTAGGTCGGCGGCAGCACCCCGCGGTAGGCGTGCCACCAGTGGTGTCTGCCGCCCCCGTCGTCGGACCCCGCCAGTACCAGGAGCAGCTCGCGAAGTTGGGAGTCCGTCACACCGTAGGCGTCGAGGAGTAACCGCACATCGGCCGGTTTCACCCCGCTCGTGCCCGTCTCGATCCGGCTGACCTTGGACTGGTGCCAGCCCACCAGCCGGGCCGCCTCACCGCTGGTGAGGCCCGCCGAGGTGCGCAGCGCGCGCAGTTCGGCGCCCAGTTTCCGGCGGCGCACCGCGGGACCGTGCTGCATGGGCTTCTCCTTACTCCTTCCGAGCCACCCAAATACGGTCTCGCGTCGTAGAGTTCACCGCTTTGAGCGACAGATATATGCATATCTTGGTGGATCGCCGCCCTTCGCGGGTGTTCTGGTGGCACTCTGGCGGCGAAGCACCAGTCCGGGACCGTACTCGAACCGTCCGCTCCGTGTCGGGCTGCGGTCCCGTGGGAAAGGGACGACGTCGCCATGGCAGACCATTTGGAAACATCCGTCACTCTGCCGAGCGATCCCGCCTCGGTCTCCGCAGCGCGTGCCCACGTCGTGGACACGCTGGCGGAGTGGGGCCTGCCGGCGGGCACGGAAGTGTCCGACACCATCCGGCTCATCATCTCCGAGCTCGCCACCAACGCCGTCCAGCACACCTTCGGGCAGTCGCCCACGTTCACGGTGGACCTCGTGCTCGACCGCGACGAACGGCTGCGCATCGGGGTCACGGACAGTCACCCGCGGCTCCCCAGACGGCTCCCCGCCGCCGTCCAGCAGGACAACGGCCGCGGTCTGGTCATCATCCGCTGGCTGACCGTCGAATGCGGAGGCAGGCTCAGGATCCGCCCCACCCGTGAGGGCGGCAAGACCATCTCCGTCGAACTTCCGTGGACCGTCCCGGCCGAGCCCGTGACGGCGGCGGGACAGCAGGAACCGTAGCCTCAGCGCAGCGTGCCGCCCTCGAGTGCGCGCACTCCCGCCGGCGCGACCGACGTCCGCGCCACCGTCCCCGCAGAGCCTGTCACCGGCGCGGTGCGGGGATCCTGACGGTGCCCTGGGGCGCCGCCTCCCCGACGGCGGGCTCCGGCTCCTCGCGGCCGCCGCTCGTCTCCTCCCGCAGCCCCGCCCGTCGCACCAGCCGGGGGAGCACGCCCCACAGTCCGACGCAGACCAGCAGCACGGAACCGCTGAAAGCGAACACCAGCACGATCAGGCCCGTCGTGGCTGACCCGCAGCTCCTGGAGCAGCTCGACGAAGTCGCGGTCGGCGCGCTGCAGGGACTGTGCTCGGCCATGGCGCGATGAGTAGCCACTTGAGCCCGTGTCACGCTCCCGGCGTGGGGGGGGGGGGGGGGGGGGCCCCCCCCCCCCCCCGGGGGGGGGGGGGGGGGGCCCGCCCCCCCCCCCGCGGGGGGGGAGGGGGGCGGCGGCCCCCCCCACCCCCCCCGAGGGGGGGGGGTGGGGGTGGGCGGGGGCGGTGCGCGGGGGGTCTATCCCGCGGCGGGCCGGGGGCCCGGGGGGGGGGGGGGGGGGGGCGCCGCCCCGCCCCCCCCCCACGCCGGGTGGATCACTTCACGCGCCCGTACCAGACGCTCTTGGTCCAGATCTTCTGCAGCCGCACCACGTCCCCGCTCTTCGGGGCGTGCCAGAGCTTGTTCTTACCCGCGTAGATACCGACGTGGTACACGTTCCGGCCCGAGTGGAAGAACACCAGGTCTCCCGCCTTGCGGTTCTGGGCGGAGATGTGGCGGGTCTTGTTGTACTGCTGGGCGGCCGTGCGCGGCAGCTTCTTGCCGACCTTCTTGAACGAGTACAGCGTGAGGCCCGAGCAGTCGAACCGGTGCGGGCCGGTGGCGCCGTACTTGTAGGGCGATCCCTTCTTCGAGGCCGCTATCTGGAGTGCCTTGGTCGCCGACGTGGCTGCCGATGCCTCGGAGGCGAAGCCGGGGGCCACGATGGAGCCGCCCACGGCGGCGATGGTGAGGGCCGAGGCCGTACCGGCCCGGACCATGAGCGACGGGACACGATTGAGCGCAGTCATGCGCAACCCTTCGTCAGCCGCCTGTGAAGGATGACCTGTCGGATTCGGGCTGGCGAAGTTGCCCGGCCGCTGACGCGGCTTCACCCCAAGGGCTGCTCGGGTCCGGTCATGGCGTGACCGTCCCGGCGACCCGTCGTGCTTGGGTCCTCCACTCCTGCCGATCCACTCCTGTCGACCGGTCATCCAGGCGGCGGCAGGACTCGGCGTCCGCCCGGATCGCCCCGCCGCTGTGGCGGGGGCTTGTCGTCAGTCAGGGATCTTGACTGATGGTTGTCATGAAATCCCAACGGAACCGGGGATTTGTGTTGTTACTCACCACTCACCCGTTCGGGTGGACACGTCTGTGTTCGAGCCGGTGTCCACCACCCCGCGCACCGCCGGACCAGCGACGGAATGTCCTATTCCGCCCCTCCGCCCCTCGCGTCGCGCAACCGTGACGGTCCAAAAATTGGTGTCCCGTCTACTCCGAACAGCGGTACGTCGTTTGGCCCGTTTCGACTCAGGCCCGGACGCCACGTCGACAGAGCGGGCGTCCGGGCCGACGGATCAGCCGGATCAGGGTCAACCGACGGACTCCGGGGGCAGGGTGACGCGGGCGGTGCGGCGCTCGCCGTCCAGCACCCGCAGGGCCCGGGCCAGAGTGTCGGCGTGCAGTTCCGTCTCGCCCCGCTGGTGCATCACGGCCAGCGCGTCACGCAGTGCGGCCGCCTTGCCGACCAGGGCCTGGGCGGCGCGCAGTCCGCGATAGGTGTCGCCGTGCAGCGCCGGATTGATCCGGCCGAGCAGGTCCACGACCTCGAGGTAACGGTCGATCAGCTCCGCCTCCGCGCGGGTCAGGGCGGGCAGTGGAGGCAGTTCGGGCGGCAGCACCGGCGGCTCACCTTCCGGTCGGCGCGGCCATGGTGGCCTTGCGGTTGGGGATGATCCGGTCCACCAGGCCGTACTCCACCGCCTCCTGGGCGGTGAGGATCTTGTCCCGCTCGATGTCCTCGCTCACCTGTTCCCGGGTGCGGCCGGTGTGCCGCGCGAGCATCTCCTCCATGCGGGTCCGGATCCGCATCAGCTCGTCGGCCTGGATCGCCAGATCGCTGGCCTGTCCCTGGACGGGCTCGGGCAGGGCGGGCTGATGGATCACCAGACGCGCGTCCGGCAGCATGGACCGCTTGCCCGGCGTGCCCGCCGCCAGCAGCACCGTGGCGGCCGCCCCGGCCTGGCCCAGACAGACCGTCTCCACGTCACACGTGACGTAGCGCATCGTGTCGTAGAGGGCCGCCATCGCGTGGAACGCGCCGCCGGGGGAGTTGATGTAGAGCTGGATGTCGCGGTCCGGTGCCTGGTGCTCGAGGTACATGAACTGGGCCATCACGTCGTTCGCCGAGATCTCGTCCACCGGCGCCCCGAGGAAGACGATCCGCTCCTCCAGCAGCTTCGAGTACGGGTCCATGGTCCGCTGCCCGGAACTCGTGCGTTCGGTGAACTCGGGCAGCACGTGACGGGCGGACGGTCGGGTCATGGGGAACCCCTCCTCGCGGGCAGAGCCGTCTCCGGCGACAGCTTCGTCTGTAAAAAATGTACAGGACGTACGTCACGTTATGATGGCCGCATGGCCTACGAGATTCCGGTGACGCAAGCCAGGGCTGAGCTCGCCGACCTGATCAACCGCGTGGTGTACGCCGGCGAGCGCGTCGTCGTCACCCGGCACGGCAAGCCCCTCGTCGCCCTCGTGTCAGCCGATGACCTGCGGCGACTCGAAGAGGCCCAAGAACTCGCGGAGCCCGCCGAGGAGCAGGTGATCAGCGCCGTCTCCGCGGTCCGCGAGGTCGCGTCCGCTCCTCGCGAACACCGGCGGTTCGGGATCGCGGCGGAGCACCGGGGGGCCAACCCGGCGTAGTCCGGAGACCGGCACCCGAAACACCTGCGGGCGTGCGAGGCCCGTGATCACAGGCCTGAAGGATCACGGCTCGGTTAACGTGCCCGAAACTCGGTCCAACTAGCCTGCCGCCACGCCACCAGGGCTTTTCCCCCGGGGCTGCGGCAGCCGGGCCCCGCACGGTCCGGAGCGAGGACTGTGAGGTGGGACGTGCAACTGACCCCGCACGAGCAAGAGAGACTGCTGATCCACGTCGCGGCCGACGTGGCCGAGAAGCGCAGGGCCCGCGGGCTGAGGCTGAACCACCCCGAGGCGGTCGCGCTCATCACCTCGCACATCCTCGAAGGCGCCCGTGACGGCCGTACCGTCGCCGAGCTGATGTCCTCCGGACGCAAGCTGCTCACCCGGGACGACGTCATGGACGGCATCCCGGAGATGATCCACGACGTCCAGGTCGAGGCCACCTTCCCGGACGGCACCAAGCTCGTCACCGTCCACGACCCGATCGTCTGACGGGGAGCCGCCGTGATTCCCGGAGAGATCCTCTTCGCCGAGGACCCGATTGCGTACAACGAAGGCCGCGAGGTCACACGGCTCACGGTCCTCAACGCCGCCGACCGGCCCGTCCAGGTCGGCTCCCACTACCACTTCGCCGAGGCCAACCCCGGCCTGGAGTTCGACCGCGCCGCGGCCCGCGGCAGGCGGCTGAACGTCGCCGCCGGCACGGCCGTGCGCTTCGAACCCGGGATCCCCGTCGACGTCGAACTCGTTCCGCTCACCGGCGCCCGTGTCGTGCCCGGTCTGCGCGGTGAGACCGGAGGTGCCCTCGATGCCTGAGATCTCGCGTGCCGCGTACGCCGACCTGTTCGGCCCGACGACCGGCGACCGGATCCGGCTCGCCGACACCGACCTGCTGGTGGAGATCGAGGAGGACCGCTCCGGCGGCCCCGGCCGGGCCGGTGACGAGGCCGTCTTCGGCGGCGGCAAGGTCATCCGCGAGTCCATGGGCCAGGCGCGTGCCACGCGGGCGGAGGGCACCCCGGACACCGTGATCACCGGCGCGGTGATCATCGACCACTGGGGGATCGTCAAAGCCGACGTCGGCATCCGCGACGGGCGGATCACCGGCATCGGCAAGGCCGGCAACCCCGACACCATGGACGGCGTCCACCCCGACCTGGTCATCGGCCCGGAGACCGAGATCATCGCGGGCAACGGGCGGATCCTCACGGCCGGCGCGATCGACGCCCACGTCCACTTCATCTGCCCGCAGATCGCCGACGAGGCGCTCTCCTCGGGCATCACGACCCTCGTCGGCGGCGGTACGGGCCCGGCCGAGGGCTCCAAGGCCACCACCGTGACCCCCGGCCCCTGGCATCTCGCCCGGATGCTGGAGGCGATGGAGGCCTATCCGCTCAACATCGGCCTGCTCGGCAAGGGCAACACCGTCTCGCACGAGGCGATGCTGTCGCAGATCCGCGGCGGCGCGCTCGGCCTGAAGCTGCACGAGGACTGGGGCTCGACCCCGGCCGTCATCGACGCCTCGCTGACCGTCGCCGAGCAGACCGGCATCCAGGTCGCCATCCACACCGACACGCTCAACGAGGCCGGTTTCGTCGGCGACACGCTCGCCGCGATCGCCGGGCGGGGCATCCACGCGTACCACACCGAGGGCGCGGGCGGCGGGCACGCGCCGGACATCATGACCGTGGTCTCCGAGTCGTACGTGCTGCCGAGCTCCACCAATCCGACCCGGCCGTTCACCGTCAACACCGCCGAGGAACACCTCGACATGCTGATGGTCTGCCACCACCTCAACCCGGCGGTGCCGGAGGACCTGGCCTTCGCCGAGTCCCGGATCCGGCCGTCCACGATCGGCGCGGAGGACGTGCTGCACGACCTGGGCGCGATCTCGATCATCTCCTCCGACTCCCAGGCCATGGGACGCGTCGGCGAGGTCGTCATGCGGACCTGGCAGACCGCGCACGTGATGAAGCGGCGCCGGGGTGCCCTGCCCGGGGACGGACGCGCCGACAACCGCCGGGTCCGTCGCTATGTCGCCAAATACACGATCAACCCGGCGCTCGCCCAGGGCCTGGCCCGGGAGATCGGTTCGGTCGAGAGCGGCAAACTGGCCGACCTGGTGCTGTGGGAGCCGGCGTTCTTCGGCGTCAAGCCGCAGCTCGTCATCAAGGGCGGGCAGATCGCCTACGCGCAGATGGGCGACGCGAACGCCTCGATCCCCACGCCCCAGCCGGTCCTGCCGCGCCCGATGTACGGGGCGATCGGCCGGGCACCGGCCGCCAACTCGCTGAACTTCGTCGCCCCCTTGGCCGTCGAGGACGGGCTGCCGGACCGGCTGGGGCTCGGCAAGCGGTTCGTGGCGATCGAGTCGACGCGCGGGGTCACCAAGGCCGACATGCGGGAGAACGACACGCGCCCGGACGTGCGGGTCGATCCCGACAGCTTCGCGGTGCACATCGACGGGGAACTGGTCGAGGCGGCGCCCGCGGCCGAACTGCCCATGGCCCAGCGCTACTTCCTGTTCTGAGGACGCCCTGATGTCACGAGCAGCGCTTCTCGTCCTGGCCGACGGCCGCTTTCCCGCCGGCGGCCACGCACACTCCGGCGGAGCCGAGGCCGCGGTCAAGGCCGGGCGGATCAAGGGGGCGGCGAGCCTCGCGGACTTCTGCCGGGGGCGCCTGCACACGGCCGGATCGGTGGCGGCGGCACTCTCCGCCGCCGCGGCACTCGGGATCGACCCCGTCGCGCTGGACCGTGCCGCGGACGCCCGTACGCCGTCCCCCGCGCTGCGGCTCGCCGCACGCAAGCTGGGACGCCAGCTGATGCGAGCCGCCCGTTCGACCTGGCCGTCCACCGAACTGGACGCGCTGGCACGGGAGTTCCCCAAGGGCGCCCATCAGCCGGTGGTGCTCGGACTGACGGCACGGGCGGCCGGACTGGGGCCGGTCGACGCGGCGTACTGCGCGGCGTACGAGAGCGTGAGCGGCCCGGCCACGGCGACGGTGCGGCTGCTGAGCCTGGATCCCTTCGACGCCACGGGGGTGCTGGCCCGGCTGGCGCCGGAGCTGGACCGGGTCGTGGACCGGGCGGTGGAGGCGGCGCGGAGAGTCGTCGACGAGGGGGCCGACGCGTTGCCGGCGGGCTCGGCACCACTGCTGGAGATCGGGGCGGAGGTGCACGCGTCCTGGACTGTCCGCCTGTTCGCATCGTAGCGGCCTTCTGATCGGCCCCAAAGGGGCGCGGGGAACTGCGCGACCAGCCCCCACGCACCCGCACCCCGAAACCCGCGCTCACCACCCCGAACCCGGTCGCCCCGAACCAGGACCCTCTCCACCAGGAGCCGCACATGCACCTCGACCACCCCAACCCCCACGCCCCCACAGCCGTAAGTGCCGACGCCCGTCGACCCGACGGCACCCGCAGAGCGCTCCGCATCGGCCTCGGCGGACCCGTGGGGTCCGGCAAGACCGCCACCGTCGCCGCACTCTGCCGGACGTTGCGGGACGAACTGTCACTCGCGGTCGTCACCAACGACATCTACACCCGGGAGGACGCCGAGTTCCTGCTCCGGGAAGCCGTGCTGCCGCCCGAGCGGATCACCGCCGTGGAGACGGGCGCCTGCCCGCACACCGCGATCCGGGACGACATCTCCGCCAACCTGGAAGCGGTGGAGGACCTGGAGGACGCCGTCGGGCCCCTGGACCTGGTCCTCGTGGAGTCCGGTGGGGACAACCTCACCGCGACCTTCTCCAAGGGGCTCGTCGACGCGCAGATCTTCGTGATCGACGTGGCCGGGGGCGATGACATCCCGCGCAAGGGCGGGCCGGGCGTGACCACCGCCGACCTGCTCGTCGTCAACAAGACCGACCTCGCACCGTACGTCGGCTCGGACCTCGCGCGCATGGCGGCGGACGCCAAGGCGCAGCGGGCCGAACTGCCGGTCGTCTTCCAGTCGTTGCGGAGCGAGGCCGGGGTGACGGACGTCGCCGTGTGGGTCCGGGCCCGGCTCGCCGCGTGGACGGTGTGAGCGTGCACGGTACCGGGGTGCGGTCCGTGGCGCGGATCGTCGCCCGGGACGACGGCCGGGGCGGGACCTCCCTGCCCGTGCTGGAGAGCGACGGACCCCTGGCGCTGCGGCGGACCAGGGCCGGTGGCCCCGAGGCGCGGGTCATGCTCGTCGGGGCGATGAGCGGGCCCCTGGGAGGTGACCACTTCACCGTGGAGGCCCGGGCGGAGGAGGGGGCCCGGCTGTCGGTCGGATCGGCCGCCGCCACCATCGCGCTGCCGGGGCAGGCGAAGAGCGAGGCACGTTACGACGTACGGCTCGACGTCGCCGGCGATGCCGAACTGCACTGGCTGCCCGAGCAGTTGATCTCCGCCCAGGGCAGCGACCTCTACGTCACGACCCGTGTCGACCTTGCCGCCACGGCCCGGCTCGTGCTGCGCGAGGAGCAGGTGCTGGGGCGCGTCGGTGAGGAACCAGGACGGCTGACGAGCCGTCTGACCGTGCGGATCGCCGAACGAACCGTGCTCGACCAGGAGCTGGCCTGCGGCCCCGGCGCACCGGACGGCTGGGACGGGCCCGCCGTGCTCGCGGGGCACCGGGCGGTCGGGCAACTGGTCGTCGTACGACCCGAGTTCGCCGCCGAGCCGGTGACGGCCCGGGCGCTGGGGGAGGGGGCCTCGGTCGTGCCGCTCGCCGGACCGGCGGCGCTGGTGACCGCCGTGGCGCCGGACGCGCTGAGGCTGCGGCGGCTGCTCGACGAGGCGCTGACGTCCCTCGCGTAGACGCTCGTACCGGCGTCCGTAGAGCAGAACTCATTCTCCGTTTATCGGATTGGCAAAGAAGCGCGACGGACCCTGTTCTCAGCAACCTCACAGCCGCGAGGATCCCCGTACTGATCGCAACGATGTACGGGGAGGTCCCCCTTGAGGGGTACGAGACCGAAGAGGCGGGTGACGGCGCTCGGTTCGGCCGGAGCACTCGTCACGGCCACGCTGATAGCCGGCGCCGTCGCGGCGCCCTCGGCGAACGCCAGCGCGAGCGCGGGCACCCGCCACGGCCAGGACCGCGAGGCGCGGGGCGCCGCGGTCGCCGCCGCCAGGGCCGCGAAGGCCGGTATCGACTGGCAGGACTGCCCCGCCGACTGGAACCTGGCCAAGCCGATCCAGTGCGGGTACGTCACCGTGCCGCTCGACTACGCCAAGCCGCACGGCAAGCAGATCAAGCTCGCCGTCGACCGCATCGGCAACACGGGCACGAAGGCCGAGCGGCAGGGCGCGCTCCTCTACAACCCCGGCGGCCCCGGCGGCTCCGGACTGCGCTTCCCCGCCAGGGTCACGAGCAAGAACCCGGTGTGGGCCAACGCCGCCAAGGCCTACGACTTCGTGGGCTTCGACCCGCGCGGCGTCGGCAAGTCGGCGCCCATCTCCTGCGTCGATCCGCAGGAGTTCGTCAAGGCACCCAAGATGGACCCGGTGCCCGGCTCCGAGGCCGACAAGCTCGCCCAGCGCAAGCTGGCCCGCGAGTACGCCGAGGGCTGCCAGGACCGCAGCGGCGCGATGCTGCCGCACATGACCACGCCGAACACCGCGCGCGACCTCGACGTCATCCGCGCCGCCCTCGGCGAGAAGAAGCTCAACTTCCTGGGCGTCTCCTACGGCACCTACCTCGGCGCCGTCTACGGCACCCTCTTCCCGGGCCATGTGCGCCGCATGGTCGTCGACAGCGTCGTCAACCCGTCCAGGGACAAGATCTGGTACCAGGCCAACCTGGACCAGGACGTCGCCTTCGAGGGCCGCTGGAAGGACTGGCAGGACTGGGTCGCGAAGAACGACGCGACCTACCATCTCGGCACCACCCGCGCCGCCGTCCAGGAGAAGTGGCTCGAGCTGCGGGCCACGGCGAAGAAGAACCCCCTCGGCGGGGTCGTCGGCCCGGCCGAGCTGATCTCCTTCTTCCAGAGCGCCCCGTACTACGACTCCTCGTGGGCCCCGGTCGCCTCGGTCTTCAGCAAGTACGTCGCCGGAGACACCCAGGCGCTGATCGACGCCGCCGCCCCCGACCTGTCCGACACGGCGGGCAACGCCTCCGCCGAGAACGGCAACGCCGTCTACACGGCCGTGGAGTGCGCCGACGCCAAGTGGCCCACCAGCTGGCGCACCTGGGACCGGGACAACACCCGGCTGCACAAGGACCACCCGTTCATGACCTGGGCCAACGCCTGGATGAACCTGCCGTGCGCCACCTGGCCGGCCAAGCAGCGGACGCCGCTGGACGTCAAGAGCGGCAAGGGCCTGCCCGGAGTGCTCATCGTCCAGTCGGAGCGCGACGCGGCCACGCCGTACGAGGGCGCCGTCGAACTGCACAAGCGGTTCAAGGGCTCCCGCCTGATCACCGAGAAGGACGCCGGTTCGCACGGCGTCGCCGGGCTGGTCAACCCGTGCGTCAACGAGCGGGTGGACACCTACCTGCTGACCGGCGAGCTGGACCGCCGCGATGTGACCTGCGCACCGCACGCCACGCCCAAGCCGTAGTCCCGGCAGGGGGGCGGTCGTCCGGCCGCCCCCTCAGTCGCCCCCTCAGCCGTCCCGCTCCGCCAGCCAGGCGTCCTCCGCCGCGTAGTCGAAGAGGTTGCCGTACGCCTGGTGCATCTTCGGGTACGCCTCCCGCCAGTCCCGCGCGGCGAGTTGTTCCTCGATCCAGGCGACCGTCTCCGGCAGGGTGTCCGCGTACCGCGCCACCGGCCGGTAGCCCAACTCGCGTTCCGCCGCCGACATGTCGCACACCACGGGCATCGGCACCGACCAGGGCGTGTCGCCCACCCCGGGCGCGGGCGGGGGACCGTCCACGAGCACGTCCTCGGTCTTCACACCCATCACCGCGTCGATCTCCGCCGCGATCCGGGCCACCGTCGGCGCGTCCGGGTCCACGGCGTTCAGGACGCGGGCGCCCGGCCGGGCGGCGGCCAGCCGGATCAGCTCGGCGATCGTATGGGCGCTCGCCGGATGGAACCGGCTCTCGCCGCCGTAGGCGAGCACGCGCCGCCGCCGGCCGTCGAGGTTGCGCTTCACCAGGTACAGCTCGCGCGCTGTCCGGCAGTACGCCCCGTGGATGGCGCCCGCGCGCAGCAGCGTGGTCGGCAACCGGTCGCCCGCAGCGCGGAGTTCGCGCTCCAGCGCCGCCTTCCGGGTGCTGTACGAGGCGTCGCCCGGTGGCACCGTGCGCTGATTCTCCGTCAGCGGCACCGGGTACTCGGGAAAGCCCCCCGGCTCGCCCTGCGTGTCGAAGCCGCGGCCCCGCTCGTCCTCGTACACCGACACGCTGGAGATCACCACCGCCGAGCCGACCCGTCCGGCCAGCCCCGTCAACTGCCGTGCGTGCCCGGCGTCGTACGCCACCATGTCCACCAGGACGTCGCAGCCGTCACCGATCGCGGCGGACAGCGCCGCGTCGTCCTCCCGGTCGGCCCGCGCGGCCTGTACGCCGTCCGGCCACCCGGGGTGCCGGCCGCCGCCCCGCGAGACGGCCGTCACCTCCCAGCCGTCCCGGGCCAGCGCCCCCACGGCCACCCGTCCGATCTGTCCCGTCGCTCCGATCACCACAGCACGTGTCATGCGACGACCGTACGGTGGCCGGGGGCCGGGCCACCTGCGGTTCTGCCGACAGCAGAGGCCTCAACTGAGCGGCATGCGCGGAAACTTCCGCTCCTTCGCCGCGGCGGCCTCCTCGGCCTTCACGACGGCCGCGTACTGGTCGACGTACTCCTGCTCGGAAAGGGAGAGGATCGCGTACATGAGCTCGTCGGTGATGGCGCGCAGGATGGCCTTCTCGTTCTCCATGCCGGCGTAGCGGGAGAAGTCGAGGGGCTTGCCGAAGCGGATCACGACGGGGTGGATGTTGGGAATGACCTTGCCGGGCGGCTGGGCCTCGAAGGTGCCGATCATCGCGCAGGGGATGACCGGGACACCGGCCTTGAGGGCCATCACGGCGACACCGACCTTGCCCTTGTAGAGCCGGCCGTCGTGCGAGCGCGTGCCCTCGGGGTAGATGCCGAGCAACTCGCCCTTGCTCAGCACGCCGAGGCCCTCGCGGATCGCGGCCTGGCCCGCGTCCTTGCCCGAGCGGTCGACCGGGATCTGCCCCGCGCTGCGGAAGAAGAAGGCCGTCAGCCGGCCCTTGAGGCCCGGGCCCGTGAAGTACTCGGCCTTCGCGAGGAAGGTGATGCGCCGCTTGAGGATCGCGGGCATCAGGAAGTGGTCCGAGAACGACAGGTGATTGCCCGCGACGATGGCGGCGCCCTCGGACGGCACATGCTCCAGCCCCTCTATTCGAGGGCGGAAGACCAGTCGCAGCAGCGGGCCCAGCAGCACGTATTTCAGAAGGTAGTAGAACAAAGCGGGCGCTCCTCGACTCTGGCGGTGAACTCAACCGCCGCGTTCCAGCAGGTCAACCGGCGTGTCGTGGGGTGCCAGTGTAGGTGCAGGCGCAGCCACCGGGCACCTCGCGCGGCGGGACCTCGTCGATCCTTCACCTATTGACTGACGGTCAGTCAGTCGGGCGGGGGCGTCCGGTGGTGCTCATGCGGCTGGGGAGGGCCGCGGGACCAGCGTGCTGGTCCGTACGGGTGATCGGCAAGCCGAACGGGTGGCATGGCCGGGTTGCGTTGGGTGCCTGGCCAACCGCTGGTTCTTGCGGTCCCGGCGAGTAGTCTGCGCAGCATGCGGATCTCTGTTTCCTCGGACATGGACGAGCCCGTCGCCCGCGCCCTCGTGGCAGCGCTGCGGGACCGAGGGCACGAGGTGCGCCCGCACGGCGCGCTGAGTGACGGGGGCGACCCTCAGTGGGCGGTGTGCTCCGAGGCCGCGGCCCGCGAGGTCGCCGACGGGACGGCCGACCAGGCCGTGGTGTGCTGCTGGACCGGCACGGGCGCCTCGATCGCCGCGAACAAGGTGCCGGGCGTACGCGCCGCCCTGTGTACGGACGCCTACACGGCCGATGGGGCGCGCCGCTGGAACGACGCCAACGTCCTCGCGCTCTCACTGCGGCTGACGTCCGAGCCGCTGCTGACGGAGATCCTCGACGCGTGGTTCGCGGGCGAGCCCAGCGGCGACACCGAGGACCGGCAGAACGTGGACCGCGTCCGGCTGCTCGACCACGGCCGGAACCGGCTGTAGGCGACACCTGAGACACCTGAGACACCTGAGACACCTGCGACACCCGGTCACAACCGCACGATGACCAGCGCGGTGTCGTCGGTGGCGCCGCCGGGCGGCAGCAGTTCCAGCAGGACGGTGTCGGCGAGGGTCTCGGGGTCCTGGTCCCGGTTCCGGGCCAGCGCGTCGGCGAGGCGGCCCAGGCCGGTGTCGATGTCCTCGCCGCGCCGCTCGATCAGCCCGTCGGTGTAGAGCACGAGGGTCGCGCCCGGTGTGTACGAGGTGTCCGCCTGGGGTCTGGGAATCGGGTCGGGGCGGGCGTCGAGCGGGGTGTCCGTGGCCCCGTCGAGCAGTTCCGCCCGGCCGTCGGCGTGGACCAGTACGGGCGGGAGATGGCCGGCACTGCTGTAGGTGATGGTGTGCCGGTCGAAGTCGATGAAGGTCGTCACGGCGGTCGCCGACTCGGCGCCGCCGACCACGTGCGCGTAGCGCCCCAGCACGTCCAGCGCCTGGGCCGGACCCTCGGCGACCCGGGAGGCCGCGCTGAGCGCGCTGCGCAACTGGCCCATGACGCCGGCGGCCTCCAGTCCGTGCCCGACCACGTCGCCCACGGACACCCCGACCCGGTGGCCGCCGACCAGGTCGACCAGGTCGTACCAGTCCCCGCAGACGTTGAGCGCGCCCACGGCGGGCCGGTAGCGGACGGCGGCCCGGTGGTGGTGTCCGACCTGGCGGCGGTCGGGCAGCATCGCCTCCTGCAGGGCCAGGGCCACCTCCCGTTCCCGGGAGTGCGCCTGGCGCAGCCGGTCGTTGAGCTCCTGCAGCTCACGGGCGCGGGTGTAGAGCTCGGCCTCAAGCGCCCGCGACCGGGACCCGCTCGGGCGGCCGTGGGCGCGGATCAGCTCGGTGACCTCCTCGACCCGCAGGACCAGCAGCACCACCTTGCCGTCCGGCCTGGTCAGCGGCGCGTTGACCAGGCTCCAGTAGCGCTCCTCCCAGTGGCCCGGACGGTCCGGGGGCTCGACGTCGTAGCGCTGGAGCGCCATGGTGTCCCGTTCGCCGGTGGCCAGGACCCGGTACAGCGAGGCCTTCAGGTTGGCCATGCCGGAGGCGTGCGGGTCGTTCGGGTTGTCCGGGAAGAGGTTGTCGAGGTCGCCGCCGACGACCTGCTGGCGCGTGCGACCGACCACCCGGAGGAACTCCTCGTTGACGTCCGCGTAGACCAGGTCGGGCGTGAGCAGGGCCACCACACCCGGGAAGGCCTGGAACACGGCCTCGTAGTCGATCGACGTATCCGTCATCGCTGCCGCCTCACCACTACCGGTATCAGACCAGTTTCCCACGGTATGCGGCAATCGCTCCGGGTCTCAGTCCGTGAGGTCCGCCAGCGACTGCTCCGCCCAGATGATCTTCCCGGCGGGGACGAACCGGGTGCCCCACCGCTGGGTCAGCTGCGAGACCAGCAGCAGTCCGCGCCCGCCCTCGTCCGTGGTACGGGGATGGCGCAGATGGGGCGCGGTGGCTCCGCCGTCGAAGACCTCGCAGACGAGAGCGCGCTCCCGGATCAGCCGGAGCCGGATCGAGCCGGTGGCATACCGGATGGCGTTGGTGACCAGCTCGCTCACCACCAGTTCCGTGGTGAAGACCAGCTCGTCCAGGCCCCAGTGCGCCAGCTGCCGGGTGGCCGTGCGGCGGGCGTCGGCGACGACGGCCGGATCGGAAGGCAGGTCCCAGGCCGCGACCTGCTCCGTGCCGAGCCGTTTCGTCCGGGCCATCAGCAGGGCCACGTCGTCGTACGGACGCGCCGGGACCAGCGCGTCGACCACGGTCAGGCAGTGCGACTCGAGCGGGCCCGCCTGTTCCAGCGCCCTGCGCAGCCGCTCCCGGCCGGCGTCGACGGCCCAGGTCGTCTCGCCCCGGGCCAGCAGCCCGTCGGTGTGCAGGGCGAGCGTGCTGCCCTCCACGAGGGTCAGCTCGACCGCCTCGAAGGGCGGGCCGCCCACGCCGAGCGGCGGCCCCTGCGGCAGATCGACGAACGTGACCGAGCGGTCGGGCGCGACCACGGCCGGGGCCGGGTGGCCGGCGGCCGCCATCGTGCAGCCGCCGTCGACCGGGTCGTAGACCACATACAGGCACCCCGAGCCCACGGACGACCGCCCGCCGTCGGCGCCCGCCGCGCCCGGCTCGACGCCCTGCTCCCGTGCCGACCGCGCCACCAGGTCGTCGAGGTGTGCCAGCACCTCCTCGGGCGGCAGATCCAGAGCGGCCAGGGTCCGTACGGCGGTCCGCAGCTGCCCCATGGCCGCGGCGGCGTCGATGCCGTGCCCGGGCACCTCGCCCACGACGAGCGCGACGCGGCCGCCGGACAGCGGGATGAGGTCGTACCAGTCGCCGCCCAGGCCGGTCAGCTCGTCGGCCGGCCGGTAGCACGCGGCCACCTCGACGGCGTCCTGCTCGGGAAGCCGGTGGGGGAGCAGACTGCGCTGCAGCACGAGGGCGGCGTCACGCTCGCGGGTGTAGCGCCGGGCGTTGTCCAGGCAGACGGCCGCGCGGGCGACGAGATCCTCGGCCAGATGCAGGTCCTCCTCGTCGAAGGGCTCCCTGCGGTGGCGCCGGAAGAAGGTGGTGACGCCCAGGGTGGTTCCCCGCGACCGGATCGGCACGGTCATCACGCTGTACAGGTCCAGCTCCAGAAAGGTGACGGTCCGGCGGCCCTCCGGGAGGTCCGTGGCCCACTCCCGGGTCACCGGATCGAGCCGCTCCGCACGCCAGGAGCGTCCCGTGGTCAGACAGCGGACCGGGGGCGACCCGGCCAGGTAGGTCGCGACGTCGCCGACCTCCAGGGCGCCCTGCGGGAGGTCGTCCTGCGCGGACCGCTGGCCGGCCCGGCGCAGCGCCACCGGATCCGTGTCCGCGAGCGGCCCGGGAGCCGGCTCGGCGCCCCGCAGCACCGCCTCCAGCAGATCCACGGTGACGAAATCCGCCACTCCCGGCACGGCCACGTCGGCCAGCTCCTGGGCGGTGCGCGGGATGTCCAGGCTGCGGCCGATGCTCTCGCCGGCCCGGTCCAGCAGCGCCAGCCGCTGCCGCGCGCGGTGCCGCTCGGTCATGTCGACGACCGTGTAGTACACGCCCAGCGGGTGGCCCCGGTCGTCCTCGAGCCGGGTGAACGACAGCATGTGCGCCGTCTCGCGCAGCGGCGCCGACCGCACCTGGCCCACGTGCTCGTACCCGACGACCGCCTCGCCGGTCTCCAGGACGTGCCGCATCTGCACCTCGACCGCCTGGGCGTCCATGCCCGGCTGGACGTCCGCGAAGCGCAGCCCGAGCCGTCGCGCCGCCGGTCCACCGCCGAACTGCTCCAGGGCCGTGTTGGACCACACGAACCGCAGGTCGGTGTCGACGATGGCGATGCCCACGGAAGCGTCGGACACCATCCGTTCCAGCACCGTACGGCTCATGTCCCAGCCGGGGGCCTGGCCCAGCTCCGACAGGAGCACCAGCCAGCGCGAGCCGCTGTGCGTCTCCTCGGTCGAGGTGATCCGGGCCATGACCCGCACCGGCTGCCCGTTCTTGCGGCGGGCGGTGAGCAGCCCCGCCCAGCCGCCGTCCCTGCGGCAGCGCTCGACCAGGTCCGGCACGCGCTCCGCGTCCTCGGCGGCCAGCAGGTCGGACAGCTTCCTGCCGACCGCCTCGGCAGCCGGGTACGCCAGCAGCCGCCGGGCGTCGTCGGTCCAGCCCGTCACCACGCCCTGCGGATCGAGCAGCAGGGGCACGGCGTCGGCCACGTCGAACCGCCGCCGGGCAACGCCGTACTCCTCGTGTGCGCCCACCGGCCGACCTCTCTGTCGCTGAGAGTGGTCTACCACCTCTTGCCCCCATCTTCACCCTTCCCGCGTAAGGGGGCGGCTTGTGCAGGTCCGGTCGGGGCGGCTGCGGCGCTGCCTTACCCCAGCACCCTCGCCAGCGCCGAGAGTGCGCCCGCGAGCTCCTCGCCCGTGATCGTCAGCGGCGGTGCCAGGCGGATCGTGGAGCCGTGGGTGTCCTTGACCAGGACTCCCTCCCGCATGAGGCGTTCGCTGACCTCGCGCCCGGTGCCGAGGGCCGGGTCGATGTCGACGCCCGCCCACAGGCCGCGCGAGCGGAATCCGACGACGCCCTTGCCGACCAGTTCGGTCAGGCCGTCCCGCAGGGTCACGCCCAGCTCCGTCGCGCGGCTCTGGAACTCGCCCGTCTCCAGCAGTTCGACCACTGCCGTGCCGACCGCGGCCGCCAGCGGGTTGCCGCCGAAGGTCGAGCCGTGTTCGCCCGGCCGCAGCACCCCGAGGACCTCACGGCGCGCCACCACCGCCGACACCGGCACGATCCCGCCGCCCAGCGCCTTCCCCAGCAGCACCATGTCCGGCACGACCGACTCGTGTTCCACCGCCAGCGTGCCGCCGGTACGGCCGAGCCCGGACTGGATCTCGTCGGCGATGAACAGGCACCCCTGCCGCCGCGTCAGCTCACGCACGCCGGCCAGGTAGCCGTCGTCGGGGATGATCACCCCCGCCTCGCCCTGGATCGGCTCGATCAGCACCGCCGCCGTCGTCTCGTCGACCGCCGCCTCCAGCGCGGCCAGGTCGTTGTACGGCACGACCCGGAAGCCCGGTGTGAACGGGCCGAAACCCTGCCGCGCCGTCTCGTCCGTGGAGAAGCTGACGATGGTCGTCGTACGGCCGTGGAAGTTGTCCGCGGCCACCACGATCGTCGCCCGGCCGTCCGGCACGCCCTTGACGTCGTAGGCCCACTTGCGGGCCACCTTCACCGCGCTCTCCACCGCCTCCGCACCGGTGTTCATGGGCAGCACCATGTCCAGGCCCGTCAACGCGGCCAGCCGCTCGGCGAACTCGGCGAGCCGGTCGTTGTGGAAGGCGCGCGAGGTGAGGGTCAGCCGGTCGAGCTGGCGATGGGCCGCCTCGATCAGCGCCGGATGCCGGTGGCCGAAGTTGAGCGCCGAGTAGCCGGCCAGCAGGTCGAGGTAGCGCCGCCCCTCCACGTCCTCCACCCAGGTGCCCTCGGCACGGGCGACGACCACGGGCAGCGGATGGTAGTTGTGGGCGAGGACCGGCTCCTCCGCGCGGATGAGCTCCTGCGAGTCACGGGTGCGGGCAGGTGCGGTCATGAGCGGATCTCCCGGATCTCCTGGGTGCAGCACTTGATGCCGCCACCGGCCTTGTGGAACTCGGACAGGTCGACGGGGACGGGGACGTAGCCACGGTCGGCCAGCTGCCCGGCCAGGGCCGTCGCCCCCGGTGAGATGAACACATGGCGCCCGTCGGAGACGGAGTTGAGCCCGAACGCCATCGCGTCCTCGTGGGTGGCGAGTACCGCGTCCGGATACAGCCGGGCGAGCAGCTCCCGGCTGCCGGGCGAGAACGCCTCGGGGTAGTAAGCGACATTCTCCTCGTCGAGGACGAACAGCGCCGTGTCCAGGTGGTAGAAGTACGGATTCACCAGAGTCAGGCTGATCACCGGCACCCCGAAGAACTCCTGTACCTCGAGATGGGCCTCACGGGTGGTTCGGAACCCGGTGCCGGCCAGGACCCAGCGGCCGGCCGGCACCAGGTCGCCCTCGCCCTCGCACACGGACTCGGGGTGGTAGACCTCGTAGCCCTGCGCCTTGAACCAGGCCTCGTACGGCACGGACTCGGGGCGGCGCTCCAGCGCCTTGAAGAGGGAGCCGAACACTCGGCCCTCGACCACGACGGCCGAGTTCGCCGCGAAGACCATGTCGGGCAGGCCGGGGACCGGCTTCACCGTGTCCACGGTGTGGCCGTGGGCACGGTAGGCGTCGACCAGCGCCTGCCACTGGTCCAGGGCGCGGAGGACGTCGACGGGTTCGTCGGGATGCATCCAGGGGTTGATCGCGTACTGCACGGCGAAGTGTCTGGGTTCGCAGACCACGTAGCGCCGCCGGCGCGGCACACGGGAGTCGGGCACAGAGGGGTACCTCCGCTTCCTAACGGTGTGTGACTGAGGGTTGACACCAAGGTAGAAACTGACGGAGGCGGTCCACAAGAAACATCAGTTGCGTCTTCACGCAGGAACGCTGCGTCTTGAGGCCGACCGACGCACGCCTGCTGCGCGGCCTCGCGGGCTAATCCGGCGCGGGATGGCTGGCCCCCGCCTCCGGGCTCTCCGGAAGCAGATGGGACAGCACCATCACGCTGATCGTCTTCCGGATGAACGGCTCCTGGCGGATCCGCTCCAGCACCTCCTCGAAGTGCTCCACGTCCCGCGCCCGCACATGCAGCAGCGCGTCCGCGCCGCCGGTCACGGTCATCGCCGCGGTGATCTCCGGGTAGTCGCGCACGACCTCCGCGAGCCGCCGCGGCGGGGCCGCGCCCTCGCAGTACACCTCGACGTAGGCCTCCGTGCGCCAGCCCAGCGCCGACGGCTTCACCGTGGCCGTGAAACCGGTGATCACACCCGTTTCGCGCAGCCGGTCGACCCGCCGCTTGACCGCCGTGGCCGACAGCCCGATCGCCGTGCCGATCTCGGCGAAGGACGTCCTGGCGTTCGCCATCAACGCGGTGATGATCTTCCGGTCGAGTTCGTCGAACGGCGTGGACCTGCTGTTCATGCGGGCACTGTATCCAGCGGGAACGCCCACCCCCAGCACATGTCCAGACGTACGGATCGCCCCTACACTCCGGGTTCATGCTGCGCGCCCTCGCTGTCGACGACGAACGCCCCTCGCTGGAGGAACTGCTCTACCTGTTGCAGGCGGACCCCCGCATCGGCAGCGCGGAGGGCGCCGGCGACGCGACCGAGGCGCTGCGCCGCATCAACCGCGCCCTGGAGTCCGGCCCCGGCGGTCCCGAGGCGATCGACGTCGTCTTCCTCGACATCCAGATGCCCGGCCTCGACGGCCTCGACCTGGCCCGGCTGCTCACCGGGTTCGCCCGGCCTCCGCTCGTCGTGTTCGTCACCGCCCACGAGGACTTCGCCGTCCAGGCCTTCGACCTCAAGGCCGTCGACTACGTCCTCAAGCCCGTCCGCAAGGAACGCCTCGCCGAGGCCGTCCGCCGCGCCGCCGAGCTGCGCGGCGCCGCCCCGCACATACCCGTGCACGAACCCGACCCCGACCACCTGCCCGTCGAGCTCGGCGGCGTGACCCGCTTCGTCGCCGTGGACGACATCACCCACGTCGAGGCCCAGGGCGACTACGCCCGGCTGCACACCGGCAAGGGCAGCCATCTGGTCCGTATCCCGCTGTCCACCCTGGAGGAGCGCTGGCGCTCCCGCGGCTTCGTCCGCATCCACCGCCGCCACCTCGTCGCCCTGCGCCACATCGGCGAACTCCGCCTGGACGCGGGCACCGTCAGCGTCCTCGTAGGCTCCGAGGAACTCCAGGTCAGCCGACGTCACACCCGCGAACTGCGCGACCTGCTCATGAGGAGGCCGTGACAGTGCCCCAGGACCACACCGAACGCCGCGTCGTCGTCACCGCCCCGCCCCGCCGCACGGGCCGGGCCTCGGGCTACTACCGCCCGCGCACCGAGATCGACGAACAGACCACCCTCGGCCACACCTACGTCCGCTCCCTGATGCGCACCCAGTTGCGCGCCGCACTCACCGTCTTCGCGATCCTCGGGCTGCTCGTCGGCCCGCTGCCGCTGCTGTTCGCCGCGACGCCCGGCACCGGCCGCCTCGAATGGGCCGTCCTCGGCTTCGGCCTCTACGCCCCGCTCGTCCTGCTCGCCCGCTGGTACGTCCGCCGCGCCGAGCGCAACGAACGCGACTTCGTACGCCTCGTCGAAGACCGCTGAAGCCGCACCCATGAACTCCAGCTACGCCATACCCGCCGTCGCCCTGGTCGTCGTCGCGACGGTCCTGGTCGGCGCCTTCGGCCTGCGCATCTCCCGCACCACCTCCGACTTCTACGTCGCCTCCCGCACCGTCGGCCCCCGCCTCAACGCCGCCGCCATCAGCGGCGAGTACCTCTCCGCCGCCTCCTTCCTCGGCATAGCCGGCCTCGTCCTGGTCCAGGGCCCCGAGATGCTCTGGTACCCGGTCGGCTACACCGCCGGCTACCTGGTCCTGCTGCTCTTCGTCGCCGCCCCGCTGCGCCGCTCCGGCGCCTACACCCTCCCCGACTTCGCCGAGGCCCGTCTCGCCTCCCAGGCGGTACGGCGGCTGGCCGGCGCCTTCGTCGTCGGCGTCGGCTGGCTGTACCTGCTGCCCCAGCTCCAGGGCGCCGGACTGACCCTGACCGTGCTGACCGGGGCGCCCGACTGGCTCGGCGGAGTGATCGTGGCCGTCGTCGTGACCGCCACCGTCGCCGCCGGCGGCATGCGGAGCATCACCTTCGTGCAGGCCTTCCAGTACTGGCTGAAACTCACCGCCCTGCTCGTCCCCGCGCTCTTCCTGGTCCTCGCCTGGCAGAACGACGGAGCCCCGCGCCACGCCTTCGACGAACCGGCCACCTTCCGCGAGCAGCGCGTGGTCCGCGTGGACGACAGCATCGCCCTCACGCTCGACCGGCCGCTGGCCGTCACGGTGACCGGCACCGTGGACGGCCGGGCGCACACCGGCACCCGCCTCGAAATCCCCGCCGGTACCCACCACATCGAAAGCGGCACCCGGCTCACCTTCGCCGCGGGGACGACCGTCCCCGCGGCCGAGCGCAGCGGCGGCGGCGACCTGTCGCCCTCGCAGGACGAGGGCCGCGAGGAACGCCCGCTGTACGCCACGTACGGGCTGATCCTCGCCACGTTCCTCGGCACCATGGGCCTGCCGCACGTCGTGGTCCGCTTCTACACCAGCCCGCACGGCGTCGCCGCCCGCCGCACCACCGTCGTGGTCCTGGGCCTGATCGGCGCCTTCTACCTCCTGCCACCCGTCTACGGCGCACTCGGCCGTCTCTACGCCCCCGAACTGACCCTCACCGGAGACCCGGACGCGGCCGTCCTGCTGCTGCCCGACCGCGTGATCGGGGGAGTGGGCGGGGACCTGCTGGGCGCACTGGTGGCGGGAGGTGCCTTCGCCGCCTTCCTGTCCACGGCCTCGGGGCTGACCATGGCGGTCGCGGGGGTCCTCACCCAGGACGTCCTGCCGTCCCGGGGCGTACGGCACTTCCGGCTCGGCACGGTCCTCGCCATGGCCGTGCCCCTCGCGGCGAGCGTCCTCGTCGGCGGGCTCCCGGTCGCCGACGCCGTCGGGCTCGCCTTCGCGGTGTCCGCCTCCTCGTTCTGCCCGCTGCTCGTCCTCGGCATCTGGTGGCGGCGGCTGACCCCGCCCGGCGCCGCCGCCGGCATGCTGGTCGGCGGCGGCTCCGCCCTGCTCGCCGTCGCCGCGACCATGGCGGGCTACCCGGGCCGGGGCGCGCTGCACGCCCTGCTCGCCTGGCCCGCCCTGTGGTCGGTACCGCTGAGCTTCCTCACCATGATCCTGGTCTCCCTGGCCACCCCGGGCCGGGTGCCCCCGGGCACGGCGGCCGTCCTGGCCCGCTTCCACCTGCCCGAGGAACTGCGCACGGAGGTGAAGACGCCATGAGCGGATTCCTGGCGGGTCTGTGCGTCGCCGTGCTCCCGGTGCTGGCCGCCGGGGTGTGGCTGGGCCGGCGCACCGCACGGGGGGCCAAGAGCCTCGGCGGCCTCGGCACCCCCGTCGAGCACGCCACCTTCGAGACCCTGCACACCGCCTCCCTCGCCGCACCCCCGCTGCGGGCCGGCCTGACCGAGGAGACCGCCCGCAAGTCCGCCCGCAAACTGCGCTCCCTGCTCGGCACGGACGCCCTCTGCCTCACGGACCGCGAACAGGTCCTGGTCTGGGACGGCGACGGCGCCCACCACCGCTCAGAGATCATGGAACGGCTCGGGGGCGCCCTGGACACCGGCAGGGGCGAGGCCTTCCGGCTCACCTGCGACATCCTCGACTGCTCGGTGCGCTGGGCGGTCGTCGCCCCGCTCACCGTCGACGACCGGGTGCACGGCGCCCTCGTCGCCTGCGCGCCCCGTGAGTCGGCGGTCCTGGTCCGGGCGGCCGGCGAGGTGGCCCGCTGGGTGTCCGTCCAGCTGGAGCTGGCCGACCTGGACCAGTCCCGCACCCGCCTCATCGAGGCCGAGGTCAAGGCGCTGCGGGCCCAGATCTCCCCGCACTTCATCTTCAACTCGCTCGCGGTGATCGCCTCGTTCGTCCGCACCGACCCCGAGCGCGCCCGCGAACTGCTCCTGGAATTCGCCGACTTCACCCGCTACTCGTTCCGCAGGCACGGCGACTTCACCGCCCTCGCCGACGAACTCCACGCCATCGACCACTATCTGGCGCTCGTACGGGCACGCTTCGGCGACCGCCTCTCCGTCACCCTCCAGATCGCTCCGGAGGTGCTGCCCGTCGCCCTGCCCTTCCTCTGCCTCCAGCCGCTCGTGGAGAACGCCGTGAAGCACGGCCTGGAAGGCAAGGCCGACAAATGCCGCATCCAGATCACCGCCCAGGACGCGGGCGCCGAGGCGCTCGTCGTCATCGAGGACGACGGCGCCGGCATGGACCCCGACCTGCTGCGCCGCATCCTCGCCCGCGAGGTCAGCCCCTCGGGCGGCATAGGGCTCTCCAACGTCGACGACCGGCTCCGCCAGGTCTACGGCGACGACTACGGCCTCGTGATCGAGACCGCTCCGGGCGCGGGCATGAAGATCACCGTCCGGATCCCGAAGTACCAGCCGGGCGTGCACTCGGGGGGCCGGCTGACCCGGGAGTGAGCCGTCAGGTGCTGCGGGCGGTCACCACCAGCCCGAGGGTGATCAGTCCCAGGACGACCCAGCCGAACCACAGCCAGCCGTTGCTTCCGAGCGCCACCGTGTAGGCCGTCACCATGACGAGGCCGCCGAGTGTGAGCACTCCCATGGTCTTGGTCGAGTTTGAACCGTTCGTGGAACCGGGCATCGCAACACCCTCCTCGTGGTCCGATGCCTCCATGGTGCCTGGCGGACGCCCGGCGCGCACGGTCCTTGCGAGAGCCGGCTTCAGCGCCCCTGCGTGTTCAACGAGGCCAGATAGGCGTTGTACGCCTCCAGCTCCTTGTCCCCGTCGCGGTCGGCGGCCCGGTCCTTGCGCCTGGCCTGGCGCTGGTCGGAGGCGTACCACTGGAACAGCAGGGCGAGCAGCACCAGCACGGACGGGATCTCACTGAACGCCCAGGCGATGCCGCCCGCGGCGTTCTGGTCGGAGAGCGCCTCGATGCCGAGCGAGGCGGGCGGGTTCTCGAACGTCCCGACCATGGGCTCGGACGCCATCATCAGCGCGATGCCGAAGAACGCGTGGAACGGCATGCCCGCGAACAGCTCCAGCATCCGCATCAGGTAGCCGGGGCGGTGCGGCCCCGGGTCCACGCCCATGATCGGCCAGAAGAAGACCAGACCGACGGCGAAGAAGTGCACCATCATCCCGATGTGCCCCGGCTTGGAGCCCATCAGTGTGTCGAAGAGCGGCGTGAAGTAGAGCCCGTACAGGCTCGCGATGAACAGCGGGATCGTGAACGCCGGGTGCGTGATGATCCGCATGTACCGGCTGTGCAGGAACATCAGCAGCAGCTCGCGAGGGCCCTTGCGCCCGCGGCCCGCCGTCGGCAGCGCGCGCAGCGCCAGCGTGATCGGCGCGCCGAGCAGGACGAGGATCGGCGACACCATGCTGATCACCATGTGCTGCACCATGTGCACGCTGAACATGACCATGCCGTAGTCGTTCAGCCGGGTGCACATCATGAGCGCGATGGTCAGCACACCGATGACGAAGGCGACCGTCCGCCCCACGGGCCATTTGTCCCCGCGCCGCACCAGCCGCACGACACCCCACCCGTACAGCCCCAGCCCGACCAGGCAGGCGACGAGAAAGAACGGGTCGGCCGACCACTCCAGCCCTCGCCCCAGCGTGAACGGCGGCAGATCCATGGTCATGCCGTGCCCGCTGTGATCCATTCCGCCGGCTCCTGTTTCGTGGGGGTGTGCAGCAATCTGTCCGCCCACAAGAGTAGAACCGCCCCCGGCCACTCAAGTGACCGGGGGCGGTTCAATGTACTCAGGGGCGCGGGGAACTCAGAGAACGGTCTCCGCCTCGGCGTACCGCTCATCCGGCACGGTCTTCAGCGTCTTCACGGCCTCGGCCAGCGACACCATCACTATGTCCGTCCCCCGCAGCGCGGTCATCTGCCCGAACTCCCCGCGGTGCACGGCCTCCACCGCATGCCACCCGAACCGCGTGGCCAGCACCCGGTCGTAGGCGGTAGGCGTACCACCCCGCTGCACATGCCCGAGAATGACGGGCCGGGCTTCCTTCCCCAGCCGCCCTTCCAGCTCCACGGACAGCTGCCGCGCGATCCCGGCGAACCGCTCGTGCCCGTAGATGTCCTTGCCGCCCTCGTCGAACTCCATGGTCCCGGCCCGGGGCTTCGCGCCCTCCGCCGCCACTACGATCGCGAAGCGCTTGCCGGCCTCGAACCGCTCGCCGACCCGCCGGGTCAGTTCCTCTATGTCGAAGGGCCGCTCGGGGACGACGATGGCGTGCGCGCCGGCCGCCATGCCGGAGTGCAGCGCGATCCACCCGGTGTGCCGCCCCATGACCTCGACCACCAGGACCCGCTGGTGCGACTCGGCGGTGGTCTTCAGCCGGTCCAGGGCCTCGGTCGCCACCCCGACGGCCGTGTCGAAGCCGAAGGTGACGTCCGTGACCGCGATGTCGTTGTCGATCGTCTTCGGCACACCGACGACGGGCAGACCGCTGTCGGACATCAGCCGGGCGGCCTTGAGGGTGCCCTCACCGCCGATGGGGATGATCGCGTCGAGGCCGAGTTCCTCGACATGGCCCTTGGCCCGCTCCACGCCGTCCCGCAGATGGGAGGGCTGGACCCGGGAGGACCCGAGAATCGTGCCGCCGCGGGCGAGGATGCCGCCCACCGCGTCGAGGTCGAGCTTGAGGTAGTCGCACTCCAGGAGGCCCTTCCAGCCGTCCCGGAAGCCGATGACCTCGTCGCCGTGGTCCACGACGGCGCGGTGTACGACGGACCGGATCACGGCGTTCAGGCCGGGGCAGTCGCCGCCGGACGTGAGGACACCAATACGCATAGCCCGAAATACCTTCTCAACGTGGGCCGGGGACCGGACCACGTTGTCCGGCTCGAATTCCCGCCACCCTAGCGTCAGGAAGGGGCGGGACCGAACCGCGCGTCCGCCTGCTGGACTACCCCGCTCACCTGTGCGGATGTGCCGTCAGACGGGCTGTTGACCAGCAGGTTGACGCGTACCTCGGGCAGGCCCCGACGCCGTGCCTACGCAGGCTGCTGAGCAGCCGCGATGCGCTCGTCGCGCAGTGCCTCGTACCAGCGGTCGTCGGTCGGCGGCAGCGCGTTGACGTCGAGTGCCAGCTTCAGCAGCAGATCCGCGATCAGCGGGTTGCGCGCGAGCACGGGGCCGTGCATGTACGTGCCGAAGACGGTGTCGTTGTACGCGCCCTCCGTGCCGTCGCCCGTGCCGTTGCCGTTGCCGAAGCGCACCTGGGCGAGCGGGCGGGCGGTGGGGCCCAGGTGGGTGACGCCCTGGTGGTTCTCGAAGCCGGTCAGCGGGGGCAGGCCGAGGCGCGGGTCGATGTCGCCCAGCACGTCACCGACGCACCGCTCGCCCTCGCCGCGCACCGACACCACGTCCAGCAGCCCGAGGCCGGGCTCGCGCTGGCCGAGGTCGTTGATGAACTCGTGGCCGAGGATCTGGTAGCCGGCGCACACGGAGAACACGATGGCGCCGTTCTCCACGGCCCGCTGCAGACCGCCGTCCCGGCGCAGCCGCTCGGCCGCGAGCCGCTGCGGACGGTCCTCGCCGCCGCCGATCAGGTAGATGTCGCCGGAGGTCGGGATCGGCTGGTCGCTGCGCACGTCCAGCCGGGCCACGTCCAGGCCGCGCTGCTGGGCCCGGCGCTGCACGACGAGCACGTTGCCCTGGTCGCCGTAGGTGCTGAGCAGGTCGGGATAGATCCAGACGACCCGCAGTTGGTTGTCGCTCACAAAAGTCCCCTGACGTCTCGTGCTCAGTTGCCGACGCGGCGGCGCAGGTCCTGGAACGCCGTGTAGTTGGCGATGACCTCGATCCGGCCCGGCGGGCACGCCGCCACGGCCTGGTCGAGGTTCTCGTAGACCTGGAAGTGCTGGTCCGCGACCTCCAGCCGCACCGCGAGGTCCAGCCGCCGGTCGCCGACGACGCAGATCGGGTGACCGGTCAGGCGCGTGTAGTCGACGTCCCACAGCCAGGAGGTGTCGGTGCCGTCGGCGCCGCGCGCGTTCACGGAGAGGATCACCGGGGTCGGCGGCGGGTCGATCAGCGAGAACGTCTCCAGCCAGCCGGCCGGGTTCTTCGCGAGCAGGAGCCGGAGGTCACGGCCCTGGAACTGGACGATGTCGTACCGCCCGGCCACCGCCTGCACCTGGTACATGCGCTCCAGCGCTACCTGCGGCGGCACCCCGAACACGGCGGCGACGGCGGCCGAGGACGCGGCGTTGGCCTTGTTGGCGCGGCCGGGCAGCTGGAGGTGGATCGGCCAGGCCGAGCCATGCGGGTCGAGGACGTGGTCGCCGGACAGCGCCCAGCTCGGCGTCGGACGGCGGAAGCCGCACTCACCGCAGAACCAGTCGTCGCCCGGGCGCTGCATCACGCCACCGCACGACGGGCAGGACCAGGCGTCGTCCTTCCACATCTGCCCGGCGGCGACCCAGATCACATTGGGGGAGGAGGACGCCGCCCACACCACCAGCGGGTCGTCGCAGTTGGCCACGACCACGGCCTTGGAACCCGCGAGTCCCTCCCGCCAGTTCTCGGCGAGCATCCGGGTCTCGGCGGCACGGTCGAGCTGGTCGCGGGAGAGGTTCAGCAGCGCGATGCACTTCGGTGCGGTGTCCCGGGCGACTCCGGCGAGGTACTTCTCGTCGACCTCGATCACGCCGTACCGCGCCTCCGAGCTGCCCGCGAGCGCCGAGGTGATGCCGGCCGGCATGTTGGCGCCGAGGGCGTTGGAGACGACCGGACCGGCCGCCCGCAGGGCCTCGGCGATGAGCCGGGTGGTGGTGGTCTTGCCGTTCGTCGCCGAGACCAGGATCACGTCCAGGTTCTGCGCGAGCCGGGCGAGGAGGTCGGGGTCGAGCTTGAGCGCCACCCGGCCGCCGATCACCGAACCGCTGCCGCGCCCTGCGGCGCGGGATGCCGCTGCGACCGCCTTGCCCGCGGTCACGGCCAGCTTGGCCCGCGGCGAGAGCGGGTCCGAGTTGCCTGCCATCAGTTCTCGATCCTCCTTGCGTACGCGCCGCGCCTTGAAGCCTGACGGCCACGTGGTGTGGACCTCAGCCTATCGAGATCCATTAGCACTCCCGAACCGCGGCACTGTGGCGAACTCGTGTGGGAGGCGCGGACCGAGAAGGACCTTACTCTTGCCGCCATGCGACAGAGCCCCATCCCCGGCGCCCACGGCCGCGTGAGACCCCTCACGCTGCACGGCGAGCCGCTCCTGCACACGCCCTGCGCGGAGGTCACCGACTTCGGGCCCGAACTGGCCCGGCTCGTCGAGGATTTGTTCGCGACCATGTACGCCGCCCAGGGCGTCGGCCTCGCCGCCAACCAGATCGGCGAGTCGCTGCGGGTCTTCGTCTACGACTGCCCGGACGACGAGGATGTCCGCCACCTCGGGCACGTGGTGAACCCGCGCCTGGTCGAGTCGGACGGAGTGGTGATCCGCGGCCCGGAGGGCTGCCTGTCCCTGCCGGGCCTGGAAGCGGGCACGGAACGTTACGACCACGCGGTGGTCGAGGGCTTCACGGTGACCGGCGACCCGGTCACCGTCCACGGCACGGGCTTCTTCGCCCGCTGCCTGCAACACGAGTGCGACCATGTGGAGGGCCGCATCTACGCGGACCACCTGACCGGCTGGCGCCACCGCAAGCTGATGCGCCAGGTGGCCAGGTCTTCTTGGCGTACCTGAACGGTCAGAACCCCGGACCGCCGACCTTGTCTCCCGCAGCCGCGAGACGCCCCCACAACAGGTCAGCCAGACTCCGCACCAACTCCGCACGGGAACAAGGCCGTTCCCCCAGCCACCAGTCCCCGGCCGCGTGCATCATGCCGACGATCCCATGCCCCCACACCCGCGCCAGCTGCTGCCCGCCCGGCCCGAGATCCAGCCGGTCCTCGATGACCTGCGCGAGTTCCTCACCCATCCGCCGCAACAACGGCGCACTGTGCTTGCCGACATCGAACCCCTGATCCCCCGGCTGGCTCCCCTCCGCCGGATGCATCAGAAACCGGTACACCTGAGGCCGCAGCTCGATCGCAGCGAGGTACGTGTCCAGCGTCGCCTCGACCCGCTCCCGCCGGTCCGCCGGCGCGTCGAGCGCCGCCCGCAGTGAGTCCAGCAACGCGTCCGTGTGCCGCTTGGCAAGGGCCGCGTAAAGTCCGCCCTTGTCGCCGAAGTGCCGGTACAGAATCGGTTTGGTGATGCCCGCCTCCGCGGCGATCGCGTTCATCGAGGCCTGCGGGCCGTCGCGCAGCACCACCCGGTCGGCGGCCTCCAGCAGCTCGCGCCGCCGGCGGTCGGCGGACCGTTGCTGATCGGTCCGCTGCGTGGTGTCCATGTGCTCTCCCCACCCGTGCTGATTCGATGACGCCAGCGCAAACTAACACCCAAGCATGCACCGGACATCGAACGGGTGCCGACCGGTCGGTAGGAGTTGACTTCGACTACCCACCGGTAACAGGATGGTGTTACCGCAAGTAACATGCACGTGTGCCGCCGCTGGAGGGGACGACATGGCCGAGTTCACCATGGATCTCAACGACGAACAGAAGGAGGTCCGGGACTGGCTGCACGGCTTCGCCGCCGATGTGATCCGCCCCGCGGCCGCCGAATGGGACGAGCGTGAGGAGACTCCCTGGCCGGTCATCCAGGAGGCCGCCAAGGTCGGCATCTACTCCCTGGACTTCTACGCCCAGCAGTACTTCGACCCCACCGGCCTCGGCATACCGATGGCGATGGAGGAGCTCTTCTGGGGCGACGCGGGGATCGCCCTGTCCATCGTCGGCACCGGCCTCGCCGCCGTCGGCGTCCTCGCCAACGGCACCGAGGAGCAGATCGGCACCTGGATCCCGCAGATGTACGGCGACGCCAACGATGTCAAGGTCGCCGCCTTCTGCTCCTCCGAGCCCGACGCCGGCTCCGACGTGGCCTCCATGCGTACGCGGGCCGTGTACGACGAGGCCAAGGACGAATGGGTGCTCAACGGCACCAAGACCTGGGCGACCAACGGCGGTATCGCCAACGTCCATGTCGTGGTCGCGGTGGTCGACCCGGAGCTCGGCTCCAAGGGGCACGCGTCCTTCATCGTCCCGGCGGGCACACCGGGTCTGGCCCAGGGACAGAAGTTCAAGAAGCACGGCATCCGCGCCTCGCACACCGCCGAGGTCGTCCTGGACAACGTGCGCGTTCCCGGCTCCTGCCTGCTCGGCGGCAAGGAGAAGCTGGACGAGCGGCTCGCCCGTGCCCGGGAGAAGGCCAAGCAGGGCGGGGAGCGCGTGAAGAACGCGGCGATGGCCACGTTCGAGGCGTCCCGCCCCGCGGTCGGGGCCATGGCGGTCGGTACCGCCCGAGCCGCGTACGAGGTCGCGTTGGACTACGCGAAGACCCGTGAGCAGTTCGGCCGGCCGATCATCGACAACCAGGGTGTCGCCTTCCAGCTCGCCGACATGCGCACCTCCATCGACGCCGCCCGGCTCCTCGTCTGGCGCGCCTCCTGGATGGCGGTCAACGGCAAGCCGTTCACCGCCGCCGAGGGCTCGATGTCCAAGCTGTTCGCCAGCGAGACGGCCAAGAAGGTCACCGGCCAGGCGATCCAGATCCTGGGCGGCAACGGCTACACCAGGGAGTACCCGGTGGAGCGGATGCACCGCGATGCCGCGATCTACACGATCTTCGAGGGCACGAGCGAGATCCAGCGACTGGTCATCGCCCGCACCCTGGCCGGCACGCCCATCCGCTAACGATGCCTGAGCGGCGTCAGCTGCTCGATGTCGTACCGCGCCCGCAACTCCGCGATCGCCGCGTGGTCCGGCGGGCCCCCGCTGCCGAGGATCTCCAGCAGTTCCTCGAAGTACCGCTCGTGATCCGGCGGCGGGCTCGCCTGGAAGAACATCTTCGCGGGTTCGCCCGTCGGGTTGGCGAACGCGTGCGGGCAGCCCGGGGGTACGACGATCACCGTTCCCGGCGTCGCGCGCACCACCCGGTTGCCCGAAATGGACTCCCACTTCTGCCAGTTGTCGGGGGTGCGGACACGCGGCTCGAAGGCGAGGACGTCCAGCTCGCCTTCGAGCACGTAGAACAACTCCTCGCTGCGGGTGTGCACATGGGCGCCGACGTCGAAGCCCGGCGGCACGACCACCTCGAAGGTGGAGGCCATGCGCGAGTGCGAGCCGGTCACCTTGAAGGTGACGTGCTGGGCAGGGGCCTGCACCACCCGGCCGTGACCGGGTGGTACGAGCAGTCCTTCCGGCGACGTCATCGCCCGCTCACCACGTCACGGGCAGGGCCTCGGGCCCGCGGATCAGCGCGCCCTTCCTGAAGGGCACCTCTTCGGCGGGTACGGCGAGCCGCAGACCCGGAACGCCGTCGAGGAGCGCGTCGACCAGAAGCTCCGACTCCAGCCGGGCCAGCATGCCGCCCGGGCAGTAGTGAGGGCCGAAGCCGAAGGACACATGGGGGTTGGGGCTGCGCAGGAAGTCGATCGTCTCCGGGTCCGGGAAGACGTCGGGGTCGCGGTTCGCGGCCAGGTACGACACGTAGATCGCGTCGCCCGCCCGGATCGTCACGCCCTTGATCTCCACGTCCTCCAGGGCGATCCGCGACAGGCCGACCGCGTTGCGGTGGGGGATCCAGCGCAGCAGTTCGTCGATGGCCCCGGGGCGGATCTCCGGCTCGGCGCGCAGCCGGTCGGCCAGGTCGGGCCGGGTCAGCAGGACGTAGAACATCTGGCCGCTGTTGTTGGTGACCGCCTCGCCGCCGATCTGGAGGAGCACCGCGAGTCCCACCCCTTCCTCCAGGGTGATCTCGCCGCGGCCCAGGGCGGCGCCGAGCAGGGACGCGACGTCCTCGCCCTTGCTGCCCTCGCGTGCGCCGATCAGATCGGCGAAGTAGGAGCTCATCTCCTGCTTGGCCTTCTCGCTGACCTCGGCGCCGTGCGAGGAGGACAGGATCAGCTGGGTCCAGGAGTGCATGTCCTGCCGGTCGGCGGCCGGGACGCCCATCAGCTCGCAGATGACCGCGATGGGGAACGGGCTGAGCACGGCTGCCGTGAGGTCGGCGGGCGGGCCGTCCTGGAGCATCTCGTCGACCAGTTCCGCCAGCATGCGACGGGACCGCTCGCGCACCCGCTCCACCCCGCGCGCCGTGAACGCGGCGGCGACGCTGCGGCGCAGCCGGTTGTGGTCCGGCGGGTCCAGGAAGCCGACCGCGCCACGGGCCGGGATGAAGTGCGGTGCGAGCCGGGTGACCTGCCGGTCCATGACGGCCTCGCGGCTGAAGCGCGGGTCGTTGGTCACCATCCGGGTGTCGTCGTAGCGGGTGACCAGCCAGGCCCAGCCGTCGCCGTTGGGCAGTTTGATGCGGGTGACCGGGCCCTCGTCCATCAGCTCCCGCAGGACCGGGTCGAAGTCCGTGCCGGACAGATCGAGCGCGGGCCAGTCGCGGACCGGGGGCAGCGTTTCGGTGATCGTCTCTTCGCTCATCTCACATCGTCTCGTCCGCGCGGTGCCAGCGGCCCACGGCCATCTCGGCGGTGATGCCGGGTCCGAACCCGGCGAGCAGCCCGCGTGCCCGGTGCTGGGCGCCGCCCTCCTCGAACAGCCGGCGCAGCGCGTCGAGGACGACACCGCTGGCGATGTTGCCGTACTCGGTGAGCGTGGCCCGGCTGAAGCGGAAGGCGTGCGGGTCGACCTTCAGGAAGGTGCTGAGGTCGTCGAGTATTCGGGGGCCGCCCGCGTGGACGATGTAGAAGTCCAGGTCGGAGGCGTCCCAGCCATGGTCTCCCGCCAGTTCCTTCAGCGCCGGGGCGAGCGGCTCCATGGTGGCCGGCACCCGCTTGTCGAGCAGGAAGTGAAAGCCGGTGGCCCGTACGTCGTACATGATCCACTCTTCGGTCTTCGGGATCAGGTACGAGCCGTTGCGCTCCAGGCTGATGCCCTCGCCGCCCCGGCCACGGACCGCGGCGGCGGCGATACCGTCACCGAACAGGCCGTTGGACAGCAGCGAGCCGACACCGATGTCGGTGGGCTGGTAGCACAGAGAGCAGAACTCGCAGGCCACGATCAGCGCGTTGGCCTCGGGGTAGGCCGTGCAGAAGTCGTGCGCCCGGTTGATCGCCGCGCCGCCGGCCGCGCAGCCCAGCTGGGCTATGGGGAGTTGCCGGGTGGTCGGGTCGAAGCCCATCTCGTTGATCAGCCAGGCGGTGAGCGAGGGCATCATGAAGCCCGTGCACGACACGTAGATGATCACGTCCACGTCGGTGGTGAGCAGCTCGGCGTGGTCGAGTGCCTCCTGGATGACGGCGGGCACCCGCGCTTTCGCCTCGGCCTCGTAGAGCTTGTTGCGGTCCTCGAACCCGGGGTGCTTCAGGGTCTCCTCGATGGGCTGGACGATGTGCCGCGTGCGTACGCCGGTGTTCTCGATCAGCCGGAGGGCCAGCGGCAGTTGGGGGTGATCGGCGTGGCGCTCACGCGCCAGCTCAAGCGTCTCCTCCATCGTGATCACGTGCTCTGGAACGGACACCGAAGGTCTGCACAAAGTCGCCATGAACCGTGCCTGCTTTCGCCTCCCGGAAGGCCCTTCGCCTCCCGGTCAGAAGGTGGTTCACCACAGAGGGTGGTCCATCCACGATCACCCGTCGGGACGCCGACTTCGCGTCGGACTGCTCCATTTCGGGGACCCCGTGCCAGGCTCGGGACAGACCTGTCCGAGGACACGCACCGACGGAGGACGCGATGACGCGCACGGCCCGGGACCTGCTGCGGACGACCACCACCCGACTCGCCCCGGACCCGCGGTCCAACCCGTTGGTCCCCCCGATCGCCGATGGCACGGCCCCGCGCACCGCCCTCGCCGCCCTCGCCCTGGAACAGTCCTGGGTGATCCCCGCGGACCGCCGCGCGTTCCTCCATCTGGCCGAACGTTCCCTCGTCACCGCACCCGAGGCCGCGGCCTTCTTCCGGAGCCTCGCGGAGGGCGAGGCACTGGCGGAGGAACTGTTGCCCTCGCTCGCGCAGGCGTGCGGCGTGGACGACGCGACGGCGGCGTCGTACGAACCGCTGGCCGGCTGCCAGGCCTACCCCGCGTACGTCGCCTGGCTCTCCCTGAACGGCTCACCGGCGGATACCGTCCTGGCCCTGACGGCCAACTTCTCGGCGTGGGGCGGCTATTGCGCGACGATCTCCAAGGCCCTGCGGGCCCACTACGCCTTCACGGACGAGGCCTGCGCCTTCTTCGACTTCTTCGCGGAACCGTCACCCGAACTGGACGAGAAGGCCGTGGCGGCGGTACAGGCGGGCCTGGACACCGGGCAACTGAACGAGCCCCTGGCAGCTGGATACGGCCGCCTGCTCCAGCACTACGAGGCGATGTTCTGGTCCACACTTGCGGATCTGCCCCTTTAGGGGCGCGGGGAACTGCGCGATCAACCCCCACGCACCCGCACCCGCAGCCGCCCAGCTCAGGTCGCACTCCCACTGCTGTGCGCGATACAAGCCACATCAATCCGATCGGCCAGCTTCGCAAGCTCGATCGTCAACGCCGCGACCGTATCCTCGTCCAGCCCCGACTCCCCGCCCTCCACCAGCCGCACCCACCGACCCCCCAACGTCCGCAACAGCTTGCTGACATCCGCCGCAGCCACCTGCAAGGTCCCGTGGTCGTCGACGATCAACGGCAGAGTCACTTCGCGGTTCACAGACGGGATCGTAGCCCCGCAAGACTCACGCACCGTGCCAAACGGTCGTGATGTTGCAGAACTCCCGGATTCCGTGCCCGGACAGCTCACGGCCGTACCCGGACCGCTTCACCCCGCCGAACGGGAACCCCGGATGGGAGGCCGTCATCCCGTTGAAGAACACGCCGCCCGCCTCCAGATCCCGTACGAAGCGGTCCACCTCGGCCTCGTCCCGCGTCCACACGTTCGAACTCAGCCCGAAGGGCGAGTCGTTCGCGATCAGAACGGCCTCGTCCAGGTCGGCCGCCCGGTACAGCGTGGCGACCGGACCGAATGCCTCCTCCCGGTGGATGCGCATCTCGCGGGTGATGCCGGCGAGGATCGTCGGCGTGTAGTACCAGCCGGGCCCCTCGGGCCGTTCGCCACCGCACAGCACCTCCGCGCCGCCGCGCACCGCGTCGTCGACCAGTTCCTCCACATCGCGCAGTCCCTGCTCGCTGGAGAGCGGGCCGACGTCGGTGTCCTCGGCCGTGGGGTCGCCGACGTTCAGCGCCCTCATGCCCTCGGCGAAACGTTCGGCGAAGGCGTCGTAGACATCCGTGTGCACGATGAACCGCTTCGCGGCGATGCAGGACTGCCCGGTGTTCTGCACCCGCGCGGTCACCGCGACCTTCGCCGCCCGGTCGATGTCCGCGGAGGGCATGACGACGAACGGGTCGCTGCCGCCCAGCTCCAGCACGGTCTTCTTGATCATCTCGGCGGCGGTGGAGGCGACCGCGCGGCCCGCCGGCTCGCTGCCGGTGAGGGTGGCCGCCTTGACCCGCTCGTCGCGCAGGATCTCGTCGACCGCGCCGGAGCCGATCAGCAGGGTCTGGAAACATCCCTCGGTGAAGCCCGCCCGGTGGAACAGGTCCTCCAGGTAGAGGGCGGTCTGCGGGACGTTCGAGGCGTGCTTGAGCAGGCCCACGTTCCCCGCCATCAGCGCGGGCGCGGCGAAGCGGATCACCTGCCACAGCGGGAAGTTCCACGGCATCACCGCCAGCACCGGACCCAGCGGCCGGTAGCGCACGCGTACGCGTGAGGCGCCCGAGTCCTTCACATCGGCGCCGGCGGGTTCCTCGTCGGCGAGCAGTTCCTCGGCGTGCTCGGCGTACCAGCGCATCGCCTTGGCGCACTTCGCGGCCTCTGCCCGGGCCTGCTGGATCGGCTTGCCCATCTCGGTGGTCATCACGCGGGCGATGTCCTGCTGATCCTCTTCGAGGAGGTCGGCGGCCTTGTTCAGCAGCCGGGCGCGCTCGCCGAACGTCGACGTCCGGTACGTGCGGAACGTGGCCTCGGCGAGCTGGAGCCGGCGCTCGATCTCCTCCTCGCCCATGGCCTCGTACGTCTTGAGCGTCTCGCCGTTCGCCGGGTTCACCGTTGCGATGGGCATGGCTGACCTCCCTCGGTGCGGGCTGTGTCTCGACCTTCCCGCGCGGCGGAGGGGACCGCAACGCGGGAGCGTCTCCTCAGGGCGAGTGCTCCGCCAGGCGGTCGAGAAACGCCGCCTGCGCCTTGACGATCACCTCGCGGGCCCGGTCGAGGGCGAACCACGCCACCCGGTCCAGCTCGGGGAACTCCTGGAGCTCTCCCGATCTCGGAGGCCACTCCATCCGGAACGTGCCGGGCGTGATCGTCGCCGGGTCGAGGTCGGCCTCGATCGCCCACACTGTGACGATCTTGCCGCCCGTCTGCCGGACCTCGCCCAGGTCGATGGCCTCGCCGTCGGGCGGGGGCAGCCCCAGTTCCTCCTCGAACTCGCGGCGGGCGGCCGCCCAGGCGGACTCGTCGGGCTCGTACTCGCCCTTGGGGACGGTCCAGGCCCCGGCGTCGCGCCGGGCGAAGAACGGGCCGCCCATATGGCCGAGCAACACTTCCGGACCGTCGTCGGCGGGGTGGAAGAGCAGCAGGCCCGCACTGCGCTTCACGGGCGCACCTCCGGATGCGCGGCCAGCAGCGTCTCCACGGTGTCGGCGTCCTCCGGGCGCTTGTCCTCCCGGTAGCGGATCACACGGGCGAAGCGGAGGGTGACGCCGGCCGGGTAGCGGGTGGAGCGTTGCAGACCGTCGTAGGCGATCTCGACGACGAGTTCCGGGCGTACGGTCACGACGTGTCCGTCGTCCTCGACGGCGAGCTGCCGGAGCCGTTCGGTCTGCCAGGTCAGCAGCGCGTCGGTCATGCCCTTGAAGGTCTTGCCGAGCATGGCGAGGCCGCCGTCGGCGGTGCGGGCGCCGAGGTGGAGGTTGGAGAGCTTGCCGGTGCGGCGGCCGTGGCCCCACTCGGCGGCCAGCACCACCAGGTCGAGCGTGTGGACGGGCTTGACCTTCAGCCAGGACGCACCGCGCCGGCCCGCGCTGTAGGAGGCGTCCAGCGCCTTGACGACGACGCCCTCGTGGCCGCGCTTCAGGGTCTCGGCGAGGAACTCCTCCGCCGTGCCCACGTCGTCCGGGCCGGACATCGTCGTGCGCCGCACCCGCATCGGCTCGGGGACCAGCCGGGCCAGCTCCGCGTGCCGCTCGGCGAACGGCAGGTCGAGCAGGTCGCGGCCGTCGACGGAGAGCGCGTCGAAGAAGACGGGGGAGACGGGGACGGCGCGGGCCGCCGTCGCCACGTCCGTGCGGGAGCCGACGCGACCGGCGGTCTCCTGGAACGAACGGGGGCGTCCGCCCTCGTCGAAGGAGATCACCTCGCCGTCCAGGATGAACCGCTCGCCCCGCAACTCCAGTGCAGCGGCCGTCACTTCGGGCAGGCGGTCGGTGATGTCGTCGAGGGTGCGGGTGTAGAGCCGTACCGTGCCGCCGTCCCGGTGCACCTGGACGCGGATGCCGTCCAGCTTCTCCTCGACCGCGCAGGCGCCGAGCTTGTCCACCGCCTCGGCGACCGAGGAGGCGCTGTGCGCCAGCATCGGCCAGACCGGGCGGCCGACCGTGAGGCGGAAGCGGTCCAGGGCGGTGGGGCCGTCCGCGAGCAGTGCCTCGGCCACCGCCTGGAGGGAGCCCGCCAGCATCACCGCCCGCCGGACGTCCGCCGGGGGCGCCCCGGTCGCCTGGGCCAGTCCCTCGACCGCGACGGCGTCCAGCGCGCCCTGCCGCACCTCGCCGGTGAGCAGCCCGAGCAGGAACCGCTGCTCGTCCTCGGTGGCCGCGCCCATCAACTCCCCGACGAGGCGCGCCCGTTCCGCCTGTGAGCCGGGGCCGGACACCTTGCTCAGCTCCGCGAGCCGGGCGTCCACCTCCCGCACGGTCAGACCCGGCTCGGCGGCCGGGGCGACCGGGCGGCTCAGCACCTTCCAGCCGACGCCGATCCGGCCCTGCGGCAGCCGGCCCGCCAGATACGGGATGACGATCGGCACGTCGTCGGCCTCCGCGTCCCGGAACAGCTCCGCGAGCAGGGCCGTCTTCCGGGACCGCGCCGAGGTGGCGGCGACCTCCTGGGACACTTGGGCCAGCCGGTGCAGCAGCATGCAGCCATGGTGCACCGGAGGCGGTGCCTCTACACCCGGGCGGTCTGCGTCGGCTGGTCATCGGAGCACCCCCGGCGACGGCGGCGCGGCCACAGCTGGGGAGGTGCGTCAGCCGCCAAGGCCCCCGGCGCTCACGGAAGCGGCCCCTACCTCCGGGCGGCCGCGTCCAGGTCCGTCATCAGCAGGTCCCCGACGATCGCGGACGCCGCCCGGTAGCCGCCGCTCGCCGCGTGCACGACCTGCTCGGCGAAGCCGATCGCGTTGCCGGCTGCCCAGACTCCGGGCACGGTCGTCAGGCCCGTCGGGTCGATCATGGGGTACGCGCCGAACGGCGTCTCGTGCAGCTCGGCGCCGAGCTGTTCCAGCAGGCCGGTCCGCGGGACGGCGTGCGGGGCGACGAACAGCACGGAGCGGGCGTGCGTCGTGCCGTCGGCGAGCCGGACTCCGGTGAGCCGGTCGTCCTCGACCAGCAGCCCCGTGACCTCGCCGGGCACCACGTCGACCCCGGCCGCGGCGAGCCGGCGCAGATCCTCGTCGGACAGCTCCTCCTCGGCGACCGTGTGCAGGAAGAACCGCACGTCCTTCGACCACTGGGACACCATCAGCGCCTGGTGCACGCTCTTCGGGGACGTACCGAGCACGCCGAACGGCTGGTCGCGCACCTCCCAGCCGTGGCAGAACGGGCAGTGCAGCACGTCCCGGCCGAACCGCCCGGCCAGGCCGGGGACCGCCGGCAGCTCGTCCTTCAGCCCGGTCGCGACGACCAGGCGCCGGGCGCGCACGGTCCGCCCGCCGGCCAGCACCACGTCGAAGTCCTCACCGCGCTCCGCGGCGCCGTCCCCGCCCGGCTCCACCCGCACCACCCGGTCCCGCACGAGCTCCACGCCGTAGCGCGCGATCTCCTCCCGGCCGACGGCGAGGAACTCGGCGGGCGGCATGCCGTCCCGGGTCAGGAAGCCCTGCATGTGCGCGGCGGGCGCGTTGCGCGGCTCGCCCGCGTCGACGACCAGCGTGTGCTGCCGGGCCCGGCCCAGCACCAGCGCCGCCGACAGGCCCGCGGCACCGCCGCCGACGACCACGACTGCGTACTTCTCGGTCATGTGACCACCTCCACTGCCGAGCGTCGCCCCGGCCCCGCGGGATTGACAAACTTGTTTGCCGAACCTGCAATACGACCATGACCACGGACGAGGTACTCGCGGGCGTCGGCCCCCGGCTGCGGCAGATGCGCAAGGAGCGGGAGGTGACCCTGGCGGCGCTCTCCGAGACCACCGGCATCTCCGTCAGCACCCTGTCGCGGCTTGAGTCCGGACTGCGTAAACCCAGTCTGGAACTGCTGCTGCCGATCGCGCGCGCTCACCAGGTGGCCCTGGACGAGCTGGTCGGTGCCGCGCCGACGGGCGATCCGCGCGTGCGGTCCAAGCCGATCGTGATGGGCGGGCGCACCCTCTGGCCGCTCACCCGTCAGCCGGGCGGCCTCCAGGCCTACAAGGTGCTGGAGCCCCGGCGGAAGGAGGAACCGGAGCCGCGCACCCATGAGGGCTACGAGTGGTTGTACGTGCTGTCCGGGAAGCTGCGCCTCGTGCTGGGCGAGCACGACGTGGTGCTCACGGCGGGGGAGGCGGCCGAGTTCGACACGCGGGTGCCGCACTGGTTCGGATCGGCGGGGGAGGGGCCCGCGGAGTTCCTCAGTCTGTTCGGTCCGCAAGGGGAACGGATGCACGTCAGGGCGCGGCCCAGGAAGTCGTGACCCACATGACTGTTCCCTGATCGGCAAGCGACCGCTTAGTATGCGAACCGACCCCGGTCAGACGAAGCAGTCCCGTGGAGGCCCCGCATGCAGGCATGGCAAGTGCACGAGAACGGCGAGCCGAGCGAGGTGTTGCGCCTGGCGGACGTGGCGCGGCCGGTGCCCGGCGACGGCCAGGTCCTGCTGAAGGTGCGCGCCGCGAACATCAACTTCCCCGACGCCCTGCTGTGCCGGGGCCAGTACCAGGTCAGGCCGCCGCTGCCCTTCACTCCGGGCGTGGAGATCTGCGGCGAGACCGAGGACGGCCGCCGGGTGATCGCCAACCCGGCGCTGCCGCACGGCGGCTTCGCCGAGTACGCCGTCGCCGATGCCGCCGCCCTGCTGCCCGCGCCGGACGCCCTGGACGACGCGGAGGCCGCGGCCCTGCACATCGGCTACCAGACCGGCTGGTTCGGACTCCACCGGCGGGCCGGTCTGGAAGCCGGCGAGACCCTGCTCGTCCACGCTGCCGCAGGAGGGGTCGGCAGCGCGGCCGTGCAGCTCGGGAAGGCCGCCGGCGCCACCGTCATCGGTGTCGTCGGCGGCCCCGGGAAAGCGGCCGTCGCCCGCGAGCTGGGCTGCGACGTCGTGATCGACCGGCGCGCCGAGGACGTCGTCGCCGCCGTCAAGGAGGCCACCGGAGGCCGGGGCGCCGACGTGATCTACGACCCGGTCGGCGGCGAGGCCTATGCCCAGTCCGCCAAGGTCGTCGCCTTCGAGGGGCGCATCATCGTCGTCGGCTTCGCAAGCGGCACCATCCCCAGCCCGGCCCTGAACCACGCCCTGGTGAAGAACTACTCGATCATGGGCCTGCACTGGGGCCTCTACAACACCAAGAACCCGAAGCTGGTCCAGCACTGCCACGAGCAGCTCACCGAGCTGGCCGCCCGGGGTGCGATCAAGCCGCTGGTGAGCGAGCGCGTCCCGCTCCCGGGAGCGGCCGCCGCCGTGCAGAAGGTCGCGGACGGCCTGACCACCGGACGGATCGCCGTCGTCATGGAGGAGGCAGCAGCATGACCAGCGCGGAGCAGCGCAGTGTGACCGGCGCCGAGGAACTGCGCGGCCGTACGCGGGAGTTGCTGGCCGCGCACCCGCCGGCCTCGACCGACCGCCTGGACTTCCTCCGGGCCCGCTTCGACGCCGGCCTTGCGTGGGTGCACTACCCGGAGGGCCTCGGCGGAGTCGGCGCGCCCCGCTCCCTCCAGGCCGTCGTGGACGCCGAGCTGGAGGCCGCCGGGGCGCCCGACAACGACCCGCGGCGGATCGGCATCGGCCTCGGGATGGCCGCGCCGACGATCCTCAAGTACGGCACCGAGGAGCAGAAGCAGCGGTTCCTCAGGCCCCTCTGGGTGGGCGAGGAGGTCTGGTGCCAGCTGTTCAGCGAGCCGGGCGCCGGGTCCGACCTCGCCGCGCTGCGCACACGGGCCGTCCGGGAAGGCGACGGCTGGGTGATCAACGGGCAGAAGGTCTGGACGTCCAGCGCCCATGTGGCCCGCTGGGCGATCCTCATCGCCCGCACCGACCCGGACGTGCCCAAGCACCGGGGCATCACCTACTTCGTCTGTGACATGACCGACCCGGGCGTCGAGGTGCGGCCGCTGCGGCAGGTCACCGGCGAGGCCGAGTTCAACGAGGTGTTCCTCACCGACGTCCGGATCCCGGACGCGCGCCGCCTCGGCGAGGTCGGCGACGGCTGGCGGGTCGCGCAGACCACGCTGAACAACGAACGCGTCGCCATCGGCGGCATGCGGCTGCCCCGCGAGGGCGGCATGATCGGACCGGTCTCCAAGACCTGGCGCGAGCGGCCCGAGCTGCGCACCCACGACCTGCACCAGCGTCTGCTGAAGCTCTGGGTCGAGGCCGAGGTCGCACGGCTCACCAGCGAACGGCTGCGCCAGCAGCTCGTCGTGGGCCAGCCCGGCCCCGAGGGCGCCGGCATGAAGCTCGCCTTCGCCCGCCTCAACCAGGAGATCAGCGGCCTGGACGTGGAACTCCTCGGCGAGGAGGGCCTGTTGTACGACGACTGGACCATGCGCCGCCCGGAACTGGTCGACTTCACCGGCCGCGAGGCCGGCTACCGCTATCTGCGCTCCAAGGGCAACAGCATCGAGGGCGGGACCACCGAGGTCCTGCTGAACATCGTCGCCGAGCGCGTCCTCGGCCTGCCCGCCGAACCGCGCACCGACAAGGACGTCGCCTGGAAGGACCTGGCCCGATGACGGATCTTCTCTACTCCGAGGAGGAAGAGGCGCTGCGGGCCGCCGTACGGGACCTGCTCGCCGACCACTGCGACGCGCCCGGCGTGATCGCCCGCACCGAGTCGGACACCCCGCACGACCATGAGGCCTGGAAGGCGCTCACCGACGGCATGGGCCTCGCGGGGCTCCTGGTGCCCGAGGCGAAGGGCGGCCAGGGCGCCACACACCGCGAAGCCGCCGTCGTCCTGGAGGAGCTGGGCCGCGCGGTCGCTCCCGTGCCGTACCTGACCAGCGCCGTCGTCGCCACCGAGGCCCTGCTCGCCTGCGACGCCGACGACCTGCTCGCCGACCTGGCGTCCGGGCGGCGGATCGGCGCCCTCGCGGTCTCCCTCAGCGTCGCACCGGGCACCGCCTACAGGGTGGTCCGGCACGAGGACGGCCGGCTGAGCGGTGAGCTGACCGGCATCGCGGACGCGGCCGTCGCGGACGTCCTGCTGGTGCCCGCCGACGACGGCGGCCTGTACGCGGTCGACGCCACGGCGGCGACGGTCACGCCCCAGGTGTCCCTGGACCTGACCCGGCCACTGGCGACCGTCAGGCTCGACGGGGTGCCGGGCCGTCTGCTGGGCGACGCCGAACCCGCCGTACGCCGGGCCCTGACCGCCGGAGCCGGACTGCTCGCCTCCGAACAGTTCGGGCTCGCCGACTGGGCGCTGACGGAGACCGTCCGCTATCTGAAGGAACGCAAGCAGTTCAACCGGCCCGTCGGCGGCTTCCAGGCGCTCAAGCACCGGCTGGCCCAGCTGTGGCTGGAGGTCGTCAACCTCCGCGCGGCCGCCCGCAACGCCGCCGACGCGCTGGCCACGGGCGAGGACGTCGAGGTGGCCGTCACCGTCGCCCAGGCCTTCGCGGCACCCGTGGCCGTGCATGCCGCCGAGGAGGCACTGCAACTGCACGGCGGCATCGGCATGACGTGGGAGCACCCGGCGCACCTGTACCTCAAGCGTGCGAAGGCCGACTCGATCGCCTACGGCACGGCGGGCGCCCACCGCGAGGCCCTGGCCGGACTGGTCGACCTCCAGGCCCCCTGACGTACACGAAGGCGCACATCTCGTACACCTGGTCGACGCAAGGGAAAAGCCCGGGAATCCCCGGGGAAAGCCCGTCCCACCCGGGGCGGGCTTTCTCGTGCGCCCCGCCCCGGTGAAGTGAACGCGGGGCGGCAGTCCGGCCAACTCCCCGCACGGGCCTGCTTCCTGGACCTTGCCGGGACCCATACTCACAGGGTTCCCGTACGGCACTTCCAGGGAGGCAGAGCATGGCCCTCACCACCCGTCGCAGAGCCCTCACCACCCTCGGCGCCGCCCTCGCGGGCTCGGTCGCCCTCCCCGCCGCCTCCGCGGCGGCCGGCGAACGAGGGCATGGGCGCCGCCCGTTGTGGCGCGCCCACGCCCACAACGACTACGAGCACCCGCGCCCCCTCCTCGACGCCCTCGACCACCGGTTCGGCAGCGTCGAGGCCGACATCTACCTCGTGGGCGACCAGTTGCTCGTCGCCCACGACCCGGAGGACCTCGACCCGTCCCGCACCCTCGAGTCCCTGTACCTCGACCCGCTCGCCGCCCGCGTCCGGGCCAACAAGGGCCGCGTGTACCGGGGGTACCGCGGCTCCCTGCAACTCCTCGTCGACATCAAGACCGAGGGCTCGTCGACGTATCTCGAGCTCGACCGCCATCTGCGGCGCTACCGCCACCTGTTCACGACTTACGCCCACGGCCGTGTCCTCCCCGGCCCGGTCACCGCCGTGATCTCCGGCGACCGCGCGGCCCGCGCCCCCATGGAGGCCCAGAGCGTCCGGCGCGCCTTCTACGACGGCCGCCTCGCCGACCTCGGCAGCCAGGCCCCGGCCTCCTTCGTCCCGCTGATCAGCGACAACTGGACGCTCAACTTCACCTGGCAGGGCGTGGGCGCGTTCCCGGACGCCGAGCGGCAGAAGCTGCGGGGCATCGTCCGGGCCGCGCACGCGCGGGGGCAGAAGGTGCGGTTCTGGGCGACCCCGGATCTGGCCGGACCCGCCCGAGACGCGGTGTGGGCCGAACTGCTCGCCGCGGACGTCGACCATCTCAACACCGACGACCTCGCCGGACTGGAGGCGTTCCTGGACGCCCGCCGGGCGGCGTAGGACATCACACGTTCGGCGGACAGGTCAGCCACCCGGACGAACCCTCCGCTACGCCACACTTGCCGCCGAACGCCGTGAATCGGATAGGGCGGCGTGGCGGAGGAGTTGACGATGGCCATTTCCATCTCTGTGGTGCTGCTGCTCGTGATCCTTGCGGTGATCTTCCTGCGCAACGGCGGGCTGAAGGTCTCCCACGCGCTGGTCTGCCTGCTGCTCGGCTTCTATCTGGCCAGCACGAGCATCGCCCCCACCATCCACAGCGGCATCACGGCGACGGCGGAGATCGTCAGCAGTTTGAGGCCTTGAGGCCTTGGGACCGCTAGCCCGAGAACACGCCGATGCCGTTCGGGACGGCGCGTTCGGCGCCGCCGCTGGGGTGGTTGCGTACGGACACGGTGCTCGCGCCCGGCTTCCGGGCGACCAGCGTCGACGACCCGCCGCCGTCCAGGCTCAGCGCGTCCCGTGAGCCCAGCCGCCGCATGGTGTCGGCCACTTCGGCGATCGTCAGGCCGCTGCGGTAGGCGGTGCCACCGTCCAGTGCGAGCAGCAGCATGCGCCGCCCGTCGTCGGCGAGCCCCACGGCCGTGCGGACGGCCGACGTCGTGTCGTCCAGACCCGGCAGCGGCCGGCCGCCCGAGAGGACCGGGTAGCCGCCGAGGGCGAGACGGTACGGGACGCCGCTCGTGGCCGCGACGAGACTGTGCTCGATCTCGACCGCTTCTCCGGTGGAGAACTTCCGCAGCCGCTGGGCGCCCGCCTCCCGTCCGACCAGCACGGTCGTCCCCGCGGCGATGGGACCGCGGCCGGGCGTGTCCGCGGCCGATACGACCTTGCCGTCGCGGACCGTCACCTCGTAGGTGTCGGTGCTGCACGGAGCGGCCCGGTCCGTGTCCGTGCCGCAGGTGGCGCGCACCCGGGAGGCGCTGCCCCACTCGGAGGTGAACGCGCCGACGGAACCCACCGGCAGCGCGTACTGGTTGAGCCCGCCGAGCGGCAGCCGTGTTCCGGCGGTGCGGACCGATCCGTCGAGGGCCAGCCGGTCCAGCCGGGCCCGTCCGTCGGCGCCGACACCGAACACGTCCTCGGTGGTCGTGCCGGGCGGCAGCTCCGGGCCGAACCGCTGGCCGTTCGGCACGGCCGCCTTGAGCGTCCGCCCGGCCGTGATCGCCGGACCCACGCTCGCGCCGGTCGCCTCGACGCCCGGGTGCTGCGTCTCGGTGATGTTGAAGAAGTCGCCGTTGACCCCGGCGACCGCCCCCTGGGCGTCGGCCATCCGCGAAACCTGCGCGCGCGAGGCCACCGCCCCGGGGTACAGCAGATCGACCTGTACGCGCGGGTTGCCCAGGTCGACCTTCAGCACATGCGCGTGTGTCACCCCCTTGGCCGCCTGGATGTCGAAGTGCTCGTAGGTGACGCCCGGCGCGACACGGACGCGCTTCTGGACGGCGTCGGCCTCGGCCGCCCCCGCCACACCCGCACCGGCCAGTGCGGCGAACGCCGTGAGAAACGCCAGTACCGCTCTGCCTGCTCTGCCTGCTCCGCGTCGCTTGTGACGACCTGTCACCGTACCCCCTGATGTCTCGTCAGATGTCCTCAGGGCAGTGGAGCAGACGTGGGGGCTCAGGAGTACGGCTTACTGCCGACTACGCGGAAACAGTCGGAAAAACACACCCCTCCGGGTGCTTCAGCCGCCGTCCGTCTCGGTGGTGTACGGCGTGTAGTGCGCGGGCGTGTGGTCGATGGGCAGGCCGGGCCGCCAAGCCGTGAGGGCCTGCGCGCTGCACACGAACAACTGTTCAGGCAGCCGGTCCAGGCCGAACCAGCGCCAGCGGCCCACGCTCTCGTCGGGCTGGTCCGCCGGCTCGCCCCGCCAGGCGGTGACCCGGGCGGCGACGGTCACCCGGACGACCCCGCCGACGTCGTCGAGGAGTGTCCCCAGCAGCCGGACGTCCTCCGGCCGTGCCGTGAGCCCGGTCTCCTCGCTCAGTTCACGCACCACCGTGTCCCGCAACGACTCCCCGGGCTCCACCGTCCCGCCGGGCAGCTCCCACGTCCCGCGCCGGTGCCGGCCCAGCAGCAGTCCGCGGGGACCGTACAGAATGGCGCCGTCCCCGAGCGCGGCATGGGCCGGCGGCGGCCGGTCGACGCGCGGCCGGGAGGAGACGCGGACGGGCCGGGTCACCTGGAAGAGCCGGTAGGACGCGTGGTTGCCGGCCTGCGGCGTGTCGAGGGCGTCGATGTGCTCCACGCGCAGCCCGTACTCGGTCAGCAGCTCCGTCCAGAGCTCCGGGGTGAGGACCCACATCTGGACGGTGATGTCACCGCCGCCGGCCATCCGCAGGATCTCGGGCCGGGCCGTGACCCGGTCCGACGGGCCGTCACCGCCCGAGTTGGTGTGCAGCACCGTGAAACAGAGCCTGCCGCCCGGCCTGAGCGCAGCGGCGAGGGCGGGCAGCAGCCGGTGCGGGTCGAGGTACGGGACGGCATGCAGGGAGTAGATGACGTCGTACGGCTCCGCCGTGCGCAGATGTTCCACCGCGTCGGCCAGGACCAGCCGCAGCCCGGCCAGCGAGCCGTACCGGGCACGGGCCCGCTCGTACTGGCCTGCCGAGGCGTCGACCGCGTCCACCAGCGCGCCGTGGGCACGCACCAGATGGGCGGCGTGCCGGGCCGGACCGCATCCGAGGTCCAGCACCCGTCGGCCCGAGAGCTCCCCGAGGACCTCGGCCCCCGGCCCGGTGCCCTCGACACCCCAGTCGATCCGCGTCACCTCGGACAGTTGGGTGCCACGCCGCAGATGATGGGCTCCGTACGCGCGCCAGGCCTCGGCGTTGACCTCCTCCGAACGTGTCACCAAGGCTCAGCCGCCCGCGGCGGCGTCGCGCGGAAGCACCCTGACACGGTGGAAGTTGCATCCGACGGGTCGCGACTCGTCGGCGGCGGGCGGGGTCTGGTGGGCCTTGAGCGCGATGCTCACCAGGCTGAGCAGCAGGTCGACGTCCGCTTCGCAGTCGAGGTGGACCGTCACCCAGCACGAACCGGGAACCAGGTGGATCGCGCTCGAACCGGCGAGGTCGTAGTGGAACCGCTGGATGGCCCGGTGGGTGAGGTGGAGGTCCACGTCCCGTGCCGAGTGGAAGTGGACGATCTCGTCACGGACGGAACGGATCGCCCGTCCGGTACCGCAACTCGCCGGGCCCGGTATCAGGTCGGGCCAGGCCTGCAGGCGCTCCATGGCGCGCTGGGCCAGAGTCATGGCCCCATCGTTGCGCGCTTACCGTCCCGCAACCAGAGGTTGAGTGCTTTGTAACCGGGACGTGAGGTGGGGAGGAGGACGTGAGGTGGGGTTGGAGGGCTCGGGCGGCTGCCTCTCAGCCGGAGTCTCTGACCAGCCTCATGTAGCGCTTCCAGTCCCAGTGGCGGCCCGGATCGGTGTGGTCGCTGCCCGGTACCTCGTGGTGGCCGATGATGTGTTCCCGGTCCCGGGGGATGCCGTGCCGCGCGCAGATCGCCGCGGTGAGCCGGGCCGATTCCTCGTACGCGACGTCGGTGAAGTACGAGGGCTGGTCCACCCAGCCTTCGTGCTCGATGCCGATGCCGCGCTTGTTGTAGTCCCAGTTCCCCGCGTGCCACGCGATGTCGGCCTCGCGCACGCACTGCGCCACATGGCCGTCGGCCGAGCGGACCACATAGTGCGCGGACACCTGCTTCCTCGGGTTCCGGAAGATGGACAGGGTGCCGGAGAAGGTCGTCTGCGCGACATGGATGATCACCCGGTCGACGGGATGGCCGCGGGGGCGGTTCGACGCCGTGTAGTTGGCGCCGGTCGCCGGGTGCCACTCGGCTCCGGGGTGATCAGGGGCTTGAGGCCGGGCCGCGGCCCGGGTGCCGGGGAGCAGGACGTACGGGACGGCGGTGAGGGCGGCGCCCACGAGGATGCCTCGCCTGCCGGGGAGCGGTGCTGCCTGGTTCATGACGGGATGCCTTTCGCTTCGACGGATCATCACGCTACGGCGCCTGCCGGCCCGTCAGAAGGGAGCGAGGTGTTTCGGTGGACTGACCGGCGATTGTGGATAACTCGCCCACCCCTGCGGGTGATTCGGGCTGTCCAGAGGGTCAGGCCCGCTCGGCCACGGCCGCCGGATCGTCCAGCACGGCCCGCACGACCGAGTGCGCGGCCCCCAGCAGCGGCCCCTCGGGGCCCAGCCGTGACACGGACACGGGACAGGCCGGACCCGCCGTGCGCCGCGCCAGCTCGTCCCGCAGCGAGGGCAGCAGCCAGGGCGCGAGACCGGACAGCTCCCCGCCCAGCACCACGCTCTGCGGGTCGAGCAGATTGACCGCCCCGGTCAGGGCGACACCGAGCGCGGTGCCCGCGTCGCGCAGGGCACGGCGTACGTCCTCGTCGCCCTCGGCGGCGCGCCCCGCGAGCAGCCCCACGCGGTCCTCGCCCGGCTCCAGGCCCGCCGCACGCAGCACCGCCTCCTCACCGGCGTACTGCTCCAGGCATCCGCGCCCGCCGCACGCGCACGCCGGCCCGTCCGGCCGGACCGGCACATGGCCCAACTCACCCGCGAAACCGCGTGTTCCGCGCAGCAGTCCGCCGTCCACGACGACGGCCGCACCGATGCCGATCTCCGCCGACACATGCAGGAAGTCGCGCGGCGTGCCGTCCTCGAGCCAGAGTTCGGCGAGCGCGCCGAAGTTGGCCTCGTTGTCCACGGTCAGCGGCAGGCCCGCCGGCAGCAGGGCACCGAGGTCCGTGTCGTGCCAGTCGAGATTCGGGGCGCGTACGACGGTCCGGGCGTCGCGCGCCACCAGGCCCGGTACGGCCACGGCGAGCCCGGCGGGCCACAGGCCCTCGCCCTCCGCCTCGGCGACGACCCGGCCGATCAGTTCGGTGAGCTCCGCCGTCACGGGCCCGGGGGAGCGGCCGCGGTTCGCGCCCTGCCGTATCGCGCGCGCCCTGGTCGTGCCTCGCAGATCGACGGCACAGACCGCGAGATGGTCGACGCCGATCTCCGCGCCGATCCCGGCCGGGCCCCGTGCGCTGACGGCGAGCGCGGAGCCGGGGCGGCCCACCCGGCCGGGCCGCTCGGGCCCCAGCTCCTCGATCAGCCCCGAGCGGACGAGTTCGTCGACGAGCGTCGACACCGCTGCCCGGGTCAGTCCGATCCGCGACGCTACTGCGGCCCGGGACAGCGGCCCCTCGGCGCGGACGGCGTGCAGCACCCGGGCGAGGTTGCGGCGGCGCATGCCCTGCTGGGTGTCGGGCAGCGCGCGTCCCGGCCCGGCCGGGTGAGCCTCGTGCGGCGGTGCGGTCATGCCTGACGCCAGTCCTCAGTGGGTGTCGGTGGGCCGCTCCAGCAGCGGGGCCGCGTCGGAGAGTACCCCGGCGATCCTGGCCAGCGTCTCCTCGTCCCTCTCGACGGCGTCGAGCACCGGCCCGGCCGCCGTGTCCCAGCGGCGCGCCACGGCCGCCGCGTCCTCCCCGGTCAGCAGCCCGGCCGCCTGCGCGGCGGCGCCGAGCGCCACCAGTTCCTTGGCCTCGGGCACCTGCACGGGACGCCCCGACAGCCTGCGTACGGTCTGCTGCCAGGCCGTGCCCCGGGCGCCGCCGCCGATCAGCAGCAGCGGCGCCGAGGAGTCTGCGTCCTGGTCCAGGACCAGGTCGAGCGCGCCGAGCAGGGAGTGCACGGCACCGTCGTATGCGGCCTGGAGCAGCTGGCCGCCGGTCGTGTCGTGACGCAGGCCGTGCAGCAGGCCGGAGGCGTTCGGCAGGTTGGGGGTGCGCTCGCCGTCCAGGTAGGGCAGCAGGGTGACGCCCGTACCGGGTTCCACGGCAGCGCGGTCCAGGCCCAGCAGCGTCGCGACACGGTCGACGGCGAGCGTGCAGTTCAGGGTGCAGGCCAGCGGCAGCCAGTCACCGCGAGCGTCGGCGAAGCCCGCCACCGTGCCGGTCGGGTCGGCGGGCCGGTGCCGGGACACGGCGTACACCGTGCCCGAGGTGCCGAGGCTCATCACCGGCACGCCCGGACGCAGCCCGAGGCCCAGCGCCGCCGCGGCGTTGTCGCCGGTCCCGGGTGCGACCAGAGTGCCCTTGGAGAACGGCAGATCGTGGCTGTGCACCGTGCCCGCCACCTCCGCGGGCCGGACCACGCGGGGCAGCAGGGCCGGGTCGAGCCCCACGTGCGCCAGGATCTCCTCGTCGTACGACTCCGTCCCGGACGCCCACCAGCCCGTCCCGGAGACATCGCCGCGGTCGGTCGTGCCCTGCCCGGTGAGCCGCTCGGTGAGGTAGTCGTGGGGGAGGCGCACGGCCCTCGTGGCCCGGACCGCCTCCGGTTCGTGCTCCGCCAGCCAGGCCCACTTGGTGACCGTGAAGGAGGCGGCGGGGACGCTTCCGGTGCGCTCGGCCCAGAACTTCGCGCCGCCCAGTTCCTCCGTCAGCCGGCGTGCCTGCGGCGCCGAGCGCACGTCGTTCCACAGCAGAGCCGGACGCACCGGCTCGCCCCGGTCGTCCAGGGTGACCAGTCCGTGCTGCTGCCCGCCGACCGACACCGCGGCGGCCTCGTGCGCCGCGTCACCGCACTGGCGCAGGGCCTCGCACAGCGCGTCCCACCACTGGCGCGGATCGCTCTCGCGGCCGGCCCCCGAGGAGACGGTGTGCGGGGCCTGGCCGCTCGCCACGACCCGGCCGGTGGCCGCGTCGACGACCAGCGCCTTGGTGGACTGGGTGGACGAGTCCACGCCGACGACGAGCGGACCCTCGGCTGCTGACATCGGGCTTCTCCCTCTGCTCTCGTCCTTCTCCGGTCTTGCTTCTCTCGTTCCGAGACACCTTGTCTCTTCCCAGAGAGGTGCTCGCATACTAATTTGTAAATCGCCATGACGAAATAGTCTCAGCGAGCGAGGAGCCGCGGCATGAGCTACCAGCCCACCCCCGAGGACAGGTTCACCTTCGGCCTGTGGACCGTCGGCTGGCAGGGACGGGACCCCTTCGGCGACGCCACGCGGCGTGCCCTCGACCCGGTCGAGTCGGTGCAGCGGCTGGCCGAGCTCGGCGCCCACGGCGTCACCTTCCACGACGACGACCTGATCCCGTTCGGCTCGAGCGACACCGAGCGCGAGGCCCACATCAAGCGCTTCCGGCAGGCCCTGGACGCCACGGGCATGAAGGTCCCGATGGCGACCACCAACCTCTTCACGCATCCGGTCTTCAAGGACGGCGCGTTCACCGCCAACGACCGCGATGTGCGCCGCTACGCGCTGCGCAAGACCATCCGCAACATCGACCTCGCCGCCGAGCTCGGTGCCCAGGTGTATGTGGCCTGGGGCGGCCGTGAGGGTGCCGAGTCCGGGGCCGCCAAGGACGTCCGCGCGGCCCTGGACCGGATGAAGGAGGCCTTCGACCTGCTCGGCGAGTACGTCACCTCCCAGGGGTACGACCTGCGCTTCGCGATCGAGCCCAAGCCGAACGAGCCGCGCGGCGACATCCTGCTGCCGACCGTCGGCCACGCGCTGGCGTTCATCGAGCGCCTGGAGCGTCCGGAGCTGTACGGCGTCAACCCCGAGGTCGGGCACGAGCAGATGGCCGGGCTGAACTTCCCGCACGGCATCGCGCAGGCCCTGTGGGCGGGCAAGCTGTTCCACATCGACCTCAACGGCCAGTCCGGCATCAAGTACGACCAGGACCTGCGCTTCGGCGCCGGCGATCTGCGCGCCGCGTTCTGGCTGGTCGACCTGCTGGAGTCGGCCGGCTACACCGGCCCGCGGCACTTCGACTTCAAGCCCCCGCGGACCGAGGACCTGGACGGGGTGTGGGCGTCGGCGGCCGGCTGCATGCGCAACTACCTCATCCTCAAGGACCGCGCCGCGGCCTTCCGCGCCGACCCGGAGGTCCAGGAGGCGCTGCGCGCGGCCCGCCTGGACGAGCTGGCCCAGCCCACCGCTGCGGACGGCCTCCAGGCCCTGCTCGCCGACCGGTCGGCGTTCGAGGCCTTCGACGTCGACGCGGCCGCCGCCCGCGGCATGGCCTTCGAGCACCTGGACCAGCTGGCGATGGACCACCTGCTGGGGGCGCGCGGCTGAGCCCACGCGCGCGTGCACGCGTGACCGTGTGCGCGTGCCTGGGCGTGCGCCTGTGCGTGTGTCGGCCGTACTGCCTGGAATGCCACGGAATCATGCGATCCACGCCATGAGTCCGTATCAACTCCCGTGCACCGCTCGCGCCTTGAGCGGTGCACGGTGACCCTGGTCGGTATGGCCCTGCCGCCCGTACCGCCTCAGCGGCGGAATCCGCTGTTCATCCTGCTCACCGTGCTCGTGGCCACCGCAGCCGTGTGCGCGGTGGTGCTGATGGCCAGGGGAGGCGACGGCTCGCCGGACCGGGAGCCGCCCGCCGGGAGCACGAGCCGCACCCCTGGCCCGTCCTACGGCATCCCCACGAAACTGCCCACCGCGTTGCCCAGCGAGCTGCGGACCCGGCTGCCGTCGGGCTTTCCGAGCCGACTGCCGAGCGAGCTGCCCAGCGACCTCGAATCGCTCCTCCCGTCCCTGGATGCCGGCGAGCTACTGCCGTAGGGGCACCTCTTCCGGTGCGGCTCCGTCTCCGGTGGCCGGCTCCACCGATGTCAGGGCCGTCGCCGGATCCTGTGCGGCGCCTCCCGCCGGCATCCAGCGGCCGCGTTCCTCGCGGTACGGCCACCAACGGCCGTCCCGGCCGAGGCGCAGCTGGACCGGTGCGCCGACGACCGTCCACCGGTTGGCCCGCGCCCGCACCTCCGGCCGCTCGTCCGTATCCCAGGCCGACTCAAGGGCGGCACGCGCGCGTGCGAGCGCTTCGCCCTCCACCCGCCACTCCTCGTCGAGCACGGCCAGCGCGGCCGTACCGCCGAGGTGCCAGGCACGGACCGCCGCTTCGAGGCCCTCCCGGCCGCGTCCCGACCCGTCGGCGAGACGGTCCGCCACATCGCCTCCGGGATCGCCCGCGGCCAGCCGCACCGCGTCCTGCGCCACCGTCAGCTCCGCCTCGAAGGCGCCCCGGAGGGCCTCCGCGAGCAGACGGTGGCCCTGTACGGCGGTCCGCGCGGCCAGGAACTCCAGCGCGGCCGGGTCGATGCCGGGCGCGGGCGGCGTCTCGGTGTCCAGGGACGGCGGTACCCCCGGCTCGTCGGGGAGCCCGGGCAGGGCCGGCAGCGGGGGCAGGATGTCACCGGCCGCGTACGCCTCATCCGCGTCCACACCCTCAGGACCGGAGGACTCCGCGGCGGATCCGTCGCCGCGGGTCTGGAGATCGTCCAGCAGGGCGGCTTCGTCGCGGCCCCGCATCAGCATCAGGACGAACGGATCCTGGTCCAGCAGCCGCGCCACCTGATAGCAGAGCGCCGTCGTGTGCCCGCAGTGGTCCCAGGCACCGCAGTCGCACTGCGGCTCCAGATCGCCCAGGCCGGGCAGCAGTTCGACGCCTTCGGCCGCCGCGTCCTCGACCAGGTGCGGCGGCATCTCCCGGTCCAGCAGCGCCGCCACATGCCCGGCCCGCTCCACCGTCATGTCCAGCAAGCGGTCCCACTGTTCGGGCGAGAGCTCCTCCAGCAGGACATCGGCCCGGTGCGCCGTGCGGTCGCGGTCCTGGACGACGGCCGTGAGCCGTCCCGGGCGCACCGACACCGCGCCGACCGCCCCCGCGCGGGCGAGCCGGCGGCCCGTCTTGAGCTGCGCCGAGTCCAGCGCCGTGTCCTCCAGTGCCTTCAGCCAGGCCTGGCCCCACCAGGTCTGCGCGAAGCCGCGCCCGTGCGCGGGCGGCAGTGCCGCGAACGTGCGCTCCATGTCACCGTCGTGCCGGGTCATCGCGCCCCTCGCAGTTCGACCAGTTCCGCCAGTTCCGCGTCCGTCAGCTCCGTGAGCGCCGCCTCGCCGGAGCCCAGGACGGCGTCCGCCAGCTCCCGCTTGCGGACCAGCAGTTCGGCGATGCGGTCCTCGATGGTTCCCTCCGCGATGATCCGGTGCACCTGTACGGGCCGGGTCTGGCCGATGCGGTAGGCACGGTCGGTGGCCTGCGCCTCGACAGCCGGGTTCCACCAGCGGTCGTAGTGCACGACGTGCTCGGCCCGGGTGAGGTTCAGACCGGTGCCCGCCGCCTTCAACGACAGCAGGAACACCGGCACTTCGCCGTCCTGGAAGCGCCGCACCATGGCCTCGCGCTCGGTGACGGGCGTCCCGCCGTGCAGGAACTGCGAGGGCGTGCCCCGGGCGGCCAGATGCCGTTCGAGCAGGCGGGCCATCTGGACGTACTGCGTGAAGACCAGCACGCCCGCCTCCTCGGCGAGAATCGTGTCGAGCAGTTCGTCCAGCAGTTCCAGCTTCCCGGAGCGTCCGGCGATCACCGGGCGCTCCTCCTTGAGGTACTGCGCCGGGTGGTTGCAGATCTGCTTGAGGCCGGTCAGCAGCTTCACGATCAGACCGCGTCGAGCCATGCTGCCGGCGCCGGAGATCTCCGCCAGCGCCTCGCGCACCACCGCCTCGTACAGGCCCGTCTGCTCCTGGGTGAGCGACACGGCGTGATCGGTCTCGGTCTTCGGCGGCAGCTCGGGCGCGATCCCCGGGTCCGCCTTGCGGCGGCGGAGCAGGAACGGCCGTACGAGCCGGGCCAGGCGGTCCGCGGCGGCCGGGTCCTGACCGCCCTCGACGGCCTCCGCGTACCGCCTGCGGAAGGTGCCGAGCCGGCCCAGCAGCCCCGGAGTGGTCCAGTCGAGGATGGCCCACAGCTCCGACAGGTTGTTCTCCACCGGGGTGCCGGTGAGCGCCACGCGCGCGCGTGCGCGGATGGCACGCAGCTCCCGCGCGGTCGAGGAGTACGGGTTCTTCACGTGCTGGGCCTCGTCCGCCACGAGCATGCCCCACGGCACCCCGGCGAGCCGGGGGGCGTCCAGGCGCATCGTGCCGTACGTGGTGAGCACGAACTCTCCGTCGGCCAGGTCGTCGAGGCTGCGCCGCGCTCCGTGGAAGCGCCGCACGGGGGTGCCGGGCGCGAACCGCTCGATCTCCCGCTGCCAGTTGCCCATCAGGGACGTCGGGCAGACCACCAGGGTGGGTCCGGCGGACTCGGGGTCACTCTGCCGGTGGAGGTGGAGGGCGATCAGCGTGATCGTCTTGCCGAGCCCCATGTCGTCGGCGAGACAGCAGCCGAGGCCCAGGGACGTCATACCGGCGAGCCAGTTCAGGCCCCGCCGCTGGTAGTCCCGCAGGGTGGCGGCGAGGGCGGCGGGCTGCTCCACGGGCTGCTGCGCCTCGGGGTCCGCGAGCCGCTCCCGCAGGGCCGCCAGCCACCCGGTGGGCCGCACCTCGACCCGGCTGCCGTCCACCTCCGCCCAGCCCGTCAGGGCCACGCCCAGCGCGTCCACCGGTGTGACCTTGTGGTCCTGCCGGGAGCGGGCGAGCCGTACCTCCTGAGGGTCGATCAGGATCCACTGGTCACGCAGGCGCACCACCGGGCGCTTGGCCTCGGCGAGCCGGTCCAGCTCCTCGCGGCTCAGCCGCCGGTCGCCCAGCGCGAACGACCAGTTGAAGGCCAGCAGCGCGTCGGCGGACAGGAACGACGGCACGGCCGCGACGGACCCGGACCCCTGCTCGTCCGCGTCGTCGCCGAAGGTCCCCACCGGCCCCACCTCCGCGCGCGTGGTGAGCTCGCGGGTCAGTGCCTTCGGCCAGTGCACGTCGACTCCGGCCGCCGCCAGGGCACGGGCGCCCGCGCCGAGCAGCTCGGTGACCTCGTCGTCGGCGAGTTCGACCGCGTCCGGCACGGTCGCCGACAGCAGCGGCGTGAGCGTGGCCCAGGCCCGGGCCGCGCGCCGCAGGGCGAGCAGGGCGTCCATCCGCGCGCGCGGGCCGAAGGCCTCGCCCCTGGCACCGGCCCAGACGTCAGCGGCGTCCGCGACCAGCGCGGGGTCGCTCACACTGTGCACCTGGAGCACGGCCCGGAACGTCACGTCCGCGTCGGCCACCGCGTCCGTCAGGCCGGGCGCCTCGATCCGCAGCGACAGCCGCACGCCCGCGTCGTGGCCCGCGGCGACGTCGGCGGCCCAGGCGCGCTGCTCGGGCAGGTGCACCGGCTCGGGCGACGCGTAGGCGGGACCGCCGGTCACCAGCGGCGCGGCGGGGGAGCGGGGCAGGGTGTCGGCGACGGCATCGAGGAAGGCACGCAGGAGCCGCTCCGGGTCGGGCAGCCGCAGCGGCCCCGGGCCCGCGAGCGGCACGGCGTGCGCCTCGGGCGGCATCGCGGCGGCGAGCCGGCGTACGGCCTCGACGTCCTGGGCGCGCAGGGGACCCGTGCGCCAGGCGTCGTGGTCGTCCGGGGAGAGCCCCGGCAACAGCAGCCCGCGCGCCACGAGGTGCAGGGCGTGCACGGCCGCGGCGCCCCAGAACACGGTGGAACGGTGCCCCCGCGCGCTCACCCGCGCGCGGGTGAGGACCGGCAGGGCCGCGTGCACCGGCACCAGGACGGCGGGCACGCTCTCTGCCCCGATTCCGTCGCCGCCGGGCACGACGACGGTCAGGTTCGCGGCGGACGCCGATGCCACGGCCGGCAGGGCCTCGCCGTCGGGCCGCCAGAAGGCGATGCCGCCGGTGCGGGCCGGGTCGCCGGGCAGGAACACGGTGCGGCAGTGGGCCAGTTCGGAAGAGACGAAGGTCGGTGCGGAGGTGGTGGTGGAGGGCGTGGAGGAGGGTGAGGAGGAGAGTGCCGGGGGAGTCGGGTGCTCGGCTATGGCTGATTCCTCAAACTTGACTAGCGGATCGGAGTCGCCGAGGGTACAGCACGTCTGGCGCACACGGGTATGACTATGGTGTGACCTGGGTCACTATGAGGAGGTCAGGGGTGTGTAGGGGTCGCACCTCAGGGATGTCTCAGGGGCGCGGTCAGGAACCGCCACAAGCGCGGACCCGTTTTCGAGACAGAGAGCGGCAGTGGCCGCGAAGGAGGCGACAGACATGTCCAAGAACGCCAAGATCGCCGCGGGTGGTGTGGCGGCCGGGCTCATCCTGTTGATCTGGCTGCCCTGGTGGGCATCGCTCCTGATCATCCTGGGAGTCCCGGCCGCCGCGTATCTCACGCTGGACCCGTCGCAGCGGCGCAGGCTGCGCCGCGCCACCCGTAAGGAGCTCGGTCGCTGAGGCGCTGATCCGGCGCGGCCGAAGACCGTCGCCGGATCAGTTCGGCCGTACGGCCATCTTGTCGAGCGCCTCGAGGAGACCCGGCAGCTCCGGCCCCCGGCCCACCGGCAGGACCTCGCCGGGTTCCTCGTCGAGCAGCACGAAGGCCATGTCGTCGGTCCTGGCCACGAGTGACCAGCCCGGACCGTCCGCCCGCAGGATCCGCGCGTCACTCGTCGCGAACGACGACCGGACCCGGCCCAGCGGCGGCGGCGAGTCGATGTAGGTGCGGGCCTCCGCGAGGACCCGCCGGATGCCGCTGTGGCCCAGGCGGCCGTTCCCCCCGCTCGCTGTTGAAGCGTCGGCCGCCTCGCCCTCGTTGCCCGATACAGCCGAGGAATCCGATACCTCGGGGGACTCCGGCGCTCCCGAGGACTCCGGTGCTCCCGAGGACTCCGGTGCTCCCGAGGACTCCGGCGACCCCGACGGCCCGGGCGCCCCCGCCGCCGGAAATTCCGAGTCGTTCACCTGCTCCCGCCATGTCGCCCACTGCAGCGCGATCTCGTCCGCGCCCAGGCGCCGCTGAGCCGGCCCCCAGACGGTGGTGTCCGGCGGAGCCAGCGGCGGCCGGTCGTCGTCCTCCGGGCCGGGGTCGTGCGGGGCGGGCACCCCGGGCGCCGCGACGGCGACCGCGAGCGGCCAGCCGGGCAGGGCCGCGACGACCGAGCGCTCGTCGGGCGACAGCTCGTACTCCATGCCGCAGTCCCAGGACGCGATCGCGACGGCGACCAGGGAGACGTCGTCGATGGCGACGGTCCACCGGGAGCCGTCGCCGTCCTGGCCGAGCACCAGCCCGTACCCGTCGGCCAGCGGTGCGAGACCGAGCGCCCCGCACGCCTCCGGATAGTCGTCGCCCAGGACGCTCGGGAACTTCGCAGGCGTCAGCAGTACCGCCGTGAGCACATAGAGCGCATCGTCCGCGGCGGCGACGGCGTCCTCGTCCGTCCCGGCCATCCCAGCCTCCCCATCGTTCGTCCAATCGCGCGCACCCTAGTGCGCGCGGAAGCCGCTTGTCACGGCCCTGGCAAGCGCACCCGAGCTGCAGTTTTCCGGCGGACGGGGCGAATCGGCCGTCCGGGCCGTGCTCGTCACGCCGTCGGCAGCCCCAGCAACTCACGGGCCACGGTCCGCGGAGACTCGCCGCGTTCCCGCGCCAGCGCGATGACGGCCCGGCAGGCCAGCTCGTTCACCCCGAACGACAGCGCCTCCGGCGACACCCAGCGGGACGCCTCGTCCGCCCGCTCCTGGTCGTCCTCCGCGCACGCCGCGACATAGACTGCGGCAGCCTCGAAAAGGTTGTGTGGACGTTTGTCCCCGTCGGCCTTGGTCTCCGTGCGCAAGGCCTCGGCGACTCTTCCCCCGGCCTTGCGGAACCTGCCCCACATATGGACCACCTTCCCCCTGTGCGGTTGTTGCGTCTGATCTTTCATCTCCCGGCCACCAACGTAAAGTTGGAGAACCTGTGACAGAAGGGGGACGGCACGGTGAAGCGCTTCGACCGGCTGGTTCGGATCCGGCGGATGGACCCGTATCGGGAGGCCACGGAGATCTACCGGCTGAGCGTCGCGTACGAGTTCCCCTGGGACTTCACCCGTGCCCTGGAACTGGCCCTGTACCGCACCTACGCCGTCCCGAGCATCGGCCGGCTGCTCGCGGAGACCGCGGAGCTCACGGAGCGGACCCAGAAGCGCTACGACGACACCTCGCTGCTCCTGGACGCCGTCGTCGAGCACGGCTTCGGCAGCGCCCAGGGGAAGACCGCGATCCGCCGCATCAACCAGATGCACCGCGGCTATGACATCAGCGACGACGACATGCGCTATGTGCTCTGCACCTTCGTCGTGATGCCCAAACGGTGGATCGACGCCTACGGGTGGCGCAGGATGTCACGCCACGAGATCGTCGCCAGTGCCGTCCACTACGGCACGCTGGGCCGGCACATGGGCATCAAGGACATCCCCGAGACCTACGAGGAGTTCGAGACCTGCCTCGACGACTACGAGGCGGCCCACTTCGCCTGGGACGCGGAAGCCCGGCGGGTCTCGGACGCCACGCTCGACCTGATGGCGTCCTGGTACCCGCGCCCGCTCGCACCGCTGCTGCGCACCACCACCCTCGCGCTGCTCGACGACCCGCTCCTGCACGCCTTCCGCTACACCCCGCCGAGCGCCGCCACGCGCGCGTGGGTGCGTCGCGCGGTACGGCTCCGGGGGCGCGCCGTCCGGCTGATGGCGCCCCGGCGCGCCCCGCACTTCGCCCGCCAGAACTGGGAGATCAAGGGCTACCCGTACGGATACCGGCTCGCCGACCTCGGCACGCGACCGGTCCCGGGCCTCCGGGGCTGCCCCGTGCGGCACCCGGCGGAGGGGGACACCGAGGCCGGGTGACGCGGCGGCTCAGTCCTCGCGGACGGCGAGCGCCAGGAAGCGGGTGTCATCGTCGGCGTACGACGTCATGCGCCACCCGGAACCGGCCAGCAGCGGGCGGAGGTTGGGCTCGGCGCGCAGGTCGTCCGGGGTGAGCGGGCGGCCGTGGCGTGCGGCCAGTGCCGCCCTGCCGATCGGATGGAACAGCGCCAGCACACCACCGGGACGCACCACCCGCGCCAGCTCGCGCAGGTTCTCGGCCGGACTCGCCAGGTGCGAGACGAGGCCCGCCCCGAACACCGCGTCCAGCGACCGCGAGCGCAAGGGCAGCGCGGCGACGTCCGTGAGCAGCAGCTGCCCGTCGCGGTCCCGTCCGGCCCGTACGGCCTCCCGCAGCATGGCCGGGGTCAGATCGGCCCCGAGAACCACTCCCGAGGGCCCCACGGCGGCACGCAGCGGGGGCAGGGCCCGTCCGGTGCCGCATCCGGCGTCGAGCACCCGGTCGCCCTCGCGCAGTCCGAGCTCGGCGACCGCCCCCGCGTAGGCCGGACCGTCGTCCGGGAACTTGCTGTCCCAGTCGGCGGCACGAGGTGTGAAGAACTCCTGGACACGCGTCTGGTCGTCGCTCATGTAGTGCATGATTCCTCACCGACGCGGATGGACGCCTCTGTGCACACGTTCGAGCGTGACGCGATCGTTCCGATACATCCTTGCGTCATATTCCAACACCTTTCGAAATGCGCCCCCTTCGTGCGCCCTTTCCGGGTCTAGCGTCCCGGGGCCATGGGACACCTGGACCACGCCGCCCTGGGGTGGCTGACCCCCGCGCTGTCGTACGCGATGGCTTGCATAGGCGCCGCGCTCGGACTGCGCTGCACCGTCCGCGCCCTCGCCGCCACCGGCCGCTCGCGCCGCAACTGGCTCGTCACCGCCGCCTCGGCGATCGGCACCGGCATCTGGACCATGCACTTCGTGGCCATGCTCGGGTTCGCCGTCACCGGCACCGACATCCGCTACGACGTGCCGCTCACCCTGCTGAGCCTGCTCGTCGCCATGGTCGTCGTGTGCGCCGGCGTCTTCGCCGTCGGCTACGGCCGGGACCGCGGCAGGGCCCTCTTCCTCGGCGGCCTCACCACCGGCCTCGGCGTCGCGAGCATGCACTACCTGGGCATGGCGGCCGTACGCCTGCACGGCGACGTGACCTACGACCCGCTGCTCGTCGGGCTCTCCGTGCTGATCGCCGTCGTCGCTGCGACGGCGGCCCTGTGGGCGGCGCTCAACATCAAGTCGCCCGTCGCGGTCACCATCGCCTCCCTGATCATGGGCGCGGCCGTCAGCAGCATGCACTACACCGGGATGTTCGCGGTGAGCGTGCGGGTCACGCCCTCCGGGGCGGTACTGCCCGGGGCCACGGCGATGCAGTTCATCTTCCCCCTCGCCGTCGGCCTCGGGTCCTACCTCTTCCTGACCTCGGCCTTCGTCGCGCTCTCGCCGACGGCAGGCGAGCGCGAGGCGTCCGCCTCGGCCCAGCGGCCGGTCGAGAGCGTCGCCCCCTAGAGGGCTCCGGATGGATCTCCGCGGCGTCGCGACGCCCGGCACGCCCCCGACCACTCCCGAGCGAGGAGTCCATGCGTACACCCCGTAGGAGTCCCACGACCGGCGCCGAGGCGCCGCCCCCGCCCGTGCGCGGTCGCCGCGCGCACGCCGGGCCACCGGCCGACGAGGGCCCGGAGGCACCTTCGGGCGCCGTACCGGACGGGGAGGTCACGCGCGCGGAGCGCTGGCACATACGCCCGCGCACCGTGCGCGCCAAGATCGTCTGCCTGCTGATGGTGCCGGTCGTCTCCCTCCTGGCCCTGTGGGCCTACGCCACCGTCACCACCGCCCAGGATGTCTCCCGGCTGCGGCAGGTCCAGCGCGTGGACGCCACGGTCCGCGCCCCCGTCTCCGCGGCGGTCGCCGCCCTCCAGGCCGAGCGCGCGGCCGCGGTACGCCACGCCACCGACCCGTCGGCCGTACCGTCCGGCGAACTGGACGAGCTCGCCCGGCGCACCGACCGCGCCGTCGCGACACTGCGGCTCGGCGAGGGCAACACCGTCGCCGACAGCGAGGAACTGCCCGCCGGAGTCGCCGGCCGGCTGGAGGCGTTCGTCACCGGCACCGAGGAACTGCGGCCGCTGCGGACCGCGGTGCGGGACCGGCGCGTGGGCTGGGCCGAGACGTACAGCCGCTACACCAGGAGCATCTCGGCGGCCTTCGGCGCCGGCGGTGCCCTCACCGGCATCCAGGACGCCGACCTCGGCTCCGACGCGCGCGTGCTGCTCGAATTCGCCCGCGCGGGCGAGGCGTTGGCCCAGGAGGACGCGGTGCTGGCGAGTGCCCGGCTGTCCGGCACCCTGACCGGGGAGCGGCTCCGGCTCTTCACCGGCGCCGTGGACCTGCGCCGCACCCTCACCGGATCGGCCGTCGCCGACCTGCGCGGCACCGAACGCTCCGCGTGGAACGCCCTCGCCGACAGCAGCGCCTACGCGGGCCTGGGCGACGCCGAGGACCGGATCCTCGCCCGCGGGCCCGGCGCAAAGGCGGTCGAGGCGGCGCCCGAGAGCGCCTGGAACACCGCTCACACGCGCGTGCAGCACGGCATGCGCGCCATCGAGGACGACGCGGCACGCGGCGTCGCGCAACGGGCTGACCCGTTCACCCGAGGACTGCTCACCCCGGCCGGTGCCGCCGTCCTGCTCGGTCTCGCCGCCGTCGCCGCCTCGCTCGTCATCTCCGTACGCATCGGACGGGGCCTGGTGGTGGAACTGGTGAGCCTGCGCAACGGCGCCCTGGAGATCGCCCGGCGTAAACTCCCCGAGGCCATGCGGAGACTGCGCGCGGGTGAGGAGATCGACGTCCGTGCCGAGGCGCCGCCGGGAGCGCCCGCGGAGGACGAGGCCGGGCAGGTCGCCGAAGCGCTCCACACGGTCCACCGCGCCGCGCTGCGGGCCGCCGTGGAGCGCGCCGAGCTCGCCAGCGGCATCTCCGGCGTCTTCGTCAACCTCGCCCGCCGCAGCCAGATCCTCGTCCACCGGCAGCTGAGCCTCCTCGACAGCATGGAACGCCGCTCCGACGACCCGAACGAACTGAGCGACCTCTTCCGCCTCGACCACCTCACCACCCGCATGCGACGCCACGCGGAGAGCCTGATCATCCTCTCCGGAGCCGCCCCCGGCCGGGCCTGGCGCATGCCCGTCGCCCTGACCAACGTGGTCCGCGCGGCCGTCTCCGAAGTCGAGGACTACGCGCGCGTGGAGGTACGGCAACTCCCCGAAGCGGCCGTCATCGGAACGGCCGTGGCCGACCTCACCCACCTGCTCGCCGAGATCATCGAGAACGCCGCCCAGTTCTCACCGCCGCACACGCGCGTGCGCGTCACCGGTGAACCCGTCGGCAACGGCTACGCCGTCGAGGTCGAGGACCGCGGCCTCGGCATGGGCCAGGAGACCCTCGCCGAAGCCAACCGCCGCATCGAGCAGTCCGAGGCGCTCGACCTGTTCGACAGCGACCGGCTCGGCCTGTTCGTGGTCAGCCGGCTCGCCGCCCGGCACGACGTCAAGGTCCACCTGAAGACCTCGCCCTACGGCGGCACGACCGCCGTCGTCCTGCTGCCCACCGCCCTCCTGCACTCCGGGGCGACGGAACGTTCCCCTGGTGAGGCGGCACACGCGCGACAGCCCGAGGAACGCGCCTACGCGCGCGTGCCCGACGACACCCCGCTCCAGGACGTCGTCCCCGCACCGGCCGACCGGCGCGCCCTCGTGGCTCCCGTACCCGCCGCGGCCGAGACCACGAACCACACCCCACCCCCAGGAGTCGCCACCTTGCGACTGCACCGACCCCAGGAGCAGCCCGAAGGTTCCGAGGACCTCCCGCGTCGCGTACGCCAGGCCAGTCTCGCCCCCCAACTGCGCGAGGGGCGTCCCGAGGAACCGCCGCCGACGCCGGCCCCCCGGGACGACGAACGCACCCCCGAAGTCGTACGCGACCGCATGGCGGCGTACCGCGACGGCTGGGCACGCGGCGGCGGCAGGCGGCCCGGCCGCGGCACCACTCCCGGCCCCGCGACGGGCAGAGACAGCAGCGAAGGAGACCCCGCATGATCCAGGACTCGAGCACGCGTTCCGCCCGGCGCTCCGGCGAACTCGACTGGCTGCTGGACGATCTGGTGCTCCGCGTGAGCGACATACGGCACGCCGTGGTCCTCTCCAACGACGGCCTCGCCGTGGGTGCCTCGACCGGCCTCCGGCGCGAGGACGCCGAACACCTCGCAGCGGTCGCCTCGGGCTTCCACAGCCTCGCCAAGGGAGCGGGACGGCACTTCGGCGCCGGCGGTGTCCGCCAGACCATGGTGGAGATGGACGACGCATTCCTCTTCGTGGCCGCCGCCGGCGACGGCTCCTGCCTCGCCCTTCTCACCGCCGTGACAGCCGACATCGGCCTTGTGGCGTACGAGATGGCCCGCCTGGTGAAGCGCGTCGGCGAGCACCTCGGCACGGCGCCCCGCGCCGGCGCCCGGCCACCCGCCGCCGGATGAGCCGAGAGTGCGGTCCGCGCAGATGACCGAGGACATGACGGGCACCCTGAGCGAGCAGGGCAGCCAGTGGTACGACCACGAGGCCGGCCCTCTCGTCCGCCCCTACGCCATGACGGGCGGACGCACCCGGCCCGGCCCCACCGGTGTGCGGTTCGACCTGATCGCCCTGGTGACCCTTGACCCCGCTGCGCCAGGCGTGGACGACGCCCCGCTCGGCCCGGAACACCGGACCCTCCTCGACCTGTGCCGCACGGAGACCCAGTCGGTCGCCGAACTCGCCGCCGGAGCGGACCTGCCCGTGGGGGTGATCAGGGTCCTCCTCGGCGACCTCCTGGAACTAGGCTGCGTCACCGTCAGCCGCCCCGTACCGCCGGCCCAGCTGCCCGACGAACGGATCCTGCGCGAGGTGATCGCGGGACTCAGGGCGCTGTAGACGCAGAGCGCCGCAGATGAACGCACACCCCCCCGACACGAGAGAAGTGACTGATGGTCTCCGAGCACTCCGACGCCCCGGACGGCGACTCCGCCGCACTGGCGTTGAAGATCCTGGTCGCGGGCGGCTTCGGCGTGGGCAAGACCACGCTGGTGGGCGCCGTCAGCGAGATCCGGCCGTTGCGCACCGAGGAACTGCTCAGCGAAGCGGGGCAGTCGGTGGACGACACCGACGGCGTGGACCACAAGACCACCACGACCGTCGCGATGGACTTCGGTCGCATCACCATCCGGTCCGGTCTCTCCCTGTACCTGTTCGGCACGCCGGGCCAGGACCGGTTCTGGTTCCTGTGGGACGAGTTGTCACAAGGGGCGCTCGGCGCGGTGGTGCTCGCGGACACCCGCCGCCTGGAGGACTGCTTCCCGGCGGTCGACTACTTCGAGCACCGGCGCATCCCGTTCGTGGTGGCCGTCAACTGCTTCCCGGGCGCCCGGCAGCACGGCGCCCCGGACGTCTCGCGCGCCCTCGACCTCGACCGGGGGACGCCCGTGGTGCTGTGCGACGCCCGGGACCGCGACTCGGGGAAGGAGGTGCTGATCAGGCTGGTCGAGTACGCCGGGCGGATGCACACCGCCCGGCTCCTCGACTCGGTCGGCTGACCGGAGACACGGAGATCTCCCGTGGTCAGTCCGCGACATCCCGCTCCGCCAGGATCCGGTCGACGGCGACACGGATGAGGAGTTCACCCGGGACGCCGTTGCGGGCGCCGAACTCCTCGGCGCGTTCCTCGCCCATGTACCGGGCGCCGATGCGGGTGGCCCAGTGCCTTATGTCGTCGAGGTCCTCCGAGATCCGGGCGCGGCCCTGCAACACGACGAAGGAGTACGGCGGCCGGTCGTCGTCCACGCACAGGGCGACGCGGCCGTCACGGGCGAGATTGCGCCCTTTCACGGTGTTCTTGCCGGTGTTGAACACCACGTCGTCCCCGTCCAGCAGGAACCAGATCGGGGCCACGTGCGGACTCCCGTCCGCCCTGACGGTGGAGAGCTTCGCGGTGCGGGTGCCGTGGGAAACGAACTCCCGCCATTGCGCATCGGTCATCTTCTCTGCCATGGCTCCCATCCTCCTTGCCCCGGCAGCGGTCGTGGGGAAGGCTGGCGTGGAGATCCTCCGGCCAGGAGGAGAATCGCACGGGGAGAAAACGGGGAGATCGGAACATGGCGCAGAACCAGGGACTCGACTGGCTGCTGGACGACCTGACCGAGCGCGTCCACCAGGTGCGGCACGCACTGGTCCTGTCCAACGACGGCTTGGTGACCGGGGCGAGCACGGGACTGCGCCGCGAGGACGCGGAGCACCTCGCGGCGGTGTCGTCCGGGTTGCACAGCCTGGCCAAGGGCTCGGGACGGCACTTCGGCGCGGGCAGCGTACGGCAGACGATGATCGAGTTCGATGACGCGGTGCTCTTCGTCACCGCCGCCGGCACGGGCAGTTGTCTGTGCGTCCTCAGCGGCGCCGAGGCCGACATCGGTCAGATCGCGTACGAGATGACACTTCTTGTGAACCGGGTCGGCGAGCATCTCGACGTGGATGCCCGCCAGCCGGAGCGGAAGCCGACCACAGACGCCTGACCTGCACATTTGTCTCCCCTCGCGGAGTTATCCACAGGCTCGTCACGCAGTGCGCCGAAGCGGTTACGGTTTTCTCACGGCGACCGCACACGGCGTGAGCCGCCGACTCCACGGGGGAGACCGACCATGTCAGGCACCATCGCGAAATCCGACCGCCTCACCTGCGCCCCGAGCCGGGCCGCCCGCGAACTCGACCTCAAGCGTGGTGAGTTCGACCTCGCGGTGAATCTCGGGCTCATCCGGACCGTTCCCGACGAAGGCGGCGGAGGGCTGCGCGTCGCACGCGCGGAGATCGACCGGCTGCGCGCCGGGGAGGGCTTCCCGGACGAACTGCGCGAACGCGTCGCGACCGCCGGCACTCATGAGGGCGCCGAGCTCTTGGACGTGACGCCCGCCAGATTCACGAGTCTCGCCCGCTACGGCCTGCTCGTGCCGGTCACGTTCTACCTGAACCGCTACCGGGCGGTCGTCTGGCTGTATCTGGCCGAGGAACTGAGGCAGTTCGCGGCAGAGGAGAGCAACGCCCGGCTGCTGAAGGGGCGCACACCCGCACAGATCCGGGAAGGCCAGAAGGACGGCCTGGACCGGCGGCCCCGCAACTGGCGGGGACGCCACATCGGATTCCTGACGCGGCAGGCCGGGGACGACGCCTGGGCCCACGCGGCAGCCGTCGCCTGTCTCCTCGACCCCATCGACGTGGCGGAGGTCGTGGCGGACCCCTACGAGCGCGCCCACCTCAACCGCCGCCGTCCTCGCCTCCCGGTGCACGGCACCCCTGGTTCACCCGCCGCCGAACTGGCCGAGACGCTCATGACGGCCGGCGAGCCGGACGAAGTGGCCTGGTTCCGCGCGGACCTGGCCCACACGATGGAGACGGCGCGCAGCCGGCACCCGGCACCGCGTCCGGCCCCGACATCACCCTCGACGCCGGAGCCGGGCGGGACACCCCCGGTTCCGGCCGGAAACCGGCCCGAGAGCTCGGACCGCACCCCTGCACACGGCCTCCTGGGATGGCTGCAGCGCAGAGGCCGGCGACGTTCGGGGTGAAAAGCGATGAGTTTCCGGATGCGTCCCGGTCGAAATTCTGAGGAGATGATTCCAGGAGGCGATCATGTTCGGTACGACCAAGGCGTTCAGCGGGTTCTCGGTGAACGACATCGACGCGGCCAGGACGTTCTACGGCGAAACGCTCGGACTCCGGGTGTCGGAGGAGAACGGCCTGCTGTTCCTGCACATCGCGGGTGACCGGGACACCCTGGTCTACCCCAAGGAGGACCACACCCCGGCGACGTACACCATCCTCAACTTCCCCGTCGACGACATCGAGGCCGCCGTCGACGAGCTGAGCAGGAGAGGAGTCCGGTTCCAGCACTACGACCACCTCAAGGCGGACGACAAGGGCATCTTCCGCGGCGGCGGCCCGCTGATCGCCTGGTTCACCGACCCCGCGGGGAACGTGCTGTCCGTCCTGCAGGAATCCTGACGCGCCGGAGATGCCCGAGCTCCCCGACGTCGAGGGCTTCCGGCAGGTGCTCGAGTCCTGCGCGACGGGTCGGGTCGTCCGGCATGTCGACGTGCGGGACGCGGGCGTGCTGCACGGGGTCGGTGCCCGGCGACTGCGTGACGCGCTGGAGGGCCGGCGCTTCGGCACACCGGAGCGGCACGGGAAGTGGCTGCTCGCCCGCACCCGCGCCGGCCCGACCCTCGTGCTGCACTTCGGCATGACCGGCCGACTGGTCTGCGGTCATCCCGATGATGCCGTCGAGGCGCACGACCGTGTGCTGTTCACGCTGAGCGGCGGCCGCCAGCTGCGCTTCCGTGACCAGCGCAAACTCCAGGGACTCTGGCTGGCAGGCGACGACTCCGACATCGATCGGCTGCTCCGGGGGCAGGGCCCCGACGCGCTGGCGGTGGAGCGTGCGGATTTCGAGGCCGTCCTGTCCGCACGCCGGGGGCATCTCAAGACCGCGCTCACCGACCAGTCCGTTCTCGCGGGTCTCGGAAATCTGCTCGCCGACGAGATCCTGTGGCGAGCGCGGTTGCGCCCCGACCGCCCGGCACGTGATCTCACCCAGGCCGATCGTCGCCGGCTGTACAGCCAGATGCGCCGCACCCTGCGCTCGTCGGTCACCGCCGGCTGCGTCCCGCCGCGTGACTCCTGGCTGACCGGCCACCGCGACGACCTCGACCCGAGGTGCCCACGCTGCGGCACCGGCCTGCGCCGGACCCGGATGGCAGGCCGAGGCACGGTGTGGTGCCCGCAGTGCCAGCCGGGCCGGTGACCCGGCAGGGCTCTCTGGAACACCGGATCAGTCTGTGGGAGTCAGTCAGATGTAGAACACCAGGTCAGTCCGTGGGAGTCAGAACAGCCGGTGCCCCGGCGAGGATGCCGCCGTCCACGATGAACTCGCAGCCCGTGGAGAAGGTCGCCTCGGTGATGATGAAGAGCACCATGCGGGCGACCTCCTCGGGCTCGCCGAACCGGGGGAGGGGCTGCCCCGCGGTGTACGCGTCGCCGAAGCCGGCCGTCATCCGGGTGCGGATGGCGCCGGGGTGGACGGAGCAGACCCGGACCCGGTCGGGCGCGAGTTCCAGCGCGGCGACCTTCGTCAGGCCGCGCAGGCCCCACTTGCTGGCCGCGTACGCTCCGACACCGGCGTAGGCGGTCAGCCCGGCGAGGGAGGACATGTTCACGATCACGCCGCCACCGGCCCGGCGCAGCGAGGGTGCCGCCGCGCGCATGCCCAGCCAGGCGCCCGTGAGGTTGACGTCGACGACCCGGCGGAACGACTCGGGGCTCTGTTGCTCCATCGTGCCCCAGTCGATGATCCCGGCGATGTTGACCAGCACCGAGACCGGGCCCAGGTCCCGCTCCGTCTCGGCCAGGGCCTGCTGCCAATCGTCCTCACTGGTGACGTCCAGGTGCTGGAAGCGGGCCTGCCCGCCGAGCTCGGACACGAGCCCCGTCCCCTCCGGGTCCCGGACATCGGCGATCACCACGGAGGCGCCCTCGGCCGCCAGGGCACGCGCCACCGCGGCCCCTATGCCTCCGGCCCCACCGGTGACGATCGCCACCCGCTCGCTGAGACGCTCCATCGTGACCTCCTCGGCTCAGGGCGCTCCCGCCGTCTGACGTTCCTCGCCCGGCGCCACCAGGGACTGGGTGAGCGGAATCCGCGCCAGGGCGAGCACCCCCGCGGCGATCAGTGCGACACCGAAGAGCTGGGGCAGCAGCCACCACCCGGAGCGGATCGTCTCCTCGTACAGGAGGATGCCGAGGGCGAGGCTCACCAACGCGTCGCCGAGGGTGAGCGCGGGCTGCGAGGCGACCAGCGGACCGGCCTGCATCGCGTTCTCCAGCAGGAACAGCGCGCACACGCCGGTCGCGGCGAAGGCGTAGGTCTGCCAGGCGGTGAGGAAGGCCACGAGTCCCTGGTCGTCGAGGATGTGGGTGGCGGCCTTCATCAGGGCCGCGGTCACCGCGTAGCTGATCGCCGTCGCGGCACCCAGGCAGGCCGCCCGGGCGCGGCCCTCCGGGCGCTTGAGGGCGGCGAGAGCGAGGGCGACGACCGCTCCCGCGCACACGGCCAGCGCGGGGATCCAGCGGTCCAGCTCCACATGGGTGCGATTGCCCGAGGGGGACGCGGCGGCGAGCGCCACCGCAAGACCGGCCACCACCACCGCCACGGCCAGCCAGCCCACGCCCGGCAGATGCCGGTGCATCAGCAGCGAGGCGACGATGAGGGTGAGCGGCAGCTCCAGCACGAACAGCGGCTGCACGATCGTCAGCGGCCCGGTCGCCAGCGCCAGCGCCTGGCAGACGGCGGCGGCGATCACCGCGAGGATGCCGGCCAGCCAGACGCGCCGGCGCAGCAGATCGAGCATCAGCCCGGCCCGGAAGCCTTCGGAGCGCGGCACGGTGAGCGCCGCCTTGCGCTGCAGCACCGTCGCGACGGCATTGCTGAAGGCCGCGCAGATCGCGAAGAGGACGGGGAGCACGGTGTGCAGCGTGGCCACCTCCCGGATCGGCGGGCGTGTGACGCCGGCGGTGCCTCCTCCTGCCATGGTCACCGGATCGGGGCACGGGCGCGAACGGAGTGCCGAAGCGCGCGTGCCCCCAAGCGGCGGAAACCCGTGACGGTCCGGCCCGCGGACCGTCAGTCCAGCTTGCGGAAGAGTCCTTCCTGCACGACCGAGACGACCAGCCGGCCCTCACGGTCGTAGATCCGGCCCCGGGCCAGACCGCGGCCGCCGACCGCGATCGGCGACTCCTGGTCGTACAGCAGCCAGTCGTCGGCGCGGAACGGGCGGTGGAACCACATCGCGTGGTCCAGTGACGCCATGTCGAAGCCGCGCGGGCCCCAGAGCGGCTCGACCGGGATACGGACGGCGTCCAGGAGGGTCATGTCGCTGGCGTAGGTGAGGGCGCAGGTGTGGACGAGCGGGTCGTCGCCCAGCGGTCCGACCGCGCGCATCCACACGGCGCTGCGCGGCTCGGAGTCCTCGACCTCCTCGGCGGTCCAGCGCAGCCGGTCCACATAGCGGATGTCGAAGGGCTGGCGGCGGGCCATCCGCTCCAACTGCTCGGGCAGCGCGCCCAGATGCTCCCGGATCTCGTCCGTGACCGTGGGCAGCGACTCCGGGTCCGGGACCTTGCGGGCCGGCGGCAGCTGGTGCTCGAAGCTGCCCTCCTCCGGCTTGTGGAAGGAGGCGGTGAGATTGAATATCGTGCGGCCCTGCTGGACGGCCGTGACCCTGCGGGTCGTGAAGGACCGCCCGTCGCGCACCCGCTCGACCTGGTAGACGATCGGCACACCCGGGATGCCCGGGCGCAGGAAGTACGCGTGCAGCGAGTGCACGGGGCGGTCGCCCTCCGTGGTGCGGCCGGCGGCGACCAGGGCTTGGCCCGCCACCTGGCCGCCGAAGACCCGCTGGAGGGACTCCTGCGGGCTGCGGCCGCGGAAGATGTTGACCTCGATCTGCTCCAGGTCGAGCAGGTCGACGAGTCTCTCGGCCGGGTTCGTGGTCATGGGTGGGATTCTCCTGTGCTCGCTGCGGTCCGGCCGTTCAGAGCTGGCCGACGTCGGTGACGCGGACGATGGCGCGGCCCTCCGCGTCGGAGGCGGTCAGGTCGACCTCCGCGCTGATGCCCCAGTCGTGGTCGCCGTTCGGGTCGTGGAAGATCTGCCGGACCCGCCACAGGGCGCTCTCCGGCTCCTCCTCGATGAGCAGCAGCTTGGGGCCGCGGGCGTCGGGGCCGGTGCCGAGGTCCTCGTACTCGTCGAAGTACTTGTCCATCGCCTCGCCCCACGCGTCGGCGTCCCAGCCGGACTCCGCGTCCATCTCGCCCAGCTCCTCGACCTGGTCGAGGGCGGCCAGCTCGACCCGGCGGAACATGGCGTTGCGGACCAGCACGCGGAAGGCGCGCGCGTTGGCGGTGACCGGCTTGACCTCGTCGGCCTTCTCCTGGGCCTCCTCGGCGGTCATCTCCGCCGGGTTGGCGAGCTGCTCCCACTCGTCCAGCAGGCTGGAGTCGACCTGGCGCACCATCTCGCCCAGCCAGGCGATCAGGTCTTCCAGATCCTCGGACTTGAGGTCGTCCGGGACGGTGTGGTCCAGGGCCTTGAAGGCGCTGGCGAGATAGCGCAGCACGATGCCCTCGGTGCGCGCGAGCTCGTAGTGGGACACCAACTCCGTGAAGGACATCGCCCGTTCGTACATGTCGCGGATGACCGACTTCGGCGACAGCGGATGGTCGCCGACCCAGGGGTGGCTCTTGCGGTAGGTGTCGTACGCGTGGAAGAGCAGCTCCTCCAAGGGCTTCGGGTACGTGATGTCCTGGAGGCGCTCCATGCGCTCCTCGTACTCGACCCCGTCCGCCTTCATCTGGGCCACGGCCTCGCCGCGCGCCTTGTTCTGCTGGGCGGCGAGGATCTGCCGCGGGTCGTCGAGCGTCGACTCCACGACGGACACCATGTCGAGGGCGTACGACGGGGACTCGGGGTCCAGCAGCTCGAACGCGGCGAGCGCGAACGTGGACAGCGGCTGGTTGAGGGCGAAGTCCTGCTGGAGGTCGACGGTGAGGCGGACGATGCGGCCGGTGGCGTCCGGCTGGTCGAGCTTCTCGACGATGCCGCCGTCCAGCAGCGAACGGTAGATCGCGATGGCCCGGCGGATGTGCCGCAGCTGCTGCTTGCGCGGCTCGTGGTTGTCCTCCAGCATCCGGCGCATCGCCTCGAAGGCGTTGCCGGGACGGGCGATCACCGACAACAGCATCGTGTGCGTCACCCGGAACCGGGAGGCCAGGGGCTCCGGTTCGGAACCGATGAGCTTCTCGAAGGTCTGCTCCGACCAGGCGACGAAGCCCTCCGGCGCCTTCTTGCGGACGACCTTGCGGCGCTTCTTCGGATCATCGCCCGCCTTGGCGAGCGCCTTCTCGTTCTCGACGACGTGCTCGGGCGCCTGCGCGACGACGAAGCCCTCCGTGTCGAAACCGGCCCGTCCTGCGCGGCCCGCGATCTGGTGGAACTCCCGGGCCCGCAGCGTGCGTACCCGGGTGCCGTCGTACTTGGTGAGGGCGGTGAACAGCACCGTGCGGATGGGGACGTTGACGCCCACGCCGAGCGTGTCCGTGCCGCAGATGACCTTCAGCAGACCGGCCTGCGCGAGCTTCTCCACCAGGCGGCGGTACTTGGGCAGCATGCCCGCGTGGTGGACACCGATGCCGTGCCGGACGTAGCGGGAGAGGTTGCGGCCGAACTTCGTGGTGAAGCGGAAGTTGCCGATCAGTTCGGCGATCCGCTCCTTCTCCTCACGCGAGCACATGTTGATGCTCATCAGCGCCTGCGCCCGCTCCACGGCCTGCGCCTGAGTGAAGTGCACGATGTAGACGGGCGCCTGCCGGGAACCCAGCAGGTCGGTCAGCGTCTCCGTCATCGGGGTGTAGCGGTACTCGTAGGACAGCGGCACCGGGCGGGTCGCCGAGCGGACCACCGCGGTGGGGCGGCCGGTGCGGCGGGTGAGGTCCTTCTCGAAGAAGGAGACGTCGCCGAGCGTCGCCGACATCAGCACGAACTGCGCCTGCGGCAGCTCCAGGATCGGGATCTGCCAGGCCCAGCCGCGGTCGCCCTCCGCGTAGAAGTGGAACTCGTCCATCACGACTTGGCCGACGTCCGCGTCCTTGCCGTCGCGCAGCGCGATCGACGCCAGGACCTCGGCGGTGCAGCAGATGACGGGGGCGTCGGCGTTGACGGACGCGTCGCCGGTCAGCATGCCGACGTTCTCCGTGCCGAAGATCTTGCACAGTTCGAAGAACTTCTCCGACACCAGCGCCTTGATCGGAGCCGTGTAGAAGGTGACCTCGTCGCGGGCCAGCGCGGCGAAGTGCGCACCCGCCGCGATCATGCTCTTGCCGGAACCGGTGGGCGTCGACACGATCACGTTCGCGCCGGAGACCACCTCGATCAGCGCCTCCTCCTGGTGGGGATAGAGCGTGAGACCCCGCTCGCCGGCCCATGACTCGAAGGCTTCGTACAAGGCGTCGGGGTCGGGGGTCCGCGGCAGCTGATCGATGAGGGTCACGTCCCCATCTTGCCTGGCCTGATGCCCGATGCGGGAATCGGCTGCGGGCCCGAAGATCACGAACGCTACGCTGGGTCGCCGACGACACGTCAGCGCACCCGGTCAACTGGACAGCGGCACACGAGGAATGGGGCGGCAACGGCCATGATGGGACCAGCACACTCACTGTCGGGCGCCGCCGCCTGGCTCGGCGTCGGCGCGGCGGCCGCCGCGGCCGGGCATCCGATGCCCTGGCCCGTCCTCCTCGTGGGTGCCCTGATCTGCGCCGGTGCCGCCCTCGCCCCGGACCTCGACCACAAAGCGGCCACCATCTCCCGGTCCTTCGGACCGCTGTCACGCTGGCTGTGCGAGATCGTGGACAAGCTGTCGTACGCCGTCTACAAGGCGACGAAGAAGCAGGGCGACCCGCGCCGCTCCGGGGGGCACCGGACGCTCACGCACACCTGGCTGTGGGCGGTCCTGATCGGTGCGGGCACCTCGGTCGTGGCGATCACCAGCGACCGGTGGGGCGTGCTGGCGATCCTCTTCGTGCATCTGGTCCTGGCCATCGAGGGTCTGCTGTGGCGGGCGGCGCGCGGCTCCAGCAGCGATGTCCTGGTGTGGCTGCTGGCCGCGACCACGGCGTGGATCCTCGCGGGGGTCCTGGACAAGCCGGGCAACGGGGCGGACTGGCTGTTCACGGCGCCGGGGCAGGAGTACCTGTGGCTGGGGCTGCCGGTCGTGCTGGGGGCGATCGTCCATGACATCGGGGACGCGCTCACGGTGTCCGGGTGCCCGATCCTGTGGCCCATACCGGTGGGGCGCAAGCGCTGGTACCCGCTGGGGCCGCCGAAGGCCCTGCGGTTCCGGGCGGGCAGCTGGGTCGAGCTCAGGGTGCTGATGCCGGTGTTCATGCTGCTGGGCGGCGTGGGCTGCGCGGCGGCGCTCAACGTCATCTGAGCGGCGCTTCCCGGTCGGGGTCAGGCGCCGCCGTACCGCCGCTCGAACCGGGCGACCCGGCCCTCCGAGTCCACCGTGCGGGCCTTGCCCGTGTAGAAGGGGTGGCTCTCCGAGGAGATCTCCACGTCGACGACCGGGTAGGTCTCGCCGTCGTCCCACTCGATGCGTTCGCCGCTGGTCGCGGTGGACCGGGTCAGGAAGGCGTACCCGGCGGTCCGGTCGCGGAAGACGACGGGGTGGTAGTCGGGGTGCTTGTCCTGCTGCATGGATGCTCCTCGTGCGGCTCGGGCGGTGCTGCGATCAGCCGGACGGGGTGTCCTCGTCGACGACGTGCACGGCGGCCTCCTCGGCCGACGCCGCGGCGCCGTCGATGCCCACGTCCATGGCGACCAGCGCGCTCTCCTCGTCCTCGTGCGCGCCCTCGTCGGGCGCCACCAGCCGGCCGGAGCGGGCGTCGCCGACCTCGTTGTCCAGGAGTTCCCCGTCGGTGCCCTGGCAGTCCCCGAGACCGTCACCGTCGGGGGCGGCGGCGTCCGGCAGTTCCTCGGCGAGCCGCTGGTCCAGCGTCTCGCCCGCGCGCCGCTCGGCCGCCGTCACACCGAGATGCTCGACGGCCCAGGGCCGCTCGGGAGGGGACCAGCCGCGGTCCAGGGGATCGTCGACGCCGTCGTCCACCAGGGTGTCCTCGGCGTCGAGCAGCCCCGTGTCCTCTCGCTGCTCGTCTTGATCCGGTTGGTAGACATCGTCTCCCCAACCGTCGGACCTGTTCACGGGTACCTCCAGGGGGTGGGGACGGGCCCGTTCCCCGAGCCGGTGCCTGATTCCAGCCTTCCACCCGGCCTCGTCCCCGCGCAACGCCACGGACCGGAGCCGTGGTCCTCGGCGGGCGCCGGGCCGCCGAGGACCGTCCCACCGCCGCCCGGCCCTCTGACCGGGCGGGGGGTCAGCCGTGCCAAGACCTCCACAGCGCCGCGTACGCCCCGTCCGCCGCGACCAGGTCGTCGTGACTGCCCAGCTCGCTGATCCGGCCGTTCTCGACGACGGCGATGACGTCCGCGTCGTGGGCCGTGTGGAGGCGGTGGGCGATGGCGACGACGGTGCGGCCGTCGAGGACCCGGGCCAGGGAGCGTTCCAGGTGGCGGGCGGCCCGGGGGTCGAGCAGGGACGTCGCCTCGTCCAGGACCAGGGTGTGCGGGTCCGCCAGGACCAGTCGGGCCAGCGCGATCTGCTGGGCCTGGGCCGGGGTGAGCGCCAGGCCGCCGGAGCCGACCTCGGTGTCCAGTCCCTCGTCGAGCCCTTGGGCCCAGCCGTCCGCGTCGACCGCGCCCAGCGCCGCCCAGAGCTCGGCGTCGACCGCGTCGGTCCGGGCGAGGCGGAGGTTGTCGCGCAGGGAGCCGACGAACACATGGTGCTCCTGGTTGACCAGGGCGACGTGGGCGCGGACGCGTTCCGCCGGCATCCGGGACAGCTCGGCCTCGCCCAGGGTGATCCGGCCGTCCCGGGGCGCGTAGATCCCGGCGAGCAGCCGGCCCAGCGTCGACTTGCCCGCCCCCGAGGGCCCGACCAGGGCCAGCCGGGTGCCGGGGGAGACCTCCAGGGACACCTTGCGCAGGACGTCCACGCCCTCCAGGTAGCCGAAGTGCACCCGGTCGGCCCGCACATGGCGTCCTTCGGGCGCCACGGAGGAGTCCCCGGCCTCCGGTTCGATGTCCCGGACCCCGACCAGCCGGGCCAACGACACCTGGGCCACCTGCAGCTCGTCGTACCAGCGCAGGATCATGCCCACCGGGTCGACGAGCATCTGCGCGATCAGCGCGCCCGTCGTGAGCTGGCCGACGTCGATCCAGCCCTGGAGGGCGAAGACACCGCCGACCATCAGGACCGAGGCGAGCACGGTCACGTGGGTGACGTTGATGACCGGGAAGAGCACCGACCGCAGCCACAGCGTGTAGCGCTCCCAGGCCGTCCACTCCTTGATCCGGCGCTCGGACAGCGCCACCCGGCGGTCACCGAGGCGGTGGGCCTCGACCGTACGGCCGGCGTCCACGGTCTCGGCGAGCGCGGCGGCCACCGCGGCGTACCCGGCGGACTCCGAACGGTAGGCGGCCGGCGCCCGCCGGAAGTACCAGCGGCAGCCGGCCACCAGCAGCGGCAGGGCGAGCAGCACGGCGAGCGCCAGCGGCGGCGCCGTGATCACCAGCCCGCCCATCAGCAGCACCACCCACACCACGCCGATCGACAGCTGTGGCACGGCCTCACGCATGGCGTTGCCCAGCCGGTCGATGTCCGTGGTGATCCGCGACAGCAGATCCCCGGTCCCGGCCCGCTCCAGCACGCCGGGCGGCAGCCCGACCGACCGTACGAGGAAGTCCTCGCGCAGGTCGGCCAGCATCCGCTCACCGAGCATCGCGCCGCGCAGCCGCACCTGACGGACGAACGCCGCCTGGACGGCCAGCGCGGCCACGAACAGCCCCGCCGTCAGTTCCAGCCGCAGGTCCCGCGCCCCGTCGGACACCCGCTCCACGAGCCCGCCCAGCAGCCACGGACCGGCCATCGAGGCGACGACGGCGATCGTGTTGACGGCGACGAGCAGCAGGAACGCCCGCCGGTGCCGGCGCAGCAGTTCGGCCGCGTAGGCGCGGACGGTCGCGGGGGCACCGACCGGCAGGGTGTTCGCCGTCGTCGGGGCCGCCGGGTCGTACGCCGGTGGCGCCACGCCGATCATGCCTTCTCCTCGATCTCTTCCAGTTCCGCCAGTACGTCGGTCAGGACGGCCTCACCGTTCAGGGCGGCCTCGTCCTCGGTCTCGCGGGTGACGACCGCCCGGTAGCGGGGCTCGGTGCGCACCAGCTCGCGATGGGCGCCGACCGCGGCGACCTCGCCGTCGTGCAGGAACACGACCCGGTCGGCGCGGTCCAGCAGCAGCGGGGAGGAGGTGAACACCACGGTCGTGCGCCCCGCGCGCAGCTCCCGCACGCCCTGGGCGATCCGTGCCTCGGTGTGCGAGTCGACGGCCGAGGTCGGCTCGTCCAGGACCAGCACCTCCGGGTCCGTGATCAGCGACCGGGCGAGCGCGAGCCGCTGGCGCTGCCCGCCGGACAGGGACCGGCCGCGTTCGGTGATCCGGGCGTCCATGGGGTCGGCGGCGTCCAGCGAGCCCTGCACCAGTGCCGCCAGCACGTCGTCGCACTGAGCGGCCGCCAGCGCCTCCCGCGGCTCCACGGCACCCGACGCGGGTACGTCGAGCAGTTCGCTCAGCGAGCCGGAGAGCAACACCGGATCCTTGTCCTGGACGAGGACGGCCGTTCGGGCCGAGGCCAGCGGGAGCTCGTCGAGCGGCACACCGCCCAGCCGCACCGCGGTGCCCTCCTGCGACGGGTGTCCGCCCAGTCGTTCCGCGAGCCGGCCCGCCGCGTCCGGGTCGCCGCACACCACGGCCGTGAGCCGGCCGGTGGACGCGAGGAGCCCGGTCTCCGGGTCGTACAGGTCTCCGGAGGGGTCCTCAGCGGCGCGCGACCCGGCGGTGTCCGTGGCCCGCTCCAGCGACAGCACGCCCGCGGCCCGCTTGGCCGAGGGCCGTGAGAAGGAGTACGCCATGGCGATCTCCTCGAAGTGCCGCAGCGGATAGGTGAGGACCATCACCGAGCTGTAGACGGTGACCAGTTCGCCGACGGTGATCCGGCCCTGGCGGGCCAGCTGCACGCCGTGCCAGACGACGGCGATGAGCAGCAGTCCGGGCAGCAGGACCTGGATCGCGGAGATCAGGGACCACATCCGGGCGCTGCGCACGGCCGCGTGCCGGACTTCCTGGGAGGCGCTGCGGTAGCGGTCGAGGAACAGTTCCTCGCCGCCGATGCCGCGCAGCACGCGCAGACCGGCGACGGTGTCCGAGGCGAGCTCGGTGGCGCGTCCGGCCTTCTCGCGCTGGGTGTCGGCCCGCCGGGTGGCGCGGGGGAGCAGGGGCAGCACGGCGAGTGCCAGCACGGGCAGGCCGACGGCCACGACCACGCCGAGCGCGGGCTGGTAGACGACCAGGCCGACGCAGACCAGCACGATGGTGACCAGGGCCGCGGTGAACCGCGACAAGGCCTCCACGAACCAGCCGATCTTCTCGACGTCACCGGTGGACACGGCGACGACCTCACCGGCCGCGACGCGCCGGGTCAGCGCCGAGCCGAGGTGGGCGGCCTTGCGGGCGAGGAGCTGCTGGACGCGGGCGGCCGCCGTGATCCAGTTGGTGATGGCGGTGCGGTGCAGGAAGGTGTCGCCGACCGCGTTGCCGACGCAGGCCAGCGCCAGCAGGCCGCCCGCCAGGGCGAGCCGCGCGCCGGAGCGGTCGATGACGGCCTGCACGGCGACACCGACGCAGAACGGCAGCGCGGCGACGGAGGCGAAGTGCAGCAGGCCCCAGGCCAGCGACTTGAGCTGTCCGCCCAGCTGATTCCGGAATAGCCACCAAAGGAATCGGGGACCCGAACGCGCGTCCGGCACGCCGGGGTCGGCGTAGGGAAGGTCTTGAATCTGCATGACGTCCCAGTGGCTCGTGTCAGGGGGGATGGGGGTTCGGCCGATGGCAGCAAACCGTGACAGGTTCGCGTCGCGGCGTGGTCGGAGGCAACCGGTTTTCTGCTCCGCGCGCGTCCCACCGACGGGAACCGGCCGACAGGGGTGGGAACGGCGCTGCCTCGACGGGCGGTTGCTCATTGCGGAGGCGGCGGACTCCCCGTAGAACACCGGCCATGAAGAGACGGATAGTCATGTCCATGCTTGCCGGGGCGACCCTCATGGCGAGCACCCTCCTCGGAACCGGTCCCGCCCGGGCGGCCGACGTCCCCGCCGAGTTCGGCACCGACTGGCACGACCCGGTCACGGCCGCCCCGCCCGTCGGCAGGCCGGCGGGCAAGTCCTGTGAAGTCACCGTCGCCCAGGCTCAGTTCCGCGATTTCACGCCGTACCGGGGCACGTACACCCCGCCCGGCGACTGCGGCGCCCGGTGGAGCAGGGTGGTGCTGCGGCTCGACGGGAAGGTCAAGGGGCGCCAGTACGACCGGCTGGGCTATCTGCACGTCGGCGGGGTGGAGATCTTCCGTACGTCGACGCCGCAGCCCTCTCCCGACGGCATCGAGTGGTCCGTGGAGAAGGACGTCACCCGCTACGGCGACACCTTCCGCAGGGGCCAGGACGTCGAGATGCTCATCGGCAACGTCGTCGACGACACCTACACGGGCGTCCTCGACGTCAAGGTCACGCTGACGTTCTACCAGGGCCGCCCGGACGGAAAGAGCCCCGACCGTGTCCTCACCCTCGACGGCGACTCGGCCCTCACCACCCCGCGCAACAGCGAACGCATCGTCGCCGAGGTGTACGCCACCGGCTCGGGCGGCGGCTGCGAGGAGTACTGGTATCTGTCGGTGCCCGAACCCGCGCCCTACTCCTGCAAGGCCGGCCGGGGCCCCTACCGGGAGGTGCAGATCCGCGTGGACGGGCGGCTCGCGGGCATCGCCACGCCGTTCCCGACCGTGTGGACCGGCGGCTGGTCCAACCCGTTCCTCTGGTACGTGACCCCCGGCCCGCGCGCGTTCGACATCAAACCGATCACCTACGACCTCACCCCCTTCGCCGGGCTTCTCAACGACGGCCGGCCGCACCGCGTCGAGGTCTCGGTCGTCGGCGTGCCGGAGGGGCAGGCCGGCTGGAGCACTCCCGTGAACGTCCTCGTCTGGCAGGACGAGCGGCGCACCCACGTCACCGGGAAGCTCACCGTGCACCGGGAGGGCGGCCTCACCGACTCCTCGGACCACACGCCAGGCCCGGAGCACCGGGTGGACACCGAGGGCGCCCACCGGCTGACCGTCGCCGGATACGTGAACACCTCGCACGGCCGGGTCACGACGACCGTCGGCCGCTCGCTCGCCCACACCTCCGAGCACCGCTGGACCGACGGCGAGACCCGTGACGGGCTCGAGGCCGCCTGGACCGACGACGAGTCGGTGACCGTCGACGGGCGCGGACCGGCCCGCACCACACGCACGCACCGCTCCTACACGATGGACGGCACGACCACCCTCGGGGCGGGCGACCGGCTGCGCACCGTGCTGACCCTCGGCGACCGCGCCACGACCGTCGAGTCGCGGGGCGGCCGGCGCACCGCCTGGTCGCGGCTGGACGACTCCTATACGGGCGACGCCACGTACACGGCGAACGTGCCCCGGGATCAGCGGCACGCGGTGGGCACCACGAGTGAGCGCTACCGGCTGTACGGCTCGCACGGCTGCTACGACCGCACCCTGACCACGGCCCAGGGGGTGCTCACGGGAGACCGCGACCGCTGCTGAGGGGAGCGGTGTGGCCAGTGTGACATGTGTCACTTAGGCCACTTTTACGTGTCCGAAACATTGCGGTCTTGTGCGCGATCAAGACAGCCTCCAGAGTGTTCGGTTACGGAAGCAACTTTCCGTATCGCAGAAGTCCCCTCCGGCCTCTGTGTAGCCCGTCCCCCCAAGGAGGCCTCGTGCCACCGTCCGTACCGTCTCTGCCGCGACGTGTCGCACGCACACTGCGTACCTCACTTTTCGCGCAGGTTCTCTGCGCGCTCGTTCTCGGAATCGTCGTCGGAAAGCTGTGGCCGGACACGGCCACGGCTCTCCAGCCGCTCGGCGACGGTTTCACCCGCCTCATCAAGACCGTGATCTCGCCGCTGGTGTTCTGCGTGGTCGTCGTCGGCATCGCCAAGGCCGGCGACCTGAAGGCTTTCGGCCGGATCGGGGTCAAGGCCCTGATCTGGTTCGAGATCGCCTCCACGGTCGCCCTGGTCATCGGTCTCCTCGCCGCCAACCTCGTCGGGCCCGGCAAGGGCATGAACGTCGATCCCGCCTCGCTGGACGCCTCCGCCGTGGAGAAGACGACCGGCGGCGAGCATCTGCCCTCGACGACCGAGTTCCTGCTCCACGCCTTGCCCGAGAGTTTCGTCGGCGCCTTCGCCGAGAACGAGCTGCTCCAAGTCCTGATCCTGGCCTGTCTGGTGGGCGCCGCCCTGCTGCACCTCGGGCACACCAAGGTGCCGAAGATCCTGCCCGCGATCGACCAGGCCCAGGAGGTCATCTTCGCGGTCGTCGGCTTCATCATGCGACTGGCGCCGATCGCGGTGTTCGGCGCGATGGCCCACCTCGTCGGCAACTACGGGCTGGGCGTGATGCAGACGTACGCCAAGCTCATCGTGCTCTGCTATGTGGCGGCGGCGTTGTTCATCGCGCTGCTCGCCGTCGCGCTGCGCGTGGTGACCGGGCTCAGCCTGTGGAAGTTCCTGCGCTACATCCGTGAGGAGATGCTGCTCGCGCTCGGTACCGCGTCCACCGAGGCGGTCATGCCCCGGGTGATGCAGAAGCTGCGGCGGGCCGGCGCGCGTGACGACGCCGTGGGTCTGGTGCTGCCGACGGGCTACTCCTTCAACCTCGACGGCGCCTCGCTCTACCTGTCCATCGGCACGCTGTTCATCGCCCAGGCGGTGGGCGTGGACCTGACCCTGGGCCAGCAGGTCACCGTGGTCCTGGTGCTGATGCTGACCAGCAAGGGCATGGCGGGCATCCCCGGTTCGGCGTTCCTCGCCCTGTCCGCGACCGCCTCTTCCCTGGGGGCCATTCCGGCCGGAGCGGTCGCTCTGCTGCTCGGCGTGGACCGCATCATGGACTCGATGCGCGTCGTCACGAACCTGCTCGGCAACTGCGTCGCCGTGTTCGCGGTGTCCCGCTGGGAGGGGGCCCTGGACACCGACCGGGCCAAGAAGACGCTCGACGGGGACTACACGGCCCCACCGGAGGACGACGACGAGGGTGACGGCGGGAAGGGCGTCGGCGCCGAAGCCCCGGCGGTCGAGCCGACGACGGCCGAAACCCCGGCATCGGCCATCCCCACCCAGAAGCCCAAGGAACCCGCCCCCGAGGTCGGTTGACCGAAACCGAACGGGCCGCGGCCACCGCTCCCCCACGAGCGACGGCCGCGGCCCGTTTCGCGCGCCGGGCTGCCACCGGACTTCAGCCCCGCAGCACCACCGAACCGGCCCTCGGCCGACCGGCGAGGCTCTCGGCGCCGCCCCAGGGGACTCCCGGTTGATCGGCGGCCCCCTGAGGAGCCGTTGGGCCGGTGCCCGCGATCTCCGTGCGGAAGCCGTTCGGGTCGCTGCCGTCCGGCTCGGGCACCACCCCGACCGGGGCGATGCGGCTGTGCAGCAGATACAGGCAGGGGGCGTGGTACTCGATGTCCTGCCAGCGGGTGATCCGGCCCTCTGTGCCGGTCGACTTGGCGTAGAACGGCGGGCACTCGGCGTCGTCCATGTGCCGGCTCACCCGGACGATCCCGGCGCCCTCGTCGACCTCCGTGGTGATCGGCGTCCCGGCGACCTCGGGGGTGCCGATGTAACCGCCGTGCAGATACGTCTCGTGGGAGAGGTCGAGGAGGTTGTCGACGAGCAGGCCGTAGTCGCAGTCGATGGGCTCCGTACCGCGCACGGTGACCCAGCCGGGGGAGTCCCAGGTGCCTGGTTGGGGAAGCCCTCGGTGCCCTCGGGCGGGCGCCTGGTTGATGAGTGAGGCTCTTGGTGCCGGGCGGCTCCCGGCCGGTCGGCGAGGCTCTCAGTCTTGCCGGGCTGGCGCCTGGTCGATGTGTGAGCTCCTGGGCGCCCGGGCCGCCCGTCGTTCGACTGGCGAGGCCCTCAGTTCGGCCGGGCCATCTCCCGTTTGTTCGGCGAAGCCCTCAGCACCGCCGGACCGGCTCCCCGTCGATCAGTGTGTCCAACAGTCCCCCGAGCGCCGCACGCTGATGCTCCGCCAGCGGTGCGAGGATCTCCTCCGCGGCCGACCTGCGCGCCGCCCTCAGCTCGCTCAGCGCGCCCCGCCCGTCGTCCGTGAGCTCGATGCGGATCACCCGCCGGTTCGCCGGGTCGGGCACCCGCCGCACCTTTCCGCTCGCCTCCAGCCCGTCGACCAGCGTCGTCACGGCCCGGGGCACCACCTCCAGCCGCTCGGCCAGATCGGCCATGCGCGGCGGCGAGCCCCAGTGCGCGAGGGTGCGCAGCAGCCGGGACTGCGCCGGGGTGATACCGAGGTCGCGCTGCTCCAGATGGCGCTTCTGGATGCGATGGACCCGGCGGGTGAGCCGCAGCAACTGCTCGGCGAGCAGACCGTCGGGATCGGGCGTGGTCATACGGGAACAATATCAGGATGCAGTTCATTGTGAGTATAGGTAACAATGAGCTACGATCCGACCCGCCCGGCGCCCGCCGGTGCCGTACAGCTCTCGAAGGAGCCCATGCCTCCCGACCACGAAACCCCCTGGACCCCACCCGACGGCTCGAAAGAACAGCCCCGGCAGGTCCGCCGCATCCTCAGACTCTTCCGTCCCTACCGAGGCCGTCTCGCCATCGTCGGCCTGCTCGTCGGCGCAGCCTCGCTGGTCTCGGTCGCCACGCCCTTCATGCTGAAGGAGATCCTCGACGTCGCGATCCCCGAGGGTCGCACCGGCCTGCTCAGCCTGCTCGCCCTCGGCATGATCCTCAGCGCCGTGCTCACCAGCGTCTTCGGCGTGCTGCAGACCCTGATCTCCACGACGGTCGGCCAGCGCGTCATGCACGACCTGCGCACCGCCGTCTACGGCCGGCTCCAGCGCATGTCCCTCGCGTTCTTCACGCGCACCCGCACGGGTGAGGTGCAGTCCCGTATCGCCAACGACATCGGCGGCATGCAGGCCACCGTCACCTCCACCGCGACCTCCCTGGTCTCCAACCTGACCAGCGTGGTCGCGACGATCATCGCGATGATCGCCCTCGACTGGCGTCTGACCGTCGTCTCGCTCCTGCTGCTGCCGGTGTTCGTGTGGATCAGCCGCCGCGTCGGCAGGGAACGCCGGAAGATCACCACCCAGCGCCAGAAGCAGATGGCCACCATGGCCGCCACGGTCACCGAGTCGCTCTCCGTCAGCGGGATCCTGCTCGGCCGCACGATGGGCCGCTCCGACTCGCTGACGAAGTCCTTCGCCGACGAGTCCGAGGAACTCGTCGACCTCGAGGTGCGGTCGAACATGGCCGGCCGCTGGCGCATGGCCGTGATCACGATCGTGATGGCCGCCCTGCCCGCCGTCATCTACTGGACCGCCGGCATGGCCCTCCAGCTGGGCGGCCCCGAGGTCTCCATCGGCACGATCGTCGCGTTCGTCTCGCTCCAGCAGGGCCTGTTCCGCCCGGCCGTGAGCCTGCTGTCGACCGGTGTGCAGATCCAGACCTCGCTCGCCCTCTTCCAGCGCATCTTCGAGTACCTCGACCTGCCCGTCGACATCATCGAGCGCGCGGAGCCGGTCCGCCTCGACCGGATCAAGGGCGAGGTCCGCTTCGAGGACGTCTCCTTCGGTTACGACGACAAGGGCGGCCCGGTCCTCGACGCCATCGACCTCACCGTCCCGGCGGGCAGCAGCCTCGCCCTCGTCGGCTCCACCGGCGCCGGCAAGTCCACGCTGGGTTATCTGGTGCCCCGTCTCTACGACGTGACCGGCGGCCGCGTCACCCTCGACGGGGTCGACGTCCGCGACCTTGACTTCGACACCCTGGCACGCGCGGTCGGCGTCGTCTCGCAGGAGACGTACCTCTTCCACGCCTCGGTCGCCGACAACCTGCGCTTCGCCAGGCCCGACGCCACCGACGAGGAGCTGACCCGGGCGGCGAAGGCCGCGCAGATCCACGACCACATCGCGTCCCTGCCCGACGGCTACGACACCGTCGTAGGCGAGCGCGGTCACCGCTTCTCCGGCGGTGAGAAGCAGCGCCTGGCCATCGCGCGCACGATTCTGCGCGACCCGCCGGTCCTCATCCTCGACGAGGCCACCAGCGCCCTGGACACCCGGACCGAGGCCGCCGTCCAGGAGGCCATCGACGCCCTGTCGGCCGACCGCACCACGCTGACCATCGCCCACCGGCTGTCCACGGTGCGGCATGCCGACCAGATCGTGGTGCTCGACTCGGGGCGCGCCGTCGAACGCGGCACTCACGAGGAACTCCTGGAGCGGGACGGGCGGTACGCGGCGCTCGTACGCCGGGATGCCCAACTGGAACCGACAAGCTGAAGATATGCCAGGTTTGTGACGAAATGCGGGTTACCGTGCCCGCATGCAGACGAACACTCCGCCACGGAGCCCCGTGCGACTGACGCGCCGGGGCCGTATCGTCCTCGTCGCGACCGGAGCCGTCCTGGTCGGCACCGCCGTGGCGGTGCCGCTGCTGATCCTGGGGCCCGGGGACGGCGGCGGCCGGACCGCGACCCTGGTGATCCCGGAGGGCTGGCGCGCGAGCCAGGTCTACGCCGCTGTCGACAAGGCCCTGGCCCTGCCCGCCGGCAGCGCGAAGAGGTCCCTCGCGAAGGTCGCCGCGAAACTGCCGGAGGACGCCCACGGCAACCCGGAGGGCTACCTCTTCCCGGCGACCTATCCGCTCCCCTGGAAGGCCAAGCCGGAGAAGCTCCTGGCGCGGATGGTCGACACCGCGAACGAGAGGTTCAACGGCGCGCCCATCGCCGCGGGGGCGCAGCGCAACGCCATGAACGTCTACCAGGCCGTCACCATCGCGAGCATCGTCCAGGCGGAGGCGGCCACCGCGTCCGACATGGGCAAGGTGGCCCGGGTCGTCTTCAACCGGCTCGAACGCGGTATGCCGCTCCAGATGGACTCCACCGTCAACTACGCGCTGGGCCGCTCCACCCTGCGGACGACGGAGAGCGACACCCGGATCGACAATCCCTACAACACGTACCAGCGCATGGGCCTGCCGCCCACACCCATCGCCAACCCGGGCGAGGAGGCGATGCGCGCCGCCGTCAACCCGCCCGCGGGCGACTGGCTGTACTTCGTCACGGTCCGGCCGGGCGACACCCGCTTCACCGCGGACTACGCGGAACACCAGCGCAACGTCGCGGAGTTCAACGCCGGGAGGAAGAGCGCGGGCACGGCGGCCCCTTAGGGGCCCGGGGAACGGGTCACGTCACGCCGCGGCCGGCTCGAGTGTCAGCAGTCGCCTGATGTCGCGGACGGCCGCCCGGCCGGCCCGGTTGGCTCCGATCGTGCTGGCCGACGGGCCGTAGCCGACCAGGTGGATCCGCGGGTCGGCGACCGCGCGCGTGCCGTCGATACGGATTCCGCCGCCCGGCTCGCGCAGCCGCAGCGGGGCGAGGTGGTCGACGGCGGGCCGGAAGCCGGTGGCCCAGAGGATGACGTCGGCATCGACATGCCGGCCGTCCTTCCAGTCCACCCCGGTGGGCGTGATGCGGTCGAACATCGGCTGCCGGTCGAGGACTCCGTCCTCGATGCCCTGCCGGATCGCGTCGTTGAGCGGCAGCCCGGTGACGGAGACGACGCTCCTGGGCGGCAGCCCCTGCCGTACCCGCTCCTCGACGAGCGCGACCGCCGCCCGGCCCGCGTTCTCGTCGAACGGCCCTTCACGGAAGACGGGCGGGCGCCGCGTCACCCAGGTGGTGGACGCGGCGTACGCGGCGATCTCCAGCAGATGCTGTGTGCCCGAGGCGCCGCCGCCCACCACGACGACCCGCTGCCCGGCGAACTCCTCGGGCCCGGGGTACCGCGCGGTGTGCAGTTGTCGTCCCCGGAAGGTCTCCTGGCCCGGATAGCGCGGCCAGAACGGCCGGTCCCAGGTGCCCGTCGCGTTGATCAGCGCCCGCGTCGACCACGCACCGTCCGAGGTCTCCACGAGCAGCCGCCCGTCGGAGCCCTCACGCACGGCCCGTACGTCGACCGGGCGCCGCACCCGCAGGTCGAAGGTCCGCTCGTAGCGGTCGAAGTAGTCGCTGATCACCTCGGCGGACGGCCGCGCCGGGTCCGCGCCGATCAGTTCCATCCCCGGCAGCGCGTGCATGCCGTGCACCTTGCCGTACGTCAGCGACGGCCAGCGGAACTGCCAGGCGCCGCCGGGCCCGGGGGAGTGGTCCAGCACGACGAAGTCGCGGTCCGGCTCGAAACCGGCCCGCCGCAGGTGATAGGCACCGGCCAGACCTGCCTGACCGGCGCCTATGACGACCACCTCGACCTCGCGTGTGTTGTTCACGCTTCTACCAACCGTGCCGGAGGCTTCGATCTTCCCGCAGGGTCAGGTATGGGTCGGATCAGGTCACGAGCCCTCCGAGGGCCGGGGCGTGGTGGTCGACGGCGGCAGGTCGCCGTTGAACCGGGTGTCGGTGAAGTCGGCGAAGTCGACCTTGCGCGGGATGAGCTTCAACGCCGTGAACGTGTCGGCGATCTCCTGCTCGGAGGCGATCAGCGGCTTGTCGACGGCGACCTCGACCCGGGTGGTGTAGGTGCGCCGCACCGCCGCCAGTGCCACGTCCTCGGGGAGCCCGGTGTCCTTCGCCCAGACCTTCGCCCACTCCTCCTCGTGGTCGTACACCCACCTGTAGGCGCGCCGCAGCCGCTCCAGGTAGTCCTTGACGGCGGCGGCCTTCTTCTTGTCCTTGAGCGCGTCCGGTGCCGCGACCTGGAAGGTGAGCCCGTTGGTCACGCCGTCGCCGTCGGTCAGCACCCGTCCCTGCTTGGCCTTCAGCACCTGCGAGGTGTACGGGTCCCACACCGCCCAGGCGTCGACCTTGCCGGCGGTGAACGCGGCGAGCGCGTCGGCCGGCTGGAGGTACTTGACCTTGACGTCGCTCAGCTTCAGCCCGACCTTCCTCAGGTTCGCGACCAGCTGGTAGTTCGCGGAGGACCCCTGGGCGACGGCGACCGACTTGCCCTTGAGCTGCGCGGGGTTCTTCAGGGACGAGTCGTTCGGGACGAGGATCGTGTCGCCCTTGGAGGTGCCGTGCCATGCGGCGACGACCTTGATCTTCGAACCCGCCCCGGCCGCGAACACCGGCGGGGTGTTGCCCACGCCGCCGATGTCGACGGCCTTGGCGTTGACGGCCTCCAGCAGGGGCGGGCCGGAGGTGAACGTCGACCACTTGATCTTGTAGTCGAGGTTCTCCAGTTCCCCGGCGGCCCGCAGGATGGCCTCCGAACCGCCCTTCTGGTCACCGACGTCGATCGTGACGTCGCCCTGGCCGTCGGTGCCGCCGTCCGACGTACCGGCGGCCGAGGTCCCGCCGCAGGCGGAGAGCAGAAGGGCGAGGGGGAGGAGCAGGGCGGCGGGGACGAGGCGTCGTCGCATGGTGGTTCCGTTCGTGTGGGTCGTACGTGTCGTACGTGAAGTTCGCGGGGCGGGTCAGGCGGCTTCGGCGGCCGTCGCCTCGACTCCCAGGCGTTCGAGGAGTCCGGCGCGCTGCGCGGCGAAGCGCGGGTCGGCGATGTCGCGGGGACGGTCGAGGTCGATGTGCTGCTCGTGGGCGATGACGCCGTCGTCCATCACCAGCACGCGGTCGGCGAGCAGGACGGCCTCCTCCACGTCATGGGTGACGAGGAGCACTGCGCACCCCCGGCGCTGCCACAACTCGCCCACCAGCCGCTGGGCCTTGATGCGGGTGAGCGCGTCGAGCGCGCCGAACGGCTCGTCGAGCAGCAGCAGATCGGGCTCGCGCACCAACGCCCTTGCCAGGGAGGCGCGTTGGGCCTCCCCGCCGGAGAGGGTCTTGGGCCAGGCGTCCGAGCGGTGGCCGAGGCCGACCTCGTCGAGGGCCTGCTCGGCGACGGACCGTTCGGGCTTGCCCGGCAGGCCGAGCAGGACGTTGCGCCACACCTTCTTCCACGGCATCAGCCGCGGTGCCTGGAAGGCGACGGCCTTGCGGCGCGGCACCAGGACGCTGCCCTCGATGTCGCGGTCGAGCCCGGCGAGGATGCGCAGCAGCGTCGACTTGCCGCAGCCGCTGCGGCCGAGCAGGGCCACGAACTCGCCCGGCCGCACGTCCAGTCGCAGATCGTCGATGACGGCACGGCCGTCGAAGGAGCGGGTGAGCCCGTCGACGTGGACCGCCAGGGGGGTCACCGGCCGGTGAACGTCGGTCGCCATTGCAGCAGCAGCCTTTCGAGGGAGCGGACGATGAAGTCGGCGAGCAGGCCGAGGAAGGCGTAGACCACCAGGCAGACCACGATCACGTCGGTCCGCAGGAAGTCCCGCGCCTGCACCATGAGGAATCCGATGCCGGAGTCGGCGTTGACCTGCTCGGCGAAGACCAGCGCGAGCCAGGCGATGCCGAGCGAGTAGCGCAGGCCGGTCATCGCGCTCGGCAGCGCACCCGGCAGCACGACATGCCGTACGAGACCCCACCTCGACAGTCCGAGGGACTCCCCGGCCTCGATCAACTGGGCGTCCACGCCACGGATCCCGGCGTAGACATTGAGGTAGAGCGGGAAGGTCACGCCGAGCGTGATGATGGCGACCTTGGGGGCCTCGCCGATGCCGAACCAGATGATGAACAGCGGGATGAGCCCCACGAACGGCACCGTTCGCAGCATCTGCACGGGCGCGTCCACCAGGTCCTCGCCGATCCTGAACAGGCCGGAGAGCAGGGCGAGTCCGGTGCCGACGAACAGGCCGAACAGCAGCCCGCCCGCGACCCGCTGGAGCGAGGTGCCCATGGCGGCGGGCAGCGAACCGTCGGCGATCATGTCCCCGCCGACCTGGGCGATACGGCCGGGTGAGGCGAGTACGTCCGGCGGCAACGCGCCCGTGCTGCTGAGGAGTTGCCACAACACCAGCAGCAGGACCGGGCCGGTGGTGCGGCGCAGCCAGCGGGGGACGCGGGTGCGGCGGGAGGAGGTGGGGACGAGGGGCTCGAGGTCGGGAGCGGATGCCGATTCAGGCGAAATATCGGGTGCCGATGACCTCGGCGGGGCATGGCTGATGCTCATGAGGGGGCTCCACAGGGGGAGAGCGAGGGCCGTCGGAGGCCCGCCTCGTCATCGCCGCGCCCGCGGGATCAGGTCGATCGGCGGGCAGGCGTGACGAAGGCGAGGTGAACGGAGAGTGAGGAGGAGAAAGGGCGTCAGCAGCCGCGGCGACACGCGGCGGAGGCCACCCGCAGCAGGTCGATGTGACCGCGCGTGGTGAGCAGGGCTGAACGCAACATGCGGCTGAACCTAGCCAGGTGGCATGCGCACGGTCAACGGCGTCTCGTCCTGTGGACGCGGGTATCGCCACGCGGTCCGGTGTGACGCGGTGAGAGTCCGCTGGTGCGTCAGGATGGAGGGCATGTCAGATGTCTTCACCACCCGAGTTCTGAACATCACCTCCGGATCCACGGAGAGGGTCGTCGACATCACCGGCGACTGCGAGTCCTTCCTGCGCGAGGCAGCCGCCGGCCGCGACGGTCTCCTCAATGTCTTCGTGCCCCACGCGACCGCCGGGATCGCGGTTCTCGAGACCGGCGCCGGGAGCGACGACGATCTGCTGGCCGCACTGCACACGCTGCTGCCGGCCGACGACCGCTGGCAGCACCGGCACGGCAGCCCCGGCCACGGGCGCGACCACGTCCTGCCGGCACTCGTCCCGCCCCACGCGACCTTGCCGGTGCTGGACGGCCGGCTGGAGCTCGGCACGTGGCAGTCGGTGTGCCTGGTGGATACCAACAGGGACAACCCGGAGCGGAAGGTGCGGTTGAGTTTCCTGGGATGACACAGGGCGACCAAGATCGTCCTGCGTGTGGGCGCTGACTCATGCGCGGTACCACCATGGACGAGATAGAGCGGCCGTACGACGGCTGCGGAACCCCTTCGCCCTGGCCACCGTCGTCGACGTCCATGGCAGTGTCCCCTTGCCGATCGGCACATCGGTCGCGGTGGACGCGGACGGCACCGTGATCGGCAGCATGTCCGGCGGCTGCGTCGAGGGCGCCGCGCACGAACTGTGCCAACAGGTGCTCCGTGCAACTGTCCACCGAAATCAGAGGTCTGCCTTGCCGGCTCCGTACGCGACGGCTAGGGAACCTGATGTCGGCTCGTCGCGGCGGTGCTGTCGGCGCGGCCGCCGGCCCCCAGCAGGCCGGTGGCGTGCAATGTGTCGTCGGCTTCCAGGCGGGGCAGGACGTGTCGGGTCCGTCGGAGTACGAGGGGCGGGATCGCGGCTCGGCCCAGCTGGAGCACGCGTAGCCAGGCCGGGATGTAGACGGCCGTGCGCCGCTGCTCGACGGCACGGGCCAGGCGGGCGGCGACAGCCTCGGTGGGGTGGACGCGCCTGAGGGGAGGGGGCATGTGTGCGCGCAGTTCCCGCAGGGCCGGGTATCGGTCGGCGTCGTGGATCATGCCGGTGTCGGTCCAGCTGAGGTACGCGATGCCCACGGCCACTCCGTGGTGCGCCACCTCGGCGCGCAGGGTGTGGGTGAAGGCTTCCACGCCGGCTTTGGAGGCGCAGTAGGCGCTCATCATGGGGGCGGCGCCGATCGAGGCCAGCGAGGCGATCTGCAGGTGGTAGCCCTCGGTCCGCAGCAGGTCGGGGAGGAAGGCCCGGGCCGTTCGGGCGCTGCCGGTGAGGTTGACGTCGATGACGCGTTGCCAGGTGGCGGGGTCGCCCTGGGCGAAGGGGCCGCCCTCGGCGATGCCCGCGTTGGCCACCACGACGGACGGCGCACCCAGTCGCCCGCGGACCAACTCGGCGGCATCGGCGAGGGCGGTGCCGTCGGTGACGTCGACCCGCAGGGCCAGCGACGCGCCCGGCAGCGCGGCGGCTGTCGCCTCGAGTGCGGTTTCGTCGTGGTCCAGCAGGGCCAGCCGGGCACCTTTGCGGGCGAGTGCGTGCGCCAGTGCTGCTCCTACGCCGCGTGCTGCTCCCGTCACCACGACGGTGCGGTCCTTGACGGGGCTGCCATCCACGACGGGTCCCTCCTGGTGTGCCGTGCTCATTCCAGGGGTGCTCCGGCCGGGCGGGCGGTGTGATCGGGGCGGCCGGCGGTGCGACGTGCCTCTTTCATCTCCGCCTCGTAGAGGTGGTCGCGGCCTTGAGCCAATTGGTTCACGGCTTCACGGTTCAGGCGCGTGAACGGCCGGTGGTAGGTGGCGTCGTACGCCTCGACGATCTGGAAGGTCCAGTGCCCCGGGATGACGTTGCGGCCCAGGATCTCCGACTCCACCCTGTCGGCCCACTCGGGGTGCCCGGCCTTGCGCAGCAGCTCGACGGCTTGGTCGAGTTGGAGGTCTGCGCCGCCGGTCATCTGGTGGAAGCTGTAGAGGTGGCCTCGGGCGCGTTCGGTGATCTCCAGGGCCTTGGACAGCGCACCGAGTGCTTCTACCGTCTCGTCACTGACGCCCTCGGGGCGCTGGTGAGCCCGGTCCGGCCCGTCGTGATGAGTCTCCATGGTCTTTTCCGTTCAGATCCGTTCGGAGGATGTCAGTGGGGCGGCGGTGGTTCTCGCCCGGTGCGATCCCGGTGGGTGAGGACGCGTTGGGCGTGGGAGAGGCCGGCAAGCCGGTACCGGTGCAGAGCCGCCTGGGCGGCGTTGGCTCCCGGGGCTCCATGGACCCCTCCGCCCGGATGTGCGGAGGCGGAGGCGAGATAGAGGTGGCCCACGGGGGTCTCGGGGCGGCCGGTGCCGGGGACGGGGCGGAAGACGAGTTGCTGGTGTAGGGCCGCGGTGCCGCCGTTGATGGCGCCTCCGTGCAGATTGCTGTCGAGCGACTGGAGCGTGGGCGGGGCCAGGACGCGCCGTGCGCGGATGCGGGAGCGGAACCCGGGAGCGAACCGCTCGACCTGGCGCTCGATCCGGTCGGCCATCACTTCCTGCTCCGCAGCGCTCCAGGCGCCGGTCAGGCCCTCGTCACCGGCGTCGGACTTGATGACGTGCGGCACGTGCGTATAGGCCCAAGCGGATTCGGTTCCGCGGGGCGAGCGCGAGGGGTCGGCCGTCGTCATCTGGCCGAAGAGGGCGAACGGGCGGTCCGGTACCCGGCCCATGGCGATCTGGGCCGCGAAGCGGGTGAGCTCGTCCATCCCGTCGGCCAGATGGACGGTTCCGGCCTGCGCGGCGGCTTCGGCCTGCCAGGGCACGGGACCGTCGCACGCCCAGTCGACCTTGAACGTGGCGAAGTCCCACTGGAAACGCTTCAGGTCGGCCGCCAGCTGGGAAGGGAGGTGCTCCGCCTCCACGAGCTCGCCGTACAGGGCGGAGGCGGACACATCGGCCAGGACGGCACGACGGGCCGCTACCGTCTCGCCGTCGGCGGTGGTGACACCTACGGCGCGTCTGTCGCGCACGACGACCCGGCGGACGCGTTGTCCGCAGCGCAGGGTGCCGCCACGCGCCCGCAGCCGCCGTACGAGAGCCTCGGTCAGGGCGCCGGAGCCGCCGGCCGGCACGGGGAAGCCGTAGGTCTGGCCGAGCATGGACATCAGCCAGCCGAAGCCTCCGCTGCCCGCTGCTTCCGGTGCGAGGTCCGCGTGCAGCGCGTTCCCCGCCAGCAGCAGTTTGCCGCCCTCGCCGCAGAACTCCTCTTCGCCCATGCGGCGCACCGGCAGGACCAGGGTGCGGGCCATCCGCAAGCCTCCGGCCGCCTTGAGCCGCAGGGCGAGGCGGGCGGAGGCGCGCACCGGCGGGAAGGGGGTGAACAGGGCCCCCAGAATGTCGGGACCAAGGCGCTCCCACGTTCCGTGCAGACGCCTCCAGGCGTCCCCGTCGCCCGGGTGGAACACGTCGAGGGAGTCGGCGGTGGCATCGACATCACGGGCCAGCACCGCACACGTGCCATCACTGAGGGGGTGGGCCAGCACGCGCGGCGCACGGCTCCAGCGCAGCCCGTAATCCTCCAGGCACAGGCGGTCCAGCACGGGTGAGGCGGCGGCCAGAGGATAGAAGGAACTGAAGAGATCGCTGACGAATTCGGGATCGACACCTCTGTTGTGGCGCACCGCGCCACCGGCGTCGGGCTGCTCCTCGAGCACCTCCACGCTCCAGCCGGCATCGGCCAGCAGGTTGGCTGCCACCAGCCCGTTGGGCCCGGCCCCGATCACCACGGCGTCAGGCATGACCGCCACCGCCACCGCGGGCTGCCGCGGTGCGTCGCCGCTGGAGGCTCTGAGGCCGGCCGGCCCGGGCGTTCTGTGCCTGGCAGACCCGGTCGAGCCGGGCCAGCATCGCGCGGTGCCGCAGCTGGATCAGCGCCTCCACTCCCACGTTGTGGAGCCGCCCGCTGGCTCCCTGCAGGGGGTGCTCGTCCACGATCACCAGGCAGTGCTCGCCCCAGGGGAGGAGCTCGATGGCGATCCGTGCCGTCCCCAGGGCTCCTGCCCGGGCCTCCAGGCCCAGCCTGGAGCCCTCCTCGCAGTGCCGGACCACCGTCTCGTTGGTCAGCCGCACCGGTCCGAGGCGAACCTCGTAGCCGATCGCCGCGCCCGTCTGCGGCCACTGCCCCCGCACCGGCTCGGAGGCCGACGTTCCCACCACCCACTCCGCATACCGGCCGCCGTCCGCGAGCACCTCCCAAACGGTCTGCGGACTCACCTTGATCAGTCGATGCCGTACCGCCACACCACACCTCCAGGCCCCCGCCTCGGTTCACTGCCAAGTGCCCAGCCCACACCAGACCAACCGGACATCACGGGCATTGGCCGTCCCTGCTGCCCCAAGGGGCGCGAGGCTGCTGCACAACCCCCACTGGGCCCCCAGCGACCGCACCGTCCTGCACCGCGCGCTCCAGGGCACGGGCGCGTAGAACAACGACAACAGGGCCTCGGGAACCGCTCGGATCGGAAGATGCGACTTCTCAGGCAGGCCAAATCTGGACACCCCACACCTCAAGGGGATCCTCGTGCGGCCCTTCAGGAGGGAAGGGATCGAGTGCCAGCGAAGCCTCAACATGATCTCGCCCTCGGCAGAGCAAACGCAGGTGATAGTGCCCCGGCCGCAGCGGGATTTCGCCGTAGCAGACGCCACCCAAGTCGACCACCGCGAGATGATCTGCCATTGGAGAATGGAAAGTCCGTTCGTACTCCCAAGAGCCTGATGGGTGAGGCGCGGACCCGTCCCACACCTCTAAACGCACCAAAGGGTAAAAATCGTTGTCGCTGGAGGTGAGGCTCCAGCCTTCCCCGGGGATCTGAACTATGTCGTCCTCCGTCGGCGCTTGTTCGAAGAGGATGGGGCCGATCTGGATGGTCCTGTAGTACCCGCGCGGACGGACATCAACAGTGTTGATCAGACTGGGCACTTGCTCTCCTCACCATCGAGCGGGCCGGGCTCGTCAGGCTAGCCCGGTCTGTACTGCAAGCCGCCTGAGGCCAGTGCGGCCGAGCCGTAGGCTCCACGTCGTGGAGCGATTCGATGAGGTCATGGCAACGTTCTGAGGTGACGGTGATTGCGGCGGGCAGCAGCCTCTGACCGACGAGATGGTGCGAGAAGCCGAGCGCTTGCTCGGTGTGACGCTGCCCTCGGCCCTGCTTGACCTTCTGCGGGTTCAGAACGGCGGCAGTGTGGCTGCTGATCACGATGCGTTCCCCACAAGTCGGCCGACCTTGTGGAGCGAGGACCACGTTCCCTTCGACGATCTGATGGGCATTGGGCGACGCGACGGGATGATCTCGTTGCTCGACACGCCGTACTTGATCGAGGAGTGAGGTCTGCCAGCACCACTTGTGCTGCTCTCCGGTGATGGGCACTGCTGGATTGGGCTCGATGGTTTGAGACCGACCTCGATACGGAGCTCGCTCTGGCTGGTGACTTCCGCTCGTTCGTCGAGGGCCTCACTGCGGGCAGCACATATGGCGAAAGCTCCGCTGGTGACCCCGTACCAACTTGTTGACCTCGGCGTCTTCCAGGCCAAGAACTCGATCACGAGGCGGCCGTCTTCAGCACGCGGGGGAGGTGGACGTGGAGGTGTTCGACTTCGACGTCACGGCCGCGTTCGCGGAGTGCTCGGGCAAGGAGTTCTGTATGTCCGCTGGCCCTTTTCCGGACTGAGAAAACGATCACGATTCGGCACCCTTTAGTGCGCGAGGAAGGTGGTCCTGTGCTCCATCACGGCGACACGTCCAAGCTGCCATAGCCGGTGACCAGCGATTCTTGTGAGGGCGTGGGCCCTGTAGCGATCGAAGGCGCATCCGATGGCTGCTCGTCCAGCGCGGGGTATGCCCCCGTCGGAAGAACCGGCAGGTCCACCTCCAGCACCGTGGCCAGGGCGGGTGATCCGAAACCGCTGCCGCAGGAAAGGGGTTTGTGGCGGATCATGAGCCATCGCCGCATTTCAGAGGAACACCCGCGCTGTTCTGCCAGCGGCAGAACAGCGGCCCGACCGGACTCGACGCTCACTACTGTCCAGTCGCATGACGACGGTTACCACGCGCACGGTCGAATACCCGGCCGACGGCCTGACGATGATCGGGCACCTCGCCCTCCCGGCCGGTGTCGACCGCCGGTCCGCGGTCCTGATCGGGCCCGAGGGCATGGGGCTCAGCGACGTCGAGCGCCGCCGGGCCGATGCGCTCGCCGAGCTGGGCTACGTGGCGCTGGCCTTCGACCTCCACGGCGGGCGCTATTTGGGCGACCCCGAGGAGATGCTGGCCCGTTGCATGCCGCTGCTCGCCGACCCCGACCGGATGCGAGGCATCGGCCACGCGGCGCTCGACGTGCTCCGCGCCGAGCCGCGGACCGACCCCGACCGGATCGCCGCCGTCGGCTACGGCACCGGGGGCGCAATCGCGCTGGAACTCGGGCGCTACGGCGTCAACCTGCGCGCGATCGCGACAGTCAACGCGCTGACCACGGGCCGACCAGGCGAGGCGGCGCGCATCCGCTGCCCGGTGTGGGCCGGGGTCGGGTCGGAAGACCTGATCATGCCGCCCGCGCAACGGGACGCATTCACCGCCGAGATGCAGGCCGCGGGCGTCGACTGGCGCCTCGTGGTCTACGGCGGCGCCTTGCACGCCTTCCACCACCCGCCGGTCGACCACCCCGTGGTCCCCGGCGTTGGCTACCACCCACGGCACGCGCAGCGAGCCTGGCACGACATCGTCGACCTGCTCGCCGAGTGCCTGGCCGTAACAGAGTGATCTGGTCGACAACCGCGATTCCGGGCCGCGGACCAGGCCCCACCGGCTCCAGGGGTCTCACCCTCGACGCGGTCAGCGGCTGGGATCGGCCTGCCGCCCGGGCCCGTGGGGAGGCGCAGGCAACGGCGGTGGATGCCGCACCCTGACATCTGTCAGGACGTGACGCTCCTGGCGCGCTCTACGCTTCGAGGCGCTGACTCGGGGGAAATTCTGGCCGCTAAGGCAGCTGGTGCGGAAGCGACGTGAACGCTCCATTCGAGTAACGGCGATAACCGTTGTGACTACAAGGCGAGGGTTCCGGGAGTCGGGCATTACGGCAAAGCGCCGAGCTGCGGGAGCCGTCAGCACGAAGACCAGGGAGAAGACATGCACAGCATTCGCCGGATCTTCAGCGTGGGGGCGGCCGCGCTCATGCTCGGGGCAGGGCTCGTGGCCGGGTCTTCCGGTGCGGCTCAGGCGGCGGCGTCGGACTGCACGGGAGGTGCGAATGGTTTCACCGACATCCCCGACAGCCTCAGTGGCCGGGGTGTGGCAGGGGCAGGAGCGCTGGTGATCAACAATCCCCATGCTGTTGCCTCGTACGCGATGCAGACCGGAACCGTTGGCGGCAGACAGATGGGGTGGGGCGTCTTGACCACCGGCGGAGCCGGCGATTGGGGTCCCACGGCCAAGGGACACGTCTGGATGGATGTCACCAACGACAACAAGCAGTCTTGGATCCAGTGCGGTCCGTTCGCAACGTTCTCGGCCGGCGCCAGGCTAACGACGGCGGCCTACCCCACCAGCAGCTCGGCGAGCCGAGCCTTCCGTGTCTGCGCACAGCTGACCAGCCTCGGCACCACGAGCAGCATCGCATGTACCCCCTGGTGGTAGACCACCCCGCTCCGGGGCTTATGCCACCACCGTCCTTGCACCGCCTGCGGCTGCCAGCCTCACACGCGGTCGCGGCGGCCGGTGCGTAGCAGCCGGTCGCTGTTGGCGAGCAGGTCGGCACGGCCGGGCAGGCCGGAGGAATCTCCGTTCCCGCCCGTCAGGGCGGAATGAGGGAGGCGCATCCGGGGCTTGTCGGCGCATGGGGTGCGCCTCCTGTTGTGTGTGGGCCTGAGCCCGGCATGGCCGGATTGGCCAGGGTTCGGGGCCCCGGCCAGCAACTCGGCAAACTGCTCCGCTGGCCAGCTATAGGCGGGCGCCACCTTGTGATCGAAGCGACCGGCTCCGGCCCCCTCGGTCCCGCAGAAGGACAGCAGGAGCAGACCCCCTTGTGCCAGAACACGCATCTGCTCAGCGAGCAGCGCGGGCAGTTCTCCAGGTGGGATATGGATCATCGAGTAGTGGGCTAGCACTTCGCCGAGCGCACCGTCCTCGACCCGAAGGGCCTGCATTCGCGCTTCGTCGAACCGCAGCGCCGACTGGGCCCGCCGAGCGTGGTCGACCATGGCCGGGGAGAGGTAGAGCCCTGATTGGCGTTAGGCATTGACCGACGTCATGGACGTTGTTGACGGCGGGCGTTCCCGCCGGTTACCAGTGCTTGTCCGGTTCGGCGTCGGCGAAGGCGCGGTATCCGCCGAGATCTCGGGCTGGGCGAGGACGTCGCCGCGGTGTACGACTCGGACCGGACCCGGGGCCATCATCGGATGGAGATCCGCCGGCGTAGCGAGGTCGTGTCGGACATGCAGCAAGACCACCGCCGTCGTCATCACCGCGAAGTCCGCCGGGCTCAGGGTCTTCGGCCTCGCCACCGCAGGCGTCCGTCTCGCTTGACCTCTTGCGCGTCAGTCCGGCAGCCAGTGCAGCTCGTGCGCCAGGGTTATGGCGACGGCACGGATGCGGCGGTGCAGTGGCGACTGCTCGCGTGGGAGGACCAGGTGAATCGTCAGGCTGGGCGCGCCTCGCAGCGGTCGCCAGGTGAGACCGGCCGGTTGTGCCGTGGCCGCGGCTTCTCCGGCCGGGGCGAGGGTCACCCCGTCGCGCAGGTCGCGCTGAGACATGTCGAAAGAGACTGCGGGCGTGTGGAATCGGGGGTGTGGTCGGGTGTCTCGGAACAGTGCGGACAGCTGATCGTGGATCACGGGGTTGGCCGCACGGTCCGGGAGTCGCAGCGGATACGCGGCCGCGTCGGCGATCCCGATCTCCGGGTGTTCGGCCAGCGGATGGTGCTGCGCCAGCTGGACCCCGATGCGCGCACGCCGCAGCAGGAACCGGCGAACGCCACGGCCCGGCTGTTCACCGCGGGTGATCCCGGCATCGATGCGGCCGTCGGCGACCGCGGGGGAGATCTCCGGTGTCGCCATCGGGACCGCGCCGACCTCGAGTCCGCTGTTGCCACGAATCAGCCTGTCCACCAGGGCCGGTACCGTCTCGGCCCCGGTGCTGAGGCTGTATCCGATGCGCAGCGTGCCCAGTTCACCGGCCGCCGCGCTCCGGGCGGTGTCCCACGCCCGGTCCAGCGCCGCCAGCGCGGGCGGCGCGGACTCCGCCAAAGCCGCACCGGCCGTGGTCAATACGACGCTACGCGTGTTGCGGACCAGCAGGGCCGTACCGAGTTCCGCCTCCAATCGGCGCATCCGGGCGCTGAGTGCGGGCTGTGCGATACCGATCCGTGCGGCCGCGCGGGTGAAGTTCAACTCCTGCGCCAGCACCAGGAAATACCGGAGGCTCACCGTATCCGGCGCCACGTGGCCTCCCTGCCGATTGATAACGATCCGTTCTGAGTCTATCCCGTACCGGTCTTTCCCTCGACCGCACATCAAGTCCTAACCTGCGTATATGGCGATTGAAATGACCGTAGTACCGGTCGCCGGGATTGATCGATCTGAGTGTCAATTGGAAGTCGGACGTGTCCGGCCGAACACAGGAGGTTTCCATGGCCAAGGGCTACTGGGTCAGTGTCTACCCCGCCATTTCCGACCCTGAGGGGCTGGCTGCCTATGACAAGCTGGCCGGTCCGGCTGTCCAGGCTGGGGGCGGGCGCACCCTGTCCCGGATCCCGTCCCGTGGCGGTCGAGTCGTCGCCCACGAGGCCGGAATTACGCAACGCGTCGTTCTGATCGAGTTCGATAGCTTTGAACAGGCCGTCGCGGCATACGAGAGCGAGGCATACCAGAAGGCGCTGGTGGCCCTCCCCGACGGCGTCGAGCGCGACTTCCGCATCATCGACGGCATCGACTGACCGGCGGGACCAGCCATCGCTGAGCATCCGTCACCTGATCCACACGGTGCTGAACGACGACTCACGAGACGAGTTCGAAGCCATGCCCCGCGTCCCAGTTCGTCGTCGACGGCCTCGACGGCCTGATCCCTGTCGGGCGGATCGAAGAAGCGACGTGGTGTGCGTGCTGGAGCAGCCGCACCGGGCCCTGAACAACCGCGACGTCTTCGCCGCCCCCTCGCACCGCTGGTCCAACCCGCGGGCCCGCCTGCTGGACGGGCCCGACTGGGACGCGGTCGAGGGCGGGTGAAGCTGAACGTCGACAAGCTCGGCGCCCTCGGCGAACCGAAGTCCCTGACCTGGCTGCGCAAGCGGGTCGAGAAGATTCCCCCGAAGATCGACCTGCCGGACCTGCTGTTCGAGGTGGACGCCTGGACCGGGTTCCTCGACGCCTTCGGTGACGGCACCACCCGGAGCACTACCCGCGCGCCGACACCATCGCCGCCGCGAAGGCCGCGCTGATCGCCGCCCAGGCCGGCATCCCGATAGTGCGTTGCTGGGGCGACGGACGGCTCGCCTCCGTGGACGGGCTGCGCTTCCAGGTGCCGGTGCGCACCATCAACGTCGCCCCGTCGCCGAAGTACTTCGGGTTCAAGCGGGGCATCACCTGGCTCAACGCCGTCAACGACCAGGTCGCGGGCATCGGGCAGATGGTCGTCCCCGGCACCCCGCGCGACTCCCTGCACATCCTGGACGCGCTGCTGAACCTGGACGGCGGGGTGAAGCCGGAGATGGTGGCGACCGACAACGCCTCGTACTCCGACATGGTGTTCGGCCTTTTCAAGATCCTCGGCTACAACTTCAGCCCTCGGTTCCGCGACCTGGACGACCAGCGGTTCTGGCGGGCCACGATGCCCGGCGTTGAGACCGGCACCTACGGCGCGGCGGAGGACCTGGCCCGCAACCGCGTGAACCTGAACAACGTCATCACAACTTGGCCGGACATGCTGAAGGTCGCCGATTCCCTGGTCATCAACCAGGTCCGCGCCTACGACATGCTGCGGATGTTCGGCCGCGACGGCCGCCCGACCCCGCTCGGGGCGGCGTTCGCGGAGTACGGGCGGATCGCCAAGACCGAGCACCTGCTGCGGGTGGTCGACCCGGTGGACGACACCTACCGACGGCAGATGAACCGGCAGCTCACCGTGCAGGAGTCCCGCCACAGCTGGCGAGGGACGTGTGCCACGGCAAGCGCGGCACGATCCACCAGGCGTACCGCGACGGGATGGAGGATCAGCTCGGCGACGAGAACCGCTTCACGGGGAGCGCCTCTGTGCGGGTCAGGTCGGTTCCGGCAGGGAGCGCGCGGTCCCGTCGGCGCTGGGGTGTTCCACCGGCGCCGGATCGCCGGGAGCGCGGGGAACCAGTCCGATCAGTGCGGCGCCGATGACGCCGGGTACCGCGAGGGCGTAGAAGTTCCACTGGTACGCCAGCCCCGCCCCGATGATGAGGCCGAGCAGCGGAGGGGCGAGCATCGAGCCGACGCGGCCGAAGCCCAGCGCCCAGCCCAACGCCGTGGCGCCCATCCGGACCGGGTAGTACTTGGAGACGTAGGCGAGGACGAACGTCTGCGTTCCCATCGCCCCGACGCCGCCCAGCGCGACGGCCGCGTACAGCACTGCCGTGGGCAGCCGCAGGCTGAGCAGGACCACGGCCACGCCGGACAGAAGGTAGGTCGTGACGATGATCGGTTTCGAGCCCAGCCGGTCGGCGGCCAGGGAGATGAGGAGCTGGCCGACGACTGCCCCGAGGTTGAACATCAGCAGGAAGCCGAGTGCCGAGCCGGAGGAGTAGCCGGCCCGACCCATGATTTCCGGGAGCCATGTGTTGTAGCCGTAGATCATGAACAGGCACAGGCATGACATGACCAGGAAGCACAGAGTCGCGACAGCGTAGTCGCGCGAGAACAGGGCTTTCACGGGCGAGATGCCGCTCGGGCCGGTAGCGGTCGGTGACTGGGTGGGCGCCGGTCCTTCCTCAGCCGCGTCATCGAGCGCGATGTTCCAGCGCCGGGCTGTCTTCTCCGCCTCGGCGTACCGGCCTTTCGAGCGGAGGAAGGCGATCGACTCGGGCAGGAACTTCAGGGCCAGGGGCACGACCAGGACCAGCGGGAGGAGACCGAGCAGGAACATCGCCTGCCAGCCGAACCGGGGGATGACGGACATGCCTGTCAGCGCGGCGATGATGCCGCCCACGGGAAAGCCGCTGAAGATGATCGCGAACACCAGGTTGCGCGCCTTGGGGTGCGAATACTCGCCGCTCAGCGCGCTGGCGGTCGGCAGTACGCCGCCCAGGCCGAGGCCGGCGAGGAACCGGAAGAGCCCGAACACTTCCGGGGAGGTGGCGGTCGCGCACAGGCCCGTCATCACCGAGAACCAGGCCAGACAGGCGATCAGCATCTTGCGCCGGCCCAGGGTGTCGGTGAGGGTGCCGAGTGTTGTGGCTCCGATGAGCATTCCGATCAGCGCGAACGAACCGATCAGACCGGCACCGGCGGGCGTCAGGCCCCACCCGTGTTCGTGAAGCAGGGACGGGATGACAGCGCCGTAGATGACGACGTCGTACCCATCCGCGACGATGGCGATCCCGCAGATGGCGAGGACCAGCAGCGTCACCGGAGGCCAGGTGGCATTGCCACGACTTCCTCCGTGACTGTCTTTGAGCATGACGATTCCTCTCACATGGCTTGTGGGGGTGGGTGGCGTCGCGCCGAGGCATGGGCGCGGAGGCTGCAGGCACACGTGGCCGGATCAGCGAGTGGTGTTTGGTGCGGGCCGGGCCGCATCTCCTGCAACTCGCCTCGCATCGCTAAGTGTGCACACTATGACGGGGCTGTAAAGGGTGGTGTACGGGAAAGCGCGACTTCGGGCGAGGTGTATGCGCTTGAATGGTGGGGTGGGAGGTAAGTGTGTATGCACATGCCGGGGCGGATTCCTACGACGCGGCGTCGGCCCGCAGGCCCCTCGATATGCCCCGTCCGGCCAGCACAACAGCGGGCACGAGCAGATGCGTTCGGGCGTCGACGCTCACCACGGACAGGGCGGCCACCACGCGGCCCTTCGAGTCGGTGACCGGCGCCGCCACCGAATGGGCGTCCGGGCTCATCTCCTCGTGTACGACCGCGACACCGGTCCGGCGGCACTCCGCCAGCGTCAGACGCAGCGTGGCCGGGTCGGTGACGGTCCTGGGCGTGAGACGAGCCAGGCCGTTCCCCAGTACCTCGGTGAACAACTCCTCGCCCGCGTGGGCCAGCAGGACCTGACCGGCGGCAGACGCGTGCAGAGGCAGCCGTCCTCCGACCTGGGACACCACCGGAACCGCTCCCGCCGAGGAGATCCGTTCGACGACGAGGGCGTCGGTGCCGTCCAGGACGGCTAGTTGCACGTGCTGGCGCGTGGCGGCGTGCAGGTCTTCCATGACGGGCATCGCCAGGACGCGCAGAGGCAGGCCACGCGGGTTGAGCGCGCCCAACTCCCACAGCCGCAGGCCGATCACGTAGACGCCGCTCGGCAGGCGTTCCAGCGCCCCCCACGCCGTCAGTTCGCCGGCCAGCCGGTGGGCGGTGGCGTGGCGGAGGCCGGTGAGGCGGCAGATCTGGGCGAGGGTCAGTTCCCGGCGGCCCGGCGTGAACGCCTCCAGGATCGCCAGGGCCCTGGACATGACGGTGCGACCGCGGTCGCCGCTGTTGGCCGTGTCGGCTCCCCTCGCCGTGGTGGCGGACCTTCCGCGTCCGGAATTCTCCGGTCGGCAGATGCCGTCGGGCAGGAAGATGTCCGTTCAGCGGACATCGTAGTGACCCTTGTGGGATTCGCCCCGGACTCTCTCTCCCAGTCTCAGAACAGAAAGGAGTCCGGGCATGCAGATGACCGGGACGTCGCGGGGCGACGGCCTTGGCGCCGAGTGCATCGACAGGCCGTTGCCGAGCTTCGAGCACGAAAGTCTGACTCAGAAGGTCGTCTTCGCCTCCGGTGAGGCGGCGGCGCGAGTACGGGCGGAGGTGGAGCGGCTCGGCGCCTCGAGGGTGATGGTGATCGCGGCAGCCGCCGAGGCCGAGCTCGCGCGAGCGGTCACCGCCGACCTCCCGGTCGTACTGCGGTGGGACGAGGTGGTGATGCACGTCCCCGTCGAGGTGGCCGAGCGGGCTCGCGCCGCGGCGGTCGAACACCGGGCGGACCTGCTGCTCAGCGTCGGGGGTGGCTCCACCACCGGCTTGGCTAAGGCGATCGCGCTGACCGGCGGGATGCCGATCCTCGCCGTTCCCACCACTTACGCGGGCTCGGAGGCCACCAGTGTGTGGGGTCTGACCGAGCAGGCGCGCAAGACCACCGGGGTCGACGCACGCGTCCTGCCGCGCTCCGTCGTGTACGACGCGGCGCTGATGGTGTCCTTGCCGGTGGCGATGAGCGTCGCGTCGGGCCTGAACGCACTGGCGCACTGCGTCGACGCGATGTGGGGCCCGCGCGTGGACCCGATCGACCAGGCGCTGGCGGGGGAGGGGATCCGTGCGCTGGCGGCGGGCCTGCCCGCGGTGGTCGCCGACCCGATGGGCCTCCCGGGCCGGGAGCAGGCGCTGTACGGGACGTACCTGTCCGCGGTGGCGTTCTCGTCGGCGGGTTCGGGGCTGCATCACAAGATCTGCCATGTCCTGGGCGGCCGGTACGACCTTCCGCACGCTCAGACCCACGCGGTGGTGCTGCCCTACGTGCTGGCGTTCAACGCGCCCGCCGCCCCGCGGGCCGAGCGACGGATCGCTGCCGCGTTCGGCGCCGATTCGGCGATCGAGGGGCTGCAGCGGCTCCGGAGGGACGTGGACGCGCCCAAGGCGCTGCGCGACTACGGGGTGAAGGAGACCGAGATGGATGACGCCGTGCAGGCGGTCCTGGACGTGGTGCCGGACGGCAATCCGCGGCCGGTGACGGCCGGAGACCTTCAGCGCCTGCTGCGTGCGGCGTGGCGGGGTGCGGACCCGCGGCTGACGAGCAATGAGGAGGAGAGCCGACGGTGAACGAGCGGAACATGGTGACCGCCGAGCAGCGAACGCGCGAGCAGGCCCTGGTGGACAAGGTCGTGGCCTCGTTCGAGACCGCGCGGGACCCGCGGCTGAAGCAGGTGACGCAGGCCCTCACCCGACATCTGCACGCCTTCCTGCGCGAGGTGCGCCTGACCGAGGCTGAGTGGGCGTCCGCGATCGAGTTCCTCACCGCGGCCGGGCACATCACCGACGACAAGCGGCAGGAGTTCATCCTGCTGTCGGACGTGCTCGGAGCGTCCATGCAGACGATCGCGATCAACAACGAGGCGTACGCGAACGCCACCGAGGCGACCGTGCTCGGACCCTTCTTCGTCGAAGGCTCACCCGGGATCCCGCTGGGCGGGGACCTCTCCTTCGGCGCCGCCGGGCAGCCGTGCTGGGTCGAGGGAACGGTCACCGACACGGACGGGAAACCGGTACCGGGGGCCCGTATCGAGGTGTGGGAAGCCGACGAGGACGGCTTCTACGACGTGCAGTACGACGACGACCGCACCGCGGCCCGGGGCCACCTTTTCAGTGACGAGTCGGGCGCCTACCGGTTCTGGGCGATCACCCCCACCCCGTACCCGATTCCGCACGACGGTCCGGTCGGCGCGCTGCTCGCCGCGGTGGGCCGTTCCCCCATGCGCGCCTCGCACCTGCACTTCGACGTCCGCGCCGCGGGCAAGCGGACCCTGATCACTCACATCTTCGTTCGCGGTGACGAACTCCTCAGCAGCGACGCCGTGTTCGGAGTCAAGGACTCGCTGATCCACGACTTCGTGGAGCACCCGGCGAGCACACCCACGCCCGACGGCCGCGATCTCGGGGGTCGGTCCTGGTCGAGTGTCCGCTTCGACATCGTCCTCGCTCCCGCGGACACAGCGGGGCCGGGTACGGCCGCGTACGGAAGGAACGATGCATGACCAGCACGGACAAGAGACGAACGCCCCGCATGCGGGTGGCCGTGGTCGGCGGAGGGATCGGCGGTCTCGCCACCGCCGCGTTCCTGCACCGGGCAGGGATCGAGGCGACCGTGTACGAGCAGGCGCCCGCCCTCACCGAGGTCGGAGCAGGTCTCGTCGTTTCCCCGAACGCCGTACGGCTGCTGCGCGGCCTCGGCCGGCTCGACCATTTCCGCGAACGCGCGGTGCCGCTGGAGGTCGGGTGGGAGTTCCGGCGCTGGCAGGACGGGCGCGTGCTCTTCTCCCAGAACCTCGGCGAGGAATGCGAACGGCGTTTTGGCGAGCAGAGCTACGTCGCCCACCGCGCCGACCTCCTCGCCGCGGTGCGGGCTGCGGTACCCGAGCGGGCGCTACTGCTCGGGATGCGTCTCGCCGGCCTGCGCCGACTGGACACGGGAGTGGAGCTGACGTTCACCGATGGAACGCGGGAGGTCGCCGACGTGGTCGTCGGCGCCGACGGCGTCCACACCACCGTGGGGCGGTACGTGACCGAGACGGGCTCGCCGCGGTTCTCGGGCATGTGCGCCTGGCGCTCCCTCGTGCCGGCCGGGAGCGCGCCGGAGTTCGCGTGTCATCCGGTCCAGACGCTGTGGCTCGGCCCCGACCGCCACCTGGTCCACTACCCGATCTCCGGTGGCGCACAGATCAACATCGTCGCATTCGGTCCGGCGGACGACTGGACGACGGAGTCATGGTCGGCCGAGGGGCGGATCGAGGACCTGCGCGCCGAGTTCGCCGGGTGGTCCGACGAGCTGCGGGCGCTCCTCGCGGCCGCGGAGAGCACCGGACGGTGGGCGCTGCTCGACCGTGACCCGCTGCCCCGCTGGACGAACGGGCCCGTCGCGCTGCTCGGCGACGCGGCACACCCGATGTTTCCCTTCTTCGCCCAGGGCGCGGCACAAGCGATGGAGGACGCCGCAGTCCTGGCGGCCTGCCTCGCCGGCCGTCCGGCAGACCCCACTGCCGCCCTGCGCCGGTACGAGGACATCCGCCGCCCGCGCGCCACCAGGGTGCAGCAGATGAGCCGGAGCAGGGCGCAGAGCAACCACCTGCCCGACGGCCCCGCTCAGCAGGCCAGGGACGCCTCGTTCTCGAACGCGGACCCGTTCGCCCACAACGGGTGGATCTACGGGCACGACGCCGAGCTGTCCGTGCGGGAAGCACTGGCGGCAGGCTGAGCCCACCTTCCCCGCTGAACGGGAACGGGCTGGCCAGAGCCAGTGATAGCCTTGCCGCAAATGCCACTTATGTCCGGTTGTTCAGTGGTGGAGACCTAGCCGCCGCCCCGCTGTGCACGGTGAGCGGGAGGCGCGGTGACGGCTGAGAAAGCTGGCCCCGTCAGTGATGCCGAGCACTCCGAGCGGCTGCCGCCCGGATCCCCGGCGCCCCCGCGCGAAGACGTCCGAGGGGACCCTCCGTGGGCCACGGAGGCGCTGGCCCTCCTCCTCCGGCAGGCGACGACGTGTCTGGGCGGGCTGGGCGCTCTGGTGCACCGACATGACCGTGCCGCCTGTCGGCTGCGCCTGGTCGCGGCCAGTGGGCTCGCCCAGGCAAGCGCGGGGGAGTGGGCCGATCTGTCCGACGAGCAGGACGTGGCCCCCGCGCACGCCCTGCGGCGGGGTGGCTTCGCCCGCGTGGACGGAGACGCCCTGGGCACCGGAGCGGCCGGCACGGCGGCAGTACCCCTTCCCGGTGCCGATGGGCCCCTCGGTGTGCTGTCCGTGCTCATGGCAGAGCCCGGTGAGCCGGACGAGGCGCAGCAGGACCTGCTCCGCGCGCTGGCGGGGTGGGCCGGTGGACGCCTCGGCGGCGGGCCCGTCGCGTCGGACGGGCCCGAGCCGGCAGCCGGAGCCGAGCGGTCGGTACGCGTGGGTGAGCTGACCGCCGCGCTGGCCGAGGCCGTCACCACCCGCGACGTGGTGGAAGCCGTCGCCGCATACGTCCTGCCGCCCTTCGGGGCCGATGGGCTGGTGTTCCAGATCCTCGACGGCGGGCGCCTGAACGTCGTCGGCGCCGCCGGGTATCCGCAGGAGTTCCTCAGCCTGCTCGACGGGATGCCGCTCGCCGCGCACGCCCCGGTCCGCGATGTACTGCACACCCGTACGCCTCGGTTCATCGAGGCCAAAGCCGAGATCTCCCGGCGCTATCCGACGATGAGGAGGGTGAACGAGGCATCGCCGAAGGAGGCCGTGGCGTTTCTGCCCATGATCGCCTCTGGCCGTGCCATGGGCTTGTGCGTGGTGTCGTTCAGCCGTCCGCGTTCCTTCAGCAACGAGGAGCGCACCCTGCTGACGGCTCTGAGCGGTCTGGTCGGTCAGTCGCTGGAGCGGGCCCGCCTGTATGACGTGGAGCACGCCCGTGCCCGGGAACTGCAGCGCGGGCTGCTGCCCAGGACCTTGCCGCGCCTGCCCGCCGCCCGCGCCGCCGCCCGGTATCTGCCCGCGGGGCGAGGCGAGGAGGTGGGCGGTGACTGGTACGACCTGATTCCCCTGTCCGCCGACCGGGTCGCCTTGGTGATCGGCGACGTCATGGGGCACGGCATCGCCGAGGCCGCCACGATGGGGCGGCTGCGCACGGCCGTCCGCACCCTCGCCGATCTGGAGATGCCCCCCGACGAGCTGTTCAGCCGTCTCAACGACCTGGTCTGCGACCTCGGTGAGGACTTCTACGCCACCTGCCTGTACGCCGTCTTCGATCCCGTCGCCCGCACCTGCACCTACTCGCTGGCCGGGCACCCGGCGCCGGTCGTCGTGCATCCCGACGGCGCCGTGCACAGCCCCGATGCCGCGCCCGATCCGCCGCTGGGCGCCGCCAGGCCGCCCTTCGAGACGCACCAGCTGCGTCTGCCCGACGAGAGCCTTCTCGTCCTGTACACCGACGGGCTCGTCGAATCCGCGACACGGGACGCCGACCAAGGAGTCGAGCAACTTCGGCAGTTGCTGTCCCGCCCCGCAGTCGGTACAGCCTGTTTCGCGGCCGCCGACGAGGACGCCGTCGTCCGGTGCCTGGACGAGCTGTGCGACACGGTCGTGTCGGGTCTGCTGCCCGACCATGAACAGACGACCGACGACGCCGGCCTGCTCATCGTGCACACGCGGTGCACCGCAGCCCGCGATGTCGCCGCCCTCGACCTGCCGAACGATCCCAAGGCAGCCGGTCAGGCCCGGGAATATGTGAGGGAACAGCTCGACGCATGGGGGCTGGGCGACCTCGTGCTCACCACCGAGCTGCTGGTGAGCGAGCTGGTCGGCAATGTCGTCCGGCACGCCAAGGACCCCGTCCGCCTGCGCCTGCTGCGCAGCCGCTCACTGATCTGCGAGGTCTACGACGGGAGCCTCACCACCCCCCGTATCCGGCACGCCAGTCACACCGACGAGGGCGGGCGAGGCCTGCAACTCGTCGCCGCCCTGTCCCGGCGCTGGGGCGCCCGCTATCTCCACGACGGCAAATGCATCTGGACGGAGCAGGACCTGCCGCCCGCACAGGCATCCGGTGCTTCCGCGCTGCCCGGTGTGTTCAGCAATCGATCGTGAGGGAGGCTCCCGAGACGCGGGACACGCACGCGCACATCGTCCGGCCTCCGGCGCGCTGACGCTCCGAAAGGAACACGTCCCGGTGGTCGACCTGACCGGCGGCGTCGAGTACCGCGACTCTGCACAGGCCGCACTCGCCCCGGCGACAGTCGTACATCATCTCCACCCCGGCACCTTCGAGAGCGTCCAGGAGGCTCGTGCCGGCGGGCACGTCGAACCTCAACCCGCGCGCGGGGACCTCCACGCGGAAGGGTGTCGCAGGAAGGGAGCCGCTCGTGCCGAACGTCTCGAAGCGGAGTCCGGCGGGCGGCCTGGCGGCACGCTCCCAGGCCGACCGGACAGCGGTGAGCAGCCCCATCGGGCCGCAGACGTACAGCACGCCGCCGTCGGGGACCGACGCGACGACTCCGTCCGGGTCGAGAAAGGTTCCGTGCCTGTCTTCCAAGACCCTGACCCTGCCGGGATGTTCCCGCTCCAGGTCGTCGACGAAGGCCATCCGGTCACGGGAACGGCCGGCGTAGACGAGCCGGTAGTCGGCGCCTCGTGTGCTGAGGGCGTGGGCCAGCCCGACGACGGGGGTGATCCCGATGCCGCCGGCGAGGAGCAGGCTGGGCAGGCACCCCGGGCTCAGCGGGAACCCGTCGACCGGGCCCGTGAAGCCGATCTCCGAGCCGGGGCGCAGGTCGTGCATCCACCGCGATCCCCCACGCCCGTCCCGCTGGAGGCGTACGGCGATGCGGAGCAGGCCGTCGTCCTGGCCCCGGTCGACCAGCGAGTAGGAGCGCGTCTCCGGCCCGCCCGGCAGGGGGACGGTGATGTCGATGTGGCTGCCCGGCGGGACCGACCGGACCGGTCTGGACGGGCGAATCACCAATTCCACGATGTCCGGCACGAGTTCGGTGCGTTTCACCACGATCGCGGTGTCGGCGGTGCTGGTCATGCCGTCTCCCTCGTCGTGGCCGCGACGGCCGCCAAGCGGCTCGGGGGTGTGCGGACTCGTCCCTGTTCCCGAGCGGCCTGTGCGTCGATGATGCGGCGCACCCACATACCGCCGACGTCGATGTTGAGGTTGTAGAACTCGTGTCCCGGGTTGGCCTCGATCGCCCGCTGCTGCGCGTTGAGCATCTCGGTGTCCTGACCGAAGACCCGCGAGACACTGTCGCGGAGCAGGGTGGTCAGGCTCTGGTCGTGGAGGTGGTAGTTGCGGGTGAAGGCCCAGAAGTAGTGGCAGGTGCCGGCCGTGGCAGGTGTGACCGTGTTGAGTACATAGCCGTTGACGCCGGCGCTCCGGTCGCCTTCCGGCGCCCCGCTTCCCGTCGGCGCGACACCGACGTCGATGGTGATCGTCGTGGGCGCGGTGAAGCGGATGACCTGCCACCGGTCGACGGGCCCGTCGTAGGCAGGGCTCTTGCGGCGCAACTGCATGGCCAGGAAGGGGGGCGCCTCGATCCCAGACATCCACCGGGTGAGCGTGACCGAGTGGTCGTCGTGTGCGACGTCGGGTTCCGCCTCGGAGAGTTCGTCGCTGGCGAGGCTGTCCGCGTGCAGGAACTGCTCGTGGGTGAGGTCCATGAGGTTGTCGAGGACGAGCCTGTAGTCGCAGTCGAGGAGGATGCTCTCACCGTCCCCGGCCCACTGCGGATCGTCGTTCCAGTGCAGGTCCGGGACGAGACCTGGGTCGGCCGCCGCGGGGTCGCCCGGCCACACCCAGACGAACCTGTGCCGCTCCACCGCAGGGTAGGAGGCGACCGCGGCGGAGGGGTTGAGGGTCTCCTGCGCGGGCATTCGGGTGCACCGGCCATCGGGCCCGTAGGCGAGGCCGTGGTAGCCGCAGACGACATCGTCACCGTGCAACTCGCCCATGGACAGGGGCACGAGACGGTGCCAGCACGCATCGGCCATCGCCACCGGTTTCCCGGAAGTGGTTCGGTACAGCACGAGCGGTCGCTCGCATATGGTGCGTGGCAACAGGGTGCGATCGACTTCGGTGTCCCAAGCCGCGGCGTACCAGGCGTTCAGTGGGAACATGACGGTTTTTCCTCCTCCGGCGCGATTCAATGTGTCTCGCCGGAACGCTAAGTACAGCCGAGGAATGAGTCCAATGAATGCTGGAAATGCTTCGTAATCACATCGCTAATGAACCGCGCGCATCAGCTGTTTCCTGAGCCATGTGCGCCCGGGGTCGCCGGCAGTGCGCGGGTTCCACACCAGATCGACTCCGAGCGGCGGCAGCGGAATCGGAGACTCGATCACTCTGAGCCCGTGCTGGGCCGCCAGACGCCGGGCCAGCCGGCGCTGCAACAGCGCGATCATGGGAGTGCCGCTCACCATCGAGGGGATCATCAGGAACTCGAAGACGACGCACTGGACGACGAGATCGGGAAGCAGCCGGGCCAAGGCCTGCTGAGCGCCGACCCGCCCTCCTTCCCACTCGAACACCACGTGAGGCAGCCGGGCGAGGTCGTCGACGGTGAGTGTCGCGCCGATGCGGTCGTTGTTCGCGTCGGCGACCACGACCCAGTCCTCGCGGTAGAGCCGCTCCCTCGGCAGCGTGGTCGGCACGGTGTCCGGCAGCAGCGTCACGTCCGCCGTCGCGTCACGACGGGTGAGGTCCGTGGAGCCTTCGGGTGGTTCCAGGCGCAGGCGGACACCCGGTGCGGACACGGCGAGCATGGCGCTCAGGGCGGGGAGGAAGGGCAGGGCCGTGGCACTGGTCGCGGCTATGCGGAAGGTGCGCTTCGAGGTGGCGGGATCGAACGTCGGAGGCGTGAGCACCTGGTTGGCCGCGGTCTCCAGGATCAGGGTGACAGGTCCGGCCAGCGCGCCGGCGCGCTCGGTGAGCACGTAGTGGCGGCCTACCCGGACCAGGAGATCGTCGCCGAGGGTGCGCCGCAGCCGCCGCAGGGCGTTGCTCATGGCCGGCTGGGTCAGTCCGACCGCCTGAGCGGCGCGGGTGACGCTGCGGTGCTCGAGGAGGGCGGCGAGCAGGGGGAGCAGATTGAGGTCGACCCGGTGCAGGCCGGGAGCGGTGTTCGTGATCCGGGTGTTGTTTTCCACTCCCGCTATTCACCTCGCCTATGCATCGCATGCGAAATACTGATTCGACTGATTACCGGCGCGGTATTACCGTCCTGGAATCTGGAGATCTCGCTCATCGCTGCGGATTCCTTTCCCGGCACCGACGGAGGTATGGAATGTCGATCGAGTCGGACAGACGCGAACTGCGTCAGCTCGTCGAGGACTGGGCGCTGTGGCGCGACGCCGGCGACTGGGACCGGTTCGCCACCGTGTGGCATCCCGACGACGGCTGGATGACCGCCACCTGGTTCCAGGGTCCGGCGAAGGACTTCATCGCGATCAGCCGGGAGGCCTTCGACAACGGCGTCAGCATCCTCCACTTCCTCGGCGGTCACACCGCCGACGTCGTCGGCGACCACGCCATCGCCCAGACCAAGATGACCATCAACCAGAGGGCCGAGGTCGACGGGGTCGAGGTCGACGTCGTCTGCACCGGGCGTTTCTACGACTTCTGCGCGCGCCACGAAGGCGCGTGGAAGATCGTGCGCCGGCAGCCGATCTACGAGAAGGACCGTCTCGACCTGGTCGATCCCTCCGCGACGCTCAGCCTGGACCCGCAGTTGCTGAGTCGCTTCCCCGTCGGGTACCGCCATCTCGGCTATCTCCAGACCAAGGCGGGCTTCACGGTGAAGACCGGACTGCCGGGGCTGACGGGTGAGGTCGTGCGACGCCTCTATGAAGAGGGCGCGAAGTGGCTGGCCGGCTCGGGCACTCCGGGCGATCCTCACTGATCGGCCTCACTGATGGGCCGCAGGGCGCCTGCCGGGCGTAAGTCCGGTTCAGGCGCCCTGCGTTGTGTGGCTGGACGAAGCAGCGCGCCGAGCGCCGCTACGCGTCCCAGTCCTCCGGACGCACGGTGAGCGCCACCCGCCCGAGGCTGCTGTCGTCCTCCATGTAGTGGTGGGCGTCGGCGGCGCGGGCGATCGGGAAGGTGCGGTCCACCACGGCCCGGAAGCCGTTCTCCACCTGCGTCCACAACTCCGCCACCGCTGCCGGGTTGCCCGTGCGTACGCCGATGATGCGGTGGCAGTCGGAGTACACACGCCGCAGATCGATCCCCACCTTGCCGCCGAGGAAGGCGCCCGAGGTGACCACCGTGCCGCCGCGGGCGAGGGCGTCGATGGTGGCGTCCCAGACGGCCGGATCACCGAGGTTGTCGACGGCGATGTCGACACCGCGACCGCCGGTTGCCTCCCGTACTCGCTGCACGAAGTCCGGCGCGTTGGTGTCCAGTACGAGGTCGGCTCCCGCGGCTGCCATGGCCGCGCGCTTGTCCGCCGAGCGGGACGTCGAGATGATCTTCGCACCCAGGTGCTGGGCGTAGGCGGCCGTCGTGGAGCCGAGCGCGGAGGAGGCGCCCTGGACGAGAACCCAGTGCCCGGTGCGAAGTCCCGCCTGGGTCATCTGGTTGGCGGCGACCGGGCCGAGGAGTGCGAGCGAGGCGGCCATCGCGGCCGGAATGCCGTCCGGGACCCTGTGGACGTTGCGCGCCGGCACCGCACAGTACTGCGCGTAGGCGCCGGGGTGGTGGGTGCCTATGACGGTCAGGCCGTCGCAGACCTCCTCGCGGCCGTCGGCGCAGTACGCGCAGGTGCCGCAGGCGACACCCGGCAGCACGGCCACGCGGTCGCCGACCCGGACGGAGTCCACGTCCTCGCCCAGTGCGACGACCGTGCCGGCGTGGTCCGCGCCCAGGATGTGGGGCGGTTCGATGGTGGCGTAGGGGTGGTTGCCCGCGCGTGCCGTGAGGTCGAGCAGCCGGCCGATACCGACCGCGGCGACCTGGACGAGGACCTCTCCGGGACCGGGGCGCGGTGTCTCCACCGTGGCCTGCTCCAGGACGTCGGGCGGCCCGAACCGGCGGAAGAGCATGGCTCGCATGGTTGCCGGAACCGGCATCGCTTCGGACCAGCCGAGCTCGGAAACGGTCAGGGTGTTGCTCATGACGCCACCACCGTGTTCTCCAGGCGGCCGATCCGCTCGATGTCGACGACTATGTCATCCCCGGCAGCCAGGAACTCCCCGCGCGGCACTCCGCAGCCGGCCGGTGTGCCGGTGAGGATGACGTCTCCGGGTTCCAGCCGGGAGATGCGGCTGGCCGCCGCGATGACCTCGGGGATCTTCACCATCATCTGCGCGGTGGAGGAGTCCTGCTTCAGTACGCCGTTGATGCTGAGCCGGATCCGCAGGTTCTGCGGGTCGGCGATCCGCCAGGCGGGCACCAGTCCGGGGCCGAGCGGGCAGAAGCCGTCCTGTCCCTTGTGGCCGACCCAGTCGAAGGTGAACGGCTCGGCGACCGGCTTGTCGGACTTGATCCGGTCGCGGGCGGAGATGTCGTTCGCCGCCAGGTAGCCCGCTACGTGGTCCATGGCCTGTTCGGGCGCGAGGTCGCGGCCGCCCCGGCCGATGACGACGGCCAGTTCGGCTTCCCAGTCGACGCGTGCACCCGGATAGGCGGGCAGCGGCACCGGGTCCCCGGGTCCCGTGACGGTCGTCGTCGGCGGCTTGAGGAAGAAGAACGGGTCGCCCAGCTCATCGGGGCGTTCGCAGCCCATCTCGGCGATGTGGTCCCAGTAGTTGGCGCCCGCGCAGAGCACCTTGCCGGGATACGTCAGCGGCGGGGCGAGCCGGGCGCCCGCGACGGCCTCGGACGCCGCCGGCGTCCAGTCACGCAGCAGCGGTGCGAGCGACTCCCATCGGCCCAGCACCTCCATCAGCGTGAGGCCTTCGGTCCCGGGCGGCCCCTGGACCACGGTCCCGTCGGTGTACGCACCGACGGCGACTTCCTCCGAGTCATCGACCCGGTACTGCACCAGCGACCATTCAGGCGGTGTCATGTTGTCCTCCGGCAAGCGGCTCTCTGAAGCAGCAGAACCATAGTGCATACACATTGGGAGGGGAAGAGTGGCCGCGCGCCCCGCTGAGGTGGGCGCTGTGCGCTCTGAATGGAAAAGGTTTCACCGGGCATCTGGACGTCAAGCGCAGAAGGTGTACACACTTACCTCGGTGCCCGTGCGGGATGCGGGTTCACCAGAACCATGAGGAGTGCACATGTTGCGTGTCAAAGGTCTCTTGCACTACGGACTCCAGGTGCCGTCGCTCGATACGGGTGCGGACTTCTACAGCGCGTTCGGACTGCGGACGGCGGAGCGCGGCAACGCGGTGGTGATCCGCTGTGACGGCCGGGAGCAGGACCAGACGGTGCTGACGGAGGGGCCGGTCAAGCGGCTGCACCACGTGGCCTTCGCGGTGGACCCGGATTCACTGACCGAGTGGCAGAGTCACCTGGAGGGCCTGGGCCTGAAGCTGCTGGACGCGCCGAAGGAAGTGCCCGGCGGGCTGTGGTTCCGCGATCACGAGGGCAACCTGGTCAACCTCCGTGACGAGGGGATCGCCCCCTGGCGCGAGTTCGGTACCGCGGACGCGCAGGACGCCAACGTCGGCGACCGGGTCCGCCGGATCGACCAGGCCCGCTGGCTGACCGCGACCGAGACGACCCGCCCCCAGCGACTCGGCCACATGCTGATCTTCAGCTCCGATGTGAGCGCCTCCGAGACCTTCTACGCCCGCACGCTCGGGCTGCGCCTGTCGGACCGCATCGTCGGCGGGCCCGTCTTCATGAACTCGGGGCCGGGCGACCACCATGTCTTCGGCTTCGTACCGGCGGACCACCCCGGCCTGCACCACTCCAGCTGGATGGTGTCCGACATCGACCAGATCGCCAGGGGCGCACAGGGCATGGCCTCCGTGGGCTACAGGAAGGGCTGGGGCCTGGGCCGCCACACCCTCGGATCGAACCTCTTCCACTACATCCAGGACCCCTGGGGCAGCTGGATCGAGTACTCCAGCGACATGGACTGCATCACCGAGAACTGGCAGCCGAACGACTGGGAGGACCTCCCGGCCGCCATCTGGAGCCCCGAGGCACCGGCCGACTTCATCACCAACCAGGAAGAAAACCCCGCCTGACCGCCGCCCGTGACCGCCGGAGCGCCCCCGTCCGCCGGCCTTGATGCCCCCGCCCTCCGGCTCGAAGGAACCACCCCATGCAACTCCGACAGCTCACTGCGGGCGTCTTCCCCGGCGCCGGCGGCGTGCATCTCCACCACGCCATCGACTGCGAGTACTTCCAGCAGGCCGGGCTGGAGGTGAACCTCGTGCAGGTGGTCTCCTCCGACCAGCAGCTGGCGGGCTGGAACGACGGCGACTTCGACATCACGCACACCTCTCCCGACCACCTGCTGCGCGGGCTGCTGAAACGGGATCCGGTGGCCGTCCGCGCCGAGGGCATCGGCGAACTCGCGGTTCACCGGCGTCGCGGAGCCCCGCTGCCGACGGACCGGTGGGCGGTCGACAACGCGCGGAGCGCCTTCGCGTTCGTGCTGCGCGCCGTGCTCGCCGACGTCGCCGGCTCGCCGGTGACCGACGACCAGCTCGTCCCTGTGGGCGGTACGTTGCAGAGATTCCAGGCCCTGCTGTCGGACGCCGCGGACGGGACCACACTGCACCCGCCGTTCGACGTCCTGGCCGCCGAGCAGGGGTTCTCCCGCGTCGGCGGCCACCTCCAGGTCGCACCAGACCTCATCACCAACGTGGTCGTCACCCCGCGTGAGGCCGCCACCGCGTGGCACACCCGTGCCTACGTCGAGGTCTGCCGCAGGAGCACCGAGGAGTTGCTGGCCTCCGGCGCACCGGGCATCGAGGCCGCTCTGCTGCGGCACGGCCTTCCCCAGGCCGCCGTCCGGGCCGCGGTCCCCGGCCTCCTGGGGCCCGCCGGCCTGTCGACCTCATCCGAGGTGACCGCGCGCGGCATCGAGGCGGTGGCCGGCCTGCGCCGCCGCTTCACTCCCGACTGGCGACCCGCCTGCCCGCTCACGTCCCTGATCGGTCCAGGCCGGGAACGCTGACGCAAGCCGTCGCGGAGGCGGGGCTCAGCACGGCGACACGCCGCCCCGCGCTGCCGGAAAAAGATGATGTAGGCGCAAACGCCGAACCACACCAGAGGAACAACGCATGAGCACACCGCACCTTCAGCCGACCGTGGAGCGGGCCTGACATGGACAAGGTGGTTGCCTCGGCGGCCGAGGCCGTGGCCGACATCCGCGACGGCGCGTCGGTCGCCGTCGGTGGGTTCGGCCTGAGCGGCGTGCCCAACGCGCTGATCAAGGCGCTCCACGACCTCGGGGTCTTCGGCCTGGGTGTCGTGTCGAACAACTGCGGGGCCATGGATTCGGGACTGGCCGTGCTGCTCGCCGCAGGGCGGATAGCCCGGGTGACCGGTTCGTACATCGGAGCCAACAAGGAGTTCGCCCGGCAGTACCTGGCCGGGGAGCTGGAGGTCGAGCTGATTCCCCAGGGCACGCTGGCCGAGCGGCTGCGCGCCGGTGGATGCGGCATCCCCGCGTTCTACACGCCGGCAGGCGTCGGCACGCAGGTCGCCGAGGGCGGACTGCCGTGGCGGTACGACGGACAGGGCGGAGTCGCTCTGGCCTCACTCCCCAAGGAAGTGCGGGAGTTCGACGGCACCGAGTACGTCCTGGAGCGCGCTATCCGTACCGACTTCGCGCTCGTGCGCGCGGCCAGGGGCGACCGGCACGGCAACCTCGTCTTCGGCAAGTCGTCGCGGAACTTCAACCCCGTCGCGGCCATGGCGGGACGGGTGACGATCGCCGAGGTCGAGGAGCTGGTCGAGCCCGGGGAGATCGACCCGGACGCGGTGCATCTGCCGGGGATCTTCGTCCAGCGGATCATCGCTCTCACCCCCCAGGAGGCCGCGGACAAGATGATCGAACAGCGCACGATTTCCGTGCCCGGCGGACAGCGGGCGGTGGAGCGCTGATGGCGTGGAGCCGCACGGAAATGGCCGCCCGGGCCGCCCGCGAACTGCGGGACGGCCAGTACGTGAACCTCGGCATCGGCCTGCCGACCCTGATCCCCAATCACCTCCCGCACGGCGTGGAGGTGACCCTCGAATCCGAGAACGGCATTCTCGGCACCGGCCCCTACCCCACCGAGGACGAGGTCGACCCGGACCTGATCAACGCAGGCAAGGAGACCGTGACGGTCCTGCCCGGGGCCTCCTTCTTCGACTCGGCGCTGTCCTTCGGGATGATCCGCGGCGGGCACATCGATGTCGCCGTGCTCGGAGCCATGCAGGTCTCCGCGGCGGGTGACCTGGCGAACTGGGCGGTCCCGGGCAGGCTGGTCACCGGCATGGGCGGCGCCATGGATCTGGTCCACGGGGCCCGCACCGTCCTCGTCGTGATGACCCACACCGCCAAGGACGGCAGCCCCAAGATCGTCGAGGACTGTTCCCTGCCGCTGACCGGCAGGCGCTGCGTGCACCGCGTCATCACCGACCTCGCCGTCATGGACGTGACCGACGACGGCCTCGTACTGGTCGAGACGGCCCCCGGCGTCACCGCCGACCAGGTGCGGGAACTCACCGGGCCGCGGATCCATGTCGCGGAGGGGACCGACCGATGAACCCGCGTGCTGTCTATGTCGTCGACGCCGTGCGCACGCCGGTCGGCAGGTACGGCGGTGGCCTGGCGGCCGTGCGCCCCGATGACCTGGCCGCCCACGTCGTACGGTCCCTGCTCGACCGTTCTCCCGGCCTCGATCCGGCGCGGGTCGACGACGTCTTCCTCGGCAACGCCAACGGGGCCGGCGAAGAGAACCGCAACGTCGCGCGTATGGCGGCGCTGCTGGCCGGTCTGCCGGTGACCGTGCCCGGTGTCACCGTCAACCGGCTGTGCGCCTCAGGGCTGGAGGCCGTCGTCCAGGCCGCGCGGGCCATCGCGCTCGGCGACGCGTCCGTCGCCGTGGCGGGCGGCGTCGAGTCGATGACCCGCGCGCCCTACGTCCTGCCCAAGAACGACCGCCCCTTCCCGGCCGGACACACCGAGCTGTACTCCACCACGCTCGGCTGGCGCATGGTGAACCCCGCGATGCCGCCGCAGTGGACCGTCCCATTGGGGGAGAGCGCGGAACTGATCGCGGAGAAGCACGGCATCAGCCGTGAGAAGCAGGACGCGTACGCGCTCGTCAGTCACGAGAAGGCCACCACGGCCTGGCAGGACGGCCTGTACGACGCCGAGGTCGCACCGGTCCCGGTTCCGCGGCGCAAGGGCGACCCGGTGCTCCTGGCCCGCGACGAGTGCGTACGTGAGAACGCGTCCCTGGAGGCGATGGCGAAGCTCAAGCCGTCCTTCCGCCCTGCGGGGGGCACCGTCACCGCGGGCAACGCCTCGCCCCTCAACGACGGCGCCGCCGCACTCCTGCTCATGGACGAGGACGGCCTCAGGGCGACCGGCCGTGAACCCTTGGCCCGGGTCACCGCCTCCGCCGTGACCGCCATCGACCCCCGGTACTTCGGCCTCGGGCCCGTCGAAGCGGTCAACCGGGCGCTGGCCAGAGCGGGCCGCTCCTTCGCCGATCTCGACGTCATCGAGCTGAACGAGGCGTTCGCCGCGCAGGTGCTGGGGTGCGTAGCCGAGTGGCCCGACTTCGATCCCGCGATCCTCAACCCGCGCGGCGGGGCTATCGCCATCGGCCACCCTCTGGGCGCCTCCGGCGCGCGGCTGGCCGGGGCCGTCGCCCACCAGCTCGCGGCCGCGGGCTCGGGCGTGGGTGTGGCGACCCTGTGCATCGGCGTGGGGCAGGGCCTCGCCCTCGTTCTCGAACGATGAGTCGCCGGGGGTCACCGTCCGGCCGCCGAGCAGGTGGATACAGTCGCGCCTCCTCCGAGCCCGGCCGAGGGCAGACGCGACAGCTCTCACCGTGGAGTTGAAAGGGGCCTCTGTATCGGCTGCATACACCCTGGGTAGACTCCCGGCGTGACCAGGAGCAGAAGCGAGTCCCGCGAGGAACGGCGTCCGGCCGGCGGCGGGGGCGAGGTGCAGGCCGAGTCCGTGCAGTCGGGCGAGGCCCCCGCGACAGCCGCGGGCGGGCGCCGACTGGCTCTCGACGTGCACGGGCGGCTGCGCGCCATGATCCTCAACGGCGAGCTGCCCCCGGGATCGGTACTGCTCCAGGCCGAGATGGCCCGCAAGCTGGGCGTCAGCCGCACACCCATGCGCGAGGCGTTCCGGCTGCTCCAGGAAGAGGGGCTCATCGACGCCCGGCCCGACCAGCGAGCGCGGGTGCGCTCGGTGGACCCCGAGGACCTCGACGCTGTCTACGGGGCCCGCATCATGCTCGAAACCCTCGCCGTCAGCATGACGGCCAAGGCGTTCACGGCCGAGGACATCGAGCGCATGAGCGACGCCCTGAAGCGCATGCAGGGGCTGGTGGTCGACGACCAGCCGGACGAATGGCACGCGGCGCACCACGAGTTCCACAGCATCGCCACCCAGGCGGTGGGGCCACACCTGCAGCGCATGATCGCATCGCTCGGCGAACACAGCGAGCGCTACATCCGCCTGGCGCAGCTGGGCGCGCCCGCCTCATGGGGCAAGGCGTACGCGGAGCACGAGGCGCTCCTTGAAGCACTGCGGCTGAGCGACCCGGCCGAAGCCGCACGCGTGGTCGCCCGTCATCTGGCGCGCACCGCTTTGAGCGTGCTGGCGGACATCGCCCCCGAGTACGAACCGGCGGCCACCCGGACCGCCCTGGTGCTCGCGGGCAACGGTCAGTCCTGACGCCCTGTGGCGGCCGGCGGACGAGTCGGCGAGCCCAGAGCATCTTGGTGCCGGTGACGCCGGGGGCGGTGGCCACGCCGTTGTCATGAGGCGCGTGCCCCTGTCGCCCCCGACGGTCACAGGTCCTGACTGATGTCCCGCGCCACCAGCAGGAGGGGTCGGGCCAGTTCGGTCAGCCGGCCCTTCGGGCAGCGGGCGGAGGGCGCCGCCACGGCGACGGCGGCCACGGCCGTACCTGTGCGGTCGCGGACGCACGCACCGACCGCGTTCACACCCCGCTCGCTCCCCTGGAGATTGAGGGCCCAGCCGGTGCGGCGGGCCGTCGTCAGCTCCGCGGCCAGGCGCTCGACGTCCTCCGGCGCCTTGACTCCTTCCCCGGGGAGTCCATTGGGATAGAGCGCCTGGAGCCGCTCGGCGGGCAGCTCGGCGAGCAGCGCCTTGCCGCCCGAGGTCACGTGGGCGGGCAGGAGCGTGCCCGTGCGGTGACTCACACGCAGCGCCTGCGGTCCCTCCACTCCGTCCAGGAACCGGGTCCCGTTGCCCTCCAGCACCATCAGGTGGGTGGTCTCGCGGACGGTGTCCGCCAGGCGCTGCAGATGGGGGCGGGTGACGGTGATCAGGTCGGGGGGCGGGGCGGCCCGACTGCCCCTGATCGCCCGCAGAGCCGGTCCCGGCCGGTAGACCTTGTGGCGGTCCTGCTCCGCGAACCCCTCGAACACGAGCATCGCCAGGATCCGGTGTGCCGTCGACCGTGCGACCCCGAGCCGGTCGGCGACGTCCATCACGCGCAGTTCATCGTGCTCGTGCAGGAGCCGGACGGCGCGCAATGCGTTGCCGGCCGCACTCACGGGATACGACGGGCGCTCAGAATTCTGCACAGAAGAATTATATCGATCGCAGATTCCTCTATGAGAAACACCGACGTAAGGTCGGCCAGAGACAGGCAAACTGTGCACACTTTGATGGGGCTGCTCCATGCGTGCCCGGGAGGTTGCAGTGACCGACACAGCTGGTGAACCGATCGAGCGGAAACTGCTCGACGAGCTGTATGCAGACTTCGAGGGCGCGGGCCTGATACCCCTGTGGACGCAGCTGGACGACCTCATGCCGATGACGCCGCAGCCTGCCGCTGTCCCGCATCTGTGGCGGTGGGCGCGGCTGTTGCCGATCGCGGAGCGCTCCGGGCGGCTGGTGCCGGTGGGGCGGGGCGGTGAGCGCCGGGCGATGGCGCTGTCCAACCCGGGACTGCCCGGACTGCCGTACGCCACACCCACGCTGTGGACCGCGATCCAGTACCTGGGGCCGCGTGAGGTCGCCCCCTCGCACCGGCACAGTCAGGGGGCCTTCCGGTTCGTCGTGGACGGCGAGGGTGTCTGGACGAACGTCGACGGAGACGCGGTGGCGATGCGGCGCGGCGATCTGCTGCTGACGCCGAGCTGGGCCTTCCATGAGCACCAGAACGCCACCGACGAGCCGATGACCTGGATCGACGGCCTCGACATCCCGTTGGTCTCACAACTGGACGCCGGTTTCTTCGAGTTCGGCCCCGACGAGCTGTCCACCCGCGCCACGCCCGAGCGTTCCCGGGGTGAGCGGCTGTGGGCCCACCCGGGCCTGCGTCCGATCAGCGAGCCCGACCGGCCCAACTCCCCGTTGGCCGCCTACCGCTGGGAACACACCGACGCCGCCCTCACCGCGCAGCTGGAGCTGGAGTCCGAAGGAGGCGCCGGCGTGCTCGAGCCGGGGCACGCCGGAGTCCGCTTCTCCAACCCCACCACCGGCAAGGACGCCCTGGTCACGATCCGCACCGAGATGCGACGTCTGCGGGCGGGCACGCGGACCGCTCCGGTGCGCTCGGTCGGCTCGGCGGTCTGGCAGGTCTTCGACGGCGAGGCGACCGCCCACGTCGGCGACAAGGTCTTCGACGTCACCAAGGGCGACCTGTTCGTCGTCCCCTCCTGGTGCGAGGTCGCTCTGGCCGCACGCACGCAGGTGGATCTGTTCCGTTTCAGTGACGAGCCCGTCTACGAGGCCCTGGGCCTCGCCCGTACCTCCCGAGGAGAACAGAAGTGAAGCTGGCCACCATCCGGATCGACGGTGCCACCCGCGCCGTCCGCATCGACGGGGACACCGCCGTGGACCTGGGCGAGAGCGACCTGGTCGACTTCCTGCGCCACCCCGACTGGTCCGCGCGCGCCGCGAACGCCGACGGCGGCCGGTACGAAGGCGCCCTGGACTACGCCCCGGTGGTCGTGGCGCCGGAGAAGGTCGTCTGTGTCGGCCTCAACTACCGCAACCACATACTGGAGATGGGCCGGGAGCTGCCCCCGTACCCCACGCTGTTCTCCAAGTACGCACGGGCGCTGGTCGGCGCGTACGACGACGTGGTTCTGCCCGCCTCGTCCACGCAGATGGACTGGGAGGCCGAACTCGCCCTCGTCATCGGGACCGAGGTCAGGCACGCGAACCCGGAGCAGGCCCGCGCCGCGATCGCCGGATACACGGTGCTCAACGACGTCAGCGCCCGGGACTGGCAGTTCCGTACGCCGCAATGGCACCAGGGCAAGACGTTCGAGGCCACGACGCCCGTCGGGCCGTGGCTGGTGACCGCCGACGATCCGGCTGTGGCCGCCCGGGGACTGAGCCTGACCTGCGAGGTGGACGGCGACACGGTCCAGAAGGCCGACACGGGCGACCTCGTCTTCGATCCGGCCACGCTCGTCGCCTACGTGTCCGAGATCGTCACCCTCGCTCCCGGCGACGTGATCGCCACAGGCACTCCGGGCGGGGTCGGACACGCCCGCAAGCCGGCCCGCTATCTGGAGGACGGGTCGGTCCTCGTCACCCGGATCGAGGGGATCGGCGAGTGCCGCAACACCTGTCGCGGGGAGCTGCGGTGAGCGGCCGGCCGCACGCGATGCTGGAGTGGGTCGCCAAGGGCACGGCCGCCTTCGAGGCCGAGGTGCACGGGGCGACCGACCCGGACCTGGCCGAGCCTTCGTACCTGCCGGGCTGGAGCAGGGCACACATCGTCGCCCACCTGGCCCGCAACGCGGACGCGCTGCTCAATCTGCTCAACTGGGCCCGCACGGGTGTCGAGACTCCCATGTACACGAGCCCCGACCACCGCGCGAGCGAGATCGAGGCAGGGGCCCGCTGCCCGGCCGGCGAGCTGCGCGCGGACCTGGTCGAGGCCGACGGCCGCCTCGCCGGGGAACTTGCCGCGCTGCCCGACGCGTGCTGGGAGACGACCGTCCGGACGGCCAGGGGGCGCCAGGTGCCGTTCCGGGAGGTTCCCTGGATGCGAGTGCGGGAGGTGTGGGTTCACGCCGTCGACCTGAACACCGGCACCGGCTTCGACGACGTCCCGCGCGAGGTGTGCGCGGCGCTGGTCGACGACGTGGCAGCCGGCTTCCGGGCTCGCACGGGATTTCCTCCCGTAGAGCTACGCGCCGACGGCGGCGGTCGTACCTGGCTCCTGGGTGTGCCCGGCGGTGCGGACACGGTCGTGGTGACCGGTGACCTCCCGAGCCTGGCGGCCTACGCGACCGGGCGTCCCGTGCCCGGCCCTCTGTATGCCGTCGGTGGCGGAAACGTACCGAAGCTGCCGGCGTGGCTGTGAGCGGGAAGGAAGAACCATGAGCGCTGCCCGTACCGGCGGCGGACCGGGCGGACGCCATCCGCCACTCTGCTCAAGCGCGACCGCTCCGGCGCCGAGGGCCGTTGTCCGCGGATCGTTTGCGCTGGTGCGTAGGGTCGGGTTGTCCGGCACATCGTCGCCTGGGCGGATGACTGCAGGGCGCGGACACCGTGCTCCCCGGCCCGACGCTGCGGATGGAGCTCGCCACCCATCTGGTCGTGCGGGAGAGCACCGGCACCGCGCCCGGCGTGTCCAACGCCTGAAACCCACGCTGGGCTTCATCGCCCTCGCCCGGATCGTCAGCGTTTGATCCGGGCGAGCTTCGGGTCGGTGGGTCAGTCCGTGTCGCGCGGGTCGAACGACTCGGTGTCGATGGTCAGTGGCTTCGGGAAGGCGGTGGCCACCGACTCCCAGCCGGTGAACTTGAAGTCGGTGCCCTCCCGGTCCCCGTCCGCGGGTGTGGCCTCGCCGTCATGGGTCACGAGCAGGCCCTTGGGGAAGGTCCGGCCCAGCGGCACGTTGACCACGGTGGCCCCGTCGGACTGCTGCACCCCGTCGGTCGCGGCGCCGTCGGTGACGGCGAAGGAACCGAGGTAAGCGTTGCGGCCCTGGCGCTCGTAAACCGCGAAGGTGTTGTCGCCCTGGCTGGAGGCGAGCAGATAGCCCTTGCCGTCGTCGGCGTGGTAGATCGTGGCGCCCTCGGCGTCGGCGCTCAGATGCTCACCCCCGAAGCCCGGGTCGTTCGCGGTGTCGAGAACGCACTCCTCTTCCTCCGCGTCATAGGTCCATGGCGTGCCGTACTCCCGCACCCGGTCGATCAGCCTCGGCCGCTCGAACTCCTCGTCGTCGAGGCCGATCCGCCACAGCCCGACGTCCTCCTGGGCCGCGTACAGCACGTGTTCCTCCTGGTCGACGACCATGCCCTCGACCTGGGCGTGGTCACCGGGGTCGGCGCACGGCGTCCATTTCCCGCCGTCGGGCAGGGTGAAGGAACGCGGAAGGTCGAGGGTGTCCTCGGTGCGGTAGCCGACGCGTCCGTCGCGGTCCTCCAGTTGCAGCAGCCGTACCCGGGTCTCCGAACGGCGGGACACCACCGCGTACGCGTGGTCGTCGTCGCTGAAGGCGGCCAGTCCGTAGGCGGTGCGCTGGTCGTCGACCTCGGCCTCGCTCGTGGAGAAGACCGGCGCGGTGTTCGCCGCCGTCACGTCCTTCAGCGGGGGCGTTCCCGCGGCGACGGCGGCCGGGTCGATCGCGTAGGCCCGCACCCGGTCCCGGCCACGGTCGCTGACCAGGGCCAGGTCGGTCTTCTTGCCGTCCAGTGGGAAGCCGTAGACCACGTCGACGTTGTTGAAGCGGCCCGGGGCGGCGTCCTCGCCGGGCGCCGCGGGCGCGGTGATGTGCTGCAGGCGCCGGCCGTCGAGTCCGTAGACATCGAGGCCGGCCTCCTTGAGGGTGCTGATCACGAGGCTGCGGCCGGGGTCACGGGGGTCTACCCAGACGGCCGGGTCGTCGGCGTCGGCGTTGCCGCCCGCCTCGTCGTCGTACACGACGGGTGTCTCCACGCGAGCGGAGACGGTGACCGGTTGCGGGGCGGTGGCGGACGCGCCCGTGACCATCAGCAGCGCGGCGGTGAGAGTGCTCAGAGCAGAGGCGCTCACGGTACTCCTCAGTTGGGAGAGGGGCTGGTGAGAACTTATGGGTTCGGTGTGTGGGTGAGCCGACCAAACCGTGAACAACAGGTGGCTCGTGCGACCGGCGCGTCCGGGTCGCACGGACGCGCGCCGTCACGCCCGGGAAGGGGCCTGGTCGCGAGGGCGCCTCAACAGTGGAAGGTGGGGTTGCCCCAGTCGGCGTGGTCGGAGCGGATGCCGTCACCGGCGTCGGTCACCACGAGTCGGCCCCTGTGGGCGCCGTCGATCGCGGCGGAGAGCGTCCGAGCGGGGTCCGTGGCCGGCACGGTTCCTGTCGAGGCCACCTTCCTGCCGTCGGCCCGGATCTCGAAGGCGACGCTGCCCGCCTGGCCGGTCTCGTCGTCCAAGCCGACCTGCGCCGTGAACTCGGAGCACCGGCCGCCCGCGTAGTACGTGACCGCGCTCGCGGCGTGGACGCCGAGGCCCTTGGCGTAGGTCACGCCGCCGATGGTCAGCGTCCGGCCGTCCCCGTGTTGTTCGTTCCCGCTGCTCCTGTCCTTCTCCACCGGCCCGTATCCGTTCTGCGCGCTGACCCAGTCCGGGTCGCTCGCATGGCTGCTGCCGGTCGGTGGCGCCTTGGCCACGTGGACCTCCAGTGGTCAGCGACTGGCCCGGATGTACCCGCCTGTCGTACGGCTTCGAGGTGGGCGTGACGCGCCAGCCCTCCGGGGCGTCGACGTCGACCAGCACCGAACGGGCCTGGCCGCGGCCGAGGTTGGTGAAGACACTGTTCAGCCTGGCCGGGGCGCCCGGCTCGGCAATCGTGGTGCCGTCGAGGACGAGGTCGGCCGCGGGCGGGTAGGACTTCCAGTTCCGGTCGGCGGAGAGGCGGTAGAGCACGGTGCCGTGCGCGGGGACGGTGGCCGAGACGGTTCCGCCGGACTGGTAGGTGCGGTGCTTCCACAGGTCGCTGCTGCTGAGGGCCGCGACCACGACGGCCCGGCCATCGGAGTTCCACCGTCAGCGGCCGGCCGGCTGGGGTGCGCCGATGGACAGCAGGGCGGGTATGTCCGCCACGCTGGAAAGCAGGTGGGTGTGGCGGACCTTGCCGAGCGCCGTGGCGTCCAGACCGCCCGTGAGTACCCCGACAACCATGCCGGCGCCGGCGTTCGTGCCCGCCTCGAGGTCGCGGACCGTGTCACCGGCGGTGAGTACCTTGCTGACGTCCCGGACACCGGTCCTCTCCATCGCGCGGAAGATCATGTACGGGTAGGGACGGCCGGCCGGGACGTCGTCCACGCAGACGACGGCGTCGAGCACCGTCTCGTCCCAGCCGATCGTGCCGAGCAGCGCGTCGGTCACACCGCGGTCGAATCCGGTGGTGAGTGCCACCTTGACTCCCGCCCCCCGCAGCGCGGCGATCGCCTCCGTGACGCCTGGCAGGGGAGTCGGCGGGTGTTCGGCGTACGCGGCCTCCAGCCGGCGACGGAAGTCGGCGAAGGCGGTGTCGACCACGGCGGTCTCCGGCGCCGTACCGAAGGCATCGGTCAGCATTTCGGTGATGGCCTCGCGTTTGTCCGCGCCCATCCAGAGCTGTATGTCAGCGAGACCGGGATTCGCTCCCGCGGCGCGCACGGCCTCCTCGAGGGCGATGTAGACGCGACCGTGCTCCTCGACGGTGGTGCCGGCTATATCCAGAACGACCAGTTCGAACACTAGAGTTGTCCTCAGGGGAGTGCGGCGGCCCCGGGTGCTCAGGGGCCCGGTGGTACAGGGTCAGTTGGGGCTGCGCAGCAGCGCCGGGGGAGACTGCTGGGAGTTCTCGATGGTGAAGGAGACGACGTCCGGGCGGTAACGGTCGTCGGAGTACTCGAGGGCCTCGCCCGTCAGGGAACGGGTGCGCCGGCGCTCCCGCAACAGGGGAGTTCCTTGAGGGGTCGTCAGTAGTGAGGCGTCGGTGCTGTCCGCAGCGACCGCGTCGATCACATGACGGGCCACACTGAGGTCCACGCCCTGGCCGCTCAGGTAGGCGTAGATCGACCCCGAGTCGCAGTCGTAGTCGAAAAGCAGGTGGCCGACCGGCCAGACGAACGTGGTTCTTTCGATCATCGCGGGCACGCCGTCAAGAAGCCGCAGCCGGAGGAGTTGGACGACGGGTTCGCCCTCCTCCAGTTCGAGGGCGTCGGCCGCCTCCGGCGACGCCGGGCGGCGGGCGACCTCGATGGTGCGCTGGCCCGGCGTGCGGCCCAGTTCCTCGGCCCATCGCGAGAACGACCAGAAGGTCTCGAAAGGCTGCGGCGTCACGTGGCTGCGCACCACCGGCGGCTTGCCCCGGCCGCCGCCGATGAGACCCTCCGCGCGCAGTGTGGCGAGCGCTTGCCGGACCGGACCGCGGGAGGCGTTCCATTGCTCGCACAACTGCGATTCGGAAGGTACCGGTGCGCCGAGTGGCAGTTCCTGAGAAGCGATCCGGCGTCGCAGGTCAGATGCGATACGCCCGTGCAGAGGTCCGTCCATGACACTTGACCATACAGGCTGTGTAGGGGTCCGGAAAGGCTTTCTGCCGTAAAGGAGAGTCTCTGAACTGCGAAAATGACCTCTCGATGAACTGTGGATGACTCCATGCCATTGAGCCTTGACGACTGATTCGATGTCCGCGACTTTACTTGTCATGACAAGTGCGCAGCAGTGGAACCAGCCTCTCGGCTCCGCCGACCTCGTGGTCGTCGGAGCGGGCATCGTGGGGCTCGCCCATGCCGTGGACGCGGTGCGCCGCGGCATGTCCGTGGCCGTCGTCGAGCGTGACGAGCGGGCCACTGGCGCATCGGTGCGCAACTTCGGGCACGGTTGTTTCACGGCGCAGGAAGGCGACGCACTGCGGTACGCGCTCGAGGCACGGAGCCGCTGGCTGCGACTGGCCGGCGAGGCCGGACTGAGGATGCGCGAGAGCGGCACCGTGGTGGTTGCCCGGGCCGAGGACGAGTACGCCGTGCTCGAGGAGTTCCAAGCCGCCCGGGGCGGCGACCAGGTGGTGCTGCTCGACGCGGCGGGGGTGGCCCGGCGGATGCCCGTCGGCCCCGGGGTTCTCGGGGGCGCCTGGCTGCCGCTGGACATCCGCGTCGACCCGCGCCAGGCGGCCCACGCGATCGCCGACCGGCTGGCCCTCCAGGGCGTCCGCTTCCACTGGGCGACCACGGCGCACACGATCGAACCGGACCTGGTGGGCACCAGCAGGGGCCGGATCCGGGCCGGACGCACCGTGATGGCCGTCGGCCACGACGTCGACCGTCACTTCCCGGAGCTCGCCGAGCAGGCCGGAGTACGGCGCTGCGCCCTGCACATGCTCCGCGTCGCCGACCCGCACGGCCAGGCCATCGACCCCGCGGTGCTCAGCGGTTTCTCGCTTCTGCGGTACGACGGCTTCGGGGTCTGCCCGACCCGGGCGAAGGTCCAGGACCGGCTGGGAGCGGACCACCCCGAGCTGATCGACATCGGGCTCAACCTGATGTTCACCCAGCGCCCCGGCGGCGATCTGACCATCGGCGACACACATACCTACGCGACTACGCTCGATCCCTTCAAAGCGGAGGCCCTCGACCAGCACGTCCTCAAGGAGACCGCGCGTCTCCTGGGGGCCGAGCGGCTCACCGTCCGGGAACGCTGGCGCGGCGTCTACGCGGCCGCCGACCGGCCGTTCCTGATCGCCTCGCCCATGCCCGGCGTCCGGGTGGTCTCCGTGACCGCCGGCATCGGCATGACCACCGCGCTCGGGCTGGCCCCGGAGGTCCTCGACGACCTGCTGCGCTGACCGGCGCCCGGCTGCCCGCCGCTCTTCCGGCAGCCTCCTCCGCCCCACTCCCACCGCAACCCGTGACACCCGTTCCGCCCCTGTTGAAGCCGGCGCCGGACTCCCACCCGGAAGCCGGCGCCTCCCCCCGGAAGAGAGAACGACCATGCGCACAACGCGCTTCATGACGGCCCTCGTGGCCGTCTCGGCCCTGGCCCTGCTCGGCGCCGGCTGCAGCTCCGACCCGTCCGGCAGCAAGGACTCCGGCAAGGTCGCCGCTTCCTGCCCGGGCGGCAAGATCCGCTTCGGCATCGAGCCCTACGAGGACCCGGCCAAGCTCACGCCCGCCTACCAGGTGCTGGCCAAGGCCCTGGAGAGCAAGCTGGACTGCCCGGTGGAACTAAAGGTCGTGGAGGACTACTCCGCCGAGGTGCTCGCCATGCGCAACGGACAGCTCGAGATCGCCCAGTTCGGCCCCCTCGGCTACGTCTTCGCCAGCCAGAAGGCCAATGCGCGGGCCCTCGTCTCCTTCGCGGACGCCAAGGGCGCGCTGAGCACTTACACCGGGGGGATCTGGGTCCCCGCCGACTCGCCCGTCAAGTCTCTCAAGGACCTCAAGGGCAAGTCGCTCGCACTCTCCAGCCCCGGCTCGACCTCGGGTGACGCCTTGCCCCGGTACGCGCTGAAGACCACGAACGTCGACAAGGTGAAGATCAACTACGCGGGCGGTCACCCCGAGGCGCTGCTCGCCCTCACCAAGGGCAAGGTCGACGCAGCGGAGATCAACAGCCAACAGCTGGAGACAGCGAAGGCCGAGGGCAGCTTCGACCCCTCCGAGTACCGCCGGATCTGGACCTCCTCCCCCATCCCGAACGACCCGATCACTGTCTCGGACAGACTCGACCCGAAGTTCCAGGACGCGGTGAAGAAGGCTCTGGTCGACCTCGAGCCCGACGATGTCGCCGAGGTCGGCGCCTTCCTCGACATCAACCCGCCCGGCCCGCTGGTAGCCGTCACCAAGGAGACCTACAAGCCGCTGTTCGAGCTCGCATCCGCCCTCGACCTGACCGAGAAGGACGTCTGATCGCCATGCCGACCGACGACGCGCCGTACTCGCCGGCAGCCGTCCGGGGAGTTCCGGGGGCGGGCGAGCCTGTCCCCGGCCCACCTGGGGGTTCCGCCACGGATCGGCCCACGGCATCGGGCACGCCGCTGGTGGTCCGCGGGCTGAGCAAGTCCTTCTCCGGAACGTCCGTTCTGGATTCGTTCGATCTGAACCTGCGGGCAGGGGAGTTCGTCAGCCTGCTCGGTGCCAACGGTTCGGGAAAGTCCACCGCGCTGCGCTGCATCATCGGGCTGGAGACCCCGGACGGCGGCTCCATCGCCATTCACGGCTGTGAGATCGGCGGACTGCATGGCGCCGAAGGGGCACGGCTGCGGTGGCGCACGGCCATGGTCTTCCAGGAGATCCATCTGGTCCGCCGCCGTTCCGCGCTGGACAACGTCTGTGCCGGGGCGCTGGGCCGTCTCCCGCTGCGATGCTCCCTGACCCCGCTGCTGTTTCCAGCCGCGCTCCGGGAGGAGGCCATGGAATGCCTGCACCGGGTCGGCCTGGCCGACCGCGCGGCCGAGCCGGTCCGGCGGCTGTCCGGCGGGCAGCAGCAGCGGGTCGCTATCGCGCGGGCGCTGTGCCAGCGCGCCGACATCGTCCTCGCGGACGAGCCCGTATCGGCCCTCGATCCGGCCGCGGCCGAACAGGTGGTCGCCCTGCTGGCGGACCTGGCCCGAGAGAAGGGCCTGGCCGTCGCCGCCGTACTCCATCAGCCCGGACTGGCCCGCCGCCACGCCGACCGCGTTGTCGGCCTGCTGGGCGGACGAGTGACGCTCGACGCGCCCGCCGGCCAGGTGAGCGAGACCGACCTGGACGCCCTCTACGCCCCTGATCGCCGTCTCCCCCGGAAGGAGTCCCGATGAGCACGGATGTCCTCACGCCGGCCGAGCGGCCGTCCCCGCCGCGACGGCGATGGCCGTCCCCGGTGACGCTCACGATCACTGCCGTCCTGGTCGTCGCCCATGTCCTGGCCTGGCGGGGCACTGACTTCTCGCCGACGGCACTGGCGCAGGGATGGCGCGGAATGGCCGACTTCATCGGCCAGGCCCTGCCACCGGATCTGTCGTGGTCCGAGGTGCTCAAGCCGAGCATCGACGCCGCCCTGGTCACGCTGTACATCGGGCTGCTCGGCACCACGCTGTCGGTGCCGTTCGCCCTGGCCCTGGCTCTCGCGGCGGCTCGGACGACTGCGCCGAACCGCTGGGTGTACCAGGCCGCGCTGTCGGTGCTGTCCTTCCTGCGCGCGGTGCCCGACGTCGTCTTCGCCCTGGTGTTCGTGACCGCGGTGGGCCTGGGGCCGTTCGCCGGTGTGCTGGCTCTCGTGTTCCACAACACCGGCGTGATGGGCAAACTGTGGGCCGAGGCGATGGAGGAGATCGACCAGGGCCCCCGTGACGCCCTGCGCGCCAATGGCGCCTCAAGTCTGCAGGTTGCCGCGCACGCCGTGCTGCCGGCGGTTGTGCCCCAGTTCGTGGGCCTGCTGCTCTACAGATTCGACGTCAACGTCCGCTCGTCCCTGGTCCTCGGCCTGGTCGGCGCCGGCGGCATCGGATTCCTCGTCAACAAGTCCATCAAGCTGTTCAGGTTCGACGAGATGGCCACCCATCTGCTGGTGGTGATGGTGCTTGTCGTGGCCGTCGATCAGCTCTCGGTCTTCGTACGCCGCCGCATCGGTGCGTAGCACCCGGACCCCGGGCCCGGGCAGCCTGGGTTCGGCGCGCGGTTCGGTCCGGTAGCCCTGGACTTTGAGACCCGCGCAGGGCCGCGGATTGACCGATGCCGGGAGCCGCGCGGGGCTGGGTGCCGCCTGCCCTGACGGGCCAAGCGAATCGTGACTCATACCCGCAATGCCCGTATCCTCATCAATGCACGATTCTTTCCGATGAGCGGATTCATCGCAGGCGCAAGTGAGGCGAAGCGTGGTTCGGTCCGGCGAGGAACCCAAGCCGGCGGGACGTGCGACTGACGGCACGGGGCCCGCCCGTCCTCGCGAGCGGTTTCTCCAGGGCGAGTCCGTGGAGACGGGCGTACGGACGTCCATCCTGAACTCATGGCAGCGCTGCCGGTCCCTGGGCCTGTCGGCGGACGAGTCCGACCTCCCCTATACGGAGGACTTCGACCCGGGGGGCCGTATCGTCCGCGCGGCCGCTCCCGTGCTCGACCGGCTGCAGTCCGCCTTCTCCGGCAGCAAGGTCAACATCTCGGTCGCGGACGCGAACGGGACGGTCCTGCTGCGCCGCTTCGGCGATCCGGCGATGGCCAGGGATCTGCCGGCGATCCAGCGGGTCCCCGGGTTCGTCTTCGCCGAGCAGGTCGCCGGCACGAACGGCATCGGTCTGGCCCTCGCCGAGCGGCAGCTCATCCGCGTCCACGGCGCCGAGCACTTTGCGGAACGCGCCCAGCAGAGCGCCTGCGTCGCGCTTCCCGTCCGTGATCCGCTCAGCGGGCGCATCGAGGGCGTCCTGTGCTTCGGCTATCCGCGCGGCTTCGACCGCCCGGCGCTGGCCGCGGCGATCCGCCGGGCGGCCGAGGTCATCGAGCAGCGGCTGCTGGGGCAGAGTTCCGCGCACGAGCGCGCGCTGCTGCGGGCGTATCTGGCCACCGGGGCCGAGGCGGCCGTGGGCCTGCGCGGCGGCCTCGCGACGGGGGTGCCGGCACTCGAATTCCACCCTCGGGATCAGGCGATCCTGAAGGAGAAGGCGGCCGAGCTGATCTCCCGTGCACAGCGGGCCGCCGTCGATGTGACGCTGCCCGACGGCCGGCGGGTGACGCTCGTGAGCCGCCCGATGACGAGTGCGTCCGGGGTGCGGGGCGTCGCCATCGAGGCGGTGCCGCACGATTCCCCGGCGAGCGGGTCCCTCCTCCTCCCGCATCAGGTCGACGAGCGGCCGGGCCTTGCCGCCGTCCCGGCCGCGCCCCTGGCCGCCCGGCCCTCGATCAGCCTGCCGTCCGGGCACCCCGTCGTCGCGCCCGGCCCGGTCCTCGCGGCCGACGGCGGCCGGGGGACCGGGGGTCCTGGCGAGGCCGTCACGGCCGACGGCGAAAGGGGTGTCACAGGGCTCGGCGAGACCGCCGCGGCCGGACCGGGCGGGCCCGTCGCGGCCGACGGCGGCCGCGGCGCCGTCGACGATCCCAGCGAGGCACCGTTCCCGGCCCGAGGGCTCGTGATGCTGGGGGAGCCGCACGTCGGGGCCTACGCCCTGGCCGCGCGCCGGCGCCTGGAGCTGCTGTCCGAGGCCAGCGCCCGCATCGGCACCACCCTGGACGTGCGCCGCACGGCCGAGGAACTGGCCGAGACGGCGGTCCCGCGACTGGCCGACTTCGTCACCATCGACCTGCCCGAGGCCGTCCTGCGCGGCGAGGAGTCCGCCGACCCCCTCGCCGACCTGCGCCGCACGGTGCTGCACGGAGTCCGGGAGGGCCTGCCCTTCACCCCGCCCGGCAAGCGCATCGACTTCGGTCCGACCTCGCCCCAGCTGCGCTGCCTGAACACCGGTGAGCCGGTGCTGGAACCGGATCTCAAGGCCGCCGCGGGCTGGCTCGCCCAGGACCCCGAGCACACCGCGCGCCTGCTGGCCCACGTCCACTCGCTCATCGCGGTGCCCCTGCTCGCCCGCGGTGTCCTCCTGGGCATCGCCAGCTTCTACCGTGCCGGGAGCTCCTTCGGCGACGACGACTGTTCGCTGGCCCAGGAACTCGCCACCCGCGCCGCCCTGTCCATCGACAACGCCCGGCGCTACACCCATGAACGCACCATGGTCCTGGCCCTCCAGCGCCGGCTCCTCCCGCACGGTCTGCCCGACCAGGACGCCGTCGAGGTCGCCCACCGCTACCTGCCCGCCGAGTCCGACGTGGGCGGCGACTGGTACGACGTCATCCCCCTCTCCGGTGCCCGCGTCGGGCTCCTCGTCGGGGACGTCGTCGGCCACGGCATGCTCTCCGCGGCCACCATGGGCCGGCTGCGCACCGCCGCGCGCAGCTTCGCCGAGCTCGACTTCCCCCCGGACGAGGTCCTCGTCCACCTCGACAACCTCGTGGGGCGCCTGGACCGGGAGGACCCCGACGGCAAGGGAGCCGGGGTCATCGGCGCGACCTGCCTCTACGCCGTCTACGACCCTGCCTCGCAGCGGTGCCTGATGGCCCGCGCCGGGCACCCGCCGCCCGCGCTCGTCCACCCCGACGGCACCGTGACCTATCCCGACCTCCCGGCCGGGCCCCCGCTCGGGCTCGGGGGCCTGCCCTTCGACGCCGTCGAGGTCGACCTCCCCGAGGGCAGTCAGCTGGTCCTCTACACCGACGGCCTCATCGAGGACCGGAACCGGGACGTCGACGTGGTCCTGGAGCAGTTGCGCACGGCCCTGGCCCACCCGGAGCGCGCACCCGAGGACACCTGCCAGGCGGTCCTGGACACCGTGGCGCCCGCGCACCCGCACGACGACATCGCCCTGCTCGTGGCCCGCGTCCACGCCATGGACCCCGACCGGATCGCGGCCTGGGAGCTGCCCGCCGACCCGGCACTCGTCGGCGAGGTCCGGGCGGACGCCGTGAGGCGGCTGACCGAGTGGGGGCTCGAGGAGACGGCCTTCGCCGCGGAGCTGATCCTGAGCGAGCTGCTCACCAATGCCATACGGCACGGGGCCGCGCCGATCCGGGTGCGCCTGCTGTACGGCCACGCCCTGATCTGCGAGGTCTCCGACGCCAGCAACACCGCTCCGCACCTGCGCCGGGCGGCGAGCACGGACGAGGGCGGACGCGGACTGTTCCTCGTCGCGCAGCTCTCGCGGAGCTGGGGCACGCGCTACCTCCCGGAGGGCAAGGTCATCTGGGCCGAATGCGGGCTCGAGGCCGCGTGACGCGTCCGCGGCCCGTTGGCGCCGCAGCGCCTAGTGAAATGCCCGAAATGCTGTAATTTGATCGAGTGCGCGACGCTCCCGACACTCCGGCGAAGGCGGCTTCGCCCTTCGGACCGGAGCCCTTGGTCCGTATCCGCGGGCTCAGCAAGCGGTTCGGCGGAACCGTCGCGCTGGCCGGGGTCGACCTCGATGTGCACGCGGGCAGCGTGCTCGCCCTCCTCGGCCCCAACGGGGCCGGAAAGTCCACGCTCATCAAGGTGCTCGCCGGAGTCCATCACGCCGACGCGGGGCAGATCACGGTGGCCGGGCAGCCGCTCGGCACTCCCGCCGCCTCCCGCGGGATGTCCTTCATCCACCAGGACCTCGGTCTCGTGGAATGGATGACGGTCGCCGAGAACATCGCCCTGACCACCGGGTACGGCCGCCGGACCGGGCTGATCTCCTGGCGCCGCACCCGCAAGCGCTGCGTCGACGCCCTGCGCGTCGTCGCCGTTCACCTCGACCCCGACGCGCCGGTCTCCGGGCTCGCGCCGGCCGACCGCTCGCTGGTCGCCATCGCCAGGGCCCTGGCGGCCCGCGCGAGGCTCATCGTCCTCGACGAGCCCACCGCCCGGCTGCCCGCCGCGGACAGCGCCCGGCTCTTCGACGTCCTGCACGACCTGCGCGACCGCGGCCACGCCGTCCTCTACGTCAGCCATCGCCTGGACGAGGTCTACCGGGTCGCCGACACCTTCGCCGTCCTGCGCGACGGCCACCTCGTCAGCCACGGCAGCCTGCGGGACCACAGCCCGGCGCGCCTGGTCCAGGACATCGTCGGCGAGGAGGAATCCCTTGCCCCCCGCCCGGCCCCTGCCTCCCCACCCACGCCCCCGGCAGCAGGGGCACCGCCCGTCCTGACTCTCGACTCCGTACGCACCCCCCTGGCCGGCCCCGTCAGTCTGGAGCTCGCGGGCGGGGAGGTCCTCGGGCTGGTCGGGCTCTCCGACGCCGGGCACACGGACCTGGGCCGGGCCCTCGCCGGCGACCGGCCGATCCTGGGCGGGCGGGCCGTACTGCACGGACGCTCGTATCACCCCCGTACCGTCGCCGAGGCCGTCGCCCTCGGTGTGGGGTTCGTGCCGGGGGACCGGCTCCGGGAGAGCTGCCTTGCCGAGTTGACCGTACGGGAGAACCTCCTGGCCAACCCGCGCGCGGGAGGCGTGGCGGCGCCCCGCTGGATCGGGCCCCGGCGCGAACGCGGCACGGCCCGCGCCCTGATCGAACGGTTCTCGGTCCGCCCCCGCGACAGCGAGACCCCCATCGCCACACTCTCCGGCGGCAACCAGCAGAAGGTCATGATCGGCCGCTGGCTGCGCACGGAGCTGCGGCTGCTGATCCTCGAGGAGCCGACCGCGAGCGTGGACATCGGCGCCAAGGCCGCGATCCACCGCCTGCTCGACGAGGCACTGGAGGCAGGCCTGGCGGTCCTGCTCCTGTCCACCGACTTCGAGGAGGTCGCGAGCGTGTGCCGGCGCACCCTGGTCTTCGTCCGCGGGTCGGTGACGGCCGAGCTCAGCGGCCGGTCGCTCACCGTCGCCGGGCTCACCCGGGCCGCCTCGGCCATCCCTCCGTCCAGCGCCGCGACGCACCCATGACGACCCCCCGGACCCGACCGCGCAGGCCGGGCGGACATCACATCGGCGCCTACGGCCTGCTCGGCCTCACCGCCGTTCTCTACCTGGTCTTCTCCCTCGCCCTGCCGAACACCTTCCCCACCCTGGACACCCTCGACTCGATCCTGTCCAACCAGTCGATCCCCGCCGTCCTCGCGCTCGCCGCCATGGTCCCCATCGTCACCGGCGCGTTCGACCTGTCGATCGGCTACGGCCTCGGCCTGGCCCATGTGATGGTGCTGCAGCTCATCGTCAACGAGTCCTGGCCCTGGCCGCTCGCCTGTCTCACGGTGATCGCCGGAGGCCTGGTCGTGGGCGTCCTCAACGGCGTCATCGTCGAGTTCGGCCGCATCGACTCCTTCATCGCCACCCTGGGAACCGGCAGCATGCTGTACGCCGTGACCGGCTGGATCACCGACGGCAGCCGGATCGTCCCCGGCCCGCAGGGCCTCCCGCCCGCGTTCACCGACCTCTACGACTCCACGTTCCTCGGCCTCCCGGTGCCGGCCTTCTACGTGCTCGCCCTCGCCGGGATCCTCTGGCTGGTGCTGGAACGGCTGCCGCTCGGCCGGTACCTGTACGTCGTCGGGTCGAACCCGCGCGCGGCCGACCTGGTCGGCATCCCGACCCGCAAGTACACCGTCTACGCCTTCGCCGCCTCGGGGCTGATCGTCGGCTTCGCCGGCGTCCTGCTCGCGTCCCAGCAGCAGATCGGCAACCCGAGCGTCGGCCTCGACTACCTGCTGCCCGCCTTCGTCGGCGCCCTCCTCGGCTCCACGGCGATCAAGCCCGGCCGGCCCAACGCCCTCGGCACCGTCGTCGCCGTGGCCGTCCTCGCCGTCGGACTCACCGGCATCGCCCAGCTGGGCGCCGACTTCTGGACGGTCCCGCTCTTCCACGGCGGCACCCTGCTCATCGCCGTGGGCCTGGCCGGATACGCCGCCCGGCGCAGGCTGCGCGGAGGGGCCGCGGCGCGTGACTCGCCCGCGGCACCGCCCCCGCCACCGTCCGCCCCGGCGCCCGGGGCCGGAACGGCGGGCACACCTCCCTGACCCCCGGCACGCCCCGCCGCGCCGATCCCTCACAGGAGCTTCCGTGCACCGCAACCACAAGCCCGCCCCCGCGGTCCGCACCGCGCGGCTCGCCTCCTGCGCCCTGCTGGCGACCGCGGCCGCCCTGGTCAGCTGCGAACGCGGTTCGTCGGACGGCGCGGACGAGACCGCCACGGGCCCGAGCGGCTGTCCAGCCGTCCACGCCAGGGCCCAGGCCGCCGTCACCCGGGCGGAACGGACCGACATCCCCTGGGGCGGGCCCACCGGCGGACCCGCTGCGGTCTCCGGCAGGGCGATCGTCTACGTCGCCCAGACCATGACCAATCCCGGAGTCGCCGGCGCCGCGAAGGGGGTGCGGGAAGCCGCGCGGGTCATCGGATGGGACGTCCGGGTGATCGACGGCGGAGGCACTCCGGCCGGTATCCAGGCGGCCATGAGCGAGGCCGTGGCCCTCCGGCCCGCGGGCATCGTCATCGGCGGGTTCGATCCCGACTCGACGGCGTCGCAGGCCGCGCGGGCCAACGCGCAGGGCATCCCGCTCATCGGCTGGCACGCGGTGCCCGAGCCCGGCCCCAGCCGGCGGCCCGACCTCTTCACCAACGTCACCACCCGGGTCCAGGACGTGGCCCGCATCAGCGCGCAGTGGATCATCTCCGACTCGGACGGCCGCGCCGGGGTCGTGGTCATCACCGACGCCTCGATCCCCTTCGCCAGGAACAAGTCCGACCTGATCAGGAAGGAACTCGCCGCCTGCTCGGGCGTGAAGCTGCTCTCGGTCGAGAACATCCCGATCCCCGACGCGAGCAGCCGCACCCCGCGGGAGATCTCCTCCCTGCTCTCCCGGTTCCAGGACCGCTGGACCCACTCCGTCGCCATCAACGACCTCTACTTCGCCGACGCCGCCCCCGCCTTCCGCGCGGCCGGGGAGAAGGGCTCAGGACCGCCCTTCAACATCGGCGCGGGCGACGGCGACCCGTCCGCCTTCCAGCGCATCAACAGCGAGCAGTACCAGGCCGCCACCGTGCCCGAGCCGCTCACCCTCCAGGGCTGGCAGATCGTCGACGAGTTCAACCGCGCCTTCGCGGGCCGCCCGGCCAGCGGGTACACGGCCCCCGTCCACATCGCCACGGAAGGCAACAGCGAGGGCGCCACGACCTGGGACCCCTCCGGCTACCAGGAGGCGTACCGGAAGATCTGGGGGAAGTGACGGCCGGTCAGGATGCCGATCCCTTCACGGAACATGCACGGAACCTCGAAATCCCTTTAAGTTTCAAGGGCTAATCTCACCCTCAGTCGAGTGGCCGCCGGGGGTCGATCCGAGCGGGGCCCGTCCGCGGCGGCACTCGCACCCCCCACCAGGCACAGGAGACTCGGTGTGTACGACGGCGACGTAGTGGTGATCGGCGGCGGATACGCCGGAGTCCGGCTGGCGAAGCGGCTGGACGGCCTCGCCCGGGTCACGCTGGTGGACCGCAAGGAGGTCTTCTTCCACCGCGTCGCCTCCCTGCGCGCCGGTGTCCGCCCCGAGTGGACCCACACCCCCTTCATCCCGTACGACCGGCTGCTCGGCAACGGCCGCGTGGTCGCGGGCAAGTGCGTCCGCGTCGACACCGCCGAGCGTCAGGTCGTCCTCGCCACCGGCGAGCGGCTGCCCTACGACGTGGTCGTGATCGCCACCGGCGCCGACTATCCCGAGCCGGCCCGCTTCACCGGTACCACCACCGAGGAGGCGGCCAAGTCGTTCGCCGAACACCAGCGCAGCGTCGCCACGGCCGAACACGTCCTCGTCGTCGGCGGCGGACCCGGGGGTGTCGAACTCAGCGCCGAGATCCGCCTCGCCCGCCCCGACGCCCGGGTCACGCTCGCCCACTCCGGTCCGGCGCTGCTCGACTCCACGGGCAGCACCCGGCCGGGACGCAAGGCCCGGGCCTGGCTCGAGTCCCACGACGTCGAGGTACGGCTCGACGCCTTCATGTCACCCGGCAACGACTTCGGCACCTACCGCGACGCCCGCGGCGCCGTCCTCGAGGCCGACCTGTCCTTCTGGGCGACCGGCACCACCCCCAACACGCTCTGGCTCCGCCTGGCCGGACACGGCGACTGGCTCAACAGGGACGGACACGTCAAGGTCGACCGGACACTGCGCGTCGAGGGGAAGCTCGACGTGTTCGCCGTCGGCGACGTGAACGACGTCAGCGAACTCAAGATCACCCCCGCCGCCCTCGCCCAGGCGGACATCGCGGCCCACAACATCCGCGCCTACCTGCAGAGTTCCGGCAAGCACCGCAAGGAGCCGCGCTTCTACCGGCCGATCCAGCGCACCCCGCTCATCGTGCCGTTCGGACCGGCCGACGGACTGACCGTGCTGCCCGTACCCGGCGGCGAGTCCGCCGTCCTCGGCAGCCGCACCACCACCCTGGCCAAGGCGAAAACGCTCATGACGCCCTACATGCGCCGCCAACTCGGCTACACGGCGGCCTGATCCGCGGCACGCCCCGTCGCCGGGCAGCCCTCGTCACCCCACCCCCGGTCGTTACCCACGAGTTCGTCCTGGGGTAGGGTCCCCACCGTTTCCGGCTACCGGCTGATGGGGTGCCGGTACGGGGCGTGTCGGAGGGGTGGCAAGACGATGGAATCCCAGTGGGGTGACGGCGGATCCGTGGACCTGGACGACACGCGGCTGGAGACCTTGAGTCCCGAACCGCTGCTGACCCGGGACTACGAGACACGTCCCTCGCTCGTGTACGAGCGGCTTCGGAACGAACACGGCCCGGTCGCTCCGGTCGATCTGCTGGGGGTGCCCGCCTGGCTGGTCCTGGGCTACCGCGAGTCGCTCCAGGTGCTCCAGGACAACGACGGTTTCCCCAAGGGGCTGGAGAACTGGCGGGCCCGCTCCGAGGGCAGGGTGCCGGCCGACTGGCCGCTCGGCCCGTCCCTGGAGGTCAACCACATCCTGATCCAGGGCGGCCCCGGCTACCGGCCGCTGCGTTCCGCGTGGGACGTGGCCCTCAAGCCGTTCCAGGACCCGCGCCACCCGCAGGCGAAGCGCCTGAAGTCCGCCGTCACCGCCTACGCCGACGAGCTGATCACCCTGGTGGGACAGGGCGGCAGGACCGGTGTGGCGGACCTGTCGGCGCAGTTCTCCCGGCCGCTGCCGCTGATGGTGGCGAGCCATCTGCTCGGCTTCCCCGGCTCGCAGGGCGACGACGCGCTGATGGACATGTGGCGCGTGCTCGACGCCGGCCCGGACGCCGAGGCAGCGCTGGAGCGCCTGCTCGCGACCCTGGCGGAACTGGCCGCGGGGAAGCTCGAGAAGCCGGGCGACGACTTCCCCTCGTACCTGCTGGCCGCGCACCCGGACCTCTCCCTCGACCATCTCGCCCGCGAACTCTTCATGCTGCTCGGCATGACCTCCGACCACGTCGGCATCCTCATCTCCAACACCGTCGTCGAGGTCATCTCGGGGGAGGGCAGTGTGCGCGCCAGCCTGTCCGCCGGGATGGTCAGGGAGACCATGAACCGGGTGGTGATGCGCAAACCGCCCCTGGTGAACTTCGTCCCGCGCTTCGCGGCCCGGGACACCCCGCTCGGCAACTACACGATCCGCGCAGGCGAGCCGGTCTGGGTCTCCCCGGGTGCCGCGCACGCCGACCCGCTCTTCGCCGACCACGTGGCCTCCGGCACCACCATCAGCACCCGGGCGCATCTGTCCTGGGGAGCCGGACCGCGGCAGTGCCCGGCCCGGGAGCTCGCCTCGACGGTCGCGGCGGCCGGGGTGGGGCGCCTGTTCGAGCGGTTCGACCACCTCGACCTCGCCCTGCCCGCCGACCAACTGCCCTGGCGTTCCTCCCCGTTCATGCGGGGCCTGCGCTCGCTGCCCGTGCGGTACGAACTCGCCTCGGCGCCCGTGCGGCCGGCGGCGGACGACCCCGCCCCGGGGGTGGCGGAGGAGGTCCTGCCGGACCCGTCCGCCCGGCAGCGCTCCTCGCTGTGGCGGTATCTGACGGGCCTGATCCGCGGCGGCCGCTGAGGCCGCACGCGGGACCGACGGTGGTGTCGCGCGCTGCCCCGTCCTGTCGCCTCAGGGACCCAGCGCGGCCGCCCGGGCCTCGACCGCAGTGGCCGGGTCCCAGCCCTCGCCGGGAACGGCCGCGAGCAGCAGCTTGGTGTACGGGTGGGCCGGATCGGAGAGCACCTGCCGGGTCGGGCCCTGCTCGACGATCCGGCCCCGGCGCATCACCAGCACGTCGTCGGTGATGTGCTGCACCACCGCCAGGTCGTGCCCGACGAAGACGAGCGCGACCCCGGTGTCCCGGCGGATCTCTTCGAGCAACCGCAGGATCTGGGCCTGGATCGACACGTCCAGGGCGGCCACGGCCTCGTCCAGGACCAGCACCCGCGGGCCCGGGGCGAGCGCCCGGGCGATCGCGAGACGCTGGCGCTGGCCCCCCGAGAGCTGCCGGGGCCGGGCCGCTGCCTCCCGTTCGCCGAGGCCGACCCGGTCCAGGAGGTCAGCGGCCAGGTCCTCGTCCCGGCCGTGCAGGCGCAGCGCGGTGCGCAGGCACCGGTCGGCCGTGAGCCGCGGGTCGAGTGAGACGTACGGGTCCTGGAAGACCATCTGGATCTCCCGGGCCCGGGCCAGCCGGGCCGCCTTTCGCCGGGGCGTGCGCGCCTCCCGCGGGCGTCCGTCGACGCTGACGGTGCCGGCGTCGGGCCGCACCAGACCGACCAGCATCCGGGCCACCGTCGTCTTGCCGGACCCGGACTCCCCGACGATCCCGAGCGAGCCGCCCCGGGGCACACCGAACGACACCTCCTCGGCGGCGGTGAGCCGGCCGCGGCCGGGCAGGGAGTAGGACTTGCGCAGGCCGTCGGCGACCAGCAGAGGGCCGTCGGTCATGGCGTGCTCCTTTCGGCCGGGGCCGCCGCGGTGGCCACCGCGGCCGGTATCCGGCGGCAGGCGGCCGTTCCGCCGTCCGGGAGTTCCGCCGACGTCGGCCGCCAGGTGTCGCACTCCGGCTCGGCGTCGGGACAGCGGGCGGCGAACGGGCAGCCGCTGAAGACGTCGGACAGGGACGGCGGGCGCCCCGGGATGGGCAGCAGGGTGTGGGAGGTGTCGCCCAGGGTGGGCGAGCAGGAGAGCAGTCCGCGGGTGTAGGGGTGCGCGGGGTCGGCGAACAGCGCCTCGGCGGTGCGCTCCTCGACGACCCGGCCGGCGTACATGACGTACACGCGGTCGCAGTACGCGGCGGCCAGGTGCAGGTCGTGCGTGATGAACAGCATCCCGGCCTGCTGCTCCGCGCGCAGGGTCCGCAGCAGGGCGAGGATCTCCGCCTGGGTGGTGACGTCGAGCGCGCTGGTGGCCTCGTCGGCGAGCAGCAGCCGGGGTCGCACGGCCAGGGCGCCCGCGATGACGACCCGCTGGAGCATGCCGCCGGACAGCTCGTGCGGGCGCTGCTTCAGCCGGCGTTCCGGGTCGGAGAGGCCGACGGCGGCGAGGAGTTCGACGGCCCGGGCCCGGTCGGCGCCGCGCTCACGGAGGAAGTCCCCGATGCGCCGCACGGGATTGAGGGCGGCGCGCGGGTCCTGGTGGACCATGGCGACCGTGCGGGCGCGGTGCCGGCGCAGGTCCTCGCCGCCGAGGGCGAGGACGTCCGCGTCGCCGGCCCGGACGGAGCCGGAGGCCGTGGCCCCGTCCGGCAGCAGGCCGAGGGCGGCCTTCGCCGTGGTCGACTTGCCCGAGCCGGACTCGCCGACCAGGCCGACGACCTCGCCCGGATCCACACGCAGGGACACCTCGTCCAGCAGCGGCCGGGCGGCACCCGGGAGCTGCACCGTGAGGTGGTCGAGGGTGAGCAGCATCAGTTCCGCCCTCCGAGCCGGTCGGCCGCCCAGACGCCGACGACGTTGAAGGAGACGACGACCGCGGCGATGGCGGTGCCGGGCACCAGCGCGGGCAGCAGCGCGCCCTGGACGACGGCGGCCTGCCCCTCCTGCACCATCAGACCCCAGTCGGAGCTGGGCGGCTGGGCGCCGAAGCCGAGGTAGGACAGGGTGGCGAGCGACATGAGCGCCTCGCCGAACAGCACCACCAGGTAACCGGCGACCGACCGGCCCAGGTTCGGCACCAGGTGGCGCGCGCAGATCCGGGCGCCGCCCATGCCCTGGACGCGGTAGGCGTCGACGTAGGGCTTGCGGCACTCGGAAAGGGCCAGTGAGCGCGTGTACTTGGCGACCGTCGGGGTGTAGGCGAGACCGAGGGCCAGGACGGACGTGGTCATGCCGGTGCCGAAGACCGCGATGATCAGGACGGTGAACAGCAGCCCGGGGAAGGCGTACATCACATCCGTCAGCCGGGAGACGAACGCGTCCGTCCAGCCGCCCCGCCAGGCGGCCAGCACACCGAGGGTGACGCCGAGCAGCGCGGCCACCGCGAGGAGCAGCAGCGGGGCGATGAGGCTGGTGCGGGCGCCGTACAGCACCCGGGAGAGGAGGTCCTGGCCCGAGGAGTCGGTGCCCAGGAGGTGGTCGGGGCTCGTGCCGGCGAGCGAGGCGGACAGATCGATGGCGTCGGGGGCGTAGGGCGCCAGCAGCGGGGCGAGCACGGCGGCCAGGACCACCAGGCCCAGGAATCCGCCGGCCACCAGCACACCCACGGGGCGTCGGGGGCGTACGCGGACGGGGGCGAGGGTGAGCGCGGTCATGCGGTACGGGCCTCCTCGCGGACGCGCGGGTCGAGCAGCGGATGGACCAGGTCGACGACGGTGGTGACGACGACATAGCCGGTGACCATGAGCAGCAGCACGGCCTGGGCCACCGGGAAGTCGTGGGTGTTGATCGCGCCGACCAGCAGCGAGCCGATGCCGCTGATGCCGAAGGCGGTCTCGACGACGACCGTCCCGGCGAGCATCCCGGCCATGACCAGGCCGCACATGGTGACGATCGGGCCGAGCGCGTTGCGCAGCACGTGCCGGCGGACGATGTCCCGCTCCGGGATGCCGGAGGCCCGGGCGGCCTCGACGTGGTCGGACGCGGCGGCGTCCGCCATGGCCTGCCGGGTGACCCGGCTGATGAGCGCGAGCGCGCCGAGGGCCAGCGACAGCGCGGGCAGCGTCAGATGGTGCAGGGTCCCGGCGAAGCCGCTGCCGGTGCCCGTCACCGGGAACCAGCCCAACTGCACGCCGAACAGCGACACCAGGGCGATCGCCGCGACGAACGAGGGCACGGACGCGGCGAGCGTCGTCCCGCCGACCACCGCGGAGTCGACCCAGGTGGACTGCCGGATCGCGGCGAGGATGCCGGAGCCCACGCCGAGGACGACGAACAGCACGGTGGCGTAGACGACCAGTTCGACGGTGGTGGGCAGCCGGGCCGCGATCAGGTCGGCCACCTGGTCGCCGTACTTGAAGGAGCGGCCGAGGTCGAGGTGGACGCAGTCGGCGAGCCAGCGCCCGTACTGCACCACCAGCGGCTCGTCCAGGTGGTACTGGGCGCGGACGGCCGCGAGCCGCTCGGGGGTGAGCTCGTCGCGACCGCCGGCCAGGAAGACGGCGGGGTCGCCGGGGGCCGCGTAGACGGCCGCGAAGATGACGAAGGATGCGGCGAGAAGCGTGGCCAGGAAACCGGCCAGGCGCCGTACGATCCGGGCGGCCATGCCGGCTCAGCCCTTCCTCGCGCCGAGGCCGGCCGCCCACGGGTAGTACAGATAGGCCTGGGAGGCGGGCGCCCCGGTCAGTTCGCTGTTCAGCACCAGCACCGAGGGCACCTGGGCGACGGGGATCCAGACCGCCGCGTCGGTGAACCGCTTCTGTACGTCGATGGCGAGGGCGGCACGCTTCGCGTCGTCCAGCGTGGACAGCGCCTGGTGCACCTTCTTGTCGTAGGTGGCGTCCTTGAAGCCGATCCAGTTGTTGGAGGAGTCGGACAGGCCGTTGTCGTAGAAGCCCATCGGGTCGGACTTGGAGATGTACCAGTCGCCCACCAGGACATCGATGCCCGCGCGGGCCTGCGGGTCGCTGTAGAACTCCTCGAACTGGGTCGTCGGCACCGTCTTGACGTCGCCCTTGAGCCCGATGCGCTGGAGGGCGGCGCGCAGGGCGTTGGCGACGACGGTGCGGCCCTGGCTGGCGTCGGTGCCGATGACGATCGGGGCCGCCGGTGCGCCGGCCTCCTTCACGAGCTTCTTGGCCTCGGCGATGTCGTCCGCGTCGGGTGAGGCGGGCGCGCCGGCCGCCAGCTCCTGCTGCGCTGCGGCGAACTCCGGCTTCGCGTAGCCCCAGGAGCCGGAGCCGACCGGGGCCGCCCACGGCTGGACCAGGCCGCCGTAGCCCGACTTGGCGATGCCGGCGCGGTCAAGGGCGAGGGACACGGCGCGTCGGACACCCGGGTCCTTCAGCCCGCCGCGTTCGGTGGGGATGAGGTCGAGGGTGGCGGTGGAGGGGCCGTAGTACTGGCTGAGGCCCTTGACGTCGCGCAGCGCGGAGGCGGTGTTGGGCGACTCGGCGAAGGTGCCGTCGGCCGCGCCGGTCTTCAGCGCGTTGACCAGGGCGCTGTCGGAGGCCCAGCGGAAGACGACCTCCTTGGTCAGCGGCTGCTCGCCCCAGTAGCCGTCGTGGGCGCGGATGGTGATCGAGTCACCGGACTTCCAGCCCGTCAGCTGGTACGGGCCCGAGCAGGCGTCGCCCTGGCCGGGGGTGCCGAAGTCCTTGCCCGCCTTCTCCACCTGCTCCTTGTTCCAGACGATGCCGGCGTCACCGGCGAGGGCCTTGGTGAACAGCGCGTCGGGCTGTTCGAAGCGGACGGTGATCTCGTCGGCGCCCGTCTTCGTCATGGCCGAGACGTTGGTGAACTCGTCGCTCTGTTCCATGTCCGGGTCGGCGTGCCGCTTCAGGCTCCACAGGACGTCGTCGGCGGTGAGCTTCGAGCCGTCGTGGAAGGTGACACCGGAGCGGACCTTCAGGACGAGGGTCTTGTCGTCGGGCGTCGTCGCCTTCTCGGCGAGGAACGGCTTGACGGTCATGTCGGGCTGGAGCTGGTAGAGCCGCTCGCAGACATTGGTCAGGACGACACGGCCGGCGCTGGAGCCCTGGCTGTCGAGGTCGAGGGAGTCCGGCTCGTCCTCCAGCAGCCAGTTCACCTTCTGGACCGAGCCCTGGGCGGCGGGTGTGGTGGGGGTGAGCTTCAGCCGCGCTGCGTCGACCGGGCTGCCGCCGGTCGTGGCGGTGTCGGCGCCGCTGCATCCGACGGCGGTGAGGAGACCGGTGACGACCAGCCCGCAGGTCACCGTCCCGCGTGAGTTTCTGTTCATCGGCGTTTCTCTTTCAGCTGGTGCGGCGGGCCGGGGAGCCGTCGGGGCCGTCGTAGAGGTTCCAGGGAAGGTGCTGGTAGTCGCGGTCACAAGGGGTGCCCGCCGTGACGTGGTAGTCGCCGGTGGTCAGGTCCACGCAGGAGGAGACCAGTGTGGCCCAGTGCTCCACGGCGGGCCTGCGGGTGTCGGGGTGCGTGCACAGCGACTCGGGCAGGCCGAGGTGGTCGGAGAGGGCCTGCTTGATCAGCTTGCGGGATTCGTCGGGGCCGGTGGAGCCGCGCAGCGCCCTCAGGCCCTCCTCGGCGCGGGGGACACGGACCAGGGAGTCCGGGGAGAGGGGACGGTAGTCCGCGGCGATGGCCGCGGGGACGCCCGCCTGGTAGTGGTTGCCGTGCACCAGCAGACCGTCGGTCGGATACATCCAGCCGTAGCCCGCGGGGGTCGTCTCGACATCGACGGCGAAGCCCTCGCGGCAGGTAAGCAGTGCGTTGGAGGCGATATGGGCCCGGGTGCGGCACAGCACGTCGAGGGCGTCGGTGATCGCGTGCTGGTCGAGGACGCTGCGGCGGACGACGGTCTGCGGCAGGCCGACCGTGTCGTCGAAGCGCCCGCCGAGCCCGTTGGCGTTGAGGGCGATCCCGGCGGAGTTCGCGCCCTGGCGGCCGATCTGGCCCGCCTCGACCTGCATGATCAGGGTCGGCGCGGGCGGCTGCACGATCCGCAGCATGACGACCGTGCCGGCGGCCGCGGCCCGCCAGTCCCAGTTCTGGCCCGCCCAGACGTGCCCGTCGCCGCTGGCGGGACCGTAGGCGGCGAAGGAGGTGCAGCCCTCGGCGGGCTCCTCCTCGACGACGGCGGCGTCCGCGTCCGCTTCCATGGCCGCGAACGACTGGTCGTAGAGCACCTCGCCGCGTGCGTTGAGGGCGAGCACGTCGAGCAGCGAGACCCCGGCGCCCTCGGCGGTGCCGCGCATCTCCTCCAGCAGGTGCGGGGCGTAGGAGGCGACCGGCTCCTGCCAGCGGGCGGCGCGGGCGGTGACCTGCTCCCAGGTCAGGCCCGCCGAGTGGCCGAAGGCCTCCTCGTAGTAGGCGAGCGCGGTGTGCAGCCGGTCGCGGACGGCCTCGCCGTACTGGCGGCCGCGCTCGACCGGGGTGCCGGAGATCTCGACGAGGGGGAGGGACGGGGACGCAGGGGGTGCCATTGTTCTCCTCGCAGTGGAGGGCTGTGTGCCGCACCGACGTGCTGTAACGTCGATTACGAAAACTGCTCCTCTTGGAATGCGTTGTCCAGGAGAGTAACGGCCGACACGAGGAAGTCAATGCCTGTAACGGAGATTTCAGAGCCCGGGGATCTGGGAGAGGGCGTGGCCCGCCTCCGCGCCGCCGTCCGCGACCACTGGGAGGCCCTGTCCGCCTCCGAGCGCACGGTCGCCCAGTACCTGGCGAGCGCTCCCGTGGAACAGCTGCTGTTCGCCAGCGCCCAGGAGCTGGGCACCGCCAGCGGCACCAGCAACGCCACGGTCGTCCGTGCCCTGCAGCGCCTCGGCTACGGGGGACTCCCCGCCCTCAAGCGCGAGCTGGCCACCGGCTTCACCGCGGCGGTGGCACCCGAGGTGCGGCTGAAGCAGCGCATCGCCCACGTCGGGCGCGACCTGGACGGCATCTGGGGCGATGTGCTCGACGAGGCCCAGGAGCGGATCGAGCAGACCCGGCGGCTCACCGACCAGGACTCGCTGCGGGCGGCGGTCGCGGCGCTGGCGGACGCCGGGGAGGTCCACTGCTTCGGCATCGCCGCCTCCGAAGCGGCCGCCCGGCACCTGGCGCTCGCGCTCGGCCGTATCGGCCGCCGCTCCCGGTTCCTCGACGCGACCGGCTTCGCCCTCGCCGACCATCTGCTCGGCCTGCGCCAGGGCGACGCCGTGGTGATCTTCCAGCCCGGACGCGCTCTCACCGAGCTGACCGTCCTCGTCGAGCGGGCCCGCGCGGTCGGGGCCCGCGTCGTGCTTGTCACGGACGAGTTGGGCGAGGAGTTCGGCGACCGCGTCGACGCCGTCCTCACCGCGCCGCACACCCCGACCGGAATCACCTCGGAGGCGCTCACCGCGCTGGTCGTGGCCGATGTCCTGCTGCTGGCCCTGACGACCCTGGACGAGGAACGGGCCGTGGACACATCGCACCAACTGACCGTCCTGCGCGAGCAACTGCTGTCACCGAAGGGCAACCGCAGGAGCTGACGGTGATCGAGTGGTGAGGTCCAGGAGGCGGGCGTACCGTCGAACGGTGGACACCGCAGGCAGCAGCCCGCAGCCGGCTTCACCACAGGCGGCCACCACCAGGGAATCCGGTGGTGGCGGAAACGCGATGGCGCTGTTCGTCATCGCCTCCTGCCAGCTGATGGTGGTCCTCGACATCACCATCGTGAACATCGCGCTGCCGCACATCCAGAGTTCGCTGGACTTCTCCACCACCAGCCTGTCCTGGGTGGTCAACGCCTACACCCTCACCTTCGGCGGCCTGCTGCTGCTCGGCGGCCGGGCCGGCGACATCCTGGGCCGGCGGCGCGTCTTCATCTTCGGCGTGCTGCTCTTCGTGCTGGCCTCCCTGCTCGGCGGGTTCGCCCAGAACTCCGGCCAACTCCTCGGCGCACGCGCCCTCCAGGGCGTCGGCGGCGCCATCGCCTCTCCGACGTCCCTCGCCCTGATCAGCACCACCTTCCGCGAAGGGCCCGAACGCAACCGCGCCTTCGGCGTTTTCGCCGCGGTCTCGGCCGGCGGCGGCGCGATCGGCCTCCTCGCCGGCGGCATGCTGGTGGAGTGGCTGAACTGGCGGTGGGTGCTCTTCGTCAACGTGCCCATCGGCCTGCTCATCGTGCTCGCCACGCCCCGCTACATCAGGGAGTCCGAACGTCACCCCGGACGCTTCGACATCGCCGGCGCACTCACCTCCACCGCGGGCATGGTGCTGCTCGTCTACGGGTTCATCAGAGCGGCGCAGGACGGCTGGCGGGACCCGCTCACGCTGGCCTCCTTCGCCGGGGCGGTCATCGTCCTGGCGACCTTCATCCTGATCGAGCGGCGCTCCAGACAGCCCATCACGCCCCTGCACATGTTCGCCGACCGCAACCGTGCGGGCACCTACGGCATCATGCTGTGCCTCGCCGCCGCGATCTTCGGCATGTTCTTCTTCCTGACGCTCTTCGTGCAGAACGTGCTGGGCTTCAGCCCGCTGGCGGCCGGACTGGCCTTTCTGCCGGTCAGCGCGGTCATCGCCGTCGGCGCCGGGCTGGCGTCGCGGTTCCTGCCCGTCTACGGGCCCAAGCCGTTCATGGTGGTGGGCGCGATCCTGGCGGCCGCGGGCCTCGCCTGGCTCACCCTGACCGATGTGCACTCCACCTACGCGGGCAGCGTCCTCGGCCCGATGCTCGTCTTCAGCCTGGGCATGGGCATGGAGTTCGTGTCGCTGACCCTCATGGCGCTGTCCAACGTCTCCACACCCGAGACCGGCGCGGCCTCCGGACTCCTCAACGCCACCCAGCAGGTCGGCGGCTCGCTCGGCCTGTCCATCCTGGTCACGATGTACGGCACGGCCAGCACCAACGAGGCGGAGAAGCAGGTCCCGGACTTCCTCCGGCAGGCGACCCCCGCCGAGCGCCTGCGGTTCGAGCAGACCGGGCAACTGCCGAAACCCTGGTCCGACGAGATCCTCACCGCCGGTGTCTCGGCCGCCTTCATCATGGCGGCGATCTTCACCGCCGTCGCCGCGCTGATCGCCCTCGTCGTCATCCAGGTCCGCCCCTCCGACCTGGAACGCCTCAAGGGCGGGGCGGGCCCCGGCCCGATGTGAGGCCCGCCCCCCGGCTCGCTACCGCCCGGGCCGGCGGCAGTTCTCCAGTGCGTCGGCGAGGCCCGCCGTGTCCGTGCCGAGCTTGCGGTACACGGAGGACAGCAGCTGCCGCACGCCCTGCTCGGTGATCCGCAGGTCCTTCGCGACCACGGGCGCCGGGTGGCCCTGGGCCGTCTTCTCGGCGGCCCGGCGTTCCGGGCCCGTCAGCATGTCCGTCTGCGGGTAGCGCAGGGGCAGCGGACGCAGTCCCGCGGCGGAGAGCTCCCGCCTGGCCCGGGCGGCCAGACCGTCGGCACCGCAGTGCACCGCTCCCTCCAGCCCCTGGTAGAGCCGGTCGGCGGCGTCGTGCAGCTCGCCGCTGCGGACCAGCGCGGCGCCATGGCCCACCAGGGCACGGGCCAGTTCGTACGCCGCGGGCGACCGCTCCAGATGATCGACGGCCTGGGTGTGCAGATCGAGCGCCGCCGGCCCGCCCGTCACCTCCGCCTGGACACGCAGCGCCTGGCCGATCGCGGACGCCGCACCGAAGTCCCGGGCTCGCTTGGTGGCGTCCTGGGCGTGCAGCACCGCCTGGTCGGGGGCGGTGCGGGCGAGCGCCGAGGCCAGTCCCAGCTGCCAGGGGCACCACGAGGGGTTGTGCCAGTCCCGTGACTCCAGCCACTCCCCGACCTGGGACAACAGGCGCGCCGCCTCGGTGAGTCGCCCCTCCGCCAGGAGCAGCTCGGCGTACACCGTGCGGGGATCGGGGAAGATGACGGCGTTGGGGACCACGTCGCCGTAGTGGTACGTGTCGGCGAGGCGGCGCGCGGCCGTGGTCCGCCCGCGGGCCAGCAGGATCTGGATGAGAATGCCGATGGCGAACCACTGGGCGGGCACCGCTCCTTCGACGCGCTCGGCGGTGTGCAGCCCGGCCCGGACGAGTTCTTCGGCCTCGGGCAGGCAGCCACGGCGGTAGCGGATATAGCCCAGAAGCGTCTGGCCCTGCGCCAGATGGGAGCCGCGCCACCCCCTGTGCTCGCACTCGGCCATGCCGTCGGCGAACAGTTCCTCGGCCCGCCGCGGCTGGTCGCAGTACATGAACAGCAGGGCGACCGCGGCGGGCACCTCGAAGCCGCGGTTCTCGTCGGTCCAGCTCATCCCTCCGCTCAGGGCCTCCTCGGCGAACCCGACGGCGCTCCGCCGCGGCTCGCCGCGCACGAGGGCGTCCCACGCCCGCAGCCCGAGGATGTAGCGCTCCTCCAGGCCCCGGCCGGTCAGCTTGGCTGCCAGCCGCGCCAGCCGGCGCGAGCGGGCGGAGGAGTCCGGCTCGTCGGCGCGAAAGGCGCTCCACACGAAGTGATCTGCCTGCATGCGCAGCCTGACGCGCGCGTTGGTGGCGCGCCGCGCCTCGTCGGCGGCGACGGTCGCGGCCTCGGTCAGCCGGTCGGTGTGGGCCAGTGCCTGGGTCAGCCGGTAGACGATCGAGGCGCGCAGGTCGGGGTCGATCCCGGGTTCCTTCAGCGCCTCCCGGAGATGGCTGACCGTGGCCGTGGGCTCGATCAGGAAGGTCGAGCCGGCCAGTTCGTGGAGCAGGGCGGCGCGGTCCTCGGCGGGCGGTGGTTCCCGCAACGCCCGGGTCAGCACGCGCCGGGCGGCCTCCGGGGCCCCGGCGCGGAGGTACTCACGCGCGGCGGCGCGCAGGCACGCGACCGTCTCGGGCCGGCCGTCGCAGGGCACCTCCAGCAGGTGACGGGCGGCGGCCATGGGGTCGGACTCGACCGTCTGGGCGGCGTTGGCGGCCGCGTCGTGCATGCCGACGCGCAGGCCCGAGGGGATGTCGTGGTAGACCGTCGTGGCGATCAGCGGATGGACGAACTCCAGGGCGCCCGCGGGCTCGTCGGCGAACGCGAGGATGCGGCAGGCGCGCAGCTTCTCGGTCGCTTCGACGGCCTCCGCGCTGCCGACCACCGCGAGGTCGGCGGCGGCCTCCGAGGAGAAGGGCCCGCCCAGGACGGCGCCGGCCCACGCGAAGCGGACCGTGCTCGGGCCGAGCCGCTTGAGGCGGGCGATCAGGCCGGGGCCCTTGACCGCCGCGGCGAGGTCCCGCATCACGGGCACCTCGTCCTGGGTTCCCCGCAACCGCCGCTCGCGGAGTCCGATGGCCAGTTCGACGGCCTCGAAGGGGATTCCGTTGGTGACCGTCCAGCACTCGCCGCAGAACTCGTCCTCGGCTTCCTCGCCCACTTCCTCCCTGATGATCCGCGCCACACCGGCCTCGCCGAGCGGCGACAGGACGTGCGGGCGCTGCTCGTGGCGTTCGACGAGCGTGCGGAAAGAGGTGGCGTCGGGCGGGAGTTCGTCCGGCCGGTAACCGATGACCACCAGAAGCGGGAGGTCCGCGACCCGCGGCGCGAAGGAGGCGAGCCAGTCGAGGGACTCGGTGTCGGCCCAGTGCAGGTCGTCAAGGAGCAGAACGACGGGCGCGTTCAGCATCGTCAGGCGCGTCATGACCCAGTCGAGGCCGTCGCGCACTCCGGTCGGGTCCGGCATCCGGGCGGTGTCCGTCGCCTCGAGACCGAGCGCGGCACCGACGATGTCGTACCAACTGCCCAGGAATTCCCGGCGCTCCGGCCCGCTCATGCCGGCCAGGACGGGCTGCATGACCTGGCGGACGACACGGAACGCCAGCCCCTGCTCGTTCTCGCCGCCCTTGCCCGAGAACACCGTGAACCCCTGCGCGGCGGCGCGGGCGCGCGCCGCCGCGATCAGTGTCGTCTTGCCGAGCCCGGCCACACCCGTGAAGGCGAGCAGCCCGCCCTGCGGTGTCCGGGGCACGCCCTCGGCGGTGTCCCGGAGACCCGCCAGTGCGCGATCGATGGCCTGGAGCTCCTTGTCGCGTTCGAGGAGAGGCCGGTGTTCGGTGATCGGTTGCCGCAGCCCATGGGCCATGTGGTCTACCGCTTCCTGTCGTTGCTCCCCGCTGGACGGGGCGAGCGTACGCCCAGAAACAGGCCGTTTGACCGGGAGGTAACAGGAGGTAGACAGGGCGAGTGAATTTCCCGCAGGAGCGCTTTGAGTCCCCGCCATTCGGGGTAGCGTGGTCCGTTTCCGCCCCTTTCGGGAGACCTGCGGGGGAGGTGACCGCCGGGCAGACGGTCAGAGCCCTCCGGGTGCGGCCATCGTGTCGGCGTACCGCGGCACGGTACGGGACCAGAAGTAGCATCCGCGGATCCAGCCGGCCATGCCCTCCACATAGCCGATGCCGGCCGGGCTCAACTCGGGCCTGAGCTCACCGTAGAGCTCCTCGAACTCGCGGATCGTGCGGTTGATGTGCCGTACGGCCAGGGTGACGGCCACCGGCAGGGAGCACCGGTGTGTGCGCTGGTAGGCGAGGGCCAGGTTGATCATGCCGCCCGCGCGCTGTTCCTTCACCGCGGAGAAGAGGTCGGGTATCCACACCGCCGCGTCGGCGGACAGCCGGCTCAGGCGTCGCATGGCGGGGTGATGGATCTCCTCCGGGGTCAGTTCGCACCGCTGGGCGGCCTCGCACAGCGGGTAGAACGGCTCGACGCCGGCGATGAGGGAGCGTATGGACCGGCACAGCCCGCTGCCCACCGGGTCGGAATGGACCTGGGCCGTCGCTTCGTACAGGAGGCCGTGCACGTACTCACGGCTGTTCCAGGCCCATCGCGCGGCCTGATCGGGTGTGCACCGGTCCCGGACCTGTCGGTACAGGTCGGCCAGGGCCGCCCCGAGCGGGGTGGTGGGCGGCCGGCCGTCCCGCAGGATCGCGACGCTCTCGCACAGCATGGGCAGCAGCAGGCCGGGCGAGCGCCGGCCGACGTCCTCCGCCCGGTCGTCGAAGACGAACTGGTAGGCGATCTGGTTGGCCACGATCTGGAGGAGCCCGGAATCCATGTCCGGACTGTTGCAGGCCGCGAGTTCGGCGGGACGCGTATAGGAGATCATGGCTGCCACTGCCGGGTCATCGGTCAAACCCCAGGTCCTGAGCCATGAGTCGACGCCGGCCGACGCTTCGGGTGCGTGGGGATTGCGCTGGAACGGGAATGGCATGTAGAGGTTCGCGTCGATCAGGTCCCGGAGATTGACCGCCTGAATTCCGCCCTGTGCGGCGAGCGTTATTTCCTCATGCGTCGTGGACATCGTTGCCACCTGCTGTTCGGGAGTTGTGGACGACGGGTGCGACAGCGGTGCCCACCGGCTTCCTGACCCGTGGTTCGCAGGTCATGACCAGTCCCCTCGGCCCCAGCGAGGCCGCCGGACGCAGCCGTTCCTCGTAGCCGGGCAGATGGCGCAGTCGCCAGTGGCGGGTGATGAACGAGACGGCCACCATGGCCTCCGTCATGGCGAGCGTCTCCCCGATGCACTTCCGGCGGCCCGCCCCGAACGGGATCATCGCTCCGGGCCGGACCGTGACGTCCCGTCCCGGCAGCCAGCGATCGGGGAGGAAGCGGTCGGGGTCGGGGAACAGGGCGGGGTCGTGGTGCAGGAGGTACGGGCTGAAGACGACCGTGGCGCCCCGCGGGAGCCGGTGCCCGGCGAGTTCCGTCTCCTTCGTGGCGACCCGGGTGAAGAGCCAGCCGGGCGGGCGGTGGCGAAGGGTCTCGGTGACGACGCTCCGCGTGCGGACGAGGCGCGGCAGTTCGTCGGGGCCGGGCGGCCGTCCTGAGGCGAGCACGGCGTCGACCTCGGAGTGCAGCCGGCGTTCCTCCCCGGGATGCCGCCCCATCAGCTCCAAGGCCGAGGAGAGGCACAGGGCAGTGCTCTCGGCGCCGGCGAACATCAGCGTGATCACCTGGCCGTGGACCTCCCTGTCGCTGATCGCCGTCCCCACGCCGACGCCCCGGGCCGCCGCCAGCAGGGTTCCGAGCAGATCGTCCCGGTCGTCCTGGGCGGCCCCTCGCCGGCGTTCGGCGACAGCCGCGTCGACGATCGCGCGCAGACGGTCGGAAGCGTGCCGGTAGCGCCGGTTCGCCGGAGTGGGTACACGGAACAGGGCGTCGACCGGCATCACCGTGCGGACGAACATGCCGCGGACCACGGTGGCCAGGCACCCCCGCATCTCGTGGGCCGTCGCGGCGTCGAGCGAGTCGGAGAAGAGGAGGCGGCTGATCACGCGTGTCGACAGGTCCATCATGGTCGCGCTGACGTCGACCGCCTGCCCGCCCCGCCACCCGCGGCACACCGACTCCACTTCCTCGCCCATCAGTTGCACCTGGTCGGCGACACGGGCCTTGCGGAAGCCGGGCTGGAGCAGCCTGCGCTGGCGCCGGTGATCCTGATGGCGGCAGGTGCCGACGCCGTCCCCCAGTAATGTCCGCAGCCGGTCGTAGAGCGGGCCGCCCTTGTCGAATGTCTCCGGGTCCCCGAGCACCTGGTGGACGAGGTCCGGGTGACAGGCCATCCAGGCGCGCTGCGGACCCAGGCGTATTTCGACCAGATCCCCGTGCGCGGACAGAGATTCCAGAAAGGCCAGCGGGCGACGGACCAAGTCGATACCGTGGCCCAGGAATGGGAATATGCCTGGAGCAGTGCCCACTGTCCAATTTCGGGCCGGTCCGGGAACGGAGCCGCTCATCGAAAACCACCTGCCTCGGTCGGCACACGGGATTGTGGTGCGGTCGCGTCGATTTGACGCTCGCCACAGTCCTGCCCAGTGAAATCTGCCGACGGCTCGCCGAATCCTTTCTCCATAGGGGCGCACGGAAGCACGGAGGGGCGTCGGGCGAATCACGATTGCCGCATGCATTCAGTTTTTTAATGCTTTTCTGTGCACGGAGAAATCCGTGTTCCGTCTGTGCTCCTGAAGAGCACGGCAGTCGCCTGACACGTCTGGCATGAACATGGAGACCACGAGGCAGTGGAGCCGTCCTGGCTTTACGGCTCCCGCCATGGCCATTCCCACCAACAGCGCGGTGCGCGGCGGGACGTGGTCCAGCAGGACGTGTTCGTGCCGGGCGTGGGAGCCGTCGCCCACCGCTCCCAGACCGTCGAGGACGGGACGGTCCAGCGCGGCGTCGATCCGGGCCGCTTCGGCGGGGTCGGCGATTCGTACGTCGATGCCGCAGCCGCCCGGCCGGCGATGACGTTGCGACCCGTGCCGCCGCTGATCAGCCCGACGTTGACCGCCGTCCCGCGCTCCCGCGAGCCCAGCCCGGCTACCCGGGTGACCAGTTCGGCGAGCGCGTGCACGGCGCTGGCGCCCTTGTACGGGGCGAGGCCCGAGTGCGCCGCCACGCCCTCCACCGTCACATCGAACAGGCCGACACCCTTGCGGGCCGGGAGACGGGACTGCCGATCTCCTCGTCGCCGTTGAACAGCAGCCGTACCGACGGGCGCGGCAGGTCCAGCTCGCGCAGCAGGCACAGCGCCCACACCGCCTGCGCCAGGCCGCACTTCATGTCGAGGACGCCCGGCCCCGTGGCCCGGCCGTCCTCGCTCACCCGGAAGGGCCACTCGGCGAGGGTGCCGGCCGGCCACACCGTGTCGTAGTGGCACAGGACCAGCACCACCCCGGGGGGACGTGCCCCGGCAGAGCAGCTCCAGCATGTCGCCCCGGGCGCCGCCGTCATGGCGCCGGGACTCGTCCGGCGGGCCGAGCCGGTGGTGCGTCCAGGCCTCGACGGCGGCGAGCCCGGCGGTCGGCAACGCCTTGTCGTCGCCGGGTGTCTCCAGCTCGACCAGCGTCCGCAGATCACCGGTGATCTCCGGCAGGGCGGCCCGGGCCAGCGACTCGACACGGGTCAGGGACAAGCGCGCTCCTTGTCGTACGCACCACGGGCAAGGAACCCGCCGTCCTGCCCAACCTCGGCGGCACCCTCCCCAACGACGCCTTCGCGGACATCCTCGGCCTGCCGGCCGTCTGGATCCCGCACTCCCACCCGTCCTGCTCCCAGCACGCCCCCGACGAACACCTGCTGGAAGCGGTGGCCCGAGAGGGGCTGGGCATCATGGCGGGCCTGTTCTGGGACCTGGGCGAGCGACGGACCGCGCCCTAGGTGACGTCCGGGCCGGATTCTACGAACCGGGCCAGATTCGCCAGGGCCATCCGGGTGCCCGTCTCGTTGTCCGCGGCGGGCACGGCGTCGGGGACGCCCTCGTGGACCACGAGGACGCCGGTGCCACCGCCCTCCGCGTCGGTGAGAGTTGTCGTCATGGTCATCGAGCCGGCCAGCGCGGGGTCGGCGGACTCGAAGGCGAGTACCTCGACCACCTGCTCGTCCGGTACGAGCCGCGCGAAGTGGCCGTGGTACGTGTCGGTGTGCGCGGCCGACTTCCCGGTGGCGTCCGGTGCGTCGTACATCAGCGAGATGCGGAACCTGCCGCCCTCGCGGGCGTCGAACTCGTGCACTTCGCTGCTCATGCCGGCCGGCACGCGCCAGCGCGCGATCGCCTCCGCGCTCACCAGCGCCCGGTAGACGGCCGGACGCGGCGCGTCGACATGGCCGGAGACCCGCGTCGTGTACATGCGCCCACCCTACGGCGACACGCGCACCGAGCCGTTCAGGCCCGGCCGGGCTCGTCCGCCCCGGTCGGCAGCGGTGGCTCCGCCTCGATGTGCCGCAACTCCTCGTCGGTGAGCAGCCGGGAGCGGATCAGGAAGCGGACACCCTCCGGGGCCTCCAGGGAGAAGCCGCTGCCCCGGCCGGGGACGACGTCCACGGTGAGATGGGTGTGCGCCCAGTACGTGTACTGGTCCGCGCTCATCCAGAACGGGGTGTCCCCGGCCACCTGCCCCAGCAGGACGTCCGAGCCACCGACCCGGAACTCGCCGCGCGGGTAGCACATCGGGGCGCTGCCGTCGCAGCAGCCGCCGGACTGGTGGAACATCACCGGCCCGTGCGCCCCGGTCAGCCGCCGCAGCAGTTCCCCGGCGGCCGGCGTCAGTTCGACACGTTCCGTACGGGTGGGGTGGTTCGTCATGCGATCCCTCCTGGCCGGTCGGTCCGTCTATCTTGGCAATCGGTACGAGCATGTCGTTCCGAGCATGAGAACAGGAAGGCCCCATGACCGCCACCGATCCGTGGATACGACGCTTCTTCCCGAGCCCCGACGCTCCCGTACAACTGGTCTGTCTGCCCCACGCGGGCGGTTCGGCGTCCTTCTTCCGGCCGGTGGCGCAGGCGTTGAACCCCCGTGTCGAGGTGCTCTCCGTCCAGTACCCGGGACGCCAGGACCGGCACAACGAGCCCATGATCGACACCATCGACGGTCTCGCGGACCAGGTCAGCCGGGCCGTGACGCGCACGGTGGACCGCCCCTTCGCCCTGTTCGGGCACAGCATGGGAGCGACACTGGCCTTCGAGGTCGCCGTACGGCTGGAGCTGGCCGGGCGGTTCGCCGAGCGGGTCTTCGTCTCGGGACGCCGCGCACCCTCGTGCTCCCGCGACGAACGGGTGCACCGGCGTGACGACGCCGGGATCATCGCCGAGCTGCGCGAACTCAGCGGCACCGACCAGCGGATCTTCGGAGACGAGGAGCTGATGCGCATGATCCTGCCGGCCCTCCGCAACGACTACCGCGCGGTGGAGACCTATGTGTGGGCGTCCGACCACCGGCTCCGCAGCCCCCTCACCGCACTGACCGGGGACGAGGACCCCAAGGCGAGCCACGACGAGGTACGCGCCTGGAGCGCCCACACCGAAGGCGACTTCGAGATGAAGCGTTACCCCGGCGGGCACTTCTTCCTCATCGACCACGCACCGGACGTGATCGGCGTCATCGGCGAGCGTCTGGCCAGGCCCGCCGCGACCCCGCGCTGACTCACCGGCCGTTCAGATGGGCCAGTACGGCCAGCACCCTGCGGTGACCGCTGTCGCTGGGCGGAAGGCCGAGTTTCAGGAAGACGTTGCCGATGTGCTTGCTGACGGCGCGTTCGGTGACGACGAGGGTCCGCGCGATGGTGGTGTTGTCGTGGCCCTCGGCCATCAGCTTCAGCACCTCGCGCTCACGCGGCGTCAGCGAGTCCAGGGGCGAGTCGCGGCGCCGGGTGAGCAACTCGGTGACCACCTCCGGGTCCAGGGCCGTACCACCGCCCGCGACCCGGTCCAGGGCCTCGAGGAACTCGTCCACCCGGCCCACCCGGTCCTTGAGCAGATAGCCGACCCCGCTCGCCCCGCCGCCCAGCAACTCGGCGGCGTACGACTCCTCCACGTACTGCGAGAGCACCAGCACGGGCAGCCCGGGAATTCTCTCGCGGGCCTCCAGCGCGGCGCGCAGGCCCTCGTCCCGGAAGCCCGGCGGCATCCGGACATCGAGCACGGCCGCGTCCGGACGGTGTTCCAGCAGCGCCGGGAGGACCTCGGGGCCGGTGCAGGCGACGGCCGCCACCTCGTGCCCGGCCGAGGTCAGCAACAGCACGAGCCCTTCTCTGAGCAGGGCGTTGTCCTCGGCGATCACCACACGCACGGCAGCTCCACTTCGATCACGGTCGGCCCCCCGAAGGGGCTGGTCACGGTCACGGTCCCGTCCAGGGCGGCGACACGGCGGCGGATGCCCAGCAGCCCGGAGCCGCCACCGGACTCGTCCGCGCCGCCCACGCCCTCGTCCCGGACGACGGCACGCAGCCCGGTGCGCAGGCGTTCCAGAACGACCGACGCCCGGCCGGCGCCGCTGTACTTGGCGGCGTTGGTGAGTGCCTCCGCCACGGCGAAGTAGGTGGCCGCCTCGACGGCGGCCGGGGCCCGGGCCCTCTCGCCCTCCAGACCGTCCACCCGCACGGTCACCTCGAGCCCGCTGGCCGCGGCCAGCGCCCGCACCGCACCGGCCAGGCCCCGGTCGGTGAGGATCGGCGGATGGATGCCCCGGACCACGTGCCGCAGCTCGGTCAGGGCTTCCTCGGCCTGGTCCTGCGCGCCGGCCAGCAGCCGGTGCGCGGCCCCCGGGTCACGGTCGTAGGCACGCACTGCCAGCCCGATCCGCATCGACAGGGCCACCAGCCGGGCCTGCGTCCCGTCGTGCAGGTCCCGCTCGATACGGCGCAGTTCGGCCCCGTGCGCCGCGATCGCGTCCGTCCGGGTGGCGGCCAGCTCCTCGACCCGGGCGGCCAGCCGCGCCCTGGGCGAGGGCTTGAGCAGGGTCTCCGACCAGCCGGCCTCCACATCGGCGAGACGGGTGATCAACGGCAGGACGAGCGCCTCACGGCGCGCCGGCCCGCACCGCACACCGTCGACGACAAGCCCCAGCGGCCACAGGGGCAGGGCCAGGAAGAACAGGGCCCCGTAGACATAGGAGGCGGCCATCCAGCGCAGGTCGGTCAGGGTGCCGGGGTCGCGGACCGCGATCCGCAGCCGCTCCTTCAGCGGACCGGTGACGGGCTCGTACGCCTCGGGGATCTCCCGGCCCGTCCAGGCGGCCACCAGGGCGCGCTTCGCCCCGGCGATCCGGCGGATCAGCAGCACCGTCTCGGGCAGCAGCCACGCCCCCACGACGGCGACCGTGGCGATCGCCGTGATCAGCAGCACGGTGATGAACAGGTACAGGCCGAAGGCCAGCAGCGCGGCGGTGAACAACTGGAGCGTGGCCCGCCCGGCCTGCCACACCGCTCTGCCCAGGACGGTGTCCGGACCGGCCCGCTCGGCCACCGTCATCCTTGGCGCCGCATGTGCCGGCGGATCCAGGCCGCCTGCCCGCCGTCGACGAGCAGATCGGTGCCGGTGACGTACCGCGCCTCGGGGCCGGTGAGGAAGGCCACCGCGTCGGCGATCTCGCCCGGCGTGCCCGGCCGGCCCGCGCCGCACGCGTCGAGCATCTTGAGCATGTGCCCGTCGGCGTCCGAGTCGGCCTCCGCCTTCGCCATGGCGGTGGCGATGACACCGGGGCTGAGGGTGTTGACGCGGGCGCCGAGGCGGTTCCATGCCAGGGCGGCGGCCTGCACGCGGACGTGGTTGGCGCGTTTGGCGAGGATGTAGGCGGCGGTCGCGTCCTCGCCGAGGCCCGTGACGGCGTCAAGACCGAGCAGCTCCTCGGCGGGAGCCGTCGCCAGGGCGGCCTCGTCCTCGGCGCTGATCGAGGCCATGTGCCCGGCCAGACTGGCGACACAGACGAGCGAGGTGCCTCTGCCGGCCACCTTCTGGAACGCCTCGATCACGTACACCGTGCCGAGCAGGTCCACATCGAGGATCCTGCGGACCGAGGCCGTCGCGGCGGCGACCCCGGCGGTGTGCACCACCGCGGTGATCCGCCCCTGCTCCGCCGCGGTCCGGGCGAGTTCCTCGACCGAGGCACGGTCGGAGACGTCGGTCGGAACGCCCCGCGCCGCGTATCCCTCGGCGCTCAGCTCCGCCACGACCTGATCGAGCCGCTCGTGCGAGTGGTCGGCGAGGATCAGTGTCCGTCCGCTGCCCAGGCGGCGCGCGACCGCCGTTCCCATCCCGCCCGCTCCGGTGATGACGACCACGTCGCGCGGGTCGTCCGTACGGTTCTGCATCTGCTCTTCCTTCGCTGAGAGGGCGGGGGCGACAACGGGCCGCCCCCGCCGGGAGTTGCGATACCTGGGGTCAGGCCGCCTCGGTGCCGGCGGCCGGTACGGCGTCACTCCAGGACGTCCCGCCCGCGATGGCCTGCCGCCAGCCGCGGACGGCCTTGGGCGGCATGCCGACCGCGAGGGCGCCGGTCAGCCGTTCGCCGGTGCGATAGGCGGCCACGAACCTGCGCTCGGCCAAGTCCCCCTCCACTACGGCGACTTCGTCGTGCCCGCGCAGATAGCCGTACGCCTGGATCTTCATGTCGTACTGGTCGGACCAGAAGTACGGCACCGGCGCGAACGGCCTGCGCGCATCCGGCGCGGCGAGCAGATTGCGGGCGGCGGCCATGCCCTGCTCCGCGGCGTTCGTACGGTGCTCGATCCGCATGGACGTCCCGAACAGCGGGTTGTCCCACCGGGCCACGTCACCGGCCGCGTAGACGCCCGGCGCGGCCTCGCAGTGCTCGTCGCAGAGCACACCGTCGCCGACCCGCAGCCCGCTGTCCGCCAGCCACTCGGTGTTGGGCAGTGAGCCGATGGCGACCAGCACCTCGTCGGCCTCGACGAGTTCGCCGTCCGCGAGCCGTACGCCCTCGTCGGTCACCCCGGTCACGGTGACACCGGTGCGCAGCTCCACGCCGTGGTCGAGGTGGGCCTGCGAGAGCAGCTGCCCGACCTCGGTGCCGACGGCGTGCGCCAGCGGCACGGGAGCCGGTTCCAGCAGGGTCACCCGGGCGCCGAGACCCCAGGCCACCGCAGCGGCCTCGGCACCGAGGAACCCGGCGCCCACCACGACCAGCCGGCAGCCCGGCCTCAGCCGCTCGCGCAGCGCGAGGGCGTCGTCCAGGGTGCGCAGCACATGGGCGCCGCCGTCCCCGGGCAGCCGCCGCGGCCGCACCCCGGTGGCCACGATCAGCCCGTCGTACGGCACTCGCTCCCCGTCGGCCAGACACACCGTACGGTCCGTCATGTCCAGCCCGGTCGCCGCAGCTCCCAGCCGCAGGTCGAGGCCGAGGGCGTCGAGGTCGGCCTGCGGGCGCAGCGGCAGTCGCTCGGTGTCCCACTCGCCGGAGAGGATCTGCTTGGACAGCGGGGGACGGTCGTACGGGGCGCGCGGCTCGTCACCGACAAGGGTGAGAGTGCCGTCGTAGCCCGCCCGGCGCAGCGTCTCCACGGCGGCGAGCCCGGCGGCCGAGGCCCCGACGACCACGACGCGCCTCACGACTCCACCAGCCGGATCGCGGCGGCTGGGCAGATCGCCACGGCCTCCTCCACCTCGCCGCGCAGTTCCTCGCCGGGCCGCTCCTCCAGCAGGATCGCGACACCGTCGTCGTCCCGCTGGTCGAAGACGTCAGGAGCGGCCATCACGCACTGCCCCGACGCCACGCACTTCGGTACGTCCAGTTCCACACGCATCGTTGTCACCTCGGTTCTTTCTGAGTGGGGGGATCTGAGTGGGGGAGAGGGGTCACCAGGCCACGGGCAGGCTGTGCACGCCGTAGGTCGTCCCGGTGTGGTCGAACTCCAGGTGCTCGATCGCCGCGTCCAGCCGCAGGGTCGGGATGCGGCGGTAGAGCGTGCCGTAGACGACCTGGAGCTCCAGGCGGGCCAGGTTCTGGCCCAGGCACTGGTGGGGGCCGTAGCCGAAGGCCTGGTGGATGCGGGCCGGGCGGGTGATGTCGAGCCGCTCGGCCTCGGGGAAGACCTCCGGGTCCCAGTTGGCGGCGTGCAGGTCGAAGATGATGCCGTCGCCCTTGCGGATGACGACGTCACCGATCTCGATGTCGTCCTTGGCGACCCTGCGTACGCCGGTCTGGACGATGGACAGATAGCGCAGCACCTCGTCCACCGCGTTCGCGACCAACTTCGGGTCGTCGCTCTCGCGCAGCAGGGCGAGCTGGCCGGGGTGCTGGAGCAGGGCGAGGGTGCCGAGGCTGATCATTGTCGCGGTGGTCTCGTGGCCGGCGATCAGCATCGCGACGCCCATGTGGACGGCCTCGGTGTGCGTCATCTCGCCGGCCCGCACCCGGCCGGCCATCTCCGACAGCACGTCGTCGTCCGGGTCGGCCGCCTTCTGAGTGATCAGGCTGTCCAGATAGGCGGCCAGCTCACCGCTGACCCTCCTGGCCTCCTCGGCCGACACCGAACTGTCCAGCACCAGGCTGCTGCTGCGCTGGAAGAAGTCGTGGTCCGAGTACGGCACTCCGAGCAGTTCGGCGATGACCAGGGACGGCACCGGCAGCGCGATCGCCTTGAGGAGATCGACCGGGTTGGGGCCGGCGAGCATCTGGTCGATCAGGTCGTCGACGATCTTCTGGACCGGCTCCCGCATCTTCTCGATCCGCTTGACCACGAACGGCCCGTTGACGGTCCGCCGCAGCCGCGTGTGCTCCGGGGCGTCCGTGTTGGTGATGAGCCGGGGTGAGATCGGAGCGATGGAGGCCCGGTGGGCGTTCACGTAGGGGAAGCCGGGGTCGAGATCGTCGTCGCTGACGCGGGAGTCGGGAAGCAGGGCCCGCTGGTCTGCGTGGCGGGTGACCAGCCAGGGCGTGCTGCCGTTCCAGATCCGCACCTTGGTGATGGGCTTCTCGTTCCGCAGTTCCTGGGCGACCGGGGCCGGAGCCAGCGGGCACTCCGCCGCGCGCGGCAGCGGGTACTCGGGCAGCGGGCCGGTGGCGCCGGTGACGGGGCAGGACAGGGCATCGGACATGACATCTCCTCAGTGATGGGGGGTGGGGTGGGGGAGGAGCGGAGTTGGGGCATCGGTATGGAAGCGGAGCGGGCTGACAGCCTCCGGTCAGCTCCCTGACCTCGAGCTGACGTGACTCACGTCACTCGCCGGCAGGTCGCGGTGTCTCAGGCGTGGGCCGCGGCGCGGTGGTTGGCGACGATCCCGCCGGCCGCGCCGAGCGAGACGAGCCCCATGGCGGCAGCGGCGGCGATTCCCTTCATTCCGTCCAGGGCGAAGTACATCGCCACGGCCGCACCGCCGTTGAACAGGAACAGGAACCAGAGCGTGCCCGGCCTGGACAGGAAGCCCTTGATCCTCGGCTTCTTCGCGAGCCGCGTCCCGGTGACGAGCGCGACGGCGGACCCGGCGATGGTCGCCACGTCCTTCCGGGAGCCGTCGAGGACGGCACCGGCGCCCAGGGCGGCGCCGAGACCGACGGTGAAGAAGCTCCAGAGCAGCAGGTTGGCGACGAACGACTTGACGGTGGCGAGGAGCGCGGACATGGAGGTACCTCTCGGCGTGGAATGCGGGGGAGAAAGGGGTGGGTTCGGCGTTTTTGACCTGCTCACCACGATCCCGTCCGCAGTGTGCCGCGACGAGGGAGCGCGCTCCCGGACCGGGGGTGCAGCGGGCTACACCACGGCCGTCCAGAGGCCGGCCCTCAGCGGATGGGCACTAGGAGCGCGCACCGGAGATCTCCGCCGGTTCCGCGGCGGCTCCGGCCTGCTGGTCCGCCGCGGCGGCGGCCTGCCGGCGCGGGAGGAACGAGGCGAGGAAGAAGGCCAGCAGGGCCGCGCCGGCACCGAGGGCCATGACCGTCTTGAAGCCGTTCTCGGAGGGCAGGGTGTGGCCCCCGAAGCCGGTCGTCAGCTGCGCCAGGATGACGCCCGCGAGGGCGCTGGCGAACGACGTTCCCATGGAGCGCATCAGGGTGTTGAGGCTGTTGGCCGCCGCCGTCTCGGAGGCCGGCACCGCGCCCATGATCAGGGCGGGCATGGCCCCGTAGGCGAAGCCGACACCGCCGCCGATGACACAGGCGACCAGGACGATGTGCCAGACCTCGGACATCAGCACGATGCTCAGTCCGTACCCGGCGGCCACGACGACCGCGCCGATCATCAGGGTGACCTTGGGGCCCTTCGCCTTGGTGAGGGCGGCGGACACGGCGGACATGGCCATCATCACCAGTCCCTGCGGGGCCAGGATCAGGCCGACGGCCAGCATGGACTTGCCCAGCCCGTAGCCGGTCTGCTCGGGCAGCTGGAGAACCTGCGGCAGGACGAGCGACATGGCGAACATCGAGAAGCCGAGCGCGACCGAGGCGAGGTTGGTGAACAGCACCTGGCGGCGGGCGGTGGTGCGCAGGTCCACCAGCGGCTGGGCGGTGCGCAGTTCGTACCGTCCCCACAGCAGGAAGACCACGATCGCGGCGGCGAACAGACCCAGGGTCGTGCCGCTGGTCCAGCCCCAGTCACCGCCCTTGGAGACGGCCAGCAGCAGGGACACCAGTGCGGCGGACAGGCCGAGGGAGCCGGGCAGGTCGAAGCTGCCGCCGGTGCGGACCTTCGACTCGGGAACGATCAGCACCAGAAGCGCCAGGGCGACGACACCGAGGGCGGCGGAGATCCAGAACAGCGTGTGCCAGTCGTAGCGGTCGGCGATGAAGGCGGCGGCGGGCAGACCGAGGGCGCCGCCGACGCCCAGGGAGGCGCTCATCAGGGCGGTGGAGCCGGCGAGCCGCTCGGCGGGCAGGACGTCCCGCATGATGCTGATGCCGAGCGGGACGACGGCCGCCGCCAGGCCCTGGAGCGTCCGGCCGACGATCATCGGGACGAGCGAGTCGCTCAGTGCGCAGACGACCGAGCCGGACACCAGCAGCACGATGCTGGCGAGCAGCATGCGGCGCTTGCCGAACATGTCGCCGAGGCGGCCGACGACCGGAGTGGCGACGGCGGCGGCCAGCAGGGTGGCGGTGATCGCCCAGGCGGCGTTCGAGGGGGAGGCGTCCAGATATCTCGGCAGTTCGGGAACGATCGGGATGACCAGGGTCTGCATCAGCGAGACCACGATGCCCGCGAAGGCCAGGACCCCGACCACGGCGTTCGATCTGGGCGGAGCGGGTGATCCGGTCTTCGCGTGGTGGGCGACGGGGTGGGACATGGAAGCCTCCGGGGTGACGGGGAAGCGCGATTGCTTAACTTAGGCAAGCAGATTCTCCTTGCCTAAGTCAAGCAACTTTTTTACGCTGGACCCATGCCCACACCGCATCCCGTGGCGGAGCCCGCCTCGACGCCCCTGGCCGAGATCGAGCAAGCCCTCACGCGCATCACGTATCTGGCCGGCCGGGCCCGGCAGCACGAGCGTCTGATGGCCGAGTCGGGACTCTCGCTGGACCGGGCCGCCGCGGCGATCCTGCGGCACGTCGCCGAGAGCGAGCCGCTGCGGCCCGGCGTGCTGGCGGCCCGGCTGTCGGTGGAGGCGTCCCACGTCACCCGGCAGCTGCGGCACCTGGAGCGGGCCGGCTATGTGACCCGCGTCCCGGACCCGGACGACCGGCGCGCCCAGCGCGTCCGGCTCACCGAGGCCGGCCTGGCCGCGGCCGAGCGCATGCAACGGGTGCGCCGCCAGGGCATGGAGCTGGCCCTGGCGGCATGGTCACCCGAGGAACTGCGGCAGTTGGCGACACTCTTCCACCGGCTCGTGGACGACTTCGTGACGCACACCGAGAGCGATCTGCCCCTCCGCCCCACGTAGCCGGCGCGTGCTACAGCAGGTCGCGCGGCACCTTCTCGTTCCAGGTGCGGGAGAAGACGCGGCGGTCGGCCTCGTACGCGTCGAGCGTCGCGTCCACGAAGAAGTCCGTCTCGTCGCACCGGAGCTGGGTGTGCGTCACCACTCGCACGTCCCAGTCGTCCCGCCGGAACCCCATGGTCCAGGTGGACTCGCCGGAGGCAGAGGTGAATTCGTCGGCGACCGCCGTGTAGCGCTCGTGGGCGCGGCGGTCGGCCTCGACACCGATGTCGTCGAAGCGGACCGTGCCCCGGTCCTTCATGATGTCCAGCTCGGCGTGGTAGCCGACCAGGTCACGCTTGACCTCCCAGCGCTCCTCCGGGGGCGTCAGCTGGCTCGTGGCGAGCGGGGGAGTGCCCTCGGGTTCGCCGAAGGGGGACGACGGCACCTCGTCGGGTTCGTCCACCGGCCGTACCGGCAGGGTGAGCGTGCTGGAGTGCTCGTGGACGCTGAGCAGGGCCGGCTTCGGCGGGGGCCAGGCCAGCGGCCAGTAGGACGTCGAGAGGGAGAGCCGGATGCGGTGGCCCGGCGGGAACGCCTGCGCCACACCGTTCAGCGGGATCGTGGCGCGGTAGCGCCGGCCCGGCTCCAGGGGCTCGGGGGCCTCCGTGCTGTCGCGGCGGGTGAGGTTCAGAATGCCGTACGAGACACGGGTCGCGGCGCCGTCGGGGCTCACGTCGGACAGCCGCGCGGCCACCATCGCGACCGGCTCGCTCACCGACAGGTCGAGTTCCACGCTCGGCGAGCCGAGGATCTCCACCTGCTCGGTCAGGGGCTCGGTGTCGAAGACCAGTGAGCCGCCGTCCTCCTCGCGCTGGTCGTACGGCAGGTCCGGGGGCGCGTTGTAGGAGGCCCACTTGCCTCCGAACTGGCCCACCGACAGCGGGGACTGCACGGTCAGCGCATCGCCGCCCGGCGCCCCTTCCGCGTCCTGCGGCGGCCCGATCGTGTGCCGGGAGAGCGGATGCGCGACCGGCCGGATGTGCGGGGACGGCCAGTCCGGCTCGCCGACCCAGCGGCCCGGCCGTTCCTCGTAGGAGGTGGAGGGCGGCACGCTCTCCTGCATCCATGTCCGCAGCATGGGACCGTCCATGACGCCGTTGTCGACGCCCTTGAGCCAGTGGTCCCACCACCGTACGAGCTCCTGGAGGTAGCCGATGGCGGGGCCGGGCTCCCCGAGGTGGGGGAACTTGTGCGACCAGGGGCCGATCAGCCCCTTGCGGGGCACGTCCAGATTGCCGAGCAGCCGGGTCACGGCGTTGGAGTAGCCGTCCGCCCAGCCGCTGGAGGCCAGGACCGGGCAGTCCACACTCGCGTAGTCCTCGCACACCGAGGCGTGCCGCCAGTAGTCGTCACGGCGCTGGTGGCGCAGCCACTGAAGGACCCAGGGCTCGGTGTGCTCCAGCCGTTCGTGCCACATCTCGCGCCAGCGATCGCCGACCACGGCCGGGTCGGGCGGGCAGGTGGCGTAGGCGAACATGGTGCCCGCCTCGGCCAGGTTGTCCGACAACAGGGCGCCGCCCATGTAGTGCATGTCGTCGGCGTGCCGGTCGTCGGTGAAGGAGGCGATGGCGATGGCCTTGAGGCTCGCCGGCCGGCGGGCCGCCACCTGGAGCGCGGCGAACGCGCCCCAGGAGATGCCCATCATCCCCGTGCCGCCGTCGCACCAGGGCTGTTCCGCCAGCCAGGCCAGGACCTCCTCCGCGTCCGCCTGCTCCCGCTCCAGGTACTCGTCCCGCAGCACGCCTTCCGAGTCGCCGGTGCCGCGCAGATCGACGCGGACGCAGGCGTAGCCGTGTCCGGCGAGGTACGGGTGGTGGATCGAGTCGCGTACGGCCGTCAGATCGCGCTTGCGGTACGGGATGTACTCCAGCACCGCCGGCACCGGCTCCTGGTCCGAGGAGGTCGGGCGCCAGATGTGCGCGGAGAGCCGGACCCCGTCGGACATCGGGATCGTGACGTGCTCGTCTTCCTTCGTCGCGTACGGCAGGTTGGTCACGTAACGCATGGAACCCACGTGCTCCTTACTCTCGCGGGGCGTCCTCGACGGCGAGGTCCAGGGCGGCCACGCAGTGGTCGTACTTCTCGCGCATCTCCTTCTCGTCCGCCCCGCCGGTGAAGATGTGCGCCAACTCGTAGCTGTAGCTGTCCTGTCCGGGGAGCTCCGAGAGCCTGCTGCCCTGGTCGGGGACCACCTCGATACGCACGCCCGGGTTCTCCCGCTCGATACGGGCGATCTCCTCGGGCCCGGGCACCCGGCGCACCGCTCCGTCGGTGAACCAGCGGTGGTACCACTTCGCCGCCATCGCGTACGGGCCCTCGCCGTGCGGCATCCGCGGATCGTCGCCGAGGGCGAGGCTGACCATGCAGTGGTGGTTGGGCACGCCGTCGACGTACTGGAACAGCTCCGCGTGCGACTGGGAGTGCCGGGGGTTGATCTCCAGCAGGCTGATTGCCTGAGTCCCCGGGTCGTAGAAGTACTCGATGCTGAAGGTGGCCGCGTCCATGCCGATCTGCCGCATCACACGCGCGGAGACGTCGTGGAGTTCGTCGATGACCGGCTGGGGCAGCGTCGAGGGGTACTGGTGGCGCAGGAAGCAGGGGGAGTCCGGGTACTGGATGGAGTCCAGGACCCCGTAGACCGTCACCTCGCCCTGGTGGACATAGCCCTCCACGGCGACCTGGACGCCGGACATCGACTCCTCCGCCAGACAGACCTGGCCGCCCACGCCGTCCATCTCCGGCGGCAGGTCGATGCGTTCGAGGATGTGCTCGAAGGGGCCCCCGATACGGGATATGCCCTCGCGGATCTCGGCGACCGCCTTGCGGAACTCCTCTTCGTCATCGACTCCGAAAGCGAGCTCGGAGGAGTACGACAGGGCGGGCTTGAGCCACATGGGGAAGTCCACCTTCGCCGGCGGGCTCGGCGGCTCGGCCGACAGGTCGACCCTGTCGAAGCGCGGGTGCCGGTCGGTGGCCTTCTGCTGCTCCAGCCGGCTCCAGTACTTGTGCTCGCACTTGACCACGGACTCCAGGCTCGTGCTGCGGGTTCCGTAGCGTTCGCTCAGGATCGGGACGAGGGTGCTGACCGGGAAGTCCCAGTAGCCGACGATCGCGTCGATGCTCCCGTCGAAGGCGTCCAGCACACCTTGGGCCTTGTCCAGCAGCGTGGGCAGGTGTACCTCCCCCACCTGGAGTTCCTCGACGGTCAGCAGCTGGTGAAAACGCAGCCGGTGAGCTCCCGGGACCTGCCGGAGGGTCGGCAGATTGCCCTCGTCGAGCCCTAGCACGAACACGTTCTTCACCGTCTCATTCGGCACGGCTCTCCTTCCGACGTCCGGCTCGATGGCCGGTCATGCAAGATCGTCGGAGTACCCCTCACACGTGCCGGCAATCCGTTTCGGGCACGCCCGCCTCCCGGCCCGGGCACGTTCGGCCGGCGGCTCAGAGGGACGGCGCGGCGGGCAGCGGCTGTTCCGCCCAGATCGTCTTGCCCGTGGCGGTCTGGCGGGTGCCCCAGCGGTCGGAGAGCTGGGCGACGAGGAGCAGGCCGCGTCCGCCCTCGTCGAAGACGCGGGCCCGGCGCAGGTGGGGTGCGGTGTTGCTGCCGTCGGACACCTCGCAGATGAGGGTCGAGTCGCGGATCAGCCGCAGTTCGATGGGGGCGCCGCCGTAGCGCAGGGCGTTGGTGACCAGTTCGCTGACGATCAGCTCCGTCGTGAACGCCGCCTCCGTCAGTCCCCAGGCGGCCAGTTGTCCGCCCGCCAGCTTGCGGGCCCGGGCCACGGCGGCGGGGTCCGGGGGCAGCTGCCAGGTGTGCACCTGCTCGGCGCCGAGCGCGGCGGTCCGGGCCAGCATCAGCACGATGTCGTCGGCGGAACGGCCCGCCAGTACTTTCCGCAGCACCCGGTCACAGGTCTCCTCCAGCGCGTCGGCGGGGCTGCTCAGCGCCTGGCGCAGCAGGCCGAGCCCGACCTCGATGTCGTGGTCGGCGGCCTCGATCAGCCCGTCGGTGTAGAGGGCGAGCAGGCTGTTCTCCTCCAGCCGCACCTCGATCGCCTCGAACGGCAGGCCGCCCAGGCCCAGCGGCGGCCCGGCCGGCAGGTCGAGGAACCGTACGCCGCCGTCCGGCGTGACCAGCGCCGGCTGCGGATGCCCGGCGCGGGCCATGGTGCAGCGGCGGGACACCGGGTCGTACACGGCGTACAGACAGGTCGCTCCGACCTGCCCCGACGCCTGTGCCGTGGGCCCGCGCACCTCGGGGCCCTCTTCCCGGTCGAGCCGGAGGACGAGATCGTCCAGCTGGGTGAGCAGCTCGTCGGGGGCGAGATCGACATCCGCGAGCGTCCGTACGGCGGTCCGCAGCCGGCCCATCGTGGCGGAAGCATGGATGCCGTGGCCGACCACGTCGCCCACGACCAGGGCGACCCGGGCGCCGGACAGCGGGATCACGTCGAACCAGTCGCCGCCGATGTCCGCTCCGGAACCGGTCGGCAGATAGCGGTAGGCGACCTCCATGGCCGCCAGCTCCGGAGGCCGGTCGGGCAGCAGACTGCGCTGGAGCGCCAGTGCCGTACGGCGTTCCCGGGTGTAGCGGCGGGCGTTGTCGACGCTCACCGCCGCCCTGGCGACGATCTCCTCCGCGAGCAGCAGATCGTCCTCGCTGAACGGCTCCGGCGTCCGGTGCCGCAGGAAGTGCACCAGCCCCAGGGTCACCCCCCGGGCGCGCAGCGGCACCATCATCACCGAGTGGATCATGTGCTTGGCCACGGACTCGGCGCGGGCGGGCGAGGACTTGATCCACTCCCGCATCCCCGGATCGCCCGGCCGGTGCCGGGTGCCCCGGCCGGCGACCAGCGTCCGCACCGGCAGCGTGTCCACGGGGTAGAGCGTCGTCTCGCCCGAGGGGATCACCGACTCGGGGCAGCCCGCCAGCACCGACCGCTGCGCGGTGCGCCGCACGGTGACCGGCGCGTCCAGCGGCAGTGGTTCCGGCTCGTCACCCAGGGCGACGGACTCCAGCAGGTCCACGGTGACGAAGTCCGCGAACCCGCTCACCGCCACCTCGGCCAGCTCGTCCGCCGTCCGGGCCACGTCCAGGGTGCTCCCGATGCGGAGGCTGGCGTCGTTGAGCACCGCCAGCCGGCGGCGGGCCCAGGACTGCTCCGTGGTGTCGAACACGGTCGCGGACAGCCCCTGGACCGTGCCGGTCTCGTCCTTCAACGGCGACATGTACATGGACCAGGCATGCGGCCGGGTCTCGCCCGGGGCCAGGCCGTGCTCCTCGTGGAAGATCGTCTCGCCGGTGCGCAGGACCTCCCGCTGGAGGCGGTCGTACTCGTCGAAGGGCCAGGTGGGGTGGATCTCCCACAGGGTCAGGCCCTTCATCTCCTCCTCGGTCCGGCCCATCACCTGTGTCATGACCGCGTTGGCGGCCACGAGCCGGGCCTCACGGTCGTAGACCGCCACCGGCACCGGGAGCTGGGAGAGCGTGAGGTCCCACAGGGCCAGGGCTCCCGGCTCGGCCCGCCTCGCCGTGTGCGCCGGTGCGGTGCCGGTCACCAGCCAGAGCCGCCCGCGGCCGGCGTCCGTCAGCGGTGTTCCCTGCAGCCGTACCACGACACGGTGGCCGTCCCGGTGCCGGAGGGCGACCTCACCGGCCCACCGCTGTCCGTCGGCGACATGGTGCCGTGTGGATTCCGGGAGGTCGGCGGCGAGCAGTCCGCCGACGGCCCGGCCCACGATCTCGGCGGCGTCGTATCCGAGCAGGCGGCTAGCGCCGTCGCTCCACGCCATGATCGCCCCGCGGGCGCCGACGACGACCGCGAGATCCTCCGGTACGCGTCCCTCCACGGTGCCTCCGCAGGTGATCCCAACCTGTCTTATGCCCTTTCTGCTCGTATCTGACCGTATTCGGAAGCGGGTACCCGCGCAGGACGCCCGCTACCGCGACTCCCGCCGGGGTGGGTCAGCGCTCGTGGTTGTGCATGACGTGCTTGGTGCGCGAGTAGTCGTCCAGGGCGTAGACCGACAGGTCGCGGCCGTAGCCCGATCCCTTGAACCCGCCCCAGGGGACCTCGCTCGCGAGCACCAGGTGGGAGTTGACCCAGACGGTTCCGAAGTCGAGGCGCGCGGCGACGGCGTGAGCGCGGCGGGCGTTCTCGGTCCAGACGGAGGCCGACAGGCCCAGGGGGACGTCGTTGGCGCGCCGGACCGCTTCCTCCTCGTCGGCGAAGGTCTCGACCGTGATGACCGGGCCGAAGATCTCCTCGCGGGCGACCTCGGCCCCCTCGGGGACGTCGACCAGCACGGTCGGGGCCACGAAGAAGCCCGGTCCGTCCAGTGCCCCGCCGCCGGTCGCCACGCGCACGCCCTCGGCCTTCGCACGCTCCAGGAAGCCCGTGACCCGGTCGAAGTGGGCCCTGGAGACCATGGGGCCGACCTCGATGTCCTCCCCGGCGCGCGGCTCGCCGACCGCCAGGGTCCGGACCTCGCCGACGAGCCTCTCGACGAACTCCTCGGCGATCGACTCGTGGACGAGGACACGGCACGCGGCCCCGCATTCCTGGCCCGCGTTCCAGAAGCCCGCGACGCGCAGTGCCGATGCGGCGGCGGCCGGATCGGCGTCCGGGAAGATCACGACCGGGGCCTTGCCGCCGAGCTCGAGGTGCACCCGCTTCAGGCTCCCGGCGGCGGCCCGGGCCACCGCACGACCGCTGGCGACCGAGCCGGTCAGGGCGATCATGTTCACGTCCGGGTGCTCGGCGAGCCGGGCTCCGGCGACCGGGCCGTGACCGTTGACGACGTTCAGCACGCCGGGCGGCAGGAGATCGGCGACCAGTTCGGCGAACTTCAGGGTGGTCAGCGGGGTCTGCTCGGACGGCTTGACGACCAAGGTGTTGCCGGCGGCGAGGACGGGCGCGAGCTTCCAGGCCGCCATGAGCAGCGGGTAGTTCCACGGTGTGATCACGCCGATGACACCGAGCGGTTCCCGCAGGATCACCGACAGGTGGTGCTCGGCGTACTCCCCGGCCGCCATGGAGGTGCCCGCGCGCACGGCACCGGCCATGAAGCGGAAGGTGTCGATCGTCATGGCGACGTCGTCCCTGGACACCGCGAGGGGCTTGCCCGTGTTCGCCGACTCCAGCCGGGCCAGGAGGCCGGTGTGCCCGGCCAGCCGGTCCGCGACGGCGTGCAGCACCTCGGAGCGCTCCTTGGGGACCAGCCGGGCCCAGCGGTCCTTGCCCGCCACCGCTGCGGCGACCGCGCGGTCGATGTCCTCGGCGGTTCCCTCGGGAACCCGGGCGATGACCTCCTCCGTACTGGGATCGACCACGTCGATGAGCCGCTCGGGCGAGCCGTCGACGAACGCGCCGTCGATGAAGTGCCGGGCCGGAGGGAGGTCGGCTGACGTGATCAGAGGCGGTGCGTCCGCAGCGCGCCGGACTCCGGCCGCTGTGCTGTGGGCTGTGGTGGTCATGGTCAGTTGCCCCCTTCGGGCAGCCCGGGAAGTGCCTGGACGAGCGCGGAGATCCGTGTGGCCGTGGCCGTGTCGAGTCCGAGCAGCGGCTCCCGGGGAGCTCCGGCCGGGACACCGGCGGCGTCCAGGGCGGCCTTGATCGCCGGGATGAACGGGGCGGACATGATCGCGTCCATCAGCGGGTAGATCCGCGCCCACTCCGCTCGCGCCCGGTCGAGGTCGCCGGCCCGCAACGCGCGGTGGACCGAGACGAGTTCGGCCGGTATGACGTTCGCGGTCCCGGCCATGACACCGGCGGCGCCCTCGGCGACGGCGGTCAGCAGGAGGCTGTCCCAGCCGACGAAGGTGGAGATGACGTCGCCGTGGCGGTGGATCAGTTGCCCGGCCTGAGCCATGTCGGCGCTGGTGTCCTTGATGTACCGGATGTTGCCGACCTCGCGGGCGAGCTGTCCGACGGTGTCCGGCGAGAGATTCACACCCGTGGCGCCCGGCAGGTTGTAGAGCATGACCGGAACGTCCACGGCGTCGGCGACCGTGCGCAGGTAGCGCAGCGTCTCGTCGAGCGTGAGCGGCTCGTAGTACGGGGCGACGACCATGAGGACCGAGGCGCCGGCGGACTGCGCGTGCCGGGACAGTCCGACCGCTTCCCCGGTGCTCAGCGCGCCGGTCTGCGCGACCACCGGCACACGCCCGGCCGTCTGGTCGATGACGGTCTCGACCACGCGGCGGCGTTCGGCCCCGCTCAGCGCCGCGAACTCACCGGTCGATCCGCAGGCGACGACACCGCCGACCCCGCCGTCGACGCTGCGGTCGACCAGGCGGCGCAGTGTCTTCTCCTCGATCTCCCCGTCCGGTGCGAACGGGGTGGCCAGGGCGGTGAGGACACCGCTCAGCTGTGACGACATGTCTTCGACTCTCCTCGGGTGATGCTGTGGACGGGGCGGTGGGGTCACGGGGCGAGCGCGGTCAGGTCCCGCGGGATCGCCTGCCGGTCGGTGGCCAGCAGGCTCTGTGCCTCCTGCGCGGCGGACAGGCCGGTCTGGATCGCGGTCTCGGTGTAGAGGGTGCCGAGGTAGTCACCGGCCAGCAGCACCCGGCCGGAGCGGCGGGTCAGCGTCTGCTGGAGCCTCCCGCGGCCGGGGAAGCAGTACGGCGCGCCGGTGGGCCAGCGCTGCACCTCGGCCTCGACCACCTTGTCGGCGCAGCCCGGCAGCACCTGGTCCAGGTCGTCGAGGTAGATCCGGCGGATCTTGTCGTCGTCGTGCTCCAGCAGATCCCGCGCCAGACTGCCCGGCGAGAACGTCATGAGGCTGCTGCCCGGCCGGCGTTCCGCCTCCTCACCGCGCGCGATGTTGGACAGGTTCAGCGCGACGTTGAAGGACCGCTTCGGGGTGGCGATGGCGTAGGCGTCGTCCCAGACCTGAGGTCCGGTCTCGTCGGTGAGGAACGCCGCGCTCACATACGGGCCGTAGACGATCTTCGACAGGGCTTCGCGGACGTCACGGTCCAGATCGACCGCGACCCGGTGGCTGACCGTGGCGGGCGTGGCCAGGACCACGCAGCGCGCCTCGACCTCCCGCTCGGCGCCGTCCTGCCGGTATCGGACCACGACGGAGCCGTTCTTCTGCACGATCTCGTCGACGGTCGCGTTCAGCCGCACCCGGCCGGCCAGGGACGCGGCGATGCGCTCGGTGAGGGTGGACGGGCCGCCGAGGATGCTCTGCGAGAGGCCGCCGCCGATGTTCCACACCAGGCTGAAGTAGCCGACGCCGGCGCCGGCCGAGAGCTGGTCGATGTCGGCGGCGGACCGGGTCACCGTCGGTTTGAACAGGGCCTCGGCGTCCTCGGGCAGGTCGCCGATGAAGTCCTTGAAGGACCGGTCGTTCATGAAGTCGTAGACGCGCTGCTGGCGTTGGGCCGCGCTCTCGCCCCGGCGCCGGCGCACCACCCGGGCGTAGCGGGCCACCGACAGGGCGACCTTGGCGCCCGCCCCGACCATGCCGACGCGTGCCGCCATCGGCATCGGAATGCGGAACGGATAGCTCTCCACCCGGCCCTTGAGCAGCAGTTTGCCGTTCATCGACAGCCCGGCCAGCGAGCCGGGCACCGGGACCGAGTCGACACCGGTGCTGTTCAGCAGCCAGGCCGTCGCCGAGTTGCCGCCGGCGTAGACGTGCCCGCCCCAGTTGAGCCAGTACGGTCCGCGGCGCTCCGAGCGGATGCGGCCGCCGACCCTGCCCTGCGACTCCAGCAGGAGCGTGTCCCAGTGCCGCAGGCGCCAGCCGGCGGCCAGTCCGGCGATGCCGCCGCCCACGATCACTACGTCCTTCATCGGTGTCCTCCAGCACGGTTGCGGGGATGAGGATGCGGGGCCCGCCGGGGCCCTCACCGGGTGGCGAGGGCCCCGGCGGACGGTCAGGCGTTGGCGGGACGGCCGACCGGCGTCTCGCGTGGCGGAGTCAGCGCGGCGGACTCGTGCAGGGCCATGCCGCGGGTCTCGGGCGCCCAGAAGACCGAGACGACGGCGCCGAGGAGGCTGATGGCGGCGGCCGCGAGCATGGTGCCGCCGACGCCCCAGGAGGTCAGGGCCAGGGGGACCAGGTACGTGCCGACGGCGGCGCCGATCCGGCTGGCCGAGGAGGCGAGCCCGACGGCGGAGCCGCGCACCTCCGTCGGGAACAGCTCGTTCGGGTAGATCCACTGGAGGATCTGGGTGCCGCCGATGATGACCGCGTACAGGGCGAACAGCGTCATGATCACGCCTGAGGGGGCGTCGGGGAAGATGCCGAGCAGCAGCAGGGCCAGGCCCGACCAGACGAAACTGTGGATGACCAGGGGCCGGCGGCCCATGCGGTTCACGCCGAGCAGGGCGATCACACAGCCGATGAGGAACATCACGGTGATCATGGCTTCGCCGATGTTGGCGAGCCCGCCCTCCAGCTGGAGCGCGTCCAGGATCTTCGGGCCGAAGGCGTAGATCGCGAAGAGCGGCACGATGGAACAGGTCCAGAAGACGGAGATGTAGAGCATCCGCCCGCCGTAGCCGGACCGCAGGATCGCCTTGATGTCGACGTTCTCGCGCTGTTCCGATTCGTCCGGCAGATCGGCGATCGTGACGTCCGGGCCGTAGACCTTCCTCAGGACCGCCTCGGCCTCCTCGGTGCGGCCCTTGTTCGCCAGCCAGCGCGGTGACTCGGGCGTGCCGTGGCGCAGCAGCACGATGACCGTGGCGGGCAGCGTGGCGCTGGCCAGCATCCAGCGCCAGCCGTCGTCGCCGACGGACAGCAGGATCTCGCCGACGATGTAGGCGGTTGCGGCGCCGACGAACCACATGACGACCAGACCGCCCAGCAGCGGGCCCCGGTAGCGGCGCGGGGTGAACTCGGCCAGCAGCGAGGTGGCGATGGGGTAGTCCGCTCCGACCGCCATGCCGATCAGCAGCCGCAGGATGAACAGCCACACCGGGTCGGAGGCCCAGAACTGGGCGACGGAGCAGACGATGATGGCGATCAGGTCGATGGTGTAGAGCAGTTGCCGGCCGAACCTGTCCGTCAGCCAGCCGCCCAGGAACGCGCCCAGGAAGATCCCGATGAGCGCGGACGCGCCGATCAGCCCCTGGGCGGAGTCGGACAGGTCCAGTTGGGGCGATATCTGCGTCATGGCGACGCCGATGATGCTCAGGACGTAGCCGTCGAGGAACGGGCCTCCGGAGGAGTACAGCGCGAGTTTCTTGTGGAAGCGCGACAGGGGCGCGTCATCCAGTCGGTTTCCTGCGGTCGGGGTCATCACAGCCTCCGGGAGCGGTTCCCGGACGTGCCTGTGCGAGGCTGCGTCCAGGAGGCCTGGTCGGGGTTGATGTGCGGTTGCCGATGGCACGAGCGCCGCCCGGCGAGCCTGCCGGCCCGGGTCGCGGCGAACTCGCGGTGTCGTGGGGACGCCGGCAGCGTGGCGGCCGGATGGCAACGAAGTATGTGAAGGCCACGGGCTGCCAACAACGCCTCCGCCGTTTCCCCGGTCGCGGGGGTGTGTCCGAGTCGGAAGTTCGGCTACGGTTCCCGCCATGCCCGGCCGCCCCCGCGACGCCGTGCTCCTCACCGAGGAGGAACGGGCCGCGCTGCTGACCTGGACGCGCAGCCGCACCTGCTCTCAGGCCCGTGCCCTGCGCGCCCGGATCGTGCTGGCCTGCGAGCACGAGTCCACCAACACCGCCGTGGCCGAACACCTCGGCATCTCCCGCGACATGGTCGGCAAGTGGCGCGCCCGGTTCCTCGCCGACCGGCTGGCCGGCCTGGACGAGCAGCCCCGACCCGGGCGGCCTCCCACGGCCGACGACGACACCGTGGCGCACGTCCTCGTCCGCACGCTCACCCCACCGCCGGCCGGCGCCCGGCCGTACTGGTCGACCCGTTCCATGGCGGCCGAGACCGGCCTGAGCCAGAGCACGGTGAGCCGGGTCTGGCGGACCTACGGCATCCGCCCCGGGGCACGCGCCGCGGCCGGGCCGCGCCGGGCTTGGTCCCTGCCGGAGCGGGCCGGGGAGTGGATCGGTCTGTTCGTCGCCCCGCCGGTGTGCGTGCTGGCCGTACGGGACGGACGCCGCTCCTCGACGACGGCCGGAAGCCGGTTGTCCGGCCAGGACCGGGAGGCGGCCCATGTCCTCTCCGTGGCCTGCGGCTTCGCCGCGCTGCGTGGCGACGGGGAGGTGCCCGGCGCGGGCCGCCCCGCCCTGCGCGCCTTCCTGGAGCAGGTGCGGTCAGCGGCCGGTGCCGGGGCAGCCGTCCACCTGCTGGCCCTTGGCGTACCGGCGGAGGCGTACGAAGACCTCCACCACCAGGACCCGTCCGGGCATCCTCGCCCGCGCTGGCACCGCCCGCCCACCCCGGCGGCCTGGGCCGACGAGGCCCTGCGCCTCCTCGCCGCCGACGGGCACGCTCCCCGGGAGGCCGCGCCCGATCCGCACCGGCTCCGCGACGCGCTCCTCACCTGGTCCACCACCTGGACCCCCGCGGCCGCCCCCTTCACCCGGGTCGCCGCACCATGCCCCTCGTACGACACTCCGTCGATCCGCGGCCGTGGCAACGACTCGAATGCCCCGGACGCGCGCGCAGTCGGCGGCCCCGGCTTCTACACGGCGACCCGGATCACACCCTCCGACGCCCCGCCCGGTGCGCCCGTCACCACCGATCCCGTCGTCGGCCTGCTGCGCGATGCCGTCCTCACCGATGGCCACCGGCCCGGCGAACGCGTCCGGGAGGCACCGCTCGCGGCACGCCTCGGCCTCTCCCGCCGAGTCGTCCGCGCCGGTCTGCGGACCTTGGCCGAGGAGGGCATGCTCGATCCGCTCCCGGGCGGCGCGACCGCCGTCCCGGGCCTCACGGCGAAGGACGTCCTCGACCTCTACGCGCTGCGCGCCAGCCTCGGCGCGCTGCTCATCCGCCGTGTCGCCATGCTCGGCCCCGAGCACCTCGCCCCGGCGTCGGCCGCTCTCGAGGAGGTCCGCGCCGCCGCCCGGGACAAGGACCACGCCCGGCTGCGGGAGGTCGACCTGTGGTTTCAGGACGCCCTGGCCCGTACCGCCGACCTTCCGCAGGCGGCCCGTACCTTCGAGCACCTCACGGCCCGGCTGCGGATGTTCGTCACGATGCTGGACATGGACTACAGCCAGGCGTTCGACACCATCACCGACGAGGACACCGCCGTCCATGACGCCCTGCGCGACGCCGACGGGAACGAGGCGGCCCGGCTGTGGCGGGTCAAGATCGAACGCTGTGTCCGCTACATGATCGCCCAGCTCCCCGAGGACGACATCGCCCCGCACCTGTGGGCAACGCTGGCGGGACGGCCCCGCCTGGGCTGAACCCGTCGCGTCGTCAGATGGCCGCGCGGATAGCCCGCTCGAACCCCTCGACATGGCCGCGGGCGAGCTGTGCCGCCTTCTCCGGCTCACCCGCCACGATCGCCTCGATCAACGGCCCGTGCTCCTCGACGTGGCCGGCCATGTCCGACAGGCGGTCGAGGAACAGGCACCAGATGCGGGTGGCGAGGTTGTCGTGGCGGACGAGGGTGTCCTCCAGGTAGGGGTTGTGCGCGGCGGCGTAGACGGCGCGGTGGACCTGGAGGTCCAGACGCATGAGCTCGCTGTCGTCGTGCCGGCCTGAATGCGCGCTCTCGAGCTCCTGTCGCAGGGCCGTCAGGACCGCCCGGTCCGTGGCCGTGGCGCGGCGCGCGGCCTGGGCGGCGGCCAGCGGCTCCAGCTCCTGGCGCACCTCGGAGATATGGGCCAGATCCGTGATGTTGACCTCGGTGGCGAAGGTGCCGCGCCGGGGGAAGGTCGTGATCAGCCGCTCGTACTGGAGCCGCTTGAGCGCCTCGCGCACCGGCGTCCGTCCGACGCCGAGGGACTGACCCAGCTGTTCCTCGTGGATCGGCGCGCCCGGGCGGATCTCGAGCATGACGAGCCGGTCGCGGATGGCGCGGTAGGCGCGCTCGGCGAGCGACAGCTCCTCGCCCCCGGGCGCCCCGTCTGCGGGCTCGGTCGCCAGCTGCTGCATGAATGCCCCCTTGACCTGTCCGGCGAGCTCCCATACCGTACCGCAGAGTCTGATATATCAGTTGCGCATTAGTCGGCCACCAGGATGGTGCACAGATGGCAACCAGCCCGTCGACCAGCACACTCGCCTCCCCCCTCGCCCTTCCGCTCGGCGAACTCGACCCGGACGTCGCCACCGCCGTGCACGCCGAGCTGCACCGCCAGCAGTCCACCCTCGAGATGATCGCCTCGGAGAACTTCGCCCCGGCCGCCGTCATGGAGGCCCAGGGCTCGGTCCTCACCAACAAGTACGCCGAGGGCTACCCGGGCCGCCGCTACTACGGCGGCTGCGCACACGTCGACGCCGTCGAGCGGTTGGCCATCGCCCGGGTGAAGGAGCTGTTCGGCGCCGAGCACGCCAACGTGCAGCCGCACTCCGGCGCCCAGGCCAACGCCGCCGCGATGTCCGCGCTGCTCAAGCCGGGCGACACGATCCTCGGGCTCGACCTGGCGCACGGCGGTCACCTGACCCACGGCATGCGCCTCAACTACTCCGGCAAGCTGTACGACGTCGTGCCGTACCACGTGCGCGCGTCCGATCTGCGCGTCGACATGGACGAGGTCGAGCAACTCGCCCTCGCGCACCGGCCCAGGATGATCGTCGCCGGCTGGTCGGCCTACTCCCGGCGGCTGGACTTCGCCGCGTTCCGAAGGATCGCCGACCGGGTGGGCGCGTATCTCCTCGTGGACATGGCCCACTTCGCGGGGCTGGTGGCAGCGGGCCTCCACCCCAACCCGGTGCCGTACGCCGACGTCGTCACGACCACCACGCACAAGACCCTCGGCGGCCCGCGCGGCGGCGTGATCCTCAGCCGGGCCGGCCTGGCCAAGAAGATCGACTCGGCGGTCTTCCCCGGCCAGCAGGGCGGCCCGCTGGAGCATGTCATCGCGGCGAAGGCGGTCGCCTTCAAGGTGGCGGCGGGGGAGGAGTTCAAGGAGCGCCAGCAGCGCACCCTGCACGGCGCCCGCATCCTCGCCGGACGGCTGCTCTCCGACGATGTGGCCGAGGCCGGGATCACGGTGCTCACCGGCGGCACCGAAGTCCACCTGGTCCTCGTCGACCTGCGGAACTCCGCGCTCGACGGCCGGCAGGCCGAGGACCGGCTGCACCGCGTCGGCATCACCGTCAACCGCAACGCGGTGCCGTTCGACCCACGCCCGCCGATGGTCTCGTCCGGGCTGCGGATCGGCACCCCGGCCCTGGCCACCCGCGGCTTCGGCGACACGGAGTTCAGGGAGGTCGCCGACATCATCGCCCAGGCCCTCAAGGGCGAACAGCCCGAAGACGCACTGCGCGGCCGGGTCGGCAGGCTCGCCGCCGCCTTCCCCCTCTATCCCCACCTGTCCCACGCGAACGGAGGCGCGACATGACCGCCCAGCCGCTGCCGGAGCACCCGGACTTCCTGTGGCGCACCCCCGAGCCGCGCTCCTCGTACGACGTCGTCATCGTCGGCGCGGGCGGCCACGGCCTGGCCACGGCCTACTACCTCGCCAAGAACCACGGCATCACCAAGGTCGCCGTCCTGGAGAAGGGCTGGCTGGCCGGCGGCAACATGGCCCGCAACACCACGATCATCCGCTCCAACTACCTCTGGGACGAGAGCGCGGCGATCTACGAACACGCGCTGAAGCTGTGGGAGCGGCTCCCCGAGGAGCTGGACTACGACTTCCTGTTCAGCCAGCGAGGCGTCCTCAACCTCGCGCACACCCTCCAGGACGTCCGCGAAGGCGTGCGCCGGGCCAACGCCAACCGTCTCAACGGAGTCGACGCCGAGTGGCTCGAACCGGACGAGGTCGCCAAGGTCTGCCCCATCCTCAACGTCTCGTCCCGCACCCGCTATCCGGTCCTCGGCGCCACCTTCCAGCCCCGGGCCGGCATCGCCAAGCACGACCACGTCGCCTGGGCGCTGGCCCGCCGCGCCGACGAGCTGGGCGTGGACCTGATCCAGGGCTGCGAGGTCACCGGGTTCCTCAAGGACGGCGACCGCGTCGTGGGCGTCGAGACCAACCGCGGACGCATCCACGCCGGCCGGGTCGGTCTCGCGGCGGCCGGGCACAGCAGTGTGCTGGCCGAGCGGGCGGGCGTGCGGCTGCCGGTACAGTCCCATCCGCTCCAGGCGCTGGTCTCCGAGCTGCACGAGCCGGTGCACCCGACGGTGGTGATGTCGAACCACGTCCATGTCTACGTCTCCCAGGCCCACAAGGGCGAGCTGGTGATGGGCGCGGGCGTCGACTCCTACAACGGCTACGGGCAGCGCGGCTCCTTCCACGTCATCGAGCAGCAGATGGCTGCCGCCGTCGAGCTGTTCCCCGTCTTCGCCCGCGCGCACGTCCTGCGCACCTGGGGCGGGATCGTCGACGTCACCCCGGACGCGTCCCCGATCATCGGCAGGACCCCCGTCGAGAACCTGTACGTCAACTGCGGCTGGGGCACCGGCGGTTTCAAGGCCACCCCGGCCGCCGGCTGGACCTTCGCGCACACCCTCGCCACGGGCGAGCCGCATCCGCTGAACGCCCCGTTCGCCCTCGAACGCTTCACGACGGGCGCCCTGATCGACGAACACGGCGCAGCGGCCGTGGCCCACTGAGGAGGACACCACCGTGCTGCTCATCACCTGCCCCTGGTGCGGTCCGCGCAACGAGACCGAGTACCACTACGGCGGCCAGGCCCACGTCCCCCACCCCGAGAACCCGGGCGAGCTCACCGACGAGCAGTGGGCCGCGTACGTCTTCTACCGGGACAACCCCAAGGGCCCCTTCGCGGAACGGTGGATGCACGGCATCGGCTGCCGCCGCTGGTTCAACGTCCTGCGCGACACCGCCACCCACGAGGTGCTGACCTCGTACCGCCTCGACGAGCCCCGTCCCGGAGGGAACCGATGACCGAACAGCGCTTCCGGCTCCCGCAGGGGGGCCGTATCGACCGCGGCACCGTGCTGCGGTTCACCGTCGACGGCCGGGAACTGACCGGCCACCCCGGCGACACCCTCGCCTCGGCCATGCTGGCGAACGGCCTCGTCGAGGTCGCCCCGTCCCTGTACCGGGGCCGCCCGCGCGGCATCGTCGCCGCGGGTGCCGAGGAGCCCAACGCCCTGGTGCAGCTCGACGGCCCGTGCTCGGAGGGCATGCTCCCGGCGACGACGGTGGAGCTGTACGACGGCCTGTCCGCCACCACCCTCTCCGGGATGGGCAGGCTCGACCCGACCCCCGACCCCGCCGTCTACGACAAGAAGTTCGTCCACACCGACGTCCTGATCGTCGGCGCCGGTCCGGCCGGACTCGCGGCCGCCGCCGCTGCCGCCGGCTCCGGCGCCCGCGTGATCCTCGTCGACGACCAGCCCGAGCCCGGCGGTTCACTGTTCTCTGACACCGAGTGGGTCGCCGACGTCCGGGCGGCCCTCGACGCCGCCCCCGAGGTCGTCGTGCTGCCCCGCACCACGGCCTTCGGCTCCTACGACGACAACTACGTGCTCGCTCTCCAGCGGCGCACCGACCACCTCGGAACGCTGGAAGGCGTCTCCCGGCAACGGCTGTGGCACATCCGGGCCCGTCAGGTGGTCCTGGCGACCGGCGCGCACGAGCGTCCGCTGGTCTTCGCCGGCAACGACCGGCCCGGGGTGATGCTCGCCGGGGCCGTGCGGACGTACCTCAACCGGTATGCCGTGGCGCCGGGTTCGCGGGCCGTGGTGAGCACCACCAACGACAGCGCTTACGACACGGTCGTCGATCTGCACGACGCGGGCATCCCCGTCGCGGCCGTCGTGGACGCGCGCGCCGAGCTGTCCCCCCGGGCCGCCGAGGCCGCCGCGGCGACCGGGGTACGGGTGCTGACGGGCAGCGCGGTGGCCGGGACCGAGGGAGAGGGACGGATCACGGGTGTCACTGTCCGGGCCCTCGACGGAGGTGAACCGGAGTCGTTCGACTGCGACTTGCTCGCCGTGTCGGGCGGGTGGAGCCCGGTGGTGCATCTGCACAGCCAGCGGCAGGGGCGGCTGCGCTGGGACGAGGAACTGGTCGCGTTCGTTCCCGAGGGCGCCGTACGGGATCAACAGGTCGTGGGGGCGGCGCGGGGGGCGTACGACCTCGACGGCTGTCTGGCCGAGGGAGCGCGGGCGGGTGCGCTGGCCGCGACGGAGGCCGGGTTCCCGGTGCGGGTGCCGCCGGCTCGGTCCGAGCCGGAGCGCTCCGAGGTGCGCGCCCTGTGGCTGGTCCCCGGTGACTCCTGGGACACCCACTTCGTCGACCTGCAACGCGATGTCACCGTCGCCGACGTCCTGCGCTCGACCGGCGCCGGGTTGCGGGGCGTCGAGCACGTCAAGCGCTACACCTCGCTCGGCACGGCCAACGACCAGGGCAAGACGTCCGGCGTCAACGCGATCGGGGTGATCGCCGAGATCCTCGGCGGTGCGCCCGGCGAGATCGGCACCACGGCCTACCGGGCGCCCTACACACCGATCGCCTTCGCCGCGCTGGCCGGGCGTGAGCGCGGTGAGCTGTTCGACCCGGAGCGCACCACCTCGATCCACGGCTGGCATGTCGCGCACGGCGCGGAGTTCGAGGACGTCGGGCAGTGGAAGCGCCCCCGGTACTACCCGCAGCACGATGAGGACATGGAGACGGCCGTCGCCCGGGAGTGCCGAGCGGCCCGCGAGGGGGTGGCGTTCATGGACGCCTCCACCCTCGGCAAGATCGAGATCCGGGGCGCGGACGCGGGCGAGTTCCTCAACCGCGTCTATACCAACGCCTTCAAGAAGCTGAAGCCCGGCATGGCCCGCTACGGCGTGATGTGCAAGCCCGACGGCATGATCTTCGACGACGGTGTGACACTCCGCCTCGACGACGACCGCTACTTCATGACCACCACGACCGGCGGCGCCGCCGGGGTCCTGGACTGGCTGGAGGAGTGGCTCCAGACCGAATGGCCCGGACTCGACGTCCACTGCACCTCGGTGACCGAGCAGTGGGCGACGATCGCCGTCGTCGGGCCGCAGTCGCGCGAGGTCGTCGCCCATCTCGCCCCCGACGTCGACCTGTCCAACGAGGCCTTCCCGTTCATGGCCTTCCGCGAGACCACCCTGGCCTCCGGCATCCCGGCCCGCATCTGCCGGATCTCCTTCTCCGGCGAACTCGCCTACGAGATCAACGTCTTTGCGTGGTACGGCCTCGCGGTGTGGGAGGAGGTGGACGCGGTCGGCCGGCCGTACGGCATCACCCCCTACGGCACCGAGACCATGCACGTCCTGCGGGCCGAGAAGGGCTACATCATCGTCGGCCAGGACACCGACGGCACCGTCACCCCGCAGGACGCGGGCATGTCCTGGGTGGTCTCGAAGCAGAAGGACTTCATCGGAAAGCGGTCCTTCGCCCGCCCGGACACCTCCCGCACCGACCGCAAGCACCTGGTCGGCCTGCTGCCGAGCGACCGCACGACCCGGCTGCCCGAAGGCACCCAACTCGTCGCGCCGGACGTGCCGATCACCCCCGAGGCCGGGCCGGTGCCGATGCTCGGCCACGTCACCTCCAGCTACCACAGCCCGGCCCTCGGCCGCCCCTTCGCCCTCGCCCTCGTCGCCGACGGACGGGCCAGGATCGGCGAGACCCTGCTCGCTCCGGTGGGCGAGGACCTGGTGCCCGTCGAGGTGGCCGAGTGCGTCCTCTACGACCCCGAAGGGACCAAGCGAGATGGCTGAGCCGACGATCGACACGGGCCCGGTGGCCCTGCGCAGGAGTCCCCTGGAACATCTGGAGGACCGGATGCGGGCCGCCGCCGTCACCGGCGCCCGGGGCGTCACCCTCACGGAGCGGCCGTTCCTCACCATGGTGAACGTGCGCGTCGACCCCGCTTCCGAGACGGCCGAACGGATCGAGAAGACCCTGGGGACGAGGCTCCCGCGCGAGTGCGGGCACACCACCGCGTCGGGCCCGCACACGGCCGTCTGGCTGGGACCCGACGAGTGGCTCGTCATCTCCCGGGCCGACGGGACCGCTGTGACCGCCGAGTTGCGCGAGGCACTCGGGGCAGACCCGGGCTCGGTCGTGGACGTCTCCGCCAACCGCACCGTGCTGGAGCTGCGCGGCCCGTCCGCCCGGCAGGTGCTGGAGAAGGGCTGCCCCCTGGATCTGCACCCCCGGGCCTTCGGTGCGGGCCGGGCGGTGTCGACCACGGTGGGCCCGGTCGCCGTACTGCTCCGGCAGATCGACGACGCGCCGGCCTATCACCTGCTCCCGCGCTCCTCGTTCGCCGACCACCTGGCGCGCTGGCTCATCGACGCGATGAGCGAGTTCCGTGGCGCGGAGGTGCCCTGATGAGCACCTCACCACAGACAGCGTCACCCCAGACAGAGCATGTCCTGACCCTCGACTGCCCCGAGGCCCCCGGCATCGTCCACGCCGTCTCGCGGTTCCTGCTGGAGCACGGCAGCGACATCATCGACAACCAGCAGTTCGGCGACCGCCGCGACGGCCACTTCTTCATGCGGGTGCGCTTCGCCGCCGCCGGCGGCGAGACCGTGACGGAGTCCCTGTGCCGCGACTTCGCCGCCGTGGCCGCCCCCTTCGCCATGCGGTGGCTTCTCGAACCCGTCAGCACCCGGCGGCGCGTGCTGGTCATGGTGTCCCGCTACGGCCACTGCCTCAACGACCTGCTCTTCCGCGCCCGCAGCGGTGACCTGCCCGTCGACGTGGTCGCGGTGGTCTCCAACCACCGCGACCACGAGGCCCTCGTCACCTGGCACGGCATCCCGTTCTTCCACGTCCCGGTCACCGCAGCGACCAAACCCGAGGCCGAGGCCCGGCTCCTCGGCCTCGTCGACTCGCTCGACGTCGACCTGGTCGTGCTGGCGCGCTATATGCAGGTCCTCTCGGACGGTCTGTGCTCCCGGCTGGCCGGCCGGGCGATCAACATCCACCACTCGTTCCTGCCGAGCTTCAAGGGCGCCAAGCCCTACCACCAGGCGCACGAACGCGGCGTCAAGCTCGTCGGCGCGACCGCCCACTACGTCACCGCCGACCTCGACGAGGGCCCGATCATCGCCCAGGAGGTCAGGGACGTCGGCCACAGCCACACCCCCGAGGACCTCGTCGCCATCGGCCGGGACGCGGAGTCGGCGGCCCTGGCCCGGGCGGTCCGCTGGCACTGCGAGGGCCGGGTGTTCGTCCAGGGCAGACGCACGGTGATCCTCCGCTGACGCCCGCGGGCCCGGTCGGCGTGTCTCAGGCCGGGTTCACACGGATCAGGGTCTGCTGTCCGCTCGCGACGAGCCCCCGCCGGCCGTCCTGGACGCCCCGATGTCGACGCGGCCGGGCGTGACCCGCGTGATCCGGGCGCCCAGGTGTGTCATCAGCCCCTGCTGCCCGAAGCTCTCCCGGACACGGGCCTCCGTCTCCGGGCTCGTCAGTTCCTGCTGCGCCTGCTCTTCCACGTGCTCTCCTTCGGCGGACATCGGGAGGGTACGTACCAGGGTGCGCCGGGCGTCAGCCGACGAGGCGTTCCAACAGCAGGAACCCGCCGATGGCGATCATCAGCGCACCCGAGGCGCGGGTGACCGCCCGGGCCGCGGAGGGCCTGGTGCTCAGGACCGTACGGGCCAGGACGCCCACGCCTAGATAGACGACGGCGCAGGCGGTCATGTGCAGCGTGCCGAACAGGCCGGTCTGCGTAGCCACCGGCCAGCCGCCCGCGGGGTCGATGAACTGCGGGAACAGCGAGAAGTAGAGGAGCAGCGCCTTCGGGTTGAGGCCGCTGATCCCGGCTCCCTTGAGCATGATCCGCAAGCGGGAGGCGCCCGCCCCCGAGGCGGCACCCACCTCTGCCTCGGAGGCCGCGAGGGCGGCCGGCTGCCGCAGCACGCCCCAGCCGAGCCACACCAGATAGCCGGCTCCCGCCACGGTCAGCGCGGTCAGCAGGGTCCCCGAACTCGCCACGATCACCACCAGCCCCGCGACCGCGAGCAGGGTGTATCCGGCGTATCCGGCCACCAGCCCGGCGACCGCCGGCACGACCGACCGGTCCCGAAGACCCGCCGAGATCGCGTAGGCCCAATCCGCGCCAGGGGTGAATATCAGCAGCAGATCCACTGCCAGGAATGCCGCCAGCGTCGTCGTGTCCATGGATGGGCCCCTCTCACATGCGGTGTCGCATGAGAAAGGCTAGGTCGGATCTGCCCGAAAGTGTTCCCTTCTTTACCCCTTGATCGCGCGATCTGGGGCAGAAGCTTCTCCATGGATGCCCTGGACCGGAAAATTCTTACCGAGCTGCAGTTGGACGGCCGTCTCACGGTCACCGAGCTGGCCGCCCGAGTGAAGCTGAGCGTCTCTCCCTGCCACCGCCGCCTGCGCGATCTCGAACGCGAGGGGGCGATCCGCGGCTACCGGGCGGTCGTCGATCCGGCCGCCGTGGGCCTCGATTTCGAGGCCCTCGTCTTCGTCACCATGCGCCGGGAGGACGCCGACACCGTCACCGCCTTCGAGGAGGCGGTGTCCGCCGTGCCGCACGTGCTCCAGGCCCAGCGCCTGTTCGGCGACCCCGACTACCTCCTGCGCGTCGCCACCACCGACCTCGCCGCCTTCCAGCAGCTCTACGACCAGCAGCTCGCCCGCCTCCCCGGCATCCAGCGGCTGACGTCCACCCTCGTCATGAAGCACGTGGTCGACGACCGGCCCTTGCCGGAGTGAGCGGAACCCCGGTCACTCAGCGCCCAGACCGCCCGCGAACGGCATGGTCCGCCACTGCTCCACCGCCGGCTTCAGCGCCTCCACGAGCAGGGGCAGTTGCGGGGCGAGGGCGAGGCAGGCCACCGCGCGGGACATGCCCACGGCGTTGACGACGCGCAGGACGCCCTCGTCGAGCCGCCGCAGGCCCCGGCGTTCGGCGGCCGTGTTGTACGCGGCCTCGCACTCGGGGCCGAGCGCCGCCAGGTCCCACTCGACCGGGCCGAGCGTGGTCAGCTCGAAGTCGGAGTACAGCTCGCCGTCCGCGGCGGAGACGATGTTGGCGGCGGGGGAGTCCCCGTGGATCGGCTGGAACTCGATGCCGGGGAACGCCGCCTCGAAGGCCGCGCGTGAGCTGACGACGGGCTCCAGGATCTCCCACTCACGGCGCGCGCGGTCGAGGTCGGCCGGCTCCAGCAGATCGGGCCGCCCTTCGAGCACGGCGAGCCCCTCGGAGACGAACCGCGGTTCGGCCGCGGACAGGAACGGCAGCTCACCGGGGTACTCGCGCAGCGCGGCGTGCAGATCGGCGACCAGAGCGGAGTTGTGCGCGTAATCCGGCTCGGCACTCTTGTCCAGCTGGACGAACTGCCAGAACGTCATCGAGAAACCGTCGCGCCGCACCGGCTCCCGCGGCACGAGCGGGCTCGGCGGAATCACCGGATGGCCCTGCTCCGCGAGCCACGCCACGACATCGAGCTCCATCCGCTGCCGCGCCGCCTGGAAGCCGGGGTCGGAGTACGACGGCAGGACGGTCGGCACGCGCACCACCACCGGTGACGGGGCGAGGTGCACCACGACGGAGAACACGTCGTAGATCATCGTCGCGTCGGTCACCGTGAGCCCCAGATCACGACCCGCCTCGACGGCGGCAGCGAACGCACGGGACTTACGGGCCTCGATCTGATTAGGCGTCAAGAATCCATCCATGCCGCCGATGGTGTCACGCCCGGCAGACGCGGTGCGGTGAATTGACGATCAGTCAGATGGTAACAGGTCACGCGTCCGCACCGGGAGTCCCGTCTCGAAGGAGCGGTTCGCGGCCAGACCGGTGACCAGGGAACGGGCCCCGTCGGCCGCTTCCGCCGGGCGGTGCAGGGGGTCCGCGACCGTCGCCCGGCGCCGGGGCTTCGTGAGCCCCAGCCATTTCAGCCGTGCCTTCCGGGCGGCCTACGGCGTGACGCCCCGTGAGTGGCAGCGGAACGGCCTGTCGGGCCGATCCCATGCCTGACCCGGGGAACGTCCCGGCGTTTCGCCGCGTTGCATCGATGTTCACGCCGCCAACCCAGGGAGCATCGTGCCCGAGACCACGCCCGGCACCACCGCCGTTCTGCCCGTACTCCCGCCCCTGAGCGCACAGGCAGAGCGACTGATCGAGACGGGGGTGCACGAGATCGCGGGCCTGCCGGCCGCCGAGATCCGTACGTACGCCGCCGACGCCGAGGCCTCGGTGGGCGGCGAGGGCGCCCTGCTCGCCGTGCACCCGGACCGGGCCCCCGCCTCCGCCCTCGCGCCGCTGCTCCGCCGCGAGGGCAAGCCGGGCTTCGTAGTCGTCGACATGCCCGACGTCGACGAGTTCACCCCCACCGCCGTCGAACTGCCCGACGCCCCGCTCTACGTCCTCACCGGCCTCGACCGCGGCGACCACATGAGCAACTGGAGCCCCGAAGAGGCCCTGCCCGCCCTCACCGAGGAGGACCGCACCCCGCTGCTGCTCACCGAGGGCATCCACTGGGTGCTCCAGCAACCGGCCGCCCTGGAGCGCAACCTGTGCTTCATGACCATCGGCTCCCGGCTGCGCAAGCCGAACGGCACGTTCGACGCCCGCACCCCGGCGATCTGGATCAGCAACGGCACCGGCCGCGACGGCCGAGAGCGCCGCGATGCCCCGAAGGTCGGCTGGTGCTGGTGGAACAACCGCCACACCTGGCTGGGCTTCGCCTCCACCACGGGCCGCAAGCCCTAGCCTCCGGGCACCGGCCCGCCCCTCACTGCCCTCTCGCCGAGGTGGGCGAGGGCTTGGCCCAGGTGGAGACGGACCTTGCCCGCCTGCTTGTGCCAGCCGCGGGCGTCGAACTGCCCCCGTATGGAGCGCAGCGCGTCGGCGGCCTCTGACGGGGGTCCGCGAGGGCGTCCAGGATGCCCCGGTAGGTCTCGACCGCCCCGGAGGGGTTCGGGCCCGCCCGTGCACGGAGGGGACAGCAGGGGTGCGCCCGGGGGCGACTTCCGGGCCGCGGCGCCGTGTCCGGGCGGGCTCTCAGACCGTGGCGCGCCGGATCTCGATGCTGCCGTAGCGGGTGCGGGCCCGCACCTCCACCCTGTCGTCGCTCTCCGCGGGGCTGTCGGAGGCGGTGAGCAGATTGCGCACCCGGCCGTGGCCCGAGCTCGCGTCAAGCCACGCCGCGGTACCGGCCCGCACTCCGACCTCGATGTCCCCGTAGGAGGTCTCCAGCTCCACGCGGCCCCGGGCGACCTCATCGACCCGGAGCATCCCGTGCGCGGTGGTGGCGCGCACCCCGGCGCCCGCCCGCTCGACGGTGATGTCACCGTTGGCGCCGCTGATCCTGGCCTCTCCGGTGACGGTGCCGACGGCCGTCGTGCCGTGCGAGTTCTTCAGTACGACATTGCCCTCGACGGCGCGGATGCCGATGTTGCCCGAACTGGTCTGGGCCTCGACGTCGCCCAGGGCGTGGTCCACCGTGATGCGCCCGTGCGCGGTGTGCAGATGCAGCGGCCCCGTCTCGGCCAGCCGGATGTCGCCGGTCGAGGTCTTCACCCTGGTCCGGCCGAGCCGCCCCTCGGCACGGAAGTCGGCCCAGGCCGCTTCCGCCTCCACCCGGGAACCGGCGGGCAGTTCGATGACGATGTCCACGGACGCCGGCCGCCCGAACAGGGTGCGCTGCCGGGGCGCCTCGATGTGCAGCCGCCCGCCCGCGCAGCTCACCCGGGTCTGCTCGGCGAGCCGCACATCGGCGTCCCGCTCCGGATCCGTGGGCAGCACCTGAACGACGGTGTCGGCGCGGTCGTCGGCGAGGAACCGCACGAGTCCCGTGCCGATGCGGAGGGTCACGGCAACGGGTTCCGGGGTCTCGAAGGCGGGCATCAGCGCACCCAGCCGGTGTAGCGGTTGCCGCCGCCGCGGGTCGACTCGGTGGAGCGGGCCCGGATGTCGCCGCTCTCCACGGCCGCGTTCACCGCGCGCACCAGCCAGGCGTTGACCGACAGGCCCTCACGTGCGGCGGCCTCCTCGGCGCGCCCCTTGAGATGCCCGGGCAGGCGCAGATTGATCCGCGCGGTGGTGCCGTCGTCGGCGTCGGCGGGCGCCGGGGCCGGTGCCGGGGCCCTCGGCGGCTCGGGACGCGTGTCCGGCTCCTCGAAACCGGCGCCGGCGGGAGGCGGTGTCACGACGAAGGCGGGGTCGAGGCCGCGCAGCCGTACGTCGACCGAGCCGGGGGCGAGTTCGCGGGTGATCTCGTCCATGGCGGCGGACAGCACGTTCAGCAGTGTCAGGCGGGTCGCCGACTCCAGCGGAGCGGTCAGCCGCTCCGCCAGTTCGCGGGCGTCCTCCCCACCGGCTTCGGCAGCCACCGCGAGTTCCCGGCGGAGTGAGTCGACGTAGGGCGTGAGGTCCATGGCGGCATGATGGCATCAAGGTGGCGCCATGAGAAAACCCCAGGTCGAAGGACCTGGGGTTCACTCTTGCCGCATGTGTCACACGAAGGCGCTCTGGCCGGTGATCGACTTGCCGACGATCAGGGTGTTCATCTCGCGGGTGCCCTCGAAGGAGTAGATGGCCTCGGCGTCGGCGAAGAACCGGGCGATGTCGTGCTCCAAGAGGATTCCGTTGCCGCCGAAGATCTCCCGGCTCCAGGCGACGACCTCCCGCATCCGGGAGGTGACGAACGCCTTGGCCAGGGCGGAGTGTTCGTCACGGAAGATCCCCGCGTCCTGCAGTCGCGCGAGCTGCACCAGCATGCCCCAGGACGCCGTGATGTTGCCCAGGCTCTTGACCAGCAGGTTCTGCACCAGCTGGAAACCGCCGATCGGGCGGCCGAACTGGCGCCGCTCCCGCGCGTAGTCCAGGGCCAGTTCGTAGGCGCCGACCATCACGCCCAGCGCCTGCCAGGCCACCCCGCCGCGGGTGGCGCGCAGGATCTCGGCGACGTCCCGGAAGGAGTTGATGTTCTGCAGGCGGTTCGCCTCCGGCACCCGGACGTCGGTCAGGGTGATCTCGGCGTTCTCCACGATCCGGAAGGCGATCTTGCCCTCGATCTTCACCGGCTCGAAGCCGGGCGTGCCCTTCTCGACGACGAAGCCCTTGACGTGGTTGTCGTCGACGTCCCGGGCCCACACCACGACGTAGTCGGCGAAGGTCGCGTTGCCGATCCACTTCTTGGCGCCGTTCAGGACCCAGGTGTCGCCCTCGCGCCGGGCCGTGGTGCGCATGCCGCCCGCGACGTCGGAGCCGCCGAGCGGTTCGGTCATGGCGAACGCGCCGATCCTGTCCATCGCGGCCATCTCCGGGAGCCAGCGATCGCGCTGCTCCTGGTCGCCGCCCGAGTGGACCGAGTACATCGCCAGGCCGTTGTGGACGCCGAAGAAGGTGGACACGGAGGCGTCGGTGCGGGTCATCTCCAGGGCGAGCATGCCGCTGAGGAGGTTGCTGACGGCGGGGCGGTGTTCGCCGTAGCCCTCGTAGGGCAGTCCGGCGAGGCCGCTGTCCCGGAACAGGGAGATGAGCTCGGTGGGGAACTCGCCCTTGGCCCAGTTCTCGTTCACCAGCGGCTTGACCTCGTCCCGCATGAGGGCGCGGGCCTTGAGGAGGATCTTGCGCTCCTCGTCGGGCAGCAGGGCCTCGTAGCCGTAGAAGTCGGCGGTCAGCTGGTCCTCGAGCGGTTCCATGGGGGTGGTCATCTCAGTTCTCCTCCTTGTCGGCGTTGTCCAGGGCGGACAGGACAGCGAGTTGCCTGCGGTCGCGCGTCTCGGTGAGTTCCGGGTACGTGGAGGAGCCGTAGGCCTTTTCCACGGCTTCGATGAGCCGTTCCTGTTCTTCCTCGTTCTGCGACGGGGTGCCGAGCCCCGCCCACATCTGCTTCATCGAGGCTCCGATGTGCTCGGCCATGTGCCGGTAGCCGCCGGGGCCGCCGCCCAGGTGCGAGCCGAGGAACGGCCCGACGGTGGCCCAGCGCAGGCCCAGCGAGTTCGTCATCACCTTGTCGAGGTCCTCGGGGGTCACCACGCCCTGCTCGACGAGGTACACCGCCTCGCGGCTGAGCGCGTTCTGCAGCCGGTTCCCGACGAAGCCGGGGATCTCCTTGCGTTCGACGACCGGGGTGCGGCCGACCGAGGTGTAGAAGTCCACCGCGTCCTGCACGGCGTCCTCGCCGGTGCGCTCCCCGGGCACGACCTCGACGAGCGGCACCAGGTGCGGCGGGTTGAAGGGGTGGCCGATCAGGACCCGGGCGGCGGCCTCGTCCGGCAGCTCACGCGTGAACGCGCTGGACGGGATCGCCGACGAGGAGCTGAGCAGCAGCGCGTGGTCGGGCGCCTCGCGGGCCAGCGTGGCGAACAGGTCCCGCTTGAACTCGAGCCGCTCGGGGCCGTTCTCCTGGACGACGTCCGCGTCCCGGACCGCCTCGGCGACATCGGCCGCGAGGTGCACCCGGTCGGCGAGGTCCGTCACGTCCAGGCCGCGGGCGGCCAGCTGCGGGGCGTTCCGGTCCAGGGCCTCGGCCACGGCCTCGGCGAGGTCCGGCCGCGGGTCGGTCACCTTGACGGTCAGGCCGTGCGCGGCGAACAGCGTCGCCCAGGACAGTCCGATGGTCCCGGCCCCGATCACCGCGGCCGTACGGAAGGCGCGGATCATGACATGGCTCCCTTCAGGTAGTCGTGGACCGGCTCGACGCCCGCGAGCGTCAGGTCGGTGAGGATGTGGCTGGCGGAGACGACCTCCAGCACCGGCAGATCGGCCAGCGGGGCCAGCACATGCTGGAAGAGCTGCAGCCGGGCGGGGCCTGTCCACGCCTCCTTGACGGTGAGGTCGGTGATGCGGGTGCGGACGAGTTCCTGCACGCGCGGCAGACCGTCGTAGCCGGGAACGGTCTTGAGCATGAAGGTCGGCACGGTGATCTGTGCCGCCGCCTCGGCCCGGTCCAGTTCGTGGTGCTTGTAGCCCATGGTCGCGGTGGCGACCCGCAGGGCGCCGTGGTCGAGGGTGCCGACGAGCGCGCCGGTGTCGACGCGGAGCGCCGGGGAGCCCATGGCCTTCGGGTAGGCGGAGACCTCGCGGCCGGAGGCGGTCGCCGGGAAGTTGTCGAGGTACATCGCGTGCAGGTACTCGCCCCGCTCGCCCTCGAAGCCGACGGGGATCGCCTGCCCGGCCTCCGTGTAGGGGCCGTAGCCGCTGACGTCGCCCATCTTCATGACCTCGAACCGGACCAGCGGCTCATCGATCCGCAGCGGCTCCGGGACGACCGCCCGCAGCGCCTCGGGGTCGGTGCGGTAGACGACGTTGAGGTACTCCCGGTCGGTGAACCGCGGGACCGTCGGCGCGAACGCCGGGCTGGTGAGGGGGGTGGTGACGTGCCGTCGTACGTCCTCGGCCTGCATGGCGCCTCACCGTCCCGTCCACTGCGCGGGGCGGCGCTCGGCGAAGGCCGTCATGCCCTCGCGGACGTCGGCCGAGGCCATCAGGGTCTTCATCTGCCCGCGCTGGAAGGCGAAGGCCTCGGCGTCGGGCGCCCCGTCGGCCGCCCGGACGACGCGCTTCACGGCGGCGAGCGCGAGCGGGGCGTTCTCCGCGAGCCGCTCGGCCAGCCGGAGCGCCTCGGCGACGGCCTGGCCGGTGGCGGTGACCCGGTTGGCCAGGCCCAGTTCGCCGGCGCGGCGGCCGTCCACGGGCTCGCCGGTCAGCAGCAGTTCCATGGCCAGGTGGTGCGGGATCCGCTTGGGCAGCCGGATCGCACCGCCGCCCGCCGCGATCAGCCCGCGCTTGACCTCGGGCAGACCGAACCGGGCGTCCTCGGCCGCGACGATCAGGTCGCAGGCCAGGGCCAGTTCGAAGCCGCCGCCCATGGCGAAGCCCTCCACGGCGGCGATCAGCGGCTTGGCCGGCTGGGACTCGGTCAGTCCGCCGAATCCACGGCCCTCGACCTCGGGAGACTCGCCGCGCAGTGCCGCCTTGAGGTCCATGCCGGCGCTGAAGGTCGCGCCCTCACCGGTCAGGACACCGGCCCGCAGCGCCGGGTCGGCCTCCAACTCGTCCAGCGCTCCCGCCAGTTCGTCGGCCACCGCCGCGTTCACGGCGTTGCGGGCCTCGGGGCGGTCCAGGGTGATCAGCAGGGCGGAGCCGATCCGTTCGGTCCGTACGACAGGGGTTTCGGGGGTGCTCATGGTTGTCCTTCTGTGACGGCCGTCGGGGGGCGCGGGGGCCCGCCCCGCCGGCGGCGAGGGGGGGGGGGGAAATCCAAGGCGCGCAGCGGGCGGCGGCGGGGTCGGCGAGGACGTGCTCGGGGTGGGGGGCCGCG